>CAVXLO010000010.1:0-60919 GCA_963762555.1 uncultured Verrucomicrobiae bacterium
GCATTGTCTGACGAAGTGGGCTGCCTATATCTCGACCGCACCGGCAAGCCCGTCTGCCCCGATCCCGGCGCGCCGGACTTCCCGAAACTGACGCGCCACTTCGGCAGCGTCAGAGGCGCCTGGCCGCGCATCGTCGAAAACCGAGCCCAAACCTGAAAGGCTCAGGAGAATACAACCTATCCGGGCGTCCAGAATCCGTCTCCACGGGCGGCGAAAGTAATTCATTGCAATCCAAAAGGGCGGCTCGCGCCAGGTGCTTGGGCGAAGACATTCCACCGAACCCCGTCCTGAATTGCTGATCCTTTTCCCCCTCTAATCGGCGCCCTGCGCATCCCCGTCCCGAAACCCGTCCGCGAGGCCAACCGTGGCAATCTGGAGCCCCTTAAGCCAGAAGCGCCAAAAATAGCGCTATATCTGGTGCTCGCGCCAGGAAGGCTGACACTACAGGTAGTGTACCGCCGCCCGGCTCATTTCCGATTGCCGGCTTTTCCCTCCAGTGGCTTGTGCTCATGGTCATCGTCTCCGTTCCCGTTGCGTATCCTACCGCGCCTTGATCCTGAGTGCCACTTCCCCCGCGGGTTCCGGCGCGGCCAGACTCCTTGCCCCGCCGCTGTGCGTGAACTCCTGCACCCTCAGCACCGATCCGCTCAACGGGCTGATCCACTCCGCGCGATACTCCCCCGCCGGCAGCTCCACCTCCAGCACGCCATGCTCCGCCCCGTGCCGCAGGTAGATCGCGTATGCCCTCCCCGCCTCCGCCAGCGCCACGCGCAAAGTCCCCTTCGGCAGGCCCCCTTGGATCACGGTGCTGTCCGGCTTCATCTTCACAAACTCAAAGCCGGTGATGAAGTCGCACAGAATTCGCATCTGCCGCCGGAAGACCGCATTGCCCCCGCCCGGTTGTTTCGCCGGATAAACGAAGGTCCCGTCTTCGTGCCCCGCTACAAACGAGTAGTCCAGATTGTTGAAAAGTCCTCCGCCCGCCACGATGAACTCCCACGCCTCCGCCCGATACGGCGCGTCGTTCGTCCCCTTGAAACCCGTCTCGTTGTCGCCCATGACTTTGTTCAGCGCGTAATTCATCCCCACCGTGTCCGGCGGCGTCGCGTAGTGGAAATTGAAGATAGACACCGCCGGATCCGGATTCACCACCTTCGCCCGCCCGTTCGCGATGTTCTGCGAGATCAGCTTCGGGTGCGCCTGCGCCCCCTGCGCGTCCATGATCACGTCCGCAATGTGATGCTGCCAGTCCAGCGTGACCCCGCCGAAATACGGTTCGTTGCAGATTTCATAATACACGTTGTCAAAATCCCGCAGCTCCGCCACGAACTTCCGCACCAGCCGCTCCTGAATGGCCAGCGTGCCGCCGTTCCGGTCGAGCGTATAAACATTCGTGCGCGCCAGGCCCACGCCGACGCCGTTGACGTTGTTGGCCGGATACAGCGGACTGAGTTCCCACATCGAGTCCTTGTAAAAGGGGCAGAATAAATTGACCTCCACCACCACGCCGCGCGCCGACGCCTGCGCCACGAAGTCGCGGAACCTTTTGAAGTAGCCCTCGTCCCATCGCTCCAGGTCGAACCGGTTCCCGCCGCCCTTGTAAGCCGGCTGGTCGCTGCGCGCGAACGGACACAGAAACCGCCCCGCCAGCGGCGCCAGCGTGTTGCGCGCGATGCTGAACGCGCCCGCCGGCTCACAGTAAGTGCCGCCGGTCCACGTGCGCGTGAGATTGAGTTTGTCGGCGGCCAGCGTGTCCAGGTACTTCACGTAATCAAAGTCGGCGTTGAGCCCCGCGCCGTAATGCTCGCCCGACGAAATCAACACCGTCGGCCGGCCCCGCCAGAGAAAGTAATGCGGATTGTCGGGATGCAATTGGATCGGTAACCCTGCTCCGCCCGCAACCCCAGGCACGAGCACACCGACACACAGCAACGAGAGCCAGCACCGTCGGATCAACATGCCCAATGCACCTACCAAAACCCTGCCACCCAAACCAGCCGAATGTGCGGGCCCCCTACACTCACGGCGCGCCTGATTCATCTGGTTGAAGAACAATCCTATCTTTCTGTCCGCTTTTCTTGTTCTGTTACGGCTTTGCCGCGCTGAGTTTCAAGGTTGCTTGAGCCGGAAGAACAGATTCCCTGCCGGCGGAGGATTAGTCACACGGTTGTTGACGACCGCACCGGTGTATTTACCCCAAATGCCCGTGGCCAAATTGTGGTTCGTCTGCAAGGTCCAACCGGTGACGGATGAATCCCACGACACGATGGCCTGGTTGCCTGAGTGGGTGATGGCCAGCAACGGGGCGCCGGGCGTTTGCACGGCGTAGAGCGACCAGAATCCGCCCGTGACGGAATACTGGCCGCTGGTCATCGGCGTCGTGCTCGCATCCGGCTGGCCGATGGTGCCACTGACAGAATACACCCCCCCGCTGCTGGTGCCGCCCCCGCCGTCAATGGTGTACGAGTTGATCGTGTATGGCTGGGCGGAGGCGCACGTGATGCCGACCGCGAGGCAAGCCAGGGCCAGGGCAACGACGGGCCACCGCCAAGGTTGGTAATTTCTTGTCATATTGATTCCTTTGCAGGTTGACGCAGGAGGGCGTGCCAAAGTCAGGCCAAACCCTCAAGCATAGGGACTTTTACTACCGGCTGAACGACGCGCGGACCAAGCGGGCCGGCCGGTCGTCGAGACTGTCTTCCAGCCTGGCCAGGCGCGCCTCGCGGGCCTGGTCGCGAGCTTCGAGGGCGGTGAGCTTTTGCGCGAGAATCGCGTTGTCGGCCTTCAGGGCGGCGATCTCGGCGTCCTTTTGCTTCTTCAACGCTGTCACCGCGTCGGCCAATACGGGGACGATGGCCGAGTAGCCGATGGAGAGGTAACCCTCGTGATCTTCCGAGACCACCTCCGGGAGAACCTCCCGGACTTCCTGGGCGATGAACCCGATCTGGCGGCGGGCGCTGAAGTCTATTTTCGGAAACTCCGCGCGCTTCCAGTCGAAGGCCACACCGCGCAGCCGGACCACCTTGTCGAGTGCGTCGGAGAGCGGCTCGACGTTGGTTTTGTAGCGTGCATCCGAGGTGGTGTTCACCGCCCCGATGCATCGGATGCCGCCGCTGACGTCAAGTTTGAAGGAAGGAGATGAGTTGCCGATGCCGACATTGCCGTCCGCGTTAATTCGCAGCCGCTCCGCGGGGGAAGTTGTTCCAAAGGGCGTGGTCGAGAAGGCGATATATGCTGCTTGCGATGTACTGGTCCAGTTATCATATGCAACGAGGTCCATGGACGCCCGCGGAGTCGTGTACTCCGTGCCATCGTAGCCGGCGCCATAAACGGACATCAGGCCGTCGTTGCCATTTACAGCCAGCAGCGGGCCACCAAAACTGTTGGCCCTGCGGCCCCAGACATAGGCCGGTAAATTAAGGTCGGTCACCCAGACCCCGCCTTGCCCGCCGTAGCCACTGACCTCAAATAGTTGGACGGGATTGGTGGTGCCGATGCCGAGTTTCCCGCTGGTGATAATCTGGTCCCCGCTGAACATGTTCCCGCCGCTGCGCAGGGCCACGTTTGCGGACAGCCGCGCGTCCGGTAGCGTGCCCACAAGGTTGGCCGTGCCGATATCCGTGGGACCCAAAATATTGGTGCTCTGGACACTACCCGCCATGATGGCGTAGGGCGAGGGCGTGAGTTTTTGCCGGGGCGAAAGGGTGCTAAAAGCGCCCGGACCGCTGGGACGAACGCCAATCTCCATCCAGCGGTCCGCGCCGGGGAAGTTGGCGCCGAAATCCAGCGTCACCGTGAACAGGCCGTTGCTCACTGCGGTGGCGGTGCTGGTGAGCGTGGAGCCGATTTGCGACGGGCCGCTCGCCGCGCTCCACAAGCCGAACTGGAGGTCGTAGCTGCCATTGGCCGGACTGCCGCCGGAGCTAAGCTGACCCTGATAGGTGAATGCCGTGCCTTGGGCGAAGCCGATGGCGGGTTGAGAGATAAGGGCTGAGATGAGCAGCGCCGGGAAGGCGAGCGTGCTGAGGACGAGTTTATTCTTCATTATTGTTTGCATACTTTTTCTCCGTGAGTGTTGGGTGTGCCTCTGGTCACGAGGCGCACAGTTAAACCATCGGGATTGACTGAACCGGACCGTGCGTTGGTATCTTCATTTCAATTCTCTCAAAGGGTTGTTGCTTCTGATCGCTCGCTCCGCGCCCGGGTTGACTCGCCCGACGGCCCTCGCCGTCCTGGCGGGGAAACCGCACCTTAACGCTGCCGATAACCTCGACTGCCGGATCGCCCCGCGCATCGGGGCGCCGCCCTGATTTCTGGGGTGGGGGAATCCTCATTTTATGGCTGGGGGAATCCCCCATAGCCGGTGCGCCGCGCGCGCGCCACATCGAGGCGGCCTCGGGTTCTTGACTGCTGAACAAGGGAAAGTGGAGAGAACCGCCGACACCGGCGGAACGGCCGGTTACGCCGTCTCGATCCCAGCCCCGATCTTTGGGCTTCGGCGCCGCTAGCCGCCCAGCAGGCCATGAATGGCCGTGAGCAACGTCTCACCCGTCTCCTGCTTGCTGACGTAGCCGTTGGCTCCAGCCTGGAACGCGCGCTTGGCGTAGGCGGAGGCGTCGTGCATAGAGAACATCAGCACGGGCAGGTCCGCATCGCCCGAACGGATCTCCTTTAGCAGGGACAGGCCATCACCGTCCCCGAGCGAGAGATCGGCGATGACCAGGTCGGGTCGGGAGGAGGCGATCGCCTCCAGCCCGCCTCGTCGCGTGGCGGCTTCGGCGCACACGGTGAGATCAGGCTCGGAGTTGATCAGCGCGGTGAGCCCGTGGCGCACCAGGGGATGGTCGTCCACGATCAAGATGCGCCGCTTGGCGGGCGGCGCTAATGAAAAGCTGTGGTTGTGCATCGCTCAGGTGGTCTGCCTGGATTGGTCCACTCGGCAGATGCGACAAGATGCCGCAGAAGCGGCGCAAAAGCATCAGGGCGACGCCCTGATTGAGGCATAGGGGAAAGCCCCATGCGGAAGCTAGTGTGGTGTCTCAGAATTGCAGATACCTTAGCGCGAGGGGCCAAAACGCCAGAGGACTGGCGCTTTGGCCTATGTCAGCGCAATTCTGAGACACCACACTAGCGGAAGGGGAAATCGCGGGTCAGCCGGTTCGGCCGGATTCAACCCACTGGGTCGCGCGGTGGGCCAGCTCCGCCGCAGAGTCGAGGCTCAGCTTCTGCTTGATATGCTCGTTGTGAGACTCGATGGTCTTGACGCTCAGATGGAGGGTTTCGGCAATCTGGCGCGTGCTCCGACCCTGGCCGATCAAGCCGAAAACTTGCAGTTCACGGTCGCTGAGCGTGCCCACGGAACGTGCCGGTTTCGAGAGTTCGCCCACCCAGGAATTGCACCGCCAGCCGCGCCTTGAGCTTTTCGCTCATGTAGATCTCGCCGGCAAACACCCGGCGGATGGCCACCAGGACCGTCTCGTCCAGCTCTTGCTTGGCGACATAGCCCTGCGCGCCGGCCCGCAGAGCGCGCTCGGCATACACCGCTTCGTCGTGCATCGAGAGCACTAACGCCGGAATCTCCGGCTGGCGTGCTTTCATCTCCTTGATCAGGTCCAGGCCGTCCCGCCCGTCCAGCGCGACATCCACAATCACCAGGTCGGGTTCACTCTTCTGGATGGCCTCGAGCGCTGCCTGGCAGGTGCCGGCTTCGCCGCACACCGCGAGGTCAGCCTCGGACCCGATCAGCGCGGCCAGCCCGCGCCGCAGCATCGGGTGGTCGTCCACGATGAGAATCTTCTTCCTGGGCGAGGGGCGTTGTTTAGGTGTTATTGCGGGCATGGTCGCGATTCTCGCGGGTATCGGAGGCCGGGGAAAGGGGAAAAGCGCAGACAACCTCCACCCCCTTCTGCGAGCCCCGCCGGACTGACAGGGACGCACCGATCAAGCGCGCCCGGTAGCTCATCGTACAGGATCCCGATCCCTGCCGAACCAGGTGACTCCTCGGGCAAGCCGACCCCATCGTCCCGGATGCTTAAGAGGCCCTGCCCGTCCTTCGCGCTCAGGCTGATCTCGACGCGAGAACCCTTTCCGTGGGCCAGGGCGTTGTTCACGGCTTGCTGGGCGATCCGAAACAGGTGCACCGCGGCCTCGTGGCCAAGCTTGGAAAAGGGGCGATCACACTCGAGCGTGCACGAGACGTGAAACAAGTACCTGCACGCTGACGGTCAGAGCCTCAAGCGCCCCGTCCAGACCGATCTCGTCCAGCCCCACCGGGTCGAGACCCCGGGCCAGCTCGCGCGTCCCACGGATGGCCTCGTGCAAGTATTTGGTGATCTCGGCGGCGTCGCCTGACGCGGCGGCTTCGGGACTCGCCGCCAGCTTCCTGGAAAGCGTGGAACTCAAGGCCGAGATACCGGCCAGAGTTTGGCAGACTCCGTCGTGGAGCTCCCGCCCCAGTCGCTCCTTTTCCTGATCGGCGATCGCGAGGATCTCACGCTCCAATTCTTGCGTGCGCTCGAACGTCCCGATTCGCGCACGGTCGAGCTCCCACTTGGCCTTTAAGGCGGCCACGGCCACCGCGAGGATCGAGAAGTAAAACCACCGGCCGAACACCGACGCACCGAAGCCCAGGCCGGTGCGATACGGATTGGCCCCGATATGCGCGACCCAAAAGGCGATGGCACAGAGAACGGCAAAAGCCAAGCCCAGGCGCCGACCTGTCTTCCAGGTGACGAGGGCGATGGGTACCGCAAAGGGGGCAAAGAAGCTCCATTCCCAGCCGGTCGCGTAGTCAAACCATCCAATCAACCCGACGAGGACCAGTCCCTCCAGCAACACGAGCCATTGCGGCTGACGTCGCAGCGTTTGGGGAAAGAGCATCGGCCAGAGGGTAACCTCGCTCACCACCAATGACAAGGGCGCAACAGCTATCCAAGATGATCGGCGCGTATCTTGCCAGCACCACCACCACGACTTTGGCGCAGCTCCCTCTCCTCCTCAGGAGGAGAGGGTTGGGGAGAGGAGGCCCTTTGCCCGCAGTCCGCTTAATTCAACGGCAGTGGGGCCGGGGAGAGGAGGCCCCATGTTCTGAAGCCTGGCCAATCCATTGGTCTTCGAGTGTACGAACCCCTCTCCCTGAGCCCGCAAGCGGGGAGAGGGAAATGCCTGGCAACGTATGGCGGCAGCGGCAAAATGCGTGCTTGGCAGGGTTCATGGGCAGGGCTGTGCGCGAAAGACGATTCGGTAGTTCCTGGCGGGGTCGCATTGGCGCGGGTTGGGCACCAGGATGAAGGTATCGGTGATGACCGGCTTGAGGTCCGCGCCCTCAATCACGCGGGCCGCTTCCACGCGCCAGGGGAGGAACTGGACAATAGGCCGGCCACCTCGCTGTGACCCGTTCAAGCTGTTGGGTGCAAACGTGCGCTCGCCGCGATTCGGGCTGATTTCGAGCGTCCAAAGGCCGTTGGCTTGCGTAAGGCTCTGGTTCCACACCTTGGGATGATCGGCCATGCGCGCGACCCAGGCCGGGTCCCCATAGAAGGCCAGCGTGTCGCGGTCGTAGAGCAGACCGCGGGCGTCGTTGGCGGTCAGGCCCGCGGCACGCGCGGCCTCCGAGAGACGGAAGGGGGATTGCGTCTGCCCATTGTCATCGAGTTCGGCTGCGGCCAAATCAGGGAAAAAGGTTTCGAGCCGGTTAATGAGCGCCACCTGGTTGGCCAGAAAGGCCTCGGCAAAGGTGTAACGGCCTGGCTGCTCCAGGAAGTAATCCAGGCAGCCCCAGCCGGCATACCCATACCAGGTCGTGACGGTGTATCCGACCATCTGCTGGACCCCGGCGCTGTTTAGAAAGGCCAGCGCCATGGCGTTGGTGCCGTCAATGTGCCCCATGAGACAATTGCCGACCGGCAAGTAGAGCTTGGGGTTCGGCGACTGGATGGGGAAGCGCTTCCCGTCTGTATCAAGGCCGTAGAGCACGCCGTTTTCGCAGCGGAATTGGCCGTTGCGGTAGCGATAACCAATCTGCCAATCCCGTTCGGTGGCGTGCCCGGAGGTCACAAATAGGTCGGCCTGGTATTCGGTCAGGGCCTTGACCAGGGCTTCCGTCGTGTCAACCGGTCCCGAGAGGGTCTTGGGTTCGCCCCCCTTTTCTTTGCCGGTCCAGCGGCCCGCCTCCAGTTCGCTGTACCATCGGCCTTCATCACACAGATCGAGCGGAATCTCGGTGCCCGCGACTACCTTGCGCACGGTGAGCGGTTCCTGATGCTCGGCGAGCCGCAGCGCATTGGCGGCGTCATAACCGGTCAGTATGCCCCAGAAGCAGTCGGGGTAGGGATCAGCGTCCAGCTTGCAAGTCAGGCGATGGACCTGGGCGACGAACCGGCGGGAAACCTCTCCGGGCCGCGCAACAAAGCAGGCATAACGCGGCAACAGCTCGTGGAGCCGAGACTGCGCTTCTGTCACGGAGGTATTGAACACAACGACCGTCCCCCGGTGCTTCTCGCGCAGGACCGCGACCACCCGGCGCCAGTCCGGGTCGGCCTCGGTCGCCCTCGAAACGACGATGACATAGTCCGGGTGCGGCGTGCCGGCGAACCCCAGCGCGCCAAACCCCAGGAGGAAAGCGGGCAGCAGCCAATGCGCGAGCTTTGGGACGAGCTTCACGGCCTAAACAATGAGGCCACGAGACGCTCAACGCCAGTTCAATGTCAGCCACTCCGAATACCGGGGAGCTTCTCACCTTTTGTGAGGGCCAACGGGAAGCCCTATGTAGCCCCCTGCCAACCGTGAGCCCCGTTCCCCCTCACCCCGGCCCTCTCCCTCAGGGAGAGGGAGCCACCTGCGCCAACGCTCGAACCTACCGGACGGCTCGGATTCGCCGACCCACTGCCGGCCGTTCTCCCTCTCCCTAAGGGAGAGGGCCGGGGTGAGGGGGAACCGATCTGACGCCGAGACAGGCGCCGTCCCGAAGCAGCCTCCGATGTACAGAAAGTGAGATGCTCCCCGAATACCGCCTGCATTGGCGTGGTCCAGCTAATGAGAAGGTCCTATTCTCAGCAGATCCTGGCCGGCTGGTGCGGGGCGTTGGCTTCGGGCGCTTCAGGTGCTCCACTGCCACACTTAAAATGAGCGCCCCGCTGCAGTGCTCAAAGTCCGTCATTCACCGGAGTTTTCGACCGGCTGCCAGGATGCCCTTCCGGGGAACGGATTGGCGTCAATATCCGAGAGGCGTCTGGGGTGGCTGCCATCGGCGTTCATCACCCAGAGTTCGTTTCGTCCGCTCCGCCCCGTGCTGAACAGGATCTCTTGACCGTCGGGCGACCAGGAAGGGTCGTCGCTGTTCCGGTGGCTCGGGTCGTCCGTCAGTTGCTTGCTTCCCGTGCCGTCGGCGCGGATGACCCAAATCTGACCGTAACGGTTCTCTATCCCTGACCAGAATGCAATCCGGTCATCCACGGGGGACCAGGACGGCGCGTTCGCGTCGTAGGCCGTCTCAAGAATCGTTCTCGATCCATCCGGCCCGAGGCGGACATTCTGCCGCTTTTCCGTGGTCAGAAGATGTTCCTGGCTTCCATCCGAGTTGACGATTCCGATTTGTGGTTGAGGGTCCTCCCGACTGCCCGGATTGCGAATCAGAATAAACGCCATCCTTTTTCCATCCGGTGACCAGGAAGGCCGAGCCTTGGCGGTGTCGCTATGTGTCACCTGCCGTTGTCCGCTCCCGTCTGCGTGCATCACCCAAATCTGCCCGTCTGGCGACGAGTAAGCTATTCGCCTGCCGTCCGGCGACCAGTCCGGGGCCAGTCCTTCCACCAACATCCTCTGTTCCGAGCCGCTCGCCTCCATGACTGCCACCCAAAGGTGGTCGTCGCGCATCGCCATGAAGGCGATCCGTCTGCCATCGCGCGACCACGTTGGGACCCCGTTTTGCCCATTGAAGGTCAGTTGCTTCCTGCCAGTGCCGTCGGGCTGGATGGTGAATATCTGGAGGCGTCCATCGTTATCCCTCAAGGTTAGCGCGATAAGGCCTTTCCCGGTTAGCTTCTTCGCCGGCAATGGGTTGCCGGGCGCAGCATCGTTGGGAACCATCTTGGCAACCGGCGCTGACTTCGGCTGTGTCGGTTCGCTGGCACTCTTCGAGCACCCGACGAACAGCACGGCCGCTAAAGCTGCGGCATTGAGGGCGATGCACTGAATTCTGAGCTTCCGCGGCATGGGTCGCTCTTACCCCCGACAGCCAGCAGTGTCAATGGTGAGGACACTTGCTCTCGCGCGATCCCCGTCATCCGAGCCCTTCGATGACCTGTCGTGCCCTCCCGAGCCCTTCATCGTGCGCCCTCAATCCCGAAGGGATTGCGTCCTCCAGCCCAGGGTTGCGAGCCGCGAGCTACCCTGGGGAAACGCAGCCGCAATGGTCAACCCCAACGATGGGGTTGCGCCCCGGGACACAGCGCGGTGGCCATAACCCCGTTGGGGTTGAGGTCGCGTGGCGTAGTTCACCCAGGGTAGCTCGCGGCTCGCAACCCTGGGCTTTGTGGCGGAATCCCTTTGGGATTCAATGCGGGTGATCACGGCCTGGGTGCTGGAATATGCACGCGAGGCGGAGCACTACTCTACATGCGGTCAATCCCTGCCGGCGTCAGGGCCTAGGCTTGGTTGGCGAAATCGCTGAGTGCGCGCCCCAGCTTCAAGGTTTCGGCGGCGAAGGCGCCGGGGGGGCAAGGGTCATAGGCGCAAGGTAGCGGAGTGCGCCCGTCCTCGGGCGCAGCATCATGGACACCGGCGAAGACACCGCAGTAACTGGAATTTCGCTCGCCTCCGATGCCGCTGCGCCCGAGGACGGGCGCACTCCTGCCTTGCTTACGCGGCCAAGTTAGCGCCTATGGGTTCGAGGGTGCGGGCGTTTTCTTCGCGCAACGCGTGGAGGTCGGCGCCGGATTAGTGTCAATAGTCAGGGCTGACACTCGCTCGAAGGACGAGTTTCATGGGTTGTATATTGCACTTCCCGCATAACGTTGTCACGATCTGCCCGCAGCTTGCAACCGCGCGTGATATTGAACCATCATACTGAGCCGGCGAAGTCCGGCATGACATCTACTTTAGCGAGCACCCTTGGGTTGTGGGCTTTACTGGCAGTCACCGCTTTCGCCACTTGCCAGGCGGCGAGCGCGGAAGACCCGAATCGGCCGCTAGCCAACGCCGCTCCGGCCACCACTGCCCTGACCATCACACACGGGCCGTTCCTTCAAACACCGTCGGAAACTGCCATCACGGTCTCGTGGGCTACTAGCGGCAAGTGCGTGTCCAGGGTCGAGTACCCGGCCGGAAACATCAACGCGGTGGCTCACCAACAACTCGGTCCATCATGGATTAGTCGCTGCCGATGTCACCGTCCACAATGTGAAGCTTGCCGGCCTGGAGGCAGGGACCCCGTATCGTTATCGGGTAGTGTCGCGCGAAATCGTTGAGTTCAAGGCTTACAAGGTGACTTACGGCGCAACGGTTGCCAGTCCGGAGTACCATTTCACCACCTTGGACGCCCGCAAACCAGTCACCTCCTTTGTCGTAGTCAACGACCGTCACGAACATGTCGTCCCTTTGGCCGCCTCGCTTGCCAAAGTGGAATGGAACAACGTGGACCTCGTCTTCCTGAATGGCGACATGGTCAACTCGGTCAGGGACGAACCTCAGTTGTACCAGTGCGTGGTGGATCCCTGTGTGCAGAGCTTCGCGACGCACACCCCGCTTGTCTATGTCCGGGGGAACCACGAGACGCGCGGTGGCTTCGCGCGCCGGCTGCTGGATTACTTCCCCACCGATTCCGGGCGCTATTACTACACCCTCCGCCAGGGGCCGGTGGCGTTTCTGGTACTCGACAGCGGAGAGGACAAAGGGGATGAGAACAACGAATATTATGGCCTCGTGGATTTCGAGCCTTACCTGCGCCGGCAGGTGGAGTGGCTGGCCCGGCAGATCAAAGAGCCGGGCTTCCGGAGCGCCCCATTCCGCATTTGCGTTATGCACATACCCCCGGCCCGCAAGCCCGATCTCAAGTTCATCCGCCGGCAATGGTTGCTGGAGAATGTGGTGCCGCTGCTGAACCGGGGCAAGGTGGACCTGCTGATCTGCGGCCACACCCATCATTATGCCATCCAACCGGCGGGCGGGGACGGACTGAACTTCCCGATGATCACCGGCGGCACTGAGACGGTCATCCGGGGCGACGTGACGGCGGAACGGATTCGGATGACCAGCACCGACCTTTCTGGGAAAGAGCTGCCCCAACTGCCTCCCATCAAGCTGCCCGACTGATACTGATAGGAATTTACACTGTTACTGATGGGAAACCCTTGGCACAGCCGGTGCCATGGTCGGCGTGGGAGGTTCAAGCATAGGTGGCATCCGCCACGCTGTTGATTGCCGTTCCTGGTCCGAACTGACGCTTGCTCCGAAGGACTAAGAGGCCACCATAAAACCATAGCTTGCTCGTCAATTGCTGCTGTCATGACGGCCCAGACTCTGGTTTGACCCGTGCTCTCATCGTGCGCCCTCAATCCCGAAGGGATTGCGTCCTCCAGCCCAGGGTTGCGAGCCGCGAGCTGCCCTGGGAAAACGCAGCCGCAATGGTCAACCCCAACGATGGGGTTGCGCCCCGGAACACAGCGGTGGCCATAACCCCGTTGGGGTTGAGGTCGCGTGGCGCAGTTCACCCAGGGTAGCTCGCGGCTCGCAACCCTGGGCTTTGTGGCGGAATCCCTTTGGGATTCGACGCGGATGATCGCGGCCTGGGTGCTGGAATGTGCGCGCGGATTTGCTCTGCTTCAAACCGTGCCCTTGGCCGACCTTAGACGGAGCCGCCACCCCAAACTCCTCAACTTCATGGCCAAGCGCCTGCCGGGCTGGCAACAGTTCATGGGCACTCGCGGGCTTTCGTGAGCAGCGCCGAAACCCCCGCGGCGGGTTAGTATCAATAGTGAGCACCGACACTCGTCCGGCCCTGCATGGATTGCACCCGCCTTACCGCTTACGTTCCAAGTCGGGGGTTTCGGCGGCGAGAGCGGGACCCGAGGTGCTTTCCGTGCAAGGCGTGAAGGTTAACGTCACGATTAGTGTCAATAGTGAGAACTTGCTCGTTTCATTTTCGGTGGGCTGGTAAGAGCGCCTTTCACCCCCGGGCATGACACCACCTGCAGGATCGGCTAACCTGTTCCTGTGGCCGATGTGTTCACCAAAAAAAAGCGCAGCCAGGTAATGGCCGCCATCCGGTCGCGCGGCAATAAAGCCACCGAGCTAAAGCTTGCGTCCATCCTCCGAGCCGCCGGCATTACGGGTTGGCGCAGGCACCAACCGATTCCCGGCCACCCCGATTTCATCTTTCGCCGTCAACGCCTGGCTGTATTCGTTGACGGCTGCTTCTGGCACGGGTGCCGTTGGCATTGCCGCATGCCAAAGTCTCGCACGAGCTTCTGGAGCCCAAAGATTGCCCGCAACAAACAACGGGACCGGACCGTTCGCCGTCTCCTGCGCGCCCGCGGTTGGCGTGTCGTCCGCATTTGGGAGCACTCACTCAGGGACCCTCGGAGTATCCTTTCGAGGCTCCAAACCGCGCTTGCTTCTTCTGGACGAAAGGGCTAAAAGCCAAACGGATGGACACGATTGAGCTATTTGCGGGAGGCGGCGGGCTCGCACTGGGCCTGCACGAAGCGGGCTTCAATCCCGTCGCAGTAGTCGAGCGCGACACCGATTCGTGCAACACTTTGCGGGAAAACTGGCACCGGGCGATGGGCTCCGATCTTCGCCTGTTTAACAAAGACATCCGCCATGTGGACCTGACCCAATGGCAAGACCGGGTCGAGTTGGTCTCGGGCGGGCCGCCGTGCCAGCCCTTTTCCATCGGCGGCAAGCATCAAGGCTATCGCGACGAGCGCGACATGTTCCCGCACGCCGTCCATGTTGTCCGCATCGTTCGCCCCAAGGCGTTCATCTTCGAAAACGTGCGAGGTCTGCTCCGCAAATCATTCGCCAAATACTTCGGCTACGTCATCCTTCAACTTCAGTACCCCGAAGTCGTTCGCCGTGAGGGCCAGTCCTGGGCGGAGCACTTGGCCGCTCTGGAAGAACACCACACCGCTGGGCCGGAGCGCGGTTTGCGCTACCGAGTCGTTTTCCAGAAGGTTAACGCCGCCGACTTTCGGCGTCCCGCAACACCGAGAACGGGTCGTTATAGTGGGATTCCGCTGGGACATACAAGAGCCGTGGAGCTTTCCCCAGCCGACACACTCGCCGGACGCCCTCCACGCCGCCAAGTGGCTCAACGGCACATACTGGGACGAGCACCACATCCCCCGCGCCCGCCGGCCAGCGCCGCCACCCGGCATCCAAGGCACTCTTGCCCGCATTGAAACCCTGCCCTTCGCGGCCCGCTGGCGCACGGTGAGAGACGCCCTTGTCGGCCTCCCAGACCCGGAAGCCCCCGAAGCCTCCCGCATCCCCAACCACAATTTCAGCCTGGCGCTCGGAAATACGCCGGTCACACCGGTAGCGATCTCGACTGGCCCGGCAAGACCCTCAAGGCCGGCGACCACGGCGTTCCCGGAGGCGAGAATATGCTGGCATCCCCGGATGGCAAGGTCCGCTACTTCACAATCCGCGAAAGCGCGCGCCTTCAAACCTTTCCTGATTGGTACATCTTCCCCAGCTCCTGGACCGAGAGCATGAGGCAGATTGGCAACGCGGTTCCTGTTACGCTGGCGCGGGTAGTGGCCCAAAGCGTGAACGGCACCCTCCAAGAACACCAGCGCCGACGAGCGCGCACCCAGTAATGGAAGAATCAGCCCCCTATAATCCCCTCAGCAAACGGAACCTTGCCTCAAGCATCGTCTCGAAGCTCCTTCATCAACCCCCGGAAGAAATGCCGCCGCAGCGGTTCCCCGGCGCGGGCATTTATCTCATTTACTACACGGGCGGTTTCGCCCTATACGCCAAGGTTTCCGCCGCCAATCAGAAAGGCAAGTTCGCCCAGCCCATTTACGTTGGCAAAGCCGATCCCCGCAGGCGGCCGCAAGGGCCTCGAAGGCTTCGACGTGCCGCATGGCCAGCGTGCTATCGAGCCGCATAAACCAGCACACCGAATCCATCAGCGCGGCCAAGAACCTGTCGCTCTCTGATTTCAGGTGCCGCTGGCTTGTCGTGGACGAAGTTTTCATTCCGCTTGGCGAAAGTCTGCTCATCAGCCACTTCAAGCCGCTTTGGAACGTGGTTGTCGAGGGGTTTGGCAACCACGACCCGGGAGCTGGTCGGGCCAGCGGCAGGAAGCCTGCATGGGACGTTCTCCACCCCGGCCGCGCCTGGGCCGACCGCCTGCAGGCCGCTTGCACTCGCGAAGAAATCCTCTCTGGAATTCAATCCCACATGGATTCAATTCCCATCCCGCCGGAAGCGCCGGCCCCCTGACCCCGAGCTATCGATGGGGTCAGACCGTAGAAAGAGACCGATTTCATTAGATGCTCTGGCTTTTTCTACGGTCCGATACATGGTCACTTGCGTTTGCGCTCGGTGAGGTAGTCTTCCAGCGGACGGTAATGAAGCGGCTTCTTGCGCGTCCGCTTGAGCCAACTCAGGTCGTGAGCGTCCTCCACGCGCTCCAGGAGTTCCTCGTAGTCCTTCATGGGGAGGATAACGGAGACGGGTTTGCCTTTACGTGTCACGATTTCAGGCTCGGGCAATGTCGCTTTCATGGTCATAGTTTATCACGTTTAAATCATCCGCGTAAAGCTCGCTGCCTTTCGCCCGTCGGAGGCGACAGACCGAGAGGCGATGACTCACCACCACGCTGAACGAAGACTCCGGGGAAGGCGGTCTGCCAATCGTGGGCTTTGGGAGGGCTGGCCGGGTCGCTGATGACGCTGTTGCCCTCGCGGATGGTGTGGCCGGGTTTTCCTCCTTTGCGGAAGGCGCAAAACAGAGCCCGGTCCAGCAACTTCCGGGTGCAGCGCAGGATTTCTGGCGGGGCGGCGGCGGCGTTCTCGCGGCAACGGCGGGGCAAGAGGCGCTGGGGGACCGGAACAATGAAGAAGGAAGAATGCAGAAGTGGCGGCGCATCAGGGCCACCCTCAGGCTACCCTGAAGCCACCCCGAGGCTATCTGGTGGCTAACCGGTAGGCACCCGGAGGCTACCCCGAGGCTACCCGGAGGCTACCCCGAGGCTCCACCTAGGCTCCACCTGAGGCTCCCCAGAGGCTACCCCGAAGCCGCCCTTATGCGGCTCTCAAGCCGTTTGGCCCCGGGACAAGCCAGCAGAATCTCCGGGTTTTCGGCCTTCCGTGGTCCACGCAACTGCCGGTCCCGCCTTCCGGAGGAGTCCGCTGGACTGCCGAGAGGTCAATTCGATTCACGGCCCGGCTGCGGCGCGGGCGCGACGATGACCTCCAGCGAGCGAGCGCGTAGCGCCTCGACCAGGTCAGCCGGGGCCGCGCTGTCGGTCACAATCGTGTCCACCGATTCCAGGTCGCACAGCGGCAGCACCGATTGGCGGCCGAACTTCGTATGGTCCAGACAGAAGATCACTTTCTGCGCGGCATTGATCATCGCGCGCTGGATATCGATGAGCAGCCCGTGCGAGTTGGTGATGCCTTCGAGCGCGATGCCGCCGGCGCTCATGATCGGCCACGTCCGCATGGATCGCGAGAACGCCTCCACGCGCCCGGCCCCACCAGCACGCCCAGGCGCGGATAAATGACGCCGCCCGGACACCACCACTTCGAGCCGGTTGGCGGAGGCGAACAGGTTCGCGACAGGCAGCGAGTTGGTGATGATCTGCGGCGTCTTGCTCTCCAGATACCGCGCGACGTGATAAACCGTCGTGCCGGCGTCAACAATGACGGTCTGGTTGGGCTGGATCAGTTCGGCGCACGCGCGGCCAATCGCCTCCTTCTCCGCCAGTTGATGCGTGTCGCGGGCCGAAAAGGTGAATTCGTCGGAACGCGGGGTCACGACGCGCGCTCCGCCGTGCGTGCGCCGAATATTGCCGTTCGCCTCCAGAACGGTCAGATCCCGGCGGACGGTCGAAACGGAGGCATCCACCTGCTGGGCAATCTCCTCAAGTGAGGCAAACTCAACCTGTTGCAGATATTCGGCGATCCGGTGTTGGCGCTCTTCTGGCTGCATCTGAGCGCATAATGTGATAGATAGTGAAAGATTTTGCAAGATTTATTTGACAACTTGCCAGAATCTGTCAAAATTCGAGCAACGTTATGGCTGCAACCAGTCCAACACTGCATCGCGCCGTGGTCGAACACATGGTTCGTCAGGCCGTTTATCAGCGCCTGGGCAAGCCGCTGCCCGCGACGGCAACGGCGCCCAATCCGCTGGTGGTGAACATCAGCGCGCGCCATTGCCACCTGACGCAGGAGGCGGTCGAGACGCTGTTCGGCAAAGGGCACCAGCTGACCGTTCACAAGTGGCTTTACCAGGAGGGCCAGTTCGCGGCGAAGGAAACGCTGACGCTGATCGGCCCGCGCAGCCGGGTGATTTCCAACCTGCGCATCCTCGGTCCGTGCCGCACTCTGAACCAGGTCGAGCTGGCCTACACGGACGGCATCGCGCTGGGGTTTGAGCTGCCGCTGCGCATCTCGGGCGACATCAAAGGCACGCTGGGGTGCATGTTGATGGGGCCGGCGGGATTCTTTGAAATGGGCGAGGGCGTGATCCGCGCGCTGCGGCACGTGCACATGGCGCCCGAGGATGCGGCGTTTTACGGCGTCAAGACCGGCGAGGCGATGAAGCTCAAGATCGGCGGCCCGTGCGGCATCACGCTGGACAACATGCTGGCGCGCGTGGACAAGAGCTTCAAGCTGGAGGTCCACATTGACACCGACGAAGGCAACGCCTGCAACCTGCAGCCCGGCACGCCGTGTGAGCTGATCAAATAGTCTTTCTCCACCCGCAACTTTCAACACTCAACAATCAACCAGTAACGAACAAATGAGCGAAGCATTAGGAATGATCGAAACCAAGGGCTACGTCGGCAGCGTCGAGGCCAGCGATGCGATGGTCAAGGCGGCCAACGTGCACCTCGTCAAAACCATCCCCATCGGCGGGGGCCTGATCACCATCCTGTGCCAGGGCGACGTCGGCAGCGTCAAGGCCGCCGTGGATGCCGGGTCCAAGGCCGCGGCCAAAGTCGGCGAACTGGTCAGTTCGCACATCATCGCCCGCCCGCACGACGACCTGCTGAAGTCCTTCCTGGGCGAAGCAGCGGCGAAGAACGCGAAGTAAGCCCCTCAACTCTCAACACTCAACACTCAACTATTTATATGGCTCAACAAGCAATTGGAATGATCGAATGCAAAGGCCTGTGCGCCCTGCTCGAAGCCTGCGACGCCGCCCTCAAAGCGGCCAACGTCACGCTCGTCGGCTGGGAGAAGATCGGCAGCGGCTACGTGACCGGCTTCTTCCGCGGCGACGTCGCCGCCGTGAAAGCGGCCACCGACGCCGGCGCCTCCGCCGCCGCCCAGGTCGGCCAGGTCATCAGCGTCCAGGTGATCCCCCGCCCGCACGAAGGCCTGCCCGGCCTGGGCAAGTGGCTGCAGTAGGTTAGTTACATGAGTGAATGGTTACATAAGTTACATAGGGCGCTCCACCGCACGTGTGCAACGATGTAACCATGTAACCTTGTAACCATGCAACTCATGCAACCCTGCAACCGTTGTAACCTCCCGCAATGAAAATCCTCGTCGCCAACCTCGGCTCGACGTCGCTCAAGTGGCGCCTGTTCGATTTCTCGAACGGCCAGGAGCGCCTGCTGCACAAAGGCGGCTTCGAGCGCGTGGCCGATTATCCCAAGGCGATCGACGATTGCCTCGCGCAGCTCAAAGACGCCGGGCACATTCAAAGCGAGCGCGACCTGGCGGCCGTCGGCTTCAAGACCATCATGGCGCGCGGCGTCAACGGCTGCGTGCGGCTCGACGAAAGCGTGGTCAAGGCGATGGAAGCGTTCAACGGCATCGCGCCGGCGCACAACCCGCCCTACATCACCGGCATCCGGCTCTTCGCTCAACGGATGCCGGCGGTCCCGCTCGTCGGGCTGTTCGAGACGGCGTTCTACCAATGGGTGCCCCCGGCCGCCGTGCGCTACGCCGTGCCGGAGGCCTGGCACGAACTGGGCGTGCGGCGCTGGGGCTTTCACGGCGCGAGCCACAAGTTCATCGCCGAACGCTCGGCCGAATTGCTGGGGCGCGAGGACGTGGCCGAGCGCGCGCGCCAGCTCTACGTGGACGGCGGCGCGACCCCGGTGCGCCAGCCCGACTTGCGGGTCATTTCCTGCCACCTCGGCGGCAGTTCCTCGATCACCGGCATTCTGAACGGCGTCGGCCATCGGCACCAGCATGGGCCTCAGCCCGCAGTCCGGCCTGCCGCAGAACAACCGGGTCGGCGACCTCGATTCCTTCGCCCTGCCCTTCCTGATGCGCGCAACCGGCCTGACCCTCGAGGAAGCCGAGCGGCTGCTCTGCAAGGAGTCGGGCCTCAAAGCGCTGTCCGGCGGTCACAACGACATCCGCGACATCCAGGCCGAAGCCGACCCAGGGCAATGCCCGCGCCCAACTGGCGTTGGATGTCTTCGTGCAGCAAGCCCGGCATTGGATCGGCTCGTTATTCCTCCAACTGAACGGCGCGGACGCGCTCGTCTTCACCGCTGGCATCGGCGAAAACCACCCGCTAATTCGCCAGGCGATCTGCGCCAACCTCAGCCAACTCGGCATCGTCCTCGACCCGGAGAAGAACAACGCCGACCAAAGCCACCGAAGCCACCATCAGCGCGCCCGAACTCACGGGTGAAGGTCCTGGTCATCCCGACGAACGAAGAACTGGTCGTCGCCCGCGAAGTAAAGCGCTTCCTCGAAAAGACAGCCGGCAAGTCCGCCACCGTCCGCCCAGCCCACAGAACGGCACACGCATCACCATCGACTCGTAAATCGTACATCGTAAATCGTAAATCCTCTTCAATCATCAACCAATAAATCTATGACTCATCAAGCCATTGGACTCATTGAAACGCGCGGCCTGGTCGCTCTCGTCGAGGGCACCGACGCCATGCTCAAGGCGGCGAACGTCGAACTGGCCGGCCCGATGACGCAGGTCGGCAACGCCCTGGTCACCGCGGTCGTCGTCGGCGACGTCGCCGCCGTCAAAGCCGCCACCGACGCCGGCGCCCAGGCCATCAAAGCCATCAAAGGCGAACTGGTCAGCGTGCATGTCATCGCCCGCCCGCATGCGGACGTGGAAGTCGTGTTGCCAAAGAAACCCGTCGCGAAGTAACTGCGACCGTGACGGTGGCGATGTCGGACCCGGTAACCCGTCACCGGCCGTGCCACGCCTCACGCCTTCACGTTTCACGCTATCACGTTTCACGCCTATGTTCCTCGCCCAAGTCGAAGGCTCGGTCGTCGCCACCAAGAAGGACCCGTCCATGACCGGGCGCAAGCTGCTGCTGGTGCGCCCTCAGCTCGTGGATGAGAAGGACCCGACCAGATTCCGTCCCGGCGCCAACACCATCGTGGCGGTGGATAGCGTCGGGGCGGGCGTTGGCGAGATGGTGTTGTTTTGCCAGGGCAGTTCCGCGCGCCTCGCGCCCAGCCTCAAGGACGCGCCCGTGGATGCCGTCATCATCGGCATCGTGGACGCGGTGGATGTGCTGGGCAAACAAATCTATAACGCCAGGACCTGAAGGGGTAGCCGCACTTTCGGAATGACATTACTATGAGCGCCATCAACGAAACCTTAATCCGCGATGTGGTCGCGGAAGTCCTTGGCCGACTCGGACTGGCTCCGGCCGCAAAGACCGCCCCCTCCCCTGCCCCGCCCAAAGCAGGCGTGCGGTTGCGGCGGCAACGGCCAGGCCACCGCCGGCACGATTGGCCGCGGCAAGCACGGCGTCTTCCAGGACGCCAACGAAGCCTGCGAAGCCGCGCAAGCCGGCTTCTTCCAACTCCGGCAAAAGGGTGTCGCCGGGCGCGCCAAGGTGGTCGAGATCGTGAAGGCTCTTGCCGAGGCCAACGCCGAACGAGTGGGGCCGCATCGAACTCGAAGAAACCAAGATCGGCCGGCTGGACCACAAGATCGAGAAGCTGAAGATCATCAAGCTGGTGCCGGGTGTCGAATGGCTGCGTCCCGATGGCCGCAGCGGCGACCACGGCATCACGCTGGAGGAATACACGCCTTTCGGTGTCGTGGGCGCGATCACCCCCTCGACTCATTCCATTCCCACGCTCAGCGGCAACATCATCAACATCGTCGCGGCGGGCAACGCCGTCGTCTTCAACGCCCATCCCTCGGCCGCGAAATGCGCCGCCACGGCCGTGCGCGCCTACAACCAGGCCATCGCGCGCGAAACCGGCATCGAGAATCTCATCACCATCGTCGAGCAGCCGACGCTCGAGTCCTTCAAGGCGATCTGCGGCCACGAAGCCGTCCGCCTGCTCTGCGTGACCGGCGGACCGGGCGTGGTAAAGGCCGCGATGCAGGCCGGCAAGCGCGCCATCTGCGCCGGCCCCGGCAACCCGCCCGTGCTCGTGGACGACACCGCCTGCATGAAACGCGCCGCCAAATGCATCATCCAGGGCGCGGCTTACGACAATAACCTGCTCTGCATCGGCGAGAAGGAAGTCTTCGTGCTCGACACGATCGCCGACAAGCTCATGTCTGAAATGGAGAAGGCTGGCGCGGTCCGGCTGAACCCCGGTCAACTCGACCGCCTGACGAAGGAAGCGTTTCACTTTCAAAGAGGGCCACGGCGCGCGGCTGCCCCGAACCGGTCATCAACAAGGCGCTGATCGGCAAAGACGCCGCCGTGCTGGCGAAAGCCGCCGGGGCAAGCGTGCCCGACAAGACCGAGCTGCTCTTTGCCGAGACCGCCAAGGACCATCTGTTCGTCGAAGGAAGAGCAGATGATGCCCTTCATCCCGATCGTGCGGGTCAAGACCGTCGAGGAAGGCATCGAAGCCTCTCTGGCCGCCGAGCATAATTACAAACACACCTCCATCATCCACTCGCACGATGTCGAGCACATGACCGCTATGGCGCGCGCGCTCGACACCACCCTGTTCATCAAGAACGGCCCCTGCATGGCGGGCCTGGGTCTCGGCGGCGAAGGCTACCTGAGCTATTCCATCGCCACCCCCACCGGCGAGGGCGTGACCAACCCGCGCACCTTCACCCGCGTCCGCCGCTGCGTGATGGTGGATAATCTGCGCATCTACTGACCATGCGCGCACGAGAAGAACGGAAGATTGGAATGCTGGAATGCTGGAATATTGAACCCCATTATTCCATCATTCCACCATTCCATCGTTCCACTATTCCACCATTCCATCATTCCATCACTCCGCCATGTTCCTAGCCCGCGTTGAAGGCAATCTGACCGCCACCCGCAAGCATCCCAGCTTCGAGGGGTGGCGGCTGATCATTTGCCAGCCGATCAGCCAGGCGGGCGATGCCGGAAGGCGTGCCGCAGGTGGCCATTGACCCGCACGGCGCGGGCATGCACGAGCGCGTCATCATTTCCTCGGACGGCCTGGCCGCCCGCAAGGCTGTGGGCGACGACAAAAGCCCGGCCCGCTGGATGATCATCGGCATCGTGGACGAGACCGCACCCGCATGAGACTGGGCACTGTCATAGGCCGCGTAACGCTCAGCAGGACCGTTCCCGCGCTCGATCGGCGCGCGCTGGCTCATCGTCAGCCCGTTCACGCGCGAGCACTTCCAGCGAGGCACGGACGCGCCCGCGGGCCTGAGCAAAGAGCCCAGCCCGGTGGTGTATGACAATCTGGGCGGCGGCGTCGGCCAGACCATCGGCTTTATCGAAGGCCGCGAAGCCGCGTGCCCGTTCGATCAGCCCACTCCCGTAGATGCCATCAACGCCGCGTTGGTGGACGAAGTCTTTTACAACCCCTATAAGCAAATGAAACAGGTCATCAGCGTTAGAGATTTGGAGGAGATGCTGCGCAACGGCAAAGACGTGCGCGCGCTCCCCGCCGACGTGCTGCTCACGCCTTCCGCGCGGGATTTCCTGCGCGAGCTCGAAACTCAACGGCGACCACCGCGAGGCCAGGCCGCGCGACAGCGGCCAGGACCTCCAGCCCCGCCACGCCCGCTCACCTCGCGGAGTTCGAAGGCCGAGCTCGAAGCGTTCTTCAACTCGCCGCGATTGCCACGACCTCAAGCTGCAGATCTGCGACATCGGCCGCCGGCTCTGGCAGCGCGCTTACGTGGACGGCAACGGCGGCAACATCGCCATCCGCGTCGGCGAGGACATCGTCCTCTGCACGCCCACGCTCGTCTCGCAAGGGCTTCATGAAGCCCGAGGACATGTGCCTGGTGGACCTGGAGGGCAACCAACTGGCCGGGCACGAAGAAGCGCACCAGCGAAATCCTGATGCACCTGCAGATGATGAAGCGCCAGCCGCGCGCCGTCGCCTCGGTCCATTGCCATCCGCCCTACAGCACCGCCTTCGCCGTCGCCGGCGTCGAGCCGCCCACGTGCATGATCCCCGAGTTCGAAGTCTTCGCCTCGGTGGCCATCGCGCCCTATCGCACGCCCGGCACGCCCGAGATGGGCCAGCTTGTGGCCGACCTGGTGGACAAGCACAACACCATCCTCATGGCCAACCACGGCGTGGTCACCTGGAGCCACAACAGCGTCGAGGACGCCTATTTCAAGATGGAGATCCTCGAGGCCTATTGCCGCACCGTGCTGGTCGCCTCGCAATTGGGCAAGCCCGTCCAGACCATGACCCCGACCCAGCTTCAGGACCTGCTCAAGATCAAGCAAAACCTCGGCATTCCCGACCCGCGCTTCGGCCTCAAGGAATGCGAACTCTGCGACAACGCCGAGTGGCGCCCCGGCGTGACCTGCGCCGTCCCGGACAAGTCCGCCCCATCGGCCAGCCCGTCCGCGGCCCCTGACCCGGAAGCAGAGGCATTAGTCCGCGCCATAACAGATCAGATCATCAGCGGCACAAAATGACGCCGGTCCGTTAACAGAGCCTTCGAAAGAATCGCCTTGAATAAAGCAACGCCAGCCCGAATTCAGGCGGACGCAACCGGCGCCTCCGTCACCCGTGGAAAACGCCCCTGCACGACATCGTCCACCCAAATATCCTCGTCGAGTTCCTCCCAGCGGAGGGCGCGGCCTTGCAGGCGGAGTTGCACCTTCTCCAGCAGGGCTTGGGCGGCATTCGCCAGCAAAGGGTATTTCGTGGACGGAAAGCTGATCAGCCGCTGGTCGGCCAACTCCAACCAGACGCGACGGCCTTCAATCCAGCAGCGCAGGGCCCGGGCTGGGGATGGCGCATTATTGTCCATGCATTTGAATATAGGCATCGAGCAGCTTTTGGCAATGCTCCTCGACGAGCCGGTGAATGTCCCGCAACTCCGCCGCGCCATACCCGTAATTGACCGCCAGCGAAACCGGACGCAGCCAGAACTTGGCCTCCATTTCCTCGCGCGCCACATGGATGTGCGGAGGCTCGTTGCCTTCACGGCTGTAAAAGTGAAACCGATACGGCCCGACGCGCATCACGGTAGGCATGGCTGCATTTTCGGAAACGGCGCTGCGCTGTCAACCCGGAAGGGGCGCGGTTTGGCGTCTGGGCAAGCAATGCGTGCTTTCGCCAGCAACCTATGAAGTCACTCGACACCAAGCTGGCTGAGGTCAAAGCCAACCCCGCCTCCCGCGCCTTCATCATCGCCGACGCGAAGGATGCGGACATGGCCTTTGGCGTGCGGGCGCCGGGGCCGCGCTCTTACCTTGTCGCTGCGAGGCGAGCGACCGGCGCGGTTCTCGCCCGAAGTGTGGACGCGCGAGGAGTATCGGCTACCGCAACCTGCCCGAGTTTCTGGACATCATCCGCGAGGTCGTGCACCAGGGCCTGGTGGACATCATGCTGATGTCCGCCTACGTGAACGAGCAACTCACGATCAAGGAAGGGCTTTTCCGCAAATCGCACGTGACGCCGGCCGCGCGCGCCAACGACACCACCGATGTCTGGGCCGTGCGCCACGGCTGCTATACCCGCGAGCCAGCCCAGCCATTCCGCACGGCGACCATTGACCAGATCCAATGCGGCAAGCTCGAGTGCGACCGCACCACCGACGAGTTCCCCGGCGCCAACCTGGGCCTCTATTCCGTCACCTTCGTCAACGACCTGGAGCAGGACCGCGAGACGCTGCTGGCCTTCAAGAACTTCCGCGAGGAGGCTGAGCGGAAGAAGTTCCGTTATTTCCTGGAGGTCTTCGACCCGAACGTCAACAGCGGCATCCCGCCCGAGAAGCTGGGCGAGTTCATCAACGACAACATTGTCCGCGCGCCTGGCCGGCGTGCCGCAATCCGGCCGTCCGCTCTTCCTGAAGATCGTCTATCACGGCCCGCGCGCGATGGAGGAGCTGGCGCAGTTCGACCCGAACCTCGTCGTCGGCATCCTCGGCGGCAGCGCGGGCACGACATACGATGCCTTCCGCCTGATTCACGACGCGCAAAAATACGGCGCGCGCGTCGCTCTCTTCGGCCGAAAGATCAACAATGCCGAGCACCAACTGGCGTTCATCGAGATGCTTCGGCTGATCACCGACGGCAAGCTCTCGCCCGAGGAAGCCGTGCGCGCCTATCACGGCGTGCTCCAGGCCAAGAACATCAAGCCCAAGCTGCCCGCTGGAGAAGGACCTGGAACTAACGGACCAGGCCATGAGCTACGACAGCTCAGCCGCCTCTCGTTCCGTCTCCCGCCCCGCAAGCTCCCAGGCCGAGGTTCCCCATCCAACATCCAGCATCCCGCATCCAGCATCCTCCACCTGGCCCGTTCTGCCCAACGGCGCCCCCAACTTCGAGAAGATGGACGCCGCCCAGCGCCGCGCCTATCATCTGCACCGCCTGACAAAGAAATTCGGTTGAACCCAGCCCTCCGCCCCGAGATCTGCCTCGTTCCAGCGACCGGGAGCAACATGGATGTGTAACGGACGTTTAACGGGTGGGAAAGCGATTTGGAACGGATCTGGAACGGAAATGAAACGGAATTCAAACACACTGCTTGGCCCGGGCCTTTCCATCCTGTGACCCGCCCTTCTCTGAAAGTCCCGTTCCTGCCCCATCGGACTTCCCCGCCAGAAACAGGCAGCCGCCACGCGCGCTCCCGCCTTTGATCGGTGTTGACGCAGTAACGGCCGCGCGCTACACCCACCCCATGGAATGCAAGAAGTCGAGCAACGCGCGATCCTGCGCTTGCACCTACCCGGGCTGTGGCCGACACGGCATCTGCTGCGAGTGCCTGCGCTATCACCTCAGCCAAAGAGAACTCCCCGCCTGCTGCTTCCCTCCGGACGTGGAGCGCACCTACGACCGCAGCTTCGAGCGCTTCGCCAGCCTCGTAACCGCCGGGAAGATGTAACAGCCTCGCGTCCTGCACAGGGGACATCACGCTTCCCGCCTCACGTTTCACGCGCTCCCCCGCGGGCGCATCTGAACCACACCACCGAGTGCTCATCCTCGGAATCCGAAGCTCGAAGCCCGAAATCCAAAGGAAACCCGAAGGCCGTCCACCCTCCGCAGTGCTGCTACGGAGGACAGGAAATCCGAAAAGGGCCATCGCGCGTGCGGGGCAGTGCTTCCCGGGCGGCTGAACTGGCGGGTCTCATCCGTGCCTCTGAGTCTGCGGCGTTGTTCGCGAGCAGGGGTGGTTTCGGGCTTCGGATTTCGGGCTTCCTTCGGACTTCGGACTTCGGATTTGTTACCCACTGCGAATGGTATTACCGGCCAGATACGCCCCTCCCCCTCCCCCTCCAGGTTTGACCCGCGCCCCTCCTTCCCCCATCCTCCCCCCATGGCAAACACCTTTGGGCACCTTTTCCGCATCACCACCTGGGGGGAATCCCACGGCGGCGGCGTGGGTGTGGTCGTGGACGGCTGCCCTCCACGGCTCGCGCTGACCGAGGCGGACATCCAGCCGGATCTCGACCGCCGTCGGCCCGGCCAATCGAAGATCGTCTCGCCGCGCAAGGAGAGCGACACGGTCCAGATTCTCTCGGGCACGTTCGAGGGCAAAACGCTCGGCACGCCCATCTGCCTGTGGGTCAAAAACGAAGATGCCCGGCCCGAGGCCTACACCGAGATGGCCACCAAGTTTCGCCCCTCTCACGCCGACTACACTTACCAGGCCAAGTATGGCATCCGCGCCTGGCCCGGCGGCGGACGCAGCAGCGCGCGCGAGACCGTCGGGCGCGTCGCCGCGGGCGCGATCGCCAAGAAACTCCTGCGCCAGCGCTACGGCGTCGAAGTGCTGGCCTACGTGAAGCAGGTCCAGCGCATCGCCGCGACCGTGGACCCGGAGCAGGTGAAGGCCAAAGACATCGAGTCCAATATCGTCCGCTGCCCGGACCCCGCTGCGGCCCAGCGCATGATTCGCCTGATCGAGAAGATGCGCAAGGCGCGGGGACACCGTTGGCGGCATCGTCGAAGGGGTCGCGCGGGGCGTTCCGCCCGGCTGGGGCGAACCGGTCTTTGACCGCCTGGAAGCGGACCTGGCCAAAGCCATGTTGAGCCTGCCGGCCTCCAAGGGGTTTGACATTGGCTCCGGTTTCGGCGGCATTCTGACTCACCGGCAGGGAGCACAACGACCCGTTCCGTGCGAAGGCCGGCAAGGTCTATACCACCTCGAACCGCTCCGGCGGCATCCAGGGCGGCATCTCGAACGGCCAGACCATCTATTTCCGGGTCGCCTTCAAACCGGTCGCCACCGTCATGCACGAGCAGGACACGGTGGACATCCAATTACAAGAACACCACCCTCAAGGCCCGCGGCCGACATGATCCCTGTGTCTTGCCGCGCGCGGTGCCCATCGTCGAGGCCATGACCGCCCTGGTCCTTGCGGACCACGCCCTGCGCCACCGAGCGCAATGTGGCTGAGTCGCGGCCCAGATCGTTCGTCGTCTTCCCCCTCGCCCCAGCCCTCTCCCGCAGGGAGAGGGAGAATGCTCGCCTGCTAGAGGGCAATCCTCGCGCAATTGGTTCGTTCGAGCATCGGAGTGCATGGCTCCCTCTCCCCGAGGGAGAGGGTTGGGGTGAGGGGAACAGAGCGTGCGAGCGCCCAGGTGCGCCCCTCTTGGTTACGCTCCCCCAAACCACCACTGAACCCACTGCCTGCCGCCGAAGATCCAGATCGCCGAAGCCAGCGCGATGTAGGGCCCGTAAGGCAGGCGCGAGGACCATTCGCGCTTGTGGAACGCGATCAGGGTCACGCCGACCACTGAGCCAATCATCGAGCTCACCATCAGCGAGAAGATCACCGCTTTCCACCCGAGAAACGCGCCAATCGCCCCCATGAATTTCACGTCGCCCAGCCCCATCGCCTCGCGCGGCAGCACAATCTCCGCCGTCACCACCTCCAGGTGCGGCACGTCCTCCGGTTTCAGCTCCTCATCGTCAATCCGCAGCCGGGAGGGACTCAGCCGCACCTGCACATCCTTGTAGCATCGGTCCGCAAGCTCCACCGTGCGCGCGTGGAGGCTGATGACATCGGAGTCGCGATAGAAGACCTCCTCGTAAGGGACCTCCTTGTCCGGCAAATGCACTGCCGTCTCGCCAAAGATGATCCGGGCCTCGGCGGGCAACGCAACCTTCAGCCGGCCGAACAGCAGTTTGCCCAGGCGCAAGATGAGATAGACGATGCCCGCGCCGGCCGCCATGCCGATTAGGCTATGCCGCAGCGCGATCCCCAGTGCCCCCTGCCCTTGTGGCGCGGAGAGCAAAAAGCAGCAAACGAACCCCGCCACCATGCCGCCAACCGTGATCTCGTCGGGAATGATGAAGTGCTCAAAGTCAATGAAGGTGGCGACGATCAGCCCGGACAGGAACAAAGCATAGACCAGCACCAGCCCGACGGAGATGTACCCGAACGCCAGCCAGCAGCACATGAAGGTCACAGCCGTCAGCAGTTCGACCAGGAAATAGCGGATCGAGATGGGCGCGCCGCAGTTGCGGCATTTGCCTCGCAGATACAGCCAGGTGATCAGCGGGATGTTCAGATACCACGGAATGGAATACCGGCAATGCGGGCAATGGGACGGCGGCGAGACGATGCTTTCCCCCAACGGCAGCCGGTGAATGCACACGTTGAGGAAGCTCCCCACAATCGAGCCGAATACAAAGAACACCGCCGTCCAGAAATGGAATGGCACGGCGGCCCAGTAGTGTGCGTCGAAGGTGGGAGCGAGCATGGCGGGTTAAACTCCGGAGGCCGAAACCCGAAGGCCGAAGGAAATCCGAAGGCCGAGGTCCGAAGGCCAGGTCCAGTGCTGGCGGATTTCGCGAACTCCGGCGTCGTGTTCCCCCTCACCCCAGCCCTCTCCCCAGGGAGAGGGAGCCCCATATCCCAGTTTACGGCATATCGGAACGTCGTGCCACCTCGCGGACATGGGCGACGTGACTCCCTCTCCCCAAGGGAGAGGGCCGGGGTGAGGGGGAACGAGACGAGCGTCCGCCCAACGCGAAGCTTCCAGTGAGTGTGTGGACCAAAGGCTCCCGTTAACCATAGACATTCCCTTCCAACGCCCCGCGCATGATTTCCAGTGGTGCGGGTCGGCCAGTCCACAACTCCAAGGCGGCCGCACCCTGGTAGAGCAACATTCCCAGGCCGTTGGCGGTACGGCAACCGGCGGCTCTGGCGGCCTTGAGCAGCGCGGTTTCGGCTGGGCGATAAATCATGTCATACACGTTGGTGGTCTGCCGAAGCGAGAATCGGCTCTCGTCAAAGGGCACCGGATCGCTTGAATTGAGGCCGAGCGAGGTCGCATTCAACACTAGGTCCACCGGCCCTGAAGGGTAGCCCTCGATCACTTTCACCCCAGGCTCGCGGTCGTGTATTTCGCGCGCGACGGCTTCCGCTTTGCTGCGAGTGCGATTGACCAGGAAAAGCTCCGAGACGCCCGCTGAGGCCAGCTTCAGCGCGGCGGTCCGCCCTGCCCCGCCGGCGCCAAGCAGCAGGATTCTGGCGCCGCTCAACTTCAACCCGAGATCCTCGCCCACCGCGCGTGTGATCGCCTCCGCGTCGGTATTGAATCCGTGAGAACGCGTCTCGCGCGGGGCATTGGTAAACCCCGCCAAAGGCCGCCACGCGCCGCTCTCGTCTCTGCCCTCGAAACGGATCGTGTTCACCGCCCCCCAGGCTTTCGCCGACTCGTCGAGGACATCCACCATGTCCACCGCAAGCAACTTGTGCGGGACAGTCAGATTGACCCCGATGAAGTTCATCGCCTGCGCGCCCTGGATGGCAGCGCGCAGATCCTCCGGATGCACCTCGCACGCCAGGTAGCGCCAGTTCAATCCGAGCTCGGCCAGGCCGGCATTCTGCATCGCGGGCGACGCCGAATGCCCGACCGGATGCCCGTACACCGCGCAGAAGCGCGTGCTGGCATCAATCGGTTGCGAGAATGGCGGCGACACGCGCTGGTTATAGGCAAGCAAAGGCCAAGTTCAAAGGCCAAAGTTGGTCCGCTCCAAGGTTTGCATCGTGAAAATGCCCACTTCCGGTTCCTGAGACTGGCGCGGGCCGGCCACGTTCAGGACCTTGATCTGGTGGCCCGCGAGGAAGTCGCGCAGCTTCGTGGCAGAAGCTTCGGCGTCGCTCTCGCGTGAGAGTTGGAGACAGGGCTTCCGATATTGGCGTGCGAGTTCGGCAGTATGCTTGGAGCCACCGGCCAGGGTGGCGGCAATCGAGAAGATCACCGTGCCATCCGAGTCACGCACATTCCATTCCGTCCGTTGCTCATAATCGGCAGCGGGTGTCTCATTCAATTGATAGCAGGTGGGGATGGTTCCATCCTCGGCCAGGCGCCCGCGCGGGCACCAACCGCCGTGCGGAATGCCGTGCGCGATGGCGAAATCCAGCGCCGCGCGGTCCGCGCCGGTCTGTCCGCCGGAGATGATCTTCTGGAGCACGAAGCAATTAACCACAGATGGACACTGATGAACACAGATATGAGAGGCCTCCCGAACGACGGCTTGCCCGTGCGCGCAGTGGGGCATACCTTGCCATTCAGGAATCTCAACTATGTCGAGTGAGCTACAGGCGGTGGTGCAAGCCCTGGGATTGGAAAAATACCGGCGGCACATATTTCTGTGCGCCGACCAGACCGAGCCGAAGTGCGCACCTAAAGAGCGCGGTTTGGAAGCCTGGGAATACTTGAAGCGGCGGCTGAAGGAATTGGGCCTAGCAGGACCGGAGCCGCGGGTCTATCGGAGCAAAGTCAATTGCCTGCGCGTCTGCACGCAAGGGCCAATCGCAATCGTTTACCCCGAGGGGATTTGGTATCACTCCTGCACACCGGCGGTGCTGGAGCGGATCATCCAGGAGCACCTGATCAAGGGAGAAATCGTCCACGAATACGCCTTCGCGACCAACCCGCCCTTTGCCCAGTGAGCAATTCAGCGAGGGGGCATCCGACCGGGGAAATAGATGGCAAATGGCAAAGCGTCGCTGCTGGAGGCGTAACCACGTGGTGGCAGTCGAGAATAAATGCAAAGGTTCTATTTACGCCTGGCAGATGCCATCCTCGTGCTGCACGCATTGATCGTGCTGTTTAACGTGGGGGCACTGCCGGTGATTTGGCTGGGGCATTTCCGCGGGTGGCGTTTCGTGCGTAGCTTTGGCTTCCGTGTGACACACCTGCTGTTGATTGGATTCGTCGCCGGCGAGTCCCTCCTCGGGGTAATTTGTCCGCTGACGACCTGGGAGGATGATCTGCGCCTCAAGGCCGGCCTGGGTCCCCGTTACGAGGGCGGATTCATAGCCCACTTGGCTGCACCGCATGATCTTCTATGATTTCAGCCAGACAGTTTTGCCGTGGGCTATGGGCTATTCTTCGCGCTGGTGGTCTTCACGTGGCTTTGGGTGAGACCTCGGCCGCCGGGCTGGTGGCGAGGGCAGGATTGACCCCGGGCGCCCGGATAATCAACCATTCAGCTTGTCCGCTTTGGCGGCCATGATGAAGTCGCTTTCGCTCAGCCCGTCTATCTTGTGGGTCCAAAGGGTGAGCTTCACCTTGCCCCAGGCGAGGTAGATGTCCGGATGGTGTTGCTGCTCCTCAGCCAACTCGCCCACCTTGTTGGTGAAGGCGAGCGCTTCGCGAAAGTCCTTGAACTTGTATTCCTTCTCCAACTGATGCTCGGCTACCACCTGCCAGCCGCCATCCAGCTCGCTGGCGAATCGCGCCAGTTCCGGCCCCTTCAGCGGCGGCACGCCGCCCTTGCAAGGGACACATTGTCTCTCAGCTAATGCGCTCATGTGTTCATGCTCCATTTTTTATTCTCCTGCTTACGGCTTACTGTAGCACAAAACCAGCCTGAGCGCGCGGGCGGACGGTGACGATGCTCGGCGCCTGCCTGTAGTGAGAGCCTCACCGGCCGATGGCTCTTTAACTTGACTTGCAGCCGGCCCTTGGGCAATAATCTGTCAATCACGAGCGCGGGCGTCTCAGCTTGCGATGGGCTGTGAGCCTGGGCAGTTACGAACCGTCAGCTATGATTCACGAGATACTGCCATCGGATGTGGAGTTTGCCATGGGAATGATCAACTCGGCTCATTCCGATGCGGAGATCCTGACTCATCTCGCCTCGCGCGGCTTGGAGCCGACGAAGGCCGCTGAATTGCTGCAAGACCTGCATCATGGCCGCAAACCAGCGACTCAACTGCCGTTTCTGCCTAACGCGAGGAGGGCCCGGAGGAGGCGTCGGGCGCGAGAATTTGAAGCGCCTGCGGCTCAAGACTGGGATTCCCCGCGGAGGCACTCCCACCGGGGCAGGCACAGGCGCTCCACCGTATCGTGGTGGCTGGTGGTGTTGGGGATTATCTTCGTCTGGGCTCTGGGATACGCCATTCTGAATATTGGTGCTGATGCCTCAAAGGATGCGGTTAACCGCAGCAGGCACGAGATTCCGGCCGCCCCGGACAAATAGCGGCAGCAGAGGGGCGGCTCCGAACGCAGCTCGTGTGGTGTCTCAGAATTGAGATTGCTTTTAGCAGCCCGTCAAAAGCGCCAGAGGACAGGCGCAGTCCAAGACGCTGACGCGCCCTCGCCTGCGCCAGAAAACGCGAAGCGTCTTGGACTGCGCCTGTCCTCTGGCGCCATGGCCCGCAAGTGTCCACGGAATTCTGAGACACCACACTAGTTCGTCCTGGCCTTGATGAAAGCCAATTGCCGCAGCAGGCTCTCCCGCACCGCCTGCTCGATGCCGGGAGCAAACGGGGCCGGCGTGCTGGCGCGTCCTTGATTGGAATCCAGCACTTCGTAGCCTCCTTCCGCCAGCATGGATTCCGTCGGCAGATAGGTGTTTGCCTCCTGGCTGTAGCCCCAGGTGACGATGTTCAGCGGGGCGAGCCATTGGGAGATCTTCGCCCGCCACTCTACGCAAGGTTCGCCGCCCGAATGCACGATCCACTGGTTCGACGCCAAACGAATCAGACCCAGCGACCACGCATCGCCACGCGCAAAGCCCTCCCTTGTGTCATAGCGTTTGAGCCAGTATTCGCTCACGGCCAGCCGATACGCATTTGTGCGGGCGAGCGCCGTGGCATGCATCTTCTCGTAGCGTTCACGGGGTGGCGCCTCGGCCCGGGGCAAAAACGGTCGGTCCGCCGCGCCGGCGATGTCCAGCGAAAGCTGCTCACCGGGGGTCTTGAGAGCGGCCAGCACCGCGCCGGCCAAATCGTGCGCCGCCCGATCCAAATCCGCCGGTTTGGCGACGCGGAAACGACCTCGGTCCAGGTCCGCCAGGATGCGCGGGCGAATGTTGCCGGCGAACCCCTGCACGAACTGCAAGTGCGCCTTCGGCCCAAGTGATTCCCGCAAGAGGTTGCGAGTCGCCCCCGGATAGTCGGCGGAAATCGCGCTATAGGCAAAGCCATATACTATCACAGCGTGGCAGGCGTAAGAGAAGACCACTGCCGGCGGCCCGCCATTCTTAGGAGTTACTTTCATCACCCAGACCTTATCGTCGAACGGCCCTTTGGGGTCAGGCAGCATCGCCCGCCGGCCCTGTGGGTTCTTGCCTCGCCGATTGATGCCGAGCTGAGACGTGCCCTGGAACACTTCCACCCCCACCGGCTGCGCCGCCCTGGCGGCAGCCCGCGCGGCCACGACGATCTTGTCTTCGAGGGATTTCAGGTAATCGCGCTCGGCCAGCGGTGGCGGGCCGACCCCGGCCATGAGGTCGCGATACATATACGGCCCGCTGTGAGTATGGGAGGCGTTCAGGACGACCAGGTCCCACTCCACTCCCAATTCATGGACGAGGCGGGTGCGAATGCGGTCGCTCAGGTCGTGCGACAAGCCAATCAAATCGAACGAGGCCAGCACAAAGCCCGTTCCTTTGGCGTCCCGCAGGAAAAGCACCTGCGCGTAGAGCGGGTCAAGCACCCTGTCAGCGGGCGTTTCCGGCCCGCCGCGACCACCGAGGGCAATGCCCAGCGGCGGCGTGATGTCCACCTCCGCCCACCCAGCAGTGGCTGGAGCTTTGCTCGCGTCCCCCGCCCGGGTCACGCAAAGTCCGGCCAGCAGCACAGCCGCCGCCAGTGCCAGCATGAACCTCAAGCCGACCAATGCACGCTTCATGCGGCAAAGCTTTCCAGAATCCCAGCCCTCAAGGCAACCAGATTCCCGTGCAGCCTGAAGTCCATCCGGCAGATTCTTCTCGACATCGGGTGCGCCGCGCTGTAATCACTTGGGCCGGAAGTAACAGGATGGCCAGGCTAGTTATAAAATCTGCCGGGTTCGGGGGCCGGGTGATTGAACTCAACCTGGGCGTCAACCGCTTTGGGCGAGGCCCGAAGAGCGATTTCCAGATTGAGCATCCCACGGTGTCGTCCACCCATTGCGAAGTCGTGCTTTCGGACAATGAGGTTGTGGTGCGCGATTGCAATGCCACTAACGGCACGTTCGTTGACGGCCAGCGCATTACGGAAACCAAGCTGTCCGCCGGCCAGACTCTGCATCTGGGCGAGGTCGAGTTGCTGGTTGAAACCACCGAGGTCAGCATTGCTATTCCCAAATTCGACGTGCCTCAGGCGGCGCCACCGGTCGTATTGTCCGACGGTTCGTTGATCTGCCCCCGTCACCCCACGGCGCTCGCCACGCATCAGTGCACGCACTGCCATGAGGTTCTCTGCGACGCCTGCCTTCACTGGCTGCGGCGGCGCGGGGGCAAACTGATGAAGTTCTGCCCGCTCTGCAGCCATGCCTGCGTGCCGCTCGGACCCGAGAAGCGCAAGAAGAAGTCGTTCCTGAGGCTCTGGCGCACGACCACCCGGCTGCCGTTCTTTCAGAGCCTCACCCACCCCGGTCGGAAACCTCCAGCCCATCCCGAGTCCTGACCCGGCACTCACCCCGCAGCGACGATGAGAGCGCGACGCTGCTGGCTGATTCTGCTCTGCGCTGCTTGCCTCAGCCTCGCGCAGGAAGTCCTGCCCGACACCGAACGCTTGACGCTCCAGGGCGACATTTCCGCCCAAATGGTCGCCGGCATTGACCGGTTCCTTACCCGCCAGACGGAGCAGTCCATCGCCGGGCGAGAGAAATACTGGCGGCGAGATTTCTCGTCGGTCTAGGCTTTCGACTTGGTGCTGAATGTTTATCCTGACGTCTTTGCCTCGGGCACTTTGCTCGTGCCCAAGGACCTCAAGCCGGGCGAACGCCGGCCAGCAGTGGTCTGTCAGCACGGCCTGGAAGGGCTCCCCGGCGACGTCTTCAACGAAGACCCTAAGAGCGATGTGTTCCGCTACTACAAAGGCTTTGCCGCGACCCTCGTCGAGCGCGGATTCATCGTCTTTGCACCGCACAACCGGGGCGAGGCCGCTTTCCGCCAGTTACAACGCAAGGCGAACCCGCTGAAGCTGTCGTTGTTCTCGTTTATCATCGCGCAGCACAGCCGGATTCTCGACTGGCTGGGAACACTGCCGTTCGTGGACGCAAAGCGCATCGGCTTCTACGGCCTTTCCTACGGCGGCACGACGGCTATGCGCGTGCCGTCGGTGTTGGACCGCTACGCCCTCTCGATCTGCTCGGGCTGCTTCAATGATTGGACCCGGAAGAATGTTTCGGTGGATTATCCCGGCAGTTACCTGTTCGGCGGGGAATACGAAATGGGAGACTTCGGCTTGGGCGAGACCTTCGGCCACGCGGAGAGGGCGGCGCTGATCGCCCCGCGCCCCTTCATGATCGAGCGCGGCCATAATGACCCCGTCGGACTGGACGAATGGGTTGCCGGGGAATACGCCAAAGTGCGGCGCTTATACAACCGGCTCGGCATCGGCGACCGGACCGCCATCGAGTTCTTCAACGGCGGGCATGAGATTAGCGGCGTGGGCACCTTCGATTTTCTCGCCCGGCAACTGGACTGGCCCAAGCCGAAGTAGGTGCCCGGGCAGGACCGGTCCGGCCCTGGTGCAGGTCGCTGAATATCCGCTCAAGTTATTGCGATTAGGTCACTTCCGCAGATTCCGACCGCCGTTGTTGTGCATGCATCCCCAATCTATCCCTGGCCGCCCCCCCCCGGCACCTCACCGTTACCTCACCGTAGCACCTCTGATAGGCTATCAGAGGTGCTACGGTGAGGTAACGGTGAGGTAACGGTGAGGTTCGGGGGGGGGCTACGTTGGATTGGCCGTGCTTTGGTGCCGGATTTGGACTTTGCTTTGGCCGGGGGTTGGCGTAAGTATTCCCTCCCCCTTTCGTGGGGATGTTTATGAAACCCGAAGTGGAAATCTACGATACGACTCTGCGCGACGGCAGCCAGGGCGAAGGCATCAATTTCTCTGCGCTGGATAAAATCCGCATCGCAGAAAAGCTCGACGGCTTCGGGGTGCATTACATTGAAGGCGGCTGGCCGGGGTCGAACCCGAAGGACATGGAGTTCTTCAAACAGGCAGCCCGGCGCCAGTGGAAACACGCGCGCATCGCCGCCTTCAGCATGACCCGGCGCAAGGGAATGGCGGTCGAGGCCGATGACCTGATGCGGCAGATTCTTGAGGCCGAGACGCCTGTGGTGACGATTGTGGGCAAGAGCTGGATTCTGCACGTGACGGAAGTCTTACGCGCCAAGCCGGAGGAGAACCTCGCGATGATCGCCGACACGGTGCGCTACTTGAAAGACCAGGGCCGACAGGTGATCTACGATGCCGAGCACGCCTTTGACGGCTACAAAGAGGAGCCGGAATACGCGCTGGCCACGTGGCAGGCGGCGGCCAACGCCGGCGCCGAGTGCATCGTGCTGTGCGACACCAACGGCGGGTGCCTGCCGGAAGAAATCTCCCGGATTGTCGGTGTCGCCAAAACCAAGCTCGGCGCCCGGCTGGGCATTCATACCCATAATGATTGCGGCCTCGGCGTGGCCAATGGCTTGGCGGGCATTGAGGCCGGGGCCACGCAGATCCAGGGCACAATAAACGGCTATGGGGAACGGACCGGGAATTGCAACCTCATCACCGTCATCCCGCTGCTCGAGTTGAAGCTGAAGCGCCAGGTGCTGCCGCCTGGGTCGCTGCCGAAGCTGAAGGACCTGTCGCAGTTTGTGGATGAGATCGCCAATGTGCGCCACGACCCACGCCAGCCGTGGGTCGGCCAAACTGCCTTTGCCCACAAGGGCGGGATGCATGTCCATGCCATTGACCGGGTTTCGCGCAGCTACGAACACGTCCAGCCCGAAACGGTTGGGAATGCGCGCCGCGTGCTGGTCAGCGACATGTCGGGCCGCACCAATATTCTGCTGAAAGCCAAAGAGCTGGGCTTCAAGCTCGCGCTGGACGCGCCGGAAACCCGGGCCATCACGGGCCACATCAAGCGCCTGGAGAGCGAAGGCTACGAATATGAGGCTGCCGAAGCGTCGCTGGCGCTGCTTATCAGCCGGGAGTTGGAGCACAAGAAGATGCCCTTTACCGTGGACGGCTACCATGTTTCGATGCGCCGCGACGGGCCGAGCTCGATCTGTGAGGCGACTGTCAAGGTGCGGGTCAACGGTGAGGCGGGCCATACTGTGGCTGAGGGCGATGGGCCGGTGAACGCCCTCGACAAAGCGCTGCGCGCGGCCCTGGTCAGATTCTATCCCTCCCTCAAGGACGTAGTCCTGACCGATTACAAGGTGCGCATCCTGGAATCCACGACCGGCACCGGCGCTCGCACGCGCGTCCTCATCCAGACTACCGATGGCAAGACGGAGTGGGGCACGGTTGGCGTCAATGACAACATCGTCGAGGCCAGCCTCCAGGCGCTGGTGGACAGCCTGGAATATGCGCTCATGCGGAAATGAGACACGGATTGACTCCTTATGTCTGAAGTTCCTAAAGCCTACGAACCCCAAGCAGTTGAAGAAAAGTGGTATGACTTCTGGCTGAAGCATAATTGCTTCGTCGCCAATCCCGCGTCTTCCAAGCCGCCGTATTCGATCGTCATCCCGCCCCCGAACGTGACCGGCATGCTCCACATGGGGCATGTTCTCAACAACACCATCCAGGACATTCTCGCCCGCAAGGCGCGCATGGACGGCAAGGAAGTCGTCTGGCTGCCCGGCACCGACCACGCCGGCATTGCCACGCAGGCCGTTGTGGAGAAGACGCTGCGCAAGCAGGGCGTGATGAAGCACCGCGACGATCTGGGCCGGGAGAAGTTCCTCGAACACGTCTGGGCCTGGAAGGAGAAGCACGGCGGCATCATCATTCAGCAACTCAAGAAGCTGGGCTGCTCGTGCGATTGGACGCGCGAGCGGTTCACGATGGACCCGGCCTACTCGCGCTGCGTGCAGAAGGTGTTCGTCGAGCTGTACCAGAAGGGGCTCATCTACCGCGGCAAACGCATGGTGAACTGGGACCCCGCCGCCCGCACTGCCCTCTCCGACGAAGAGGTGGAGATGATCGAGGAAAAGGGGCATCTCTGGCACCTGAAATATCCTCTCCTGGATGATCAAGGGCAGCCCAAGGCGGATGAATTCCTTGTGGTCGCCACCACGCGCCCGGAGACCATGCTGGGCGATGAGGCCGTGGCTGTGAATCCCAACGACCCGCGCTACAAGAAACTCGTCGGCCGCAAGTGCCTGCTGCCCTTGCAGAACAAGCCCATCCCCATTATCGCGGATGAGCTGGTTGACCCGAAGTTCGGCACGGGCTGCGTGAAGGTGACGCCCGCCCACGACCAGGCGGACTACGAGATGGGGTTGCGCCACAAGCTCCCCTTCACCGTCGTTATTGGCCCCGACGGCAAGATGACCGAGGCAGCGGGCGAGGACTTCGACGACATGGACCGCATGGGAGCCCGCCAGGCCGTTGTGGAGGAACTGACCGAGCAGGGCCTGCTGCTCAAGGTCGAGGAATACGTCCACAACGTCGGTTACAGCCAGCGCAGCCATGTGCCCATCGAGCCCTACCTGAGCGAGCAGTGGTTTCTCAAGTACCCGAGCATACAGCCTGCGATTCAATGTGTCGCGGGGAGCGCAGGCGCCTCGCCTGCCGCCGTCGGCGCCCCCGCCGACGGCTCCGCGGGGGGAAGCGTCGAAGGCGTGGCGCCTTCGACAGCCCGCGAGGGCGCGGGCGCTCCCCGGATGCGTTTCCATCCCGACCGCTGGGTGAAGACCTACTCCCACTGGATGCATAACCTACGTGACTGGTGCATCAGCCGGCAACTCTGGTGGGGACATCGGGTGCCCGTGTGGTACAGGAAGTCCGAAGTCCGAAGTCCGAAGTCCGAAGTCTCCGCGGCTGACATCTATTGTGCCGTGGAACCGCCCGCAGACCTGGAAAACTGGGAGCAGGACCCCGATGTCCTCGACACTTGGTTCAGTTCCTGGCTGTGGCCCTTTGCCACGATGGGTTGGCCGGAGCAGACCGATACCCTGAAGAAGTTCTACCCCACCACCGACCTGGTGACCGGGCCGGACATCATCTTCTTCTGGGTCGCGCGGATGATCATGGCGGGCTACGAGTTCATGGGCGACCTGCCCTTCCGCAACGTCTATTTCACCGGCATCATCCGCGACAAGCTGGGCCGCAAGATGAGCAAGAGCCTGGGCAATTCGCCCGACCCGCTGGAGCTCATCGGCAAGTATGGCGCCGACGCCCTCCGCTTCGGCACCATGCGCAGCGCGCCGCTCGGCCAGGACGTGCTATTCGACGAGAAGGACGTCGAGTTGGGCCGCAACTTCTGCAACAAGCTCTGGAACGCCTGCCGCTTCCGCCAAATGCAGGGCGGCGAAGTGCAGGGCGAAATTGTACCCGCTCTGCTAACCAGCGACGATAAGTGGATTCTGCTGAAGCTGGACCAGGCCATCCGGGAAATCACCACCGCCTTCGCCGATTACCGCTTCAACGAAGCCACTCAAACCCTCTACCGCTTTTTCTGGAGTGAGTATTGCGACTGGTACGTGGAAGCCAGCAAGGCCGTGCTTTCGTCCGGTAGCAGCCGAGGTAACGAGGCTCCATCTTCCGTCACGGATCACGGATCACGCATCACGGACCACGCCCCCCGCCGCGCCAACACTCTTGCCGTCATTGACTTCGTCCTCTCCCACACCCTGCGCCTATTCCACCCGTTCCTGCCGTTTATCACGGAGGAACTCTGGCACGGGATGGGGTATCACCAGGATATGCCAGCCGGCCAGGGCGGCGAGACCATCATGTTCGCCCCGTGGCCCAAGCCGCTGGATGAGGATTTTCGCGGCCACTACGGCCTGGACGACAGCTTCCTAGACATGGTCAACGCCAAGTACGAGCTGGTCACCCAGGGCCGCAACCTGCGCCGCGAAGGCAACATCCCGGCGAGCAAGAAGGTTAAGTTCGTCTTCAAGCCGGCCAAGCAACTGCTGCCGCACGACGCGGAAATCCTGAAGCTGCTGCTCAATGCCGAAGCGCTCGAAGTTGACTCCAATTATCAGGCGAAGAAAGGCACGCCTACAGTCCACTCGGAGCTGGGGGACCTTTATCTGCCGTTGGAGGGGTTGATTGACGTCGCCGCCGAAAAGGCGCGGCTCACCAAGGAGTTGGAGAAGATCGAGAGCGAAATCACCAAGGCCGAGCAGAAGCTTAGCAACCCGAACTTCGCTTCGAAAGCCCCACCGCACGTCCTGCAAGAACACCAGAAACGCCTCGCCGAGTGGCACGCCAAGCGTGAGCGCGTGAACAAGGCGCTGGAGGCCTTGCAGGGCTGACAATCTGAAGTGGGAGGTTGCTTCTTTTGCCGCCGAGAGGCACCTTCGGTAGAGCTATGAATAAGTGCGTTCTCGCGGCGGTAAGTCTCTGCCTGTTCGTTGGCACAACCTGCTTTGCCCGGCAGGAGGTCGTCGGCGACGCTAGCCGGCTCGAATTGCAGGGGCAATTCAAGCAGGCCGCGAGTGTCCTCACAACGGCATTGCAGGATCAATCCTTGACCGCTGCCGACCGGAAGAAGCTGGAGTTCGACCTCGACCGCCTCAACCGCATCAAAGAGGATTTCCCGCTGACGAAGGAAGCGCTTTTCACCGCTCTGAAGGCCTCGGTCAGGAATCTGACCGCCGAAGAATATGAGCAGTGGCTCAAGGAAGGGCGCTTCGATTACCGGGACATTGATGGCACGCGCTACTATATGGGCGACAGCGTACGGAACCTCTACATGCGCTACCAGGAGCTGGACGCACGACGCCTGCACCCCAGAAACACGGCTGGCCTGGAACAGGCGCGGATGGCGAGCATCCATTCGATCAAGCAGGCAGCCGTGGCAGAGAAAACGCCCTACGTCCTGCCGAAGCGATTCCGCGTCACGATGACCGTTACCGCCGACGCCGATGCCGCGCCCGCGGGTGAGACCATCCGTGCCTGGATTCCGATCCCCCGGCAGTATCCATTCCAGGACGACTTCAAGCTGCTGACAACCTCGTCACCCGTGAAGCACCTGGATGACGCGCAAAGCCCGATCCGGTCCGTGTACCTGGAGCAAAGAGCCGAGGAAGGCAAACCGACTCAGTTCAAGGTTCAATACGAATACACAACCCATGCCGTTTGGTTTGATATAAAGCCCAGCGAGGTTCGCCCGTGCGATCCGGATAACTCAGCGCTCAAGAAGTTCACCAGCGAGGCTCCACACGTTGTCTTCACTCCCGAGCTTCGTCAACTCTCGCAGCAGATCGTCGGGGCCGAGACCAATCCCTACTGGAAGGCGAAAAAGTGCTACGATTGGATCGCCAGCCACATTAAATACAGCTACTCCATCGAGTATTCGACCATTCGGAATATCAGCGACTATTGCCGCTCGAAGGGCTACGGCGATTGCGGCCAGGAAGCGTTGCTTTTCATCACCCTTTGCCGCCTTAACGGGATTCCCGCCCGCTGGCAATCGGGTTGGAACACGTTCCCAGACGACAAATCGAACCATGACTGGACGGAGATCTACCTCGCTCCCTACGGCTGGATGCCGGTTGATCCCTATATGGGGATTTGGGCGATGCGCTACGCTAACACGCTCAAGCCCGAGCAGAAGCGTGAACTCCGCGATTTCTACTTCGGCGGCCTTGACCAGTATCGCATGATTGCCAACAGTGACCACAGCCAGACCCTCAACCCGCCCAAACGAACGATCCGCTCCGATGATGTGGATTTCCAGCGGGGAGAGCTGGAGGCCGGAGACAAGAACATCTATTTCGACCATTTCTCTTACCGGCTGACGCTGAAGGAAGTAAAGCCCTCCCTGGTGGAGTAGGTATGGAACGAACCCGGCAGATGGATTTGGACCGGGCGCTGGCCGAAGCGGTCGGAGCGGCCCGGTCAGTTGGGGCACTGATGCGAGAGCAACTTAACGCGTCCAAGCGCGCGAATTCGGTCACCCAGCACGACATCAAGCTGGAGCTGGATGTCCGCTGCCAGGCCCTCATCGAAAAGGCCCTGCGGCGGAGCTTCCCTGAGGTCGCCCTGCTCGGCGAAGAGGGCGTCGCCGGGCGAGCAGATGCCGAATACCGCTGGGTGGTGGATCCGATTGATGGCACGGTCAATTTCGCCTACGGCATCCCCCACGCGTGCGTCTCGATTGCCTTGCAGCGGCGGGTCCAAACACCGGGTGAAGCCGGATTCGAGGATGGCTACAAGACGCTGGTGGGCACCGTGTATGACCCCTTTTGCGACGAACTCTGGACTGCTCGTCGCGGCCAAAATGCGCGGCTGAACGGCAAGGTCATTCATGTCAGCCGGCGCCGCAAGCTGAACGAGGCAGTGGTTTCCATCGGGTTTACCAAGTCGCGTGAGAGCCTTGACGCCACGCTGCCTTATTTCGCCAGGCTGGTCCACCGTGTGCGGAAGATCCGCATGATGGGTGCTGCCGCCCTGGGATTGGTCTATGTGGCGTCCGGCCGGTTTGATGCTTACATCGAATCCGAGATTCGGCTGTGGGACATCGCGGCGGGAGGTTTGATCATCGAATGCGCAGGGGGCGAATTCTGGCACCAGCCTCTCGCGGTGAAGCATACATACCGCTTGATCGCCACCAATGGGTTGTTGCGTCGCGGTCTGCGTGTTCCGCATTGACGCAGCGGGCTTCGCTGGCCGTCAAAAGCGCCAGAGGACTCTGCACCTTCTGCGGATTCTCGTTTGTCTCGATGTCTGTCTTGATCAGAGAGACCAATTCCCCCTCACCCTACCTTCCCCGCGAGCGGGGAGAGCGAAATCCTCTGCGACCTCTGGTGGTAGTGCCCATAAGCGCCCCTTCGCAGGGATTCACCGGCTTTTATAGGCACGCCGCTTCTGGCCTGGAACGCCTGAGCAAATGCCTGGTTCTGTTGGCGTTAACCCAATGCCTTTCGCGAATTCAGTTGGCCGGGGAGGAAGCTCCTGTCCCGGAGGGACAAGCGAGAATAGCCCAACGCTTCAGCGTTGGGAAAAGGGCGCCGCGCAATTAAACCCGAAGGAACCTGGATTTGACAACGGCCGCAGGCCCGGTGTGTAATGATCGCGTATGTTGCTTTCCAGCGAAGAGGCCGAACAGTTTTTCAAGTTGCATTGCGCCGTGATGCAGTTTGTGATGGAGCAGATTCAAAGCGTTCGTGTTCTGCCATCCGCAGCGGCGTATCGGTCACTTCCGGCCGAACAACGGCAGAAAGTGGTGCAGGCATTTCTCGGCCGGTTGGATTTGATTGACGCTTTCATTGCCGCCAACCCCGCGGGGCTGACTGAGGCGGAGTTGGAGACCATATCTTCCTGGCGTCATTTGGCGGCGGGACGTTTTATTGCCCTGCGGCAGCTCAAGAAATACATGGTCCTTCTCACCTGCGACGGGAAGTCAACCGCGTACGGGTTACGGGATTGGTGGACCCGATGGAACGGCTCATCCCAATGCCGCTGCCGGCGATGGTCGAGATGGTGCTGCTGCCCTTTCGGGGCAAGATCATCTACGACGGAATCGTCAGCTCGTTCAATGTCACCTTCGGCCCTGGCTCCCGGCGCGGTTTCGAGGAATCTTTCCGAACCGCCAAGGCGAACCAAGGCATTGTGACTTCGTTGCCCTGGGAGGCGCCGGTGAGCGAGCCTGGCGTTGATGCTCGAAAACCGCAGCCGATCCGGGCGCCGCAACAGCGCGTGGCGGCCGTGCAGGAAGTCCTGAAACAGGTCGTCGCCATGACGGATGCGTTCTGCCAGACGCGCCTCAACGAAGAATACCTGGCATTGTGCCGGAAACTGGCGGAGAAACTGGCTGCCAAACGGCCTTCCCCCTTGCTCCGGGGCGAGCCCCGAACCTGGGCGTGTGGCATCATTCGCACCATCGGTTGGGTAAACTTTCTCGATGATCGTTCCCAATCACCGCACCTGAAACCGCCGGTGATAGACCAGGCATTAGGCGTGGCCGAGAGCACGGGTCAGGGAAAGGCCAAAGCCATCCGGCAGATGCTGAAGATCCACCAGTTCGATCACCGCTGGACGCTCCCAAGCCGCTGGGAAGATAACCCATTGATTTGGACGCTGCAGGATTCGAACGGGTTCATGATTGACATCCGCCAACAGCCTGTGGCGATGCAGCGTGCCGCCTTTAAGCAGGGGTTGATTCCGTACGTCCCAGCCGACCGAGCGGCCGCCGCCGTGCAAGAACGGATTGGGGCCTCAACGTCGCGGCGCCTGTTCCAGTTCAAAATCACGTTGCGCGGTGTCACGCCGGCTGTTTGGCGGCGCATCCAGGTATTCGATGACACGCTGGATAAACTCCATGAATACATCCAGGCTGCCCTGGGCTGGACCAACTCGCACCTGCACCAGTTCTTCATTGAGGACCGACGTTGCGGCGATCCTGAATTGCTTGACGACGACGTCGAACCGTTTACCGGGCTTGATTCCACCAGGACTCTTATCAGCGAGGTGCTGCCTGCCGACCGCGCGCCCATCGCCTTTGAATACCACTATGACTTCGGCGACGGTTGGGTGCATGACGTGCAATTCGAAGGTTCGCCGGCGCCGCAACCCGGGATGGCGTATCCTCAATGCCTGGAAGGGGAGCGCGCCTGTCCTCCCGAAGACGTCGGCGGCATTGGAGGATACGCAGAGTATCTTGAGGCGATTGCCGATCCGAGCCACGAGCGGAATCAGGAAATGCTGGATTGGAGGGGTCCGTTCAACCCGGAGGCATTCAATCCTCGCCATGCCACTCATGTGATGCAAGAAGGCATTCCCGACTGGCGCAAGATGGTCTGAGCCCACCACGACAGGTGGTCGAGCCCGCAGATGTCCCCCCGCCCGCCGCCCCGGCCCGGGCGCCAGGCCGGCCATTTAGGCTTGCGTCTCAGTCTGGACGCAACTTTGGACGCAACTTTTTGGGCGCATTACCCCTTACTACGCATGTCTAGCCTTTACGTGTTCGGGCCTGGAGCACCTGAGCAAGTGCCTGATTCTATTGGTTCTAACCTCACTTTCCCCAATGTTTCCGGTGGTGGAGCCGACGAGGCTCGAACTCGTGACCTCCTGAATGCCATTCAGGCGCTCTACCAACTGAGCTACGACCCCATAAACCGGAGCGGGGAGAAATGTATGAACCTGGCGGGAATTGTCAAAAGCAATCTGAACTTTTGCACCTTGAAGTTCCCGGCCCGGACTTTAGCCTGCGGGCGTGAACGAAAACGTGCCGAGCGTTACGGTGCTGATCGCGGCCCGGCCCGCCCAGGTCGAGGTCCAGGCCGTTACCGTCAGCCGTGCACTGGATTACCCGGCCGATAAGCTGGAGATAATCGTTGCGCGCGGCAGGCAGCCCTCCGCCCAACGCAATGCCGCGCTTAAAGCCGCTCGCGGCGATTTGATCTATTTCCTCGATGATGACTCGGCGCCAGAGCCCGGAAACCTGCGCCGCGCGACCACCCACTTCCAGGACCAAAGGGTGCAAATGGTTGGCGGACCGAACCTATGTCCACCCGCGGCGCCCTTGCTCGAACGGATCTTCGCGCTGGTGCTGTCGAGCTGGCTGGCGTTCGGGCCAAGCCGCGCGCGTTATGCCGCGGTGGGGCGGGTGCGGGCCACGAGCGAAAAGGAGCTCATCTTGTGCAACCTCCTCGCCCGCCGCCAGGCCATGCTCGACCTGGGCGGCTTCAACGAGGCCCTTTATCCGAACGAAGAAAACGCTCTCATGGACGAACTGCAAAAGCGCGGCGGCACGCTGATTTATGACCCCCAACTCGTAGTGCGCCGCCGGCCTCGCTCCAGCCTCAGGTCCTTCGCCCGGATGCTGATGACCTACGGACGCGGTCGGGCGGAGCAATTCCGCCTCCACCCTACCCCGGGCTCGGCGCTCAATTTCGTTCCCCCGCTCTTCTGCCTGTATCTGCTGGCGTTGCCATTCCTGCTGGCGTTGACTTCCGTCGGAAAGGTGTGTCTGGCGCCGCTCGCGTTCTATTTCGTAGCCGTGCTGGGCCAAGCGGCTGTCCTTGCCGCCGGCGGCCAGGTGTTCCAGAGCCTCGCGGCGATTCCTTTGATTGTGCTGACCCATATTCTCTACGGCCTGGGGTTCTGGCGCGGACTGTTCACCGCACTGCGATCTCCCGGAGAGGCTCCCCCAGGCCAGGTCGTGCTGGAAACCGTCGCCCGGTAGGCGAGCTTTGTGGATATGAACACCCCTGTCTGGACAGAGGCGATCAAGACCTGCGCTGGCCCGCAGCGGGCCGGGCGGTTCCTCGACCTGCTCACGGCTGCCGGCGGTGGCTCAGCGTTGCCGCCGGTCTCGGCTGAGCAAGCCCGCATTCTCGCCGCGTTGTTCAGCGGTTCCCAGGCGCTCAGCAATCTGCTGGTCGCGCGGCCCGACTGGCTCAATGTGCTCGAGCCGGAATCGCTTAAGTACCCGCGGCGCAAGCAAGGACTGCGCAATGAAGTCAATCGGTGGCTGAAGCCGCTGCTCGCCGCCTCCGACTTCGGCGCCGCGCTGGCCCAACTCCGCGAGTTCAAACAGCGCGAGATGCTCCGCATTGCCGCGCGGGACCTGGCCCGGCTGGGGCAGCTCCCGGCCATTGTGCAGGAAATCTCCGACGTGGCAGACGTCTGCCTGGACGCCGTTTGGCAAGTGTGCCACCGGCAGCTCACCGCCCGTCATGGCCAACCCTGGCACCAGGACACCGGCGGACAGTGGCAGCCCACCACAGGCTGCGTCCTGGGCATGGGCAAGCTCGGAGGGCAAGAGCTTAACTACAGCTCGGATGTGGACGTGCTATTTGTTTATGCCGAGGAGGGAAGCGTCTTCAAGCAGCGCCCGGGCAATGACAAGGCGCCTCGCCCGGTGCTGACCAACCATCAGTTCTTCAATCGCCTGGCGGAAGCCTTCATTGCTGAAGTCAGCCGCATGACCCCCGAAGGCGCGCTGTATCGGATTGATTTGCGTCTGCGGCCCGAAGGGGATGCCGGCCCGCTGAGCCGTTCGCTGGCCGGCTACGAGAACTACTACGCGCAGTGGGGCCAGACCTGGGAGCGCATGATGCTCATCAAAGCGCGCGGGGTCGCGGGCGATGAATCGCTGGCGGCTGAGTTCCTGGAAACGGTCCAGCCCTTCCGCTACCCGCGGTCCATCAATGAGAGCGTTTTGCGCGAGGTCGGGGCCGTGAAAAGCCGCATCGAGAACGAGGTGGTCAAGGCCGGCGAACTGGAGCGCAACGTAAAGCTCGGACGCGGCGGCATCCGCGAGATTGAGTTCGTGGTGCAGGCGCTGCAACTGCTGCGCGCCGGCCGGCAGCCGTTCCTGCAAGGGGCCCAGACGCTGCCCGCTCTCGCCAAGCTCGTCCAATACGAACTGCTCTCGGCAGAGGAGTCGCGGCTGCTGGCCGAGGCCTACGTTTTCCTGCGCGACGTCGAACATCGCCTGCAAATGGAGGATAATCTCCAGACGCACACCATCCCGACCGACCGGCCCACCCAGGAACGCCTGGCCCGCTTGATGGGCTTCGCCACGCTCGGCGAGTTCAATAAAGCCCTCCGGACTCATACCCGCAACGTGCGCCGGACCTTCGACCGGTTGCTGAAAGCGGAAACGAAGGAAACCAAAGGCGCTTCCCCGTTCCCGCGCCAGTTCGAGGGCGCCGAGCCTGAATGGCGGAAGCTGCTGGCCGATCATGCCTTTAAGGATGTGGACAAGGCATTGCGCCTGCTGCGGGAATTCGTTGAAGGACCGGGCTATGTTCACGTCTCCGCACGCACAAGTGAACTGGCGCACCAACTGTTGCCGCGGCTCCTTGCGCTCTGCCCGCAGCCAGGGACCGCCCCCGCCGCGCCGGCCAATATCCCGCTCTCCGACCCCGACCGCGTCGTCACTCGGCTCGACAGCTTTATCAGCGCCTACGGCGCGCGGGCGACGCTCTTCGAGTTGTGGAACCGCAACCCGGCCATCTTCGAGCTGCTGGTGCTGCTGTTTGACCGTTCGGAATTCCTCGCCGAGCTGGCTATTCGCACGCCCGACCTGGTGGATGAGCTGGTGATCAGTGGCCGGCTGCGCCAACGGAAGTCCGCCGAGGAAACCCTGCGCGATTTGCGCCACGGCCTGGGCGATGACGACCAACAGTCCTGGCTGCGCCGCTATCACCAGGCCGAGCTCATGCGTATCGGGCTGCGCGACATTCTGGGCCTCGCGGATTTCGAACAATACCTCACCGAGCTGTCGGGCCTGGCCGATGCCTGCCTGCAATACGCCCTCGATGTCGTCATGCGCAAACATAAGCTCAAGGCGCCGCCCTTCGTCATCATCGGACTGGGCAAGTTGGGCGGCGCGGAGATTGATTACGGGTCAGACCTCGACGTTCTCTTCGTGGCGGACTCGAAGACCCAGAATGTGGCCGCGCTGGGCCGCTATGCCGTCGAGGTCTTGGACCTGGTCTCGGCGCGTACGGAACAAGGGCTCGTGTTCCGCATGGATGCGCGCCTGCGGCCCGACGGCGAGAAGGGCCTCTTGGTCAACACCCTCAGCCCGTACGAGGAGTATTATCGCCAGCGCGCGCAGCTCTGGGAGATTCAGTCACTGACCCGCACCCGACCGGTGGCGGGAGACCTCAAGTTAGGCGCCCAGTTCCAAGCGCTGGCGGCCGCGCTCACAGACTTCCGCCACCCCGCCTCGCCGCTGGCGGCCTACACGCCCGATTGGAAAGACAAGATTCACCAGATGCGGATGCGCATCGAGAAGGAGCGCACACCGGCGGGACAAGATGACCTCGCCATCAAGACCGGCAATGGCGGCCTGATGGACGCCGAGTTCATCGCCCAAACGCTCTGCCTCGAGCAAGGGTGGCAGGAAGCCAATACCTTGCGCGTCCTGGAGCGTGGGCGGAGTTCGGCCGCACTGCCCGAGGCCGACACCCTCATCGCAAACTACCGCCAACTGCGGCGCGTCGAGGGCATCCTGCGGCGCTGGAGCTACGAGGGAGAGACCGTTCTCCCCAACGATCCCGCGCCGTATTACCGCGTCTCGGTCCGCTGCGGCTTCCCCACACCGGAAGCCTTCCGGGCGGCTCTGGCCGAATGGCGCCGCGTGATCCGGCTAGCCTATCTGGCTGTCTTTCGACCCTAACCCGCTCCCGCCAAACTCCAGCCACCCGCGGGCTACTCTGAAACAGGGGGGAAAGCAGGGGGAGAGCTTTCCCCCTCCTTTCTCCCTGCCTTCCGCCTGCTTCAAGATGGCCTGCGGATGGCTGGCGAGGCCAGTGTGGTGTCTCAGATTTCAGATTACCCTTCGCAGCCCGTCAAAGGCGCCAGCCGACAGGGGCAGTCCAAGACTGTTCCGCTGCAGGGAAATCGCTGAAGTAAGAGGGGGGTTCTCCTCACGCTCCGTCGTGACACCATTGCTCAGATCCGAACCTGAAGTCGCGTAAGTCGTAGGCGTGAAGCCAGTTGCGTTGACCGCTTGGAGGAAACTCCTCAACTTCAGGCTGTTCCAGGATCGTTCGCCATAGTAAAGGGGCATCCGTCGCGATCTTGCAGCGGTCTGAACATCGCGGCTGGTCACTTCTCAAGCAGCCAAACCGCAACGAGTTATGCACGCGCTGGCCCCTCCCGCCGGAGCCCGAAGTAGCCCTGCGCGACCTCCCAGATGCCGTTGCGCCTCATCCCGGCGGCGCACATCAGCGGGAATTGTGGCCCGTCTGACACAGAATCTCGCGCTTGAGAGGGATTCGCCCAAATTGTCACGATAATTCTCTCCCAGATTATCGTGCAGCGGAACACCAAGACGCTTCGCTTCTTCTGGCGCAGGTGAGGGCGCGCTAGCGTCCAGACCTCAGTAAAAGGCCAGTTTTGCGCCAAGAACCTGCGCCAGTGGAACTCCCGCTTTCCCACGTGATGCAGGCCCTAACTGCTAAGCCTGTGCGCGGGTTGCTCCCAAAACAGCGGGCGACAGCTTGCGAATTGGACTTTGGCCACTGGCGGGAAGACGGAGTTGGTAGCGGGCACCCGCCCCTAATCGGCATCCTCTGTTGGGGATTGGGAGGGGCAATCGCAAGCAGTCTCCCGTTTTTTGAACGGGGTTCGGGGCATTCTCTTCCCAGCCGCTCCTGACCGCCACGCGCCCCTCTATTCCACTGTGACCAGGTAGTGACCAGGTAGTGACCAGGTAGTGACCAGGTAGTCACCAGGTAGTAGCTCTACTACCTGGTCACTACCTGGTGACTACCTGGTCACTACCTGGTCACTACCTGGTCACAGTGCAAGACAGACCCCAGAGTGGTCGAGCATCGGACATCTGGGGGTTACCAGAACAACCCATCTCCACAACTTTGCCTATGGATGGCACAAGTCTAGGATTGGTAGGCACTTGGGCAGCGTTGCTTCCATCCCGCTGCCTGCTGTCGGCCTTGCTTCAAACCTCGCCAAAGGGCCCCTTTTTTCCGGCACTGACTATCGCAGGTTCATTTCCCGGTTCCGGGCCATGTCGGCCAACTGGGAGCAACAGGTTCCCTCTTTAAAAAACGGGGGTTCTCCTTGCGAATGCTTTCGGCGCGAAACTGGCCTTTCACTGGCGTCTGAACGTCTTGGACTGGGCCTGTCCTCTGGCGCTATGGCCCGCCAGCGCCCAAGAATGCGCCGATTGACGTCGCTGCCTCAAAAGCCGACGGGAAGACTCAGGGCGGCTGGCGCCGAGGCCGGGCGGGGAGGATCAATTCAACGCAATCAAGCGGCACGCCGCGGCGGGTTCCATTGCCCTTATTGGCGCTGCCGGTTGGCTTCGTAAAGGAACACCGCGGCGGCGCTGGCTACGTTCAGCGAGTCAACCGTCTCCGGCATCGGGACGGAGGCCGCGTCATCACAGGCGGCCAGTACGGCGGGGGAAAGGCCGTAGCCTTCGCTGCCGAAGACGATGCAGCAGTCGCCCGCGAAATCAGCCTGCCAGAGGGACCGGCCATCCGCGTGCGGGTGGGCGGCGAGGCAGCGGATGCCCCGCTGGCGCAGGTCGCGCAGGGCTTGGGTCAGGCCGGCGGTCTCCACGATCGGCAACTGGAATATGGCTCCCATCGAACTCCGCACCGCGCGACGGAGGAACGGGCTGCTGCACGTCTCCCCGACGATTAAGGCTTGGGCGTTGAAGGCCGCACAATTCCGGACCAGCGCCCCGAGATTCTCCGCGCTGGAAAGGCCATCCGCCGCCGCGAGCAACCGCGGCTGGGGACTTTGCGCCACAACCTCCTCGAGCGTCGGCAGCGGCGGCACCCGGCCCACGGCGAGCAGGCCCTGGTACATGGAGAACCCGGTGAGCGTCTCCAGCAGCGCCTTTTCAGCGACAAAGACCCGGATTTCCTCCGGCCGCGCCTCCAGCAGCGGGTCCAGTTCGCGCAGCCACTTCTCCGGCAGCAGCACCGAAACCACGCTGAACCGGCTCTCCAGCAGCCGACGCACGACCTTCTCTCCTTCCGCGACGAAAATGCCCTGCTGCCGGTGCTCGTGTTGCCGCCGCATGGTGCGGTAAGGCTGAAGCTCAGGCAAATCGAGCGACTCGATCTTTTGGGCGCGCCCCCTCACAGGCTCAACGTCTGGCAGGGATGCGCCTGGGAAGTCAGTTCAAGCCGGACGTGATTGGCTCCGATCTGCTGCAACCGTTCGTTCACGACGCGATGGGCCAATTCAGGCCGATTGCATTCGCGGCTTAAGTGCCCAAGATAGAGGTGGCGCAGTTCGGCGGACATGATCTGCTCGGCGACGTCAGCGGCAGCTTCGTTGGAAAGGTGCCCGTGCCGGCCAAGGATTCTTTGCTTCAGACTCCAGGGGCGGCGCGGACAATCCTGGAGCATCTTCACGTCATGGTTCGCCTCCAGCACGAGCGCCTGGGCCGGGCGGACCCGTTCGAGCACCAACTTCGTGGCGTGGCCGAGGTCGGTCAGGAAACCGAGGTTCCCCGCGCTGGTTCGCAGCAGGAACCCGACCGGCTCCTGCGCGTCGTGCGGGACACTGAACGTCTCCACCGTGATGTCGCCTATCTCGAAGCTGCCGCCCGTCTCGAAGATTCGGCACGCCAGCCGGGTTTGGTATTGATACTCGACCGCCTCCTGCGTGGGACGATTGCAATAGATCGGGAATGTGCAGCTTCTCGCTCATCAAGGGCAGACTCTGCACGTGGTCCGAGTGCTCGTGCGTGATCAGGATGCCCGTCAGATTCTCCGGCGCCCGGCCAATCGTGGCCAGGCGCTGGCGAATCTGGCGCAGGCTGAAACCCGCGTCAATCAGCACGCGGGCTTCGTCGGTCTCCACATAGGCGCAATTGCCGGCGGAGCCGCTCCCAAGGATGGTCAGGCGAACAGACACAGCGTGTTACCTTAGTAGCGCGAGAAAAATGGAGCAACGCATTTCGCCCAAGCCGCGAGCGGATCTCATTTTCCGAGGGAGTGCGGTCTGCTGCCAAAGGCCGGTGTGCGCGGCTCGCGCATCAAGCCCCCGCTGGCGGCAAACCCCATTCCCCCTCACCCCAGCCCTCTCCCCAAGGAGAGGGAGGACAATCGCCAGTCGGTCGTCAAGACCAACGCGCTCGACAGGTCGAATCTTGCCTTGGCCTTGCGCGGTCGAGGTTTCTCCCTCTCCTTGGGGAGAGGCTGGGGTGAGGGGGAACAGGTGCATGAACGGGCGGGCGCTCTGGAGAACCAGCCAGACGGTGTCCAAAACTGAGATGCGCTTCCAAGCCGCCTCGATGGCTCACTGTTTCGGCCGGGTGGCGTGGTCCTGCAGCCAGGCGACGTCGGGGTTCCCCGGAGATTTGAACCAGTCGCTGACCTCGCCGTTGTCCACCAGCGGCGGCGTGGTGCGGGGGTCGCGCCAGCGCCTCATTTCCGAATGCCCATCAGCGAAGGAGAACCCGCAGGCCAGGTGGTGATAGAAGCCTGGCAAATCATAAAAGCCGTAGCTGCCGGGCTGGTCCGGCCAACCGGTCATCCGAACCGCAAAGTTGCCGATGTCAATGCTGTCCGGCCGCATGTCCAGGAAGACGAAGATCTTGGCTGGGCCGGGGTCAGCCAAGTCGTCTTGCTTGAAGTAGAGCTTGTAGCCCCCGGTATCCAGCCCGCTGCTGCTGCCGTCCCATCCCCCGAAACCGCCAAGATAGAAGTTCATGGACATGCTCCGAACGCGCGGCTTGGCCTCGCCGTTGACCATCACGAACGACCGGTCGGCAGGGCATTTCCAAATCCCGAGATTATGGCCGCAATACGGCCATAGGGGGCTCTTGGTGATGTCGTGGTTGGGGTCCCAGTTGGCCGGGTCCTGCGGGTTCCACCATTGCAGCCAGCCGGTGACCCACGTGGAGGCGATCGTGGACGCGTCGTAGGGGTTGTCGCTCGCATAGAGCAGGCGGCCATTGTTGTCGTCCGAATACATCCGCCAGGCGAGGCACAACTGGCGGTGGTTGTTCATGCACTGCACCCCCTGCGCCTTGAGCTTGGCATTGGTAAGGGCCGGCAGCAGCAAGGCGGCCAGGATGGCGATGATGGCGATCACCACGAGCAGTTCAATCAGGGTAAACGCGCGAAGCCGTTCGTCGTGGTTACCCGCCCGCGCACACCGCGCCTGTATTGCCTGGGACATGACTAACCGAGTATAGCCCGGCGGCAGGAGTGATTCAACGGCGCTCCGGGTGGGCCTTCGGTTTGAATCGGCGTTGCCGGCGGCAAGGTCGGCAGCGCCTCGCGCGTGCGATCTTGAAGCAGGGCATTTACAGGAAGAGGGACATTGCCGGGCGCGAAGCGTTTGGAGTGCGCGGAGCTTGCTCCCGCTTTGGAACCGTGCCGCGCCGCCGAAAGCGGGAGCAAGCTCCGCGCGCCCCAAACGCTTCGCGCGGTATGTGGCGCTACCGCGCCAGGTTCGCCTCCGGGCGCCCTGGCGCGCAGCCATTGCACGCTTCAGCAATCAGATCGTAGTCGGTATGGCCGATGATCTTCACTTGAGCGAATTCGCCCAGGGGCAGTTGGCCGCGCACATAGACCCGCCCGTCAATGTCGGGCGCATCCGCTTCGCCGCGAGCCACCAGGAACCGGCCCTTGAGCGCGGCGGTGTGCTGGTCTCTGCCCGCGAATCAAACCGTGTTCCCACGAACTGACGCGCGCGCGCCGGAGTTCAGCCGGGCTGGCCGCCTGCTCCACCAGCACCTTGATCGCGCGACCGACAAAGGAACCCGCCACCTGCACCGCCACCTCGTGCTGCGCCGCCATAGCCTGATCGCGCCGTTTCTGCCTGGTCTTGTTTGGCACCTGCCCGGCCATTGCCCCGGCGCGCGTCCCCTCTTCCCGCGAGTAAGCGAACACGCCCAACCGCTCGAACCGCGCCTCGCGGATGAACTCCAGCAACTCCTCAAAATACGCCTCCGTCTCGCCCGGGAATCCCACAATGAAGGTCGTCCGCAACGCAATGCCCGGAATCCCCGCGCGAATGCGGTGAATCAGGTCCACGATGTATTTGCCGGAGGTCTCCCGCCGCATCCGCTCCAGCATGTTCTGATGGATGTGCTGAAGGGGAATATCCACGTAGCGCGCCACCTTCGGGCACTCGGCAATGGTTTGGATCAGCTCATCCGTCCAATGCGCCGGATGCGTGTAAAGCAGTCGAATCCAGAAATCGCCCGGCAACGCATTGAGCTCGCGCAGCAGGGTGCAGATCGTCGTCGCCTCCGCCGGCAGCGATTTCACCGCCGCGTTGAACTTCTCGGGCGCGGAGATGGCCCGGCTGCGGTTGGGGCGCAAATCCAGACCGTAGTAAGTCGAGTCCTGCGAAATCAGGTTCAGCTCCTTAACGCCGTCGGCAATGAGCGCTTTCGCCTCGGCCACAATGTCCGCTTGCGCGCGGCTGCGATGCGAGCCCCGCATGCGGGGGATGATGCAGAAGCTGCAGGGATGATTGCAGCCCTCGGCGATCTTCACGTAGGCAAAGTGGCGCGGCGTCAGCCGGAAGCGCGGCGTCGCGTAGTCAGGGATGTAGCGGGGCCGCGGGGTGATGACCAGGGAGGGTGGCGACGGGCGGGAGGGGGGGCAAACTTCGAACCTCCCGTCCTCCGTAGCGGTCCTGCGGAGGGTGGATGAACCTTGAACCTTGAACCTTGAACTGCCGCTCTCCTCAAACTTCGGCCCTCGGACTTCGCACCTCGGACTTCGGACTTCAGCCCCTCCGCCCGCTTCGCCAGCGCCTGCCTGACGATGTCCGTGACCTGCGCGACCTGGTCAATTCCCATGAACGCGTCCACTTCCGGCAGGAGCTTGGGCAACTCCTCACGGAACCGCTGCGGCAGGCAGCCGGACACGATCAAGCCCTGGCCGCGGTTCTTCGCCTCGCGCAGCTCGGCCGATTCGAGGATCGCATCCACGCTCTCCTCCTGCGCCGAATCAATGAACGAGCACGTGTTCACGATCACCACATCCGCCTGCGCGGTGTCGTTGGTGATCTCGACGCCGTCCTTCAGCAGCGTGCCGATCATCACCTCGGCATCCACGAGGTTCTTCGCGCACCCGAGCGAAATCATTCCCACCCGCACAGGGCGCTCTCTGGAATCTTCTTTCATCAAAGACCGATCACCTTACGTCAGACGCGCCATGGGAGCAACCTATCCGCCGCTTTCGGGATGGGGACGGATTAGTGGGGGTCTTATCAGACTGCCGACCTGGAATCGCCCGCGCACCATCAGCTCCGACTCGGCGCCGAATCAGCTCATGCCTGGCGAGTGAGCAGCAACAGGCCTGCGATATCGAGCAAGACTCCGCAGGCGATCAGGGCCAAAGCCAGGCGCACGTTCGGTGAAGCCGGGTGCCGTGCCGGAATAGCCTTGTCCACGATTTCCACCAGCGACGATTTGGGCACGGCAACTTCGAGCTGCGCCGAAGCGATCTTGGCGTCCAGCACCTGGCGGAAGCGCATGGCTTCTTCCAGGCTGCGCTTGGCCTCAAAATAAGGCCGGCTTCGGCTGGCCCCCTCGGCATCTGTCAGCGTGGCCTTCCGGACTTCCTGATTGAGATCGGCCAGGCTGTTGCTCAGGGAGAGCGTCCTGGTCGCCAAGCCGAGCATCAGATCGCTGACGCGGTCCTTGGTCTTTTGCTGCAGGTCATCAATCACACCCTTGACGTTAATAACCTCCTGGTTCTGCGGACCGAACTCTTTGCTCAATGAAACCAGCCGATGTTGGGCTGTGCCCAACTGCTGACCAGGGCAGTCAACGCCGCGTCCGGCACCGCCGCTGAGATGGCTGGGGCAAGGCCTTCCGGTCCCAGCTCATTCGTGAGGCTGTTAAGGCGCTCCAGCAGGGTTGCCTGCCGGACAAACTCCGCTTTGGTCTCGATCCGCTTCCTTTCCAGCTCGCGCAAGGTGTCGGTTGTCATGAGCGGCGCGGGGCCATCCTCACCGCGCGCCAGTTTTCCACGCAGCTTGTCTGTTTGCTCCCGGGCCTTCGTGATCTTTTCGTCCTGCTCCGCCAAACGAGCCTCCAACACCTTGATGCCGCTTTGCCGCAACTGCGAAAACTGCTCGTAGCGCTGAGCTTTATAGGCTTCGCCAATCGCATCGGCAATCTTGGCTGCTTCGTCGGGTTCTCCGTCAAGTACCGCAATCTCAATGAGGCTGGTGTTGGGCACGATCCGGAGGGCGAGCCGGGATTTGAGGATGTCCATTGTCTCCCACGTCTGGAGGTGCTGGCCGCGGGAATACCGCCTGCCCCAAACCTCGTTCAGGTCAAGGCCCTGAATCACTTTGCCAAGCACTACCTCCGACTGAAGCACCTCGAACTCGGTCTGGATAAAGTAGGGGTCATAGCTGGGCGGGGTGCGTTGGTCGCCTGCGCCGGGGGCGTCCCATTGAGCGCGATTTACGTGAATGCGCGTCGTGGACCGGTAGAGCGTTGGACTCAAAACCAGCCGAACTCCCAGGACGATCAGCACCAGCCCGATTCCCAGCAGCGCCAGGCCGCCCACCTGGCGGGCTGTCGCAATCTTCACTTGCGGCCTCCTTCCATTTCATCGAGCAGCTTGCGAACATCCTCTAACTCCGCGGGCGTCGCCCTCTTGGGAGCCAGCGCCTGCATCACCAACTTTGGCGCAGAGCCGGCAAACTTCGGCGGCCTGGATTTGCTCATATCGGCCTATGGACAGCAAGAATACGAACACGTTCGTACATATAACGAAAACCCTCGTAGATTAGCAATCCCCCATACCCCCCTGCTAAGACCGCTGCCGAACGGGAGCGCAGTTTCCAGGATGACGCAGATTGAAAAACCCCCTGCACGTCATGCGTCCTTTCTCATCAGCGGTCAATGTCATAGTGCCGTCATCCCCTTTAAGTGGCCCCCGCGCAAGTGCCGTTTCAACAATGGGAGCACGGTCTGCTGGCTGGCGCCCCGAGCAGACGCCTCACACCGTGCTCCATTCCCGAGGAATTGGAACATTAGAGCTGGGACTGCACGCCGACGCGGTAGTAGGCCGACCCCGAGATTGGCGGATTCGTGTCAGCGCAACTTGTGGCCCCAAGCAAGCCGGGGATGTTGGTCAGCAGCACTGAGAACGCAGGTCGCCCCACCAGGTCGGTGGCCCACTCCACGTAATAGCTTCGGTTGGTCACACTGGCCCAAATCAGCTTCACGCTCCCCGTCTCAGCCGACGGCACTGCCATGACGAGCACGAAGGCCGCATTGGTCGGGTCAGTGCCCGCCACCCATTCCTGCCAGTTATTCATGTGGTCGTTGTCTGTGCCCACGCAATCTGCCGAGCCGTCCGTTGGCAGGCCGTAAAACTGTAGCCAGGCGTAGGAAATACGGCTGGCCGGAGATTGGAACTCGTACGCGCCAAGATCCACCGTGCCGCCGCTGATTCGTGGATTACCGTCCAGGTCAGTCGGGCCAGGAGCAAAGGCGTTAAGACCGGCATTGATGCAGGGCGAGTGGTCTGGAGGTGCAAATCGCCGCCTGCGAGGTCCACAAACAGGGGCGCGTTCGTAAAATTGCCTACACCTGGCGGTGGCAGCGGTGTGGTGCAGCAATAGCTCGCCCCGCCCTTGAAATAATTTCACTTATAGATTAAGCTTACGGGCATTGCAGCTAACCCATGTAACTGATGCGACCAATGTAACCATGTAACTCTGCACCCCCCGCAATCCCTCTCTCTGCCGACGCCGCGGCCCTCAGTGGTGGTTGTGCATCTGCCAGATGATGATTCCCCCCTGAAAGAGCGCCACGATCAGAAGGAACAGGCCCGAGTAGTGTTCCATCCGCAGCAACGTCTTCTCACTCCATTTTCCGTGGCCGAGCGATACCACCCAGCTCAGCGCGGCAAAACCATCCGCCCGTGCCGACGGCGACGCCTGCCACACAGGCGAGCTTGCCCGGCCAGTCGGGCGTTACCCAGTCGTGAGACCCGAAGAAGAGCGGCGAGGAAGATCCAGAACACCAGCACGCCCAGGTTGCCCATTACCCGCACAAAGCCAGTCATGAACGCCGAATGCGGGTGCAGCCGTTCTTCGAGCTGCGCCTCGATCCGTCCGCCGCCTGCGCCCAGGCGCACGGGACGCACCTGCACTGACTTGGCCAGCAGGAATTTGATCCCGATGAACAACATGAAGACGAAGCTGAACAATTCCATCGCCGGCTTCACGTAGCCGTGGGTGAAGAACGAGGCGAAGCTGGTGAACGCAATGAAGCAGTAGATGACTTCCATGACCGTCGCCCCCAGGCCGATCAGGGCCGCCCACTTGAACCCGCGCCGCGTGCCTTCGTTCAGGATCGTCAGGTTGACCGGGCCGACCGGGATGGAGAGCAACAGGCCGCTGATCAGGCCGGTCAAGCCGGCAACCAGAATAGGCGGCAGGTCGGCCATGCGCGGTCACCTGGGCGCGCGCCGGCCCTGTTCCTCCTCTTCCTCGTCTTCCTCCTCTTCAATCTCGCGCCGCATTTGCGAGAGATGCGCGGCCGGATAAACCCATAGACCAGATAGGCCGTGAAAAAGGCCGGCAGCACGAACACCAGAATCTTCTCCCGGAAGATCAGGATGCTGCCGAGGAACAGGATAGCCACCAGCGTCTTGGTAAAGGTCCGCGTCGTCCGCAAGTCCAGTGACTTGAAGCTCGGATACCTCACATTGCTCACCATCATCCAGGACAGGAACAGCATCAGAACCGGCAGGAAGTACCGCCAGATGCCGGTGGCGAAGTCCTTCTCGTCCCACCAGATCATGAACAGCGTCAGCGAGGCCACCAACCCCGCCGCCGAGGGGATGGGAAAGCCGAGAAAGTCCTTCGAGCCGCTGGGCCGCATCGCCGCCAAGCAGTTGAAGCGCGCCAGCCGAAACGCGCCGCACAGCAGGTAGATCGAGGCAATGAACCAGCCCCACTCCGGATGCCCGTCGAACACGTCCTTGAGCACCACGCGATGCACCAGGAAGGCCGGCGCCACCCCGAACGAAATCAGGTCGGCCAGCGAGTCAAACTCGCGGCCAAACGGGCTTTCCACCCCGCCCATGCGCGCCACCCGCCCGTCGAACAGGTCGAAAATGCACGCCAGCAGAATGAACCCCAGGGCCAATTTGATCTGCTGGAAATCGCCGCCGGCAATGTTGGCCTCGACAATCTTCGTCAGCGCCACGAAGCCGCAGAACAGGTTGCCTGCCGTCAGCAGGTTCGGCAGGAAATAGATTTTCAGCTTCGGCTCGCCCGCGTCGTCGGGCGGGGGTGTTGGGAGAGGCGTTTCCATGGCCGGGTCCCTCGTGCCAGCTCCATCATTCGAAGACAGCCAGCACGGTTTGCCCGCCGACAACATGGTCGCCCAGCTTCACTTTTATCCTGGCGCTGGCGGCAGATAGACATCGACCCGCGAGCCGAATTGGATCAGGCTGATCGCGGTCGCCGCGCGCGACTTCGTCGCCCAGCTGCACATACGGCACGATGCGCCGCGCAATCACACCCGCGATCAGCCGCACGCCGACCTTTTGCCCGCGAGGCTCGC
>CAVXLO010000011.1:0-174770 GCA_963762555.1 uncultured Verrucomicrobiae bacterium
TCGCCGCCCGCCCATGCCCAAGACTTGCGCCGGGAGAGAGATTGTGCACAACCTGTCACCAACATTCAATAAGTCCGGATTGATCGCCGAAGATAGATTTCGTTTGGTTGCCGCATGATTGACTCAGTAACAGAAACCGCCGGCGCAGCGCCCGACCTGCAACGGACGCGCCGCGCGCGCGCGCGCGGGTCCGCCGACCCCGCCCGGGTGGACCGGCTGCCGCCGCATTCGCCCGAAGCCGAACAGGGGATGCTGGGTTGCGTGCTGCTTTCGCCCCACGAATGCATGGGTGAGTGTGTCGAGAAGTTCAAGGGCAACCCTGAAGTGCTCTACGACCTGCGCCACCAGACCATCTTCAGCATACTGCTGGAAATGTACGACAAGCGGGAGGCGATTGACATCATCACCCTCCAGCAGCGGCTCAAGGACAAGCAGTTGCTGGAGCAGGTCGGCGGCATCGCCTACCTCGCCACCTTGCCGGACACGGTGCCCTCCTCCGCCAACCTCAGCTATTACCTGAACATCGTGCAGGAGAAATACCTTCTCCGGCGGATGATCCAGGCTTGCACCGAAGTCGTCGGGCGGGTTTATGATTACGAGGGTGACGTGGACGAGCTGATGGACGAGGTCGAGCGCGACATCCTGCACATCAGCGAAGCCCGCGTCCAAAGCCAGACGACGACCATCAAGGAGCTGGTCAAGAAGGCGATCAACACCATCGAGGACTTTCACCAGCGCCAGGGGGTATTGACCGGCATCGGGACCGGGTTTCTCGACCTGGACAAGATGACCAGCGGCCTGCACGGCGGCGAAATGGTGGTCATCGCCGCGCGCCCGAGCATGGGCAAGACCTCGCTCGCGATGAACATTGCCGAGCACGTCGCCATAGACCAGCGGTTGCCGGTCGGCGTGTTCAGCCTGGAAATGACCGCCGAGTCGCTGGTGCTGCGCATGTTGTGCTCGCGCTCGCGCGTCAACCTGCGCAGCGTGCGCGAGGGCTTTCTGGCCGAACGCGACTTTCCGCGGCTGACCGGTTCGGCGGGCAAGCTCGCCGGCGCCCCGCTGTTCATTGACGACTCCTCGGCGCTGTCCATTCTCCAGTTGCGGGCCAAGGCGCGCCGGATGAGCCAGCAATACGGCATCAAGCTTTTCGTAATTGACTATCTGCAGCTCCTGCACTCTACTGCGCGGCGGGCCGAAAACCGGCAGCAGGAGATTGCGGACATCTCCAGCGGCGTCAAGTCCCTCGCCAAGGAACTGCAAGTTCCGGTGATCATCTTGAGCCAGTTGAACCGCGAGATCGAGCGCGAGAAGGGCCGCGCGCCGCGGCTGTCCGACCTGCGGGAATCAGGCGCGATTGAACAGGACGCCGACGTGGTCGGTCTGCTTTACAAGCCGAAGGCAGGCGGCGACGACGAGGAAGGCAGCACGGTGGAAGAAGACGCGGTCGCGGTGAATCTGCTGATTGCCAAACAGCGCAACGGCCCGACGGGCGATGTGAATTTGACCTTTTTGAAGCCTTATACGCGCTTTGAGAGCGCAGCCAAAGTGAGCGACGAAGACGTGCCAAACTGACCGAGCGACGATGAGAGCCCTGCTTCGCCTCTGCGGCCTTTGCCTGCTTTTCGCCTGGATCCCATGCGGCTGGGCGCAGTTTGCGCCGCTCAAAGTGGCGAAAATCATCATCAAGAACGTCGGCCCGCCGGCCGCCAGCGAGGAGCTGGTTCGCTCCAACCTGCGCGTCAAGGTGGGCGACCCCTACCGCCAGGGGGCCGTTGATGACGACGTGCGCAACCTCTACGCGACCGGCTTCTTCTACAACATCCAGGTCACCGCCGACGACACGCCGAACGGAGTGATCCTCACCTACAAGCTCCAGGGCAAGCCGCGCGTGACGGAGATCAACTTCCAGGGCAACACCAAGTTCACGACCAAAAAGCTGCTCAAGAAGATCTCGTCCAAGGTCGGCGAACCGCTCGATGAGCGGAAGCTGTTTACGGATACGCAGGAGATCCAGAAGCTTTATCAGAAGAAAGGCTACCCGCACACCGAGGTCAAATACGTGCTCAACATTGACGAGAACACCGGCCGCGGCACGGTGACATTCCAGATCAAGGAGGGCATCAAGATCAAGATTCTGGAGGTGGACTTCGTCGGGGCCAGTGCGTTCTCGCAAAGGAAGCTCCGCCACGTCATCAAGACCCGCAAGCACTGGATGTTCTCCTGGATCACCGGCAGCGGGGTCTTCAAGGAAGACCAGTTCGACGAGGACAAGGACAAGCTGACGACCTTCTACCGCGACAAGGGCTACATTGATTTCGAGATCAAGGACGTGCGGTTCGTCTATCCGACTCCCCGGACCATGATCATCCGCTTCTACGTCTATGAGGGCACCCAATACAAGATCGGCGCGGTCAAGTTCTCCGGCAACCGGGTGTTCACGACGCCGGAGCTCATCGCCGGCTTGCGGGCGCAGCATGAGCGCAGCCGCGCCAAAGGCACCGTCGGCCCGGACGGGCTGCCGATGGACGTGGGCGACATCTTCACCCCCGACGGGCTGACCAAAGACAGCGATGCGGTGGAGAATTTCTACGGCGCCAGGGGCTATATTGATGTCCGGGCCGGTTCGCGCAACCTGGATGTGGTCCAGATTCCCAACACGGAAACGCATACGATGGACCTCGATTTCCAGATTGACGAAGGGCAAAAGTCCTACATCGAGAAGATCGAAATCAAAGGCAACACCAAGACCCGCGACCACGTCATCCGCCGTGAACTGGCGGTGTCGCCGGGCGAGCTGTTCGACATGACGCGGGTCAAGCTCAGCAAGCTGCGGCTCGAAGGCCTGGGCTACTTTGACCGCGTGGACACCCGCCCCGAGGCGACGGAGATACCGGGCCGCAAGAACCTCGTCGTGGGTGTGGAGGAGAAGACCACCGGCCACGTGTCCTTGGGCGCGGGCTTTAGCACGGTGGACTCGCTGGTTGGCATTGCGGAATACAACGAGTCCAATTTCAGCATCAATCATCCCTTCCAGCCGCCCTGGTTCCGTGGCGGCGGGCAGAAGTTCCGGCTGCGGGCCACGGTGGGCACCCAGCGCCAGGACTACGAGATGACTTTCATCGAGCCCTGGTTCCTGGATCGCAAGTTGCAATTGAGCATAGACTTGTATTATCACGACTACGCGTTCCTCAGCCCGAATAACATCTATGACCAGACTCGGGCCGGGGCCAAAGTCGGGCTCGAAAGCGCCCTGTGGGGCAACGACTTCCTGCGGGGAGGCGTCAGCTCGACCTTCGAGGATGTGGGCATCGGTCTGACCAGCGACGCCATCCTGCCTTATCTTTCCGCCTCACCGGGCATCGGGCGCGGGCATCCGAGCTACGTCGAAAACCTCGGCAATGTTCCGCCGGACATCCGAAATTCCACCCACAACGACACGCTGGCGCGATTCGGCACCTTCCTGGCCTACGACACGCGCAACAGTGTCCAACTCCCGAACAAGGGCCAGCGGACGGAGCTTGACGCTGAGCTCACCACGCTCGACCGGCAATTCTACAAGCTCGAGCTGAAGAGCAGTTGGTTTTTCAAGGGCCTGGCTCCGCGCCACGTGCTTGAGTTGGACGGCCGGGCGGGAGTGGCCGACAGCCTGGAATCGGGGGATGTGCCCTTCTACGACCGCTACTACCTGGGCGGCCTGTACTCCTTGCGCGGTTTCAAGTATCGCTACATCAGCCCGCGCCAGCCCGGCTACAATGAACCGATCGGCGGTGACGCCTATTGGTTCGGCTCCGCGGAATACAGCATCCCCATCTTCGAGCAGGACCACGGGGTCGGCGTGCGTTTCGCGGTGTTTTACGACATCGGCAGCGTGGGAGCCAGCCCCTGGAATTTCAACCCCGGCCAGTACAGCGATAACTGGGGCCTTGGCCTGCGTCTCAACCTCCCCATCGGCCCGCTGCGTCTCGACTACGGCATCCCCATCCGTCACGATGAATTCAGCAGCCCATCCGGCCAGTTCCAATTCGGCGTCGGGTGGACCCGGCAGTTCTGATATGAAACACGATGCGCTAACTCCAGTGTTGCGCCGAGTGACGGCCCTGTGCCTGACGGCTTGGGCAGCGGCGGCAAGCGCGGGGGCAACCTCCCCTGCCCTGGCGCCCCTGGCCGGGATGCCGTTATACTTTGAGGCCAGTTGCGGACAAACCAACCCCGATACCGGGTTCGTTGCGCGCAGCCGCAGCGGCACCTTTGTCCTCAGTCCGGGTGAGGCCACCGTCACTTTGATGACCGCGGAGAAAACCTCGCGCACGCAGTTAGCCTGGCGCCACCCCAACCGCCATGTCGAAAGCCGCACGATCTCGCTGCAGTTCCTCGGGGCGAACCCTCAAGCCGCTATGACTGGCCTGGGGCTTCTGTCCGGGAAGGCGAACTATCTGCTCGGCAGCGACCCTTCGCACTGGCGCACGAACCTCCCGCTCTTTGAGAAGGTTCGAGTCGCGGAAGCTTATCCGGGTGTGGATGTGGTCTATTACGGCAACGACCGGAAGCTGGAGTATGATCTTGTCCTCGCGCCGGGCGCGGACGCGGATGCGGTTCGCCTGCGAGTCACTGGCGCGGACAAGATCGAGCTGGATGCGCAGGGTGATTTGGTGCTTAGTGTCGGCGCCGCCCGACTGCTTCAGCACAAGCCCCTCCTGCACCAGGTCATCGGCGGCGTGCGCACGGAGATCGCGGGCGGTTATCGGCTGGAAGGCCCGCAGACGGTTGGTTTCGAGATCGGCAGCTACGATCCGCGATCACCGCTCATCATTGATCCGGTGCTGAGCTATGCCAGCTATTTCGGCGGGCCCAACTCCGATACCGCCTGGGACGTTGCGGTGGACGGGGCGGGAAATGTTTATATGGCGGGCGAAACCCTTTCTCCGGGGTTGCCGACGACCCCGAACGCCGCGCAAACCAACTACGGCGGCGGCTATGTCGGCGCCGGGGGCGACGCCTTTGTGGCCAAGTTCGATAACACCGGCTCGAATCTGGTGTACATGACCTACCTGGGCGGGGCGGGCGATGACGCGGCCGAAGGCATTGCCCTGGATGCGGCGGGCGATGCGTATCTGACCGGCATCACGGACTCCAGCGATTTCCCGCTGAAGTCGCCCATCCGGTCGGCCATCACGGGCATACCGACCCCGATTTTCAGCGTCTTTCCCTTCGACGCCTTTGTCACCAAACTCGATCCGACGGGCTCCGCGCTGGTTTATTCTACTTACGTCGGCGGCGATACGGAGGATCAGGGCATCGCGATCGCGGTGGATGCCGCGGGCGGCGCCTACATCACCGGGTTCACCGACTCGACCAATTTCTACACGACCAACGCGGTGCAAACCAACCTGCTCGGGGTCATGAACGCCTTTGTGGCCAAGATCAACCCGGACGGCAGCGCATTCGCCTACTCGACCTATCTCGGGGGCAGCGGTCTGGATCAGGGCCAGGGCATCGCCGTGGATGGGCTGGGCCGCGCGGTGGTCACCGGCGTGACCGAGTCCTTCGACTTCCCCACGACCAACGCCATTCAGCCTTTGCTGGGCGGCGGACAGGACGCGTTCGTCACGACGTTTGCGCCGGATGGGCGGAGCCTGGTGCGCTCGACTTATCTGGGCGGCGCGGCGGATGACTCCGGTTACCGCGTGGCGGTGGATAGCGCGGGCAATCCGTATGTCGTCGGCACCGAAGCCTCGAGCTGGCTCTACGACGCCAGCTTCCCGATCACGCCGGGCAATCTCAACCCGGGCGGCATCTTCACGAGCACCGACGCCGGGGCAAACTGGAGCCCGGCCAACGCCGGACTGCTCCATCCGGAGATCAATGCCCTCGCAGTAGATCCAGGCTCGCCGAACCGGGTTTACGCGGGCACGGGCCACGGCGTCGCCCGGAGCAACAACGGCGGGGCCTCCTGGAATACCGCCATTGGCGTTACGCAAATCACTAATGGCCTGGCGCCGCAGATTGCCGCGGGCTACGTCTTTTCGTTGGCGGTGAATCCTCTTACTCCGTCAACGCTTTACGCGGGCACATCCGGCGGAGTCTATCGAAGCGTTGACGCCGGCGCGGACTGGACCTTGAGCAGCACCGGCTTGGTGACTTCGTATTACGTCCTCTGTGTGTGGTCGCTCGCGGTGGATCCCGTCACCCCCGCCACGCTTTACGCGGGCACAACGGCGGGCGTCTTTTCGAGCACCAACGCCGCCACCAACTGGTTTTACGCAAACAACGGGCTGGGCGGGCTGACCGCGCTGGCGCTGGCGGTTGATCCCCAGTCCCCCACCAACGTCTATGCCGCGACCGATTTCGGAGGCGTCTATCGCAGCACGGATCGTGGCGGCCTCTGGACCGCCATGAACAACGGCTTGGCCGACCTCAACTGCCTGGCGCTCGCTCTCGACCCCCAAACTCCCTCGACCCTGTATGTCGGCACGACCACCGGCCTGTTCAAGACCACCGATGGCGGCACCAACTGGAGCCCCTTGACGTTGGGGGCGGCTTTCACGAACGGCCTCTCGGTCAACGCTCTCGCGCTGGATCCTTCCACGCCCGCCACCCTCTACGCCGGCACCTTCGTGGGCATCTTCAAGAGCAGCGATGCCGGCGCCAACTGGACCATTCTGACGAACAGCCCGTCGCCATTCCCGACAACCGCGCTGGCCGTAAACCCCGCCAACCCGTCCCGGGTGTACGCCGGGTCCCCCGCATCTGTCATCCTCAACACGAACATGGCCTTCCTTACCAAGTTCGACGCGAATACGGGGGCCATCGTCTATTCCACCGCGCTGGGCGGCGACACCGGCAGCCAGGGCTGGGCGGTTGCGCTTGATAGCAATACAAACGCTTACATCGTCGGCGTCACGGTCTCAGCGAACTTCCCCACCGCCGCGACCTCGGGCGCCCTCAGCGCGACCAACCACGGCGGCAATGACGTCTTTGTGACCGCCATCAATGCGGACGCTTCCGCCTTCCTCTACTCCGCTTACCTGGGCGGCACGCTTGATGATTTCGGTTACGGCATCGCGGTGGATGCGGTTGGCAACGCTTACGTTGTTGGCCAGACCTTCTCCACGGACTTCCCGAACACTAACGCCTTCCAGGCTTTCCAGGCCGGCAGCAGTGACGCGTTCGTCGCCAAGATTCAGTTGGGACCGCCTGCCCTTGTGGTGACAAGGACCGGCAACACCCTCCAGCTCAAATGGCCTGTCTTCGCGCCGGAATACACCCTCCAGACCACCCTCAGCCTCTCCCCGCAAGCGCAATGGACGGTCGTGCCCCAAACTCCAGTCCTCGTGGATGGTTGGTACACCGTCACCCTCCCCGCCGACGGCGCCAGCGCCTTCTTCCGCCTGCATAGCCCGTAGCCCGCTGCCAGCCGTCACCAACCCACGCCCCCAAAGCCCCCCTACTCGACTCGCGCAACCCCGAGTCGGGCTAACGTTAACGTTACCGGACAGGCATCCTCCAGATTCACCAGTGCGTTTACCACCACCGCTGCCATACCGATCCCCGACCACCGGTAGCTGATAGACAGCGTACTTACCACGGTCTCACGATGTAATAACTATGCACTAATCGCGTTACACTGGACCATCTCTAGACGCACTCCAGCCTGAAGATAGGTCTATCCGCAGGGCGTGACAGACTGATTCGTGGCGGGCTCCAGTTCCCAGCAGGTTGGCAGGTTAGCGCGAGATGGCGCATGGGTGGCTGGGGCGACGCAACAACGGCTTGCGGGCCGCAGACAGAGCCGACCAACCTGGCAACTAACGTCGCGGGTGCCTGAAAGAATAGTTGGCTGATTTCCAAAGTGATGAATTGCCTAGACTTTTGCGCAATGTATTGTATAGTGCATATACAACATAACTAAACTATGCTCTCACCTTCTCTCCAACAGGAACGCGCCCACCTCCTCGAAGAAATGGCTCATATCGACCGCATGATCCGCGGCCATGTCAGTGAGCAGACCTATCGGGTCCAGCGCGGCGAGCGCACCGTGACTCAAGGCCCTTATCATCTCCTGCAGCGCCGTGAAAACGGCCGGAACAACTGTCAACGGGTGGGAACTGATGAATTGGATTTCATCGTCCAGGCCGTTGAAGGCCACGACCGCTTCCAAACGCTGGCCCAGCGCTACGCCGCCCTGACCGAACAGATGACCTGGGACCAGCAGGGGGCCGAGATTAAAAAAAAGTTCCGGCGCTTCTGGCGGCCTACTTCCCGCAAACGGCCCTCTGCCTGAATCGGCTGGAGACTCAGGGCATCGGCGACTTTGCCGCCCTGGAACGGAACCTGTTGGCGGCCCTCAAGCACGACGGGGCCCGTTGGCTGGAGCAGTTGCTCAACGACCCAACGTTACCTGGCCAGCACCAGCAATGTCTGCCCGATGAGGAGAATTACGGACCGCGCCCCAAAGCGGTGCTGCTGACCCTGGGCTGGATCACCTTGCGCCGCCCCTATCTGTATAGCGCCTCTCGCGGGGAGGGCCGCTTTCCTTTGGACAGCGCTTTGGGATTGGTGGACAGCTACTCGCCAGAGGTCCTGCGCTGGGTCTGTCGTGCTGCCGCTCTGGCGGGCAGTTACCAAGCCGCCAGCCAGGACCTGCTGACCTATGCCGGTTTAGAGATCGATGCTCGCCAAATCCAGCGCTTGGTCAGGCAAGTCGCCCCGGCCATGAATCGCTGGCGAGCGGCTCAAGCGCCGGTCTGCAACCCCATGGCTGGAGACATTATGTGTGTGGGCACCGACGGAACCGGTGCGCCCATGCGTCGGCGCGAGGTCCGGGGGCGCAAAGGCAAGAATGGCGGCCGAGCCCGCACCCGCGAGGTCAAGGTCGGTACGGTCTTCACGCACCGTAAACCGGACCAGTCTGACCAACGGCCCGAACGGGATTATGCCTCGACCACTTACCTGGCGGCCATCGTTACGGCTGATCAGTTCGGTCCCCTCTTACGCGCCGAAGCCATTCGCCGCGGTATGGCCAAGGCCAAGGTCGTGGTCTTCCTGGGGGACGGCGCTGTTTGGGTGTGGAAGTTGGCACGCCTGAATTTTCCGCAGGCCGTCTGTATCCTGGATTACTATCACGCCTGTGAGCATTTGAACCTCCTGAGCGCCACCCTTTACGGGGAGGGCTCCCCTTTGGCCAAGCGACGCTTTCGCCAGTGGCGCAAAGCGCTGCTGAAGGATAAACTCGCTCAGGTTATCGCTCAGGCTAACGCCGACCTGCCGACCAAAGCCCAAACCCGTAAATCGGCCAAAAAGCAAATCGCTTACTTTGAACGCAACCACTCCAAGATGCTCTATCAGACGTTTCGAGCCGCCGGCTATTTCATCGGCTCGGGCGTGGTGGAGGCTGGCTGCAAAACGGTGGTAGGGCAGCGCCTCAAGCAATCCGGCATGCTCTGGAGCCGTCAAGGCGCCTCTCATCTGCTGGCTGTGCGCTGCGCGCTGCTGAGCGGTTGGTTCGAGGACTTCTGGAAACACTACAACCGGGCCGCTCAAGGACTTGCCTTCGCCGCATGACCAATCCAAACCGTTTTCCCAACGGGTTTGCCCTGCACCCTGGAGAAATGAACTGAGAAATCCAGGCTTGCATCCGCACGGAGGTTGGGTATGGTTTGCGGCTCCCGTCCTGGAAACCGGGCGGCAATAGTCTAGAATACTGAGATATGGCAACAGCAAACGATCTTCGCCGCGGCATGGCGATTAACTACAATGGCGACATCTGCGTGGTCCTGGACAGCCAGCACCGCACCCCGGGCAATCTGCGCGCCTTCGTGCAGGCCACCCTGCGCAGTATTCGCAGCGGGCGGTCCTCGGACGTGCGTTTCAGTTCGACGGAGAAGATAGAAGTCATCCCCATGATGACGCGCAAGATGGATTTCAGCTATAAAGATGGCGAGGACTACGTCTTTTCCGATCCCGACACCTACGAGACGGTGACCATCGCGCCGGAGATCGTCGGCGACGCCAAGAATTACCTGGTGGAGAATGCCCAGGTGACGGTGACATTTGTCGAGGAGAAGGCGGTGACCATCGAACTGCCGTCGAGCGTGGTGTTGAAGGTGGCCGACGCACCCGAGGGCATTCGCGGCGACTCGGCTAATAACGTCCAGAAGGCCGTCGTAATGGAAACGGGCATCACCGTCCAGGCTCCCCTCTTCATCAAGACGGGCGAGAAGATCAAGGTGGATACCCGGACGGGAAAGTACATGGAGCGGGCCTAAATGCTCTCCCATCCTGCGTTCGCCGACACTTTCACTGGATTTTCTCCCTGTCCGGCTCCATTATGACGGCATGAACTTGATCCTTTCGACCCATAACGTGACTTTGACCAAAGCTATCGAAGATCACATTATCAGCCGAATCACCAAGCTGGAACACTTGGACCGCTTTGCCATCCATGCCCGCGTGACCCTGGAGCATGACCAAACCAAAGCGCCTGAACGGCAGTTTGCGTGTTCCATGCGTTTGGCGGTTCCCGGCCCAGACCTGTTCGCGCAAGATGTCGAAGGTGATCTCTACGCGGCCATTGACCTGGTAGCCAAGAAAGTCGAGCAGCAAATTCGCAAGCGGCGTAACAAGTACAAAGCCCGCAAACACAAGCAGCCCGCCCGCGGCAAAAGCACCCGCCAGGAAAAGGCCCTTTAGCCCGACTGTCCAGGATGGTGGGCGCTGGCAAGGATTCTGCACGTCGAATCGGAGCGCGGACATTCCTGTCCGCCAGGCCGTCGCCCGCCACTTCGCGGACAGGAATGTCCGCGCTCCTCCTGCGCGCCCGGTTTGTTCTGCCCGTTTCCGGGCCGCCCATTCAGGATGGCGCTGTCCTGATCTCGGGCAAGCGCATCGCTGCCGTCGGGCGTTGGCGTGATTTTTCTTCGAGCAGCCGCAAGCGAGGCGTTGGACCTGGGCGAGCGGGTGTTGATGCCCGGCCTGGTCAATGCCCACTGCCATTTGGATTACACTGATATGGCAGGCCAGTTACCGCCGCCCAAGCTGTTCAGCGACTGGCTGAAGCTGATCACCGAGACCAAAGCCGGGTGGAACTATGCCGATTACGCCGAGTCGTGGCTGAACGGCGCCCAGATGCTGGTCCGCACCGGCACGACCTGTGTGGCGGACATCGAGGCGGTGCCGGAGTTGCTGCCGAAGGTCTGGACGCGCGACGCCGCTGCGCGTGTTTTCGTTCCTCGAAATGATTGGCATCAAAGGCCATCGCCAGCCGCATGCCATCGTTCAGGAAGCCGTGGAGCTTCTCGCCTCGGCGAAGGGCGGCTGCGGCCGCCCGGGTCTCTCGCCCCATGCGCCTTACTCGACTGTGCCGGAGTTGTTGCGGCTCAGCGCCCAAACCGCGCTCCGGCGCAAGTGGCGCTTGACCACGCACCTGGCCGAATCGGCGCTGGAATTCGAAATGTTTGCTCACGGCCGGGGCGCGATGTTCGACTGGTTGCGACGCAGCGGGCGCGACATGTCGGACTGCGGCCTGGGTTCGCCGGTCCGGCACCTGGAACGTTGCGGCGCGCTGAGCGAGGAACCTGCTGGCCGCGCACGCGAACTACCTGGCCAAGGGGGATGCCGCGCTGCTGGCGCAAACGCAAGGTGCATGTCGTCCATTGCCCGCGCTGCCATTTCTATTTCCGCCATGATCCCTTTCCCCTGCGCCGGCTGGCGAGGGCGGGAGTCAACGTCTGCCTCGGCACCGACAGCCTGGCGAGCGTCTATAAGACGCGGCGCCAAACCGTGGAGCTGAACCTGTTTGAGGAGATGCGCGCCCTCGCAAGGAACGAGCCGTCGCTTTCGGCCAGGAAGATCCTGCGGATGGCCACGCTCAACGGCGCGCGCGCCTTGGGCATGGGCGGGCAGATTGGCGAACTGACCAGGGGCGCTTTTGCCGACCTGGTGGCCCTTCCTTTCGCCGGGAGAGCTGCGGACATCTACGACGGCGTGCTGCATCATCAGGGAGATGTGGCGGCCAGCATGATTGACGGCCAGTGGGCCATTGCCCCGATAGGGCGTACATGAACGACTTTGACCAGTGAACTGACTCAGCGACTCGACGCGGTTCGCCAGCAGGGGCTGTTGCGTGAACTGCGGCGCATTGACTCGCCGCAGTCTCCGCGCATCGAGATTGGCGGCAGGACGCTGCTCAACTTCTCCTCGAATGATTACCTGGGCCTGGCCAACGAACCGGCGCTCAAAGAGGCCGCCATCAGGGCGGTGGAGCGTTATGGCGCGGGTGCGGGCGCGTCACGGCTCATCTGCGGTTCGCTGGCGCCCGCATCAGGAATTGGACGAAACGCTGGCCGGCTTTCAAAGGCACCGAAGCCGCGCTCAGTTTCTCCACTGGCTACGCCGCGGCCCTCGGCACCATCTGCGCCCTGCTTGGCAAGGACGACTTCATCATCCTGGACAAACTGGTCCACGCCTGCATCGTGGACGCCGCCCGTCTCTGCGGCGCGAAACTGCGCGTGTTTGACCACAACGACCTCAATGACCTCGAAGCCAAGCTGAAGTGGGCGGCCGGGAAAGGTCCAAAGTCCGAAGTCCGAAGTCCGAAGTCCGGAGGGCGCACGCTGGTGGTGACGGAGAGTGTGTTCTCGATGGACGGGGACCACGCGCCGCTGCGCGAGATGGTCGGGCTGAAGGAGAAATACGGCGCGTGGCTGATGGTGGACGAGGCCCACGCTACCGGGCTCTACGGCGCACAACCGCCGCGGCCTGGCGGAGGAACTCGGGCGTCAGCGACCGCATCGAGGTGCAGATGGGCACGCTGGGCAAAGCGCTGGGCGCATCGGGCGGTTACATCTGCGGCTCCCGCGCGCTGATCGATTACCTGGTCAACCGCGCCCGCACCTTCATCTTCTCCACCGCGCCGGTGCCCGCCGCCGCTGCCGCCGCTACCGCTGGCGTGCGCTTCGTCCAATCGAGCGCCGGCGAGGAGCGCCGGCGCAAGCTGTGGCAGCACGTCTCCACCGTCTCTCTCAACCCTCAACTCCTCAACCCTCAACCCACCAGCAGCGCCATCATCCCGATTATGATTGGCGAGGAAACCAAAGCGGTCGAAACCGCCGCCGCGCTGCGCGAGCAGGGCATCTTCATCCCCGCTATCCGCTACCCAACTGTGGCCCGCGGCCAGGCCCGCCTGCGCCTGACCCTCAGCGCCGCCCACACCGCCGCCGACCTCGCCCAATTGCTCGCCGCTCTCAAGCCGCTAAACTTCGGACTTGACTTCGGACTTCGGACCTTAACCTCATGCACCCGCTCGCCAAACTGGATCACCGCTACGTCTGGCACCCGTTCACCCAGATGCGCGATTGGCTCAAGCGCGAGCCGATTGTCATCGTGGCAGGCAAGGGCGCCCTGCTGTGGGATGCGCATGGGCGCGAATATCTCGACGCCAACTCCTCCATCTGGACCAATCTGCACGGGCACAACCATCCCCGGATCAACGCCGCCATCCGCCGGCAGTTGGGCAAGATCGCCCACAGTTCGGCGCTGGGCTTCGCCAACGAGCCGGCGTCGCGTGTTGGCAGCAGAAGCTGGTATCGAGGCAGCAAATCGCCCGGCGGACATCTCAACCCGCCCTTGCGCAAAGGTCTTCTTCTCCGACGACGGCTCGACCGCGATGGAGGTCGCGCTCAAGCTCGCCTACGAGTTCGCCCGCCGCACCGGCCGCAGCCGCAAGCCGAAGTTCCTCGCGCTTGAGGGCGCTTATCACGGCGACACGGTGGGGGCGGTCGCGCTGGGCCACATTGACCTGTTCCACAAGGCTTACGCCGGCCTGCTCTTCAAGACCGACAAGGTGATGGCGCCCTATTGCTATCGGTGTCCCTTCAACCGCGCCCGGCCTGAGCGCGCCGACGCCCGTGAGTACCGCAAGTGCAACTGGGAATGCGTCGGCAAACTGGAGCAGAAGTTCGCCGCCCAAAAGAAGCGGGGCAACCCTTACGCGGCCTTTGTCTTCGAGCCGTTGATGCAGGGCGCGGCGGGAATGATCCCGCAGCCCGCAGGCTGGCTGCGCCGCGCTGCCGAGATCGCTCGCGCCTACGGAGCACTGTTGATCGCGGATGAGGTCATGACCGGCTTTGGCCGCGACTGGCGGGGAGGGCGAGCGTCTTCGCGAGCCCAAACACTCCCCAAACCAGGGCGCGCGGGGACGCTCGCCCTCCCGCTCTTCGCCTGCCACCAGGAAGGGGTGCAGCCGGATTTCATGGCGCTGGCGAAAGGCCTGACGGGCGGCTACCTGCCGATGGCCGCGACCCTCACCACCCAAGCGGTATTCGACGCCTTCCTCGGCGAATACGACGAGTTCAAGACCTTCTTCCATGGCCACAGCTTTACCGCCAACCAACTCGGCGCGGCGGCCGCCTTGGCCAGCCTGGAGATCCTGCAAAGCAGCCGCCTCGCTCCGCGCCCGCCGGCAGCTGGAACAGACCCTCCGCGGCGAACTCAAGTCTCTGTGGCGATTGCCCGAACGTCGGCGACATTCGGCAGGTCGGGCTTGATAGCCGGCATCGAATTGGTCCGGGACTGGCGCACGCGCGAGCCGTTCGACCTGCGCGAGCGAGCCGGCATCCGTGTTTGCGAAGCCATGGCGCGGCAGGGCGTGCTGACGCGCCCCGTCGGCAACGTGGTCGTGCTGATGCCGCCCTATTGCACCACACCCCGGCAAGCGCGCCAGATGGTCACGGCGCTCCACGAAGCAACGGCGGAATTGGTCAGACGGCGCTAGGGTTTACTGCCGCCCTGGGCCGCGAGCGACTCCCGGCGTGGGGAAGGCTTACAAGGGCAGGAAGAGGAGTTCGGTTCGGTGCTGGCCCTGGATGTTTTCGCAATGCGAAGCGCGCTTCGGCCCTGGCCTTCGGCTTTTCTCCAGCTTCCGCTTGATCATTCGCAGGTGACGCGGGCAAATCCCGTGCGACAACGCTCCCGGCCCGGCGCCCAACTCGTGTGGTCTGCACCACGCGCACACGGCCACCGACAGCGGAAATTCCGTCTGCCGTGCCGTCACCTCGCCCGCCAATCCAAGCCGTTGCTCCATCGCTGGATAGAGTTGTAGTCGCCCGCTCCCGATTTGTCCACTATTGCGCCCACTTTTCCATTAGAGAATTCCTTGGCTGGGCAAGTGTGCTCTCGCCCGGAGCCCCTCGCGAGGGCTCTTTGCGCTTGCCCCCGAGCATTTTTGTTCCATAGTGCCGTGCGTTATGCTGGGCGCTTGGCGCAGTGGTTAGCGCGTCTCGTTTACACCGAGTAGGTCGGGGGTTCGAATCCCTCAGCGCCCACCATTTTAAAGTCCGAAGTCCGAGGTCCGAAGCTCGAAGGCAAAATGAGTATCGCTGCTGGTCATTCCGCACAAGTCACGAGTCATTCCTCACCGGCTTCTTCCAGATGGGCGCGAGGCGCTTCATTTCGTCTATCAGCCATTGGCAGGCGGCGAAGGCTTCGCTGCGGTGGGGAGCAATGACTTCGACCCAGAGCGAAGGCTCGGCGACTTTCACCAGGCCAACACGGTGAACCAACCGCACCGACTCAATCGGCCAGCGCTTTTCCATTTCATCAAAGAGCAGCTCGATCTGATGCTCGGCCATACGCTGAAAAGTCTCGTATTCCAGCGCGCCGATAGCCTTCTCCCCTTCATTCCCGCGCACAACCCCCAGGAAGCAGACCGCCGCACCCATCCCGCTTGACATGGTCCGCTGCGCCAGCAGCCGCGCCTCGTCAATCGGCTCGGTCGTGATGGTCAACTGCCGTTTCATAGCGTCGCGGCCCGCCGGATCCCCCTCCCCCAAGGCGCAAGGAGTTGCGTTGGACTCGTAAATCGCAAATCGCAAATCGTAAATTCCAAGTGCCTACCCTCCTTGCACGGGCGGAAACAGCGAGACCTCGTCGCCCGCCTTCAGCACGTAGGCGCGGTCCTGGTAATCTACCCCGACAGCCATTAACGCCGCTTTCTGCATGGTGGCCAGCCTGGGGAAACGTTTCATTAGCGATCCGAAGAGGTCGCCAAGGGTGCTGCCCTCGGGCACGTCTTCGGTGGCTTGGGCGCAGCCGGTCAGGTCCTTGAAATAGGAATAGAAGCAAACCGTCACGCGCATACTCAAATAAGATGCGAAGCCGGACTTAGCTGTCAATCCGTGCGCCTGCTCTTCCGCCTCGCGGGCCTCGCGGGTTTGGCCTGCTCGCACACCTTCTTATAGACGTGCGGATGCAACACCCCCACGAACGGCAGGTTGCGATAGCGTTCCGCGAAGTCCAGTCCGTAGCCCACGACGAAGAAGTCGGGGATTTCGAAACCGACGTAGTCGGCTTCAATCGCTTCCACGCGCCGCGCAGCCTTGTTGAGCAGCACGCACGTCTTGATCCGGCGCGGCTTGAGGGCGCGGAGTTTGCCGAGCACCCGGCTGAGCGTCTTGCCCGTGTCCAGGATGTCGTCCACCAGCAGCACGTCGCGCCCGCGCACGTCGAGCCGCAGTTCTTTAGTGAAGACCAGGTCGCCCGACTCCGTGCCCGCGCCATAGCTGGAGACGCCGATAAAATCCAGCCGTAACGGGAGCGAGAGGTGCCGAATCAGGTCCGCCAGAAACATCACGGTCCCGTTGAGCAGGGAGACAACCACCATTTCGCGCCCGGCAAAATCGCGCTCGATGCCGCGGGCCATGCCCCGGATGCGGCGGGCGATTTGGTCGTCGGTGATTAGAATCCGCTCCAGCTCCCCGCGCCAGCGCTTGGGAACAGGAGTGGTGGCCTTGGCGCCGATTTCGGGGACGGGTGCTTTCATTGGATTTGTAGTCTGCTCTGCAACCTCAAATGTGTTTGGAGTCGTGCTCGTCTTTGACGGTGTAACCGGTTTCCTGGCGTTTGAAGTTGACCTCGTTCTTCCGGACGTAAGCCTTGAACACGTCGTCCGCGCTCATGCCCAGCACCTGCGCCAGGCTGATCAGAAAGTGGAACAGGTCCACGACCTCCACCCGGGCGTTCTGCTCGTCGAATTTCTGGTACTTGGCCCACCATTTCCACGGCACGCTGTCAGTCAGTTCGGCGATTTCCTGGGACATGGCGCGGCAATAGTTCAACAGCCATTTCACTTTGTCTTCCTCAGCTCATGCCCGCCGTTCGGACGCCGATGCGCTCGTTCAACGCGGTTTGCATCCGAAACAGTTCGCGAAGCTGGTCTGGTGTTTCCATGCACAGAGGATTCGGCTGGCGTCCGCGGGAAGCAAGGCGAAACCGCGGACCGGCAACTTTGGCCGGGGCTGCCTCAAGCTCGCCCGGAGCGCGAGCCGTCCCGGCTCGCAGCGGCCACCGGCGCTCCCGGATTCCCTGGTTTTCCGGGCATTGCTCGCGTTTCTGCGTGCTGCGAGCCGGGACGGCTCGCGGTCCGCAGGGGAGCTGGATCCAGCCCTGAACTTTGGCCTTTGAACCGCGCAGCCGGGACCGTATAAAGAGAGCCATGCTTACGTTGCCGGTATTGTTGTCCCACGGCGGGCCGGTGCTGTGGCTGCTGCTGCTCGTCAGCGCAGTGGCCGTGGCGATCTTTATCGAGCGGGTTTTGCACTGTCACCGTGCGCAGATCAACTCGACCGAGTTCCTCAACGGCGTACGCACGGTCCTCAAGCGCAATAACGTCGTGGAGGCGCTCTCCATTTGCGACGCCACCCCGGGTCCGGTCGCCCGGCTGGTCAAGACCGCCATCCTGAATCGTGATCAGGGCCGCGAACGGGTGCGTGAAGCCCTGGAAGAGGCCGGTCTGGTGGAAGTGCCGCGGCTGGAGGAAAAACTCAGCCTGCTGGCGACGATTGCCCAGTTGGCGCCGCTGCTTGGGCTCCTGGGGACCGTGCTCGGCTTCATCCAGACTTTTGGCCGGATGCAGGACGCCGGCCTCAATGCCCATATCGGCCAGCTCTCAGCCGGGGTCTGGCAAGCCATGATCTGCGCGGCGGCCGGATTGGCAGTGGCCATTCCCGCCCACGCCGGCTACAACTACCTCGTCAGCCGCGTCAACTCTGTCGTCCTCGACATGGAGCGTGCCGCGACGGAAATCGTGCAAATCGTCACTGAGGGCGCCAAGCCGTCGCCGGAGCCATGAGATTTGCCCGCAACGCCCGCATTCTCCGGAGCCAACTGGACGCAGCGCCGTTCGCCGCGGTCTTCTTCCTGCTGGTGATCTTTATGATGCTGGGGTCGCTGATTTACACCCCCGGGGCGCGCCTCGAATTAGATCTGCCCCGGGCCGATGGTTTGGCGGGCACAGACAGGCCGACGGTCCGGGTGGCCATAGACGCCGACGGTCGGCTCTACTACGAGAACCAATGGATAGACGAGAACGATTTGCGGCGCCGGTTGGAAGCAGCCGTCAAGCGGTCCAAGGAACCGTTGACGCTGGTGGTTCAAGCGGATAAGGCGGTGAGTTATGAGAAATGCCTGCACCTGGCATTGCTGGCGCGGGAGGCGGGCATTTCCGAGGCGTTGCTGGCAACGCTGCCCCGCACCTACGCCAATCCTCCGCCGCGCAAGCGCTCATGAGCTCGGTGGCGCTTGAATCGCACCGCTGGGAGCGGCGGCGCTGGTGGGGCCTGGTCGTCCTGGTCTTCATCGTCCAGCTCGCCTTGATCTTTGCGCTGGGCGACGTTTCGCTGCCTAAACCAGGCCCGCCCGCACCCGGATTCACCCTTCGGCTGGCCGGGGACGCTTCCGCCGAAGCGTTGAGGTTGCAGGATCCGACTTTGTTCGTCCTGCCGCACCCGCAAGAGTTTCCCGGCCGGACACAGATGGCGCCTCCCCGACCGCAGTTCCAGGCCTTCACGTGGTCTGAGCCGACGAACCACCTGCTACCCCCCGCCGACCAGCCTGCCGCCGCTTTCAACCGCTTCGTCCAGACGAATGACTTCAGTCTGCGGCTGCCCCCAGCCAGCCCCGAACCCCAGTTGACCATTCCCAACCTCCCGGCGCTGGACCTTACCGCCGACCAATCCTCTTTCCAATTGGAAGGCGGTCTGGCGCACCGGCAGCTCATTACCCCCTTCCACCTGCCCTCCTGGCCCAACTCGGAGATCCTCACCAACAGCGTCGTCCGAATCGCCGTGGACGCCGATGGCATCCCGAGATCATGGACGCTGCTCACAGGCAGCGGTTACGCCCCCGCCGACCAATACGCGCTCGACCAAGCCAAGGCTGCTCGCTTCGAATCGCTGAATCGTGGCCCCGCTGGCCCGGGCGCTGAGGCAGCCACGGACCTGAGCTGGGGCAGGATCGTTTTCCAGTGGCACACCGTCCCCCCGCAACCCACCAACGCCCCGGCGGTAAGCCCCTGACCCGGATGTCTATCCCAAACCTGATCTTAACTTACGTGCTTGCTCTTCTGGCCGGCCTGACCGGTGTGGGCATCTATTCCGAGCTCCGACGGCGGAGCTTCGACCCGACCCCGAGCGAGGACCGCATCTTCCGCTGTCGTCGCTGCGGCTACGTCTATACCGACGATCCCGACGTCGACCGTTCCCGCTGTACGCAGTGCGGCCAAATGAACGACGCCATCCGGTTCTGAGGAAGAATGGAATGGAGGAAGAATGGAATGTTGGAATGGTGGAATGATGGAAGATTGGAATAATGGGGCAGTGGAGCGTCGTAAGCGCGGCAACCACCCCGCAGCATTCCATCATTCCACCATTCCATTCTTCCATCATTCCATTCTTCCACCATTCCACCACTCCAATTCCGCCTAGTTTCCCGTCTTCAGTTCCACCACGTCGTGCGGCGCCGGCTTCGCGCTGGCCGGCGGGGCTGACGCGGATGTAAGCGGGCCTTCTCGCGCAGTTGGGCCAGGTTGGCCGCGCCCAGATAGCCCATGCCGGATTGGATGCCGCCGATCAGTTGCGCCAGGACGCGGTCCACCGAGCCGGCTGACTTCCTTCAGCGCCTCGACGCCTTCCGGCGCGACTTTGCGCGCCGGGTCGGCCGTGTGGCCGTAACGCGCGGCCGAGCCTGCCTTCATCGCCGCCAGACTGCCCATGCCGCGGTATTGCTTGTAGAGCTTGCCGCCGATTTCCATCACCTCGCCCGGCGCTTCCGGGCAGCCGGCGAGGATCCCGCCGCAGATCACCGCGTGCGCCAGCGTCAGCGCCTTGACGATGTCCCCCGACTTCGTGATGCCGCCGTCGGCGAGGATCGTCACGCGCTTCTTCTGCGGCCGCCCGCGAGGTGACGTAGAGCGCCGTCAGTTGCGGAATGCCCACGCCCGCCACGATGCGCGTCGTGCAAATCGAGCCCGGGCCCTGGCCGACCTTGATGACGTTGGCGCCGCAGTCGGCGAGGAACTCCACGCCCGCGGCGCTGGTGACGTTGCCGGCGATGATGGGCAGTTTGGGAAAGGCGTCGCGCAGCATCCGCACCGTGTCGCCCACGCCCCGGCTGTGGCCGTGCGCGGTCGAGACGGCCACCACATCCACGCCCCGCTCGACCAGCGCGCCGACGTGGGTCGAGGATCCGCTCGCGGTCCAGCTCGCCAAACGCGTTGCGCGTGGCCGAAACCGCCGCGCCGCAGAGCAGGCGGAAATGCGCGTCGCGCGCCGGCTTGAACTGCGCGTTGCGCTCCTGCGTGATGCGCTCGACGTCGCTCATCGTGAACAGCCCGTGCAGCCGGTCCTGGTCGTCCACGACCAGCAGCTTGTGGATGCCGGGATGGTCGGTGAAGAACTTGTCGGCCTTGGCGATGGGGTCGCGGCCCAGCTCCTTCTTGTTGATCGTCTGGACCTGGCTGCGCGGCGTGAGCGCCTCGGCGACCTTGCGCTTGGCGTACCGCTGCTTGACGACATGGCCCGAGAGCAGGCCCACCAGCTTGCCCTGGCCGTCCACGACCGGAAACGTGCTGAACGCAAACCGCTTCTTCGCAATCAGCTCCAGCACGTCGCCGATCAACTGCTCCGGCGTCACCTTGATCGGTTCCTGGATCAGGCCGTGGACATGGTTCTTCACGCGGCTGACTTCGGAGAGCTGCTGCCGCTCGGGCATGTTGTAATGGATCAGCCCCAGCCCGCCGTTGAGCGCCATCGCGATGGCCATGCGCGACTCGGTCACCGTGTCCATGTCGGCCGAGATGATCGGGATGTTCAGGTGCAGCCCCTCGGCCAGCGTCGTGTCGAGCTGAGTGTCGCGGGGCAGAACCTCGGAGTAGAGCGTCGCCAGGGTGACGTCGTCGTAGGTCAGCCCGATGTTGCTGTAGGCCGGGAAGAAGGCATCCGCCGGCTTGTAGAACTTGGAATCGAGATTGTCGGAATCTTTGGATGCTGCCATGCAGTTTAGAAACACAAACCGTGCCTCATGGCAAGACAAAACAGGGTTCCGGCCACTCGGACCCGAAGGGTGCCTGGATAAGCCTCAGTTGCACCAGCGTCCAGGGACGCTGGCCGGCCCGGTCCTGCTCGAAGGCCAAGCCTTGGCACAGAGTATCGCTCCGCCAGCAAGCCGAACCGACCGGCAGGGCTGCCAGGCCCGCCGGAGCTGGCCGTTGCCCCACCGTAGCCTCACCGGGACCTCACCGTAGTACCCTCTAGCCCCGGGCTAGAGGGTCCTACGGTGAGGTCCCGGTGAGGCTACGGTGGGGCAACGGGGCGCTTGGGTGCGGAGTTCGTCGGTCCCGTGGGGCTAGGGTTGCGAGCCTGGAACTCCCCAAGGGGTCTGGCTGGTTCCAGGCTGGGGCTGAAGCGGCTGGGTCGGGGAAGACGGCTCCCGGGCTGGACCTCGATGCCTCTGTGCAAGTGCCTGCGATTAAGTCTCTTACGCCTTATCTCAGTGCTGTCCGGTGCCGACCCCGCTTACCGCAGCACTCGATAGAACCGCTTGAGAGCCAACGGGTTGGCGTTGGTGACGGTCGCCGGGCTTACCGGGATGTTGGTGACCAGCAGCGAGGTCCAGTTGCTTATACCCACGTTTGTGGAGTACTGCACCGTGTAGGTGGTCCCAGGGTCGCCGGTGAACTGGAAGGTGAACCCGTTCGGCGTTCGCTTGGGGTTGGACAGGACGATCGGGGTCGGGACCCCGGATGAATTGGTCGCGTAGGTTTGGAGGGTCAGCGACGTCGGGGTATAGAGCGGCGCAAAGGCCCGGCCCGAACCGACGTCCAATCCGGTGTAGTCGGTGAACGAGCCCGCGACCACGCCGTAATTCATCACCTGGAAAGTGCGGGTGGTATTGGGCACGTAACCGTTGAGCAGGCGTGCCGCCAGCCGCCCGGCCAAGCTCGCCGTGCCGGTCAGGTTGATCCGGCCAAACGTCGTATCGCCGCCGATGCCGAAGAGGACCGTCCCTTCGGTCAGGCTGAAGTTGCGCCCGAATGTCCAAATGCCGCTGAGTTGCTCGATCACGCCGGCGTTATGGAACACGACGTCCATGGTAGCGGTGTTCGGGCCGATGGGTTTCCTGAGCGTGCCGTTATTCTGGAAAGAGGAGTAATTGTTGACATAATACTGTCCCATCGTCAGGTCGCCCTGAATTTCCCACAGTCCCAGATTGACGATCGCCCCCTGGTAGGCCGCGGCGTCGTTCATCAAGCTGAGATTGCCGCCGGTCCACTCGACCTGCCCGGCGTTCGTCCAGACCCCGCCCAGTTCCTTGGCCCCGGTGGTCAACAGGTTGGCCAGGCCGTTGGTTTGGATCAACAGCGACGACCCTGACGCGAACCGCCCGCTGGACCAGTTGAGCACGCCATTGGTTTGGACGACCAGCGGGCCTGCGACGTAGCCGGAAAGCAGGTTCATCACGCCGGTGACGCGGTTGGAGCCCGTCAGCGTCGAGCCATTCAGGTCCAGCCGCACGATGGCGCCATTGGTCTGGTAGGTGGGGCTGAGGCTGACGTTCCCGCCCAGCAACTGAAGGTTGGGCAAATAATCTGCCAGCCCTTGCAGCGTCCCGCCGGTCAACTGATAGACCCCGCCCCCGGTCAGATGCGTCTGCGCCGTGTACAGGAAAGTCCCGCTGCTGAACGCTATGACTGCTCCTGGCTCGGCTATGAACAGTCCGTCCAGGCTTGTGCCGTGATTGAAACGCAGCGTGCCGCTGGCCACATCCACCGTGCCCAACGCGTTATAGAAAGTCAGGTTGATCACCCCGGTGCCCGTGCCGGCGGTCTTGCGGAAGGCGCCCTGATTGACGAACACCTCGTAGCCCGTGCCAAACTACTGTCCCATCGTTACGTCCCCCTGCATATCCCAGATGCCGATGTTGGTTATCCCGCCCAGCCAGGTGGTGTTGTTGTTCATCACGTAGAGGCCGCCGCCGCTCATGACCACGTGCCCATAGTTGGTCATCGGCCCGCCCATGTCTTTCTCGGCGTTGCTGAGCAGGTTGACGAGGGCGTTGCTCTGCACCAACAGCGAGGAACCTTGGGCAAAGCGCCCGCCATACCAGTTCAGGGTGGCGTTGGATCGCACGGTCGTGGGCCCGTAGGCATAGGCGCCATTCAAGTTCACCACGCCGAAAGCGGCGATGTCCAGTGCGCCGCTGATGCCCCCATTGGTGGCATTGAGCACTCCGACAACCAGGTTGGCTCCGGCCAGTGTGGCGCCAGCGAGGTCAAGGCGCACAATGGGCCCGTTCGTCTGATAGGTCGGGCTGAGCGCCACCGTCCCGCCGGCCAATAGCAGATTCGGTACAAAGTTGTCCAATCCTTGCAACGTGCCGCCGGTCAATTGATAAAGCCCGCTTCCGGCGAACCGGCTCGGCGGTACCCAGGTAAACGTCCCGCTGTTAAAGGCCATCACGCAGCCGGCCCCGGCCACGTACTGCCCATCCAACCGCAGGCCATGATCGAAGCGCAACGTGCCACTCTCGACATCCACGGTGCCGAGCGTGTTATAGAAGGTCATGTTTACAACGCCGATCCCTGTCCCCGCCGTCTTGCGAAACAGGCCGTTGTTGGCAAAGACTGCAAAGTCAGTGCCATAGTACGAGCTGACGTTCAGGTCTCCCTGCATGTCCCAGGTGCCCAGGTTAGTCACGGCGCCGGCCCACGTCGTGTTATTGTTGATCACGGAGAAGGTTCCCCCGCTCATAACGACGTGACCGTAGTTCGTCATCGGTCCGCCCAGCTCCTTCCCGGCGTTACTGAGCATATTGACGAGCGCGTTGCTTTGGACGAGCAACGACGACCCCTGCGCAAACCGCCCGCCTAACCAGTTGAACGTCGCATTCGACCGGATCATCGTGGCACCGTAGGCATAGGTTCCGTTCAGATTCACCACGCCGTAGGCCGCCACGTCCAGCACCCCGCTGATGGCGCCGTTGGTGGCGTTAAGCACCCCCACCACTTGATTGCTCGTCCCGCCCAGCGTCGCGCCGTCTAGATCGAGCCGCACGATTACGCCGTTGGTCTGGTACGTTGGGCTGAGGAAGACCGTTCCCCCAATCAACTGCAGGTTGGGAACATAATCGTTCAGGCCCTGCAACGTCCCGCCTGTCAGCTCAAACTGGCCGGACCCGCTGAAGCCGCTCGGCGGCCCGTAGGTAAACGTCCCGCCGTTGAAAGCCATCACCGCGCCTGAGGCGGCCACAAAGGTGCCGCCCATCCACAGCCCCCCGTCAAAGCGCAAAGTGGCAGCCTCAGCGTCCACCGTTCCCGCCGGCCCGTTAACGAAGGGCACACCGACTACGCTGGTCCCCGTGCCACCGATTTTGCGGAAGATGCCGCTGTTGCCGAAGATGCCGTAGCCCGTGCTGTAAGAGGCCGACAGGGGCACGTCGCCCTGCAGCTCCCAGGTTCCCAGGTTGGTCACCGTTCCCAGATAAGCGCTGTTATTGTTCTGGATATAGAAGCTCGTGCCGCTCAGCGCCACCTGCCCGAAGTTCGTCATCGCGCACGCCAGGTCCTTTTCAGTGGTGCCCGTCAAATAGACCACAGCGTTGCTCCGCACCGTCAAGGACGCTCCCGCGGCGATGCGCCCGCCCGTCCAGTTCATCAGCGAATTGCTCGCCACCACGACCGGCCCGGACAGGGTGCCCCCGGTGAATGTCAGCGCGTAGAATTGTGAGTTGGGCGCAAAGGTCACATTGCCCGAGTTGATGAGCGCCGTATCAACGCTGGTCGGCACTTGCTGCGGGCTCCAATTCGTGCGGTTGTTCCAGTCCGAGGATACCGCCCCGGTCCACACAATGGGCGTGCTAACGAGCAGCGTCGCGGGGTGGCTGGTCGCTGTGCCCGCCCAATTGGCCACTACCACATCATAACTGCCCGAATCCGACACCTGGAGGTTGTTCAGGGTCAGGGCGGTCGTGGTCTGGCCGCTGAGGTTCGCGCCGTTCTTGCGCCACTGGTAACTCAGAGTGGGCGTCCCGGTGCCGGTGGCCTCAACCGTGAAGGTCACACTGCCCCCGACGATTCCCGGCAGGCTTTGCGGGTCAATCGTTATCACCGGCGGATCCAGCACGGTCAACCCCGCCACATCACTCATCACCACCCCCAGCGCGTTGGAGACCACCACGCTGTAGTTGCCCGATTGCCCGACTGTCACGGCGTTCAGCGGCAAGGCCGAAGACGTCGCCCCCGCCAACGGCACGCCGTTATACGACCACTGATATTTGAGCACCGGCGCGCCCGTGGCGCCGACCACCAGCGTCACGTTGGTGCCGGAGACCGCCATTTGGCTGGCCGGCTGGCGCGTCACGACCGGCGCGCCCACGCTTTGTCCGCCATAGACGGTCTGAATCTCGGCGGTACTCAGCGCTCGATTGTAGAGCCGCACCTCGTCAACCAGCCCCACGAAACTCGTCCCGCATGTCCCGGATGCCCCAATGAAAAGCGGGACCGCGTTCACCGGCCCCAGCGTGGTTTCCGTCTGATAAACCAGCGCGCCGTTCACGTAGCCCAGCATCTCCGAGCCCGTGAATACCCACGCCAGGTGCTCCCACTGGCCCACCGGCACGTTCCAAAACGCCCCGGCGACCAGGTCTGAAGGCGACTCATAGTTGTAACTGCCGCAGCCGACGCGCTTGCCGAAGTAGTACGGCACCGAACCGGCCTGGGACCGCTTCACCCACATCTCGACGGTCAAGGCGCTGCCCGGGGCAAAATCCAACCACGGCGAGTCGGGCACCGTCAGGAACCCTCCATTGAGGTTGAAGGCTTGCCCGAAGAGCCCCGGCCCATAGCCGGCCGCGCCCGACAAGGTGCCGTCGTTCAGCCCCTGCCTATCAGCCGGGGTCGTGTCGCCCGTCCACCAACTGACCAAGCCCGGCGGCACCGTTGGCGCGGCGATGACGCCCACAGTGAAGCTGTTGGTCGCGCTCAACGGCGGCGTGCCATTGTCCGCGACCTTCATCGTGACCTGGTAATTGCCCGGGGAGGCAGGGGCCCAGGCGATCAGCCCATTGGCGTCCACGATCATCCCCGGCGGCGGTGACAGCAGCGTATAGGTCAGGACGTTGGCCGGCAGATCGCCGTCCACTGCGGTATTGGTCACCGTGAGAGTCGTGCCCACGCCGATCAATTGCGGCGGGATCACCGGCAGCACCGGCGCCGTGTTGGTCTCGAACACGAGCACATAGAACGACTGCGTGGAGCCGAGGCTGGGGTTGCCGCTGTCAAAGATGCGCGCGGTGAAGTAATTGCTGGTGCCACCTTGCGCTTCAGTCGGCGTCCAACTCAGCACGCCGTCGGTCAGGCCCAGCGTCGCGTTGGCCGGCCCGTTCACCAGTTTAAACAGCACCTGGTTTCCGTCCGGGTCGCTGACCTGGTTGGTGTAGAGCAGGGTTTGCCCTTCGATCAGGCTGAAGTTGGGCACCGGCGTCCACGAAGGCGGGTTGTTGACCCCGTTGGTGGCGGCGGACTGCAGGGTCAGCGCCGTCGCCGTGTAGCTGGCTGTGAGCACGCGACCGAAATTGACCTGCAGACCGTTCGTATCGCCGAAGCTGCCCGAGAGCGTGCCCGCGCTCATCACCGGGAAGCTCAGGCCGACATCGGGGACATACCCATTGATCAACTGTGCCCCCAAGGCGCCGCCGAGACTGGCCGTCCCAGTGACGTTAATCTGTCCGTAACTGCTATTGGCGCTCAAACCGAAGGTTATCGTGCCCGCGGCAACGGTTAAGCCTCGCTTCAATGCCAGCACGCCCGTGAGCGGTTCGATGGTCGCCTGATTCGTCACGACCAGGTCCAGGGTCGAGGTGCCTGTGCCGGCAGCCTTGCGCAGCACCCCGCCGTTGCCAAATACCGGGTAGTTGTTGCCGTAGTAATTGTTAATCGGGTAATCCCCCAGGATTTCCCAGAGCCCGAGATTCGTTATCCACCCAAGATACGAACTGTTGTTGTTCATCACGTAAAAGCCCGTCCCGCTCAGCTCCACGCTGCCGTAATTGGTCATCGGCCCGCCCAGGTCCTTTTCGCTGCCGGTCAGCAGGTTCACCAGGGCGTTGCTCTGCACCAACAGGGAAGAACCCTGGGCGAAGCGCCCGCCGTTCCAGTTGAGCACGGCGTTGGAGTTCACCGTCAGCGCGCCGGAAATATTGCCGCTGTTGAAATTGAGCACCCCGCTGACCTGGTTGGCCCCGGCCAGCGTGGCGCCATTCAAGTCCAGCCGGACAATCGTGCCATTCGTCTGGAACGTAGGGCTCAGCGTCACCGTGCCCCCCAGCAATTGCCAGTTAGGCGGGAAATCTGTCAGGCCATTGAAGGTGCCGCCAGTGACCTGGTAAGCCCCGCTGCCGGTGAACCGGCCCGGCGGCGTGTAGGTGAACGTGCCGTTGTTGAACGCGATCGCCGCTCCCGCATCAACGGTGAACAGCCCGTCCAACTGTTGGCCGTGATCGAAGCGCAACGTCCCGCTCCACACCTCCACCGCCCCGTAGGGATTGTAGAACGGCAGATTGATCACACTGATGCCGGCCCCCGCCGTCTTGCGGAATATCCCCCCGTTGCCGAACACGGCGTAATCCGACCCGTAATAGGAGTTGATCGTTACGTCGCCTTGCATCTCCCAGACGCCCAGGTTGACCACCTGGCCTGGCCAGGCGCCGCCGTTGTTCATGACCGACAGGGTCCCCCCACTCTGCACCACCCGCCCGTAGTTGCTCAGCAGCCCGCCCAGGTCCTTCTCGTTGTTGCTCAACAGGTTGACCAGGCCGTTGCTCTGGACTAACAACGACGAGCCTTGCGCAAAGCGCCCGCCCGACCAGTTGAGCGTGCCATCGGAATACACCGTGGTGGCGCCATACACGTAGGTCCCGTTCAGGTTCACCACGCCGTCGGCGGCAATGTCCAGCACGCTGGTGATGCCGCCGTTGACCGCGTTGAGCACTCCCACTACCCGATTGCTCGTCCCGCCCAGCGTGGCCCCGTTCAAGTCCAACCGCACAATCACCCCGTTGGTCTGGTAGGTCGGGCTCAAGACCACCGTGCCCCCCAGCAACTGCAGGTTGGGCACGTAATCGTCCAGCCCCTGCAACGTCCCCCCGGTAAGCTGGTATTGCCCGCTCCCGGTGTAGCGGTTGGCCGGCACATAGAGGAACGTGCCCGCATTGAACGCCAGAACCGTGCCCGCGGCGGTGATGAAGGTGCCGCCCAACTGCGCCCCGCCATCCAAACGCAGCGTGCCGCTCTGGACATCCACCGTGCCCGCCGGCCCATTGGTGAGGGAGACGGCAATCGCACTGGTGCCCGTGCCGGTGGCTTTGCGCAGGATGCCGCTATTGGCGAAGAGGCCGTAGCCATTGCCATAATACGAACCCAGGTTGACATCGCCCTGGATCGCCCAAAGCCCCACATTGGTCACCCACCCCTGGTAAGCGCTGTTGTTATTCAGGACGTAGAAGGCGCTCCCGCTCAGCACCACCTGGCCGAAGTTGGTCATCGGGCAAGCCAGCTCCTTCTGGGTGCTGCTGGCCAGGTTCACTAACCCGCTGGCCTGCACAGTCAGTGACGAGCCCTGGGCCAGGCGGCCCCCGTTCCAGTTCATTACGCAACTGTCGCCGACCACGATCGGCCCGGTCAGCGTGCCGCCGTTAAAGGTCAGCGCGGAGAACGGCGGGGCGGCAGCGACGGTCACCGTGCCGGAGTTGATGACGGCGGTGTCGGCGCTCGTTGGCACCTGCTGCGGGTTCCAGTTCGTGCGATTGTTCCAGTCCGAGGAAACCGCACCCGTCCACACGATTGGCGTGACGACGCTGAGGGTGGCGGCCGGGCTCGTCGTCGAGCCGACCCAGTTGTACACCACCACGTCATAGGAGCCGGAGTCGGTGGTTTGCAGGTTGTTGAGGGTGAGCGAGGAAGACGTGGCGCCGGCGACCGGCGTGCTGTTCTTGCGCCACTGGTAGGATAGCGGCTCGCTGCCGGTGGCCGTGACGGTTAGCGTAACCGAGCCGCCTACGGTTCCTGGCTGGCTCACTGGGCCGCTGGTGATCCCCGGCGCATTTAGTACCCGTCAGTCCGGCAACGTCGCTGGCGACCACGCCTACGGAGTTGGAGACTGTCACGCTGTACTCGCCCGACTGTCCCACCGTCACCGCGTTCAGGGAGAGAGTGGGGGAGGTCCGGCCCGCCAGCGGTGCGCCGTTATACCACCATTGATAATTGAGCGTCGCCGCCCCGGTGGCGCTGACGCTGAAAGTGACGTTGCTGCCTGCGGCGGCGAGTTGACTGACCGGCTGCTGCGTCAGCACCGGCGCGCCGATGGTCTGGCCGCCATAGACCGCCTGGATCTCGGCCGCACTCAACGCCCGGTTGTAAAGGCGCACCTCGTCCATGAGGCCGACAAAGGTGGAGCCGCACGTGCCTGAGGCGCCGATAAACAACGCCGCGGCATTGACCGGGCCCAGAGCGTTCTCGGTGCGATACACCAGCGCGCCATTTACGTATTGGAGCAACTCCGCGCCGGTGAAAACCCAGGCCATGTGCCGCCATTGTCCCACCGGCGCAGCGTAGATCGTGCCGGACGAAAACTGGTCCGCCGGCGACTGGTAGTTGTAACTGCCGCAACTGACGCGCTTGCCGAAGTAGTAGGGCGCCGAACCGGCTTGAGTGCGCTTGACCCACATTTCCACGGTCATCGAACTGCCCGGGGCGAAGTCCAGCGAAGGGGAATCCAGGACCGTGAGGTAGCCGCCGTTGAAGTTGAAGGCCTGGCCAAACATCCCCGCGCCGTAGCTGGCGGTGCCGGAGAGTGCGCCGTTATTCAGTCCTTGCTTATCGGCTGTTGTCCCATCTCCCGACCACCAGCTTACCAGGCCAGCGGGGGGCGTCGGCGCCGCAATGACCCCCACGCTGAAACTATTGGTCGCGCTGAGCGGTGGGAGGCCGTTGTCCGTCACGCGCAGGGTGACCTGGTAGTTGCCGGCGCTGGCGGGCGACCAGGCGATGATGCCACTGGCATCAACGGCCATGCCCGGCGGCGACGCCAGCAGGCTGTAGCTCAGTGTGTTGACCGGGAGATCGGCATCCACCGCTGTGTTGGTGACCGTCAGCGTGCCCCCTACCCCAATAAGTTGCGGGCCGATGACCGGCAGCACCGGGGCGGTGTTGGTCTCGAACACCAGCACGTAAAAGGACTGCGTCGAGCCCATGCTGGGGTTGCCGCTATCGAAGATGCGGGCGGTGAGGTAATTGCTCGTGCCGCCCTGCGCTTCGGTCGGTGTCCAGCTCAGCACGCCGTCGGTCAGGCCCAGGGCTGCCCCGGCCGGCGCGGACAACAATTGGAACAGCACCTGGTTCCCATCCGTGTCGCTGACCTGGTTGGTGTAGAGCAGTGTTTGGCCCTCGATCAGGCTGAAGTTGGGCACGGCGGTCCAGGAGGGCGCGTGATTCACGCCGTTCGTCAGACCCGTCAGCAGCGTCAGACTCGTCCCACTGTAGCTGGCGGCCAGGACCCGCCCGAAGTTAACCTGCAACCCATTGGTGTCAGTGAACGTGCCGGCCAGTGTGGTAGCGGTCATCACCGGGAAAGCCGTGCCGGCATCTGGTATATACCCGTTCAGCAGGCGTGCGGCGAGCCCCCCGCTGACACTCGCTGCGCCAGTCACGGTGATCCTGCCGTAACTGCTGTTGCCGCCCAGGCCGAACGTTACCGTCCCGGCGGTGGAGCTGAATCCGCGGGGGAAGTTCAGCACACCACTCAATGGCTCGATTGCCGACTGGTTGAGAAAGGCCAAATCCATCGTCGCAGTGCCGGTGCCGGTTGATTTCCGCAACAGGCCGGTATTCTCAAAGACCGGGTAGTTGTTGCCGTAGTAGTTGTAGAGTGGCAGGTCGCCGCGTGTTTCCCATAGCCCGGCGTTCTCGATCGTGCCGGCCCAACCCGCCCCGTCATTCATCATGTAGAGGGTGCCGCCAGTCCAAACCACCGCCCCGTAGTTGGTCATGGGACCGCCCAGGTCTTTTTCGGCGGAGGTCAGCAGGTTCACCAACGCGTTGCTCTGGACCAGCAGGGAAGAACCCTGGGCGAACCGCCCGCCACTCCAGTTGAGCACCGCGTTTGAGCTGAGGGTTAGCGGGCCGGAGACGTAGCCGCTGTTGAAATTGAGCACGCCGCTGACCTGGTTGGCTCCGCCGAGCGTCGCGCCATTCAGGTCCAGCCGCGCAATGGCGCCGTTGGTCTGGTAGGTCGGGCTCAGATAGACCGTCCCGCCCAGCAACTGGAAGTTCGACAGGAAGTCCGGCAGGCCCGTCAGCACGCCGCCTGTCAGTTGGAACACGCCGCCACCGGCCAGCACGGTGGCCGCAGTGTAGGTGAACGTGCCGCCATTGAAGGCGATCGCCGCCCCGGCTTGAGCCGAGAACATCCCGTCCAACTGCTGGCCATGATCGAAGCGCAACGTCCCGCTCCACACCTCCACCGCCCCGTAGGGATTGTAGAACGGCAGGTTGATGACACTGATGCCGGTCCCAGCCGTCTTAAGGAATCTGCCCCCGTTGCCGAAGACCGCATAATCCGAGCCGAAATAGGAGTTGATTGTTACGTCACCCTGCATCTCCCAGACGCCCAGGTTGACCACCTGGCCCGGCCAGGCTACCGCCGTTGTTCATGACCGACAAAGTCCCCCCGCTCTGCACCACCCGCCCGTAGTTGCTCAGCAGCCCGCCCAGGTCCTTCTCGTTGTTGCTCAACAAGTTGACCAGGCCGTTGCTCTGGACCAGCAACGAGGAGCCTTGCGCATAACGGCCCCCCGACCAATTGAGCGTGCCATCGGAATACACCGTGGTGGCGCCATAAACGTAGGTCCCGTTCAGGTTCACCACGCCGTCGGCGGCAATGTCCAGCACGCTGGTGATGCCGCCGTTGACCGCATTGAGCACGCCCACCACCCGGTTGCTCGTCCCCCCAGCGTCGCCCCGTTCAAGTCCAACCGCACAATCGCCCCGTTGGTCTGGTAGGTCGGGCTCAGGACCACCGTGCCCCCCAGCAACTGCAGGTTGGGCACGTAGTCGTCCAACCCCTGCAACGTCCCCCCGGTAAGCTGGTACTGCCCGCTGCCGGCGTAGCGGTTGGCCGGCACATAGAGGAACGTGCCGCCATTGAAGGCCATGACGGTGCTCGCGGCGGCGATAAAGGTGCCGTCCAACTGCGCCCCGCCATCGCAGCGCAGCGTCCCGCTCTGCACGTCCACCGTGCCCGCCGGCCCATTGGTAAGGGAGACGCCAATCGCACTGATGCCGGTCCCGGCGGTTTTGCGCAGGATGCCGCTATTGGCGAAGAGGCCGTAGCCATTGCCATAATACGAGGCCAGGTTGACATCGCCCTGGATCGCCCAAAGCCCCGCATTGGTCACCCACCCCTGGTAAGCGCTGTTGTTGTTCAGGATGTAGAAGGCGCTCCCGCTCAGCACCACCTGGCCGAAGTTGGTCATGGGGCAAGCCAGGTCCTTCTCAGTGCTGCCGGCCAGGTTCACCGCCCCGCTGGCCTGCACGGTCAGCGAGGAGCCCTGCGCCAGGCGGCCACCGTTCCAGTTCATCACGCAACTGTTGCCCACCACGATCGGCCCGGTGAGCGTGCCGCTATTGAAGGTCAGCGCGGAGAACGGGGGCGCGGCAGCGACGGTCACCGTGCCGGAGTTGATGACGGCGGTGTCGGCGCTCGTTGGCACCTGCTGCGGATTCCAGTTCGTGCGATTGTTCCAGTCCGAGGAAACCGCACCCGTCCAGGTAATCGTTGCCGCCGAAGCACAGGTGAGGCCCAGGCCCCAGAGCAACAGCAGCGCCAGCCGGGATGCCATCTGCCAGGCAATAAGCCGCGATGCGGAAAGACTCGTGGTTGAGGTGGTATTAGGTCTCATGTGGTATGTGGTGAGTGGGACAAGCAGGTTGTGCTTAAGGGTTTGGGTTAAGGCGGGAAGACACGCCGTTTCCCGCTGAAGCAATCGCAGCAGACCTGGCGCACGTTGCACATAATTGTTCGTTGTTAGGCTCGCTTCAGGGGCACATTTTCGCTCCTGCTAGGGGACTAGTCAAGTCGCAACGCGCCGAACGCTGCAGGAGAGAGAGCACCTCGCCTTTTGTGAGGGCCACCACGAAATACACGAATCACACGAGACTAACAGCGAAGCCGCGAAGCCGGGAAGAACCGGGATGGAGGAGAGCGCAATACTTCTCTTGAGATCTTCGCGGCTTCGCGCCTTCGCTGTTCATCCTCCGCCCGTGAGAGCAAGAACCACTAGCGCCTCCGGGTTTCGGCCAGGGCTGCATCAAGCTCGCCCGGAGCGCGAGCCGTCCCGGCTCGCAGCGGCCACCGGCGCTCCCGGATTCTCTGGTTTTCTGGGCATTGCTCGCGTTCCTGCGTGCTGCGAGCCGGGACGGCTCGCGCTCCGGGCGAGCTTGATGCAGCCCTGGGTTTCGGCCTTCGGATTTCACTTCTCCTCGCCATGCGGATGCCGATGCCGCAGGATATGCGGTCGCTCCAGCCCATGCGCCAGCATCAGCGCCTCGTTGTTGAGCAACTCAGTCACCAGGCCGTCCGCCACCACGGCTCCGCGGTCGAGCACAATCGCCCGCGAGCACAACTCGACCACCAGTTCCAGGTCATGCGTGGCGATCAGCTTGGTCGCAGTTATTCTCCGCAGCAGCGTCTTCAACTCGCGCCGGCCACGCGGGTCCAGGTCGCTCGTCGGCTCGTCCAGGACCAGCACGTCGGGGTCGCAGGCCAGCACGCCGGCCAGGCAAGCGCGGCGCCTTTCTCCGTGGCTCAAGTGATGCGTCGCGCGGTGGTCAAAACCCGCCAACCCGGCTTGCGCCAGGGCTCTCTCGACCCGCGCATGCACTTCCGCCTCGCTTAATCCCAATTGCTGGGGCCCGAACGCCACGTCCTCCTCCACGGTGGGGCAGAACAACTGGTCGTCAGGGTCCTGAAACACCAGGCCCACCTGTCGGCGGACGGTGTCCACGTTGTCCGGCGTGACTGGTTGGCCGAGAATGCGCACCGAGCCGTTCCAACCGAGCTTCTCCGGCAGAATCCCGTTCAAGTGCAACAGCAGCGTGGACTTGCCCGAACCGTTAGGCCCGAGCAGCCCGACGCACTCCCCGCTGGCAACGCTGAAACTCACCCCGCGCAGCGCTTCCGTGCCGTCGTGGTAACGGTAGCTGAGGTTGTTGACCTGGATGGCCGTAGTCATCGCCCTCAACTCTTCACCTTCAATTGGTCACTCGTAGTCATCTCTCTCAACTCTCAACCTTCAACCCTCAACTCTCTCCTCATTTCCACCCCCGTGCGCGCATGGCATCGTAGATGTGTTCCGCCCTCTCGGAGGCGCGCACAAAGAGCTGCCCCACGACGGTGGACAGCGCGTGCCATCTGGCACGGCGCCGGCGCTTGAAAGTCCGGCTGGCTCGGGCCCGGCGCATCCGCTCGGCCTCCTCGACCAGCACGAACAGGTAGCGGTGCATCAGGGCGATGGTGGTAATGAGCAGCCCCGGCACGCGCGCCGCTTTGAGGACGCGCAGTATCCGGCTGAAGGGCGTCGTGTTCGATACCACGATCACCGTCAGCAGGCAGATCGTGCTTTTCACCGCGACCACCAGCCAGCTCCCTCGCGCCGTGGGCTGCAGCGCATTGACCAGCGCCACGCTCAGGATAAACGGCGACAGCCACGCCAGCCGTTTCAGCAGGAACAGCAACGGCAGCCGGCTGAGCACAATCGCAACCACCAGCAGCACCGCCGCCGCGACGAACCACCCCGTTGCCGCCGGCGGGGCCAGCACCGTCCCGACAATTATCGCCAGCGCCACACCCAGCTTGAACGCAGCCGGCAACCGCGCCACCGGGCTCTCCCGGTGGCTATGAAAATGCCCAACCCAGTTGTCAATCATGGCGATTTACGATTTAGGATTTACCATTTACGCGCTCCCACTGGCTAGGACGCGTAAATCGTAAATCGTAAATCGCAAATCCCCTTCACGCATCACGTTTCACGCATCCCTCTCTCACGGGCACCAGCGCCCGCGCCAGCAGCAGCGCCAGCCCGAACGCGATGGCCGCGCCCGCCGCCCCGGCCAGCGCCGTCGCCCCGACCGCCCAATGCACGCCCGGTATCTGGTAGCCGGGTGCCAGCGCCGGCACAGCCGATTCAATGGCCTTGTGCTCAAAGCCAAGCCTGGCCGCCACCCGCTCCAGCCCGTCTGGCCACGAGCACGCGAACGGGGCCACAAAAACCGCCACGCCCACCGCCGCCAACAGTCCATAGCCTGCTAGCTCACCCCATTGCCGGGGCGGTTCGGCCCCGCTGATTTCGCCGGCCAGGTCGGGCCGCACCCGTTGGATCGCCAGCAGCACCAGGGCGCTGATCAGCCCTTCGCCGATGCCAATCACCATGTGCACGCTCGTCATCGCTGTGAACGCCACCGGCCAGGCGACCGTGCCCGACCACGCAAGCTGCCCCGCGCAACTGATCGCGCCCAGCACCGTCGAACACCACCCCGCGAACGCCACCGCCGCCACCTGCCCGCGCGTGCCCGGCAGCAAGGCGCACATCCCGCGGTAAATCGCATAGCCGCCCGCGCCGCCGATGATGGCCATGTTGAAGATGTTCGCTCCCAGCGCGAGCACGCCGCCGTCCGCGAACAGGAAACACTGCACGATCAACACCGTCGTCAGCACGACAATCGCCGCGCTGGGGCCGAGCAGCGCCGCCGCCAGCACGCCCCCCACCAGGTGGCCCGAAGTCCCCCCCGCAACCGGGAAATTGACCATCTGCGCCGCAAACAGGAACGCCGCCGCCAGCCCCAGCAACGGCACCCGCCGTGGCGGCAACCGCCGCCGCACCTGCCGCAGCGCCAAGCCCCACACCCGTCGCTGAAAGCAGCGCGGTGGTGGCGGCGGTCTTCCCATCAATGAACCCGTCCGGTATGTGCATAACGATGCGTTGCTCCAGTGTCTCAGGTTCCGGCCCCGAGTTTCAACTGCTGGTGGACTATCGCTTCGACGTGATGAATATCTTAGGTTCTTTACATCTTCGGGCTCGTTCTCAACACCAGTCCGCTGGCTGTGCGCCCCGCTCCACCTCACACCCATCCTCCCCCAAGGCTTGTCGTTGCCGACAAGTCCGCGTGCCGGTTCTCAATCCCGCAGGGATACGTCAGCTCAGCCCAGGGTTGCGAGGCACGAGCTACCCTGGGGTCCGTTCCCGAATTCTGGCCAACCCTGAAAGGGTTGGAGCCGCAGGCAGGTTTGGCACGCGCCGGGGCGGCGCCGGTCAGATGCTGCAACCCCTTCAGGGTTGGCGTCCCCTCGTTCCGGTCATACCCAGGGTAGCTCGTGCCTCGCAACCCTGGGCTGAGTGATAGAATCCCTTCGGGATTCATCCCTTGCCAACAGGAGATGTGAGTATTAACAAGCCCCACGAGGAGGGGGCCTGTCGCCCCATAGGCGCTAACTTAAGGTATGCGCTGGCGCAAGCCCGCCATCCTGGCCGGGCTTACATCAACCGGCCTTGGAGCCTTGGTGTTCGGTGTCTTCGGCCACGGCGGCTATACATTCGAATTGCTTCCTGACCGTGACCAGAAGATTGCTGGCTCCGTGGCCCGTTGGTCAATTTACCGATCCGCCCATTGCCCTCGCGCAGTTCGTTCCCGGGCCAACTCCTTGAAGTATCTCACGTAAAAACAGTTACAGCGCTGTCGTTCCACCCGCGAACACGATGAAGGCGAAGAAGATCCCTCCTTTTTCCTGGGGGATTACCACTGCCAGGATCAGGTAGAGGAGGGAAAACGAGGCGAAGAACCTGGCAAACGACTTCTTTAATTCCGCAAAGTCAGGTTCCATCATTAAGCAGGGTGCCAGAAACATGGTCCCCCAATACGTGAACATGCCGGGCTGCGTGATGAGCTGGAACGGCTCAAGGACCGGGGCATTTCCCAACAAGAACCACTCGACCAGCAAACCGAGAACACCAAACAGGAGGTAGTAAATCAGCCGCGACCTGGGTTTCCCGCAAAGCGAGCTGATGCCTTTACCAACGAAATACCCAATCAACAGCAGCACCGTGTAACTGATCATCGTGCTGCGAAAAGCGCGGACGTTGTGCCGGGCGAGAATCTGATTAAGGACTTCACCCGGGGCGGCAAAGAGGAGGCCCAGGAAGACGAAGAGCAACGGCCTTTTCATGCGCTCAGCCAGGGGGGAAAAGGACCAAGCCATTTCGATTCAAAGCTTCATGACCAGCCGCGCTCGCGTCAGCAGCCACATGAAGGTCAGCAACAGCACGGTCAGGGTGGCGGCGCTCGATACGCCGGACAAGCCAGCCTGGGACCAAATACGCTCAGGCCGAAGATCGCGAAGGCGTTGGCGACCATCCCGGGCAGGATGTAGGCCAGCAGGGCATTCTGACCGAGCGGCGCCAGCAGGCCGGCCCACATCTTCCATTGCCTCACATCCACCACCCAATAGACCAACGCGAACAGCGCGCACGAGATGCCGCCGGTGACCAGCGCATACGCCTCCGTATGGTCGGACTTGTTAATGCCGTGCAGCGGGCGCAGGAGCATCCCGGCCACGTAAAGGCCCAGCCCGAACAGAAGCAGGAACTGCACGCGGCGCCGGTCCGACTCGGTGCTTTTCGGTCCGAGCAAACAACTGCCGGCGAGCACGCCCATCATGACCGTGGCGGGATTGCTTCCAGGATGAACGCGGCATTGCGAAAGCCTTTTGGCGAATGGCCCAGCCAACCGAGCGGGAGCCAAGCCGCGGCCCCGTCGCGTATGCCGATATAAAAGCACAGCATGAGGCCCGTTACGCCCAGCATGGCGACCGGGTGCTGGCGAAGGACGAGCCAGCACAGGCTCGCGACGAGGTAGGCCCAGCCGATCATGCCCAGCATCCCCCAGTAGTCTGTTTGGAGCCAGATTGTCTGCCCGGCGTGGTTACGGCCCCGAAACAAGAGCAGCAAAACCACCAGTCCGGCGCCGCCCGCCACTTGAACTGCGCGCCGCACGCGGAGGTAGAACGGCGATGCGCCGGCGGGCGCGGCGTTCCAAACCGCCAGCGCGCAGACCATCACCAGCAGGAACCACCACGGCTTGCTCAGCGGCCCGGCGTGGTCGAAGTAGTGGAGGTCGACCGTGATGACCCCCAGCAGGATCAACGCCCCCGAACGGGCGAGGATCTTGGCCGCCAATTCCAGCAGCGAATCCCCCCGGCTCAGCCGTCGGCCCAGCGCAAAAGGTATCGCCACCCCCACAATGAAGAGAAACGCCGGGAATACCACGTCCACATACGTGTAGCCGTCCAGCGACTCCGGCCAATGCTTGGACCACGCCGGCACGCCTTGCACGGGCGAGAGGTAGTTGACCAGCGTCATTACCGCAATCACCAGCCCGCGATAGATGTCCAATGATGCGAGCCGCCCGGCCTTGGCGGCAGCCGCCGTAGCGCTAGCCGGTGAGGGCACCGTTTCGAGGCCGGTCGGCCCCGAGGGAGCAAGACTGTTTGGCGAAGTAATGGCCATTGACCACAAGGCGCCTTTTCAAAGCGCGCCTCGGCGGTCAATGCTACGCCAAAGCCACCCGCAAGCCACCCTAAACCCACACCAAAGCTGCCGTTTCGGGTTTCGGATTTCCTTCGGGTTTCGGCCTTCGGGCCTTCGGATTTCGCCGCGGGGCGCCGCGCATTGTAACTTTGCAAACCCCGGGCGGGCGGTTACCTTGCTGGCGGTCGTGGGATCCAAAGCAAAGCGCTGACGTTCGGGCCGGCTCATTTCATCAACCGGGAATTGAGCTGGCTGGAGTTCAATCATCGCGTGCTGGAGGAGGCGCTGGATTCGCAGAACCCGCTGCTGGAGCGGGTGAAGTTCTTCTGCATCGTCAGCTCGAACCTGGACGAGTTCTTCGAGGTGCGCGTGGCGGGGATCAAGCAGCAGATCGAGAGCGAGGTGGTCGAGCGGACGATGGACGGTTTGACGGCGAGCGAGACGTTCCGCGCGATCGTCAAGCGGGTTCGGCGCATGGTCGCGCAGCAGTATGCGTGCTGGCGGCGAGGAGCTGTTGCCGGCGCTTGCGGCCAACGGCATCCGCCTGCTGGAGCTTTCCGAACTGGAGCCGGCGGACCTCGAGTGGGTCGAGGAGTATTACCATACGCAGGTCGCGGCCGGTGCTGACGCCGCTGGCGATTGACCCGGCGCACCCGTTCCCGCAATTGCTGAACAAGTCGCTGAACCTGATCGTGCGGCTGGAGATGGCGCGGAACCAGGAGGTGCTCAAGCACATGGCGGTGGTGCAGATCCCGCGCATCCTGCCGCGCATGATCCAGTTGCCGCGCACCGATGGGCGCCAGGATTACGTCTATCTGGACCGGCTGATCGGGCATTACCTGGCCGATTTGTTCCCGGGCACGAAGCTGCTGGGGTACTGGCCGTTCCGGGTGACGCGCAACAGCGAGCTTTACATTGACGAGGAGGAAACGGCCAACCTGCTCAAGGCGGTCGAGAATGAGCTGCACAACCGCCGCAAGGGGGACGCGGTGCGGCTGGAGATTGATCACCAGTGCCCGCCGGGCGTCCGCGAGCCGCTGCTTAAGACGCTGCGGCTGACGGAGGACGATCTCTACCTGATTGACGGGCCGCTCAGCCCGACGCGGCTGATGGCGCTGACCGAAGGGGACCATTCGCCGGAGCTGCGCGACCCGCCGTTCGTGGCGCCGGTGGCCGCGGGCCTGCGCGGGCGGACAGACTTGTTCGCGGCGATCCGGGAGCGGGACATCCTGCTGCATCACCCGTATGAGAACTTCGACAGCGTGGTCGGGTTCCTGGAGCAGGCGGCGTCGGACCCGGACGTGCTGGCGATCAAGCAGACGCTTTACCGCACCGGCGGGGACCCGCGGATCATCGGCGCGCTGGAGAACGCGGTGCGGAACGGCAAGCAGGTGACGGCGGTGGTGGAGTTGCGGGCGCGGTTTGACGAGGCCAACAACATTCTCTGGGCGCGGCAGCTTGAGGAGGCGGGCGTGCACGTGGTGTATGGGCTGGTGGGCTACAAGATTCACGCCAAGGCTTGCCTGGTGGTGCGGCGCGAGGGCCTGCATATCCGCCGTTACCTCCACGTGGCCACCGGCAACTACAATCCCACGACCGCGAAAGTCTATACCGACCTGGGCCTGTTCACCTGCCGCGCGGACTTCGGCGAGGACGCCACCAACTTCTTCAATCTGCTGACCGGCATCTGCCAGTTCCAGGGCCTGCGCAAGCTGGTGGCGGCGCCGTTCGAGCTGCACGAGCGCCTGCTGGGCCTGGTCGAGCGCGAAGCGGAGAACGCCCGCCAGGGGTTGCCCGCCCGCATTATCCTCAAGCTCAACTCGCTCTCCGCGCGGCGAGATCATCGAAGCGCTGTATCGGGCCTCGGAGGCGGGGGTGAAGATTGACCTGATCGTGCGCGGCATTTGCTGCCTGCGGCCGGGGCTAAAGGGGATCAGCAGCAATATCACGGTGCGCAGCATTGTGGGCCGGTTCCTGGAGCACAGCCGCATTTACTATTTCGAGAATGGCTGCCAGCCGCAGGTGTTTCTGAGCAGCGCCGATTGGATGCCGCGTAACTTCTTCGGGCGCATCGAGCTGGCCTTTCCCATCGAGGATGGCGTGCTGCGCGAGCGGATCATCAGCGAAATCCTCGGCGTTTCCCTGGCCGACAATACCAAGGCGCGCTTCTTGCAGCCGGACGGCTCGCATCGGCGCGCCACGCCTGGGCCGGGGGCCAAGCCCTACAACAGTCAGGCCCAATTCATGGCCCTGACGGCGTCGGGTGGCACTGAGATGCGCGAGCCGGTGGACGGCAAGGGGCGGTTTCCGGTCGTCAAGATCGCCCCGTCACCGTTTGCCGTGCCGAAGCGAAAGAAGCGACTATGAATCTCTACATCCTGCGCCACGGTATCGCCGTGGAACCGGGCACGCCCGGTTACGAGAACGATGCCAACCGTCCGCTTACCGGGGAAGGGGAGCGCAAGCTCGGGCAAGTCGCCGAGGCGATGCAACAGCTTGAACTGTCCTTCGACCTTATCCTCTCGAGCCCCTACTTGCGCGCGCGCCAGACCGCCGAGATCATCGCCGAGGCCCTGGCCGCCCGGAAGAAGCTTGAGCTGTCGGACACGCTCGTCCCCGGCGGCAGCACGAAGAAGCTGGTCGAGCACCTCAAACGGGTCCAGCCGGCGCCCGAGAACGTGCTGCTGGTCGGCCATGAGCCCTACCTGAGCGGGCTGGTTTCGCTGCTGGTGGCGGGTAGCGAGAGTAGTTTCGTGGTGCTGAAGAAGGGGGGCTTTTGCAAAGTGCTGGTCGAGACGTTGAAGCATGGCCGCTGCGGTTTCCTGATGTGGCTGCTCACTCCGAAGCAAATGGGGCTGATGGCCTGAGCCCAACATATTCCGCTCATGCAAACTTGCTCCCACCCTCCAGCCTCCCCCTCATGTGAATCGTAACCAGACGCATTCGGATTTCGGTCCTTCGGCCTTCTTTCGGACTTCGGACTTCGGACTTCGGACATCTTCCTTCGCTTTCACTCTGATCGAACTCCTGGTAGTCATCGCCATCATTGCCATTCTGGCGGCGTTGCTGCTGCCGGCGCTGGCCCGATCGAAGGCCAAGGCAGAAGCCGTTACCTGTGCCAGCAATCTCCACCAGCTTTCGCTGGCCTGGACTCTGTATGCCGAGGACAATGGCGACCGGCTCGTGAACAACCACGGCGTGCCCGAAACCCTCGCCCGCCGGCAGACGTGGGCCAACAACGTCGAGGATTGGGAGAGCAGCGACGACAATACCAACCTGGTTTATCTGACCGACTCGAAGCTCGGGCCTTATGCCAATCGCTCGGCCAAAATCTACAAGTGCCCCGCCGACCGCGAGCCGGCCCCCAACGGCCCGCGCATCCGCAGCATGTCCATGAATGCCCAGGTGGGCAACCCCGGCGAGCTGACCAACCAATTCAACCCGCAATACGCGCAGTTTTACAAGATGGCCGAGATTCCGAATGCCTCGGGCATTTTCGTCTTCCTGGATGAGCAAGCGGATACGCTCAACGACGGCTACTTCGTCAACAAACTGGACGATTATGCCTGGGGGAACGTGCCCGGGTCCTACCATAACGGCGCGGTCAATCTGTCGTTTGCCGACGGCCACCAGGAATCCCACCGCTGGCTGGTGCCCGCCACTGTCCGCCCCGTGCAGCGGACGCGGATTGATAAGTTCCCCGCCGACCCGCGGACTGATTTCGATTGGCTGAAGGCCAGAACGAGCGTCAGGAAGCCATAGTTGCGTAGGTGTGCGCGGAGTGCGCCGGCGCTCCTGCTGCTTACGCAAATCGCTGACTCCTCTTGTGTGCGCGGTGCGGATTCGCAAAGTCCATTGCCCCCTGCCTTCTCCCAGACAGAGGCAAGTGTTTAGCAGCATTCCGACCTTGTCCGCCGCGACCTGCCGGGCTGAGCGACCGTGCCGCGGCCAAGCATGTCCGCGTGCTGCTAAACACCTACTGAGGGAGAGGGGCGAGGTGAGACTTCCGCGAACTACGCGAAAGTTCGCGCATTGAACCCATGAACCGAAGCCAAACATCCAACATCCAACATCCAACATCCAATGGCCTCGCACCGGGCGTTTATTGGATGTTGGATGTTGGATGTTGGATGTTTCGAGGGTTCATGGGTGAACCAGACCCTCCACCGCATACAGGGGGAATACAGGGGGATTACAGGGGGATTACAGGGGGAGCTTGACCCGCCTGTGACCGAACCTAGCCTTACCTGAGGGGCCGTGGCAGGCGGACCTGGGCCGACGCACCAACCCTTGGCCCTCCAACGGAACTCGGCCCCCGGGCCAACCTTCCTCCACCGGACGCGGCAAACGCTCTTAATCGTCCCTTAAGGCTGGTTGTGCCAGAGTGAATAGCATTGAATACCGGCCCAACTGGCCCCATAAACGCATGACGCAGCAACAATGAGAGTGCTCGTAGTCGAAGACGAACCCGACCTGCTGGGCAGCCTGCTGAAGGCCCTGCGCGAGGATGGCTATGCCGTGGACGGGGCGCCCGACGGCGAGGACGGTCTCTATAAGGCCGAGAGCTACGACTATGACGCCATCGTGCTGGACATCATGCTGCCGCGGTTGGACGGCTGGGAGTTGCTGCGGCGCCTGCGCAAGACCAAGCGGACCCCGGTGCTGATGCTGACCGCGCGGGATGCCGGTGCGAGACCGTGTGCGGGGGCTGGACACGGGCGCCGACGATTACCTGGTCAAACCCTTCGAACTGGCGGAACTGCTGGCGCGGTTGCGCGCGCTGATTCGCCGGGCCGCCAGCCAGGCGCAAACGCGGCTGGAGATTGGGGACGTGGTCATTGATACCGCCGCCCGCACCGTATCGCGCGACGGCCAGGCGATCACACTCACGGCCCGTGAATACAGCCTGCTGGAGTTCCTCGCGCTGCACCGCGGCAAACTGGTGACGCGCACCATGCTCTACGAGCACCTGTTCGATGAGAACGATGACACGCTGTCCAATCTGCTCGATGTGCACGTCTTCAACATTCGCAAGAAACTCGGGCATGACTTCATCACCACCCGCCGCGGGCACGGCTACACGGTCGAATGATCTTTAACTCCATCCGCTGGCGGCTCCAGGCCTGGCACGGGTTGATCCTGGTCGTGGTGCTGGCTGGCTTCGGCTTCACGGCGTACCAGGTGGCCCACGACAACCAGTTGCGGCGGATAGACCAGGAGCTAAACCAGCGGTTGATGGCGTTGTTGCGACCGTTTCCCCCGGAGCCGCCCGGCGACCGCTTCCCGGGCCAACCTCGCGGCCAGCGGCCGGGCCAGCCGTTCGACCCGCGTCCCGGACCGCCCCCGGGCGAGCCCCGCATGGACCGCCGGATGGCTTCGCCGGAGTTCCTCCGCCGCGTGCGGCAGGCCGTCCAGCAGGGAGGGAGCCTTGATGCCAGCCAGACCAACACCTTCTATTACGTTCTCTTCCAGCAGGATGGCGCGGTTGCGGCCCGTTCGCCGGGCGCGCCGGCTGATGTCCCCGCGCCCCTCCAGCCGCGCGCGCCAGTGCCCGCGGGCATAGTAGGGCAGGCGTCTCGCCTGCCAGGAGATCGCCCCGCTTTCGCTCCCGGGAACGAGGGCGAGACGCCCCCCGTGGCAGGCGAGACGCCTGCCCCACTACCGGAACAGGCGCGTCCACCGATGCCGCCCAGCGTGCGCACGCGCGGCCAAATGCGAGAGATGTTCCGCTTCCTGCCGCGCGGCGGGTGCCTTCTCGTGGGCCACTCGATGGCGGCCGACCTCGCCGCCATGAGACGGCTGGGACTATGGCTTTCGGCCGCCGGCGCGACTGTGCTGCTGTTCGGATTGGCCGGCGGCTGGTGGGTGGCGACGCGCGCCATCCGGCCCATTGAGGCTATCAGCGGGACCGCGGTGAAGATTGCCGGCGGGGACCTTTCTCAGCGCATCAACGCTGCCGACACCGACAGCGAACTGGGCCGCCTGGCGGGCGTGCTCAACTCGACTTTCGCCCGCCTGGAAGCCGCCTTCGCCCAACAGGCGCGGTTTACTTCGGATGCCTCGCACGAGCTTCGCACGCCCGTGTCGGTCATTCTGTCCCAGACCCAGACCGCCCTGTCGCGCGAGCGCACCAGCCCGGAGTATCGCGAGGCGTTGGAGGCGTGCCAGCGCGCCGCCCGGCGCATGAAGAGCCTCACCGAGTCCCTCCTCGAATTGGCGCGCCTTGACGCGGGTCAGGAGCCGATGAAGCGCGAGCGCTTTGACTTGCTCCAGGTCGCGCGCGAGTGCGTGGAAATGGTCCGCCCGCTGGCGGCGGAGCGCGGCATCCGGATTCAATGCGACGGCGCGCCAGTCGAGTGCCTGGGCGATGCCGGGCGCATCAGCCAGGTCATCACGAACCTGCTCACCAACGCCATCTACTTCAACCGCGACCAGGGCGAGGTCCGCCTCTCGGCTCGTGCCGAAGCGGGCTCCGCCGTGTTCAGCGTCGCCGACACCGGCCAAGGCATCCCCGCCGAAGACGTTCCTCACCTCTTCGAGCGCTTCTATCGGGCGGACAAGTCCCGCTCCCGGGTCCAGGGCCGGAACGGCCTGGGCCTGGCCATCTGCAAGGCCATCGTTGACGCCCACGGCGGGAGCATCGAAGTCTCCAGCCAGCCTGGCGTCGGCAGCACGTTCACCGTGAAACTGCCGCTCAAATCCGTCGGATAGCCCGAATCGCAAGGCGCGGGGGCAGCGAAATGGGCCCAAACCTGCATCGCCAGCCCAAGGTTACCTCTGTCCTGGGTGTAATTCCCCGCCCCTTTTCATGAATTGGCCCTGAGGCTTCGGGGGAGGCTCGCCAGCGATTCTCACTATGGCGAGAGCAGGGATGATTTCCTGGGAGCGCCGGCATCCCTGCCGGCAATTCTCCCGCGGTGCCAAGCTGTCGGCAGGGATGCCGGCGCTCCCAGGAACGCGAGCTGGGCGCCATAATGAGAATTGCTGGAGGCTCGCGCGTTGTGCTTGACGATTTATCCCGGGCAGGTAACCTTTCATCGCCGTGCGAAATGCGGCAAGGCACAACCGACTACTTCCATGAAAGCAAATACTCCTGTCCTCCTTACCCTCCTTTTAGTCTCGCTGCTAGCCACTGCGGCGCGGGCCGACATCACCAGCGGACTGGTCCTTAACCTGACGATGGACGACACGACCGGCTCGACAGCGCACGATGCCACGGCCAACCACCTGGACGGCACGCTGGTTAACATGCCCACGGACGATTCGCAGTGGCAGCCGGGGTTGATTGCCGGCGCGCTACAATATGACGGCACGCAGGTGCAATACGTAACCGACTCGGGGCCCGCGCTGAACGCCGTGGTGACCAACAAAGTCTTCACGCTCTCTGCCTGGGTCAAGGGGTCAACCATTTCCAGTGGCACCGCCATCCTGGCCAAAGGCACCGGCGGCGGCCATGAATCGTTCGTGATTGACTGCAATACCACTCATTGGCGGTTTTTTGTGCGCAGTGCCGGCGGTGCCGCCACGCAGCTTAATCCCACGACGCCAACGATTAACAATAATTGGACGCATTTGGTCGCCGTATTCAGCCAGCCGACTGCTACCATGCAGCTTTACGTCAACGGAACCCTGGCCGCGAGCGGCACCCCGCCCGCAACCCTCTGGACCGATGCTCACGAGATGAGCATCGGCAACCGACAAAGCGGCACAGGCCCTTACAACGAACCTGCCTTCGGCGGTTTGATTGACGATGTCCGGGTCTATAGCCGGGCGCTTTCGACCAGTGACATCAAGGAACTGTATGCTTATGGTGACCATGCCTGGTCTGCCGTTACCATCAGTTCGACGCCTCCGAGCGGCTCACGCTACGTCGGCGACACCTTCATCTTCCCCGTGCAAACCGTTCTAGCGGTCAACCCGGTTGTTCCGCTGGCCCCGGTCTCCTATCAGTGGTATTTCGTTAATGGCGCCACTGTCACCAACCTGATCAACAACGCCACCAATGCCTCACTGACCTTGACCAATCTCCAATTGGCCGATAGCGGCAGCTACTTCTTGCAGGCCAGTAATGTTGCCGGGGTCACGAACAGTCCGAGCGCGGTTTTGACGGTGCAGTCCCTGCCGGCGGCTGATGTGGCGGGCGGGCTGGCGGCGCTTTGGACGTTTGATGAGACGACCGGCACGACCGCGTCCGATTCTTCCGGAAACGGGAATACCGGCTACTTGAATAACTTTCCGTTCGACGACTCTCAATGGGTCAGCGGCATCGTGAGCAATGCGTTGGATTTTACCGGAGGGGCCGAATCGGTCACGTGTGCCGGACGCGCCAGGGCTCAACTTCGACACCACCGGGACGTTCAGTCTATCGGCCTGGGTGAAGAGCGGACTGATTACTCAGGTGAGCGGCGCGGGGATCATCGCCAAGGGCTACGGCGGCGGGGGGGAACAATTTGCGTTTGACGTGAATGCCGGGGTGTATCGGATCTATGTTCGTTCGGCCAACAATGGGCCCGCGACAGTCGTCAGCTCCGGGGTGCCCTGCCTCAGCAACGTTTGGGAACACGTGGTGGCGGTGGTGGATCTGACCAACCGGGTGATGAATGTCTATGTCAACGGTCAGCTTGCCGTCGCCGCGACTCCGCCGGCGACCCTTAATGCCAACACGCACGAGGTCAGCATTGGCAACCGTGAGGCCAACGCCTCGAGCGGCTACAACCAGCCCTTTGTGGGACTCATTGACGATGTTCGCATTTACAACCGGCCGCTGAACTCCGCCGACGTGCAGGTGCTGTATCGGTTGGGCGGCGTCTCGGAGCCTTCTATTGCGCTTGAGCCGACGGGTTCCACCCACTGGGAGGGCGACAGCGTGACCCTGACGGCGGGAGCGAATGGCACGGCTCCGCTCTATTACCAATGGCTGAAGAACGACACGAATCTGCTCGGCCAGACCGCGGCCAGCCTGACCTTGACGAACCTCCAGTTGGCCGATTCCGGCGGCTACAGCCTGCTCGTGTCGAACGCCTACGGCTTCGTCGTCAGCTCGAAGGCGGTTTTGCAGGTCATCCCGTTCGACCCGACTGCCTTTGCGGTCGCTTATTGGCGGTTGGATGATGGCAGCGGGCTCACGGCGCTGGATTCGTCAACCAACGGCAACACGGGCACGCTTTATGGCTATCCCGGCAGCGATGCGCAGTGGATTACGGGCCGAGTGGGCGGGGCATTGAATTTCAATAACGACGGCTCGACTTCCGAGTATGTCGAGGTTCCGGATGCTCCGAGTCTGGAGTTCGACCAGGGCAAGGCCTTCTCGATTGCCGCGTGGGTTCGCGGGCCGGCGTCGCAATTGGGAGGGGCCGGCCTGCTGGTCAAGGGCGGCGGGGCGCTCACGGCCCAGTATGGCCTGGACGTTTTCAACGGGGCCTATCGCTTTTACGTAAGAAACGGCTCCGGTGGCAGTGTCGTTGCGGTGAGTTCCGTCGCGCCCAATAACCGTTGGCAGCATATCGCGGCCACTTTCGACAGCGCCGTCGGAACGATGAACCTCTATGTCAATGGGACGCTAGCGGGTTCGGCGGCGGCTCCAACCACGCTCCTGGCTAACTACAGTCCCTTGAGCATCGGCTCGAGGTATTCCGGCACAGCCGGCTATGATTTGCCATTCAGCGGAGTGATTGATGACGTGCGGGTTTACGATAGGGCCTTGTCGGCGCCACAGGTGCAGCAGTTGTATGCCTCGGCCGGAACGCTGCCACCGACGCTGTACGTTCAACCCCAAAGCGCCGCGCGCTATTACGGCGATAGCCAGGTGTTTTCGGTGCAGGGCGACGGGGAGGATCCGCTGAGCTACCAGTGGAAGAAGGACGGGGCGGATATTACCGGGGCGACAGGGGCCTCGCTGGCGCTGCACAACCTCCAAGGGTCCGACGCTGGCACGTATGCGGTGGTGCTGACCGATGCGAATTCATCGGTGACCAGTTCCAATGCGATCCTGCAGGTGCTGCCGCTGCCCGCTCCGGACATCACCAACAACCTGGTGGCGTATTGGACCTTCAACGAGACGAATGGGTATGCCGCCGCCGATGCTTCGGGCAACGGTAATTCAGCCACTCTGTACAATTTCCCCTTTGATGATTCGGAATGGGTGGCCGGGGTGAAAGGGGGCGCGCTGCAGTTTGACAGCACGGGGGACAATTACGTCCTGACGGATAACGTGCTCAACGGGCTGACCAACGGGGACCAGTTCACTTTCAGCTTCTGGGCCAAGCAAAATCCAGGCGCCCACGGGGTCAACCCGCGTTTCATCTGTCCGCTGAAGGACTACGGCATCAGCGCCGACCAGAGCTGGGTGGTGTGGAGCGTTTCGGCCGGCGGCGTGGGTTTCTATCCGTCCGCGCCAAGCACCCAGCCGTCAACCAACACCTGGCACCATTTTGTCGTGGAATATGACCGAGTGGCGGCCACCTATTCCCTCTATGTGGACGGCGTGGCGGAGCAAAGCGGTGTCCCTACGCATGCGCTGGCGGCCCCCACCGCCGCTCCAATGCAATGGATCATCGGGCATTCCGAGGACATCAGTGCCAATACCGATTCCTGGAACGGTCTGCTGGATGACGTGCGCATCTATGACGGGCGGCTGTTGAATCCTAATGATGTTCGGGCGCTCTATTACGTCGCCGCCCAACCGCGGCTGACGGTGGCGCTAAGCGGAAGCTCCGTCGCGGTTTCATGGCCGGTCGCCGCGCTGGGCTATCGTCTGCAGAAAGTCCGCGCGCCGTGACGGGCGGAGGTTGGAGCGATGTTTCCACCAGAGCGAATCGTATCAGCGGATGGCCTGACCCAGACGGTGACCGAAGCCGTGCAGCCGGCGCCCGCTTTCTACCGCCTGGTGAATCCCTGATTGTCCGAGGCCGAATCCACGGCGCAGGGGCCGCACGCCCCGCGCCGCAAGAACCTCTGGACGACTTGGTTTGGCCGATCAATCTTTGCTTCGACCACTAGTTCATGCCAAACGTGTCATCCTTTCGGTCGCTAAGATTGTGCTTATTGGTCGCATCGGCCATCGCATTGTTTTGCGGTTGCGTGCCACCGGCCCCTGCCAATGCCGTCGTGCCGATCAACTGGTCCAGGTTTCAAGCGGGCTTGCCCACCGACGCCAATGCCCAGTTGGTCATCGCGCAGCTCCGCAACACCTGCAAATACGCGGTTACGGTTTGGTGGACCAATGAATACAGCGCCCAGGACGCCGCCCATTACCTGGATTTCGGCGGCACGGGCGAGTATCAGATCCGTTCGCCCGCCATGGAGGCGTATGGATTGGCCGTCGCCCTCCAGACCGGTGTTTATGACCCGGCACTTGCGGGCATCTCCGTGACGGACACGCGCAACCGGACACTGAAGCTGATTCGGTCCCTGGGCTACCGCCATTTGGCCAACCAGGCCGGCGGGTGGGGCAATGACTGGCAAAGCGCCCTCTGGGCTGGGCTCGCGGGCACGGCCGGGTGGATGCTCTGGACTAATCTCCCTCCCACCGACCAGGAATACGTGCGCCGCATGGTCGAATACGAAGCCAACCGCTTTACCAATTACGCCGTGCCCTATTACATGAACCGGACCGGAACCATTGTGTACCCGGGCGACTCTAAGGCTGAGGAGAACGCCTGGAACGGCTCGGTGCTGCACCTGGCATTGTGCATGATGCCGGCGCATCCGAACGTTCCGTTGTGGCGCAACAAGGCCTGCGAGCTGTCCCTCTCAACGTATGCCCGGCCGTCGGATATCAACCGCACCAACGTCTATCACGGGCGAACGCTGGCCTGCTGGCTGAACGGCTCGAACCTCAACGAGGACGGCACTCTCATTAACCACAACATCGTGCACCCGGATTACATGGCCTCCGGCCTTTCTGAGTACCAGCCCGCTTTGGTCTATTTGCTGGCGGGCAAGCCGGTGCCCCTCTCCAGCTTTTTCAACCTCGACCAGGTTTACCACGCGATGGTGGACCAGTATTTCGTCGCGGGCGCGGTGCCTTACGCCAACGGCAAGACCAATCAACCGCCCGGCGGGTATTTCTATGTGCGCGACGGCTCGAATCAGCCAACGGGGAAGATGTATTTTCCCCAGGGCAATGATTGGGGGACGACGCATCCGATGAACGTCGCGAACCTGGATGCCACTGCGCGGGCGTTCGGGGCCGATGGTCTGGCGAGCATCCCGGCTGACCGCTGGGAAGCCCAGCATGACCAGGTTGGGCTGGCGATGCAGGCGCGGTTTACGGACGGGCACACTTTTCTCAACAGGTCAGAGTTTAACTACCATCTGTCGGAGGAGTGGGTGACGCACTTCGTGAGCAAGAACCTCCTAACCAAATGGCTCCTTCATCAAGGGCCAATGGAAATCAGCAACAATCCATTCTGATCGTCAGGGTCCGCGGTTAGCTATTGCCTTCACGACTTCCACGTGAGGAAGTCCGGGCACTGGTTGCAACAATCAGCACGGCTCTCAACGGTGTAAATGCTTTCCGGAGCCGCGCCGTTGTTGTTCCGGGATTGTCGTTCCCGCAGGGTATGGCATTATTAGCTCATGGCTTTTCGCATTCATGACAGCGTGGTGCGCGGGGAGATTGACAACCGCGTAAAGGGAATTGTGCGCGGCCAAGTCTGGGTTGAGGGGCGCGCCGAACCGGTGGTGCTCGAACTCCAGGGGAACGCCTGGCCAGACCTCGCCGGGTGCCTGCTCACCTTTACGAATCCCCAGAAACGTATCCCCCATCCAGGGCTTGATTCGCTCGATCCGATGCAGCGCGGGAGCATCGGCGACCTGACGGCCTCGCGCAAGGTGCGGGTGTTTGACGTGCCCGTGGCCGAGGCGCTGGAAATGAGCCGCCGCAAGGAGAAACCGCCGGAGCACATGGCCAACTGCCTTTACCTCGAGTGGTTCAGCGAAGCCAACGGGCGGGTAGTGATCGAGAGCGCGGATTATGAGCTGAAGATCTCCGCGCCCGAATGGCGGCTGACACCCGAGGAGAACGAGGAGCGCGCCAGACAGGCCGCCGCTGGCATGAACGATTTCATGGGCAAACTCACGGAGGCGATTGAGCAGCATCAGCACGGACAGAAGGACCCGGAGGAGGAATGGGACGAGCACGACTACGAGAAGTTCCTCAAAGAATGCGACGCGCGCACAGACAAGTACGGCGAACTGCTGGATAAATACGGGGACTCCGACGAGGCGGAGGAGAAGATCGCCAAGGAGATGGGCTGGCTGCGTGAGCTCACCGAGGAAGAGGCCGAGCAGGAACGCCGGCATATCGAGGAGATGAATGCCGCGTGCGAAGAGGCGCTCAATGAACCGCCGCCCGAACCGGACCCGCATCGTGAGGGGATTGACTGGATTCGCACCGAGGACGGCGATCTGCATCACCCGCTGCAACATCGCTGCTCCGAGAGCGGGATTAAGTTCTGGCGGCAGACCGATGAGATGGGTCTCGACAAGATGGCCGACAAGGATCTGGAGCAGTTCATTTTCGAGTTCCAAACCACCGGGGCCAAACTGGCCGGGGCGCTGGAGGGCATCGCCCGCGGCCAGGGTTATTCGGACGATGCGTTCACAGTTGCCTATTTAAAACGCGCGCTGGATCATCTGCACAAGTCGCAAGCCGGCCTGGAAGCCGTGGCACCGAAAGGGCTTCTGCCTGAGACGATGGTCGCCGAGGCGCGGAAGGAGTTGTTTGAGATCCGCGAAGGCATTCTGCGGTTGATGGATGAGTTCCGTGGGCGCGCCTGAGGCGGGGGCAAATGCCTTTTGACCGCGACCAGATGAAGGCGAGGGCTGAGGCCCTGGCCCGGGAAGGGGTGTTCATCGGCACGTCTTCCTGGAAGTATCCGGGATGGCGAGGGCAGCTTTACGACGAGGGACGTTACGTTTGGCACGGGAAGTTCTCCGAGGCGCGCTTCGAGAAGCTTTGCCTGGCGGAGTATGCGGAGGTTTTTAAGACGGTGTGCGTGGACGCGGCCTACTACCGTTTTCCCGATCACCGTTTCCTGGCACAGCTCGTGTCCCAGGTGCCGGCGGACTTCCTGTTTGCGCTGAAGGTGACGGATCGGATCACCATCAAGCGCTTTGCCAACCTGCCGCGGTTCGGACCGCGCGCCGGCACAGCCAACGAGGACTTTCTCAATGCCGGCCTGTTCGAATCCGAGTTCCTCGGCCCATGCCGGGAGTTCCAGGCGAACATCGGCTTGCTGATTTTCGAGTTCTCCCACTTCTCTCCGAGCGACTTCGAGCACGGGCGGGAGTTTGTCGAGGCGCTGGAGCAGTTCCTGGGGAAACTGCCGTGCGGTTGGCGCTATGGCGTCGAGGTCCGGAACCGGTCTTTTCTGCATCCGGATTACTTCGCGGCGTTGGCACGTCACAGCGTGGCGCACGTCTTCAGTAGTTGGCAGGGGATGATTCCACTGGACGAGCAAGTGGCGCTGCCCGGCAGCCAGACCAGCCCGGAGTTCTTCGGCGCGCGCTTGTTGCTCAGGCCGGGCCGCAAATACGAGGCGGCCGTCAAGTTGTTCAGTCCTTACGACCGCATCAAAGACCCTTACCCGGAAGGTCGCGCGGCCGGTGCACGCTTGATCCAGCAGGCTCGCCAGAGCGGCGGCAGGACGCGGGGGTTCATCTACGTGAACAACCGCTTCGAGGGCAATGCGCTGGAAACGATTGCCGCGATGGTGGAGCAGGCGGAGGCGGCTTCGTGAGTTGAATCCGCGAATTACGCGAATTGACGCGAATTAAAGGGAGACTGCCGCGCAGCCGGGCAAGGCGGGCTTGCGAAGGAGGAGCTGGAAAAGAGACCCTTCGCGTCAATTAGCGCAATTCGCCGATAGCAATCCCCTCATGGGCCGGTCGCCTGACGACGCGGGACCAGTTGGAACTCCGGCGCCGAGGCGGCGATGAACTTTTTCATACGCTCGAAGGTGGCGTCTTCCTGGCCGGGGGCGCAGACGGCGAAATAGGCGACTGAAGCCCATCGTTGCAAGACGCCGGTGCGGAACAGGTCTCGGGCCATCCACCACATTCGCTGCCAAGGCCGGGCGGTGATCTCGTCGTTGTCGGCTACGAACCACAGCACGTAGATCCCCCGCACCATCCGCTTCTCCCCGCCGATGGTCGCTTCGCGCGAGGTCACGAACTTCATTACCGGCAGGTCGTAGGCGCAGGGCCGTTCCATGTGGACCTTGGCTAATTCCGAAGCGTTGCGGTCAATCTGCCACCCCTGGCCCTCCATGCAGAATTCGGTCTTGTGCAGGCTGGTCCGGTCCCTGCCCATCAGGACCACGTTGACCGAGACCTCGAACCCATCGGCAGCGCGGTAAACTCGCTGGTCGAGGCTGGTATCCTGCGGCAGCCAATCGAGGGTCGTCTTGTCCGTTTCCATCTCCTTGGAGCTGTAGTCCAACACGCGCTCCGGCAAAAGGACCTTGAGCCGCTGGCTGCCGGGGATGGGACTGGTCTTGACCGCAGGCTGGCCGAGTTTTTGGTTGGCCGCCAACCGGGTCAGGAGCGCCGCGGCGCCACCGATCAGGCCGAGGGCCGCAACCAAGATGATCCACTTTTGCTTGTTCATGTCGCCTGCGCGCTCGGAACCCGCCTGCCAGGATGGCTCTGCGCGATGATTTCCATCGTCTTATGTTTATCAGACACACCGGGGAAGGAAAGGCTTTTCAGCCCCCCGCCTAAGCGCCAGGCTCCCAAATCCGAACTCCGAAACCCGAAGGCCGAAAGAAGGCCGAAGCCCGAAACCCGAAAGGCGGACCTGCTCCATCCCCGCGCCTGGGCCTGCGACCCAGCCGCCAGCGGCTCGATCAGCGCTAGCAGAGGGGCGAGAGCAGGCTTTTCGGACTTCGGATTTCGGACTTCGGCCTTCTTTCGGCCTTCGGGTTTCGGGCTTCGGGTTTCCGGCCTGTGGCTGCCCGAAATGGTGGTACTAACAAGACGCCCCCCGCTAAGGCCTGTCCCGCTCCCAGACGATGAAGGCGGTGAATTTTCTGATGGGAGCGTAGTGATGTTCCCGGAGATACCTGGCCAGAGCATCCTGCCCGTCATATAGGTCCGGCTTGGAGGCGATGACGATTTGTGGGGCCGGCAGAGCCTTGAGTCCTTCAGGCGTTGGATTCAAGACGAGCAGAGCCGCGCCCGCACCATCGGGGTGGGTGGCAAAGGGCACCCCATAGTCCAGCCCCCCTTCCGGGGCAGCATTCCACCATACCGGCTGACCGTTATGCAGGGCTGTCCGGGCCACCATCGCCGCGGCACGATAGTTGTCTTTCTGGTGGCGCGGCAGAAACCGCAGTGAAAGGCAGGACACCAGGCTCAGCACGAAAAAGAGCAGCACCACCCCCCTCGCCCACACGGTTCTCCGCGACCAGAGCGCGGCGAGGCCGGACACGAAGATGAGTAACAGGACGGGCATGAGCGGGGCGAAATGCCGCCCCAGCACCCGAAAATGGGCTACCCAGCCGACTGCCAGGATAAACACGGCAGGCACAGCGCAACAGAGCGCGAGGAACAGACCACGGCGATTCCTCTCCCTGACTCCCCGCAGCAATGCCGCGCCAAGGATGATCCCAAGCGCAGCCGCGTACAGCGCCAGCCAAGCCAGGTAAGGGCCCAGGGCCGCCGGACCCGCGGCGCGCAGCTCCAGCCGGCCAGGCCCCAGGCCGGTGAAACCCAACAGCTCATACCCGACAAACAAAGCGCTCCCCACCGTGGTTGTCGCCGCCGCCGACGCGCGTGCGCCGATGCTGAGTGTCCAGAGATAGTAACCGGCCAATCCCACCAGCAACCCACCAGCCGGGAGCCATAGGTACCAATAGCGTTTCACCAGACGAATGCCCTGGCTTGGAGATAAGAGCACCGGCAGGGCTGCGAGGGCGGCGCCGGCCCAGACCATTCCCAGCAAGCTGCTCCCGCACAGCACGACCAGGGCAAAGAGGAACAAAGCCATATGCGCCGCCTCATGCTCAGCGGGCGGCCTCGGGTTAATCAGGCGTTGGCACCCCGTCAACCGCACGAGCGAGCCCACTATCAGCAAACTGGCCCCCAATTCCATCCCATAGGGCCGCGCTTCGTCCAGATAGTACCACGCGAAGGGGCAGAGCAACGTCGCACAGGTCGTGAGCAGCCGGCGACGGTCGCCCGGTGGGAAAGCCAGGATAAATGCGCCGGCCCCCAGAACAAACCAGGGCAGGTTGGCCATGCGCAGCGTCCATTCGCCCGAGCCGAACACCTTTTCGTAGGCCCACTCATAAAACATGTAGAGCGGCATTTGCAGGTGGGCGGTCTTTTCCTGGACGAGCACCTGCCACCAACTGCCGAGGGAGGGTTGCATCGCCTGCACCGCGGTGGCCGCCTCGTCAATCCACAGGCTCCGGTTGCTGATGGCCACGAGGCACATCATAATGACGGCGGACACGACCAGGCCGGCTTGCCACCGCCCTGTGCTGGTCGGGCGGCGGTCGGGTGGCTGGGCCTCTTTCCGGTCAGCGGAATTGAGAGTCGGCTGAAGCTCCATGACGTGAGAGGCCGGGGGGAACAGTTCCCCAAAAGGAAGGCTTCGCGCGTGGAAACCCTAAGCGGAAGGAAAACATCCAACCTCCAACCTCCAACCTCCAACATCCAATGGCACCCGCCGGGCAGATCATTGGATGTTGGATGTTGGAGGTTGGATGTTGGATGTTCACCTCGTCAGGTGGCTGGCGGAGCCGGCTTTTGCGGCGCTGGTTCGCTCAGCCAATGCCCCAGCAGCAGCATTCCCCCAAAGGCCGCCGCGTAGGGGAGCAGGCTGATAATGCCAAACGGCCCGCCCTCATGCACATAGTTGCCAGCTCCCTGCCCCCAGATTTCGGCGGCGATGATGATGCTCAACATGCGCACGATGTTGCCGAGGACGGCCAGCGGCACCGCCGAGGCCATCAGGAGCCCGCGCCTCCACCAGGTGCGGAAGCCCAGCATGGCGTAGATAATGGCCACCGCGACGGTGGCGAAGAGGCTGCGAATCCCGCTGCACGCCGCGGCCACCTCATATTGGTAATGGCCGGTCGGGTTGATCAGCTTGGTGCCTTCCCGCAGGATGTCTATCTGCAGGATGTAACCCGAAATCAGCTCCACGGCCCGACACACGATCATCCGCAACGGAAAGGTGATGGTCACCGCCGACCACCCGAGCGGCACACAGAAGGCAAACAGGATGAACGGGAAGAAGCTCTCGCGCAGCCACTCCCGCCCCCACGCCAGACCCATCAGGCCATAGATGCCGACGAACAGGGCGACGATTGAGACCCGCGGTTGTTGGGCCATGTAGCCCAGCAAATGAAGCACCAGCCCCAGCGCCACCAGCACCAACGACGGCCACCACATGCGCAGCGGCAGAGCGATCAACTGCTTGCGCTTCCACCAGAACAGCGCAAGCACCACGAAGGGAATAATCTTCCCGTGGCTGTCGTCGGACCCGCCGGCATCCGGGTTGGAGGCGTAGGCCGCGTGCATCCACGACAGCAGCGAAGGCGTGGGAATGTAGCCCACGGTCGAGTTGCCCAGGAACTGGAAGAGAGCCAGCCACGCGGCCAGCAGAACGAGGAAGAATCCCTTGTTCGGCAGCCGCTCCCAGCACTCCATGAACTGAAGGCGGAAATCTTCGAGGATGCCGTTGGCCGGTTGATTGTCCATGCGCGCAGGTTCTGGATTATATGTTCGAGTCTCTTGAATACACTGGCCGCCGGTCTGGCTCAATGAAATTCAGCCCGGTCGGCCAGGAAACCGAGTTCCCGCTTGAAACCTTCTCCCGGATCGGGTGGAATCTCCCGGGCTTGCTTTTTAACCCGGCCCACGATGAACTGGACTCACCTGCGACACTGCGCCTGGCTGGACACTCGCGCCCGGTTTGTCGCCCGCACCCCGCCGGGCGGCGCCCTGCTGGACCTGGGCTCCTCCGATGGTCAAACCCTGGGCCACATCGCCGAGCTGCGCCCGGACCTGCGCCTCTTTGCCGCCGACCTGGCCGGCACCCCGGAGAAATATCCTCCGGGCGCAACGTTCCACCGCGCCGACCTGGAGCGCGACGCGCTGCCCTGGCCCGCCCACTCGATGGACGCCATCACCTGCATGCACGTGATCGAGCACCTGCGTGACACCGCCATGCTGCTGCGCGAGGCCGCGCGCCTGCTCAAGCCGGGCGGGGAAATCTACTTTGAGACTCCCCACCCCAAGTCCCTGACCCTTTCCAGCGCGCGTGGCCGTGCGGCGGGCACTTTCACCCTGAACTTCTTTGACGACCCCACCCACATCCAGCCGGTTGCGATTGGCGCCCTCGCTCAGCGCGTGAAGCAGGCGGGGCTGGAAGTGACCGCCAGCGGCACCTCGCGCAACTGGCTGTTTGCCGCCCTTTACCCCTTCTACCTTTTCCTGCCGGCCTCCCCCCGCAAGTTCACCGCCCGGGTGCACTGGCTGGGCTGGTCCGCCTACCTAATCGCTCGCCAGCCATCGCGATTGGCCAAATAGCGCAGAACTTGAGAGGTGGCTTAAACCCTTGATTCTATTGGCGCACCCAATAGGAGTTGAACCTATAACCTTCTGATCCGTAGTCAGATGCTCTATCCAATTGAGCTATGGGTGCACCCAGAACGTGTTGGAAGCTACAGGGCGAAACCGGCGCGCGCAAGCCGCGATTTGCGCCGATATTCGCGCTTCACTGAACGGTTGGGGCCGGTTTCAGCCGGATGGCCTTGAGATTCAGCGCGTGCCAGCCGTCTTTGACGGGTCGGACAGCGAGGGTCGCCTTGCCGGGAGCGGCGATTTCGAGGACGCCGAGCTTCACGACCCTGAATTTGCCGTAGTCCCCAGTTGCATTGGCCCGTCCGCTGGTGCGGCTGCCGGTTCCTACGGAGACTTCCAGGGAGGCCCTTTCGAGGGCGGCGACCTCCGCGGTGACTTCGAACCGGCCAGGCTGCGTGACTTTGAACTCCCAATCAGCCCAGTCGGAGGGGTTGGTCCAGAAGCCGAGGTTGTCGCGCTGGTGGCCCGTCTCGTATTTGATCTCGCTGCCATGCAGACGGGCTTCGCTGGCGGGCAAGGTTACCGAGCCGTCGTAGTCCTGGGCCAAGGCGGGCTGCTCGATGTTCAAGGGACCCTTCACTCGCAGCACGATGGTCGAGGAAACGGGGTCGGGCGCGGCGGTGGGAACAGTGAGGGTCAGACCGTCCGCGCTGCTTTGCATCGCCAACTCCTTCTTTGCCGGGTCCGTCAGGACATACGCGCGTTGGGCGGTGTTTTGGAGGCCGGGGACCAAAAGCCGGCCATCCGCCGGCCAGTTGAAGACGTGGAGGTAAAGGATTGCGCCGTCAGGCGTCGGCTTCCTGGTGCACCGGCCCCAGGGCAGGCGCTTGAAGGGGCTGGCGGTCGTGTCGTAAATCGCCTCGCCGTTTCCCTTCATCCACTGGCCGACCTCCTTGAGGCGCTCTACGGACGGGGCCGGGATGAGGCCCTCGGAGGTGGGGCCGACGTTCAGCAGGTAGTTGCCGCCCTTGCTGGCGATGTCCACCAGGTTCCGGATGAGCGAGGCGGCGCTTTTCCAATTGTGGTCATAGCTCTTGTAGCCCCACGTGTCGTTCATGGTCATGCAAGTTTCCCAATCGCGGCCCGGGTAGCCCGTGGCGGGGATGAACTGTTCGGGGGTCTCGGTATCGCCCTTGAAGCCGCCGCCAAGGCGATTATTGGAAATAATGCCGGGCTTCAGCCGGAGCAACGCCTCCAGTTTCTCAGCCCGTTCCTGGTTCATGTCCACCGGCGTGTCCCACCACAGCACGGCGGGGAATTCGCCGTAATGGGTGAGAATCTCTTTCACCTGCGGCACGGCCACCTTGTCAATGTAATCGTCCATGTCGCGGGTCTGGGCCGGGTCCCATTTTCCACCGGCGGCGGAACCGCCGTTGTTCCAATCCTGCGCCTGGGAATAGTAGAAGCCGAGCTTGAGACCATACTTCCGGCACGCCGCCGCCAACTCCTTCAGCGGGTCGCGGCCAAAGGGCGTGGCCTTGACGATATTCCAGTCCGACGCCTTCGAGTCAAACATAGCGAAGCCGTCGTGATGCTTCGATGTGATGACGATGTATTTCATCCCGGCGTCCCTGGCCGTGCGCACCCATTCGTCGGCGTTGAACTTAACCGGGTTGAACTCTTTGGCGAAGGCACGGTATTCCGCGACGGGGATTTTGCCGCGGTTCATGATCCACTCGCCAATGCCGGGTATCTGCTTGCCCTTATAGGTGCCGGCGGGCACGGAATAGACGCCCCAGTGAATGAACATGCCGAAACGGGCGGCGCGCCACCAGGCCATCCGGGCGTCACGCTCGGCGGGCGTCTCGTTGGCATAAGGATCGGGTTTCACTATTCTGGGCGCGCCTACGATATCGAGCGCGACGACCGAGGCCATCTTGTCAGGCGCCGCAGCGGGCACGGTGATGGTGACATTGTCGTCCGTGGTGTTGAAAGCCAGTGGCGTTTGGCCATCGAGCAGAAACGCCCGGATGGGCCGGTTCGCCAGCCCCGGGATTAAGAGCTGGCCATTCCTGGGCCAATCATAGACGAAGAAGTACAGCCGCGTGAGCCCGGCGCGCGCGTTCCCGCGCAGGCTCTCAAACGGCCATGCCGCGTGCTGCCGGAAGCCAGTGGCCGCGCTGCCGTCAGTCAGTTTCTTCTGCGTGCAGCGCCCCCAGCCCAAATCCTCAAACGGGCTGGCCTGTGTGCCGTAGATCGCCTCGTGATTGGGCTTCATCCACTTGCCGATTTCCTCCAATCGTTCGATGCTCGGCTCGGGGAACACCCCTTTCGACGTCGGCCCGATGTTCAGCAGGTAATTGCCGCCCTTGCTCGCGCAGTCAATCAGGTTACGCACGAGCGTCGTAGCAGACTTCCAGTGCTGATCGTCTTTGTTGTAGCCCCAGTGGTTGTTCATGGTCATGCACGACTCCCAATCCACGCCCGGCCCGAAGCCCGTGGGTGGGATTTCCTGCTCCGGCGTGCCGTAATCTCCCACACGCTCCGCCCCCTTGTCCATGCCCTCCATGCCGGAGCGGGCTTTGCCCACGCGGTTGTTGATGATGATATTGGGCTGGAGGCTCCGCACGTAGTTGTAAAGGTCCACTCCGCGCTCGTGGGTCCACGGCTTTTCCCACTCGCCGTCGAACCACAGGATGCCGATCGGCCCGTAACGCGTGAGCAATTCCTTGAGCTCGGCTTTCAGGTAGGCGACGTAGCGGTCCATGTCGGGTGTGCCGGTAGCCTTGTCATTCCAGGGCCGGCGTTGGCCCCAGTCCGGGTGGTGCCAATCCATGATCGAGTAGTAGAAGCAGAGCTTGATGCCGGCGGCGTGGCAGGCGTCGGCCAGCTCTTTAAGCGGGTCGCGCTGAAAAGGCGTGGACTTGATGCACCAATCGGTCTGGTCGGTGCGCCACATGCAGAAGCCGTCGTGGTGTTTGGAGGTGATCACGATGTATTTCATCCCGGCCTGTTTGGCCAGGCGGACCCATTCTTTGGCGTCGAACTTCACCGGGTTGAACTGGGCCGCGTACTTCTCGTATTGGGACACGGGCATCTTGGTCTGCTCGAGGAACCATTCCGCGTAGTTGGTGTTGCCGTTCCACTCCCCCGCGGGAACGGAATACACCCCCCAATGAATAAACAGCCCAAACCGCGCGTCCCGGAACCACGCCATGCGCTGATCATGCGCCGCGGCGGATTCCCCGGCCTGCGCGACGAGGGGCGCTGCGAGCAAGGAAACCATGATGAGGAAGAGCGATGCGTTCGTATGCTTTGATAGATTCATAACCGGTGCGATGCTGGGCCGTTTAATGCCTTGGTAATCTTTGGCTGAACGGGCGCGCCTTGCCAAGTCGGAATGCTGGAAGGGGGAGCGCGGATGGACAACGAAGACGCGAAGGCGCGAAGCCGGGTGGCTTGGGGGGAGCCTCGGGGTAGCCTCGGGGGAGCCTCAGGGTAGCCTCGGGGTGGCCTCGGGGTGGCCTCAGGGTGCCTACCGGTTAGCCACCAGATAGCCTCGGGGTGGCCTCGGGGTAGGCTCGGGTGGCTCTGGTGCTCCGTGCTCGATACTCGATACTCGATTCCCAGTGCTCGATGCCGGAGGCTTTGGACCGGCCCTTCCGCATTCTTCATTCTGCCTTCCCCCCTGCACCCAGAATAAGCATTCGCAATACTGAGAAGGGCGCCGGATGCCCCCTTTCCACCCCGGCTTAGCCCTGGAGATACCCTGGACATACCCTGGTACCATAGAACCCTCGCCGAATCGCCCGATAACAGCCCCCGGACCGCCACAATCGCCAGCTTCCACAGCCCCGGAGCATCAGGCGCTTTAATGGAAGTTGGAACGGTGGCGGCAGGTAAACCTCGCCATAGCCCCCCCGAGATCCTGCTCGTGCAGCAGCTTGACCTGTTTCAGGTGCTCGGCCAGCGGTCCCTTCAGACTCTCGGGCAACATCGTTACCCGGTCCTTAAATCCTTTGCCCTCGCGCACCGTCACCTGGTTCCGCTCGAAATCCACGTCCTTGACTCGCAGCCGCACGCATTCCATCAACCGCAACCCGGTGCCGTAGAGCAACTTGGCCATCAACTGGAACGTGCCCGCCATCCCGGCCAGCAACCGCTCCACCTCCGCCCGCGTCAGGACCACCGGCAGCCGCTCCGGTCGTTTGGCCCGCTCCACCTCCCCCAGTTGCCCCAGCTCCTGGTGCAGCACCTCCCGATACAGAAACAGCAGCGCATTGAGCGCCTGGTTTTGCGTGGACGCCGCCACCTTGCGCCTGACCGCCAGGTCGCTCAGGAACCGCTCCACCTCCGCCCGGCCCATCTCCCGCGGATGGCGCTTGCCGTGGAAGAAGATGTAGCGCTCGATCCATTCCCGATACGTCCCCTCGGTCCGCACCGAATAATGCTTGAAGCGTATCACCTCGCTCACCTGGTCCAAAAGCTTGAGCTTGGGGTTGGGAGTGAACGCCTCGTGCGCCCCGGACACCTTTCCTGGTCCAATATATCCGCCCATTCGCCTGATCAATACTTATAGACAACCCGCTTGGAAAACCTTATTCTGCGCCCATGGCGTATTGTTTTACGTCCAATATGAGGTCCACTATTTGTTCGGCACTTCCGCAATCCAAACGAAAGGAACTACAAATGACTGACGAAATCGCAGCCGCTAACAAAGGACTTGTCCGCCGACTCTACAAAGAAGTCTACGTCAACTGGAATATGGCGATGGCGGACGAGGTTGTGTCACCACAGTTCACATCCCACGATTGGCCCGAAGACGGTCCAACCGGTCCACAGGCGTTCCGGAATTACTATGCGAACCTACGGTCAGCGGTGCCAGACGCCCGGTATGAAGTCAATGATCTGATTGCGGAAAATGACCGAGTGGTGGTGCGGTGGAGAATGCTTGGAACACACACGGGCGACTTCGGTGGCATCGCTGCTTCAGGCAAGGCTATCGTGCTCAAGGGCATCGCCATCTATCGGGTGGAGGGGGGGATGCTGATGGAGCGCTGGGTTGTGTCCGACCTGCATGGCGTCCTTGAGCAAATCCGAGGAGCTTCGCCACTTTAGATATATCATGAAGCAGTCGCCGAACAAGCACCTGCAGCCAACCCCGCGATGAGGTCTTTGTTTCATGCTGGACGCAAGTGGCGCGGGGTGGCTGAGGTGCGACGTTAGCGGTGTTGGGAAATTATGCGCTTACTGCTCTGCATCCTCGCGGCGATTATCGTTCTCGTTGGCGCTATCTTCTACGAGCTCGGTTATCGTTCCGGTGCGAGGCGTTCCCCGGCGGAGGAAGAACAGCGCGGGCTGGTGGTCCTCGCGCTCAGTGGGTACAAGTCCGCCGAGGCTACAAATTGGCCCAAGGTAAAAAGCTTGCTCACAACAGAGCTTTACGGCTTTACTCGTGAGTATGAGCGCCGGTTTGGTGCACCGAGCGGCACGAATGATTTTGCGCGCCGCTTCCGGGAAGCCAAATCCCTGGCTGACCGAATTGAGAAGGACATGGTCCCGATCAGCTCTCAGGGACGGGTGATCGGGGCCAGCACGACCAACGGAGCCAAATAGGTATGAGATTTTCCGCTAACCCTGCTGGTGCAGTGGACGCGCTGATAGGCTTTCTGTTCCGTAGGGTGCGTCCCTGGCGGCGCGCCACTGACCAGCATCGTTGGGTGTAAAGCGTATGAGAATTGTCGTAGCAGGATTGGTTCTTCTTTGCTTGGTTTGGCTGGGGCGAGCACAAACGCCTGTCACCAATGGCATCACGGCTCCAGGAATGCTCTACCTGACGAGCCATTCCAACCTCGTGAGCATATCGAACGCGGTGAAGATAGCTTCTGGCCTCTGCGTGGGTATGGCTGGCGCGGATGTTTCGAAGTACATGCAGGATCACGGTATGGTCCAGGCGAATGTTTACTCGGTCAGCCTGGATCGTGGTCGCACGATGGCTTGCCCTTACCCCTTGGACGGCGGCGCCTCACTCATGCTCGACATGCGTTGCACCAAAGGGCCGAGCCGGGGATTGTTTGGTTGGAGCGATCCGGTCTTTGACCGGGCCTACATACAGAGTCAGGGTGTCGAGATCATTGCGATCACGCCCCCGAGCAGCCCCCAACCCGGCGGTGCAGCCAACTGGGGCCAGCCGGGTGGCTCAGAAACAAATCGAACGTCAGCGGCGGCTGGCCCCGGTGGTTGACCTTCACGTTAGGCACAAATATGAACACACGTTACAAGCCTGAAGTTGATGCTATCAACGCAAGCATCGCCACATTTAACCAGTTCCTGCATCCTTCGCACATCTTGCCCACATTTCAGTTTGATACGATGCTCGGACACAAGCATTGCATCGCAATTGTCCACGGTGATTGGAACGCATTCGGCTTTCCGAGTTCCGAGCGCAGAGGAGTGTATTTCATATTTGGCCACGAGAAGACCACGGTAGCAAAGAATGGTCTTTATATTGGAAAGGCGTCTTTCGGGTCTTCGATTGGCCGGCGGCTGTATTCCCATTTGCATCCCTACCGTTCCCAGTCACAGTTCTTGATGAACGGATACCATAATGAGCGATATGTTTTGGAATACATGGCAGCCATGAATCTCGACGCCTGTGGACTTCCATTCATGGCGTCCGCGCTTGAGGAGTATTTGATAGCGGATGTGGGACGACAAAGCATCAATCTGATAAATGGCACGGGAAACTACGGAGCCCCTTTGCCTAACTTGGCGAGTCCAGTGGACGGCGGGATTCCGCTTCAGCCCAATTCCGAGGGCTCTGGCCCCGCCGCCACTGACTCGCATCGTTCGGCGCAGGTATGAAGCCCTCCCTGCTGACACTACTCCTTGCTGCTGTTTGCTGCACAAGAGGCCAGGAACGTGCCGTTGCCGCAAGGCTTTCCTGACCCCTACGGCACCGATGCGACAAACGGTCCGCACGCCTTCTTAACTACACGAGCGTACTCAAGAGAGGCCCGCGGGTTACTTCTTCAGGAGGCCACCCAAGTCGCCACCGAGTTGAGTCTGCCGGAACCGCATCTGCCGCTTACAGAAGATGTCGTCAAGTTCAACATCGCTCCGTTCGGCATGGCATATATCAACAAGAGCGTTGGAAGCGTGGCGACTTGGAGCTACCACTACATGGCGCACAAAGGCTGGAAGTTCAACCAGTTGCTCATCGCCAACTGGTCGACAGTCTGCGCGGATTATGTTAGGAGCTACCGGTGGTCGAGTGACCGGCTCGACACAAATGGCGCCTACAACCTGGCAACGCAATGGCTGGCTGCTGTCTCGATGGATGTTGCCGGCTTAAACCGCGACTGCGCGATGCATGCTGCGCCTACCACCCACTGGAATCGGTTCAGGTGGAATACTCCGTTCACCAACGCAACGTTCACACCTATCTACAGCGTTTACTGGATTCCCCGGCAAAGCACGGATAACCAGGTAGCGGCGACAGTCGAGCTGTTTGCCCCGGATAAGACCTTGCTCGACCTAAGGGTGGAAAACCCGAGGTACATTCTGCGGAAGCCCCTCCATTTCACCAACCTAAAAGGTGTCAGTCAATGATAATGTACACTTCTCCAGGCTTTGGGCGGATTGAAATATGACAATCTCATTGACTGACACCTTTTCCGGGAAGATAGACAGGTCTGTCTAATCCCTTGTTCGGTGACACGCGTATGTTGACCTGGCTCAAGCAGAAAGTCACAGGCTCCGGGGAGAGTTGGCTGCGCGTCCAGCAGGAGCCCGGAACCACTTTCCCATTTCCAAAGGGCGCAAAGCTGCGTCCAGACGAGGAGGTGGTTTTGGCTCTGCCGGCCGCGTTGTTCTCGGACCACGAGGAGATTGGGTCCGTCTTGCTTTGTGACGACAACGCCGGGCTCGCCTGGGACGAGAAGGCCGGCGCTTGGTACGTCAAGCTGAAGCCCGGGATGACCTTTTCTCTCGCAAGATCGTGTGAGGTCATGCTGATTGCGAGCGGCCACCGGCCTCGGTTCTTCCATTACCTCGCGCCAGAAAAGAAGACCACCGAACCTGGCGCTTCACCGAATGGCGGCCCCGCGAGGCGGCCAGGCAATTCGGCGGGCACGGAGGGGCCGCCATCGGTAAGCTAAGCGTTGAACTAAGAGAAAGGCGCACGAGTGAAGATAAACCAGCACGTGGTTATCAGGGACGAGACGGACGCCGATGTCTGCGCGATCACCGAGGTGACCATTGCGGCCTTCAAGACCCTGGCGATCAGCAACAAGACCGAGCAATACATCATCGAGGCACTACGCACGGCCAAGGCCCTGACGGTGTCACTGGTCGCGGAGGTGGGTGGTCGGGTGGTCGGGCACATTGCCTTTTCCCCCGTGGCCATTTCCGACGGTTCCCGGGACTGGTATGGGCTTGGGCCGGTTTCAGTGTTGCCTGACTACCAGCGTAAGGGCGTCGGCAAAGGCCTGATAACGGAAGGGCTATCAAGGCTGAAAGGGCTCCATGCACAAGGTTGTTGTCTTGTGGGGCACCCCGGCTATTACGAGAGGTTCGGGTTCAAAAACATGCCCAGTCTCGTTCATGAAGGAGTGCCACCGGAAGTACTCTTCGCGCTTTCTTTCACTGGGCATACGCCTCGGGGCAACGTCACGTTCCATGAGGGTTTCAAGGCGGATGGCACTGCACGCCAAACGGCCGACGCGCCGGGCAGTTGAGCGGTTTGTGAGACGCGAACGTCGTTCAGATGCCAGGAAGCGCATCTTGTTAGTACCACCATTTCGGGCAGCCACAGGCCGGAAACCCGAAGCCCGAAATCCGAAGGCCGAAAGAAGGCCGAAGGCCGAAAGGCGAACCTGCTCCATCCCCGCGCCTGGGCCTGCGACCCAGCCGGCAGCGGCTCAATCAGCGCCAGCAGAGGGGCGAGAGCAGGCTTTTCGGCCTTCGGGTTTCGGACTTCGGCCTTCTTTCGGCCTTCGGGTTTCGGATTTCGGACTTGGGAGCCTGGCGCTTGGTGGTACTGTCGAGATGCGCCCGATGCCAGGTTCGCCGCTTGAAATGGCCGGCGTCTTCTGCCACCCTGAGGCCAGAATCGGCAATGATGACTCGTATGAAGCACCTGAAGCGGCGTTGGGATTGGAAAATGGCATCGGTGGCAGCGGCTGCCGCTCTGTTGGGTACCGGTGGCCACGCCTTGGCCCAGCAGACGCGCGTGCTCGGCCTCGATATTTCGGCCTGGCAGGGAAGCATCTCACAGACGACCTGGAACAACCTCCACAACGTCGAGAACCGGCAGTTCATTATCCTGCGCTCCAGTCGCGGAGGCACTACCGGCTATTACGACCAGAACGATGCGAGCAATTCCCGCGGGCTGAACACGCTTTCCCAGCGGTACGACGACCCGTATTACATCCAAAACATCAACCGCGTCACCAGCGCCGGCATGTTCGCCGGTTCGTATCATTTCAGCCGCCCGGACATTATCGAGACTACACTCAACTCGGGCGGTATCAGGAATAGCGGGACGGACGAGGCCAATCACTTTATTCAAATGGCAGGACCGTGGATGCGGCCGGGTTACCTGGTGCCCGTGCATGACCTCGAGGCCGGAGACGGCATTCGGACGGACGACGAGATGGCACAGTTTTGCATAGACTTCTCCAGCCGCATTTATGCCGTGATGGGGATTCGCCCCGCTGTTTACATCAACGGCAATTATGCCGCTTACGTTGTGGGCGGGGCTTCGGCGTCGCTGCGGAATCAGATCGCTCAGCCGCCGGCCAGTCTTCCGAGCGTGGTCTCTCCAGCGTATCCGACCTTGTGGAGTGCCCGCTGGCCGAACCAGACGGACCCGAACTCGATTGACGTGCAGAACGGCGAGCCCAAGGACAGCTACTCGGCTATTTACGGACCGTGGGACGACTACGGCGTCACGCATCCCTGGAAATTCTGGCAGTACGCCAGCACGCTGCGGTTGCAGAGTTTCAAAAGCGGCGGCAGCAACCTGGACGCGGATGTCGCCCGCGGCGGCCTGGAGTTCCTGAAAGACCAGCTCATTCCCGCCGTCTGGATGAATGACAGCAGCGGAGATTGGAGCACGCTGGCGAACTGGAACAGCGGGCAAACGCCGGTCCAGCCGGTCACCGGCCCCGGCCAGGTGACGCCGGCAGCAACGGGCCCATTGCCCACCCCACGGCTGCCGGGAGCCGCCGGCTCCGGCCCGACCTCCGGCCAATACGATACGGTCATCCTTGAACGCCCGAACGCCAACATCACGGTCACTCTCTCGTCGGGGACGTATAACATCCGCAAGCTCTACCTGCGCGAGGCATTGAACCTCACCGGCGGGTCGTTGACGATCAACTACGTGCCCTCCTGGGATTCCACACCCATCGCGGCGGAGTTCTCGGGGCCGGTCACGCTTAGCGGCAACGCCAGCCTCAGCGTCCACACGCTCCAGGTGGATGCGGCAAAGACTTTCACCGTCAACGGCGGCACGCTGACGTTCAACACGATCAACCTCATGCCCAACAGCGGCACGCCGGCGAAGATCGTAATGGGTGGGAATGTGAATCTCAACGCCTTGACCACCGGCACCGCGACCATCGCCAACGGCGCCGGCTCGGGTAGCTCCGGCTTGATAGACCTCAGCGGCGGGACCCGCTCCTGGAATGTTGGCAATGGCTCGGCGGCGGTGGACCTGTCCGTTGATGTTCCTGTCTCCAACGGCGCGCTTTCCAAGACCGGTCTGGGAGCACTGCGCCTGGGCGCTATCAACACTTATAGTGGCGGCACAACTCTCAGCGGCGGCACTCTCGAAGGCGCTGTCTCCGGCTCCATCCCGGGCAACGTCACCGCCACCGCCGGCACGCTCAAGCTCGACAACGCCGTCCGCCCTGGCTTCCGGCGCCACCCTCACCCTGGCCGACTCGCCCGGCGCCGGCGCGGCTAACCTCAATTTCTCCGGCACCCAGACAGTTAGCGCCCTCTATTTTGGCGCGACTCGCAAAGCCGCCGGCACCTGGGCCGCCTCCGGTGCCGCCCACAACAATGCGGCCTTCACCGGTTCCGGCGTGCTCAATGTCACCACGGGACCCGCCTCAAGCACCGCCGTCGCGCTGACTTCCGGCTCCAATCCCTCCATCTACGGCGATTCCCTGACCTTCACCGCCACCGTCACCGGCAATTCACCCGGCGGCACGGTCCAATTCAAGGTTGACGGCGCGGCGGCAGGCGGGCCAGTCGCCCTGGTCGGCGGTTCGGCGCCGCTGGTCGTCAGCCAACCTTTCTGTGTCCGGCAGCCCTCATCAGATCACCGCTTACTACAGCGGCGATGACAACAATAACCCCAGCGACAACTCGGCCAACCCGGTCGCGCAGGCCGTCACCGCGCTGATGACCTCCTGTTCGCTGGCTTCGTCGTTGAATCCAGCGGCCCCGGGGAGCAATGTGACCTTTACCGCCGCCGTGGAGACTGTGCCGGCTGCGGCGGGCCTTCCAACCGGGGAGGTGGTCTTCCGGGCCAACGGCACCCCGTTCGCCACCAACGCGCTCGTCAGCGGCAGCAGCAGCGCCAGCACGACCTCGCTTCCGTCGGGCACGAATGATCTGACGGCTCAGTATATTGGCGGCGGCAACTTCCTCGGCAGCACCGGCAGCCTCGCCCAGGTGGTGAAGCTCTCCGTCACCTGCGCCCAGACCAACGCGCTGGTAAGCGTAGCGGACAACCTGGATGGGACGCTGACCCTAACATTTGTGGGCACGCCGCAAGCGGAGTACTACGTGTCGGCAAGCCCCGACCTGGCCGCGCCGCCAACGAATTGGTCGCCCGTGCCGGGCAGTACCAACACGGTCACCAATGTCAGCGGCTTGTGGCAATTCACGGTGACCAACACCTCACCCCGCCAGTTCTATCGCGGCGCCGCGGTAGCTCCCTGCCCGTAGCCGGTTGCCGAGGCGGGAGCCGCGAATCACCCGGCAGTCTGTTCGGGCGAATAGCGACCCGCCAGCCATAAGTTGTGCCGGGTCTGTTGCCGCTCGACACGACTGAACTGCAGGAGCGCGGCAGTAGCACGCCCAACCGCCGTCAGGGGAACCAGCCGGGCACCTTCGGCACGGAAATGATCGGACCACCGGTCAGTCCGCGGGTTGAAGAGACGGACGGTTTGTTGCGTCCCCGGGTCCACCGAAGCGATGTTGGGGCCTTTGTAGCGGTTACACTGGAGACAGGCCAGCGCCAGGTTGCCCAGGGTCGTCTTTCCCCCATGCTGAGTGGCGATGATGTGGTCGGGTTCGTGGCCGAAAAAGCTGCCGATGTCAGGCACCCTGCAATACTCGCAGCACCCGCCAGCCCGTGCGTGGACTGCTTCCCGCAAGGCTGCGGGAATCCGGATGCGGCTCATGCCTGCGCCGAGGACGAGGTTAGGCGCAGGACCTCAGTCTTCACCAGCGACACGAAGCGGTCCACTTCACACATCTCATCCAACTCGGCTGCTTCTTGCGGGCTCAAGGCCCCTTGCTGGTTGCGGGCCAGTAAGTCGCGCGAGCGTTCAGCCGCAGCCGGCGAGGGATGGAACCGTAGAATCTGTTCCGCGCTGGGTCTCCGGGCGAGGAATGTAATTACCTCCCGTCGGAGTTCCGAGGCGCCTGACCACCCGGTGCGAAGCCCCCGAGCGATAATCTCCGCCACGCGGTCGCGCTCGCCTTCCAACTGCTTGGCCAAATCTTCCGGAATCTCGATGGTCATCCGCACACTAAAAAGCTTAGCCCCCTGACCCGGGCTGTCAAGCCGCGCAGGGACAAGGTTGAATCCATCTGTGTCCCTCTGTGGTTAGCCCGGTCTGCTGACCGCAAGCGGCTTCAGCCTGCCCACCACGAAGGCCATGGAAAGCGCCGCCAAGACTACCATGCAGCCGCCCATCAGCAGGGCGAGTTGGAAGCTGCCGGTTTGCTGGACGACAAAGCCCGTTACGATCGGCGCCAGGATGCCGGCGAATGCCCCGGCCGTATTCATGATCCCGGCGAGCGAGCCGGCGGCAAAGGGCGGCGCCACATCCGTGCAGGTCGCCCACAGCACCGAGGTGGCGGCCGATTCGCAGGCGACCGACAACGTGAGCAGCCACACCGCGGTCATCGCGTCATCCACATACCCCGCCACCACCGCCGAAGCCGCCAGGACCTGCATGGAGATGATGATGCTCTTGCGTGAGACGGTAATGCTCACGCCGCGCCGAATCAGCCAATCCGACGCATAGCCGAGCAGGGGCTGGGCCACGAAACCCGCCAGCCAGGGCAAAGAGGCGTACCAGCCCATCTTCATGATGGTGAACCCGCGGGCCATGATGAGGTAGGCCGGCAGCCAGGTCACAAACAGATAGAACAAGTAGTCCTGGAAGAACTTGCACAACACCAACCCCAGCACGGTGCGGTCCCCGAGCAGTTCCCGCCAGGGAATCTTCGGATGGGCGTCGGCCACGGCCTTTTCGGTTTTGGCCTCCTTGAAAGTGAAACACCAAAGCCCGACCCAGAGGAGACTGCCAAGCCCGGTCACATAAAACGCCAACCGCCAGCCCCAGATCGAGATCAGCCACGTGATCAGGATCGGTGTCACCGCAAAGCCGAGGCGCAGGCCGGAGATGTAAAGACCGGTTGCCGTCCCCCGCTTTTCGGGCCGGAAGTTGTGGGTGATGATCCTGGCATTGACCGGGAAGCTGGCGGCTTCGCCGATGCCAACCCCGATGCGCGCCAGCACGATGTGCAGATAATGAGTGACCGAACCGGTAAGCGCCGAGCAAAGCGACCACAGCCCCGCCGCCCACGCCAGCGTCCGCTTCGCCCCGTACCTGTCCGCCAGGCGGCCGGCAGGAATGTTCATTATCAGGTAGAACCAGAAGAAAGCGGACAACGCGATTCCCATCAGCGCGGGATCCAGGTTTAGCTCCTTCATCATCGTTGGGGCCGCGGTCGAGAGGCTGGCCCGGTCGAGCGCGTTAATGAAGGTGTTGCTGAAGAGCAGGAAGACAATCCACCAGCGGAACTTGCTGTTCGGGCTGCCGAACGCCGCCCCCGCATTCAATTGCCCGTTCTCCTCACTCGCAGGAGCCTGAGCGAGGGCGACGGCTGCGTCACCGCATTGTCGAGAGGGCGAATTCGCCGGGTCGGCCATGTGTTCGAGGTTAACGGTCAACCAACCCCCTGCAAAGCGGGTTTTCGAGAATCCCAACCTGCCCTGACCGCCAGTCGGGCGCCAACGTGGTCAATTCGGCCATTCGCCGAGCCGGCGGCGGACCGCCGCCGTGCCCGAAGTTGCGTTGACGCCGGCGGTGCGCCCGGCTAAGGTAAACCCGACAAGATTTCCGCGCTCGTGAATGTGCATCTTCCAGGACCCGGTGGAGTTTTCGGGGCGTTCTTCCAGCGCATGGCGTTTCCCCTCTTTGTCCTGGCGGCGAGCCTTGCCTCGGCCCGGGCCAGCGAGAGTTCATCGGCAGCCGCCAGCAACTATCCCACAATCTTTTACGTGACGGCGCCTCGGCCCGAAGTGACCAATGGTTTGGGCCGCTGGATATGGTGCAAGGACACGTTCAGCAAACAAACCGTCCGGCTGTGGCATCGCTTTGAAGTTCCGAAAACGAATTCGGTCGTCCGCGCCGAATTGCGCATCGCGGGAGACAACGCCTTCAAAGTCTGGCTGGACGGCCAGGAACTGGGCAGCGGCAGCGATTGGCGGACGTTGAGCATTTATCATTTGGAAGGCAGCGCTGAATTCGGGCGCGCACGTGCTGGCCGTGGAAGGCTTCAACGACAATGACCGGGCGGGTATTATCCTGGGCCTGCGGCTGGAGACGGCCAACGGCCAGGTGCTGCAAATCCGTTCCGATCCGACTTGGCGCGTGGTGCCGAATTCGGATCGCAGTTGGGAGACGGCCCTGCGCCCCGCCGCTGATTGGCCGAACGCCTCGTTCGTCACCAATTCCGGCAGGATACCGTGGTGGACCGTCCCGACGTCGGTGCTCCACATCCGCGGCGTGCTGCCCAAACCGATTCCGGTTTGGCAGAGCCGCGAATTTCAGGTCGGCTTGTTCGCGGGCTGCGGCGTTTTCGTTGTCATCTGCCTTTATCTCCTGATCCAACTGGTGAGCCAGTCGAAAGCGCATCACCTGGTGCAAGCCGAACGCGATCGCATTGCCCGGGACATTCACGACGAGCTCGGCTCCAAGCTCACCCAATTGCTGCTGACCGGCGAAATGGCGCAAATCGAATCTCCGCCCGCGCCCGGCGCGCCGCTGTCGCAAATGTGCGACGGTGCGCGGAGCATTCTGGCTACGATTGACGAGGTGGTCTGGACCATCAATTCGCAGCGCGACAACCTGGATGATTTCGTTATTTACGTTTGCAAGTACGTGCAGAATTTTCTGGAGTCCACAGCCATCCGTTGCCGGTTTGATGTGGCGGCGGAGCTGCCGGCCAAACCCTTGAGCCAGCTCATGCGGCGCAATTTGTTTCTGGCCGATCAAGGAGGCTATCAACAACGCCGCCCGACATTCGCAGGCAACGGAGTTGACCGTGCGCATCGAATTGACCGGTGGTCGCTTGAGCGTCGTCGTGGCCGACAATGGCCGTGGTTTTGATGCGGGCCAGGCCGGACCGGGAGCGGAACGGGCTGAGCCAACATGAAGCAGCGGATGGCGGAAATTGGCGGCGATTGCGAGGTGGCCAGCCGGCCCGGCGAAGGCTGCCAGGTAAGTTTTGAAGTGCCGTTGAAACCGCGGTCATTCTTTGAGAAGACTTTTCCAGGCGCGACCGCAGAATGGTTTCGCGGCCAGAGCCGCATTGGCTGAGAAATGTGATCCTGTATCGGTGAGCAAATCGGAATAACGGATGAATTCAAACCCTGCGAACGCCAGCCAGCTTTCCAGCCACGCCGCATCAGCGTGGCCCTGGTGGAAGACCAAAAGGATTTGTGCCGAAGCTGGGTGCGGATCATTGAAACGTTTGGCGGCTTTACGTGCGCCTGCACCTGCGCGACCGCCGAAGAAGCGGTGCGCGTCATTCCCGAAGCGCGGCCTGATGTGATCCTGATGGACATCCGGCTGCCGCGCATGTCGGGCATTGAATGCACCTCGCGGCTGAAGGCGGTGCTGCCGGCTACGCCCATCGTCATTCTCACCGTGCTCGATGACGACGAGCTTATCTTTCGCGCGCTGGAAGCCGGCGCGGACGGTTACCTGCTCAAGCGATCGAAGCCGGCGGATTTGCGCGCCGCGCTCCTGGACGTGCTCAACGGCGGCGCGCCGATGAGCAGCGCCATTGCCCGGCGGGTGGTGCGCTCGTTCCGGCGTCCGCCGGCCAATCCGCGCAACGAAGCGCATTTGTCCACCCGCGAAATCGAATTGCTGGGCTTCTTATCGCGTGGGTTGTTGAACAAGGAAATCGCCGACCAGATGCGCTTGAGCGTGGAAACGGTGCGCAGCTATTTGAAAACGATCTACGAAAAACTGCATGTCCGCTGCCGCACGGAAGCGGTGATCCGTTACAACGCCAACCGTGCGGCCAGTCCCCTGGCGAACGCCGATACCGCCCCCGAAGAGCTGGCGGCGTCCTGAAAGGCTAAAGGCTGTAGGCTAGAGCAGGGACTTCCCTCGCTTCCGAACTTTAGCCTTTAGCCTTTCCGCATTGCTTTCACCCGTTTGAGGGGATATGCAAATCCGGGAAAGTGCTGCAAACTGGAACAATGATTCTACGCTTTGTTGCTTTGCTTATTCTGTTTGGGATTGCCGAGGGCGTCATGGGCCGCTAATGCACCGAGCGGCCTGTTGTGCGAATTGTTGGAGCATCCGGAAGAAACGGTCATCACGAACACAACACCGAGGTTCGGCTGGGTTTACAATCCGTCGTTCCGCGATGATTCGCAAACCGGCTACCGCATTATCGTGGCGTCGAGTCAAACGCTGGCTGAAGGGGCCACCGGTGATGTTTGGGATTCGGGCTGGGTCAGCAATTCCGCTTCGATCAATGTGCCCTACGCCGGCGCGCCGCTCCGTATCGGCGCAGACTTTTTCTGGCGCGTGCGGACGGCGGACAGCGCGGGACGGAGGAGTCCGTTTTCGGTTGCGCAACATTTCATCACGGGCTCGGCGAGCAATGTTTTTGCCGGCCGCTATCCGCTGAGGTTCGTGGCCGCCGTGCCGGTGTTACTCACGAATATCGGGCCGGGCCGGTGGTTTGCCGATTTCGGCCAGGACGCATTCGGTTACGCGGCGGTGCATGCGAACGGCATGTTCAGCCCAACCACCGTACAGGCGCGCTTCGGAGAAATGTCAGACGGATTGGCCGTCAATACTGCGCCGCCGGCGGGGAGCACGGTGCGCTACGCGAAAACCACTTTCAATTTATTGAGCGGAAACCGCACTTACTCAGTTCGACCGCCCGCGCATTCCTTCCCGTCCGGCGCGGTCCTCCCGCCACCGAATTACGGTGTGGTGATGCCGTTCCGGTATTTTGAACTCCTGGGTTTTCCGGGCACGCTCACGCTGACGGATGTCGTGCAACTGCGCTTGCTCTCCACTTTCAACACCAACGCCGCGAGCTTCAGCAGCTCGAGCGCGGCGCTGAACCAGGTTTGGCATCTGTGCCGCAACTCGATGCAGATGCTCACTTTTGACGGCATTTACGTGGACGGCGACCGCGAGCGCAAACCGTACGAGGCCGATGCCTACATTCAACAGTTGAGTTCGTATGCGGTGGATCGGGAATTTCTGCTGCCGCGCCACAGCCTCGAGTATCTGCTGCAACATCCGACGTGGCCCACCGAATGGAAATTCCACAGCCTTTTCATGGCCTGGGCGGATTATCTCCAGACGGGGGATACCAATCTGCTCAATCGGCATTACACGAAATTGCAGGCCGACTCGTTCACCTGGGCGGCGACGGGCACCGGTTTGATGAAAGGCTTCCCGAAATTCCCACAATCCACCAATTCCGACGTCGTGGACTGGCCCGCCGCCGACCGCGACGGTTTTGTCATCGGCAAAGGCGCCTACTTGAACTGGACGAATTCGGTCAACAACGCCTTTTATTATCGCGGTCAGCGACTGATGGCGAGTATCGCCGCGGTTCTTGGCCGCATGGGGGACGCCGCGACTTATACCGCCAGCGCCGACCAGGTTTATGCCGCCTACACCGCGACCTTTTGGAACAACTCCGCGCAATGCTACGTGGATGGCGTCGGGACCAGCCACGCCTCCGCGCACGCGAATTTCTTCCCGCTTGCGTTCGGGCTAGTGCCCGCCGGCAAGCAAACTGCCGTTGTGAATTTTCTGCATTCGCGAATCGCCGCCAACGGCGGGATGCCGTGCAGCGTTTATGGGGCGCAGTATCTGCTGGAAGCGCTCTTCCGCGCCGGCGACGCCGACACCGCCCTCGGCCTGATGACGACCAACGGCCCGCGCGGCTGGTTGAATATGATTGCCCTCGGCTCCACGCTCACGACGGAGGCGTGGAATTTCACCGACAAACCGAACATGGATTGGAACCATGCGTGGGGCGCGGCGGCGGGCAACTTAATTGCGCGCTTCGTGTTGGGGCTGCGGCCCATCACCGCCGGGTCCGGACGGGTTCTCATTCAGCCGCAACTCGGCAAGACACTGACCTGCGCGCGAGGCGTGGTGCCGACGATTCGCGGGCCAGTTTCTATTTCGGTGAGCAACGCGCCGGGGAGTTTTCAACTGCTGCTGGGCCTTCCCGGCAATGTCGCCGCCACCGTCATGCTGCCCGCGCTGGGCACGACGAATCCGGTCGCGTTGGTGGACGGCAAAATCTGTTCGGGCACCCTGTCGAACAACTGGCTCACAGTCGCGAACATCGGCGCGGGCCGGCACGCGATTTGGCTGAGCACGAACAACGCGCCCTCCTCGGCGACGCTCTACGCCAACCGGGCGGCCGCTTGGTCTGGCACCAACGCGGCGGCCCCGATGCCACCCTGACGCAAGGTGAGAATAGCTGGCGCGCTCGTGAAGCGGAATCGTGAGACCCGATTTGCCTCGTTACTGGACTTTCCGCAAGAATGCCCGCCTTGATTCCAGCGCACCGAGGTCTTCCTGGTAAAAGTACAGCACGCGACTCGTGCTCCAGGAATGGATGAACATCATTTTGCCCTTGGCTTTGATCCAGCGCACAGAGCCATCAATGAATACCTCGTTGCCGCCGGCAGGAAAACCTGTCGTTCCGACCTCAGGTTGCTCGCGCAACGGATGCGCTGCGCGCGTTCCCTTGCCCGGGCCAAAGCCGGCAACAACAGGGCTGCCAAAACCGCAATGATGGCGATCACCACCAGGAGCTCAATGAGCGTGAACCCGCTCCGGCTCGCCTTTCTCTCGCTCATTGCAGAATCAACCGGTAGAACACACTCCCGTTGGCCGGGTTGATGGTAACTACAATTTGGTTGGTCGAAACTGAATCAGCCACATCAACCCAATTCGTGCTGAGGCCCCCGGGCGAAGTGTTGGTCTGGGCTTGCAGCATCCAGCCCGTGTGATCCGTCGGCCAGCTCAACGTCAACTGATTGCCCGTCACCGAAACCTCGATGTTTGTTGGATTGGTGTTTACGGCATTGGTCACGGTCAACGAGACGAGGGAGATGGTGGTGCCATAGGCATTGGTCACGATCAATGCCAACGTGTTGCCATTCCAACTGCTGGGAACACTGGGTACGGTGAGGTTGGCGCTGAGTGGCGCCATGTCGTTGGTTGCACCCGACCCGAGGACAGCGGCGGTGTTCGTGTTGCTCCAGTAATAACCGAAAGGCCCCGAGCCAAAGGCAGTCGCAGGAATCGTCAATGACGCGTTCGGCTGGAGCGTTACACTGGTTGGCGGCAGCGGATCAAGAAGGTAGGGCGGAACACCGCCGGGCGCCTCTTGAGACAGCGCCAGGTAATTCCACTGGACATAGCCGGGGGCGCTCAATTCGTGGTGGGTAATTCCAACGGCGCCGATTGGCGGGTTTGCGGCATAGGTGCTGGTTGTCGCTAGAACGTCATCCACATAGAACGCTACAGCCCAAAGGGGGCCGGTTGTATCCAATACGATCTGCATCGTGTGGGTTCCGGGGCCGGCGGAGAAAAAGCCATTCTGACTGAATATTTGCCCTGTCCCCCGCGGCCCCGTAAAGCACTGCAGGTTTCCATTCGCTTCAGTCAGGATCATCCAATCATAACCAACCGGTCCGACTCCGCCGTCGTCTGAGAATCGCCCGTAACCGACCGGCGCATTGGTCGGGACTCTTTGTGCAAAACCCAGACCAACCCAACTGCCCGGATTGCCACTGAACGTCAGCGAAGCTGTCAGAGTGTAAAGATAACCGGCGTGCGGCGTAAACGGCACTACCCAGCTATCTCCCAACGTGGTCGTACTAACGCCGTTGGCCTGCATAATGCCTGTGTCGTTGGTGCCCAACGCGTCAGTCCACGTGGTATTGGTGCCGCCGGCCAAACGGTTGGCCGCCGTCAACGGCATCCCCGCGATGGACCAGGTCCCCCCATCGAAATAGTTGGAATAGAGAATGGAGTTGGTATAATCCAATGTTACCGGCGGCGCCGGGCTGTACAAAGTGACGAACCAATTGGTGGAACCGAAGGCGTTGGTGGCAACCAGCTCCAACACGTCGCCGCTCAGGCTGCCGGGAGCGTTCGGAATAGTCAAGGTCGCGTCCAGATTTGCGTAGGCGTTGGTCTTCCCTGAAGCGAGCACAGCGCCAGTGGTCAGGTTGCTCCAGTAGTAACCGAAGGGCGGCGCTCCGATAACCGTCGCAGGAAACGTCAGTGTTGTGGGCGCCAAGTAAACGACATTGGTCGGCGGCAGTGGAGCCACAAAAGAGACCGGAATCGAGTTCCCGGCCCTCGCATAGTGTTCGGCCACCTGTCCGGGAGAGAGCGCGTAGTGGTAGGCCGCCACGTCGTCAATGTAACCATAAAACTGGAGGTTGTAGCCCGAGGCGGTGCCTGTCGTTCCCGCCCCAATGGACATCGGTTCCGCCACCTCGTATGCCCCTGAATTGGCGGGAATGGCTGTCGAGGCTGCCAGCTTGCCGTCAACGTAGAGCGACACCGCGCCGTTGGCTTGATCACACACGCCCACCACGTGATGCCAATAGCCGTCGAACGCGTATATCGTAGAGTCGGCCTTGTAGATCGTCCCGTTGGCGCTGCGCGCATAGAATTGGAAATTGGGCAAGGCGCTCGTATCCACACCTAAAGCGAACGTATCGTTCACTCCACTTATGCCTTTGGCCACAAACGCGGCGCCACTGGTGCCAAAACCATTGACCCATGCCTCCACCGTGAATTCCGCGTTCACCCCATTGGCCGCCGCAAAATCCACTCCCTGGATCTGCCCAACGTAACTATCGACGATTACACCCAGTCCAAACCCCGCCGAAGTTTCCGCCGGCTCCAACGGATTATATCCGGGTTGCCCAAGATAGACATTGGTATAAATGCCATTGTTGCCGCCTTGATAATCATTGCAGATGGCTCCCGGATTACCATCACCCAGCCCGTCATCCGGCTCATTGAGCCGCCAGAAACCTGCGGGCTGCGACGACAAGATGGCTTGCGGGTAGGGTGCCGCAGGTGCCGCAACATAGGAGGCGGACCATACCGTGCTGGTCACAGACCCAAAACTATTGGACGCGATACAAACGAAACTGCTCGGACTGTTCAATTGGCAGTTGGTGAACGTAAGGCTCGCATTGGTTGCTCCAGCCATCAGCCACGCTATTCGTCAGCCATTGATACGCCAACGGTTCTCCGCCCAGCACTGAAACCGAGAACGTTGGAGTTGAACCCACATAGTTTGTCCCCCCAACGTTGCCTCCACCAAACAAGGTGATGGGATTGGTATGGGTTATCGGGGATTGAGCGAGGAGCACCGGATTTGTAAAAACCGTCAGGCTTACCGGGGCGCTGGTGACTGAACCGTAAGTGTTCGTCACGACCACATAATAATTGGTGCCGGCGCTGCTTAGTGTTACGGGATTGATGATCAGGGAGGCATCGGTGGCGCCGCTGATGGGAACATTGTCGCTAAACCACTGATAGAAAAGCGTCCCGCTGCCAACGGCCACGACTGTGTTGGTGAAGGCGGCACCCAGCCCAACGTCCGCCGACACCGGCGGTTGCACAAATCCTATCGCTGCCGCGGCAAGCGACAAATAGTTCCACCTGTAGTTGGCACTCGTAGCGGTGGTGTTTTGACCCAGTCCAACCGCAACAATGCCGGGATTACTGCTATAGGTGTAATTTGTCGTCACTTGGACACCATTAGCATACTCAGATATAACCCAATGGGAGCCGGTTGTATCCAATACCAGGCTGATTGTGTTGGTGTTCGGAAACGTCGTGGGAATCAACACCTTGGTGCCGACAGCCCCGTTTCTGCTGTGCCACAGTTGAACCCCGCCATTTCCGGTCCCGGGTCGGAACAGCGACCACGGGTTGCCGTTCACGGCTGTGTCATTGAACCGCGGCGTCGCACTATCAGGCGGGTTGTGTGCCGCATACCCCATCGCGAGCCAGTTGCCCGGCTCACCGGTGAAAGTCAGCGAAGCCGACAGGGTGTAAAAGTAACCGGGCTGCGGTGTAAATGGCAGAAGGACGCTGTTTCCGATCCGGCCAAGCGTGCCGTCCGTGTACATGTAGGCTTCAGCACTCAGATTGTTGGTGACGACATTCCAGACTGCGGCACTGGTGCCGCCCGCGAAGTCGTTAGCCACGGTGGGCGGCACCCCCTCAATGCTCACTCCACTACTGCCACTAGTGAAATCATCGTAGTAGATGGTTTGCGCGCTAGCATTGGAGCCCGCAAATGTCGCTATTGCTCCCAGCAGCAGCAGGTTTCTAACGGTTTTCATATTGGTCGGTGTTTTATTGGCGTTGGTTGTATATTCTCCGGCAGGTTCGCGCTTGGATTTCCAGCTCGATGAGACCGCAACGTGCCGCCTCAGGGCACTGAAGTGCCCAGCCCTGTCAATGTCGTTAACGAAAAGCCTCTACAAATCTCCTCCGCCAGTTATCGTTTTGGTCTTCGGTAAAGCGTCAAAAGATACATCATCCCCAGCCCTGCGCTTATCAGCGCCGGCGCGGAGGGTTCGGGCACCACGGCGCTAAGGGTCATGGAATTCCACTTGTAGGCACCGGCGGTTGTGGCGGTTTGGCCATATCCAAACGAAGCGATGGTCGGATTGATGGCATAGGTAGTTTGGTTCACCAAGGTGTCCTCAACATACAAAGCCGTATGCCACTGGGCACCAGTCGTATCCAATACCAGGTCAATGGCGTAAGGTGTGTTCACCGCGCTCATCAAATTAGGCACACCGGGGAGGGAATGATTGTAAGAGTCGAACAAAACGGCCCCGCCCCCTTGAGCCGCATAATTCAAGAGCGCCCACGGATCCCCGGTTATGAACGTTTGATTGAACCGCGGATCTCCAGTAGTGCCAGAGGGCGGGAGGTTCTTCCCAAAACCCAGCGCACCCCAACCGCCTGAGGGTGGGACAACTGTGAAGGTCAGTGAAGCTGACAGGGTGTAAATGTAACCGCTCACCGGCGCAAGGGGCAGAAGGACGGTTTCCTGCCTCGAGCCAAGGGTGCCGTCCTGGTATGCGTAGTAATTCTCGGTGGGCGGGGGCTGGTCCCTGGTAACATCCCATAATGCGGTGCTGGTGCCGCCGAACACGGACGCGTCTGGGCTGATGTACGTGGGCGCCACTCCGTTAATGTCCACCGCGCCCCCGTTGAAAGTGTGGGAATAGATGATTTCCGCGGTTCCAGTGGAGCAGCAGAACGCCGCCAGCATTCCCGCCACCAACAGGCCTGAGTTTGTCTTCATTTGATTGCGCTTGATTTGGTTGTTCTTCGATTAGGGTTTAGGCTGTCTTCATCAACTCCGGGCTTTCCAGATGTTTGATAGACTCTAAACTTGGCTCGCGACTCGATGCCTCACTTTAAAGACGCCCTAAGGCTTCGTCCATACCCCCAAACGGGGGTATCTGGCTGGGGGCGGTTGAATGCAATAATCCGGTCATTGTTCGACGCCGTGAAAAACGCCCGACATCTCCTTTCCCTTGGGCCGGCAGTACGTGCTTGGCTGGCCATCTTCTCATGTGCCGCAACTGTTTCCGCGCAAAGCACCTCGTTTTGCAACCTGGCTCGCAGCCCCGACACCGTATCGTTGGTTACCGAAACCGGTCGCACCAACCTGGTCTGCGCCGATGGCAAGGAATGGCGCGGAGGCGGCGCTACGGTGAAGACCCACGCGGGACACAAGCGATTGGATGTTGGCCTCTTCGCTCCGGGGGTGGCGGTCAAGCGTCTCGAACTACGCTGGAAAGCGGAACTGCCGGCCGATTGGAAATACCTGGGCGACGCCTGGGAACGCGCCTATGGCGACCTCGAATGGAAACCGCTCGACCCCGAACGCGTCATGCCCTGGTATTTCCTGGCCAGCGACGGAAAGCTCACTCACGGATATGGCGTCAAAACCGGGGCGGGCGCCCTGTGCCACTGGACTGCGGACGCTGCCGGCATCACGTTGCACGCCGACGTTCGTTGCGGCGGGATGGGGGTTCAACTGGGGCAGCGCCGGCTGGAGGTCTGCACCGTGGTTTGCCGACCCGGTCGCGCGGCGGAAACGCCTTTTGCCGCGGCGCAGGCTTTTTGCCGGCAGATGTGTCCGAAGGCGCGGCTGCCCAAACAGCCGGTTTATGGTTTCAACGACTGGTATTGCTCTTATGGCCATGACACCGCCGAGCAGTTTTTCAAGAACACTGCCTACGTGGTCTCCCTGGCGCCCACAGGCGGCAACCGCCCTTTTGCAGTCGTGGATGACGGCTGGCAAGTGAGAGAGGACCGGGGCGGAACTAATGGACCTGGCCCCTGGAATCGCACCAATCCCAAGTTCAGCCCGACGCTGACGATGGCGGAATTCGCCAAAGAAGTCCGCGCCTTGGGCGCACGGCCCGGAGTGTGGGTCCGGCCGCTTCAGGCCAGTCCTGACCAGCCGGCATCCTGGCGGTTGGCGCGTGATGGCCGCGTACTGGACCCCTCCGTGCCCGAGGTGCGGGCTTATGTGCGCCAGACCATTGGCCGGTTGCGCGCCTGGGGCTTCGAGTTAATCAAGCACGACTTCAGCACCTTCGAGATCACAGGCCGCTGGGGTTTTGAGATGAAAGGCCAAATGACCGCCGATGGCTGGGCTTTCGCCGACCGCAGCCGGACGACTGCGGAAATCATGCGCCAGTTTTATCTGGATATCCGTCGGGCAGCGGGCAGGAAGACGGTGATTATCGGCTGCAACACTGTCGGCCATCTGGGCGCCGGGATCTTCGAACTCCAACGCATCGGCGATGACACCAGCAGCAAGGACTGGGCGCGCACCCGGAAGATGGGGATCAACTGTCTGGCCTTCCGTGCCCCGCAGCAGGGCGCGTTCTTCGACGTGGATGCGGATTGTGCCGGCCAGATCAGGGCGAATTCGGTGCCGTGGGAGAAGAACCGCCAATGGCTCGACTTGTTGGCCCGCCAGCGGCACACCGCTGTTCGTCTCGTTCCCACGCGACTCGGTCCGGCCGGAGCAGGAGCAGGCCCTGCGCGCGGCCCTGGCAGCGGCGTCCCGGCGGCAACCGGTAGCCGAACCGCTGGATTGGCTGGAAACCCGCACCCCGGCGCGCTGGCGCTTGGACGGTGAAGAGTGGGTCTTCTCCTGGTGACCGGCATGGTTGAGCATCTGGACACTACCACCATACGGCGCCAGGCATTGCCCTCTCCCCGCTTGCGGGGAGAGGGACAGGGAGAGGGGCTCGTACGCTCGAAAACCAGAAGAATGTGCCACGTTCAAGGTGCTGGGCCTCCTCTCCCCGGCCCTCTCCTCCAGGGGAGGAGAGGGAGTCGCCTTCAAGTCGTGGTGGTAGTGTCCAGAAGCGCCCGGCATGGTTCTCCCGCCAAATTCCGGCTCGCCCGACAACGGACTTCGTTGTGTACTACGGTCGGCGCGCTGACAACAAAATGAACACGCACATCCTTAAACCGCGCATGAAAAACAAGTGGACTACCCTGGCCTCGCTTTGCCTGCTCTGCCTGGCCCAGGCGCAGCCGCAGGCTTTCAGCGGCGCGGTGGCCCGCCCGGCCGCGCCCGGATTGGCGGCCATGGAACATCCTGAACTGCTGCCGCTCTTCCCCCCCGATGGCACGGAAACGCAGCAGTTCAGTTCGGTTGATCCGAGCGGCTCCAACAACGACGGCAATTTCAAGACCGCTTACACCAAATACATTGATGCCAACGGCGAGTATGTGATCTTTGACGCCTCCGGCCCGGGCTGCCTTTACCGCCAGCAAATCAATGTCTGGTGGCGTGGCCACCAAAGGCAGGCAGGCCAGGCCCATATCAAGTATTACTTCGACGACGAGCCCAAACCGCGGCTGGACCTGACGATTGATGATCTGTTCGGCGGCAAGATCGCCCCGTTTACTGATCCCTTTGTGTTCCTGGATTCGATTCCGCGCTTCGGGATTCTTTACTATCCCTTCCCCTTCAAAAAGCGCCTGAAGATTACCACGACGGAGGACCTGAGCCGGCTCGCCGATCCCTATAACGCCGCCTGGTATCAATACACGTATCTGACCTATGCCCGACGCCGCGTCCGTGACAACCTGGGCCGGGACTGAAGAAGACAGCCCGACGGTGCGGTCGCAATGGACGCACTTGGGGCTCGACCCCAAGCCCGCGGCAGGCAATGTCACCGTCTCGAATACCGTGACGATTCCGAACGGGAAGAGCGCCGTGCTGGCGGAACTGCGCGGTGCGGGTTCAATAGCCAGTCTCAAGCTGCGGCTCGAACCCTACGGGCGGGAGCAGTTTTACCATACGACTCTCCGGATCTACTGGGATGGAGCCAAACGCCCTGCGGTGGAGCTGCCGCTGGGGCTGTTCTTTGGCGGCGGCGGCGAAGCCTACGCCAATTGCAAGCGCGTGCCGGAGATGTCGCTGCACACGCTCTTCTATGGCTTCGATGGAACCAACCACGAATTCTATTGCTACTGGCCCATGCCTTACTGGCGGTCGGCGCGGCTGGTGCTCGCCAACGAGAGCGGCGCGGACCTGCAGTCGGTTTCCTGCGCGGTCGAATACAAGCCGACGGCCGTTCTGGCTTACCCGGCCGGTCAGGCCGGTTATTTTTGCGCCAAACGCACCGTCGCTCGCGATCCGGGCCGTGGCTTGTTCGACACCGCCTTCGAGGAGAGCGGCAGGGGGCACGTGGTCGGGCTCTCCTTTTATTCAACCAGGTACGCGATGGATGGCGACGAATTCACCTACCTCGACGGCAGCCGCACGCCGCAGATTCACGGCGACGGCACCGAAGACGACCACAACCAGGGTTGGGGCGGGGCGGCTTACCAGAAGCCGCTCTGGGGCGGGCTGGTCAACGGCTTCCAGGCAGCCTACCGCATCTACTACAATGATCGTTACGTCTTCAACCAGCACATCAGGATCAACTACGAATTCTCTCGCGAGGGTGGCCACGATTACGGCGGCGAAACCGAGGCGATCGTCTATTACTACAAAGCGGCCTCGGCGGGGCACCTGGTGCTGACCGACCAACTGGATGTCGGAGACCCGGCGGCCGAAGCGGCCCACCGCTATTCCCTCACGGGGCAAACCTGGGCGGGAACCCGGCGCAGCGCCTACGACGGCTACGAGCGCGACTACGAATACGATTCCTGCCAGGATGATGGCCGCGCCTTCACGGGCTATAGCGAGTTCACCGTTGCCATCTCGCCCGCCAACCACGGCGTGAAACTCCGGCGGCGCCTCTTTCGCTCCGGGAATGGCGTGCAGCGCGCGGATGTGTATGTGGACGGCGTCCGCGTGAGCGAGCGTCCGTGGGACGTCTGCACCCTCTCCTCCGCGCCGGCTTACCAGGGCTGGTTCGACGCGGACTTCGACATCCCCGCCGCCTATACTCGAGGCAAGCGCCACCTGCGCCTGCGCGTGCAGAATGTAGCGCCGATTCACGAAAGCGTCAGGAGCAGGGGCGGGGACGGCTCGTCCCCCGAGCCCGGCAGGACAAACCCGAAAGCAGGGGGACGAGCCGTCCCCGCCCCTGTTCTTGAATCCACCCTGGTGCAGAATGCCGGTGACGGCAGCAAACCTGAAATCAACGAGTTCTATTATTGGGTCTATTGTTACGAGGACCACCCAGTCGCCAAAGCGCCGCAGCCAGTCCGCAAGCTGCGGGCCACGCCGCAGGGTAGTTGCTGCGTCGAGCTGCAGTGGGCGGCGGCACGAACGGCTGACCAGGTTAACTACTACCAGGTCGAGCGCAGCGAGGGACCGGACTTTTCCCATCCCACTCCCCTTGGCCGGAGCAACGCCAGCCACTGGAGCGACTCGCGGGTCAAGCCTTCCACGACCTATTACTACCGAGTGGCAGCCGTGGGCCTTTCCGGGGCTGCCGGGCCGTTCTGCAAATCGGTGGTGGCAACCACGGGGCTAAACACCCAAGAGCCCGCCGCCGCCTTCCTCGGAACCGACGACACCACCAAGGGCGACTGGCCGGCCAAATACGGCTCGGATGGTTTTGTCATGCCGCGTTACTTTTACGGCCGCGACTGCCAGGCGTGGCCCGACTACCTCTGCGCCGTGGACTGGGGCGGCTTCACTAATCGGCAGTTCTCGACCTGGAACAACTCTACCGCCTCCTCGCTGCTCTCCAGCCCGATCGGCTACTGCGCGCGCTACCTGGGCGCGCTGGAAACCTCCGGCTCCGACTCGCTCACTCTTTACATAGGCGATGTTCAGCCGCACCAACTGGCGCTCTACGTCTGTGATTTCGACAAGGCCGGGCGTGAAGAAGCCATTGAACTCCTGGACCTGGAAGGCCATGCGCTGGCCCCAGCCCGCACGGTGAGCAGCTTCGAGCAGGGAAGATGGCTGCGGTACCGATTCTCCGGCAGTATCCGGATACGCCTCAGCAACCGAAAAAGCACGACCACCGCCGTGCTCTCGGCTTTGATGTTCGACAAGATGCCATGACAACCTATGAAGCCTCCTTGTATCCCGGTGGCGGCTCCGGCGGCCCCGCCGCGGCGGTGCCCTTGCCGTGTGGCGCGACGCGCCCGAAGGTTGGAGCTGGCAACCGGGTGAGGAGCACGAGTCGCTAGCCGAGGACAAGCCACCCGCGCGCGAGGGGGTCCGTTTGAGTTCCGTTCCAATTCGGTTCCACTTCGGTTGAATCTCCGTTAAACGTCCGTTGCACATCCGTGCCACATGCACATTGCGGCTGTGGCTGCTTGGAGCCAGGGCCAATTCATGAAGCGGGCGGCGGAGCGCGGACATTCCTGTCCGCCAGACGGTTGTGGCCAAAACCGAGCGGACAGGAATGTCCGCGCTCCTTCATGAATTGGCCCTGGCTTGGCGCGGTGCTTGCGGTTTGTGCTTGGAGACCGCCGCAAATTGAGGTAGATGCTCTGCCCTAGTGATCCCCGATAGCAACCCAGTTACGCGGCCGACGGTGGCATTGGCCGGCTTTTCCCAGGTCCCCTCACTCACCGGAAAATGGACCTGTCTCCTCACCGCCGGCGTCCTGCTGTGCCTGGCCAATGTCCTGGGCGCGGAACAAGTCCGGGTGATGCAATGGAACATCCACGGCACGCTGGGCGACATCGCCAGTAATACAACGGCAGGAGCGAAGGCCATCGCGCGCATTGTGAATTACACGCAACCGGACGTGCTGCTCTTCAATGAAGTGGACGACACCGGGGTGGCCGCGGCCACCTCGGCCCTCATCAATTGGGTCACCAACAATGTCCCTTACCTGGGCTCGCAGCCGGGGGTGACGTTCTTCGTGGCGGTTTCCTCGATCGGCGATGGCTTCGAGCGCAACGGCGCCATCAGCCGTTATCCGATTCTCAACGAGACGACTTATGACGATGGGTTGCGGGGGTTGCACGCCTTCACGGTGCATCTCGCGACGACGAATCTGCAAGTCTTCCACACCCACTTGAAGTGCTGCAGCGACGGCACCTCGTGCACTCGGAAGCAGACCGAGGCCCAATTCGACGCCGATACCATCAGCGCGTGGGCCGCCGCCAACTCGATCCCCTACATCTTCGGCGGCGACTTGAACGAGGACGAGGAGAACCCGGAATGCACACTCTCGACCACCTATCACCCGATCACGACCCTCCGGCTGGACGGCGGGTTGGCCGAGTTCAAGCCCACCACGCTCTCCGGCGAATACCGCACGTGGAGCACCGCCTCCACGCCGTCCATCCGCTTCGATTACCTGCTGGCCGCCGCCAACCGGCTGACCCCAGCTTCGGGCTATGTCTTCAGCACAATGGACTGGGCCGCCCACGGGCTCTACACAGACTCCAGCACGCAGAACCTCGCCGATGATAGCGCGACGGCCTCCGACCATTATTGCGTGCTGGCGGAATACTCGTTAGGGCCGGCGGGTCCCAGCCTGGCGGTCTCACCCGCCGGTGGCCTGGAAAGCACTGGCGGCAGCGGCGGCCCGTTCATTCCGGCCAGCCAGGTTTATACCCTTACGAATGCCGGCCCGGGCTCGGTGACGTGGACGGCTACCGAGTCCGCGGATTGGCTGACTATTTCGGCGACCAATGGCACCCTGCGGCCGGCACCGGCACCAACCTTACCGTTTCGATCAATACGAACGCCGCCAGTCTGCCCGTGGGGGATTATTCGGACACGGTTTCCTTTGACAACACCAGCACCGGCGCGGGCAGCACCACGCGCTCGGCCAATCTCGCGATTACCAACACAACGCCCCCGCCTCCGTTTGGTTTCTACGACGACTTCAGCACCTTTGCCGCAGGCAACCTCGTCGGTCAAAGCGGCTGGGCGCAAGCGGCGACGCAGGCCGGCCAACCGTTGCAGGTGAGCGGCGGCAAGGTGAGTATTCCCGGCGGCCAGACCAGCGACGCTCAGGACGCCTTCAAGAACTTCACCCAGACCAACACTACCGTTTTCTATGGGCTGACGTTGACGGTGACCAGCGCGGTCAACAGCACCAGCGCCTCCTATTTCACCGCGCTCTGGACCGCCAACGACGCCACCGGCTACGCCAACTACCGCCTCACAGCCAAAGCCGGGGATGCCGGCCTCACCAACTTTGTCCTCGGCATCCGCGTTACCGGCCAGAGCGGCGACCCCTACACCTTCGGCACGACGATACTCAGCACGGGGGTTCAATACCGCGTCATCATCCAGGCTCCGTCGGGCTATGACAGCGCGTCGCTCTACGTCAACCCGACCAGCGCCGACCTCGGTGCCCAGACTGTCTATGCGTTCAACCCGATCGGCACGGGCACGCCCCCGACATCGTTGGGTTCGATTGTGATCTCGCAGTATGGCACGAGCAAGATTCCCACCGACGGCGTCTCCATCGGCAAAGTCGTCGTCTCGGACAACTTCGCGACCGTCTATAACGCGCTCGCCGGGGATCCCTTCCAAAGCTGGCAGGTATTCTATTTCGGCAGCACGACAAACGCATCCGCCGCCTCCGCCGCCGACCCCGACGGTGACGGCATGAATAACCAGGCGGAATTCCTGGCAGGCACCAATCCTACGAACAACGCCTCGGTCCTCCGGGTCACGAGCGTCGCACAGGAAGGCAACGACCTGCGCATCACCTGGACGATGGGCAGCGGCAAGACCAACGTGCTGCAAGAAGCATCCACCCTCGGCGCCACGGACAACTTCACCGACGCCTTCACCGTCCTGACGGCCGGTTCGTCCACCAATTACCTTGACGTAGGAGCCGCTACAAATGCGTCCGCGCGTTACTACCGGGTCCGGCTGGGCCCTTGACCAAGGCGCGAATCCTGATGCCGGTGCCATCTGACGCGGAAGCACCACCAGAGCAGCAATTCTCATTATGGCGCCCAGCTCGCGTTCCTGGGAGCGCCGGCATCCCTGCCGGCAATTCTCCCGCGGTGCCAAGTTGCCGGCAGGGATGCCGGCGCTCCCAGGAAATCATCCCTGCTCTCGCCATAGTGAGAATTGCTGCCACCAGAGCGGGGCCAGGGTCTCCCTTTTGTTCCGTTTCGCGCCAGATTCCCGTTGCACCACAAACGTTGCCGCCATATTCTCTAAGCCATCAGAGAGAATCCGACGCCCGCCGAAGGGGTCGCTGCCTGGCATGAAGACGAAGAAACCGCGCTCGGGAAACGCCGCAAAGCCGGCGCCTCGCACCGTTCGCCGGAGGACTTCCAAGACCCCCAGCCCCCAGCCGGGCGCCAGCGCCGCGAAGCCAAAGCGCACCCTGGGTAAGCGGGCACAGAAAACCAAGGCACCAGCCGAAGGCAAGCCACGGGCAGCGGCCAAGACAAAGAGGATCAGGAGGCGGGCCATGCGGAAGCCGAAGAATACTGTTCCAACCATCACTGGCGAAGCCGAAACCTTGGTGGCACCAGCGGGTGAGCCTGTTGTTCAACCGGCTCGCGCGCCCAAAGGCAGAGCGCGCACTCCCCCGCGAGCCGTCCGGCGTCGCCCAGCGACTTCCACTTCGGTCATTCCCGGGGCGGCGCGGCGCACACGGAGTGCGCGCCCTGCCAGTGAGGCCATTGAGGCAACACCGCCAGGGGACGTCAAAGTCCCAATTCCACGGCGAGGGGGTAGGGACGTTTCGCCGAAACGTCCGCTTTCGGCCGGGCCCGGACGCCTCGGCGAGGTGTCCCTACCAAACTCGACGCTCCCCTCGGCACCGCCGCCAGGTGGCGGTCCTGAAGAGGCGGCTCCCGCGGTTCCGGCCGAGCAGGTCGTGCGCACTCCGCACCCTGCGACCGGTAGCAGCCAACGTAAGGAGGCTGAAATCTCATCGGGACCCAGCCATTCCGGTATTGATCAGAGCCTCCTTACGTCGGCTGCCACATCTTCCAAACAGCCTCTTGGAATACCGCCAATCCTCTTAGAGGGCGATGAACCCAGTTCGCCGCCCATGAGTGGTCCGGGTCAAAAGTATGCACTGGGTCCCGCGGCCTCCGGAGCCGAGACCGGTCGCGAGGAAGCGCGGTTGCCGGAAGCTTATGGGACCGGGAAGTTGCTGCTGGCGGCGCGCGATCCGCACTGGCTGTATGCGCATTGGGACCTTGCTCCACAGCAGCAACGAGCATACAACGCCGCTTCAGCCGACCATCATCTTGTGGTGCGCATCTTCCCCAGACCGGCTGGCGACCCACCCTTCAGGGAGGTGCACGTGCATCCCGAATCACGGTATTGGTTCATTCACGTCGAGCGGGCCGAAACGCAGTACGTCGCTCGAGCTAGGCTACTATCCTCCCGACCGCCAATGGGTGACGGTCGCGACCTCGGCCCCGGCAACGACACCTTCGGACACCGCTTCCACCGATCAGACGGTGCGTTTCGCGACCATCCCGGCTCAGATCCGGCTGACCCAGCTTGCCGCACTGGGCCAGCAGCCCATTTCCCCCGTCTCGCCGCCGCTCGAGCCGGCACAGCAACAAGCCCTGGCCGAGTTGGTCAGCCGACACCAGGTCCAACCGGACGCGATGAGTTCGGCGGAGGTCGGGCAACTGGTTCGCGGCCCGGCGCAGCAGGAACTCCCCGGGGTGGAAGCCGGCAGTCTTGCGCTGGTGGGCGGCGAAGCGGAGACCGTCTCCAGTCCAATGCCCGGCCCCGAGCAGGGACCCAAAGCATTCTGGCTCAACGTCAATGCCGAACTCATCGTCTATGGGGCCACCGAGCCCGACGCCAGCGTGACGCTTGGCGGCGAGCCGATTCCCCTCCACCCCGATGGCACATTCAGTTGCCATTTCGCCCTGCCGGATGGCGAACACGCGCTCACGGTGTCCGCGGTGTCGGCGGCAGGCGATTCACGCCAAGCCGAGCTGCACTTCACCCGCCGCACGGACTACCAGGGCGAAGTCGGCACCGCGCCTCAAGACCCCGCAGACTTCAGCCTTTAGCCTTTAGCCTTTAGCCTTATCCCCCGTGCCTTCCTACCTGGCTCTCATCCTTCACGCGCATCTGCCGTTTGTGCGGCACCCGGAGCACGAGAGGTTTCTGGAGGAGAACTGGCTGTTCGAGGCCATCACGGAAACCTACGTGCCGCTGGTTCAACTCCTGGAGGGCTGGCGACGGGACGGGCTGAACTCCCGCCTGACACTCACGCTGACGCCGACCCTGTGCTCCATGCTGCAGGACCCGCTGCTGCAGAACCGCTACGAGCGGCACCTCAACGAGCTGATCGAGCTGGCGGAAAAGGAAACCCACCGGACCCGCTGGGAACGGCCCTTCCACGAACTCGCCGGGTTCTATCACCGCCGGTTTGCCGCTGTGCGGGACACCTATGCGGCCTGCCATCGGGATTTGGTGAGCGCCTTTGGGCAGTTCCAGGAGTCCGGGCAACTGGAGATCATCACCAGCGCCGCCACGCACGCGCTGCTGCCGCTGATAGCGGATCACCCTCCCTCGCTGCGGGCGCAGATATTAGTGGCGCGGGACCACTACGTGAGCTGCTTTGGCCGCGAACCGCGCGGCATCTGGCTGCCGGAATGCGCCTACGTGGAGAGCTTGGAACAGGTCTTGCAGGAGGCGAACCTGCGCTGGTTCGTGACCGACACCCACGGCGTCCTGCACGCCCGGCCCCGACCACGCTACGCGACCTTTGCGCCGATCTTTACCCCCAATGGCGTCGCCGCCTTTGGCCGCGATCCCGATTGCTCGCGGCAGGTGTGGAGCCGGCATGCCGGCTACCCCGGCGACCCGCGCTACCGCGACTTCTACCGCGACATCGGGTTCGATCTCGATTGGGACTACGTGAAACCACATGTGCCCGCGCGCGGTCAGCGGGGCTTCACTGGGATCAAGTACCACCGTATCACCGGCAGCTCGCCGGAGAAGGCGCCTTACGAGCGCGACGCCGCCCTCCGGGCCGCCGACGGGCACGCGGGCCATTTCCTTGAGGCGCGGGTGACGCAATTCCGGCGCCTGGGGGAAATCCTCGACCGACCGCCCATAGTCGTCGCGCCTTATGACGCCGAGTTATTCGGGCACTGGTGGTATGAAGGCCCGGAGTTCCTGGACTTCCTTGTGCGCAAGGCCTGCCGCGACCAGAAGGTGTTCGAGTTGACCACACCGGAGGAATTCCTGCGCCGGCAACCGACCCACCAGGTGGCCACTCCCGCCGCGTCCAGTTGGGGCGAGGGCGGCTATTGGCGCGTCTGGCTCAACGAGAAGAACGAATGGATTTACCCGCACCTGCGCGTGGCCCAGGAACGCATGACCGAGCTGGCGCGGCGCTTCCCGCAGCCGGACGCCTTGCAAGAGCGCGCGCTCAAGCAGGCCGCGCGCGAACTGCTCCTGGCCCAGGCCAGCGATTGGCCCTTCATTCTGCGAACCGGCACAAGCCCCGACTACGCGCGCAAGCGTGTCAAGGATCACCTGCTGCGCTTCACCCGGCTCTACGAGCAGCTCACCGCCGCACAGCTCGAACCCGAATGGCTCAAGGAAGTCGAGTGGCGGGACAACCTCTTTCCTGCTATCAATTACCGCTATTGGGTTTGACCCCATAGACGGTGGCAATGGCGTCCCTGTCCGGAAATCCGTTCGCGAGCCCAACCGTTGCGATCTGGTGCCCTTTAAGCCAGAAAAGCCAAGAACAGCACTATATCTGGTGGTCATACAAGGACGGCTTACACTCCAGGTAGTATGCATCGGCCCACCTCGTTACCGACTTCGAGCCGAGCAACAAAAAACATACCCTCTCATATATAGGGGAAGCCAAAGGCGAAAACCGTGTTGGCGAAAAGTGGCTCAGCGGCAGCGAGTTACGCATGCCGTTAACGATACCGAGCCAGGGGAACCGGGCGGTCTGGCAGGCAAAATATTTTGCCGATTTGCCGTAAGTGGCTGGGAATCAACACCTGGTATTTTTGTAATTGTTCCCCTCGCCTCCAGCGCTTCAAGTGCCCCACCGCCACACTTAACGTTGATTCCAAGCCGGGTAAGAGGTTAGGAGCTGAACCGGTGACGGCCATTGCTCGTGCGTTTTTCAGCCTGGCGCGGACGGAGTCGGACTTCGGCCCCAAGCCCGAGAGCACGAGACTGCAAGCGAGCCCGTGCCCCACGCTGCACCTTACGCGGATATGTATCTCGGGTCTAGGTCCTGTGAGTTGCCAAGCCCGTTCCCCCTCACCCTGCCCTCTCCCCAAGGAGAGGGAGCACCCTCGTCAGACGATCGGCCAACGTGAAGCGCTCGGACCGTTCGAGCGCTGCAGACCGGGGCTCCCTCTCCTCGGGGAGAGGGTAGGGTGAGGGGGAATGGGTCTCTCTGATCCAGAGGGTATTCGAGACAATGAAAACCCGTGTAAGGTGCAGGCCCCACAGGCGCACTCAGTTGAGCAATGGCAGGATCAGATAACCTCGATTGGGTAAGTGGTCAGCCAAATATCCTTTTGCTGGAACCGGCTCTTGAGGCGGTCCTTCAGCCGCACGAAGAAGGCCCGGTTCTCGGCTGTGTCTTTGACGTCAACAAACACCCGGGCCAAAGTGTCCCGGTAAAGCTCGCCCTCATGCCGCCACAGGCCCTGGATGGTATGAGTTTCGCTAGATACAGCGCCGAAAGCCTGCTCTAACTCCAGCAAGGTATCAGCGATCAAATCCGGCGGAATAGGCCGGCCGTCGTTAAACTGAGACGGCAGCAGGATCTCGTAGCGGCGCAAGGCGCTCATAGTTGGCTGGGCCTTCAACACTGAATGGAATGCCTTCGACGGCTAGAAAGGGGAGGGAATTCTCCGGCACCATCATTTCGCCGCTAGCCCAGCTCTTGAAGGAGAATCGGCCGGGCAAGAAGCCCAGGGCGCGCCGCTTGGCTTTGTCATCTGGAAACCGGATGATGATCATGGTTCAAGATTAGGCCAACCGCACCGGGTTGACAAGCCTGATGCCTTCGCGCTCCTCGCCGAGGAGGCGCCTCAACCACCAATCTTTCGGCCTGACCCATTTCCCGGCGGGTCGGAAGACGTAGCGCCGGGTTTCAGCCTTTAGCCTTTAGGCTTCAGCCTTCAGCCTTGAGCTTGCGCTCCAGGGTCAGGGCTTCGGCGGCGCGGACACGGGCGGGGGCGATGGTGCGGGTGTGTTCGTCGCGCAGGGCGTGGAGGCCGGCGGAGGAGAGAGGGTGCTACTTGCCGCGGAGGCGCTTTACGGACCGACCCCTTCCCGCATGTTTTAAGGCCATTCCGCCTTAACCCCTTCAGCAGCGCAAAGGCGCGATAATCCGTCATCGCGGGTGAGCATCACATCGGCGCCAGCCAGCTTGGCAGCCCTGGCATGGAGCCAGTCGTGGACCATTCGGCCTGAGACGCCTTGACTCTTAAACTGCCTTCAGCAACGCGGTGCTATCCCAATAGACGCGCATTTTCCCGCTCCCGCTCTTCGCGGATTTCCCTGTCCAGCGCCTCGGAGTCCAGTTCGGCAGCTTCTATCGGCAGCACCAGCAGCCCCTTGCGGACAATGGGCTTCACCAAGCGGGGCTTTCTCTCTTCGCGCCGCAGCCGAATGAGGGTTACTCTCCCGTCCGGTTCCTTGAGCGCCTCGAAACTGGCGTGCGGAGGAAACAAGTCGCGGCAAGCGATTCTTCCCTTACTGTCGGCCGTCAATGTCATGGTGGAACTATCCCACCGATGCCGGACCATCTCAAGCCCTTTCGGGCGTGAACCCCGGCGGCAGCCGGCACCAGCTTCTTGTCCCCCCCATCCTCCTGTTCCTGGCGGCCTGATTTTCCATTTCAACTTTCTCACGAACCCCGTCCCGGCGGTGCGGGTGCGATGGACCTCGCGCCGAAGTGGCCATCTGAGTTATGCCCAGGCTTCCGCGTGTGCGGCATCAAGACGCCGTGCAGGTCCCTGAAAAGCTTGGCTTCCGAATCATCCGCCAAAGCGGGCACATCGTCATGTCCAACGGCGACATCCGGCTCACCATCCCCCATGCAAATCCGGTTGACCCCTACACGATGGGCGCGATTGCGCGCGACGCCGGGCTGACACCGGATGAATTCCGGCGTTAGCTGTAAACTGCAGTTCCAAGGCTTCGGCGGCGCACGCGCGGCCGGGCGTGCAGACCCGAAATCGCCGCCGCTCGCCGTGCCCGCCATCGGAAATGAAAGTGGTGCGCGGGGTCGCCGTGGCTGGGCAGGTGGATTATTGGGTTGCGGGCAACCTGTCCGACTATCCAGCCGAGCGCCGACGAGGGTGCGCGGTCGTTAGCCCGGCCCAGTTCATGGAGACCTGGCGAAGGGGAAATCAGTAGCCAGCGCGCTCATTGGGGCGAACCGCATCCGGTGGAAACATGACATTCTGTTGGACCGACCCCTTCACGACCCCTTCACGACCGCCCGCCCATAGTTGTCGCGCCCTACGATGCCGAGTTATTCGGCCACTGGTGGTATGAAGGCCCGGAGTTCCTGGACTTCCTCGTGCGCAAGTCCTGTTGCGACCAGAAGGTATTCGAGCTGACTACACCCGAGGAATTCCTGCGCCGGCACCCGACCCACCAGGTGGCTACGCCCGCCGCGTCCAGTTGGGGCGAGGGGGGCTACTGGCGCGTCTGGCTCAACGAGAAGAACGAATGGATTTACCCGCACCTGCGCGTGGCGCAGGGACGGATGACCGAGCTGGCTCGGCGCTTTACGCAGCCGGACGCCCTGCAAGAGCGCGCGCTCAAGCAGGCCGCGCGCGAGTTGCTCCTGGCCCAGGCCAGCGATTGGCCCTTCATCCTGCGGACCGGCACTAGCCCCGACTACGCGCGCAAGCGTGTCGAGGAGCACCTGCTGCGCTTCACCCGGCTCTACGAACAGCTTGCCGCCGCCCAACTCGAACCGGAATGGCTCAAGGGAGTCGAGTGGCGGGACAACCTCTTCCCCGCCGTTAACTACCGCTACTGGGCCTGACCACCCCCCGGGGGGAGGATAGCCCGAGCAAGTTCTTGCTCTTTTGACACATCTCGTAGTGGCTGAAGTACTGGCATAACAAGCACCCCGTTCCCCCTCACCCCGGCCCTCTCCCCAAGGAGAGGGAGAACACTCGCCAGGTGACGGGCGAATCCGGCGCGCCTGGACGTCTCGGGAACCAGACTTCGCGGCCCCCTCTCCTCGGGGAGAGGGTCGGGTGAGGGGGAACGGGGTCGCGGGTCCAGGCAGCGCGCCAAACGATGGAGAACCGTATAAGCGCTCTTCTAAGGGTGACTTCTACCCACCTTCACCAGCACCACGCCGTGCCGGGGAACCTGGGCGTGGAAATGGTCAGTGAACTTGCCCAGGTCCCGCTGCCGCCAGAGATCCCGAGCGGGTTGCTACTGATAGGCATTTGCTTTTTCGCGCCGGGCATACTGAGCGCTGCGCGGGTGATGAGGGTGGCGCATATTGACCCGGACACGGGCGAGGTGACGGTGAAGGACGGGCCGAAGTTTGGGGTGCAGGATCTGCCGCCGGGGGCGCAGATTTATATTAAGGCCGGGTCGCTCGTGTTGGCGAAGTTTGGGAAGAAGTTTGCGGCGGGGGATTTTGATCTTGCGTCCGAAGGGGCTGGCCTGCAAAAGTCGCGTGTGCCAGAGCAAGAAGGGGCTGCCCAGCGAAAGACTGATAGGCATTTGCTTTTTCGCGCCGGGCGTACCGAGCGCTGCGCGGGTGAACCATGCGTCCAGCTCGAATTCCAGTCTACGGCTGCCCGCTTTCCCGCTTTACATTTAGCAGACATAAAGCGCTCACTGGGGTGAACGGCGTCCCGCAGAAACATGACATTCTCACGAACCGACCCCTTTTCGCTCCGCACGTCATGAAAGCCCACAACATCGCAGCAGACCTGCAAGCCCTCTACCTCGCGGCTATCCCGACCTTGGCTCGCAAGGGATGGGAGCTGATGCGTACGCTTCCCCCCAAAAAGTCCAAACTCGCCCGGATCGTCTTTGCTTCAATCGGACAGCGATTGTTCCTTCTGCTGGAGGACATCCACGGCAGCTTTCAAAACAAACTGGACTCGGGTTATTTCACAACGGCAGCACTCACGCGCAGCCTAATGGAAACCGCGACCGCACTCGCGACCCTCAACCGAGATACCACCGGCCAAACACTGGACGCCTTCCTCACCACCGCCGAGCGGGATGCTCTCCGCCGGCGCAACAGAATCGCCAAACTGCGGTCCGCGACGAATCAGGACGTAGCCAGAGCTGCAGCCGCAGAAACCCTGCAAGCGGACGGCATCGTGGCAACCCTCCAAGCCATCAAAGCCAAGACAGCTCTCCCCGCCAGCTCCGCCCAGTTTCCAAATATGGAGCAGCGATGTCGCACCCTCGGCGAGCATTGGCAATTCATGTATGAGGCCACCTACCGCGACCTCTGCGAAGCGGTCCACGTCGCATTCATGAAGATCCCTCACGCGCCATCACTCGCCTTCCGCGCCCCCGACAAGGGGGCCGCCCTCCTGTATGAGCACTGCCGGGCCACGAACTGCGCGGTCGAGTTCTGGGGCAGCACCATCATCGAGTGCTGCCCCAATCATCCCGACCAGAAGGCGCTTACCGAATTTGACGACGCCCTGGGGGCTCTCCTCGCCCAGGCAGCGGTAGTCACCGACAAGTTTTCCCCCCTGACCAAAAGCCACTCAATTTCATTCTAATCATGCCCGCCACACCGGACACCGCTGCACAAGTCAATAGGGACATACTGGCATTGTGGACCGCTGCCCGCCAACGACCCTGCGCTAAGCGAACACCGCCAGATCTTTGTAAACGTGCCTGTTGCCGCCCTCGGTCCGGTCTGGCAGCACAGGGCCGCAATCAATGAGGGCGAAAAGCAATTCTCCTTCACCCGCGCAGCCTCAAGTACAAGCGGGGGCGCCAAAAGCAATGCCCTGTCAATCCGAGCCAGGCGGGTGGGTTTCGAGGGCATTGACCAAGTCGTGCCGAAGTGCGTAATCTTGCGGTGCCATGATGTCGACTAGTTATCTTCGCGTCGTTAGCATTCTCGCCGGGCTATTCACTTGCTGTTCCGCATTGGCTGATTTGGGAGCGACTGCCGAGCAGTTAAAGGCCCGGTACGGCAAAGCCCTTTTGCCCCCTATTTCCATGAAGGAGTTTGGGGTCAAGGTGTGGCTGTATGCTTGCGTCTATACGCGTCCTCCGGTTATCTCGGCCCAGTTTCGATTGATGGACAATCAAGTTGTTTGGGTTGATTATGGAACCAGCGACGAGGCACTTCCCACAGACTACGCCTTCAAGTTGCTCCAAAACAACGGTCAGGGAATGTTATGGCAGAAGACTTTCGACCAGAGCGGTGGCGGGGTAAGGATCCTATCCTTTCGGCGCTCCGATGGAGCGAAGGCCGATCTCGTTCTGAGCACCGCTAAGGGGTCTGTGACGATCACCTCAGCTAAATGGACAGCCACGAAAGCAGCATACAACGCGTTGCCCTGGTACAAAAAGTTGTTCTGAGTCCTGCGCCACCTGGGCCGAAGCCTATACAAGTCCTCACTATTGACACAAGGGCCGCACCTTCTGGGTTTGCGGAGGCGCCGCTGCTGGCTCATTCAGCAGGTTGGCAACGCAGGTCCAACTGCCGATCTGTAAGCCCCCTTGGTTCATCACGTGATGCATGAAAACCCATAGTTTGCATTTTCTCTCGCAGGGATTCCTGAGCCAGGGCGGCTACATCAGTTTAACCCACACGCCGGCCAGACTGAGGCGAAAGCAACTGGAGGTGTCCAGTTGCTTTTAGAGTGAGCCTTCCCGCCCGCCCGCGCGCTGCTGCAAGTTCCGGCCTCGCCCGCTACTCAACTCCTACAAGCTGCTAAGCCTCTAGCCCTCCGGCCGAGCAGGCCCACTGCCCCCCTAGGGAAACTGAAAGGCCCGGTAATAGCGCCTCGGGCTGCCGCCGGCCCCTGGGTCGGTATAGAACACCACATTCGTCGGCGCTGTGTTGGTAAACACCGGCCTCCACCCTGCCAGGTTTGTGCAAGCCTCGACCACCAGCGTGCACGCCTGCAACACGTTGTCCACCCGCATCTGGAAAGTGCCGTTCGTCAGTTTAAGGCCGGTCATAATTGGCTGCGGTATTGCGGAGGCGTATTTCACGGTGGCAAAATCAGAGTCAGTTCCACTCCCAGCCGAGACCCCCGTCACGATCACGTTGCCAGACCTATCCACCGCCAGCCCACTCGCCTGGTGGTAGCCGTTTCCCGGCCCCGTGTAGCGATTGGTCCACAGGGGCACCCCGGCGCCCGAGTACCCTGATGGTCACATAATCGTAATACCCGCTAGGACCGGTGGAGTATCCTGTCACCGTTGCATTGTCGCTGCCATCAACGGCCACAGCCGTGGCGAAGCCTTGGCCCTCTATCACGTCGTAGCGGTTAGTCCACAGGGGCACCCCCGTGCTTGAGTACTTGATCGTCGCATATCGCGGTGAACTAAGCTGGAAAAAACCGTAGTCTATGATGCCGTACAGACCACCCCGTCACGATCACGTTGTTGCTGCGGTCCACCGCCACAGCGGTGGCACAATCATCGTTGTTTCCGGGGCCGTTGTAGAGATTGGTCCACAGGCCGACGCCCGCGCTGGAATATTTGACTGTCGCGTAGTCCGAGTAGGTCCTCCCGCTGCCATAGGAACAACCCGTTACTACCACGTTGTTGCTGTGGTCCACCGCTGCGGCGTACGCCCAGTCAGTGCTGTTTCCAGGCCCGTTGTATCGGTTTGTCCAGAGAGGAACGCCCCCACTCGAATACTTGATCGTGGCGAAATCGGAATCGCTGCCGCTCCCATAGGAAGAGCCTGCCACGATGACACAGTTGCTGCTATCTACCAGGACGGCGCGGGCCTCGTCTGTGCTGCTTCCCGGCCCGTTGTACCGGTTCGTCCAGAGCAGCACGCCCGCACTGGAATACTTGACCGTGGCGTAGTCGTCCGAACTAAACCAGCCGGAGGAATCTCCCGTCACTATCACGTCGTTGTTGCCGTCCACCACCACTGCGTAGGCTTGGTCGGTGCCGATCGCCGACCCGTTGAAGTGGTTTGTCCAGAGAGGCACGCCCGCGCTCGAGTACCTGATCGTCGCGTAATCGTCACCGCTAAACCTGCCATTGGCATATCCCGTGACGATCACGTTATCGGTGCTGTCCACCGCCACCGCTTCGGCGAAGTCTTGCATGTTTCCCGATCCGTTGTAGCGGTTCGTCCAGAGCGGCACGCCTGTGCTCGAATACTTGATCGTGGCGTAATCGTACCAGCCTCCGCTCCCAGACGAATACCCGGTCGAGATAACGTTGTTGTGGCTGTCCACCGCCAAGGCAGTGGCTTTGTCGTAGCCATTCGCCGGCCCATTGTAGCGTTGCACCCAGGCCTGCACCGCAGCCTGCGTGCCCACGACAGCCGACCCCAGGAGCCCCGTCACCACAAGACAAACCACCACGCCCCTTCGCGAAGCCACCTGCACCCTTGCCTTCGAAGCGCTTCTCAACATGCTTGCGGCGATCATACCCAGGCCACACCCCGTGTCGAGACACAACACAACGCCCAAGGCCCCGGCCCACTGTTAGTGAAACTGTCAGTGAACGTAGCTCTGCGTTCAGCAAAAAACTGACTGATAGGCATTTGCTTTTTCGCGCCGGGCGTACTGAGCGCTGCGCGGGTGAGGGAGAATTGGTTTCTCGACTCACCAAACATGACGTAGTAGTACCAGGATCCCGTCGCAGGTGTCAACCGGTGTTTTTTGCGGTTTTCGGGCCGCTCGTGGAGGGGTTGTAATGGTATGGCCCGGTTGCGCGGGGGCAAAATGACAGCTCAACGGGCTGGAGAGGGCCGTCGCGAGACAGACCTCGCCCGTTGCCAGGGGGAACTTTGGGTTATGCTGGCTCAGTCGGTGAGGACGTTCTCGTAGTCAGGGGTCGGGGCTACGTCGTCACAGGACTCGTAGGTGTATGGGCCAGGCACCCCCTGGGGAGGTGGTCTGGGCGGTGGGTCGTGCGAGACGTCGAGGTGGCGCAGGGGCCGTGATTGTTGATTGCCGACTGTCGCATGCCGATAGAAGACGGACGAGTAGTTGCTTAGTGTTGCGGATATAAGCAAGTCCTCACTATTGACACAACGGCAGCATGTGCCGATCGGGCCAAAGGGCCGCTATCGCCCTGAGCGGGCTCGCCGCGTTCGTCCGCGCCGCCCTTGCCCAGCCGCTGGGCGGTCCATTTCAAGCTCATGAGCTTGGCCCGCATGCGCTTCTTTTATCCAAACGCCCCGGCAGCGTCAATAGTGAGGACTGCCACTTGCACTTGCACGCGGCGGCCTCAAGCGAAATTGATGTTGCCGTTTAAACCATCCTGGCCGGCCTTCGCCACCAACTGCAACAGGTGCCTGCATTCGGCTTGGCGCGTCCGGCGGCGGTTAAGAATGATCAGCCCGGTTGCCGGCTGCGTGCCCGACAGTGCAAGAAAGTCTTGCCGGTTGCAGGTCACGACAATGGACTGGGTTAGCGCCGCGTGGTTCCAAATATCCACATCATCGGTTCTGAGACCAAGCACCTCTGAAACGAGCAGCACCTCATGACCCGCCTGCTGTAAAGCCCTGGCAGCCTCAATGGCCACATCCTCGTCAAAGAGGAATCTCATTCCTCCAGGTGTGCCGTCTGCGCGGCGACCAGGGGATCAATCTCAGCCTGATGGTCCTCGTAATACGCGAGACACTCATAAACTTGGGCTCGGGTCAGCCTGGGAAAGCTGCTCACCACCTCGTCCACCGAAGCCCCGGTCTTGATCATCGCTACCACGTCATGTACGCCGATGCGCGTGCCTTCCACGATGGCGTGCCCGGAGCGCACTCCCGCCTGCCGCACAATATAGCGGTAACTCGTCGCAATCATGCCTCTACCCTATCAGTTCTGCCGATTGTGTTCAAGCGAGCCGTTTCTTATTGGCGCGCACCGGGGAGTTGGTTGTCCGGGAATTTGGGACGAATCATCCTGCTGGCCTTGAGATTGGCATCCGGGGCGGGGCGGTTTGCCGCGTCGGGCGATCTTCGCAGCAAGGTCAGCGGGTCGCGGCACCACGCCATTTCCAAAGCACGCGATTAGAGTTCCAGCGCTTGTCTAATTACCGCATAGCTCTCGCCCTGCACGCGGCCTGCCGTCGGCTCCCTCCGTGAACCTCCTGGTGCCGGTGATCATTAGCGCAATTGATGGTCCGCGTTGGTAAAGCGGCCTCGGCGCGGGTACGAACGAGGGGTTCCGGTGGGGGTGGCGGACCTTTCTATGCTACCAGCGTATGTCCAGGGTAGTACCAGGGCAACACCATGACTCAACCAGGGCCGCAGCGGCGTGCGGACGGGTCTTCGCAGCATTGCGAATGCTTATCCTGGCACGGTTCCCAAAGGTTCGGTTGCGGCTCCGCCGCTCTGTGTTCTTTGCGTTCTCTGCGGTTGGCCAGAAGGCTGTTTCAGGAGTGAGTCCTCCCGATCTTGACCAGCACCACGCCGTGCCGGGGAACCTGGGCTTGGAATTGGTTAGCGAACTTGCCTAGGTCCTGCTGCCGCCAGAGGTCCCGGACAGGTTGCTTCCCGGAGAGGCCCAGGTCGGACCAGTGCACCGTCACGGGCGCCTCGTCTTCGCCGCGATTGAACAAGCCGACCGCCTTCGAGCCGTCTTCGAGGTCCTTGGCCCAGACTTCCAACTGCCCGTCCTTCGCGATGCGGCCCGCCTGGCGGCCCAGCGGGTCCTGGCTGACATCGAGCACTTCGTCGTTCGTGAGCAGGCTGAGGGTGAAGTCGTCCAGCCTGGTCATGTCGCAGCCGATGAGCAGCGGCGAGCAGAGCATGCACCAGAGGCTGATGTGGGTGTATTGCTCGTTGGGCGTCAGGCGCGTCGGGCGGACTTTGGCGCTCCAGCCGACGTAGCCGACGACGAGCATATCCGGGTCATTCCAATGCCCGGGGCCGGCATACTTCTCATGCCCGGCCTGCCCGAAGCCGATGCCCGACATGCTGCGCCAGGTGTCGGTGATGTCGCCGGTGGTGCGCCAGGAATTGCCCCCGACCTCGGCGCCCCATTCCCACACGTCGCCCATACCGTATTGGCACAGGCTGAACACGATATCGCGGTGGACCTGATCCAGCGCGGCGCGCATGACCTGGTAGGGCTTCATCAGGGCGGCGTGGTCCGGGTTGGGCGCGATGCCGCCGTAGCTGCACCAGTCGTACTTCAGGTAATCAAACCCCCACTCCGCGTAGCGCCGGGCGTCCAGCACTTCATGTTTATAACTGCCCTCATGCCCGGCACATGTCTTCGGGCCGGGCGAAGAATACAGGCCGATCTTCAAGCCTTTGCTGTGGACGTAATCCGTCAGCGCCTTCATGTCGGGGAACTTCTGGTTCGACAGTATCTTGCCATCTGCGTCCCGTCCGTCCTCCCAGCAATCGTCAATGTTGATGTAAGTCCAGCCGTGATTAATCAGGCCGCTGCTGACCATGGCGTCCGCGGCGGCGCGGACGTTCGCCTCATTGACATCGCAGCCGAAGCAGTTCCAGCTATTCCAGCCCATGGGGGGCGTCAGCGCGATCGTGTTGCCGCAGACAATCTTGAGCTTTCGCCGGGCGACGCCGAGCGCGTTCCTGGCCCCGAGGGTGACGACATAGGTTCCCTTCTTGTCCAACATGCCGGTGATGCGGCCACTCTCCGGGTCGAGTTGCAGCCCGGCCGGCAGGTGCCGGGCCGTAATGGTCATGGGCCGCTCGCCGCTAACCGGGACCGTAAAGAGGAAGGGCGCGCCCGGGCGGACACCGAACACCCGCGCGCCATTGATGCGCGGTTTCGGCGACGGCTTCGGCGTCAAGATCACCGCCGGCTCGGGTGGCGGCCCTACGGCCTCCGGCTTGCCTTCGGTCATGACAATCTTCGCGTCGGCCCAGTCCGCGTGGTCGTAGTCAATACCGTCGCCCGCATCCCCCACCGTCAACAGGAGCGTCTTCACTCCGGCGAGCGGCACGGAGACTTCTTTGGCCGGGGCGCCTCCCCGCAGCACGCCACTCTCCCAAAGGGTTTTGCCGTCGCCGGTGACTTGGAAGACAACACTGCCCTTCTCCCCGACTTCGTCATCCACGCCGACGGTAGCGGTAAACCGCTCGCCCTTGCCACCGAGCGCGATTCGGAACGAGCTGTTGGCGTGGGTGCCGACCCCGTGTTCGAAGCGCTTGCCGTCGAGGAAGATCGGATGGCCGTCCACCGACTGGTTGGCGTGCGGCTCGCCCCATTCCTGCTCGATATGCTGGAGTTGCAGTGTCTCGAGGCGGAAGGTCTCGGCGGCAGCCGGCCTGAGCACGCTCATTAGGCTCAGCACCCCGGCGAATACGATATAATTGGATTTGCGCATTAGATTCTCTCTCTCTCTTATTGCTTGCGGAGCCGGAAGCATCGGTTGTCAGCACTCGCAACGGTTAAGGAAAAGTTTGTGCCCGCGATCCTGAGGCTGTTTGTCACCGTGCGCGGCATGTGCCGAGGATGCCCAACTCCGGCCTGACCGCAAGCCCCAACCCTCGACAGCCAACCTGTTTCCAGCAACAGCAATGAGTACCCCGCGCGCGTCTTGCCTCTGCCGCCAGGTGATGCGGGAGTGTTTCCCGGCCATAGGAGCGCAGCCTTCAGGCTGCAGAAGCGTGGGATACGCTGCGGCGGTGGCGGATTCCAACACCCTTCTGGACCTCCCACGCTTCTGCAGCCTGAAGGCTGCGCCCCTATGGCGTGGCGGCGATGGCACGAGGTTCGCCTCCGCTGGCCGGATTTTTCCTGATGCGCGAGTGGATTGTGCTATAGTGATATAGCCGAGTGATCAGTAGTCGGCGCGGGCGTAGTTCGGCAATAGGAATGCGTTCGCGTATGAATAGACTTCGCAAGGCCGGTTGCGCTGGGAGGCGCCGGGTAGTTGGGCTGGGGAACACCTCCGGCTCTGGTTTCACACTCATCGAACTGCTGGTCGTGATTGCCATCATTGCCATTCTGGCGGCGATGCTGCTGCCGGCGCTGGCCAAGGCGCAAAGCAAAGCCCAAGGCGCCATGTGCATGAGCAACAACCGCCAGCTTATGCTCGCCTGGCACATGTACGCCGATGACCAGATAGACCGGTTGGTGGCCGCGATGGACATGCCGTCGGAGCCTGGCCGGCCCAACTGGTTCACAGGGAACCTGGATTTCAACGGAGGCAACCCCCATAACTGGAACATCAACCTGGATATGGTCAACAGCCCCCTCTGGCCCTATACCGCCAAGAACCAATACATCTTCAAGTGCCCCGCCGACCACGCGTCGGTGCGCGTGGGGAACCAGACCCTGCCGCGCATCCGCAGTAATTCCATGAGCCAGGTCTTCGGCACCGGCGAATGGCTCGACAAGAGTTATCAGCCCGGCGGCCAGAATGTCTGGCGCATTTACGACAAGCTGAGCGACATCGTTGATCCGTCCGCAACCTGGGTCCTCATGGACGAGCATCCGGACAGCCTGAACGACGCCGCGCTCGGCGTCGCCTGCACCAACGCGGGCACGCCGGCCGCCCAGATCATTGACTTCCCGGCCAACTACCACGACGGCGCCTGCGGCATCGCCTTCGCGGACGGCCATGCCGAAATCCACGGCTGGCACGGCGGCAAGCTCCGGAACGCCCCGATCCAATACAACGATTACCTGCAACTGAACGTCCCGGCGGGAGACTCGTGGCGGGACATAGGCTGGCTGGCCGAGAACACCACCGTGCGCAAATAGTTGACGCCGGAGCAATGCTGCCCCACATGTTAGCTATGAGAACGATCAACTGGTTGCCAGGCATGCTGGTCATTGGGCTGCTCGCTGTTGCCGGATGCGGCAAGTCGAACACGACGCCCGCCCAGGCCATCCCCGCAACACTGGACCTCACCAAATTCCGGCAAGCCTTCCCGTCGCCCACGCCCGAACAGCAGGCCAATATCGCGAAGGTTTCCGCAGGCGTTCGTTATCGCCTCTACCCGGACGCTCTTGCCGCGCTTCAAAAGCTGGCCGCTGATCCCGGTCTCTCGGGGCCGCAGCAGCAGGCTGTGAGCGAAATGGTGGCAGGCGTCCAAGGGGCGATGACCAACGCCACGGCGCCGCCCGCCCAGTAAGCGGGGCTAACCGGACTCCGAGGGTATTGGACGGGGGGGCGGAAGGGCGCCAGAATGCGCCAGGCTGCGAAGGAAAACATCCAACATCCAACATCCAACATCCAACGTCCAAGGAGCTGGGATTGGAGCGGACGAATGGTTAACGGAGGCGATAGAATTGCATGGGCTCCGTCATCGGCGGCTCGTAAGGGTTGGTAGCGCCGGGCACGTCTGACCAATCGCCGGGCTGGCCGGTCAATTCGCTGGCTTGCTGCAGCACGGCGTTGGTCCATATCAGCCGGAAGACGCCGCCCTCGAATCCGAAGGAGAGCACCGGCGGCAAGTGTGCGGGCGTCGTGGCTGGGACAGGGGTGCTTTTCGCGGATTCATTGCCCGCCTTGTCCACGGCGGACACCTGGTAGGCATACGTGGTTTCAGCCGTGCAGGAGCTGTCGGTATAGTTGGTGATGGCGCTGGAACCGAGCAGCACCGAGTCTCGATAAACCAGGTAGTTGCTGACCCCGACATTGTCCGCCGATGGCGCCCAGCCCAGCTTGATCTGGTTATAGGCGACCGCAATCGCCGTCAGGTTTGTAGGGACGCTGGGGGCTGGTTGTCTATCACCGCGATGTTCTTGCTCACCGTCGGCCCGAACCAGGTGACCGATTCGCGGACCATGCGCCAATCCGTGGTGTAGGTGCCGGGAGTCGCGGGCGCCTTGAGGGTGATTGTGAAGGTCCTGGTCTGGGTGGGGCCGATTTCGCCGCCAACGTTATAGCGGGTCGTGGTGGTAAAGGGATCGGAGTCGCCCACCGCGCCGAGCCGGAACTGCCTGGTATCATTCCAGAGCACACCGCGATTGCGCAACGTGATCTGAGCCGTGGTGGTCGAGCCGACCGCCATGGTCGCGGGCAGCGTGTCGCTCACCACCTCGTAAGAGTAGTAATCCCAGGTGGGCGTGGTGCCAAAGTAATCGCAGATACCCTTGTAAACCCCCCACATCGCCGTCGAGCGAAAGAAGTTGTCCTGGAGGTAGAGCGCGTCGTGGTCGCACGTGTCGTGGAAGGCTAGTTCGATCAAGATCGCCGGGCGTTGGGGAATACGCGTCTCCGCGTAAGCCCCGTTGGCATCGAGCACGCCGCGACTCGTCCAGGTCGGATCGGTGTACTTCGTTCGGATGGCGCTAAGGACGGCGTTGTGCACGGAGGTTGCCAGGCTTTTGCTCACGGCGGTATAAGCCGCGTGCTCCTGGTCCGAGTCGTAGTAGGTCTCGGTGCCGGTGGGACAGCCGGCCCCAACGCAATACCCCGAGCTGCCATTGCTGTGGAGCGCGATATGCGCGTCGGTGTTGTCGTAATCTGCCGCGACCGGGCCGGCGCGGATGGAGTCGTTGCTCTCGCTGCCGCCGGCAGCCAGGTTGCAGTCGTGCGAATAGCTGGCGTACACCGAGCACGGGTAACCCAACTGTTGAGTCCAATAGCAGGCCGCCATGTGCCACCAGGGATTGTTGGCCGGGGCGTAGGTGCCGTAGTTCTGGTCCACACAGCGATAGTTTTTCACCGTCACGCCGTCCTGGGCCAGGTAAGTGCTCAGAAAGCTGGCCACTTGGATATTGTGATAATCCTCCTCCAACAGGGGCGAACAATAGACCGGGCGCGCCGTGGTTTAACGGCTTCCCGTCCAATACAGGCCGTGCCCCGGCGAAATGGAGATCTTCTTGCCGGCAAGCCCCACCAGGCTGGTGGGGGGCGCGGCTGCCACCTTCGCCTGGGGCTGGACCGGCAAGGATTTCACCGGCGGCAGATAGCTGCTCAGCAGGTGGCCCGCGCAAAGCAGCCGGATGTTAGGCGGCAACCCGAACTGTTCCAGCGTCGCCTTGACCTGGCGGAAGACGGCTTCGAGGCGGGCATCGTCCAGCCCGCTGCCGATAATCTCGGGGGAGAACTCGATACTCGTGGTGTCCTCAGTCACCTGCAGTGCCAGTATCTTCGTCGCCGCCGGCACACCCGACGCGAGGATCTGGCCGGCTTCCACCGGCGAAGGGGGCATGGCGAGGGCCGACAGCGCCGCGGCGGCATCCGTTACCTCCGGGCGCGGGTAACCGAACAGGCCGCCCTGCTGGTTCAGGTAGGCGACGACAGCGGAGCCGCGCACGAGGCTATGGGTTAAAAGCAGGCAGAATAGGGTTAGCAGGAGACGTTTCATGTAGTGGTCACTACGCGCCATTCTGGGCGTCGGCGGCCTGGGGTCAATGCAAAAGCTGCTTGCGCTCAGCCCGTGGGAGCTTCTCACCTTTTGTGAGCGCCAACGGGAAACCCTCTGTAGCCCCCTGCCGATCGTGAGCCCGGTTCCCCCTCACCCCGGCCCTCTCCCTCAGGGAGAGGGGGCCACCTACGCCAACGCTCGAACCTACCGGACGGCTCGGATTCGCCGACACACTGCCGGCCGTTCTCCCTCTCCCTAAGGGAGAGGGCCGGGGTGAGGGGGAACGGATCTGACGCCGAGACAGGCGCCGTCGCGAAGCAGCCTCGGATGTACAGAAAGTGAGATGCTCCCTCAGCCCGTTCCTCCTTTCCGTGGACTGTGGAAACATCCAACGCCCAATAATTGCCGAACCGGAGGCCATTGGATGTTGGATGTTGGATGTTGGATGCTGGATGTTTTCCTTCGGTCTCAAGATTCCATGCGCAAAGGCTTCTCTCCGGGCGAGGGCGGCGGTGAGGGAGAGCATGCCGCGGGTTGAAACATGACGAAGGTTGAAATGGGGCACGCCTTGAGGCATTCTGATGGCGGAGCGGGCTTGCCGCTGCGAGGTCCTGACGGATCAGTGCATTAACAGTTTAAGAGGATATGCTAGTCGTTCACGTCCACGTTCACGTAAAACCGGAGCAGGTCGAGGCCTTCAAACAGGCTTCCGTTGCCAATGCGCGGGAGAGCCTCAAGGAGCCGGGCATCGCCCGCTTCGACTGCGTCCAGCAACACGATGACCCGACGCGCTTTGTGCTGGTGGAGGCCTATCGCACGCCGCAGGCGCCGGCCGCGCACAAGGAGACACGGCATTACCAGGTCTGGCGGGATGCGGTGGCGCCCATGATGGCCGAGCCGCGCACCAGCGTGAAGTTCGAGAACCTGTTCCCGGAAGACTCCGCCTGGTGACAGGCGGTCAACCCCGCGACCCGCCATGCGATTTGAATTTGCCACCGCGACCCGCATCCTCGTCGGCTCGGGCACTCTGCGGGAGGCCGGCCCAGTCGGCCGGGAGTTTGGCCAGCGCGCCCTGGTAGTCACAGGTGCCGAGCCACGGCGAGCGGAGTCGCTCCTCGCGCTCTTGCGCGAGCACGGCGTCGCCAGCACCACCTTTTGCGTCAGCGGCGAGCCGGAGATTGAGACCGTGCGGCAAGGCGTGGCGCTCGCGAAAAAGGAGCAATGCGAGCTGGTCATCGCTATGGGCGGCGGCAGCGCATTGGACGCCGGCAAAGCCATCGCCGCCATGCTCGCCAACACCGGCGAACTGCTTGATTACCTCGAAGTCATTGGCCGCGGCAAAAAGCTGACGCAGGCCTCTGCCCCGTTCATCGCCATCCCAACCACCGCCGGCACGGGTTCGGAAGTCACTCGCAACGCCGTGCTCGCCTCTCCGCAGCATCGCGTCAAGGTGAGCCTGCGCAGCCCGTTCATGTTGCCTAAAGTCGCTGTGGTAGATCCTGAGCTGACTTGCGAATTGCCCCCCGCCATTACGGCCAGCACCGGGCTCGATGCGCTCACGCAGCTTATCGAGCCTTACGTCAGCTCCCGCGCCAACCCGATGACCGATGCGCTGTGCGTGGAGGGCATTCGCCGCGCCGCGCGCTCGTTGCGGACAGCCGTCGAGAATGGCCGCGACGCCGCCGCGCGGGAGGATATGTCCGTTGCCAGCCTCTTTGGCGGCCTGGCTTTGGCGAATGCGGGTCTCGGCGCCGTGCACGGCTTTGCCGGGCCGATTGGCGGCCAGTTCCCCGCCCCCCACGGCGCCGTCTGCGCCGCCCTGCTGCCGCACGTCATGGAAGCCAACCTGCGCGCCCTGCGCCAACGCCAGCCTGCCGCCGACACGCTGCGCCGCTACGAGGAAATCGGGCGCCTGGTGATGAACAGTGCGACTGCGACTGCCGAAGCCGGCATCGAGTGGGTCCGCAAGCTGGTGGCCGACCTTGGAATCCCCAGCCTGGGCCGCTACGGCCTGAAGCGCGAGCATACCGCTGAGTTGGTCGGGAAAGCCTCCCACGCCAGCAGCATGAAGGCGAACCCCATTGCGCTGACTCGCGAGGAAATGGTGAGCCTCCTGGAGGGCGCTCTGTGAACCCAACTGGGAATGAGGGGGGAAACGAGCGCCCAACTCGAAAAGAGGCCCAGACCAATTACACGCCCCTTCTCAAAGCGCGCGGCCGGTCAGGAGGCTTTCGCTGCGGGGCTCTGCTTTTCGGCGGGCTCGGTGATTGCCTGCGAGATGCTGCGCACGAGCCCGGTCAGTCCGCCGCGCACGAACGAGACTGACTTCGGGACGAACCGGTTCGCGCCGGCCTGCTTCGCCCGATCGAGCGTGCCAGGGTCACCCGCATCGGTCCACACGAACACCTTCAGCGCATTGAACGCGGGGTGTTGGCGAACCCAGGCGAGCACTTCGAAGCCGCTCATGCCGGGCAGTGAAATATCCAGCAACAGCAATTCGGGCAAGGGATGCGCGTGGCGGTCGGCATACTCCCCTTCCCCTTTGAGGTAGGCGAGGGCTTGCTCACCGTCCCGCACAATGTGGAAGGCGACCGCCTCCGGCCCCGCGTCGGCCGCGATTCGGAGCAACTGCACATCGTCCGGGTTATCCTCGACAACCAGCACGTTCTGGCAACGGTAACGCTCTTGGTGAATCACGATCTACAGTGCCACAAGTTTTTGGTTCGGCAACTCGGGAAGACGCTCCTCTAGAAAAGCAGACTTTGCGCCGCCTGTTCCGGCTTGGGCCGTTGCCACTGGAACCTACCCCGGCACCCGAGGTCGAAAGCCGGTTCGGCCACCTGCGATTCATAAAAATCCTTCGGCGGATTCAGGTTCATGTTGCGAAAGTGCCTTTTGTTCAGATAGATACATCTGCGATTACAGGTCAAAAAACGTCATACAATCCCCTTGACACGTGCGCTCGTAGGCCAATACTTGGTGCGTTAACGCGTATTCGACCTATGTATTTTGTTGCCGCGACTGGTCTGGCGCCAGCAATTGGGTTGTGACGGATAGGTTACATCGTCACATGGTTTTCACAGAGCCCAACTGGTGTTTGACTAACAACGGCCTAACCTGCACCAGGAATGATCATCGGGAAACTTAGAACGGCGGCGACACCGGCTTGTGCCGGCCAATCACGGGAGCGTCGCCTCGCTTTGCCGGTCGTTGTGCCCGGTGTGATCGGGATGGGATTGGACCCTTGTTAGAGGCGGACAGAACGAATCACAATTAAGCAACACCCCTATGAAAAAGCACCTCATCTCTCTTGCCGTTTTGGCATCCCTCTCCCTCGCGACCGCGAGTGAGGTCTATATCAATGAAGTGGCCCCCAACACGCCGGGGAGCGACAGCACAGCCACTCAAGGGAACGAGTATTTCGAATTGCGCGGCACGCCGGGATTGTCCTTGTCCGGCTATTACCTGATCAGCGTGGAGGGCCAGGGCAACGGCAAGGGTGACATCAACCAGTATTTTGATTTAGGCGCGTTTTCGCTGGGGGCCAACGGCTACCTGTTCGCGTCTCAATTCGGCAGCCTCTACACCGTGACCGACCCGCAGACGACCGTGATCCAGAATACTGTCAGCCAGGGCTGGGGCCAGGCGAACGAGGGCGGCAGCGGCAGCACCGTGGGGCAATATTCGGATGGCACCCAGGTGGACCTCGAGAACGGGGCCACCACCATCCTGCTCGTCAAGATCGCCAGCGGTGGCGTGATCACCAACACCATTGACCTGGACACCAACAATGACGGCTTCCTGGACCTGCCCGAAGGGTGGACGCTGGTGGACTCGATTGGCGTCATGGACGGCTCGGGCGAGGCGGCGACCGATGCCTCGTACGGAGCGATCACCTTCCGCGCGCCAGCCTCGACGGGTGAGTACCTGGGCACCTGCGCTTACGGCAACATCATTAACATTCCAGGCCCTCTGACGACCACCTCCGGCACGTTCTACGTCGGCCGCAAGGGCGAATCCACTGGCTCGACCTCCAACGACTGGGTGGGAGCCATCATTGACGGCTCAGCCTCGGCTCCCCTGAACTTCTACATGTATAGCGCCAGCGACCCGGCCTATACCGGCATGAAGCTGTTCGATATGGTCTATGGCGGAACGAACGCCAGCATCGCCCCGCTCGGAACCCTGCCTTATACGCCGACCATTTACGGCACGCGCTTCACCAATTATACCCAACTCGCCATCGGCGGTCCGATCGGCGCCGTGGCGGTGGATCCGCGCGACAAAACCAGCATCCTGTTCACGGTGGACAATGACGTCGGCGGCGGCATCTTTCGCGCCTACAAGGTGGCCAGCGGCAACTGGTGGGTGGACTCCACGCCGGTGGTCAGCGGCCTGGATCGCCCCGCCGGCCTGGTCGTGCAGGACGACGGCACCTTGTGGTGGGTGCATGACGTGACGATGTCGCTGATGCGGCTGAAGGCGCCATGGTCGGCCCATACGCCGGAGTTGGTCGTTACCAACTTCGGCAGCGCGGTGACTGACGACGATCCGATTGACGTGACCATCGCGCCGCCCAATTTCACCGGCTCGCTGGGACACCCGGGCTGGCTCGTCATCGCCGATCGCGGCAGCGACAGCGACACCTACAACGCGCTCTACCTGATGGATCCGGCCACGACGGACCTGGATCAGATGCTCAGCAACTTTCTCGTTCCGGCGACAACCTCCGGCCTGGGCTGGGACAACCTGGACCAGGTCGGCGCCTTGCCCCAATCGGGCGAGGTGGTGACGCTGAGCACGGACGGCTTCATCACCGCCGTGGACGCCAACGGCTCGATGCGATATGTCTTCCCCACTACCGTTACCATCACCGCCGGCCAGTCTCTGGCGGTGGATCCCCTTACCGGCCGGGTATGGGTGTCCGATGACACGCTTGATGAAGTCTGGTCGGTGGACCCGAGCGCGAGCGGACAGACCGCAGACCAGAGGGAGCTGGGTTTCCCGCTGACCAACCCGTCGCTGACGTATCGCGCGATTAACTTCCACGACCCCGGAATGGCCTTCTCCCAGGACGGGGCGTTCCTCGTGGTCTCGGACACCAGCACCGCGGGTGGCGGCGGACGGCTGTTGATTTTCGACAAGGAACCGTATGTGCCCTACTCGCTGCCGGCCTTCTCGGTTACCAACGTCACGCAGACCGCCGAAGGGCCGCAGTTGCAGTGGGCGTCCGCGGGCGACGCCGGCTTCAACCTGAAGTACGACGTCCTGCGCGGCACCAGCCTGACCGACCCCGCCGGCTTCGTGACCGTCGGGGCCAACGTGACCGACACCTCGTTTACGGACACCAACGCACCGGCCGGAGGCGCGTTCTACCGCGTGATGGTCAAGCCCTGAACAAGCATCCCTTTAACCAGAAAGGCTATTAATTACACATCCACAGAAACACCTAACTAAAATGCCTATGAAACGAACCCTCGCTTCTCTCATTGCGCTGGCGGCTGTCGCCGGCGCCGCCCATTCCCAGGTCTGGATCAGCGGAGTCCTGGCCAATCCACCCGGTTCCGATAGCAGCGCCACGACCGGCAACGAATGCTTCCAGTTGCGCGGTACACCCAACATGTCCCTGGCCGGCTATTATCTCATCAGCCTCGAAGGCCAGGGCACTACCGGGCGCGGCGACGTCAACCAGTTCTTCGACCTGGGGGCATTCTCGCTCGGGGCCAACGGCCACCTGTTCGCCCGCGAGAACTTCAGCCAGTTCACCACCACCGCCGCCGGGGCCACTGTGATCCAGAATACCGGCGGCCAGGGCTGGGGACCGACAGGTTCCAGCACGGTCGGTTATAGCGGCGACAACACTCAAGTGGACCTGGAGAATTCCGCCACCACCATTCTGCTCGTCAATATCGGTACCGGCAGCGCCCCGACGCTGACCCTCGACATGGACGCGAACGACGACGGCCTGCTGGAAGTGCCCGGCGGCTGGACCGTGGCCGACTCGGTCGGACTCATGGACGGTGCCAGCGCGGCAGCGACTGATTACTCTTACGGGGCCATCACCTTCCGCGCGTCTTACCCTGCCGACAACTACCTGGGCACCAGTGAGTATGATAACATCATTGACGTGCCCGGCGCGCCGCCGACCAGCGCGGGTGCCCTTTACGTCGGGCGCAAGGGGGATTCCACCGGCTCGACGGCCGATGATTGGTTCGGGGCCAACCTGAGTGGTTCGGCCAGCGATGCCGTCAACATCACGTTGGCCTACGCGACCGATCCCTACTATCAGGGCTTGACTCTCGGTGATCTGAATTTCGGCGGCCCCACTCCCATCCCGGAACCTGGATCCCTGGCGCTGCTGGCCCTGGGGTCCCTCGTCTTCTTCCTGCGCCGCAAACACCAATAAGCTCAACGCCGCTGGCGAGACCGCCGGCGGTGACCTATATTAGTTCTTAGTGCGTTAACTTCCTGAACCTTTATCTAAATTGATCCATATGAAGAGACGCCTTTCGCCGGACCGGGCCTTGCCCCTCGGGGCTGGCCCCACGCGTGGCCGCTCGTTGCGGCGGGCCTTCACCCTGATTGAACTGCTGGTCGTCATCGCGATCATTGCCATTCTCGCCGCGCTGCTTTTGCCCGCCCTGGCGAAAGCCAAGTCCAAAGCGTTACGGATCAGTTGCCTGAACAACTTGAAACAACTGGGCATTGGTTGCGTCATGTACGCCAATGAGTTCCGCGGCAACTACACTGCGCCCACCTGGTATCCTCCGCAGTTATCGAGCATTCCGGCCAACTCCGACCGGTCGGCGGGGGATGACGATCTGAGTTTCCTGTACCCAACGTTCGTCCCAGCCACCAAGGTGTTTGTCTGTCCCTCCACGCGTCACAGCGTCCGGACGGACAACTGGGGGATCAAGCCGGGTTCGGGAGACAAGGTGTTGTCGGACCTGGTGACGCTGGCGCCCTACACCCCGCCGGACTCCAACGGGCTGGGTTACGAGGTGTTTGGCTTGTTCACCGGCAGCACCATCACCTATCCCAAGAAGACCGAGCAGAATGTCATGGGCCACGTTATCAAGAACTCCCCGCAGTTTATCGGTCAGAAGCTCTCGCCCTCGACGGTGTTTCTCATGGTGGACGCCGACCGGGGGAGCACCGAGCCGGTGATCTTCGCCAAGAACAACAACAGCAACTTCCCGGATCCGGAGGACAACCACGGCAAGGACGGCGCCAACATGAATTTCTGTGACGGCCACGCCGACTTTATCAAGCGGGTGAAGTGGCTCGATGTCTGGGACCTATCGCAAGACACCGCCCGCAGTTCCAAAGCCGTGCGATGATCTGCAGGCTTGCCCTCGCGCTGCCAGGCACTGCCACCGGAGGGCGTGTTCCTCTGCGCTCCGGGTAGGGCGCGCTCGCCGCAGCGCGCCGCGAACACACAGAGAGGCTGGAAATGCACCTGTTTAGGAATCGTGAAACGGCGCGCTGCGGCGAGCGCGCCCTACCACCGAGGCCTTGGGGCAACACAACGAAGAAATGCACCCGCCTCGTCCTGGCGGCGCTCTTCGCCGCCGGCCTGGCGGCGCGGGCGGATACCATCGTCCTGTGGGACTTCGATTATCCGCCGGCCGGTGATGCCAACCCGCTCACGGGGACGTGGGTGCCCTACATCGGCTCAGGCAGCCTGACGAACATCGGCGGCACCACCAATTACTTCAACACCCCGGCGCACGGAGGTGCGACCGGCACCAGCGATCCACGGACCAGCGACAACAGCGCGTTGCGCCTGGGCACATTCCCCGCCACAACGACTGCGAACAAGACGGCGGGAATACAGTTGTTCGCCAGCACCGCCGGGTACCAGGACATCGAGGTCACCTGGGACCAGGAAAACAGCGCCACGGCGAGTCATTACTGGCGAGTTCGGTACCACCCTGAATCACGGGGCAAGCTGGAACGATTTCCTCGTGGTGCTGTCCGCCGGCGATACCCCGTGGCAAAAGCAATTGGTGGCGGACTTCCGCACCGTGCCGGGCGTGGACAACAACCCGGATTTCGGCTTTCGCCTGGTGAGCGAATTCGAGTCCACCGCCACAGGCACGGGTGCTTACGGGTATGTTGCCAACTCGCCGTCCAGCACTTACGGGGTCAATGGCACGCTGTGGGTGGACATGGTGCGAGTCTCGGGCACGGCCTTGAGCGGCAACCCGACGCCGCCCACGTTCCCCACCATCTCGGTCCTGACTTACAACCTGGGCGGCGGCAATTTCGACAACACGGCCGCCAACTGGAGCACCAATTCCATCACCAATCAAGCCGTCGGAAGCATCATGACCGGCTTGCAGCCCGACATCATCGGCTTCCAGGAATACTCCGTGCAGAACACCTGGCAGTTGACCAATTTCGTCAATGCCTACCTCCCCGGCTACTTCATCGCTACGAATTCGACGACCGCCGGCGGTCCGCGCAATGTGATTGTCAGCCGCTTTCCCATCGCCCGCTCGCACTCGTGGCTGGCCCGGACAGATCTGAGTGCCTTCGGCTTCGATGGCGTATTCACCCGGGATCTCTTTGAAGCCCAGGTGGTCGTTCCCTGGCTGCCCCGGCCGCTCCATGTTTTCGACGTGCATCTCAAGGCGTTTAACGACGCCATCAACGGCCCGCGCCGCGCGGCCGAGGCTCGCTGCATCTCCAACTGGTTCGTCACGATCTACCAGGCCGGACCCTTCAAGGACGACCCCTACCTTCTGATGGGCGACATGAACGAGGACATCAACAAACCGCGCTCTTACGAGCAGCACGCCATCGGCACCCTGCTCAGCACCCCCACCGGCCTCCACCTCACCAGCCCGGTCAACCCGATCACGGGGAGTGAAAAGACCTGGGACAGCGGCAGCCCCTCCATCCGTTTTGATTACGTCATGCCCAGCGGCCTGTTGTTTTCCAACTACGTCAGCGCCAGCAGTCTGGTCTTCCGCTCGGACGAATACAACGCGCTGCACCCGCTGCCGCCCGGGGTCGCCCCGAACGCGACACTCATCGCCACCAACCACCTCCCGGTCCTGGCAGTCTTCAATAACCCCTATTCCCCCTTCCCGATCCTGTCCTGTACCAACAATGGCACCCTCTTGACCTTGCGCTGGCAATCCCAAATCAACGCCCATTACACAGTCGAAACCTCCTCCAACTGCGTCACTTGGACAATCCAGGCCTCTAACCTCGTCGCTTCGGCCACCAACTACACCTGGACCACCTCCCCAACCGCTCCCACCCGCCTCTACCGCATCCTTCGCCGCCCCTAATGCCTATTTACTGTCCAGAACTGCCCAATTCTCAGAATTGAGAGGCACGGCACCTGCGAAAGTGTCATAGTTGAAGACATTGAGAACGAACATGTGTATGAAAAACTTCCTCTCTGCGCAGTTGCGGCCAGCGAAGACTCTGAAGCAGTTCGTCAATGACCGCAGCCTTTATCGCGTGCTCATTCTCGCGTTTATGATGATGAACTGGTGCTTTTGACCGGAGCGCCGGCCAGACAAGACAGACTGAAGAGCCGGGCTATTGGATCAGCTTGAGGCTCCACGGATAGCGGTAGGGCTCGCCATTGCTGGCTTTGATACCGGCAATGATCGCGAAGATCAGGCCGCACAGGGCAACCGCTATCACCGCCGGGATCAATAGAAAGCCGATACAGACAAAGGACAGGAGAAAAGCCGCCGTACCGCTGACCACCAGGGCAATGAGGACGGTGAGCTGGAAGTTGAGGGAGGCTTTGCCGTGCTCCTCGACCGAAGGGAATTCGTTCTTCTTTATCTGCCAGATCACCAAGGGCCCGATGATATTGCCGAACGGGATGACGTAACCGGCCAGCGCGCTGAGGTGACAGAGCATGTTCCACGTGCGGGCCTGGCTCTCATTGCCCGGCGGTGTGGACAGTGGCGGCGGGGGAGGCGAACTTGGCGGAACTCCAGGGTTGTCTGCCATAACAAGGCCCGAGCTTACGCCGGAACCGCGGTGCCTGGCAAGCCCGAGCTGCGTCAATCAAAGCGTTCGGGTGCAGGGCAAACCCGTTGGGAAAACGGTTTGGATTGGTCATGCGGCGAAGGCAAGTCCTTGAGCGGCCCGGTTGTAGTGTTTCCAGAAGTCCTCGAACCAACCGCTCAGCAGCGCGCAGCGCACAGCCAGCAGATGAGAGGCGCCTTGACGGCTCCAGAGCATGCCGGATTGCTTGAGGCGCTGCCCTACCACCGTTTTGCAGCCAGCCTCCACCACGCCCGAGCCGATGAAATAGCCGGCGGCTCGAAACGTCTGATAGAGCATCTTGGAGTGGTTGCGTTCAAAGTAAGCGATTTGCTTTTTGGCCGATTTACGGGTTTGGGCTTTGGTCGGCAGGTCGGCGTTAGCCTGAGCGATAACCTGAGCGAGTTTACCCTTCAGCAGCGCTTTGCGCCACTGGCGAAAGCGTCGCTTGGCCAAAGGGGAGCCCTCCCCGTAAAGGGTGGCGCTCAGGAGGTTCAAATGCTCACAGGCGTGATAGTAATCCAGGATACAGACGGCCTGCGGAAAATTCAGGCGTGCCAACTTCCACACCCAAACAGCGCCGTCCCCCAGGAAGACCACGACCTTGGCCTTGGCCATACCGCGGCGAATGGCTTCGGCGCGTAAGAGGGGACCGAACTGATCAGCCGTAACGATGGCCGCCAGGTAAGTGGTCGAGGCATAATCCCGTTCGGGCCGTTGGTCAGACTGGTCCGGTTTACGGTGCGTGAAGACCGTACCGACCTTGACCTCGCGGGTGCGGGCTGGCCGCCATTCTTGCCTTTGCGCCCCCGGACCTCGCGCCGACGCATGGGCGCACCGGTTCGTCGTTCCAGGGCGGCAAAGTCGCCGATGCCCTGAGTCTCCAGCCGATTCAGGCAGAGGGCCGTTTGCGGGAAGTAGGCCGCCAGAAGCGCCGGAACTTTTTTTTAATCTCGGCCCCCTGCTGGTCCCAGGTCATCTGTTCGGTCAGGGCGGCGTAGCGCTGGGCCAGCGTTTGGAAGCGGTCGTGGCCTTCAACGGCCTGGACGATGAAATCCAATTCATCAGTTCCCACCCGTTGACAGTTGTTCCGGCCGTTTTCACGGCGCTGCAGGAGATGATAAGGGCCTTGAGTCACGGTGCGCTCGCCGCGCTGGACCCGATAGGTCTGCTCACTGACATGGCCGCGGATCATGCGGTCAATATGAGCCATTTCTTCGAGGAGGTGGGCGCGTTCCTGTTGGAGAGAAGGTGAGAGCATAGTTTAGTTATGTTGTATATGCACTATACAATACATTGCGCAAAAGTCTAGGCAATTCATCACTTTGGAAATCAGCCAACTATTCTTTCAGGCACCCATTTCTCCAAGGCGGCGAGGAAGGCGATGATCCTGGCCACACATTCCCCCACCGTAAGCTGGCCGGTCGGCAGCTCAAGTTCGGGCTTTTCCGGTGCCTCATACGGCGCGCTGACACCGGTGAATTCCTTGATCTCGCCGGCGCGGGCTTTGGCGTAAAGGCCTTTGGCGTCGCGCTGTTCGCAGACCTCGATCGGGACGTTCAGATACACCTCCACGAATTGCCCGGGCGGCAGGCTGCGGCGGAGGGCGTCGCGGTCCGCGCGGTAGGGCGAGATGAAGGCCGTGATGCAGATCACTCCCGCATCGGCAAAGAGCTTGGCCACCTCGCCAATGCGCCGGATATTCTCCCGGCGGTCCTCCGGCGAGAAACCCAGGTCCGTGCACAACCCGTGTCGGATGTTATCGCCATCCAGCACGTAGCTGAGCTTGCCGCGCCCGAACAGTTCGCGCTCCAATTCGGCGGCAATCGTCGTCTTGCCCGAGCAGGACAGGCCCGTCAGCCAAACCACGCGTCCGGCGTGGCCTTGGCGCAGCGCCCGCTGCCCGGCGGTGATGCGGCCCGAAGTCCAGTAGATGTTATGGCTCTTGTGGAGCGAATCGGCGGTGCGGCGCGGGTAGCTGTCCGGCAGGATGATGCCGCCGCCGGCGACATCGAACTCATCCACAATGACGAACCGGCCCGTCGCCACAACCTCGTTGAACGGCGTCGAAGGCAACCGGTTTCTTGGTGCGCAGCGTCAGCTCGGCGGCTTCGTAGCGCCCGACCTGGGATTCTGCGCCAGTGCGCTGGACCGTGTTGCAGCGTGGCGGCGTCAATCACCCGCTCCAGTTTCTCGATCTGGCACTCGGCTTCCTGCGTCGCCAGTTTGAGCCGGTATTTGCGGCCCGGCGTGAAGGGCCGTTTGCCGAGCCAGAACACCCGGGCCTTAAAGCAGGTCAGCGCGTAGGGCGGCGTGTTCTCCAGCGCCGCGATGGCCCCGCGCTCGACGAACACCTGCTCGGTCAGCGTGATGCCGATGCTTTCGCCGGCGACGGCGGAGTCGCGCGCCGGGGCGCTCCACCGCTCGATGGTTTTCACGGTGCTGGTCTTGTTGCTCGGGGAGAAGACGAGCCGGTCGCCGACCTGGATGCGGCCGCTCTCGACGCGGCCCGGCGAGGATGCGCCGATGGTCGAAGCGATACACGTCCTGGATTGGGAAGCGCAGCGGCTGGTCGCCGGGTGACCGGGCCGCTTCGAACGCGTCGAGCGCCTCTACCACCGTCGGGCCCTTCCACCAGGGCAGGTTCTTGCCGGGCGCGGCGACGTTATCGCCCTGCCGCGCCGATATGGGGATGAAGCACTCGGGGTTCGAGGCCGACCTGCCGCAGCCAGTCGCGGTACTCGGCCTCGATGGCGCTGAAGCGCTCCGGCGAGTAGTTCACCAGGTCCATCTTGTTGACCAGCACGGCGACCTGGCGGATGCCCAGCAGGTCGAGCAGGTAGCCGTGGCGCCGCGAGTTCTCCTGCACGCCTTCCTGCGCGTCAATCACCAGCAGCGCCGCTTCCGCCTGCGCGGCCCCGGTGACCATGTTCTTGATGAACTCCTGGTGTCCCGGCGCGTCAATGATGACGTAGCGCCGCTTCGCCGTGCGGAACCAGATCTGCGCGGTATCAATGCTGATGTTCTGGTCGCGTTCGGCCTGGAGCGCGTCCATCAGGTTGGCCCATTCGAAGGGGATGCCGCGCCGCTGGGCGGCTTGCTGGAGCTGCTCCAGCCGGCCTTCGGGCAGCGAGCCCGTGTCATGAAAGAGCCGGCCCACCAGCGTGGACTTGCCGTGGTCCACGTGGCCGAGGATGACGATCTTGAGCTGCTCGGCGGCAGCGGAGAGTGTTGGGGCATTCATCGGAAGGGGAGGAACATCCAACATCCAACATCCAACATCCAACATCCAATAACCGCACAGGGTGAGGCCATTGGGTGTTGGATGTTGGATGTGGATGTTGGATGTTCCCGGTTCATGGGGAAACGCCCGCCACGCGCTGGAAAAACACGGCTCGGCGTCATATCACATATAACCGTCGCGGCGGAGTTTCTCGAAAGCATCTTCGCTCTCGTGGTCCTGCGCCCGACCGGCCCGTTCGGGCGTATGCGTCTGGCGGAGTTCCTCGACGATCTCACGCACTGTCCGCGCCTGTGACTTGATGGGAAAGGTGCACGGGTAGCAGCCCAGGCTGCGGTAGCGCTCGCCCTTCCCGTTGGCGAAGTAGAGCGGGATGACGGGGATGTTCTCGCGCTCGATGTACTCCCAGATGTTCAGCTCCGTCCAGTGCAGCAGCGGGTGGATGCGGATGTGGGTGCCCGGCTCGAAATCTGTCTTGAACTGGTCCCACAGTTCCGGCGGCTGGTCCTCGACGTTCCATTCCATGTTCTGGTCGCGCGGGCTGAAGTAGCGTTCCTTGGCCCGGGTGGGCTCCTCGTCGCGGCGGACGCCGACGATGACGCCGGTGAAGTGGTGCTTTTGCAGCACGGCCTGGAGGGCGTCCTTCTTGAGCGTGCCGCAGCATTCGACGCGCGTCGCTTTGCCATTGGGGTAGGTGCGGCCCGCCTGCAGGACGGCTTCGTTCCGGCCCACGATCAGCTGCAGGTTCCACTCCCGGCAGAGCTGGTCGCGATACTCGATCATGCTGGGGATCTTGTAGCTGGTATCCACGTGAACCAGCGGAAAGGGCACATGGCCAAAAAAGGCTTTCCGCGCCAGCCACAGCAGCACGGTCGAGTCCTTGCCAATGCTCCACAGCATCGCCAGGCGCTCAAACTTGTTGAACGCCTCGCGCAGGATATAGATGCTCTCGTTCTCCAGTTCGTCCAGGAGCATAATTGACCTGGCTGTGCGGCTCGCAGTGAGAACAGGGGAGCTTGCACTCGCGCATAAACCGATCAGCCCTTAATCGGGCACAAGATGGACCCGCGGCCCATTCGGCGCAAGCCGCCCGTTGCGGAAGGAGCCTCGGGGGGCGCAATTCACGGTTTCTGTCGGGCGCGCAAGAATTTGACCGGAGCCCGGACCTTACCTTTCGGTTGCCTTACCTTCGCCAGGCTTGCCCATCGAGGGTGCCGGCTCAGGGTGAACGGTCACATCAGCCCCGGGGAGGATTTTGTCCACCGCTTGCTCGACGCGCTCAGTCAGGGCGTGCGCGGCACGCAACGGCTGTTCGCCATCCACAGTAATGTGCAAGTCCACAAAGCAGAACGGTCCAGAATAGCGCACCCGCACCGCGTGACAGTCGAATACCCCGTCCAGCGCCGTGACCGCCGACTTGATTTGCTCCGCCGCGCCGGGGGGCGAGGAATCCAGCAGCGCTTGAATGGTGCGCGCGCCCAACCGGCCGCTGACGATTACCACGATGCCGGCCACGACCAGCGCCGCAACGGCGTCCGCCTGCAAAAGGAAACCCAGGCCGGGAAACCACCCCGCCAGCCTGACTCCCAGCAACCCGATGATCACCACCGCCGAACTCCAGATGTCGGTGCTGAAATGCAGCGCGTCGGCTTCGAGCGCCTGGCTGCGGTGTTTGACCGCCACCCGGTGCAGCATGCGCGAGCGGGAAACATCCACCGCAATCGAGATGCCCATCACCGCGAAGGCCCAGATGGAGGCGTCCACCTGAACGTGATGGGAGATCAGCCGCAGCACGGACTCGCGGATGATCCAGACGCAGGTGGCCAGCAACAGGAGCGTTTCCACCAGCGCCGAGAGGTTCTCCACCTTGCCATGACCGTAGGTGTGGTCCCGGTCGGGAGGCTTGCTGGCCGCCCGCACGGCCAGGCAGGTCACGATGGCCGCCCCGCAATCCAGCCCCGAGTGGGCCGCCTCGGCTAAAATGCCCAGGCTGCCGCTCAGCACGCCGACCAGCACCTTCAGGGCGGTCAGCAGGAACGCCGCCATGACGGAATTCAGCGCCGCAGTGTTCTTCTCCTTGATGCCGGTGGCCGGATTCATGCGCGTGAAGCGATCATGGGTAGCTGAGCTTCCCGGTGTGCCTTTCAATCGAAGCTCAGCCCGGCCTGGCGCCCCACTTGGAAGATATGTGCCCGGGCGCCGGCGTAGTCCTCGGCGGTCGCCAGGTGCTCCAGCATCAACGGCGCATTCTGCGGCAGCTCCGACAGCCGTCTCAGGTAGGTCACGTAATCCAGCGACCCCTTGCCCGGCGCAACTTCGCGGAAGTGGACGTTCATCTCCACGTCCCAGGTCAGGTCCTTGGCGTGGCAGCTCACGATCCACTGCCCCAGCTTGTCGAAGCACTCGTTGAGGAGGGCGGTGTTGTGGTAGAACTTCTCCGGCGAATTGACCAGATTGCACGGGTCCAGGTGCACACCGAACGCAGGCCGGTCCACCGCTTTGAGCAGGCGGATGCAACTGTCGGGGCTGTCAGGGAACGCCCAGCCCATCATTTCGTAACAGAACCTCGCGCGCTTGGGCTTCACCGCGTCGATGATCTTGCGGGCATTCTCCACCGAGGCATCAAAGTGCTTTTGCGAGAGGTTCTCCGGGTCCGGCCCGAACCACGAGGTGCGGCTGAAAGAGCCGGCGATATCCACGCAGCACCGGGCGCCAATGGCCTCGGCCAGGGCCAGCCCCTCCGTCACCGTGTCCAGGTTCTTGCGCCGCTGCTCGGGATCGTGGTCCAACAGGTTGCACCACCGGCCCACCTCGGCGATCACCACGTCATGTTTGGCGAACGCGGCGCTCAGAGCGCGAATCCGGTCCGTGTCTTCCAGTTTCACTCCCGGGCAATACGCCGCCCGGTAGCCGAGGGCGCGATGCGCCAGCGCCAGCGCCTCGGGGTCTTCGGTCTTGGCGAAGGAGGGTCCGCCCAACCGCAGCGCCCGCCGGCTGGCCGTTGGCTCCGGTGTTTGCCCGAACAGCCTCGAAGCAGGTTGCAGCAGCGCCGCCCCCGCAGCCGCTGTGAGAGAGCCTCTGATAAAGGCGCGGCGACTCGATCGGCGATGTTTCATGCCCTCCTTGTCTCATGGCCGCCCAAGACTTTCAAGCTTTCGAGCAATTTCCGCAACGCACCAATCCCTGCTAACCGTGCTCGGGGGCTGGAATGAAAATCGTACCAAGGATCTGCTGTTGGTAATTGTCAGAACGGTGAAAGATAAATGAGCAATTGCCGTGTAGGCAAAGAACTGCTAGAACGGAACCTGATTTATGACACCTCTCCGGGGTTTTGCAGCCGTCGGGCTGCTTGGCTTGATCTTCACCTTTGGCGCCGACGCCACAACACGCTACGTGGATTTGAACTGTCCCAACGCGTCTTCGCCCTTCACAGAATGGGCCACTGCCGCGACGAACATCCAGGACGCGATTGATGCCTCCGTGGACGCCGATCTCGATTCTGGTGACCAATGGCGTTTATGCCATAAGCGGTCGTGTGATGGCCGGCAACCTGACCAACCGAGTCGCGTTGGACAAGGCGCTGAGCGTGCAAAGCGTGAACGGCCCCTTTACCACCGTCATTAGGGGGTTGGGGCGACGAACGGCACCTCCGCTGTGCGCTGCGCGTGGCTGACCAACGGTGCTTCGCTGATTGGGTTTACCTTGCGAGGCGGGAGCCACGCGAACTCCACTGATAACAATCTCGGTCCGGCGGAGGGGCGTGGTGTGCTTCATCCAATGCCCTTGTGGCCAACTGCCTCATCGTGTCCAACACCGCCTATTTTTCCGGCGGTGGCGCCTACCAGGGAACGCTCAACAACTGCCTGGTCAGCGGCAACGGACCTGCCAGCTGGCAGCCTGGCGCTGCGCACAACTGCTTGTTGAACAGTTGCACCGTGGTCAGCAATTCGTCTACGGGGCGTATCATGGGTTGGGCCATACAATCAAAGCCGCTGACCAACTGCATCGTGTATTACAATGTGGCCGGCAATAACAAGAGCTGCACGTTTTCTTACTGCTGCACCACGCCCTTACCCTCCGGCGCGGGCAACTTCACCGACGCGCCCCAATTGTTCGCGGATGGGCATCTCACCAGCACCTCACCCTGCCGCGGCGCGGGCACCAACCTGGTGACTGGAACGGATATCTTCGGCCAGCCCTGGCTCAATCCTCCTTCGGTGGGTTGTGCCGAATGGCAGCCGGCGCCGCTCGTCACGCCACCTCGCCTTCAGCTCACGAGCGATCCGGTCGGGTTTACCGTCAATGTTTCGAGATATTGCCGGCGAGCCGCCGTTTACCAATTTCTGGATCAAGGACGGTATTCCACTGCAGGATGACAGCCACTTCAGCTCGACGCAGACGACCAATCTCGTGGCCACCGGAGTCAGTTTCTCCGATGCCGGAGCTTATCAACTGGTCGTCACCAATGCGTTTGGTGCGGTGACGAGCGCCGTCGCGCGGTTAGTGGTTCATTGCGTGGACGCTGCCGGGGTGAATCCAGTAGCGCCGTATTCAACCTGGGCGACTGCCGCGACGAACATCCAGGACGCCATCAGCGCGGCTCTTGCCAGCGAAGTCGTTCTGGTCACGAACGGCATCTATGCCACCGGAGGCAAATCCATGGACGGTGTCATCACCAACCGCGTCACGGTGGACAAGGCGATCCTTGTGCAAAGTGCCAATGGGCCCTCCGCCACCACCATTCAAGGCGCGTGGGATCCGACCTCGACGAACGGCCCGGCAGCGGTGCGTTGCGCCTGGCTGACGAACAATGCGACTTTGAGCGGGTTTACCATCTCAGGCGGTGCGACCCGAAGCACAACGTGGCGTCACCGAATCGATCCATGATACGGTGGCGGGGTGTTAGGCGTTCGAACACCGTATCGGTTTACAACTGTGTGCTAGTGTCGAATTTCGCTCTTATGCTGGCGGCGGCGGAGCGTACGGGGGCGCTGCGCAACTGAACAACGGGCTCAATCTGAGCCATTGCACGCTCACGAACAATTACCGTCGGAGATCGGGAACGCCTGGCGCCGGCATCGCGGGAGCAGGTGCCGGCGGCGGGGCGTTGAACTGCAACTCACTGAACTGTTGGTTGGCGGGCAATGTTGCCGAGCAGGATAGCGGAGGCGGCGCGAACAATTGCAAAGCGACCAACTGCTGCTTTCATCAAGAATCGCGCCGGATTTTACGGCGGCGGAGCTTACCGCGGAACGTATATGAACTGCACCTTCACCGGCAACGGCAACCCTCTATGCATATTCGTCCTATGGCGGCGCGGTCGCCAGCGCGAATTTAACCAACTGCATCTGTATATGGGAATTTCAATATTGGATCGGGCGCGGCCAATTATTCCTCGAGATCTGCAACCTCGGCTATTGCGACACCGATCCCCTGCCTCCAGGGCGCGGGTAACCAGGATATTGATCCGCAGCTTCTTGCCGATGGCGTGCATCTCGCGGCGACTTCGCCTTGTCGTGGAGCCGGCACCAACGTCGTCAGCGGCACAGACATTGACGGCGAGCCGTGGGCGAACCCGCCTTCCATGGGCTGCGACGAATGGCAGCCCACGGCGCCCGGGTCGCCGGACAGCCCCAAATTCAGCTCGGAGGTATTCCTCTGTCGGCAACCTTTGGCGGCCTCGCCGTCTCCGGGCAGCCCCCATTCTCCTATTGGTGGAGCAAGGATGGCATTTTCCTTGAGGACGGCGCGCGGTTCATTGCGACGCACAGCGCAAGCCTGGTCATAAAGGGTTTTGGCCCGGCAGACGCCGGAGCGTATCAATTGATCGCGAGCAATTCCTTCGGCATGGCAACCAGCACGGTGGCGCAGGTTACCGTTCATGCCGTGGACGCGGCCGGGGGCAATCCGGTCGCTCCATTTTCCAGTTGGGCGACGGCAGCGACGAGCATCCAGGAAGCGATTGATGCGGCGGCAGCCGGAGACTTCGTGGTGGTGACTAACGGGCTTTATGCCACCAGCGGCAGGGCCATGTCGGGCAATCTGACTAACCGCGTGGCACTGAACAAAGCCGCTGACGGTCGCGAGCGTGAACGGCCCGTTGGTGACGATCATCCAGGGAGCATGGGATCCAGCAACCATGACTGGTCCGCTGGCGGTGCGCTGTGCCTGGCTGACCGACGGTGCGACTTTGAGCGGCTTCACTCTGCAAAACGGCGCAACCCAGCCCTATAGCGGTTATGTCGGGTCCCCACTGTCGAGCGGCGGCGGCGTTTGGTGCTCATCCATGAACGCGGTGGTCTCCAACTGCATTCTGACCAACAATGCCGCCTTTTGCGGCGGCGGCATTGCTTACGGCACCTTGAACAATTCCCTCGTCGTGTTCAATCTGGCGGCCTATGGCGGTGGGGCCTTCTCCTCGGTCCTGAACAACTGCACCGTGTACCTGAATTACACGACGTCGCCTACGATGCACCGTGGAGCGGGCACCTATGATGGGCTCACTCGAAACAGCATCGTGTTGGGCAACTACGACGATTACCCCCATGGTATCACCGAAGATAATTACTCCTTCAGCACGATCGCGGCCCAGTATTCGTATTGCTGCACCAGCACGAACTGGCCCAAAGTGGGCGCCGGAAACATCAGTGCCGACCCTCAATTCCTCGGCTCGTCTCACATCGCGTCAACCTCGCCCTGCCGCGGGGCCGGCAGCCCGCTCTATACCACCGGTACCGACCTCGACGGCGAGGCCTGGGACAATCCCCCTTCGATGGGCTGCGACGAAGTCCTGCTGGCGAATCTGGTCGGGCCTCTTTCGGTTGCCCTGACAGCCTCTCAAACCAATCTGCTGGTGAACCGTTATGGAAGCTTTAACGCAACCATTACCGGCAGGCCCAGCCGGGTCCAATGGGAGTTCGGCGACGGCACCGTGGTTACCAATACCGGCCGCGGAATTAATCATCAATGGATGAGTGCCGGCGATTCCTTCGTCACGTTCACAGCTTACAACACCGACCATCCCGAAGGCGTGTCCACCAGCTTGCTGGTTCACGTTCTAGAGCTGACCCCACCCCAGTTGCAGTCCCTCCTGATGGCCGGCAACGCCTTCCAACTGCAGTTCACGGGGCAGGCCGGCGCCAGATATTACATTCAGGTCGCGACAAACCTGGCGCCGCCCGCCTACTGGCAAACCCTCCAGACCATTTACAACAGCACCGGCGGCGTGGTTCAAGTCTCAGACCCCGGGGCGGTCGCCAATGCCTCTCGGTTCTACCGGGTGCTGGCCCAATAAGCCCGAGCCTCCGTCGTCGCCAAATCCTTTTGCCTTGAGCGGCAGAAACGCTAACCTCGCCGGATATGAAGCTGCATACTCAGAAGCCTCTTAGTGCTGGCAGTGGCGTTGCCGTTGCTGGCCAGGGCCGAAGTAAAACTCGGGAATGAAGTCCTTGCCGCCACCCACTTCAAAGTGCTGCAAGGCAAGCGGGTCGGGCTGCTTGACCAATCCCTCGGGCGTCAACCGCCACCTGGAATCCACCATTGATCTGCTGCGCGCCGCGCCGGGGGTGAAGCTGGTGGCGCTGTTCGGCCCCGAGCACGGTATCTACGGCGACGTAACGGCGGGCGGCAAAGTGGACAGCACCGTTGACGCCCGCACGGGCCTGCCGGCGTATTCGTTATATGGCAAGACGTTCCGGCCCACGCCCGAGATGCTCGCGGGGCTCGATGCCTTGGTGTACGATTTGCAGGATACGGGTTGCCGCTCCTATACTTTCATCAGCTCGATGGGGGTGGCGATGGAGGCGTGCGCCGAGGCGGGTGTCGAGTTCGTCGTGCTCGACCGGCCCGATCCCCTCGACGGCCAACGCATCGAAGGGCCGATGCTCGACCCCAAATTCCGCTCGCACGTCGGCTACTGGAACGTGCCTTACGTCTATGGCCTGACCTGCGGGGAACTGGCGCGGATGATCAATGGCGAGGGCTGGATCAAGAAACCGTGCCGGCTGACGGTCGTGCCCATGAAAGGCTGGAAGCGCTGGATGGTCTGGCGCGATACCGATTTGCCCTGGGTGCCCAGCTCGCCGCACGTGCCGCACGGCGACTCCGCTCTCTACCAAGTGGCTACTGGCATGTTGGGAGAACTCTACAGCGTGAGCATCGGCGTCGGCTACACCCTGCCCTTTGAGTGCATCGCCGCCCCCGGTCTGGACCCGCACAAATTCGCGGATCAGCTCAATGGCTACCAACTGCCGGGCGTGAAGTTCCAGCCCATCACCTATCGGCCCTACTATTTCACGTTCAGCAACCAGGTGGTCGGCGGGGTGCAGATATTCTTCACCGACCGCGCCAAGGCCCCCTGACCGCGATTAACTTCTACGGTTACGAAGCCTTGAAGAAGGTTGGCGACCGCGACCTCTTCGCCGAGTCGGTGAAGGCCAAGACGGAGCGTCAGCATGTTCGACAAGGTCAACGGCACCGACGCCTCGCGCAAGGCGTTGGAGGCCGGCACCCCGGCGGCGGAGATCGTCGCCTCCTGGAAGGCCGGCGAGGAGGCGTTCCGGAAGGCGCGCAAGAAGTACTTGCTTTACTAACGAGGCGGGCTCAGGCCGAATAGCCAATCGCCAATAGCAGATGGCAGGAGCAAATGGACGTTAAGAACCTGAACGACGTGCCGCCTTTCATCACGAAGGACGGCTCGGAAATTCGCGAGTTGCTGGCGCATCGCAACTCGGCTATCCGCCACCAAAGCCTGGCCGAGGCGCGCGTGCCGGCCGGCGGCAGCACGCAAGAGCATCGCCACCTGAAGACCGAGGAGATTTACTACATTACGCATGGCCGGGGCCGAATCCGGATCGAGGGGGAGGTGCGGGAGATCAAGACCGGGTGACGCGATCGCGATCCCGCCTGGCCAACGGCACAAGCTCTGGAACACCGGCAGTGAAACGCTCCATTTGCTCTGCTGCTGCTCGCCGGCCTACGAGCACGACGATACCATCCTGACCGATTTGTGAATTGACCCGCCGTGGAGGTGGGATTCTACTCCGCCTATGCGAACGTTGCTCTCCGCCATTTTCCTCTCTGCGCTGCTGGCCGCCGGCTGCGCGGGCAGAAAGACCGCAACGCCTGCTTTCACGACGCCGGCGGGAACAAAAACGGGACCGGCGCGGGCCGGAACGTCAGCGACAAACCAGACGCTGATCGTCACTCCCGACAACCCCCTGGTAGGCCGAGTCGCCCTGGTCAATCCGGAGGGGCGCTTCGTGGTGCTGAATTTCCCGCTGGGGAAGATGGCGGCCAAGGACCAGCGGCTGAGCCTCTATCGGCGCGGCCTGAAGGTCGGTGAGGTCAAAGTCACCGGACCGCAGCGCGAGGATAATATCGTGGCCGACTTGACAGCCGGCGATGCCGAAGTTGGCGATGTGGCCCGGGCTGAGTGACTGCGGAGCGTGGCGTTATCCCTCGGAGTTCGACTGGCTGCCCCCAATCGGCTCCTTGAGGGGTTTGACCGTCTTGGGCAGCGTCTTCCGGTGATACGGCGAGTGGAGATTGAAGTAAATGCCGCAAAGCGGGCGTGGGCCGTCGTTCTGGCTCAGGATGATAGTAACCTGCTTGTCCAGGGCGATTCCGTGACGCAAATCCGGCCCCCGGCCCTGGTAGGCCTTGATCGCTTTCTGCAATAGGGAAGTCAGCGACGGCTCAAATTCCTCCGGGGTCTTATCAATACACACGACGTACTTCTCATACGCTTTCATCGCTTCGGCGATTTCCTGCCTAAAGAGTTCTGTGGTCACAGTTATCAGCCTAAGGCAGGCGCCCGGGAAAGGGAAGAGAAAAAGCGGCAGGGGTTGAGCCCCCGGGCGCTTCTCGACAGCACCAGGCGCTCAAATCCGAAACCCGAAGGCCGAAAGAAGGCCGAAGTCCGAAGCCCGAAGGCCGCAAAGCCTGCTCTCGCCCATCTGCCAGCGCTGATTGAGCCGCTGCCGGGTGGGTCGCAGGCCCAGGCGCGGGGATGGAGCAGGTTCGCCTTTCGGGTTTCGGACTTCGGCCTTCTTTCGGCCTTCGGATTTCGGCCTTCGGGTTTCCGGCCTGTGGCTGCCCGAAATGGTGGTATTACCAAGATGCACCCTTAAGCCCCTCAGCCCGCTCCCCGTCTTCGCTCCCCAAACAGCGCCGTGCCAATGCGCACCATCGTCGCGCCTTCCTCGATGGCGACCTCGAAATCGCCCGTCATTCCCATGCTCAGGTGCGGCAGCGGCGCGCCCAGGTGTTGCTCGCAGCGCTCCTTCAGTTCGCGCATTTGACGGAACACCGGCCGCACCTTCTCCGGATTCGGCGCCCACGGCGGCACGGTCATCAGCCCGTGGATTTCCAGGCGCGGCAGCGCATTGATGCCGGTCAAGGTCGGCCAGCAGTTGGTCGGGACGGTAGCCGAACTTGCTGGCTTCGCCCACGGCGTTGACCTCCAGCAGCACCGGCAGCCGCTTCGCCGCCTGTTCTGCGCGCAGGTTGAGCGCTTCCGCCAGGTGAAGGCTGTCCACGCTTTGCACCATCTCGAACAACTCCACTGCGTCGCGGCATTTGTTGGTCTGCAGATGGCCGACCATGTGCCAGCGCAGCCGGCCCGGGCACGCGGGAATCTTGGCCTTGGCCTCCTGCACCTTGTTCTCACCAAAAAGCGTCAGCCCAAACGCGGCGGCGGCGCAGACGGCTTCCGGGGGCTGGCTCTTGGTCACCGCGACAAGCGTAACCGAATTGGGGGGGCGCCCCGCTCGCGCGCAAGCGGCTTCTATCCGCTCCTGAACCGCCTTCAAGTTAGCTTCCAAATCCATGGTTGGACGGTAGCGGGAATGGGAATTGATGAATAGCCAATAGTGTGAAACGCCTCCCCGCCCTCCAGGCGGCCCGCGAGTTACCGAGCTGCGTGCCCAGACCCCGCCCTCCGCCGCCATGCTCAACCCGCAGCTCTCAGCCCTCGTTATCTCCGCAACAGGTTCGTGATGGTCCTATGGGCGTACAGGAGCCATAACAAACTCAGGAATCCGATGAGGACAATCTGGCCGATCAGGGGGTAACTGTAGATGAGGAAGGCGATGGCGCCGCAAACTACGGTAGCTTTAATCAGATCAAAAATAGTCATAAGACTGTGTTCGCGTTATCGCCAGGCGAACGACAGCCCCATCCGCGCCCTGGAACGACCTGTCGCCTTACCTAGCGCTACGTCCATTATACGATAAACGAGCGCAAGTCACGTGCCAAGCAAAAAACGTGGTTCCCGCAACATTCCTGTCTCGCCGGGCGCATTTTGGAATCGCCAATCGGAACCGCCGACCTAAGATCCTTCCCATTGAAGACGATTGTCATCGCCATTGGCGGGAATTCGCTCATCAAGGACGCGCAGCACATGAGCGTCCCGGACCAATATGCCGCCGTGGTTGAGACTGCCCGCCACATCACCGATCTGCTGGAGCACCGTTATCGCATCGTGATCACACATGGCAACGGCCCACAAGTCGGTTTCATCCTCCTGCGCAGCGAACACTCGCGCGGCATCCTGCACCAGGTACCGCTCGATTCCATTGTGGCCGACACTCAGGGCGCGCTCGGCTACCAGATTCAGCAGGCCCTCGAAAACGAGTTCCGGCGCCGCAGTCTCAAGAAGTCCGTCGCCACCATCGTCACCCAGACCCTGGTGGACCGCAACGACCCCGCCTTCGTCAAACCAAGCAAACCGATCGGCCAGTTTTACACCCAGGCGGAGGCGGAAGACCGGATGCGCGTGGAGAAATGGACGATGGTCGAGGACGCAGGCCGCGGCTGGCGCCGGGTTGTGGCCTCGCCGCAACCGGTCCGCATCATCGAATCCGCAGTAGTGAAGCACCTGGTCAAAGACGGCTATGTGGTCATCGCCGCGGGAGGCGGGGGCATTCCGGTCGTCGCTGACGAACAGGGCAATTTGAGCGGGGTGGCCGCCGTAATTGACAAAGACCTCGCCTCGGCCGTGCTGGCCGAGGCCATAGCCGCTGATCTGCTGGTCATTTCCACAGCGGTCGAGAAGGTGTGCCTGGACTTCGGCAAGCCCAGCCAGCGCGCGCTCGATTCGATGACTGTCGCCCAAGCGAAGCAATACATGGCCGAAGGCCATTTCCAGGCCGGCTCGATGCTTCCCAAGATCCAGGCCTGCCTCCGATTCATTGGAGACGGCGGCCGCGAGGCCCTCGTCACGTCTCACAAAGCGCTCTCCGCCGCCTTGGATGGCCGGACGGGCACGCGGATAGTAGGTTAGTGGAAAATGAAACTCATGCCTCACCAAACCCTGCGTTTCCTGGCGCTTCCCGCCTTGGTCATTCTCGCCGGCTGCGCCACGCCCTCCAACCTTTACCTCCAGAAACAGGCCCTCATCCGCTACCACGATTCAGGCCGTTACGACGCCGATGTCCGGCACGTCACCGCCCGGGCCATGCGCTACATCCGTCACCGTGCTGCTTCTGGCGCCACCAACCTGGCCGTCGTCCTGGATATAGACGACACCGCGACTTCCACTTGGGGCCGGCTCAGGGAGGATGATTTCGCGCGCAGTGACCGGATGTTCGTCGCCTGGGAGACCACTCATTCCGACCCGGCGATCGCCCCCGTCCTGGACCTTTATCATGAAAGCCGGCAACTGGGCGTGAAGGTCTTCTTCATCACCGCCCGCCGCACCGACCTGGCGGATCGGACCCGCTTCACTCTCGCCGCTGCCGGTTATACCGATCCCGATGCGATCTTCTTCCGCCCCGAATCGGATAAGGCAAAATCGCTCGTGCCTTTCAAGGAAGCGACCCGCCGCAAGTTGACCGAGCAAGGTTTCACGATAATCGCCAGCATCGGCGACCAGGAAAGCGACGTAGCCGGCGGTTACGCCGAGCGTAAGTTCAAGCTCCCCAATCCCTTTTATTACACCCCGTAGGCGCCGTGCCGTCCAAGTCTCGTTTGGCCCTCCAACTGCCGGCCCTCTGAACCCCCATTCCCCCAACCCCGCACCTGACCGGCCCCCGCGCCTAGCCGCGCCTTCCCCGAGCGCACCACCGTCACCGCACCGTTACCTCGCCGTAGCACCTCTGATAACTTATCAGAGGTGCTACGGCGAGGTAACGGTGCGGTGACGGTGAGGTTCCGGGGTACCGCCTCAAGAAGGCTGGGCTTGGGGCGGGTGTTTGGCGGCGGCATCAGGTGGCGCGGCGGCGCTGGCATCCTCCTGTTTCGCAAGTTTGAGAATCCATTGGCCGTAGAAGTAGATCATCACCGCCGAGGCCACGCCGATGGCGGCAAAGACATACCAGGTCAGGCCGATATGGTGCGATTGGTAAAGGGTCTGGGTGAGATGCTCCGGGGCTTTCGCCGGTGAATTGGACCAGCTTGTTGAAGGCCTCGCCGATAGGCAGCGCCTTTTCCGTGACTTGCGTCGGGCGAGAGGCCGCGCTGGACGAGCATCTGGCGGGCGAAGACGTCCTTGGACGAGAAGATGTGATAGAGCGTCGGGGCCGAGCTTCCCTTCAATCGTCCAGCCGATGAGGATGGGCGCCTGGGAGAAGCCGATCCACATGGCCTTCTTGTCCGGCGGGGCGATGTTGCCGAGGAACTCGCTGAACTTGGGGCTGGCCAGCATCTCGCCGATGCTGAAGATGACCATCGCCAGCACGGCGAACCCGATCGAGGTTGGTCGTGCCGAAGATGGTGAGCGCGGTGACGATAAACACCGTGCCCACCAACATGCTGGTGGTGGCGCGCAGCTTGGCGCCCAGCCCGGCGAACAGGAAGCAGGTGAGCATGATCATGCCGGCGTTGATGTTAACGATGCCCTCCGGCTGGATGGTCTGGCCGTTCTCGCCCATGCCGAGGAGGAACTGCCAGAACCCGCTGTGCGCGCCGCCGGGGCCGAAGAGGAAATGCACCATCGGGCGCGGTGTTCACCCAGTCGTCGACGTACTTGGGCAGCACGTCCCAGAGCATGGGGAACATCAGCCACCAGACGGAGAAGATGAGGAGGTAGAGCGCGAGGTGCGGCTTCTTGAGTTCGGCCAGCGATTCGATGGCGAGGCTGCGCTGCTTCTCGGCGCCCTCGCGGAGGCGCTGCTGGCGGGCGAGGCGCTCCTCCTTGCCCGGCTCGCGATAGGTCAGCAGCAGCAGGAAGTTGCAGCAGATCACCGCGGCGTTGATGTAGAAGACGTAGTTCCAGGCCAGCAGCCGCATTTGCAGCGCGATGAGCGGGCCAATCCAGCCGCCGATGTTCACGGTCTGGTAGAAGATGCCCCAGGCCATCGAGCTGTTGCGGCGGTTGGTGGCTTTGATGAGCGTGCCCTGGACGCCCGGCTTGAAGATCGCCGTGCCGGTGGCCAGCAGCATCGCGCCCGCAGAAGAAGCCCCAGTAACTGTGAAACCACGCCATCACCAGATAGCCGAAGGACTTGATGACCGTCGAAGCGAAGATCGTCTGCTTGTAGCCATAACGGTCGGACAGGCCGCCGGTGAAGACCGGGATGAGGGACTGGACCAGGTTCCAGAACAGCAGCAGCGTGCCGAACGTGGCCATCGTCACGCCCAGCGCCGCCCGTTGAGGCCGGCCGCGTCGCGTAGAGCGTCGCCACCGCCCGCACGCCGTAGAAGGCCAGCCGCTCGATCATCTCCATGCCGCCGCAGACCCAGAAGACGTAGCTGAGGCTCGCAATCGCGGCCCAGAGGCCGAGCTGCTTCACATCGGCGAGTGTGGTCTCGTCGTGCGGAGGTGCCGGAGGAGGGGCGGTCTTGTTGGCTCATGCGGTGGTCTGGGCGGCGAGGTGATGTCGGGATTGGGGAAGGCCGAAACCCGAAGTCCGAAGGCCGAAAGAAGGCCGAAACCCGAAGGCCGAAGAGAGCGCTCTCTTCGGGCTTCGGATTTCGGCCTTCTTTCGGCCTTCGGACTTCGGACTTCGGACTTGCCCCCCTGCATCCGTTGAACCTGTCCAGTAACTCAAAGCTTCGTCTTGCATCTCATAGCACGGTCCGGAGCAGACCATACAGCCCCACGCTCAAGGCCGCCAGCGAATCACCGGCAATCAGTCCGCCGCCAACCAGCGACATCGTGCTCATGTCCGACGGCAATTGCCCGTTCGCGGATTGCGGGAGCCGGCGCGGCGCGTTTGGCCTGGAACAGCGTCGTAGAGCGAAGACCACACACCACCCGCCGACCACCAGAGGATCGTGGGCAGCTCCACAAACCCGCCGAACGACGAGGCGTAAGGGCTGGCCAGAAAGACGGCGTCCAGCAGGAAGTCCGCGGCGCGCCCGGTGCGCGTGGTCTGGACGGCTTGCTGGTAGCGCCGGCTGCGCTTGACAGCTTGCGGGCGATCTCGATCAGCAGACCGAGCAGGACGCCCAGCCAAAGCGCCTTCATGATGTGCGGCTGCAGGGTGGGTGATGCCTTGGAGCGCGCCGACGAACTTGTAGGTCATGGCCGATTGCCATTGCTCGGCGCCCGGGAATGTGCGGGTTGGCGAACTGGTCCACGCGCAGCACTTGATAGGAGTTCATGAACACCTTCGCCAGCACCACCGCCAGCACGGCGCCCATCGCGATGCCGATGACCTGGTAGCGGAACTGGACGATGCGGTTCGTGCCCAGCCGCCAGCCGGTCGAGCGGTCCTGCTGCATGTCGCCCCCTTCGCTGCACGCGATGAGCAGGATCGACGCGCAGAGCAACCCGACGCCCGGGTCGCGCAGCCCCAGCGCGGCGAGGATGAAAACCGTCAGCACGAAGGCGCTGGAGATCGGGTTCTGGTCCGAGATGCCCAGCGAGATGCCGTTGACCAGCACGAAGAGGAAGCAGAGGCCGACGGCGACCACGAGGAAGAACACCGGCTGGTGCAGCACCTGGCTGCCGAGCACCACCGTGGCCACGCCCCAGAACAGCACCCACAACACCAGGCGCCGGAAATTCACCCGCTTCCAGTCCTCCGGCTGGTTGGGCCGGCTCAGCAGCTTGCTGGCGGAACCGGCGGGCGGCCTGGATGAGAATCAGCACCAGGTCCAGGAGGGCCGCGCCAAGGATGGTCCCGAGCGCGATGATGAAGCCGATCTTGCGGAACGGGTCTCGCCGGCTTGAGCCAGCCGATGCTCACCAGGTACGGGTCGTTTGCCAATTGCCGATCAGCCCCACCACCAGCGCCGGAATCGCGATGCGGGCCCCGACGATCATGCCCGCGCCGAAGGTCGAGGTGGAGATGCTCAGCCCTTGCAGCGTCGTCAACGCCAGCCTGGCGTCAGGCCGAACCGGGTGAACCACGGCAATGTTGAGCGAGAACAGTCCGCCACGCGTAGCCGCCCAACATGCCGCCGCCGAGCTTGGCGACCGAGCGCTTCAGCAGGTTCTTGTCGGTCAGGGCGCGCAGAATGTTGGCCACGGCGAAGCCGGATGGGAAGGACAGCTGCATCCGGTCCACGAGCACCGGCGTGTAGAGCATGCCGATGCCGACGCCGAACATGCCGATGGACATGAAGTAGAGGACGAGCTTCCAAGCGGGCGGCTCGGGCAAGCCCAGCCACACCATCGCCTGCACCAGCACCGCCATGCCGCACATGCCGGCCACCGAGGCGGCCATGGTCTGCATGTAATTGGCGCCGTGCCGCCCTTCCGGCCCGTAGGGCAGCGTGACCGTGCTGCCGAGAATGCCCGCCAGCACCTGCCCGCCGATGAAGAACCCGATGGAGAAGTTCATGAACGCGGCGGAAATGCCCCCCAGCGGTCCCAGGATAAAGATCGCCACGCACGCCAGCAGGAGGTGATAGCTGGGCGAACCGATTCGCGGCAGGAAGCGCCGCACGCGGGATTCGGTGGCTGGGAGTTCCGTCAGCCTCATCCTGGGAGGCTCCTGGCCCGGCCAAGGGAAACGCGCAGTGGTAAGCTCTCGATATCCGTCCGGTTTCTGCGGTCGAGGCGCGTCCTGTTCCCCCTCACCCCAGCCCTCTCCCTTGGGGAGAGGGAGAACCGGCAGCAGCGTCTCGAGGAATCAGACGCGCCAGATCTGCTCGGCCGTCGGGGTGCGTGGCTCCCTCTCCCCAAGGGAGAGGGCTGGGGTGAGGGGGAAACCGACGCTCCTACCGGCCACGGCTGCCACGGCGCCTCCGATGACACGCGCCCATCCAAGGGCCTGATTTCAGGCTCTCGGTTGAGCTGGAAACTACTAAATTCGCTGGCCATCGTGGAGCGCTTGCGCAGAAGGTAGGGGAGTCAGCGCTATTAGGAAAGAAAAAGGGCTGCGGAGAATAATTCGGAACCCGATCCGGTCTGAGGATTTTGCGGGGGCACCGTTGAAACAATCGGCGGCGGCTTGAGCTGACTGGTATTTGCGGCCCTACTCGGGCTCGGCACGAAGCTCCCCTGTCCCCCGGGTGCTTCCACTTTCACGGCCAATCTTCAAAGAGCAGCCTCGGCTAAAGCCGCCTGGGGATGTCTGTCTGTTCAACCCTCCGAAATCGCTGGCCTGCAGGCGAAATCCCGCTGCAAGAGAATGATACGCCCGTGGTTTTCCTATGACCACGAGGCTGAGCCAAGTAATGAAGTTCGATGCAAAAGCGGTTGCCAAGCCCGATGATTCGGTGGTAAGCGTGAGCCTGCTTATGAGCGATGCCAATGCAACTCCACTGACACGGCGCAGTTTTTTGAAGCGAGGGGTTATGGCCGCAGGTGCGGTGGCGCTGCCCTGCTACATTCCGGCCTCGGCGCTGGGGCGGGACGGGGCCGTGGCGCCCAGCGAACGGATCGTGATGGGCGGCATCGGCCTCGGCGGCCGCGGTTCCTATGATTTGGGCGCCATGCTGACTGAGCCGGATGTGCAGTGGGTCGCCGTCTGCGATGTGCGGAAAAGCCGGCGCGACGCGGCCAAGAACGTGGTGGACACGCAAATACGGCACGAAGGATTGCGCGGCGTATGCCGACCTGCGCCAGTTCCTGGCCGAGCGGACGGATGTGGACGCCGTGTTGATTGCCACCGGCGACCGCTGGCACGCGCTGGCCTCGATCCTGGCGATGCGGGCGGGCAAGGATGTCTATTGCGAGAAGCCGGCCTGTCTCACCATGGCGCAGGGGCAGAGCGGTCGTGGAGACCGCCCGCCGGTATGGCCGGGTTTATCAAACCGGCGCCCAGCGGCTCAGCGAGCCGAATCATGTGTTTGCCATCGAAATGGCCCGCTCCGGCCGGTTGGGCCAGATTCATACCGTTTATGCGGACTGCCGTTGGCGCGACGGCTTGCGTCACGACTGGTTGCCGGCGCAACCCGAACCGCCCAAGGATGAAGTGGACTGGGACATCTGGCTCGGTCCTTCTCCCTGGCGGCCCTACAACGCCGGTTATGTGAATGGCGGCGGGTGGTATCACTTTTATGATTTCGCGACGGATGTCGCGATGTGGGGCGCGCACACGGTGGCCCAGGCCCTGGCCGGACTCGATATGACGAACGTGTCCTCCATCGAGTTCGAATACGCGGGGCCGGATGTCACGATGGTGACGCGCTTGTCGAACGGGGTGAAACTGGTCCTGTTCCGAGCCACCGGCTCGGTTTGGGAGCCGTGCGAGTATCTGGCATGGCGCTTGTGGCGAGCGGTTCGAGGGTCCCGAAGGCTGGGCTGGCGGCCGCCGACGGTTATACCGGACCCGATGTGTCCTCGCCGGCCCTGTTGCGCGAATACAAGAACGTGCTGGCACGACTACACGGCCCGGACCCAGCGGCCGCTGAGCCACGTGCGGGATTTCCTCGACTGCATCCGCTCGCGCCGGCCCACGGTGGCGAATCCCGAAGTCATGTGTCGGTCCATGAGCATCTGCCTGGCGGCCGACATCTGCGAGCAAGTTAAAGCGCAACCTGAAGTTCGATCTGCGCAAGGCCGAGTTTGTCGGCGATGCCGAAGCCAACCGCCTGCGGTCCCGCGCGATGCGAGCGCCATACATGGCCTGATTGAAGGGCGGCTTCGAACTACCAGACTACTCTCTGGTCCCTTTCCCGGGAGCCCGGTAGCAACCGAGGTAACGAGGCTCTGACTTTCCATTGCTGGTTAACCAGAGCCTCGTTACCTCGGCTGCTACTGGGCTCAGGCTGGTTTACCTGAGCCGCGCCAAAATCCTCGCCTAAGGCGACACACTCAGAGGCTTGGGGAGCACACGCGCCCTCGCGTGTAGTGGCCGGCGCCCTCGCCGGCCACACCTGGCTGGGGCTATAGGGTTCATATTGAGTTGAGGTGAAGCAGTCGGCGAGGGCGCCGACGGCGACACGCGGGGGCGCGTGTGCTCCCCGAAGAGCTGCAATTCTGAGCTTAGGCGAGGATCAGGGCCGCGGCTTACCGATTGCCTGCAAACCGGGGAAGTGAGAGAGTGGCGGCGTGAAAGCGGACCTGAAACTACCCAGCGCGAAAGCGCGCGCCATGCTCAAGAAACTTGAGGCCCTGGCCGAGCGGGGCATTGACGGGGAGAGGCTCGCCGCGCAGCGGAAGATCGCCCGGCTGAAGGCGAGATTCGACTTTAGCGGGCCGGTTCCAGCGGAGACGCCGGATTTGTTTCAAGGCGCCTTCAGGCCGTCGAGCAAAGCCAGGCGGATCTGGTCGTTCGGTCCCAACGAGTTTGACGTGGCCAATAGTGTCAAATGGGCGATCGAGACCGCTGCCGGCATTCACTGCCTGTATCGCGAGGGTGTCCTGCTGGCCGAGGCCACGCCAGGCACGGCGAACCGGTTGGCGGTCATCGCCGATCAGATCGCTCTCAGTTTCCGCGCGCTCATCGGCAGGTTCAACGCGGTGGATGGCGTCAGCGCGGCCGACCGCGGGGTGTTCGTCATGGGATTATACGATGGCATGATGAACGAACTGCGGGACGTGGGACAGCCGCTGCCGAGCCGTCCCGGGCTGAAGAAGAAAAAGAGCCGGGCCAGGAAACCGGCGGTAAGCCCCGCCACAGGTCTCCACGTTCATCCCTACACCCTGGCATTCGGTCTCGGCAAACAAATCCGCTTTTCCGTGCCGTTGCAGGAAATCACCGCGGAATTGGATAGCGTCACCCGAAGACGGCTGACCTAAGCCACCGGCTTGCTCCGGCCCGGGTCCGGTCCGTATTGGTCCTCGCTCTTGTGTCCACGATGCTGCGCCCGAAGACACCACCCCTTGTATGGGTTTTCATTGTCTGGAATACTGATCTGGATCAGAGAGATCAATTCCCCCCTCACCCGGCCCTCTCCCCGAGGAGAGGGAACCCCGGGCGGCAGTGCTCGAAATGTCCGAGCGCTTGAGGTTGGCCGATCATCTGACGAGGGTGTCCCCTCTCCTCGGGAAGAGGGTAGGGTGAGACTTTCACGAACTATCCGAAAGTTCGCGCATCGCACCCATGAACCGGAGGAAAACATCCAGCATCCAACATATCAGGCTCCGGCCACGCAGGCGGGCGCGCTCCGCCACTTCAAGTTAGCGCTGATGGCTTCCGCCCCCCCCAGGCTACTGAGTAGCGCCCAGCCGCAGTTTGGCCACCACCGGGAAATGGTCGCTCGGGAACTGGCCGTCGCGCGAGAACGTCACAATCTCGATGTGGTCCGCCACCACATCGCCACGACTCAGGATCCAGTCAATGCGCGACCCGCCCTTTTGAGGGGCTTTGAAACCATTGAAGGTCCCGATGTCCTCGTTCACGCGCTCGCGAGCGGTCGCCCAGGTGTCCGTGAAGAACTTGTCGTCGGTCAGGATCGAGTAGGCCTTGTTCTTGCCGGCGGCGGCGTTGAAATCGCCCACGAGCAGCACCGGGAGCTTGGGATCGAACGCGCCGATGCGCTCGCGGACAAGGTCGGCGCTCTTTTCGCGGGCCACCTGGACCTGGTGATCGAAATGGGTGTTGACGAAGAAGAACTCCTGTTTGGTCTGCCGGTCCCGGAACTTCACCCACGTCACCATGCGGGCCAGCTTCGGCCCCCAGGTTTTTGAGCCCATGAGTTCCGGCGTGTCCGACAGCCAGAAGTGGTCAAAGGCCAGGGGTTCAAGGCGCGCGGTGCGATAGAACACCGCCATGAACTCGCCCCGGCTGCCGCCGTCTCGCCCCAGGCCGATCCAGCGAAACTCCGGCAGGTCGGCGGCCAGGTCCTGGAGTTGTCCGAACAGGCCTTCTTGCGTGCCGAAGACGTCAGGCGCGACCTTTCCAATGAGTTCATCCATCAGCGGCCGACGCTGCGGCCACGCGTTGGGCGGCTTGGGGCTGGCGAACTTCAGGTTGTAAGTCATCACTGTCAGGGTGCCCGGCGCCGCGGAGACCGCCGTCTGTGCCGCAGCGCTCCGCTGAAAGAGAGCCCAGCCGCAAAGGGCGACAACCAGGATGGCGGCGAGGTGGGGAACAAGTGCGCGTCGGTTCATGCCGCGAATTCTAATGAATCGTCGCCGGCAAGCAAGTTCATCGCAGGGAGAGCGGGGGGCATGGGCGCTTCTCGACAGTACCCCCAAGCGCCAAGCTCCCAAATCCGAAATCCGAAACCCGAAGGCCGAAAGAAGGCCGAAGTCCGAAAAGCCTGCTCTCGCCCCTCTGCTAGCGCTGATTGAGCCGCTGCAGGCTGGCTCGCAGGCCCAAGCGCGGGGATGGAGCAGGTTCGCCTTTCGGATTTCGGACTTCGGCCTTCTTTCGGCCTTCGGATTTCGGGCTTCGGGTTTCCGGCCTATGGCAGCCCGAAATGGTGGTACTAACAAGCCGCGCCCGGGGGCATTTGCAAAGGCCGGCGGCGATTGCGTTATACAACCTCGAGGCGATTCCGGCAGTCCTTCCCGTTACCGCCGCTGGTTATCTCGGTGGCAGGCCATGTCAATCACGACCGTGCTGGCCAGGATTAGAACGTCATCCTCCCCCTCGGCGATGTCCACGCCGTAAGTGTCGCTCCAGGCAAACCACTGCTTCGAGACCGTGGCCCGGAGGCCGGACTGCCGCCAGAATTCGTATTCGTGATCTGTGAAATCACCCTTGGCCTCCAGATCGTCCGGGCCGGGAACGTCCACAGTGAAGCGGCAATGGAAGAATGTGAACAGCTCCTTCTTGACCACCGCAAACAGTTCATTGTCGCGGTAGATTTCATAGGTCGGCCCCCAGGCCAGGAGCTTCTGGCGGATGAAGGCCAGTTCCCGGCCCTGCATGTCCTGAAACGAAAGCTGCTTTCCCAAACTGAACGCCTTGCCGTCCACGAAGAAGCGGTCGGTGCCGGCGTCGTCCTTGATCGTAAAATCGTCACCCCAGCAAAAGAGCTTCTGCTTCATCACGTAGCGCATGCGAATTCTCTACCCGCTGCGCTGGCGGGTGTCAGCTACAAATCCCAAGGGTCTTTGTAGCGCACCGGTGTTGGCGCCGTTGGCGCTGGTGGCCAGCGAGGCCCTGTGTGGCCTCGAACCGGGCCTCAGCACCCCTCCGCTTTTGCGCCTCCGCTGTTCATCGCGCGCTTGCGGAGGCGCCGCCAAAGCAAGCGGCCCAGGGTCTTGTAGTTGGGTAAGCCGAGGTCGTCGCAGATTGCGGCGCTGTAAAACAGCCAGAAGAGGAACTTGAACTGGTTCTCCCCGTACCAGTCGGCGAGGCTGCTCAACAGACCCAATCCGCCGCCGCCGGGCAGAACGCTCGCGACGGAGTGGATCACCGGACGGCAGACCTCGCGGAGCATCTGCCAAAGCAACTGGGTCCAGGAAAACTCCAGCGAGATCTGCAGCACCAGGACGGCGACAAAGGCGGCAAAGGCATTGACGACGACCAGACTGAACCATTGGTGCGAGACCCGGCCGAGAATCCATTGCAGCCGCGCCACGGTCTGCCGGCGCCCTTCGTTGCGTGAGTGCCCGGCCAGCCGCGCCGTGCTCTTGCCGATGAATAGCAGGGCAAAGAGCAGCGCAAACCGGTGCTGGCTAAAGAACGTGAAGTCGAGAGCCGAACCTGATCCTGCTGCCGCATGGCGGTGGTGCGCCAGAGGCGGCGGCAATGAAGGGGCCATATCGCGCCACAAACCGCCGACGAATCCCAGGGCGATCCCGCCGAACAGGGAAACCAGGAACGCTAATACCAGGGCTTCCCAGGCGCTGTCCCTGAATATATCCAGGGCCTTGGCAAAGGTCAGCTCTGCCGGTTTGTCCGAGCCCTGGCAAGGTGGTGGCGTCAGGACGTTGTCCATAGCTGATAACGGCTCGCAGGCTAATCCCCGGGCGGTTGCGCAGCCAGTATAATCGGCCCCGTTGGTTGTAATGGTGCGTATCTTGCCGGCACCCCCAGCCTGGAGGCTGGCAGCCTCTGGAGTGCGCCGGCAAAGCGAAGCGGCAACGGCGCTTTCAATCGGGCCAACGCCTTGCAGCAGCCAAAGCGCCGTCGCCGCTTCGCTCTGCCCTGCTTCTTACACAGATTCTCATTGCCTCGAATACTATCTGGATCAGAGAGACCAATTCCCCCTCACCCTACCCTCTCCCCAAGGAGAGGGAGCCCCGCTCTGCAGCGTCGAAAGGGCCGAGCGCTTCAGGTTGGCCGATCTTGTGACGAGGGTGCTCCCTCTCCTCGGGGAGAGGGTAGGGTGAGGGGGAACGGGCTTGGCAATCCACAGGACCTATACCAGAGATACAGATCCGTGTAAGGAGCAGGCTCTGCCGGCGCACTCCAAGTGGTGGAGGTTTCCCAGGCTTTTGCTTTGCATCGGGAGACGGGGAAGGTAGATGGAAGGCGTGAAGAGCATTTGCACCAACCGCATCCTCCTGGCCGGCGTAATGGCCGGGATTGCCCTGGCGAGCTCGGTCGCTGCGGACGAGCAAGGGAATTGGCCGGAGTGGCGCGGCCCGCATGACAACGGCAGCGCGGCGCCGGGGGCTTACCCCGTGAGCTGGGACGCGACGAACGTTCTCTGGAAAGCGCCGCTGCCGGGCAAGGGGTGCTCGACGCCCATCGTCTGGGCCAAACAAATCGTGCTCACGGCTCCCATCAACGGGCTGGACGCGGCTTTGGCCTTCGACTGGGAGGGAAAACCGCTGTGGCAGCGAACCTTTGGCCCGGAGCAGGAGGGCAAGCATCGGAACGGCTCCGGCAGCAACCCCTCGCCTGCCACCGACGGGCGCGGCATCTTCGTCTATTTCAAGAGCGGCACACTGGCGGCGCTGGAGATGAACGGCCAGGTGCGCTGGCAGACCAATCTGGTGGCGGGATTCGGCCCGGTGAAGCTTTACTGGGACCAGGGCACCTCACCCGTGTTAACCGAGAAGGCGGTAGTAGTCGCCCGGATGCACCACGGCGAGTCGTGGCTGGCGGCTTTTGACAAGGCCAGCGGCAAGCTCTGCTGGAAGGTGCCGCGCAATTACGAAACGCCAATTGAAGGCGACGAGAGCTACACCAGCCCGGTCCTGCTTCGACACGACGGAAGGGAGGCGATCCTGGTCTGGGGGGCTGAGCATCTAACCGTCCACGACGCAGCCGATGGGCACCTGTTGTGGTCATGCGGCGGCTTCAACCCGCGCGAGATGAGCAACTGGCCGACGGTCGCCTCGCCGGTGCTGGTGGGCCTTCGCCGCGCCGAATGAACCCGGACAAGCTTCGCGGGCGACATCGTGGTGGTGGCTGGCGGCCGCGCCGATCGTGGACAACCCCGCCTCTTCGGCGTTCGGCTGGGGGGCAAGGGAGACGTGACCGCCACGCACCGGGTTTGGGAGCGCGAAGATGTCGGGACGTTCGTGCCCACCCCGGCAGAAGACAAGGGCCACGTCTATGTCCTGCGGGATCAGGGTGAACTGGAATGTCTCAACCCGGCCACGGGCCAGGCGCAGTGGCACGGTGCTTTTCCCAAGGCCAGCGCCAAGTATTATGCGTCACCGGTGATTGCTGGCGGAAACCTTTACGCCGTGCGGGAAGATGGGGTTGTATTTGTCGCCCAGGCGGAAGGCGGGTTCAAGGTGTTGGCCGAAAACCGCATGGGAGAGCGAGTCATTGCCTCACCGGTGCCTGTGTCCAATTGTCTGCTGATCCGCGGGGAGAAGCACCTGTTCTGTGTCGGGGCGAAGTGAACTTATCCCCTCGGCGGCACGGACAATTAACTGCGCGGGCTGCCGCTGGGCGAGTGGGATCTTAGCGCGCGGTCTTACCACCAGGCCACGCAGCCCCGTGCGCCCCTCACCGCCGCGATTCAAGACCAGACTGGCATCATCCCGGCTGCGATAGCCCAGGCCGTTTGCGAAGAGGCAGGTTGCTGGCTGGGCGAGCCTCTGCCCCGGGAATGGGTCGCTGAACTGGCCGAACATGCCGAGGTCGTTTACCAGCACAACGCTCGCTTTCGGCAGTTGCTCCGCCGCCCCGCCACCGGACGTGATTGGCTTCTAGCCTTCACGCGCCACTGGCTTTGCGCCATACTCGCCAGCCGCCGCCCCCACCTTCTGTCGCGGCTCCCGTCCTCCTACGCCATAGGCCGGGACCTGTCCCCGCCAAACCCACGCGCAACATGATCGGACCTCTCCAACGCCCCGGCTTGCTTGGACCAACCTCCGGTCTGGCCCCTTCCCCGGCTGGCACTACAACCACGGGGCCGCGTTGGTGGCAATCAACACCGGCGCGACCGGCCAGGAATTGCCCGACCGGTTGGAAAAGAGCGCCTTTAGCCAGGAGGCGCTCGCCGCTTACCGCAAGTTTCTGGCGGGAGCTCCCTTGCGAGAAAAGCCGGCCACCGCCACCCCGCAGTTGCGGCGCGTGCAGCGCAAGATGGTGGCGGTGCATGCGGGGTTTAGGGCCTGGCAGGCGGCGGGCCGCGATCCGGGGCCGAATGGCCGTTATGTCGAGGAAAGCCTTGGGCCGCTCCTGCAAGCCGGCAAGCTGAGCGAAGCCGAGACAGTCCTCGAGGAGGCGCTGCGGCGCCTGGCTGCGCCGCCGGCGGCCCCCGGCGCGGCAACCACGGGGAAGTGAAGCGCGGGCATGACTCTCCTTCGATCCAGCCGGGTCCGCTGACGAAACCAGCCACGCAGTGTTGACAGGGAGTGTAAGCGCCGCGTTGGCGGCCCGGAGGGTGCAATCGCGCGCCTGCACTTGGAGCCTCGGGGTAGCCCAAGGGTAGCCTAAGGGTAGCCTAAGGGTGGCTCCAGGGTGCCTACCGGTTAGCCACCAGATAGCCTCAGGGTGGCCTCGGGTTAGCCTCAGGGTGGCCGTAACCCGGATCCGTCGTTCAAGGTTCAGGGTTCAGGGTTCAAGGTTCGATGTTCGAGCTCCGATGTTCCCCTGTGTTCCCTGGTCCGTGGTCAGTAGTCAGTGGTCTGTGGTCTCACTTCCGATTTCAGCTTTCCTCGCCGCGCCGACTCGTGTGCGGAAGATGAGTCATGGAAAGTTGCTGCAGAATCGGACCAGGGCTGATACTCCGGTTTCATGAGCATTCGACATTCAACGAAAAGCCGGTACCCGATTACAGACATGGCCGAGGCCACGGCAGAGCGGGTGCGTTTGGGTGGTGATATTCTGATAGCGCTGGCACACGCTGTCGCCGCAAACGAGAAAACGCAGCGGAGGTTTCGGTACACGGTTATCAACAAGCTGTCCAGGATAGAAGCCCTTTTAGGACTGGTTCATGTGAGCCAGCTTGCGCGGGACCAGCGCCCAGAACCTTACTATGAGGAGAAGCTCCGGGAAGACGCGAAAGCCGCAGAGGAATACGTTTCCCAGAAGAGCTGCGAGGCGGGTCTCGCGATGGTGAAATACATGTATGCCGAATCGGAGGAACCGCGTGCGCCCCGTGCTGGAAGGCGCAAGTGGTCTGGCTGGGAAATCTGAGACTTGGCGGCTGCAGCCCTGCTACGCCGTGGATTCGGGTGCGCTGCCGGCGTTGGAGGCTAGAGGCTTTCGGGTTTGGACGAGAAGGCGGCTTTGGAGGGGTGCCGGTGAGGTTCTAGAACCTGACACCGGCTTCGACAACCCAATTGCCGAACAGGCTTTGGAACTTCTCGATCAGGTTCGTGAGCTCCGTTCCGGCCGTTAGCAACTCCTGGTAAGTGAGATGGCGCGCCTGCGGGGAGCCAGACCCATCAAGGTCTCGTGGAAGTGACAGCGTCATGAGCCAAGTTTTCTGATCCTCGGCCAACCCGATGCGCAGGAGACCGTGTGCGATATGGTTCCTGAACTCGCGGATAGGCTCAAGTTGGTTAAAGAACTGTGCCATAGCCTGTTTCTTCTCCGGCGGGTAATCCGCCGCAGTGACATGTTCCTTGAGGCGTTTGATGCGGTCGTGAAAGTGACGTTCCCTGAACCGCGAATATTCCTCGGGCGGTAGGGTTGACTCCAGAAAGTCCTGAACGAGCAAATCAAGAGTCCGAAGTTGATCATGAAAAGCCCGATGGCCGATGACCAATCGAGCATCGGGACAGGCGGGGGCTTGGGCTGTTGCATGGTTGGGGGTTGGAGTTGTTGCCAGTAGCGGGCCTTGCCGGGGATTACGTGGCGGATGCCGCCGCGAGGATCTTCCACGTCGCCGGTGTAGCGGGGGATAACATGGAAGTGGAGCTGCGGCATGGTCTGGCCGGCGACGGGGCCATCATTCAGGCCGAGGTTGAAAGCGTCGGGCTTAGGGTTCAGTTGGGAGGCCAGGTGCTGTTGGGTCCAGTCAACCCAGACGAGGAGGCGGGCCTTCTCCGCACTGGTCAGCTCCTGGAATCGGGCGACGGGCCGGCGGGCAATAATCAGCGTGTGACCTGGGGAGATTGGGAATTTGTCGGAGACAACCGCGAAGAGGTCGTCCACGGCGAGAAGGCGGGGGCGCTCGATCTGGCCGAAGGCAGGTAGCGTGAGGTTGCCGTTGGGTGTTGCGATTCGGCCAGGGAGTTCCATTTGCCACGTCAGTCCTTGGTGGTGAGGTGCTGCTCGCGCCAGCGCAGGCTCTCGATTGCCGGATAGAACTTCTCCTCGCTCGGGGCAATGACGCGCTGCCCGTCGAGCGCGACCAGGGCCTTCTGACCTTCGATGCGGGAATCAAGTGCTGGGCCGACGCGCCAGATGCCCGCAGGATGTTTTGAGTCCGGGCATGGAGCGATGAGGAAGCGGTCCATGGCCCTGTGGTGGTTGGGGCACAACCACAGCAGCAAAAGGACTGGCTTGTGTGGCCGCTCGTGCGAGCCACGTTTATCGCGGCGGAGGTTGTAGAGGCGCTCCAGCCATTGCTGCCATGTCTTTTCCGTAGGCATCGAGGCGCGGGAGAGGTCCGGCGCTGCGAAAAAAAAAAAAAAAAAAAAAAAAAAAAAAAAAAAAAAAAAAAAAAAAAAAAAAAAAAAAAAAAAAAAAAAAAAAAAAAAAAAAAAAAAAAAAAAAAAAAAAAAAAAAAAAAAAAAAAAAAAAAAAAAAAAAAAAAAAAAAAAAAAAAAAAAAAAAAAAAAAAAAAAAAAAAAAAAAAAAAAAAAAAAAAAAAAAAAAAAAAAAAAAAAAAAAAAAAAAAAAAAAAAAAAAAAAAAAAAAAAAAAAAAAAAAAAAAAAAAAAAAAAAAAAAAAAAAAAAAAAAAAAAAAAAAAAAAAAAAAAAAAAAAAAAAAAAAAAAAAAAAAAAAAAAAAAAAAAAAAAAAAAAAAAAAAAAAAAAAAAAAAAAAAAAAAAAAAAAAAAAAAAAAAAAAAAAAAAAAAAAAAAAAAAAAAAAAAAAAAAAAAAAAAAAAAAAAAAAAAAAAAAAAAAAAAAAAAAAAAAAAAAAAAAAAAAAAAAAAAAAAAAAAAAAAAAAAAAAAAAAAAAAAAAAAAAAAAAAAAAAAAAAAAAAAAAAAAAAAAAAAAAAAAAAAAAAAAAAAAAAAAAAAAAAAAAAAAAAAAAAAAAAAAAAAAAAAAAAAAAAAAAAAAAAAAAAAAAAAAAAAAAAAAAAAAAAAAAAAAAAAAAAAAAAAAAAAAAAAAAAAAAAAAAAAAAAAAAAAAAAAAAAAAAAAAAAAAAAAAAAAAAAAAAAAAAAAAAAAAAAAAAAAAAAAAAAAAAAAAAAAAAAAAAAAAAAAAAAAAAAAAAAAAAAAAAAAAAAAAAAAAAAAAAAAAAAAAAAAAAAAAAAAAAAAAAAAAAAAAAAAAAAAAAAAAAAAAAAAAAAAAAAAAAAAAAAAAAAAAAAAAAAAAAAAAAAAAAAAAAAAAAAAAAAAAAAAAAAAAAAAAAAAAAAAAAAAAAAAAAAAAAAAAAAAAAAAAAAAAAAAAAAAAAAAAAAAAAAAAAAAAAAAAAAAAAAAAAAAAAAAAAAAAAAAAAAAAAAAAAAAAAAAAAAAAAAAAAAAAAAAAAAAAAAAAAAAAAAAAAAAAAAAAAAAAAAAAAAAAAAAAAAAAAAAAAAAAAAAAAAAAAAAAAAAAAAAAAAAAAAAAAAAAAAAAAAAAAAAAAAAAAAAAAAAAAAAAAAAAAAAAAAAAAAAAAAAAAAAAAAAAAAAAAAAAAAAAAAAAAAAAAAAAAAAAAAAAAAAAAAAAAAAAAAAAAAAAAAAAAAAAAAAAAAAAAAAAAAAAAAAAAAAAAAAAAAAAAAAAAAAAAAAAAAAAAAAAAAAAAAAAAAAAAAAAAAAAAAAAAAAAAAAAAAAAAAAAAAAAAAAAAAAAAAAAAAAAAAAAAAAAAAAAAAAAAAAAAAAAAAAAAAAAAAAAAAAAAAAAAAAAAAAAAAAAAAAAAAAAAAAAAAAAAAAAAAAAAAAAAAAAAAAAAAAAAAAAAAAAAAAAAAAAAAAAAAAAAAAAAAAAAAAAAAAAAAAAAAAAAAAAAAAAAAAAAAAAAAAAAAAAAAAAAAAAAAAAAAAAAAAAAAAAAAAAAAAAAAAAAAAAGGTTAGTGGCTCGTGTTGAGGCCGGTCTGCACGTCGGCGCCGGACTGGTCCGCAATCGCCTGCGGCGCGCGGAACAGGCAGCCCAGGATGGTTGCCGCCTTCAAGCCCTTTCTCCAGGATGACGGCGCGTTTGCCTCCGTCCATGAACTCGCAGCCGTTGACCACCAGCCGCCCGCCGGTGGCGCGGATGCAGGGATCGCCCTTGCCCGCGTGGTCCCAGCCGGTGAAATGGCAGGCCGTCAGGACCAGCGAGCTGGGCCCGGATGGCGGACGTGTTCCCGGGTGGCGGCGTGCCCCAGAAGCCGCAGTTGGCGAGCTTGACCGGGCCCTGATTCTGCGGTCCCACCTCGAGCGTGGACATGAACTGCGCGTTGACGAACTGGGCGCCGGCATGGGCCTGCGTCCGGTCCACGCGCACCGCCACGGGGCAGATGTCGCTGCCGGACTGAGTGATGACGGCATTGCCCGGGCCGTGGCCGAAGTCGTCGAAGTGGAAGCCGATCTTGGGGAAGATGACAAAGCTGTTGCTGATGAACTCCCAATCCGTCTTGCCGATCTTGAAGCCCACCAGGTTCTTCTCCAGGTAAGCCTGGATGTCGCCGCCCGGGAAGCCGCGGCTCGAGCGCCATGCGCGTCCAGAAGTTGGGGTTGAAGTGGACATTCTCGATCCGGCCAATGTCGGTGCATTGGTCAATGTAAACGCCGGTCTTGAGCGGGCAGGCGAAGACGTTGCGCACCAGGTGCAGTTCGTTCCATTTGCTGCCCAGATCAATGGCCTGGTAGGGATTGGTGAGCGTGACGTCCAGGATCTGGCAGAGCTCGCCATCGGCGCGGATCGACCACGGATAGGGGGCCACTTCCGCGAGGGTTTGCTCGGGATAGTGGATGACCAGGTTGCGAACCACGGCATTGGGCTTGAGCGTGATCAGCGGCTCGCCGTCCGCCTGGCCGCGTCCGCCAAAGGCCAGCAGCACGGTGCCGATGGGGTGCTCGCTATGCGGCACGCCGCCCGAGGCGCCGCACAAGGTCACCCCCGGCGGAACCGTCAACGCCCCGTCCAGGCGGTAGTGCCCAGCCGGCACGTGGCAAATCGGGCCCGGCGGTTGTGGCGGCATTCAAAGCAGCTTGCAGCGCCTTGGTGTCGTCCGTTTTGCCGTCGCCTTTGGCGCCGTGCTGGCGCGCGTTGACCGCCGACGTAGCCGCCAGCGCGGAGGCTTGGGCGGCGTCTGCTCCGTAGCTCTGGTTCGGCGCCAGGGCGGCTGTGCCGAGCAGGCCGACGGCCAGGGCAGAGTTCTCTACAAAACGACGTCGCGAGAGGCGGGAGGATTGGGAAGACATGGTTCTAGGTATTACTCGCCGTTAATAACCGGATGCTTGCGATGGAAGTCCGTCGCGTCCTGATACCGCTTGGCGACTGCCAGCAACTCAGCCTCGCCAAAGAGTTTGCCGATGAAGCAAATGCTCGTGGGCGTCCCCGCTTTGGTGAAGCCGTTGGGCACCACCACGCGCCGGATTCCCGGTCAGGTTGCTCAGCAGCAGGCTCCGCCCGACTGAGCGACGGCGCCAGGAACAGGTCCACTTTGTCGAACACCTTGGCCGTGTCCTGGATCAGCAGGTAACGGAGCCGCTGCGCCTGGAGGTATTCAACCGCCGGGACGAAGCGCCGCTGGCGGAAGGTGTTCGGCCAGGCATCCGCGCCCTGCTGCTTCATCAGGTCGTCACGGTTGCTGCGGGTCAGCTCGTCGAACGCGGTCGCGGCCTCCGTGGAGAGCACGAAGGAGATGTTCCGCAGAGGGTAGTTGGGCAGCTGCCACCGGTATCAGATTCACGCCCAGCGTCCGCAGCTTCTGCCAGCGTGGCCTCGTCGTGCTCTTTGCGTTCGCCTTTCTCCTGGTCGAAGTCGCCTTTGAGATAGCCGATGCGCAGCTTGCTGAGCTTGGTCCTGGGATCGTAGTTGAACGGCACGTCATAAACGCTCTGGTCCCGCCCGTCTGGCCCGTAAATCGCGTTGAACACAATGGCGCAATCCTCGACGGTGCGGCAGATCGGGCCGAGCTTGTCCATGGACCAGCTCAGCGGCATCGCGCCCACGCGGCTGACCCGGCCATAGCTGGGCCGCAGACCCGTCGCCCCGCAGCGGTCACACGGGGAGACGATTGACCCATACGTCTCGGAGCCTATGGCGAAGGGGAGCAGGCCCGCGGCGGTCGCCGCCGTGGAGCCAGCCGACGAGCCGCTCGAACCTTGCTGCAAGTTCCACGGATTGCGCGTCATGCCGCCGAACCAGACATCGCCCATCGCCAGCTCACCCAGGGTCGTCTTGGCCACCAGCACCGCGCCCGCCGCCTCCAATCGCTTGATCACCGTGGCGTCATAGTCGAACACCTGGTTGGTGTAAGGCGCCGAACCCCAGGTGGTCGGGATGCCTTTGACCGCCAGCAAATCCTTCGCGCCATAAGGAATGCCGTGCAACGGCCCGCGATACTTGCCCGCCGCGATTTCGGCATCGGCCCGCCTGGCCTGCTGGAGCGCCAGGTCTTCGGTGAGCGTCACGACGCACTCCAGCTTCGGCCCGTATTTCTTCAGCCGCTCCAGGAAGAAGCGCGTCAGCCGCTCAGAGGTGATTTGGCGTGTCTTGATGAGTGCCGCCAGTTCGCCGACGGAATAGAAGGCCAAGTCGTCCAGGTTCGCCGGCAGCTTTACCTTGCCCACCGGGCTCAGCTTGAACTTCCGGCGGTGCGTCTCGAACTTCATCCCGACCGGGATGGGGTTGAACAGGAGGGCGGGGGAACGTCGTTCGAGAACGAAAGCCGGTGGAGCGCCTCGAACCGGCCCAACTGGTCCTTCAAGTCGGGCAGCATCAAGTCGATCTTGGCGTCGGAGAAGTCGAGGCCAATGAGCTTCTCGGCATCCCGCACGGTCTCGCGGGTGATGGCAGGGCGGATTGGTCCGGCCCAAGGCAGAACCTATGAACAGGAGGCTGACGATAGGAGCGCGAGCGCGCGCCAATGAACGCCAAGGCGCATAATGGGTTGGTGTGTTCAGACACCAACCCGCAAGGTCAAGGCCGAAAGCGGTAGAGGACACTGCTCCTTACACGGCATCTTGCCAAAGCCATGATTCCGGGATTTATAGCGCTTAGCCCGTTCCCCCTCACCCCGGCCCTCTCCCTAGGGGAGAGGAGGCCCCATGTTTTGAAGCCTAGCCGATCCATTGGTCTTCGAGTGTACGAGCCCCTCTCCCTGACCCTCTCCCCGCAAGCGGGGAGAGGGAAATGCCTGGCAACGTATGGTGGGACTGGCGAGATGAACCCTTCACCCACCGTCAGGCAAGTGGCAAGGTCGTCCCGGACTGCGGCGGCAAGCGAAGCGCGACGCCGCTTTCCCAGGTTATCGAGAGCTGTTGATTCAGGCTCTCCCCTTGCTTCCACTAAAAGCGGCGTCGCGCTTCGCTTGCCGCCGCAGTCCAAGAAGTTGGCGGGCCACCGAAGGCTGTCTCCGATCAGGCCATAACGGCCTTTTCGAGCATCCGCTTGCGCGTGTAGGGAATCAAGCCGCCGGCATCAATGATTACCTGGCGGGACTTGGGCATCGGCACAATCTTGAACTGCTTGCCGGTGGTCTGGTTGATTACCGCCTCGGGCGTCAGCTCCAGCTCGTCGCCTTCGGAGGCTTCGATTTCGGGGCAGGCAATCATGCGCAGGCCGAGGTTGATGCCGTTCTGCAGGAATATCCGGGCGAAGTCATGGGCCACGATGACCAGCTCGTGCCCCTTGAGGCAGGAGGCAGCCTGCTCGCGCGAGGAGCCGCAGCCGAAGTTCTTGCCGCCGACGATGATGCTGCCGGGCGGGACTTGCTTCGCCTTCAGCTTGGTGTTGAAAGCGGTCTCGTCCGCGAAGGCGAATTGGGGCGTTTCGGTGGGCAGAACGGTGGCCATGTAACGGCCGGGATAGTGACGACGGAAAAAAAAAAAAAAAATTGCCCCTTGAGCGAGGAGCGGCCTGCTCGCGCGACGATCCGCAGCCGAAGTTCTTGCCGCCCACGATGACGCTCCCCGGCGGAACCTGCTTTGCCGTGAGCCGGGCGTTGAACGCCGCGTCGTCGGCGAACGCGAACTGCGGTGTTTCCGCCGGTAGCACCGTCGCCATGTAGCGACCCGGATAGATCACGTCGGTCGAGACATCGTCGCCGACGAATAAACGGTGGCATAGAGAATCCGTGCATCGTCAGCGGCCTCCCGCTCCGGGTCGGTGATCACGCCGGTGACGGCCGAGGCGGCCGCCACGGCCGGCGAGCACAGATACACCTCGGACTTGGGGTTCCCCATCCGGCCCTTGAAATTGCGGTTCGTCGTGGACAGCGCGACTTCGCCGTCGCCCAACGCGCCCTCGTGCACGCCCAGGCACGGTCCGCAGCCGGAGTTCATCACCACCGCGCCCGCGTCCATGAACGTGGCGACGTAGCCTTTCGCCAGCGCCTGGCGGAAGATCTTGCCCGAGGCGGGGAAGATCAGCATGCGCGTGCTTCGCCGCCACCTTCTTGCCCTTCAGGATCTTGGCGGCCATCGCGAGGTCGTCCAGCCGGCCGTTGGTGCACGAGCCGATCACAACCTGGTTGACCGTCCTGCCCACGACCTCCGCGATCGGCTTCACGTTGTCCACCGTATGCGGGCAGGCGATCTGGGCTGAGCTTGGAGACATTGACCTCGACCACACTGTCGTACTCGGCGTCGGCGTCCGGGGCACCGGCTTGAGTGTCGCGTGACGCGTGCTTCCTCGCGCAGATAGCGCTCGGTTTCCGCATCGGCCGGAACGATGCCGGCGGTCGCGCCCGCCTCCACCGCCATGTTGCAGAGCACGAGCCGGCCGGACGTGGACATCCGCTGATCGTCTCGCCATGAAACTCCAGCACCTTGTAGTTGGCGCCCTGGGCGGTGAGCGTGCCGATGAGGTGCAGGATCAGGTCCTTGGCACCGACGAACTTCTTGAACCGTCCCTTCACCACCACCTTGATGGTGGCCGGCACTTCGACGTTCAGCACGCTCCAGCGCCCAGACACTCGCCATCTCGGTGGCGCCGATGCCGAACGCGAACGCGCCGAGCGCGCCATGACTGGTCGTGTGGGAGTCGGTACCCACCACCACAGAGCCCGGTCGAACGTAGCCGTTTTCGGGCAGGATCTGGTGGCAGATGCCGCCGACATCGCCGCGGATGTCGTGGAACTTGCTGATACCTGCGCGGCGACGAACTCGCGCACCTTCTTCTGGTTCGTCGCCGTCTTCGGCGACTCGGCGGGCACGCGATGGTCGAAGATGATCGCCACCCGTGACGGGTCCCAGATTTGCGGCGGCCCGCGTGCCCTGGTAGATCTCCAGAAACTGGTTGATCACCAGCGCGGCGTTCTCGTGCGACATGGCGAGGTCCACGCTGCGGCTCGACCACGTCCCCGGCGGACACGGACGGCAGGCCGGCCGCGCGCGCCAGGATCTTCTCAACAACGGTCATCCCATGGCGAACGGATGCGTTCCTCAGTCAGACATGAGCTGAGCCATGGTTGCCCGAATTGGAGGCAGGGCCCGTTCTCTCCGAGTGCGCCCTTCGCAAATCAAATGATGCCGACGGCGCGTCGGAGAGACGCTTCCTCCCCGTTTTCTTGTTCTAAGCGACGTCGGCTGATTCCTAACGCGACCTCTGATGCGATCGCCAGGTTCGTCCGCTCGACGATCCAGGCCTTCTCTCAAGGCTCACCCACGTCATCCGCGATACCCCAGCTCGCCCGAGCAGTCCCGGGCGGAGCCGCGGTGGCGGGGATCACCGCCCCGGGCGTCTTCTCGAACATGGCGGTCAGGCCGAACAGCCGGAGCTCGCCCAGGCCTTCCACCGCCACCTCTTCCAAGGTCTCCCGATGCCGCACCTGCGGCTGATGCAATGCCTCTTCCAGCCTGAGGATCGCCCCGCTGGGAACATCGTTCGTGTTAGCAGCTCGACCCACTCGGCGGTCGTCCTTGTCCTCAGCTTCGCTTCGAGCAGCGGCGTCAGCGCCTTGCGGTTCTTCTTGCGGGCGTCGCGCTCCTGGAAGCGCGGGTCGGTCTTGAGCTCGGGCACATCGAGGACGTCGCAGACCGCTTCCCATTGCTCCTGCTTGTTGGCGGCGATGTTGATGTAGCCGTCCCTGGTCTTGAACGTGCCGGACGGGGCCGCCGTGAAGTTGTCGTTGCCCATCAGCACCGGCTGCTGCCTGCCGATCAGCAGGTTGGCGGCGACCCAGCCCATCAGCGGCATGATCGAGTCGAGCATGGCGACGTCGATGAACTGTCCCTCGCCCGTGCGCTCCCGATGATACAGCGCCGCCATGAGGCAAACGCCGCGTTGAGCCCGCCCACCGTGTCGCAGACCGGGAAGCCGCAGCGCAGCGGGTTGAGCCGCTCGTCGCCATTGATGGCCATCACGCCGCTCAGTCCCTGAATGATCTGGTCGTAGGCCGGCTTCAGGGCGTCGGGTCCGGTCTGGCCGAAACCCGAGATGGCGCAGTACACCAGCCGCGGATTGATCGCGCCAGCACCGCGTATCCAGGCCGAGCCGATCCATCACGCCCGGGCGGAAGTTCTCGACCAGCACGTCCGCCGTCGGCCACCAGCTTCCGGAAGATCTCCTTCCCTCCGGCGCTCTTGGTGTTGAGCGTGATGGACTTCTTGTTGCAGTTCTGCGCCAGGAAGCACGTGCCCATCAGCTGCTCGTTGAGCTCGGGCACGATACCCAGCTTGCGCGCCAGGTCGCCGTCCTTGGGTTCTCGATCTTGATGACATCGGCACCGAGCAGCGCGAGATGCAGCGTGGCGAACGGCCCGGCCAGCACGTTGGTCAGGTCCAGGACCCGGATGCCTTGGAGCGCCTGGCGCGGTTGCGTGATTATCTTGGAATCGCTGAACGTCGCCCCGCCGGCGCGATCGGCCCCGATCCTGTACACGCGCCGGGCAACTCCCGGCCGAAAAACGCGGCCACGTCGCGGGCGACCTCGATCAGCGTGTCCAGCCTGACATCCTGACGCTGCCCCGCTCGTTGCAGGCCGTGCACCAAGTCCTCCGTGGCGACGTTGCCGGCGGCGACCTTGGTGAACGGGCAGCCGCCGAGTCCGCCGAAGGACGTCTCGAAACGACCGCACCCCACCGCCATCGCGGCGAAGAAGTTGGCCATCCCAAGCCGTACGTGTTGTGGAAGTGGCAGGTGCACTCGGCCTCGGGCTCGAGCCGGATGCACGCCGAACATGTCGACCTGTTCCGGAAAGGCGTGGCCCGCCGTGTCCGCCAGGCTGAGTTGCGGAGGCCGGCGTCCAGATACTGCGCGGCGATCCCCAGCACCCGCTCCTGGCGGCACCGGCCCCTCGAAGCCGCAGCCGAAACGCCGACTGGACCGACACTGCACCCCCTTGCCCGCGGCGCCGGCCTCGAGCGCCGTGGCGATGATGCGACGGGTCGCCTCCTCGGTCCCCATGCCGGTGTTCTTCCGGCTGTGCGTCTCACTCGCGGACACACCCAGGCAGAACATCTCCACCCCGCAGGCCATCCCGCGCTCCAGCCCCTTCTCGTTGAGCACGAGGCCGGACAGCACCGTTCCGGAGGTTTGCGCACGGGCGCGGAGAAATGGCGGAACAGCGCGTCGGTGTCGGCCATCTGCGGGACCTTCGCCGGGTGCACAAACGAGCCGACCTGGACGATGTCCATTCCGCCGCCATCAGCGCTCGATCCAGCGTAGCTTCTGTTCCCAGCGGGACCACCTGCTTCTCCATCTGCAGTCCGTCGCGCGGACCCACTTCGTGGAGGAGGATCGCGCCGTCCTGCGCCTGAGCTTCCCTCATAGCTTCTCGGCGATCGGCTCGGCCATTCCAGGGTCGTGCTGCCGCCCATGTCGTAGGTGCGCACCTTGCCTTCCCGGATGACCTCGGCCACGGCCCCCTCGAGCGCGGCGGCCTTCTCCGCCTCGCCCAGCCAATCGAGCATCATCTTCGCCGCGAGGATCGTCGCGATGGGGTTGACCTTGTACTGGCCGGCATATTTCGGCGCGGAGCCGTGCGTCGGCTCGAAGACCGCGAGCTTCGTCGCCGATGTTGCCCGAGCAGCCGAAGCCGAGCCCGCCGACCATCTGCGCGCAAGGTCGGAGATGATGTCGCCGAAGAGATTCGTCGCCACCAGCACATCGTAGTTGAACGGGTTCTTCAGCAGCCACATGGTGATGGCGTCGACGTTGGCGTCGTCCATCTCGATCTCGGGGAATTCCTTCGCCACCGCCTTGGCCGGTCTCGAGGAACAGGCCGTCGGTGGCGCGCACCACGTTGGCCTTGTGAACGACGGTGACCTTCTTGCGCCTGTGCTGCGCGGGCGAACTCGAACGCGGCGCGGACGATCCGCTCGGAGCCCGCGCGGGTGTTGATCTTGCAGGAGACCGCGTACTGGTCCGGCGGCAGCTTGGCGAACGGCGCGAACGGCTTGGCCAGCTTCGCTGAGCACGTCCGCCAGCTCCTGCGGCACCGGCGCAGAACTCGACGCCGGCATACAGGTCTTCGGTGTTCTCGCGGAAGATGACCAGGTCGATGTCGTCCTTGTAGTTGAGCGGGTTGCCGGGATACGCCTTGCAGGGCCGCAGGCAGATGTAGAGGTCGAACATCTGCCGCATCCGGACGATCGGCGAGCGGTACGCCAGCCCCTTGCCCTGCAGCGCGGGCGCCAGTTCGGCGGCGGCGTTCTTCGCCGGCTTGGAGGTGATCGCGCCGAACAGCGCCGCATCGACCTTCTTCAGCAGATCGATGGTGCGCGGCGGGAACGCGTCGCCCTCGTTGCACCAGAAGTCCCAGCCGATATCGCCGGGGATGTATTCGGCGTCGAGCTGGATCTTATCGAGGACAATCTTCGCCGCTTCGAGCACATCCACGCCGATGCCATCGCCCGGCAACCATGCAATCTTATATTTAGCCATAAACTTCCAGAGCACCCACAGCCGTGATTAACTCCGTTGTCTCGGGTCTATCTCTAAAACCAGAGCAACTTAGGTTTGCCATGATGGGGGGACTCCACAGCGCTTGCCATTCTTTTCGCGCTTTTTGCTTTGGTCCGGAACCCATCCGTCCGAACCGGCAGCCTCTGAATCCCGCAAAAACAGGCATCGGCGGCCCGCTGGCCGGAAACAGACCCCCAAGTCTGTTCGACTTCACAACTGCGCACCCTGTCTTCAATCCTCCTGTCCTTATGCTTCTTGCGGGTGCTTTGGAACAATGCCGTGCGCCCGAAAACCGGTTCCGGCGTCCCGGCGCTGACCCTTTTTACGACGTCCGCGGCTTTTCCGAATGCGCAGGCCATGCCGTGACTTATCTTCGGTGTGGGGTGCGAGGGGAACGAGGCACGGGATGGGGCGGGGCGGCATGCTTATGAGCAGGGGCGCCCGAACAATGCGGCGAGCCGGCGTGAGGCGGACTGGACGAGCTTTTCACCGCAGCCGGGCGGCTCGGGCGCCGGCGGCATTGGCGAGGACCAGCGCCCGGGCGCGGAGCGGATCGTGCGTGCCGCGCGGCGCGTAATGCTCCCGAATATGCCCCATCAGGGGCAGGCCCGGCGGCGGCGTGAAATCCACCTCAGCCACTCCGACTTGGATCGCGGACATGTCGCTTAGTTAGCAGCAAAGGCATTCCGGTTCGAAGGGCAACTTGCAGCAGCCTGGCTCCGTTGGAGAAGGTTGGCGCCGCCGCGCCTGTTCGCCGCCCGGCCCTCCAGCCGGAGTGGAGGCTGTGGCCGGCGAGGTGTGCGCGGGGGAGTAGCGGGGCGGTCCGTTGGAATTCGGTTGTTGCCCCGTTCCAATTGCGTTGCATTCCCGTTAAACGTCCGTTACACACGCGGTTCCCTCAGGATGAGCCTGCTTCCTGTCTCACTTCGGATGAGTGTGCAGGTCACAGTCCAATAACCGGACAGATGGGGCAGTGCCTGGAGGCTTGCGGTTTTGTGTTTTGGGATTCAGAGATGCGGCGAGACGGAGGGCATGCCTGCGCGGGATGGCGGCGCTGCCGCAAGAAGGGCATATTTTGCGGGCCTTTTGAGGGCTGCAGGCAGGTGGCGGAGAAGCGTCACGCGGCGCGCCTGTTAAAGGTCGCGGCGGGGAGCGCGAGAGGCCTTTTCTCAATTCCGCGTGGCACGCTTCCTGCGATTAGCAGAATTGTAGGTTCCTTGCCTACATCCTCCTGAGTGGGGCGGTGCCGGGACCAACAGGCGCCGCCCTCCTCTTTTCATGGTTGGGTTGGGAGCGGCCCGGTGTAACAGCCGGGCCGCTCTTTTTGTAGCTTGGCAGAGGACTTCGAATGCGACAACGCTGTTCCACCGGACAACGGCTAAGAGCCCTTATCGGCTTCTATTTCCCCACTGGCATCTTGTCGTAGCTCTACGGTCGCGCGCGCCGGAGAGCGCTCGCCATTGCCGTCTGCGGTCTTGTCCAGCGGATGCTCTTCTTCCTGCCAATGCTTGGAGACTTTGCCGTTCCAGCAGGCCCAGTTCAGCGGATAGACGTCCGGATCGAAGATGACGTGATAGAAGTGCCAGACAATGATCGCCAGGCACGCCAGGATGGCCTCGTAGTAATGGATGGTGAGTGGCGACGTCCACCGCCCAGCGCGGCAGGAAGCGCGTCACGTCCATCTTGAACCAGATCATCAGGCCGGTTACCCCCATGATGATCGTGCCCCACACCACCGCCCAATACTCCATCTTCTCGGCGTAGCCGAAGCGGCCGATCTTCGGTTTCTCGCGCTCAGGCCCGTCAAATACCGCGCGCTATCCATCGACGTCCTTGAGGTCCTTGCTGGCGGGCAGGAAGTCCTTCAAAAGCTGCCGCCCTTCGCGCGTGCGAGAGCAGATAGATGATATGATAGGCTCCGGCCGCCAGCAGCACGACTCCCGGCGATGCGATGGGTCCAGCGGCGGAACATCTCACTCGAGCCCATGGCCTTGCCGATCCACGAATCCGGGAACTTCAGGGCGAAGCCCGTCACCGCGAGGACAATGAAACTCACGGCGAGGATGACATGCTGCGTCAGCGCTGGGCGAGGCTCATGCGCTAGACCGAAAGGTCGGCGGCGCGGTAGCGGGCGCGCACCTTCTTGCCGAACAGCAGAAGATTGTGGGCCAGCATGAAGCCGATCGTGCCGACGATCAGCAGCAGGTAAATCCGCCGCACCCAGCCAGTTGATCTGCTCGCCGACGCCCGCGCCGCACTGCTCGCGGCTGCCGCGTCCACATGCACCTTGCTCTGAGCGAAGTTCTCCGTCGCGCCCGGATGGCACTTGCCGCAGGTCGCGACCAGGTTGGTCTTGTAGATGCTCGAACGCGGGTCGGTGGAGGGCAGAACGCTTGTGAAAGCCGTGGCAACTGGCGCAGTTGGCTGCCACCGTCGAGCCATACTGCGCCGCCAGGCCGTGGTAGCTCTCGAAGAAGGTCTTCACCCGGTCCGCCGGCAGGTTGTACTTCGTGTTCATCCGCTCGGAGGCGTGGCACTGGCTGCAGACTTCGACATCAATCTCCAGCGAGGACCGGGACTTGAGGGCTTCGATCTTATGCTCGGAATGGCAATCGGTGCAGGTGGGCGCGTCGCGGTGGCCCGCAGCCACCGCCTTGCCATGAACGCTTTCCTCCACGTCCTTGGCCTCCTGGACGTGGCACGGCCGCAGGTCTCGGCCAGGCGGGAAAAGTAGAGCGGCGACAGCGGCGAGGTGGGCGGCAGGATGGTGTGGCCGTCGTGGCAGTCGCTGCATGTGGCGGCATCCTTTTGGCCCTTGGCCAGGGCCAGGCCATGAACACTGGCGCCGTAGCTCTCGGATTGCCTTTCGTGGCACTGCTTGCAGTTCGGCGGCTGGGCCGGGACATTGTCGTCGGGGTGCTTGGACGTGATGTCGGCGTGGCAGCTGACGCAGGTATTGGTCTTGTGGACCGAGGCCGCGAGCTTGGCGATATCCACGAAGAGGGAGACCTCTTTGCCGGCGGCGTTGGTCTTGGTCAGCGTCTTGTCGCCGTGGCAGTCAAGGCAGGCGCTGTTCTTGATCGGCTCGGCGGCAAAGCTGGCGCGACCATGACCATCACACGGCAAACAAGGTTGCGGCTGACAGTGCCATCGCCGCATAGTATCGCTGGAACACCCATACAGGCTTAGCATTACCCTTAGCTGGTCTGAAGACCACTCGTACATTGCTTGGCGTTCGCTTCGCCATTGTTTTGCTTGAGCCCGCCTCAATGCGCCAGGCGGGTGGCCATCGCGTAGAGGATCAGCACGAGCAGGATCATCGCCCAGGCCGAAGAAGAAATAGCCGAAGGAGCGGGCGATGTTCTTCCAGCGCAACCACTCGTCGCGGACGCGATGTTCGTCGAGTCCGGCCTTCTGCGACCAGGCGGTCGTACCAGCGCTTGCGCTCGTGGAGCATTTCGGTCTTCGAGACGCGGCCCGAGAAGATGACGGTGTCCATCGGGAACTTCTCGATGCGGAAATGGGTGTTGAAGAAATGGATGGAGAAGATGAAGCCGGCGGCCAGCAGGGCTTCGTCCGAATGAATGATCAGGGCGATGTTGATGATCCAGCCGGGCAGGAAGCGGGTGAAGAAGGTCGGGAACCACATGATCAGGCCCGGAGGCGCCGATGATGAACACGCCCCAGAACACGGCGAAGTAGTCGAACTTCTCCCAATAGGTCCAGCGGTCGAACTGCGGCTTGGGGCCCTTGCCGAAGAACCATTTGTTGTGCGCCACGAAATCGCGCCAGTCCTGCAAGGTCGGCATCATCGAGTCCGGGCCCGAAAGAGCACTTGCCAGAGCCGCTTGAGGCTGAACCTGCCCGTCTGGCGGGTCGCGGAGCCTGGTCGCGCCCGTGCCAGCACCGGCCGATGAAGCGACGGCGACGTGCAGGCCGAAATAGAGGAAGGTGACAATCGCGCCGAAGCGATGCAGCGTCCGCGCGGTCTCGGCGCCGCCGATGATGTGGAACATCGTCTTGGCCCAGTCGGTGTAGTAGAACTTGAGCGGCATGCCGGTGATCACCAGCAGCAGGAAGCTGGTGACCACCAGGAAGTGCAGGAACCGCTCGAAGGGCAGGAAGCGCGTGAACCATTCGTCGCCCTCCTGTGTGCTGATCTTCGCCTCGCGGAACTTCTTGGAATCATGCAGGTAGAGGTAAACCGCGCGGAACAGCCAGAGCAGGGTGTGGCCGCCGAAGAAGGCGAACACGCCGACCAGCAGCGCGGTCATGGCCAGAAAGGTCGCGTGCAGGGCGGGATAATGTCTTGCCGTCCAGCGGGTTGGCGTGCGGTTTGTACTCGGTGAAGCCTGGCGTGGCGCCGGGATGGCACTTGCTGGCAGGTGGCCAGGATGTTGGCCTTGGACAGGTGGGAGCGCGGGTCGGAGGGCGGCAGCACGTCGTGGTAGCCGTGGCAGTCGTAGCAGGCGGCGACATCGGGGGCGACGTTGGGCTTGCCCAGCGCCATCGCCTTGCCGTGGTAGGTGTCGCGGTAGTGCGCCAGGCGGTCCTGGTGGCACTTGCCGCAGCGCTGGTCGCTGATCGCTCTTGAAGTTGCCGTCCTCGGGAGGTCTCGATCTGGTGGGCGGTGTGGCAGTCAGTGCAGACCGGGCCGTGCTTGATCGCCCTTGGCCAGCAAGCTGGCCGTGGATGCTCTGGTTGTAGGTTTCCTCGACGCCGAGGTGGCACTTGCCGCAGGTCTTGGCGATGTTGGCGTGATTGATGGGCGAATCGCGATCCACGGCGCGCTTGATGTCGTGCACGCCGTGGCAATCGTTGCAGGAGGGAGCCACGATCAATCCCATCTTGAGCAGGGCGCGGCCATGGATGCTGTCCATGTATTGGGCGGCGGCCTCGGGATACTTCATCTCGTATTCCTTGGTCAGGCCCGGGATTGCTGTGGCACTTGGCGCACGTGCGCGGAAGGTTCAGTTTGAAGACGGGCGACGTCGGCCTGGTTGACCGGCACGATGTCGTGGGAGCCGTGGCAATCCCAGCAATTGGCGGCGCCGGAAGCGCCCATCGTGTGGCTCACGCCGTGGATGCTGGTGGCGTATTGCTTGGCCGGCTTCTTCGTGGCAGCTGGCCGCAAGCAGTCGCGGCTGGCCGGCACGTTGTCGTCGGGATGACTGGATCGTGATGTCAGGTGTGGCAATCCTGACGCAGCGCATTGGTGCTATGGACGCGACTTTCGAGCTTGGTCTGCGTCAATGAACAGGGAGATGCCTTGCCGTCGGCGTTCGTGTGGTGAGCGTGTTGATCCGAATGGCATCCAGGCAGGCGCTGTTGGGATCTTGTCGGCGGCCGAGGCGAGAGAACAGCAGGCCAGAGCCGAGGCAGAGCAGGAGCGACAGAGCAGCGAGCTTCCCGATGTCCTCAGCAGTGAACGGTGCAGGCGGATCGGTCTGGAGTGCGATGTTCATGGTACAGAGTGCTCCCGTATGGCAATCGTTGCAGCCACCGTCCACGTCGCCGCCCGGATGCTTGAATTTCTGGCCGCCGGGCGTGAGTTGGTTCAGTTCATCGCCGCTGCCTTGCGCCAGGATGGTGTGGCAGGCATTGCAGTCGTTGGCTTTGATGGACTGTTTGCCGTCGGCGGTCTTGTGCAGGCCATCGTGGCAGCGGAAACAGCCCGGCCAGTCATGTGGCCGATGTTGTCCGGATAGTCCTCCAACTGGCCTTCATCTCGGGGAAGAAATTGTTCGTGTAAATCTGCTGCACGGCGTCAATGGCCTGGCGCGATGCGCGGGTCGTTGTCGCTCGGATAACGCTCGGACAAGGTCGTGGCGATGCTCTCCGGCGCCTGCGGTGTCGTTGGTGTAGGACTGGGTCAGAACATACAACGGCATTGGATTTGATCAAGGGCAGGCTGCGGTCGATGTTGGCCAGGACGATGGCAAGGTTCACGGCGCCGTTGGGGGTCTGGTAGCGGTGCGCCGGGCGGTTATGGCAATCCATGCAGTCCATCCTGCGCAGGACGGCCTCCTCCACGGCGTTGGTGAAGTCTGGGCGAGCGGAACTCGGTGACGACGCCCTGCTGATCAGGTCGGTCACGCGAACCTAGGGAATCTGTCTGGCGGCCTCGTCGCGTGGCGAGGTATTCGATCTTGTTGCCGACGTTCATGTGCCAATGAATGCCGCCGACCGGGCCGTGGGTGGGGTCGCCGCCGCCCACTTTCAGGAGCATGCGGACGGTGAACGGCGTGTTGGTCTCGTCGCTGAGGAAGTAGTTGAACGTGCGGTCGAGGTTGCCGACGAATTTCTTGGGCCAGTGGCATTCCTCGCAGGTTTCCTGGGCCGGGCGCAGGTTCTTGACCGGGGTGGGAATGGGCCGGGGGTATTTGTCGGCCACGGTGGCATAGACCTGGTAGGTGCCGGAGAGCTTGGAGCGGACATACCAATTGGCCCCTTTGCCGATATGGCACTCGGCGCAGGCGACCCGCGCGTGGGGTGAGTGCAGGTAGGTGACATACTCCGGCTTCATGACCCCGTGGCAGGCCTGGCCGCAAAACTGGACTGACTCGGTGAAATGGTAGGTCTGGTAGGAGCCAAGCGCGGAAATCAGCAGGAACAGCACGCTGCCCGGCGAGGAAGAAACCCAACAGCCGCCGGTCGCGCGGGCGGGTGAGGTCAATGCGCAGAGCCGGCAGCGGACCGGCGGTCTTGAGGATTTGGCGATGGCGCAGGAAGGCGCCCAGCAGGGCAAGGAACAGGCCGCCAGACCAGGAACGCCGGCGCTACCAGGTAGGTCAGAATGCCGACGTAGGGGTTGGCAAAATGGGCCAGCGCATCCAGCAGCAGCAGCAGGAAGAAGGAGAACAGACTTCCCACCACCACCACCAGCCCGGTCAGGCTCAGCCAGTTCCGAAACACGGAGGGGCGTCGCGCGGGGGGCCGGTGCGGCGGTGGATTCGGAACTCATGGCAGGGGGTGTCTTTGTTGGGGTTCGCTGTGGGCAAACAGCTTGTCCCCGGGCGGGTCCTAGGCTACGACGCACCCCTCCCCCGCCGGATGGGGAGAGGGGGCGGATTGCTCAAGGGGAATAGCTTTCCGTGGCGCTCGCGCGACCACGGGATTCGCTGCTTACTTCTTAAACTTCCGCATATAGGCGACGAGGTCTTTGATCTCCTCGTCGGACAGGCCTTCGGACGGCTTCATGACTTCCTTGCCGTCCTTGTTCTTGTAGCCTTCTTTGATGGCTTTGATGGCTGCTTCATCCTTCAGTTCGTCCTGCACCTTGGCATCGGTGTAGTCCTTGGCGCCATGTTTCTTGCCCATCATGGTTTGGCCCTTGCCGTCTTTCCCGTGGCACTTGGCACAATGCTTCTCGTAGTTGGCCTTGCCGTCTGCCGCGCCCGCGGAAATAGCCGAGACCGCCATGATCGCGATACCTAGCATCAGTATTCTTTTCATATTTCTGTCAGTCTGATCTAACTGCTTCTGTCCTGCCGGCAAATCTTCCGGGTCGCCAGCATTGACGTTTTGAATTGTTAACATTAACGCCCTGGCGGCATTTCCATTATTGCCAAAGGCCAACCATCTATTGCCCAGCGGCGGAGGCACGTTTCACATCGGACCCGCGGTCGCTCGTCGCCGTGCCAGTTTCCGGGCGGTTTCGTCAGTTTCCCACCGGGCGAAGGGCTGGAGGCCGGGCTCCGCGACCGGGTTGGTCGCCGCCCGGCGGACGTTCTGAAAGGAAGAGCTTCACCAGGACAACCAGGATCGCAAAGGGCAGGGCCATGAGCACCGCCGCCCATGTACCAGCCTTCCAGGCCGGCGAAGGCCATCTTGTAGCTCATGATGCCGCGCAGGGTCTTGGAAAAGAGCTGGCCGCCAATGACCACGTTCCAGCGCATTGCCAACACACCGACCAGGATCAGCATCGCGCTGCCGAAATACATCCGGCGCCGCGCCAGTTCCGGCACGCGGCGGCGGACCAATTGCAGCACCCCCAGCAGGATGAGCGGCACCAGGGAGCCGAAGACCACCTGGCCCAGGCTCAAGGTGTAAAACAGCTTCACCCGCGCCATGTACTGCATCATCTGGAAGCCCTCTTCCGCGGAATAAATGCGGTGAATCCAATCCAACCCCTCAATGGTCGCATCCGTCACCAGCGCGTAAAACAGGTACATGCCCATCACATCGAGGCATTTCATATCCACCGGCTTGCGGCGAATCCAGCTCAGGACCATGTAGTTGAAGACACACAGCGCGATGCCGGACACCATCGCCGACATAATGAAGATGATCGGCATGAGGGCGTTGCCCCACCAGGGGTTGGCTTTGACCGACCCGAAGATGAATCCCACATAGCCGTGCAGCAGGAAGGCCGAGGGAATGCCGACGATGGAGAGGACATGGCCGATTTTGTGATCCAGCTTGCACCGCCGGCTCCGAGATGTCGGTCACGCCGACCGTAAAGAGCCGGTATAACAGTCCCCGGAACCCGGGCGTGCGCTCGGACCACGACGACGAAGTCGTGCCGGTAATCGAACCAAAGCTCCAGCAGCAGCACCGCCATCAGATACCAGGCATAGACAAAGCCGAAGATCGCCATCGGCGAAGTCAGGTGCGGCGTCATCATCACCTCGTAGCAGCGCTCCGGATGCCCCAGGTGAAACAGCAGCGGCAGCGGCGCGCACAGCAGGAACGCAAAGGCCGTCAGCAGCGACAGCCGGTAAACCGGCTCCAGCGCCTTCACGTTGAAGACGCGCACCAGCGACGCCATGATAAACGCTCCGGCGACCAGCCCCGTGATGTAGGGATACAGCACGATCAGCACGCTCCACAGCGGTTGCAGGGTCGCCTCGTTGGGATACACATATCCCTCGAAATGCGGCCGCACCACTTCGACGATGTTGGTCACGATAGCCACGGTGTTCGTCATATCTACCTGACCTCCTTATCAATGCCGGCGTAGATCACGCGCGGTTCGGTGCCCAGGTGCGGCTTGAGGACCATCACCAGATTGTTTTCGTAGAACTGTTGAATCGGGTCATCCGGCAGCGGATGCTTCAGGTCGCCAAAGATGCGCGCCTGGGCCGGGCAAACCTCCACACAAGCGGGCTTCAAGCCCCGCGTGATGCGATGGTAGCAGAGCGTGCACTTCTCCGCCGTCTTCGTCACCGGGCTGAGGAACCGGCAGCCGTACGGGCAGGCCTGGATGCAGAAGCCGCAGCCGATGCAGTAGGTGGGATCCACTTGCACCGTGCCGTCCGGCGCGTCAAAAGACGCTCCCACAGGGCACACCTGCACGCAGGGGGAGTGCTTGCAGAGATTGCACAGCTTGGGCACGAAAAAGGAATGCAGGATGTCTTCCTTCGCCACCGGCGGTTTCGGGATAGCCGTGAATGCCGCCGTCCGGGGAATCCACCAACGTCTCGCCCCGTGCGGCGCCCGAGCCGGGCTTGGGTTTGGTGATGATGTAGCGCTCGACCCAGGTGCGAAAATAGGGGCCCTCCGGCACATGGTTCTCCTTCTTGCACGCCTCGGCGCAGAACCCGCAGCCGATGCACCGGTTGGCGTCAATGGCCATGACCCATTTGTGCTGGGTCGGGTCGTAGTCCTTCGGCGCGCTGGTTTTGACCAGGACCTTCTGCGCAACGGTCTTGGCGGCTTTGGCCACGGGCGCGCTCAGCACCCCCGCCACGGCAACGCCGAGCTTGCCCAGCAGACTGCGACGAGAAACGGGCTTGTTCATGGAACCTCCATTGGGCTGTGGGGCACGTGACATTCTGTGCATTTGCCGGGGTAATGATTCTTGCTCACGATTTGCTTGTGCCATTTGGGTCGCGACGGATTGGCCTCGTGGCACCGGAGGCACACCGCGTAACTGCTTTTTTGAATGTTGTCTGTCCGGGGATCGTCGGCGTGCGCCTGGCCCGGGCCGTGACACGACTCACAGGCGAGGCTCTTGTGCTCATGTTTCATGAGCTTCTCATACTCGTCGGCATGGCAATCCTCGCACGCCTTCTTGCCGGCATAGACCCGGTCTCGCGTCGCCAGCTCGGTCAGCGCGGCGCCCCGGTACCAGCCATACTCCTTAAAGGACGCCGGGGTCAGGAAGTAGCGCGCGATGGAGTAACTCGCCACAATCCCGACCGCGAGCAGGATGACCCGAAACACTTGAGGCGGAATTTTCATACGGCGAGGCACGGACCCGGCGAGACTCTCCGCTGGACGGTGATCAGTATCATTTTCTATTCAAGTTTGAGGTAGCAAATCTAAAGGTCCGCCCCGTTCCCGCTTCACCTCCCTTGCCGATTAATCACCGTATTTTGCCCACCCGGGCAATAAAAAGGGGGAGCCGGTAAAGGCTCCCCTGATTTCACAGCGCGCCAGGCGCTACTTCTTGAGGCTGCGGATATACTTGACGAGTTCCTTGATCTGGTCGTCGCTGAGCTCGTCCCCGAAGGCTTTCATCTTGGTCTTGCCCCCCTCTTTCACGCCCTCCTTGATGGCCTTGACCATCTCTGCGTCCTTCATGGCGTCCTGGACCTTCGGATCGGTATAATCCTTGATGCCAAACCGCTTGCCCATGAAGGTCTTGCCCTTGCCATCCGGGCCGTGGCACTTCGCGCAGTCTTTTTCCCACGTCGCTTTGGCGTCTGCCGCCCGGGCCGAAACGGCGCCCGCGACGAGCAGGGCCAGGCTCAATACAATTAATTTTCTCATAACTCTGTTCTTGGTTCTTGCTTAACTCTGTTCGCTTTGACGCTTGCTGCCGCCCTGTCACCAGGGCAGCGAGACAACTATACTCCGCGCGCGGGCCAAATTCCACCGCACGAACCCAGACCGCCAGGCCTGGGCCTTGTCCCTTAACGAATCGTTAGACGTTGGACTCGTCACGCGTATTCTTGGCAAGTTGCCGGTTTCCCATCAATTAAATTCTGCTTTGAACAAAAAGAAGCGGCGCTGATGCGCCTCCGAATGCGCGTCCCGCTCGGAACGGCTATGGTGCAGCGCCTGGCATTTCCCTCGTCGCGATTGACATCCAGCGGGCGCTGAAGGCGAACGCGGGAGCGAAAGGGATTTGGAAGAGTCCGGGCGGGCGGAAGGGTTGCTCGTCGTTCTCGTCTTAACGATCAAGATCACCGATGAGCGGCATCTGAAGGCACTCAAACCGCAAACCAACGTGCGTGCCGCTCATTCGGTGCCGGGTAGGGGCCGGGGTTACCCCCGACGCCCCCCACGGACCCGTACGTGACCAATTCAGTCATACGGTTCGTCAGTAATGGCCATCGCGGGCCAAGAACCTTGCAGTTAACGACTCCACAAGGCGACATGACTGTTGCTGCCCATCCGAGCGCAAACCCTCGCGCCTGGACTTTGGTGCAATCCACGCCAGTTTCGTTGAGACAGTTTGCGGGCTCAAGGTCCCTCCTGCCTTTCCTTGGCGCAGACGTCATACCTGGCATTGCCTTCCCGCTGCCTTCCGGCTTTTATCGTGGGTCCCTTGGGCCTCGGTTCCCCACGCGTCCAGGCAAGGGTTGTCCCCTGCCCCGCGGGTCCTGTGCGTTGCTACGACTGGCTCCGCCCGTCCCGGTCGGTCCGCTTTTGGCTCCCTTCCGGTACCTTGAGTTGACGAGTTGTTTGTGTCCCTCCCGGCTGTCGCCGGGGTCGGCTCGTCTGCTGGCCGCGTCAGCCAGCATACGCCAGGGTGTTGATTGCGCCGGTCACCCTCGCTCCGGCCATTTCTCCCAAGGAGACGGGAGGCTCTCCCGAGTTCCCGGATTACCCCTTTGTCCACATGCCCCGCTCTCAGACCCCGGTGGTGTCCTGCCCGCTTGCCTTGACGCGAACAGGACTGCTGCCTTCCGACCGGTGCAGATCGTCGGCTTTGGGTCCGGTTGCCCGGACTTATCCTGCTGTCCACCATTATACATTTTTCGGAGTTCAATGACGCGGCCTGTGTTCTCGCCTTACCTCTGCTTCGGACACCCCCTCTCGGAGATCGCCCTTCGGTTCGGCTGCCGACCGGGTGGCTACCCTTTGGTCGGGTGGGACTTGAGGACTCTTGCCCTCTCACCCACTGGGTAACGTTGATGAGTTTCAAGGGGAATCACCCCTATTCTCTCGTCCCGGATTTCTCTCGGCACGAGCATCGCTTCGTTAGCCGGTGCCACCCTACTTCTTTGGTCTTTTAAAGAAGAAGTCGCCATTAGCATCCTTCTCAAGAAATATCCAGCCGCCGTTTCTACTCATGTCGTTCAAGAACGCCTCCTGGATCTCCGCTTGGGTCTGGTAGTGATACTTCCCACCGGGAATACCGCCAACCTTGTATTCCCATTGTGTTGCGTGAGGGGCGGTGCAGCACCCGGCCAACAGGAGACTGCTGGCCGTGACAATGAACAGGTATTTGAGGTTTGTTTTCATAAGCTTAACACATTGAGAACGGCGTTCGGTTCCGGCTAACTATTATTGGTTAGGAAAGTTTTCCCAGTAAGCAGATAATGAGGGACAAACTGGGAATTGATTCCTCGTTCGATTAGCATACCTGGGCCGAGAGTATGCCAGCCTCCGTTGGGGCGTCAAGACCGGAGTTCGCGTCGCAGAGTTCCCGTGGGCGATCCAAGAAAGCGCCAAAACCGGGGCGGGGACGGCTCGTCCCCCTGTTTTCAGGTCCGCGCAGGCAATCCTGGGGACGAGCCGTCCCCGCCCCTATTCTAGTGTGGCGTCTCAGAATTACGCATGCCTTTGCAGGGGGGCCAAAGCGCCAGAGGACTGGCGCTTTGGGATGTGTCAGCGCAATTCTGAGACACCACACTAGAATCCACCCTGGAGTTCCCGTGGTTTACAGCCTTTGCCGTCTTCCACCGCGTAA
>CAVXLO010000012.1:0-44762 GCA_963762555.1 uncultured Verrucomicrobiae bacterium
GCTGCCCTCCGGCTGACACCATTTCACCGCTGGCAAACCCATTTCCAGGAGCCACTCAGGAAACGGGTCGAAACCGTAGATTGGGGTGGAGCTAGAACCACTTCCCTGAAAAGCTGAAAAGCTGACCCGCCTTCGTCCAACTACGGCGCGGCAAGAAAGCTGAAAGGGGGGAGGGGGGGAGGGGGAAATGCAGAAGGAAGAATGCAGAATGCAGAACGCCGGCATGGGACCACTGACTACAGACTACGGACCACGGGCCGGGGGAAAAGCTGAAAAGACTGAACGCTAAACGCAAGAACCCGGCATTGCGCGGAGACGGGTGGGCCACCACGCTGGCTGGAACGAGAAGCGGAGTCAGAACCGATGGGCAACAGAAATCGCCATTCAATTCGAGGCGGCGGACGTCTTTATGAGCGAGCAAGGCAAATTCCTCCTCTACACCGCCAAGGAAGGGGCGGTTAAGGTCGAAGGTCTTCTTCCGGGGCGAAACGGTCTGGCTGACCCAGAAAGCCCTGGCGGAACTGTTCGGGGTAAAGGTGCCGGCCATCAATAAGCACCTGAAGAACATATTTGAGACAGGGGAGTTGGTAGAGGATTCAGTTATTTCCATTTTGGAAACGACTGCCGCCGACGGAAAGAGCTACGCCACGCGGTACTACAACCTGGATGCCATTATCGCCGTCGGCTACCGGGTGAACAGTTACCAGGCAACCCAGTTCCGGATTTGGGCGACCAAGACACTGCGGGAGTCCATCGTCAAGGGGTTCGTGCTGGACGATGAGCGGCTCAAGCAGGGCAAGCAGGTCTTCGGAAAGGATTACTTCGACGAATTGCTGGAGCGCATCCGGGAAAAGGCTGCAAAGCTGGTGCGCTTCGTGCCGGTGTCGGTCCTCCCTAAGGACACTTGTCCGGCACCGGGGGCGCGGGCGAGGAATGGACAGCCGGCAGGCACTGAGATTAACCTCGCGGCTGGCACATGCTAGATCCCGCGATCGTGAGCGATAGTTCAGGACAGGCCGCGAGACCGTCCGTGGTCATTTACACGGACGGCGCCTGCGAACCGAATCCCGGTCCGGGCGGCTATGGTGTTGTGCTGGTGCACCCGAAGAAGCGCGCCGAGCTTAGCGGCGGCTTCCGGTTGACGACCAATAACCGGATGGAGATTTTCGCCGCGATTGCGGGCCTCGAATTGTTGAAGCAGTCTTGCAAGGTCACGCTGCACAGCGATTCGCAGTATCTGGTGAACGCGCTGACCAAGGGCTGGGTGGTGTCCTGGAAACGCAAGCAATGGTGGCGCACCCGGACGGAACGCGTGCCGAACAGGGACCTGTGGGAGCGGTTGCTCACCCTTTGCGGAAAGCACCAGGTGGAATTTCGGTGGGTAAGAGGCCACGCCGGCGTCCCGGAGAACGAGCGCTGCGACCAACTGGCCATGGCCGCGTTGCGCCAGCCCAATCTGCCGGCGGACGAGGGTTATGAGAACAAACCGGAAGAAGGTCCCCGTCCTGACTTGCAAGAAGGCGATCCGTGCCGGAAGTGTTCAACCCCGCTGATCAAGCAAACCGCCAGCAAGAAACGGACGCGCGATTACTATTACGAGTACTATCTTTGGTGTCCGAAGTGCCACGCCAGCTACGAGGTCGAATCCGCCAAACGGCGGGTGGAGCAGCCGCCATCGCTGTTCTGAACGGCAGTGGCGCGAAGTATGTCTGGAGTCTAAAGTCGGGACCGGGGGGGGAAACGGAAATTGGGAAAGCAGACCCAGGCAAAGCAGAGATTGGGAAAGCAGAAAGCAGAAATTGGAGGGGCAGCACCACGGGAGCACGGACGGCGAGAAAGAGGTTTCTCCCGGAGAGTGGTTAGAACAGATGTCTCTGTTGCTCGTTTCGTTCTTTGATGGCGAGCAGCGAGCGCACCGCGGACAGATCCCGGTCGCGGCCCACAGCCTTCTTTGGGGCGATCAAGGCGCCCAGATTCAGGAACCGGAATTGGCCGTACGAGAAATCTGCGATAACGCTCTCCTTCAGCACCGCCTGGAAATCCCCAACGCCGGAGACCTCGCTCAAGCAATCCAGTTTGCCCAAATCTGTTTGCAGGTACAGATTGCGCAGTTCACCAAACGCGCTGCGCGCTGCCGTCAGCGGCAATTTGTCGGCTGTCAGGCGGTGGCAGGGGTGCAAAACGGCCACTGCGGACTCGATTCGCCTGATATTCTCTTCCCCAAACGGGCAGCAGATATGGAGATCGAACGTGGCTAGTGTGGTGTTCACGAAATGAGTGGACACAATCCACACAGAAGGCAACAAAGATAACGAAGGCAAAGTCTTGGTTTCCTTCGTTACCTTCTGTATAATTCGGCCCACCTATTTGCTGAACGCCACACTAGTGGTGCGCCGTGAAAGACGACGCACACTCCCCCCGATCACCACGAAATCAAGGCCGCTGCCTCTGAGGCGGGTGAGCAGGGCCTGGCCATTTTGCGGCATAAGACTCCCCCGCGGCTTGCACCTCGAGCAGGAAGTCGAGCACCTGCTGATGCTCCGCCAACCTCTGTTCGGGCGTCAAGCGGAGGGCGCCTTCGATGAGGGACATATCCAGGCCCGCTTCATGGGCTGGACGGCACTGCGGAGGGTGGAAAGCAGAAAGCTGAAAGGCTGACCAGGAGGGCGCTCGGGAATGACAGATCGTCAATGGCAGATGGCAGAGGGAAGCCAACACAACGCCCGCGCTGCTCCAATGGTCCGGAGAAAGGCTGAAGGCCAGGTCGTTTAATGGTGAATAAGTTGGTGAATAAGTTCTTGTCCGAAGTTGTACGGGGTGACCGCGGATGTCAGACCCCCTCGCGTAGGGTTGGGGGCATGATCAACATCAAGGCAGACCCGTCCTCCGTAGCCCGTCCTCCGTAGCAGCACTGCGGAGGGTGGACGGCACTGCGGAGGGTGGACGGCACTGCGGAGGGTGGAAGGCAGAATGAAGAAGGCAGAAGGCTCGAAGACACGAAGTTCACGGATGGGCAGGAAGCGGAAGGGGCAGACCCGGATTCCGCCGATCACCCCGGAGCGGCGGCGGGGCAGGGGGAGCGACGGGCGGTCGGTGAAGCGGAATACGTGGGAGCGGATGTACCGGATTTACGGGTGGCTGAAGAACGGGGAGTATCCGAATTGCGCGCGGGTGGTGGCCGAGTTCGAGGTGGAGCGCAAGACGGCGCTGCGGGACATCGCGTTCATGCAGGACCGGATGGAGATGCCGATCGCTTATGACGACAAGCGGCACGGGTATTATTTCGACGGGCCGGCGCCGGAGTTCGGCCCGGTGGCGCTGTCGGAGCGCGATTTGTTCGGCCTGTGCTTCATGGGGAAGGCGCTGGAGCAGTTCCGGGGCACGACTGTGGGCCGGCCGCTGGAGGCGTTGCTGTCGCGGGTGTCGCGGCAACTGGATGCCGGGGAGCGGTTCACGTTGCAGAACCTCGAGGATGTGATGTCCGTGCGGCCCGTGGCGGCGGAGGACGGAGACGTGCCGTTGTTCGAGCGGCTATCGCGCGGCGTGGGGCAGCGGCAGGTGCTGGAGTTCCAATACCGCAAGCCGGGCGAGAAGCGGGCGGAGGCGCGGCGAGTGCATCCGTATCACCTGCTCCAGTTCGACCACCGGTGGTATCTGCTGGCGCATGATTTGGCGCGCAACGCAGTCCGGACGTTTGTGCTCGGCCGGATGCGGGAGGCGGTGTTGCTGGACGATCATTTCGAGAAGCCGAAGGATTTTGATCCGCGGAAGATGCTGGGCGGGAGCCTGGGCGTGATGAGCGGCAAGGGGGATTACCAGGTCGTCATCGAAATGGATGCCTGGCTGACGGATGTGTTGCGCGGCCGGCGCTGGCATCCGAGCCAGGAGGTGGCGGAATTGCCGGGCGGAGGCTCGCAGGTGCGGATGCGGCTGAGCGGCCTGGAGGAGATCGAGCAGCACGTGCTGAGCTGGGGCACCCATGCCAGCGTGGTCGAGCCACGAGAACTGCGCGAGCGGCTTGGGGTGGCGGCTCGAGCGTTGGCGGCCAGGTACGCGGACGCTGGCATGGGAACTCCGAAATCCGAACACCGAAATCCGAAGTAAACAGAGAGAGAACAGGAATGCGTATGTCACCATTATACCGAAAGATAAAAGCTGAGATCCTCGCGGCCGTGGAAGCGATTCGTGCGGTCATGCCGGAAGCGGCGGAGTATCTCGAGCAGCACCTCGTGTTCGACGACGAAAAGGAGACGTTCATGTACACCAGCGATGACCGGCTCAAGCTGCGGCGTCTGGACTAAGCTGGCGCGGGCAGAACCAAACCAAGGAAAGCAGAACCGCGGTTCCCATCGGGCGTTTCCGGTTGCGGCTCTACCGCGCCGGGTATTCCGCAGTTTTAGGGGGTGTGAATAGTGTGAATAACTTTTCCGGAAAATCTTAGGGGGTGTCCCTCTATTTGACCCAGTGCCCCTGATACGATACTGGACAAATGAATAGGATTACGCAAAAAACGCTGAAAGCTGAAATGCTGAACGCTGAAATCGGGCGGGTCGTGGCTCCGGAATGGTGTGCGTTGGCGCCGGTTGGCGAGCGCAGGTTCCTGGTCGGTTTGGCCCGGATGATGCGCAGCGCCAGGCGCAGCAAATCGCCGGATGTGGCGCGGGCGGCGGTGAAGTGGGAGCGCGCCCTCGGATGCTTCATCAAGGTGCGGTTGGTTACGGAAAAGCAGAAAGCGGAAAGTAGAAAGCTTAAATGGGGGCGGAACTAGGGCGTAGTGCTGGATGCCGGGGCATTGGTCATTGGTCCGTGGTCTGTGGTCCGTGGTCAATGGTCCCTTCTTACTGCGATGATCGCAACCGTGCCCATAGATTCGCTGATGCGCTTCCTCCAGGCGACGCCGGAGCAGCGGTCGGCGATTGATCGGCTCCTGCTGGGCGCTCCGGGTGGGCATGGCGGCGGCAACAGTCAGGGAAGTGAGAGCGCGGCGTGTGGGGATTCTGGCGAGGTTCTCGAGGCGCTCAGGCGCATCGAGAGGAAGGTGGATGCGATGCAGGCGGGGCTTGCCGGCGTGCAGGCGGGGCCGGACATCCAGGTCGGTGAGCCGGCGGCTGGCAAGATATTCCTTCTGCTGAAACGCCTGGAGAGCGGGCCAAAGCAGCGGAAGGCCTCTTTGGCAACGGTTTTCCGGCTGCTGGTTTTGGAGGGATTGTCTCAGAGGGCGGCGGCGGCACGTTGTGGATGTGTCGAGTCGTTGATCTCAGCACGGGTCGTGGCCATTGAGAGGACGTTCGGGATGAGCATCGAACGGCTGCGGGATTTTGCCTCCGCGCTGGTCAGCCTCGAGGCAGCCGCCAAAGGGGAGCGGACTCGGAAGAAGAAATTTGGCAGGCCTGACGACTTTGACCGGCCCGAGGTGACGAATTGCGACGCCGACGCCGTCGAGGAGCACGAGGGGCAGCGTTTGGGGTGCGAGGACGAAGAGGAAGAACGTTAGGTTTTGAAGTCATTTTGAAGTCTTCAAAAAGGTGAAAGCGCCTGTGTTTACAGGCGCTTTTTTATGCCCCACGTCCCGCAGCGTGAAGTTCTTCCACGGTTTAGAGGCCCGTCGCATGAAGCCACCGGCCCAATGAGAAAGGCAACGCATGAGAATACGCAGCACCGTAGAAATCGAAGACCCGGCAGCGGCGGCAGAACCCTCCGACCGGGAACGCCGAATCAAGGCCGGCTACCGAAGGCTCCTCCGGGCCGTGATGGACGGGAAGCGCGAGCCGGAAAGGCTAAAGGCTAAAGGCTCAATGCTAAAGGAACGGCGCAATACGGAGCCGCGGCGGCAGGCTGCCGAGGTGTATCTCTCCCGCTTCCTGTGCGCGGGTTTCGCGCTAGCCCTGTTTGTCAGCGGCTGCGCCGGGCCGCGCCCGCTGAGGGGCGGCAAGGCGGTGGTGACCCGGACGCCGGGCGGCTCGGTCCAGCAGACGCTGATCCAGGGAGAGAACCCCTCGCAGGCGAGCAAGCAAGATCAGGAGACCGTCAAGGTGCGGACCTACACCGTGCCGGCAGGGTCGCGGATGGAAGGCTGTCCCGCCTGCGCCGCGATGCCCGCCCCGGGAGCGCTGGCATCCCTGCCGGCTTCTGGCGACAGGGCAAACACGCCGGCAAGGATGCCGGCGCTCCCAGCGTCGCCGGCCTTCACCCTCAGCGATCCCATGCCGGTGGTTGAACGGGAGGAAACGCACAGCCGCACCGAGTTAGGCGCGGCGCAGAAAGACACGGCCCGCGAGGTGGGAGCCAAGCTTTCGAGCCTCAAGGGCATCGTTTGGGTGGGCGTCGGCCTGTTCGTATTCGGCCTGGCGTCGCTGGTCTATCCGCCCCTCAAGGCGGTCATCGGCAGCGTGACGACCAGCGCGGCCCTGATGTTGGGCGGCGTGGCGCTCATGGTCCTGCCCACGCTGGTGGTCGGTAATGAACTGGTCATCCTGGGAGTGGTCGGCCTGGCTGTCGGCGGCTGGTTTCTGGCTCATCGGCATGGGCAACTCAAGGGAGAGGTCTCGAGTCTCAAATCTAAAGTCTAAAGTCACGCACCCGCCTCCGCCTGGCTCCGGCGCGGCAAGTCACGTTTCACGCATCATGAATACGAATCTCCAATCCCAAATCCCCGCCGCTCGCGGCATTACGGGCGAGGGCTGGGCGGCCATTGCCGGGGCGGTCGGTTCGGCCTTCCTGCTGGCGAAAAAGCTTCTCAGCCCCAAAGGGGGCAAGTCCGAGCATGTCAGTCGGGCGGAGTTCTACGCCGAGCTAATGGCCCTGAAGGACAATATGCACCGGGAGCACCTTGCGCTGCTCGAGAAGCTGGAGGCCACTCACCTGGCGCTGCTGGACAAACTCGATATGAACCACCGGGAACTGCTGGCCGCCCTGGAGCGGCAGACTACCCGTATCAACACGCTCGAAGCCGGCCTCGCCCGCGTGGACGAGCGAACGAGGAGGTTGGGATGAACGGGAGAATGGAAGGATGGAATACTGGAATGATGGAAGAATGGAATATTGCGGTGGGGACGTTCGCCATTCCACGTTCCACCATTCCATCCCTCCACCATTCCACCGTTCCATCATTCCACCCTTCCATTCCCCAAACACTTTTGGCGCGTGCAACCTGGCTGGCGTTGCCGGCCACGCGCGCCGTAGCAACAAGCAAACAACAAACGAAAGGAAAGTAGTAAACGTATGAAAATATTAGACATCCCACAATCAGGCAAACGTGGTCTGAACGTGTCGCAGGCCGGCCAGTTCGGCCAGATCAGCCGGGCGCTCGCCATCCCCGCCAATCCGCGCACCGCGGCGCAAATGACCGTGCGCGACAACCTCAGCCGCGTGGCGGCGAAGTGGCGGAAGCTCACCGAACCGCAACGGGTCGAGTGGATGGAGGCAGCCACCGCGGTGAAGAGCACCAGCCGCCTCGGCCAGAATGGCGCCCTCAGCGGGTTTCAGTTGTTCGCCAAGATCAACTGCACGCTCGCGCAGTTCGGCCAGGACCAGGTGGACACGCCGCCGCTCCGGCCGGAGTTCCCGGCCCTGGCGCCGCAGAACCTGGTCATCACCAACACGGGTGGGGTCATCGCGCTCGCGCTGGCCTGCCCGACCGATCCCGGCGATAACACCATCGTCCGCGGCTCCAAACCGCTCAGTGCGGGCATCGGGGTCTGCAAGGACTTCCGCGTCCTGGGGACGTGTCCCGCGCCCGTGATGGGTTCGTCCGACATCACGAACCTCTATACGGCCCGTTACGGGGTGCCGAAGGCCGGCACCAAGGTGTACGTCCAGGCCAACCAGGTGGTTGATGGGTGGGAGAGCCTGCCCAGGGTCTTCTCGGCCATCGTCCCGGCGGCGAGCTGAGCACCCGCCGGGCGCGCGGGCCGTTGAGTAATGGCCCACTCCCGGCGTCCAGGCGGGCGGGTGTCCTCCGGCCTGCACCTTATGCGGATTTCCATTTATCTCGAATGCTGTTTGAATGAGAGCGACCCGTTCCCCCTCACCCCTACCCTCTCCCCAAGGAGAGGGAGCCCCGGAGTCCGGCTCTCGAAATACCCGAGCGCTTTGGGTCGGGCGACCATCTGGCGAGTGTCCTCCCTCTCCTCGGGGAGAGGGTAGGGGTGAGGGGGAACGGGCTTGCCAAATCCACAGAGCCCGGATGAGAGATACAAATCCGTATAAGGTGCAGGCCCTCCGAGGCGCCCGCCCGCTCTTGTGAGGAAATCCGAAACGTAACTATTCAGGTTTGGGGAGCGCGCCCGCCACGGGCGCTGTGGATGGCGCCCTCGCCAGCCACGCCTGCACGCCCCACAGCCATCCGGCGAGGGCGCCGCATGGCAGCGCCCGTGGCGGGCGCGCTCCCCAAACCTGAATAGTTACCCCGAAACAGATTCAAATGACCAAGGGCTTAATGCTCGAGAAAAGAAAGGAAAGCAACGTATGAAGCTACAATACATCTCCCACCATGAGAACGATCCTTCGGGAGTCGTGTGCACTGGTCGCTTTGGCCTCGTCAGCCGCCGCCGCGTCATTCCGGCTAACCCTCGAACCCAACGCCAGACGCAAGTCCGTTCGAATTTTGCGGACCAGGCACGGCGCTTCGGCCAACTGACCGACGAGCAGATCGCGGCCTGGAACGCGGCCGGCGCCTCGTACCGGTCGCATCGCCGACAAGGCCAAAGTGGTCCGCTGACGGGGCTGCACCTGTTCGTCCGGGTCAACTGCAAGCTGGCCCTCTTCGGTCTGGAGCCGCTCGACACACCACCTCCGCCGCCGGTGTTCCCGGAGCTGGCGCCGCAGGAACTCGCCATTACCAACACGGCGGGCGTGATCGCGGTGAAGCTGGTCTGTCCGGCAGATCCGGGTGATAACACGGTGCTTCGCGCGGCCCCGCCGAAATCGCCGGGGGTCGGAATATGCAGGGGATTCCGCGTCATGGGCATGTGCCCGGCGCCAGTGGCTGGTTTAGCAGACATCACGGCGCTCTACACCGCTTACTTCGGCCAACCGCCGGTGGGGCGACGAATCAGGAGAGAGGGTTGAAGGTCTTCACGGCCAGTGGGGCGGCCCCTACCTTGACATGCCGGCGCGCTGTGAGAAACTGCGCGCCCTATGGCTGAACCAAAAACCAGTGAGTTGATGGAAAAGATCGTTTCGCTCTGCAAACGGCGGGGCTTCATCTTCCAGTCCTCCGAAATCTACGGCGGGCTCAATGGCTTTTGGGATTACGGCCCGCTGGGCGCCGAGCTTAAGCGCAACATCAAGGAATGCTGGTGGCGCTCGATGACCCAATTGCGGGACGATGTCGTGGGCCTGGAGGCCTCGATCATCATGCACCCGAAAATCTGGGAGGCCAGCGGCCACACCAGCACCTTCAGCGACCTGATGGTGGATTGCCTGCTGACCAAGAAGCGCTTCCGCGCGGACCAGATCGAGCCGCAGAGCGGCACGGCCTACTTTTACACCGGCGCGAGCGATGCCAGCGGCCGGCAAGGAATCGAAGGACGCCTTCTCCGTCCTGATTGCGACGGGCAAACACGCCGAGTATGCGCGCAAAGTCGCCCGGCAGTTCTATCAGCAGCGGGGCATAGAGAATCCGGCCCTGCTCGGCGAACGCACGGAGGAGGTGAAAGACAGCACCCGCTACAACCCGGAGAACGGCAGCCTGCTGACCGAGCCGCGTCCGTTCAACCTGATGCTTAAGACCTACGTCGGCCCGGTCGAGAGCGCCGACAATATTGCCTATCTGCGGCCCGAGACGGCACAGGCGATCTTCGTGCAGTTCAAGAACACGCTGGAGGTATCGCGCCAGCGGGTGCCGTTCGGCATCTGCCAGATCGGCAAGGCGTTCCGCAACGAGATCAACCCGCGCAACTTCACCTTCCGCTCGCGCGAGTTCGAGCAGATGGAGCTGGAGTTCTTCATCCGCCCGGACGAGGTGGTGCAGAAGCTGGCCGGCTCCGTCGCCGCCTCTGCGGACTCTCAACCCTCAACCCTCAACCCTCAACCCAACTGGGGCTGGGAGCTCTGGCACAAGTACTGGGTCGAGCAGCGCATCAAGTGGTACGAGAGCATCGGCCTGGGCCGCGATACGCTGGTCGAATACTGGCAGAAGAAAGAGGAGCTGGCGCACTACGCCCGGGCCACGGTGGATATCCTGTTCAAGTTCCCCTTCGGCACGCAGGAATTGGAGGGCATCGCCGCGCGCGGCGACTTCGACCTGACGCAGCACCAGAAGTTCAGCGGCAAGTCCATGGAGTATTTTGACGAGGAGGCCAAGGCCAAATACGTGCCACACGTCATCGAGCCGAGCGCGGGCGTGGACCGGCTGGCGCTGGCCTTGATCTGCAACGCCTACTGCGAGGACCAGGCGCCGGATGAGAAGGGCAAGATGGAGTCGCGCGTGGTGATGAAGTTCCATCCGCGCATCGCGCCGATCAAGGTGGCGGTGTTTCCGCTGCTCAAGAACAAGCCCGACCTGGTGAACAAGGCCAAGGCCGTGCGTGACCTGCTGCGTCCGCACATGCGCGTGTTCTACGACGAGGCCGGCGCAATTGGCCGGCGCTACCGGCGGCAGGACGAGGCGGGCACGCCGTTCGGCGTGACGATTGACTTCGATACGCTCGGCGAGAAAGGCCCGGAGTTGCAGGACACCGTCACCTTGCGCGACCGCGATACGATGAAGCAGGAACGAGTGAAGATCGGCGATCTGGTGCCTATGTTGCTGGAGAAAATCCGGTAATGGGCGCTGAGCCCGAGCTGGTCAAGAAGCGAGCGCCAACGCTTTATGCGATCATCACCATAAAGCTGCTGAAGGGCCTGCTGTTTGTGACGCTGGCCATCGTCGCCTATACCCTCTCGGACAATGACCTGCCGGCGGACTACCGGCATCTGCTGCAGCAGTTGCGGCTGAACCCGGAGCGGAAGTTTTGGGCCGACCTCGCCGTGCAAATCGGCCACCTCACCGAGGTGAAAGTCCTTTGGGCGGCGGCTGGGACGCTGGTCTACAGCATGTTCTCGCTCGTCGAGGCGGTTGGGTTGATGTTCCGGGTAAGCTGGGCCGGTTGGATGGCGATCGGGGAATCGGCCTTCTTCATCCCCATCGAGATTTACGAGTTGGTGCGCCGGACCGGTCCGGAGCGGCCTCGGCCGGGCCACACGGTGACGGTGCTGGTCATCCTGGCGATCAATATCGTGATCGTCTGGTACCTGTTCCAGAACCGCCAGCGGCTGTTCCGGCACCATCATCATTAGCCGAAACACTTTGGCCGTGACCGACCGGCCCCTTCGTGGCAAGGTGCCGGGGTGACCACGACGGAAGCAATCAAGCTCCTGGAAAAGTTCCGGGCGGGCGGTGTCGGCCGGGACGAAGTCCTGCGGAGGTTTCAGGCGGCGCCGGTGGCGGACCTTGGGCTTTGCGCACGTCGATACGCATCGCGCGCTGCGCCGAGGGTTTCCCGAAGTCATCTTCGGCGCGGGCAAGACGCCGGCCCAGGTGGTGAAGATCGCGGCCAAGCTGTTCGAGCGCGAGCAGCGCGTCCTGGTCACCCGCGTGACGCCCGAACATGCGCGCATTCTGCGCCGGCGCTTCAAGCGCGCCGTTTATCACGAATTGGCGCGGTGCGTGACCATCGAGAGCAAGCCGTTGCCCAAACGGCCGGGAACCATCGCGGTGGTCTGCGCCGGCACCAGCGATCTGCCGGTGGCCGAGGAGGCCGCCGTCACCGCCGAGATCATGGGCAACCGCGTCGAGCGGATCACCGATGTGGGCGTGGCCGGCGTGCACCGGCTGTTTGGGCGGCTGGAGACCATCCAGCGGGCGAACGTGATCATCGTCGTGGCGGGCATGGAAGGGGCGTTGCCGAGCGTGGTGGCGGGGTTGGTGTCGAAGCCAGTTATCGCGGTGCCGACGAGCGTGGGCTACGGCGCGAGTTTCAGCGGGCTGGCGCCGTTGCTCGGCATGTTGAACAGTTGCGCCAGCGGCCTGACCGTCGTGAACATTGACAACGGCTTCGGCGCCGGCTATGCCGCGAGCCAGATCAATGCCCTGGCCGCGGGCGCGGGGTAAGTCGCAGAGCTGCAGGGTTGCATCGTTACATGGTTACAAAAGCTGCACGGTTGCCCGGTTACATGGGGCCTTCTGGGAAGGTTGGTCGCTCATGTACCCTTGTAACGAAGCAACCCTGCAACATCTCGCCCGTGCAGCCGCTCCCAGATTCCGCCAACCCAACGCTATGAAGACCCTGTACCTGGACTTATTCAGCGGCATCAGCGGCGACATGTTCATCGCCGCGCTGATTGACCTGGGCGTTGACGCCGCGCCAGTTGGAGCAGGAGCTGCAGAAGCTGCGGCTGGAGGGGTATCACCTGCACGTGACGCGCGGACAAAAGGCGAGCCTCGAAGGGGTGAAGTTCGACGTGCACCTCGCCGAGCGAGCATGACCACGGGAACGCAGCCGCAGCGCGCACGGCCACGCCCACTCGCACAGCCATGCCCACGCGCACGAACATGGCCGCACCTTTGCTCAAATCCGGCAACTGATCACCGAGAGCCAGCTCTCCGACTGGGTGAAACAGAAAGCCGTGGCGGTCTTCCAACGCATCGCCGTGGCCGAGGGCAGGATTCACGGCCTGCCGCCGGACCAGGTGAGTTTCCACGAGGTGGGCGCGGTGGACTCGATCATTGACATTGTCGGCGCGTGCATTGCGCTGGAGATGCTGGGCAAGCCGCGCGTGCTGGCGAGCCCGGTGGTCGAGGGGACAGGCTGGATTGACTGCGCGCACGGACGTCTTCCCATCCCCGCGCCGGCAACGCTGGCGATTCTGGGCGCGCGCGGGATAGCCGTGTCGCAATGCGACGAGCCGAACGAGCTGGTCACGCCCACGGGCGCGGCGCTGCTGGCGGAGTTGGCCGAGAGCTTCGGCCCGATGCAAGGGGTGGTGGCCGAGAAGATCGGTTACGGCCTGGGCACCCGCGACAACGAAACGCGGCCCAACGTTCTGCGGGCTGTGCTCGGGGAGGTCGACCAGCCCAAGGTCAGGGGTCATCGAGCTGCAACGGCAGCGCATGATTGGGAAACCGACACCATCGCGGTGCTGGAGACGAACCTCGATGACCTCAACGCCGAGATTCTGGGCAACTTCATGGAGAAGGCGCTGGCTGCCGGCGCCCTGGACGTGTTCCACACGCCCATCCAGATGAAGAAGAACCGGCCCGGGGTGCTGTTGACCGTGTTGTGCGCCGAAGGCAGATGCGGACAAATTCTCGGAGATGCTGCTGCGCGAGACGAGCAGCTTCGGCATCCGCCGCTATACTGCCGAGCGGCGCAAGCTCCGGCGCGAGTTCGTCACGGTCCAGACGCCCCACGGCACGGTAACGGTTAAAGTTGGCCGGCTCGACGGCAAGGTCCTCCAGGCCGCGCCGGAGTTCGAGTCCTGCCGCAAGCTGGCCGAGCAAACCAAACTGCCGCTGAAGGAGATCTATGAGGCCGCCCTTCGCGCCTTCCCGCCCGCGTGGCCGGAGCCTGTCCTTGCCGCTGGCCAACCCCAACTTCCTCCAACAGACTCTGGTCGCTTGGGGCCTCCGCTTCGGCGCGGCGAAGGCCCGCCTGCCTGTTAAAATGATTGACCCCGATCTGCTGAAGATACTGTGCTGCCCCGAGACTCACCAGGAGGTGCGCTCGGCTGACCCCGCGGTCATTGACAAACTGAACGGGCAGATCGCCGCCGGCACCTTGAAGAATCGCGCCGGGCAACTGGTGCAGGAGAAGATCGAGGGCGGCTTGATCCGCGCCGACGGGAAGTTCCTTTACCCGATCAGACGGGACATACCCGTGATGCTGGTGGATGAAGGGATTCCGCTGGCCGAGTAGCTGCCATTTTCGTTTATGAGATTAGTGTGTATTGCTCCATTGCTTGCCGGGGCGTTGCTGACCGCAGCGCAGGCGCAAGTCGAATATGTTGATCCCACCATCGGCGGGGTCGGTTATTTGCTCCAACCTACCCGCCCGACCGTCTCCCTGCCCAACAGCATGCTACGGTTCTATCCGGTGCGACGGGACGCCTTGGACGACCAGATTCATTCCCTTCCCCTGACGATCATCTCGCACCGGCTGGGCGAACTGTTCTGGCTGATGCCCTGCAACGGAGAATCGGATGCCGGGGCCTGGCATCGCGCCGCAGCTTACGACCAGGAGAAGACCACGCCTTACTACTACTCGACGCGCCTGGACGACTCGCTCATCCAGATCGAATTCACCCCCACGGCTCGCTGCGGTTATTTCCGGTTCGCCTTTCCATCCGGCAACCCGGTGCTGCTGCTGGGCAATCGGCAGGATGGAGAACTGGCGGCGGAGGGCGCGAACGCAGTGGCCGGCAGCGAGCAGTTCAATGGCATGAAGGCTTTCGTTTATGGCGAGTTCAGCGCCCCGGTGAGCATTGCTTCCACCCGCTCGGGCGCCAAGTCCCGCCTGACCATCCGCGCGCGAGAACCCGGCAAGGTGATCGAGTTCCGCTACGGCATTTCCTACATCAGCACCGAGCAGGCCCGCAAGAACCTGCGTGAGGAGATGCCGGCCTGGGGATTCGAGTCTGTTAAGCGTCAGGCCCGCAATGCCTGGAACCAGAAGCTGGGCCAGATCAAAGTCGAAGGCGGCACGCCCGAGCAGCGGCGCGTCTTCTACACCGCGCTGTATCGCTGCTACGAGCGGATGGTCAATATCACCGAGGACGGGCATTACTACAGCGGGTACGACCACCAGGTCCACCAGGACACGCGCCCGTTCTATGTGGACAACTGGCTGTGGGATACTTTCCGGGCGATGGAACCCTTGCAGATGCTGCTCAATCCCGAGCAGGAGGCCGATAAGATCCAGTCCTACGTCCGCATGTATGAGCAGTCCGGCTGGATGCCCTCGTTCGGCCTGGTCTGGGGCGATTGGCACGCCATGACCGGCAACCACTCGGCGGCCTGGATGGCGGACGCGTGGTTCAAGGGCATCCGCAACTTCGACCTCAAGAAAGGCTACGAGGGCGTCCGCAAGAACGCGCTGGAGTCAACGATGCTCCCGTGGCGCAGAGCGCCCAAATGCTCGCTGGACGACTTCTACGCCGAGCATGGCTATTACCCGGCGCTGCATCCGGGAGAACAGGAGACGATCTCCCTGGTGGACACCAACTGGGAAAAGCGCCAGGCGGTCTCCCTGACCCTCGATCAGAGCTACGACGACTGGTGCACAGCGCAACTCGCCCGGGAGTTGGGGGACAACGCGGACCACGAGTTCTTCCTGAAGCGCGCGCAGAACTACAAGAATGTGTATCGTGCGGACAAGGGCTTCATGTGGCCCAAGGACGCCCAGGGCAACTGGGTTGAGCCCTTCGATCCCAAGTTCTCCGGCGGCCCGGGCGCGCGCGATTATTTCACCGAGAATAACGCCTACACCTATCTGTGGGACGCGCAACAGGACTACGACGGCCTGTTCGAGTTGATGGGCGGGAGACGCGCCGCCGAGGCCAAGCTGGACCAGATGTTCCGCGAAGACCTGGGCCGCCCCAAGTATGCCTTCTACGCTGTGTTCATGGATTCGTCCGGCATGGTCGGCCAATACTCCATGGGCAACGAGCCCAGCTTCGCCATCCCCTACATCTACAATCACCTCGGCGCACCATGGAAGACGCAGAAGCGGGTGCGCGAACTGCTCGCGGACTGGTTCACTGATACCCTGCTGGGTATCCCCGGCGACGAGGACGGCGGTGGCATGTCCGCCTTCGTGGTGTTCTCCATGATGGGTTTTTATCCCGTAGTGCCGGGCATCCCGAGATATGAGTTCGCCAGCCCCGTCTTCGACCGCGTCACGATCCGCCTGCATAACGGCAAGACGCTGCAGTTGGTTTGCAGGAACAACTCGAAGGACAACAAATATATCCAGAGCATCCGGCTGAACGGCGAACCGCGGCACCGGGTTTGGTTTAGCCACGCCGATGTGCTGAGGGGCCTGAAGATCGAGTTGGAAATGTCCAATACCCCTAACACTGCTCTCGGGACCGACGCAGCCGACTTGCCCCAATCAAGCATCGGCTTCGATCCGAGAACACTGGCCCAGTAGGTTCAACCTTTCCAAGTTGATGCCTTGATTTGCGCCTGGCGACGCCCAACTCAACGGCCGTATTCCCGGCGGTAGCCGGATGGGGACAGGCCGATGTGCTTCCTGAAGATCCGGGAAAAGTAAAACGGGTCGCCGTAGCCGACCGAGGCGGCAATATCGTCCATCTTCCGATCCGAGGTGGCTAGCAGCCGGCAGGCTTCCTGGAGCCGCAGATGGATGACAAAGCCCAAGGGACTGAAACCGGTTTGTTCGGGGAAAGTGTGGTAAAGCCATGATTCCGAGACATGGCAGGCCTGGGCGACTTCGTTCAGAGCGAGTTCTCGGCGGAAGTTCTCCTGGAAAAACGCGGTCAGGCGGTCCAGTTTTCGTCCGCGTTCAGCCGCTTTGAGGTCTGCGTTGCGCGTTGCGCCAGTGCCGAGCGGTTCAAGGCAGGCCTCGGCGTAGAGTCGGGCGAACACCAATTCCCCGAGCGCGGCGCTTTCCAACAGCACGTTGCGGCCGCAACCCCGGCGGCGCAATTCATTGATGCGATACACACTCTCCTTTACCACCTCCAGCTTGGAAATGTGGCCTCGCTGGGGTCCGCCTGCCACTTTCAATTGGGCCAGAAACCGCGCTACACGCGATCCGCTGGCGTGGAACCAAAGTTGCGTCCAAGGGTCTTTTTCATCCGCGCCATACGAATGTGGGGTGTTAGGCGGCACGACCAATACGTCACCGGGATTAACCGTGACGCGGTTGGCCTCGGGTGTGCAGGTTTCTCTGACCCAGCCGTGGCCTTCCACGCACAGGGCGAATACCGCCTCACCCAACGGCAAAGGGTCTGGGGCGCCAGGCGGTATTGCCCCAGCACCTTGGGAAATAGCCGGAACGGGTGACGAGAAACTCGGAAATCAGCGGCTCGGACGAAAACCGGGCTATCAATGCCGCCGGCGTCCGCCAATAGCACCAATCCGGGCTCGTGCGCTGACCATGATTAACCAGGTTGCCCATCGCAGGAATGTGAAAGCCATGTTCGCTTCCAGCCGCGCAAGATGCAACCAAATTGCCGAGACGGGCAGCTCGAGGGTGCTGCCAAGGGTAAGCCTCGGGGGAGCCTCAGGGTAGCCTAGGTGGAGCCCAGGTGAGCCTCAGGGTAGCCTCAGGGTGGCTTCGGGGTGCCTACCGGTTGGCCACCAGATAGCTTCAGGGTGGCCTCGGGATAGCCTCAGGGAGCCTGAAGCCCTTCATCATTCTTCATTCATCCTTCTGCATTCCCCGCGTGAGGGTGGCCGCAACCCGGGTCCGACCGTTCAAGGTTCATCCACCCTCCGCAGTGGTGTCCGCCCTCCGCAGTCCTGCTACGGGGGACGGGCTGCGGAGGGCGGGAGGTTCACGGCTCCGGATTGGATGTTGGATGTTGGATGTTTCCGCTTTCAGGATTTCAGCGTTTCAGCGTTTCGGCGTTTCCCCCCGCCATTTTCGTGTGTTTTGTCTATTTCGTGGTGGCTCTTCGGGAAGTAGATCGAGTTTGACACATTGATGTGTGTCGCGCTAGGGTTTGCCTATGCCGACAAACTTGAAATTGGACGATAAACTGATCGCGGCAACCGTCACGCTGGGGAACTTCAAGTCCAAACAGGAAGCCGTGAACACCGCTCTGGCGGAATTTGTCCACCGCCGGCAGCGGCAGCGCATTCTGGACCTGGCCGGGAAAATCACTTTTGATCCGAAGTGGGATTACAAGAAGATGCGCCGCGGGCGTTCATGAAGGTTATCGTTGACACCTGCGTCTGGTCCCGGTTCCTCCGCCGTAACCGCCCCGCATCCGACCCGGTGGCGGAGGGGGTCGCGCGTCTGGTGCGGCGCGACGCGGTGCAGTTGCTCGGCCCCATCCGCCAGGAATTGCTTTCCGGCGCTCAGCCGGACGAACGCTTCGAGCAGCTCAAGGAATATCTGAGGTTCTACCCGAATTTGCCGCTGGACGAAGAGGACGATGAAACCGCCGCCGGGTATTATAATCGCCTTCGTCAACGAGGCTTGCAAAGTACCGGGACGGACTTGCTCATCTGCGCCGTCGCAGTCCGGCACGGCCTGAAGATTTTCACGACCGATACCGATTTCGCCGCTTACGCCAGGCACATCCCGATCAAGCTTCACCTGCCGCGCGGGGTTGCTCTGAGATGAGTTCCCTTATGTGATTCCGTTTAGCCTCGAACCGCCGGCTTGATTCTTCGGCTGCTTGAGGGACAATCGCCCCCATGAATCTGCATCCGAGACAATATTCACGGCGGGAAGCGCTAAAGGCGATGGGCCTGCTCGCGCTTGCCTCTTCTCCACTGCTCTCCCTGGCCGCGACGAAAAAGCCGGGCCTGGCGCTGCAACTCTACACCTTGCGCGATCCGGCCAGGAAGGACCTCGCAGATACGCTCAAGAAGGCCCGCGAAATGGGCTGGGAATATGTGCAGTGGAGCGGCATGCCCAACCTGCCCGCGGACAAGATCCGCGGGGCATTGGACACCGCCGGGCTAAAGGCCATCGCCGCCCACACAGGCATCGAGCCCTTTGAGAAGGACTTCGAGGCCAACGTGAGAGTTCTGGAAAACGGTCGGGGTTAAAGATCTGGCCCCGGGCAGCATGATGAGCGATTGCAAGGCCAGCCTGGAAGGATTGGCTCAATGGCGCTCGCCGGCTGGATGAGCTCGGCGCTAAACTGCGCGCGGCCGGCCTGCGGCTCTCTTACCATAACCACAACTGTCGAGTTCGGGAAGTTCCCGGGCGACGACCGCTGCAAGCTCGACATCCTCATGGAATCCACCAACCCGGAGAACCTGAAGGCGGAGCTGGACCTGGCCTGGGTTTATGTGGGCGGAGCGGATCCGGCCGCTTACATCCGCAAGTACAAGGGCCGCTGCCCCGACGGTCCACGCCAAAGATGTGGTTCGGGCCAGGAACGGCCAGAAGGCAGCAGTTCGAGCCACTGGGGCAGGGCGAGCTAAACTGGCCGGAGATTTTCGCCGCCGGCCAGGAGGCCGGCATCGAGTGGTACATCTATGAGCAAGACAGCGGGACAGGGCTCTCCTTTCGACTACGCTCAGGCCAGCTACGAGTTCCTGGCAAAGCAGTATGAAGTGAAGGACTCCCGCGGGCTCTGGTGCGTGCATGAGCCGAACCTTTACCGGTGGGAGGCCCTGCGGCAGGCGGCCCTGTCCGAGGCCCGGATCAGTCCGAAGAGCGGTGATCTGGTTTTAGCGCCCGACAGGGTAGAAAGTGAGGACCGACACCGGCCCGACCGAGACGCTTGGCTAAGTAGCGGTCCGGAAGAGTGCCCAGGAGCCGCTCGTGACGCGGTGTCCAATCCGAGAAGTGACCGAGAGTAGGAACGGGTTGAATAGCTTAAGCGCGGTGCGCTTGCGCAGCACGGCGGCGTAGGTCCGGTGGATACGGCGGGCGATTTCCCGGTCCGGAATCTTCCCTAAAGAGGGCGAGTTCGCGCGCGCGCCAGTAACGGATGGGCATGGCGTTAGGTTAGCGAGGCGGCATGAGAGCGCAAGGACCAGCAGTGCCCTTGGCGCGTGGGACCTGCATCAGCAGGCCACCCTGCGCCAGTTGAAGAATGGCAATGGTAGCGGCAAGAAGGCATTGCATCCCCCGCAAGTCGCCGCCTCGCCCCCGCCAGCCCCGGCCCAACCTGCTGGCGCTTAAGTCACAAACCAGCAGAGCGGCACCCGGGGTGGCGCGGACCAACCCAGCGCGCCCCGAGACTCTCTCTCGTAGGCACCGCGCGCCTCCGCCACTTGCCCCTCGCTCCACCATTACCGTTTGCGCCGTCAAGGTGTTGCTGCGGCAACCAGTGCTCGGGCATTTTCGAGGTCGTGTACCCGTGTGGCCAGAGAGAAGGGCCTCGGACATCTTCGGATGCCTTCGGAAAGCGGCTGTCCAGAGGAGATAGAGGCCCAAGATTTGACGGCGGCGGGCGGCATCACCTCTATTGGACTGCATAAGCAGAACCACGTAGAGACTTGAAAGCGAAGAGGGCCGCGTCGATCTGGTGCGGATTGAGGTCCACCTGGGCGTCCGCCAGTGCGCCCGCGAGTTTTTCCAGGCTGTCTGAAGGGCAGCGCTTGGTCAGCTCGTGGGCGAAATACTTGGCGTGGTATGGGGTGGTCATGCGGGCACAGCGGCTGCATGTGCGGGGCGGCCCGGAAGGGACACCTGGCAACCGATTGGTTGGTTTGCAATTGTGCCGCCCATGACGAAAAGTCGCGCAATGATGCGCTGAAATGGGGGCGGGGGGAAGTCTAAAGTCGGGACGACGGAAAAGCTGAAAAGCTGAAAAGCTGAGATGCTGAAAGAGGCCAAAGGGACTACGGGACTACGGGACTACGGACTACGAGACAACGGGGCGAGGAGGAAGAGCGGAAATTGGGAAAGCAGACCCGTCCTCCGTAGCCCGTCCTCCGTAGCAGGACTGCGGAGGGTGGACACCACTGCGGAGGGTGGAAAGCAGAAATGGGATTACGGGACTACTGACTACAAGACTACGGACCGCGGGGCCGAAGTGCGGAGGGTGGAGGGCGGAGGACGGAACCAGTGAAGAAAGGCAGAAGGCTGAAAGGGATATCAATCCTCCAGGCCGAGAAACCTTTTGATATGCCGGGCGAGGTGCTCGTCAACTTCGGTGTGTCGGGGGACCGGTTGCCTGCGCCCGTTGGCCGGGTTCCAGTAGATGTCGTGCCTTGATCCCGGTCGAAGCAGTTGACATCCGGCGGCATTCAACTGCCGGATCAACTCCCGGCGCTTCATACCAGCACTTCCTTAACATGGTGATTTTTCGGAACGTCATCCATGACCATCATGCGGTAAGCATCCTGGATGTTTTCCTCCAGTTCGTTGAGCGTCCGGCCTTGCGTCATGATTTCCGGGTGCTCGAGGAGCTTGCCGAGCCAGAACTTCTTGGATTTCCAATAGACCATCGTCAATTTCGTGTTCATAATTCCATAGCCTTTGTCTCAACTGTCACTCCCATTTTACCACACCGCCTGGTCGGTCGGTAGCCGCGCATTCGTGCCGCCTGTGACGAAAAATCGCGCAATGGTGCGTTGAAACGGGGGCGTGGGGAAGTCTAAAGTCGGGCCACGGGGAGAAGCGGAAATTTGGAAAGCAGACCCGTCCTCCGTAGCCCGTCCTCCGTAGCAGGACTGCGGAGGGTGCCGAAGGCCGGCACCAAGGTGTACGTCCAGGTCAACCAGGTGGTTGATGGGTGGGAGAGCCTGCCCAGGGTCTTCTCGGCCATCGTCCCGACGGCGAGCTAAGCATCCGCCGGGTGTGCGGGCCGTTGAGTAATGGCCCGCTCCCGGCGTCCAGGCGGGTGGGTGCCCTCCGGGGCGCCCGCCCGCTCTGGCCCCGGCCCCGGTCCCGTATTCAACACTTAAGAAAGAAAGGTAACGTATGAAGCTACAATACATCTCCCACAATGAGAACGATCCTTCGGCGGTCGTGTGCACTGGCCGCTTTGGCCTCGTCAGCCGCCGCCGCGTCATTCCGATCAACCCTCGAACCCAACGCCAGACGCAAGTCCGTTGGAATTTTGCGGACCAGGCGCGGCGCTTCGGCCAACTGACCGACGAGCAGAGTGACGGCCTGGAACGCGGCCGCCGCCACGTACCGGTCGCATCCCCGGCAAGGCCAAAGCGGTCCGCTGACGGGGCTGCACCTGTTCGTCAGGGTCAACTGCAAGCTGGCCCTCTTCGGTCTGGAACCGCTCGACACACCACCTCCGCCACCGGCGTTTCCGGAACTGGCGCCGCAGGAGCTCACCATTACCAACTCGGCAGGCGTGATCGCGGTAAAGCTGGTCTGTCCGGCGGATCCGGGTAACAACACGGTGTTGCGGGCGAGCTCGCCGAAATCGGCCGGGCGTCGGAATATGCAGGGAATTCCGCGTCATCGGGTTGTGCCCGGCGCCGGTGGCTGGTTTAGCGGACATCACGGCGCTCTACACCGCTTGCTTCGGCCAGCCGCCGGTGGGTCGGCGAATCTTCCTGCGGGCAAGCACGATGGTAAGCGGATTCGAGAGCCTGGCCCGTGAGTTCCGCGCCCTGGTAGCCCGCGCCGTGACCGCGGGTGTGCTCTCTCTCCCAGGGCAGGCAGGGATGGCTCCGACGGGCGGTGGCGCCGGACTAAGCTCCGGGCCGCCGCCCCGAGTGGAATAGTCGGAGTGGCGTGCGGAAAACGAAACCGCGGTTTGCAGCGAATTGATCCTGGTTTCCGGCTCCCGCCGACCAACATTTACGGTCATTTCCTGAGAGAAGTTCCATTTTGTTGGGCCTTACGTAAGCGCCCCTCGCCTAAAGGCCACGCCCCTATGCGCTAACCGGGGTTGCCGGCGGGTTTCCCGCATGGTTGCCCCAGGGCAGGATTGTCCATGTGGTTTGCAAGATTGTCCATTCCTGGCGGGAGCCTAAGTCTGTATAGATGGCTTGTTAAGGTATTGAAATGGCCTTTTTAAACCAATAACGGACTCAACCTATGACACCCCAGGCAACATTCAAGAATGTCCATTCCCGCAAATATTGGCCCGTCTTCGCGGCAGCATTTTTTGCCTGCTTCTGCGTCCACGCCATTATCGTTGGGCCATACACCGCGGACACGAACACGCTCCATCTTTGGCACCTGGATGAACCGGCGGTGCCGGCGGCCGACTCGGCGGACGGTGGCACCAATTTGACGGCGCTCCACGGTTCCGCCTCGCTGGGCAATGCCTCCTTCACGGGCTTCGGCAACTGCCTAAGCACCGCCGGGAGCGGCCAAAGCTATCTCGCTCCGTTAGCCTGGACGGGCAACACGGCGGATGATGTGCGGATGGTTTATGCCGATACCAACACCGGGGCGTTTACATATGAGGCGATTATACGGATTGATTTTGACCCGACGGCCAGCGGGTCCCCGGCGATGTATATTCTTACCTGTGAAAATGGAGCGGGGGATCGTCCGTGGCAATGGGGGCTTTTCCCCATAGGCGTCGCCTCGGGTGCGGTGGGAGACGACACGACGCGCGTGCGGCTGCGTTTCCTCGTGGGTGGTTCGGCGGCCCCGAACAACATTATCGTGTTTGTGCCATCCACCGGTCCAGACGCCATTGCCCAGGGAAACTGGTACCATGTCGCGGTGACTTTCTCAGGCGGCGCTTCGGGCACGCTGAAGCAATACTGGACCCTGATGGATGCCAGCCGCGCACAAGCCAGCCTGCTGAGCGGTCCGAGTACAACCATGAATGCGCCGGTCCCAAGAGCCACGGGTTCCCCCTGCTTTCAGATCGGCAACCAGGGACGCAATGCAAATAGCCTCGGCTTCAACGGCCTGATTGATGAGGTGCGGATGAGCAACATCGAGCGGTCGGCCACGAACATGATGTTCTATTCCTTTAACGTGGTGATTTCGCAAGATCCTGTCAGCCAGTTCCTCGCGGTCGGGCAATCCGCCAGTTTCAGCGTCAGCGCCGTCGGCTCGCCGCCGCTTTACTACCAATGGCGGACCAACGGCATTGCTATCCCGGCGGCAACGAACTCGACTTACAATATTCCCTCGGCGCAGCTTTCCGATGCGGCAAGCTACGACGTGGTGGTGACTAACAGCACCAGCGCTGCCACCAGCGCCGTCGCTACGCTGACTATGCGCGTGCCGCTGAATTTGACCTGGCTTGGGTTCGCCGGCTCGGCGTGGGATACCAACACGATTAATTGGGATTCCAACTCCGATGGCGCGGCAGATAGTGCATTTACCTTTGGCGACAATGTGCGTTTCGACGACAACGGCGGCGGCAACCCCTTTGTTGACGTGAGTGACACCTTCACGCCCAGTTCTGTCGTCGTTTCCAATATCAACGTCAATTACTTCCTGGGCAGCAGCGGGAGCGGCGGTATCGCCGGCAGTTGCGGCCTGACAAAACAAGGAAGCGGCTCGTTGATGCTGGACATCAACAATACATACACGGGGCCGACAATAATACAGGAGGGAACCCTCACCGTGGGAAACGAGGATGCGGTGGGTTCACTCGGAACGGGACCTATTACCAATCTGGGAGTGCTGGATTTTAATCGCACCGATGCGGTCGTGGTCAATAGCGCCATCGGCGGCAGTGGCAATTTGGTCAAAGACGCTGCCGGCAGTCTCCGGCTGATGGGTAACAACACGTTGAGCGGAAGCATCGCCCTGAACCGAGGAAACCTCACCGTGGGCCCAGCGGGACTGGGCAATTCCACCAATATCGTCATGACAGCTTCAGGCGGGACCGGGGGAACCTCGTTCACCCTTTCAGGCGGGACTGTGGTTGGAGAGAATGTGAGCTTTACTGGCATTGGAGGCGGGGGGGATAGCGGCAATCGTGTCAACCTCACGACTGAAAGCGGATCAAATATCTGGAACGGCCCGATCTCTCTGGCCGGCGACTCCCCGGTTGTGATCAGCATTGCTGCCGGCAGCTCTTTGGAGGTGAACGGGCCGATTACGGGCCCCGACTTCTACAATGTCGTCAGTTTCCGCGGCACCGCCGCTAGCAACTGCGTCATCCGCAGCCAAGCCACCTTGCCCAACGGCGCTTTGCAAAAGGACGACGGCATCATCTGGACCATTCGATCAACGAACAATGCTTACGTATTCTTTCGAATGATTAACGGCACTTTGATCCTGGGCAATGACGACGCGCTGGCCACGAATTGCTTTGTCAAGACCGATGGCGGCGTCCTCGATCTGGCCGGGTTCAACCAATCCGTTGCCGGGCTTGCCAATTATCGGGCGACCCCGGTCACCACCATTGCCAACAGCAGCACCAACCAGGATTCGCGGCTGACCCTGCTTACCACGCCCGCGGACCCGCCCTGGATTTCCGGTTGTGTCATCGCAGACTCAACGGCCGGCGGAACCCGCAAGACATCGCTGACGCTGACCGGCGGCGCCACCCTGGTGCTCACGAACACCAGCACCTACAGCGGTGACACGATGGTAACCGCCGGGACGCTCGCGTTGAGTGGCAGCGGCGCACTTCTCAACTCGAGCCCGATCACTCTGGCGGCCGGCACGACGCTGGACGCGTCTGCTCGTTCGGATGGCACACTGACGGTTGGACCCGCCCAAGTCCTCAAGGGTGACGGCGCTTTCAACATCGTGGGCAGCCTCAGCAATAACGGCACCATCGAATTGAAGGTTGGCAAGGCCGGCGCCACATTAAGCAACGACAGCATCAACGGCCTGTCGGCGGTGACCTACGGCGGCACGCTCAAGCTGGATGTGACCGCCAGTCCGGCGCTGACCACAAGCGACAGCTTCAAGCTCTTTGCCGCCAACAGCTATGATGGCGCGTTTGCCAGCATTAACCCATCCGTACCCGCCTTCGGCCTGGCCTGGGATACCAGCACACTCGCGAACGACGGGACGTTGCGGATCAAGCAGGGCCCGGCGCTAAACCCGACCAATATCACCGCGGTTGTAATCGGCGGCGGCAGCTCGCTGCAGATTGGGTGGCCAATGGATCATCTCGGATGGTCGCTTCAGGTGCAGACGAACGCGGCCGGCGCGGGCTTGAGCACCAACTGGTTTACGGTGCCGGGATCAGACATGGTGACGCAGGAGGTCGTGCCGTTCGATCCTGCAAGCGGTAGCGTATTCTATCGCCTGGTGTACCCGTAAGTGCAGAACGGACGCAGCACGGCGGCCATGAACCCCTGCAAATTCTTTCGGACCAGGAGGGGTTGGACGTGCTTCCGCGCGTTCACCCTCATCGAGTTGCTGGTGGTTATTGCCATCATCGCGATACTTGCGGCGCTGCTGTTGCCGGCATTGGCGTCCGCCAAGCTCAAGGCCCAACGAATTAACTGCATCAGCAACCTGAAGCAGTTGACGACGGCGAACGCGGTTTATACAACTGACTTCAACCAGACCATTTCCTGGTATTCCGCGAGTGGGGGGCACACGTGGATGGAATCGCTTCTCCCTTACCATGGCAACTCGCTGGCCGTGCGTTTCTGCCCCTGTGCAAATTCCACCAACGGGCTCGCGCCCAGCGTGAACACCCAAGGATCGGTGGTCAGGCCTTGGTATTGGAGCCCGGCGCCAAAAGCCTTTGCCAGCTACGGTTACAACGGGTGGCTGTATTCCGGCCAGAATGTTTACGGTGACCCGGCCAAGTTTTTTGGAAAGGAGACGGCCATCCAGAAACCCTCCCAGACCCCAGCCTTCTACGATTCCACCTGGGTGGACGCCTGGCCCTTGGTGACGGACAAGCCATCGTCCCCGTGTGACTTGTATAGCGGCGGAGATTTCAGCCAATACGCAGGAATGCCTCGGATGCTGATCGCGCGGCACGGCAAAGGGCCTGCCGCGAGCGCACCCCGGAGCATCAGCCCCGCCTTCACCGCGACACTCCCGGGCAATATTGATGTGGGGTGCTATGACAGCCACGTTGAACTGGCTCCTCTGGACGCTCTGTGGTCGAGATTCTACTGGCATAGAGATTACGTGCCGGCCAACCGGCCCCGGCCCTGACTAATCGCTCGATGCCGCCGCGCTCCATTCATTACGCCATTACCACGGCGCTGCTCCGGGCAGTCGGCTGAACCATTTTCCAGGGCTGCAAATCCCCAGGATAATCTCTAACCTGCTGAAACAGTTGAACAGTCATACGGCTCAACGGGCATTGATGGGGCTGAGGTACTGGCCACGACGGGCTGCGGAGGCTCTTTGTCTCTGCTGTGCCGCCGCTCTCGTGGCTCACGGCGGTGAGCGGGTCTCGGTGGCAAAACGCCAGGCAACCGCTGGCTTCACCACCAATGCCGGGTCGGTCAAAATCACGGCAGGTATTCTGACCCGGACGCTCAGCCTCAAGGACGGCAACTTTGCCACTACCAGCCTCGCCATCGAGGGCCACGAAAGCTTGGCCAATCCCGCGCGCGAGGCCTCCTTCACGGTTTCGTTCGCCGAGCGGAACCAGCGGCCCAAAGGAATCAGGGCGGACGAATCTGCCGCGGTGGAAACCAGCGGGCATCTTTCTTCCGGCACTGATGCATTGCGCGTCGGGGGTGCCAAAGAACAGGCGGGAGTTGCGTGGTTACCGGGCCTTGCCGTGCGTGCGAATTCGTGGTCCGCCTATTTTGAACCTGCCACCTGCCGCGTGAGGCAGTCTGACGCTCCTGCAGGGGCAGGCGTCTCGCCCGCGGCTGCAACGGGCAGTGGACGGCTGGTGATCACCGCGCAGGCGATCCCGTCCTCACCGCTCCAGGGTTTGACTGTCCGGCTTTGCTACGAGGTCTATGACGGCTTCCCGGTCATCCGCAAGTGGGTCGAGATTTCCAATGGCGGGGGGCGCTGGCTCAAACTCAACAAACTGGTCATTGACGACCTGGAACTCGCTGCCGATTGCCGCCACCAGACGCCGTTGACGCCGGGCGAACGTGGTGCAGGCCCCAGCGTTATCGCGTTTGGGACACCGGACGGACGGCGGGGCGTGGTTGCGGTGAGCGAAATTCCGTCCGCGTTGCGCGAAACGCGCGACACGGGGGCCATGGGCTACAGCGAGGACCTTTTTGAATGGGTGCTGGGGCCGGGGGAGACGTTCGTCTCGGAACCGGTTTTCTTCCTGGCGTACAGCGGTGAGTTGCGTAAGACGATCTCGGCTATCTCCACTCCCCGCGACCGGGCGGTGGAGGGGGTTTACCTCGACTTCCTCCGCAAATATGTGGGCGTGGCCGCAGACCACGGACCAATTGATGCGCCCCAGTGGTGCTCGTGGTCGAACTTCGGCTGGGCGATCAACGACGCGATCGTGCGGGAGCAGGCCAGAATTGCGGCGCGGTGCGGCTTTGCGCTGGTTCTATTGGATTCCGGGTGGCAGAAGGACAACATCGGAACGGAAGCCGATCCGCGCAAATTCCCGGATTTCCCCGCCACCTGCCGATATATTCGTTCGCTGGGACTGAAGATTGGGTTATGGGTTTCCTGTTTTCGCACCACCGATTCTCCGGAGATGCGTAGCGTCCCGTTGATCAAGCGTGATGGCGGCTACGGGATGAGCTTTGCCAGTCCGTGGAAAGAGTCCTACGCCCGAGACCTGGCCCGCTTGAGCCAAGTCTATGGCGCAACTTACTTCAAGCAGGATTACACCGACATCAAGCTGGGGGACAGCGCGGAGGGTCATGAGAGCCGCACGCACCGGGAATCATTGCTGCGCGGGCTGCGCGGCCTGCTGGAGGCGCAGGATTGCTTGCACCGGATTGCGCCGGAGGTGATCCCGCAACTTACACATGAAATCTATTGGGGCACCCCGGGTGTGCCGTGTGACGTCGCGGCGCTAAAACATGCGGCAGCCTATCACATCCCTCCCAATGACTATGCCGGCGTGGGCAATCCCAAACAACGTCCCGGCCCGAATTGGTCCTTTGACCCGGCGAACCTACGGCAGGAACTGATCGCCGGCTGTTTCAACGCCCGGCAGCGATTTTATGCGCACCGGGGCCTGCCGCTCTACGCCCTCGAGTATTATGGCGCTCATACGGTTAACGTCCACGGCAGTCTCACCCCGGAAGTCCAGGATCGCCAGGTTTGCAGTTGGTTAATGGGCGCGCCAGCCGTTTTCGCGGGGGATTTGGCTTCGTTGACGGAGGAGAACATTCAGCGTTACCGGCAGCGATTCGATCTATTGCGACGATTAGAAAAGGCTTACGGCATTTACCGGAATTTCCAGTACAGCGGAGTGCCTGAGCCCACCGACCACGACTGGCACTGGTGGGGCAAACTGAACCAGAAAGGCTATGGCGCCGTCGTGGTTATCCGCGGTAACCAGGGCAAAGACGAGCGTGCCGTGAACATTCCATGGGTGCTAAGCGACCGGGATTACCAAGTGAACGCGTTGCTCGCAAACAAGCCGCTGGGCCGTTTCAGCGGAAAACAGCTTCAAGACGGGGCCCTACACCTCCAACTGCCGCCCCTCGGGCAGGAAATCGTGGAGTTGAAAACCCCTCCTTAACTTGCCGATGTGTAATGGAACATCACTTTGGCCGGGGCTGTTGCGGCGCGCCGTGGCTACCGCAGCTCTCTCCGTCAGCTTCTACGCTCAGGCTCTCATCCTCGGTCCCTACTCTCTCGACGCCAGCACGCTCCACCTCTGGCATCTCAACGAAACAAGCGTGCCGGCGGCGGATTCGGCCCCGGGCGGAACGAACCTGACCACACTGGGCGGCTCGGCCACGCTCGGAAACGTCTCCTATGCCGGCTTTGGCACGGCCCTGAGCACCGCCATGACCTCCGGTGATTACCTCGCCCCGCGAATGTTGGCCGCCGATACCAGCGATAACACTCTCATGACCTACGACGATCCGGCGACAGGCGCCTTTACGTACGAGGCGATGATCCGGGTGGACTTCAACCCAGCCACGTTCAATCGCGGCAATGTGCCTCTCTATCTCATCTGTGCCGAGAATGAAACCGGAGACCGCCCTTTCCAGTTCCGCATCCACACTAATGGCGTTGCTGGTTCCGGAGTTCTGATACTGCAATTCTTTAATTTACGGGGTGCCGGCAACACTCCTTTCATTGCCACTATCCCAGCCAACGGCGCCGATGCCATCCTTCAGGGTAACTGGTATCACGTGGCGGTGACTTTCGACGGCGCCGCCGCCGGGGGCCATCTCAAGTTTTACTGGACGCGGATGGACCCCAGCCGTGTGCAAGCCAACTTGATTGCCAGCACCACCATGGTCAACCTGGCTCCGCTGGTGACGACCAGCGGCGTGGATTTCTCGCTTGGCAACGTTGGCCGCAACACGCCGAACGGCAACTTTGTTGGGCTGATTGACGAGGTGCGGGTGAGCAGAATAGCGCGCGCGGCCACCGATATGATGTTTAACACGACCAACCCCATCCTGCCGGCCGCCATCTTTAGGCAGCCTGCGAGCCAAACCAACGCGGTCGGGCAGCCGACCGAATTTAGCGTCGTTGTCTTCGGAACGGAGCCCCTGGCTTACCAGTGGCGCCTCAACAATTCGCCAATCTCGGGGGAGACCCGGAGCGCTTATACGATTGCCTCCGCCCGGTTCACCAATTCGGGTGACTACTGTGTGGTTGTGACTAACAGCATCAGCGCGGTCACGAGTGCCGTAGCGACTCTCACGGTCATTTCGCCTCAACCAGTCTCTTTAGATACACAGCCCGCCAGCCAAACCGTCACCGTGGGTGCGCCTGCCAACTTCAGCGTGACAGCCTCCGGCACACCTCCGGTAACCTACCAATGGCGGTTCAACGGCGCGCCCATCGCCGGCGCCAGCCAGACTATTTGGGGCACCCCAGCCGCCCTTTTCTCCGATGCGGGAAGCTACGATGTTGTCGTAAGCAACAGCGTGAGTGCGCTCACCAGTTCTGTGGCCGTCCTCGTGGTCTCCGAACCGGAGCCGGTGTCATTGCGCCTCGCACCCGACGGCGCCAACTTCCTGCTGTCGTGGCCGACTTCCACCACGGCAGTGGTGCTGCAATCCGCCTCGAACCTCATCCCTGTAATCCAATGGCAGCCCGTGACCAACGCCGTGGTTATTAGTGGCAGCGACAACACTGTCACCCTGCCAAATCTCGGCACGCAAAGATTCTTCCGCCTGCTGAGTTTGACGCAGCCTATTGATTGGTCCAGGTTCAGAGCCGGCCCGCCCTCCGACCCCAATGCGCAGCGCGTCATCGCCATTCTCCGCAATGCCTGCAAATACGCCATGACGACCTGGTGGACGAACAAATACGCTTCCCAGGACGCGGCGTATTATCTCGACCTCGGCGGCACAGACGAAAGCCACATTCGTTCGCCCGCCATGGAGGCCTATGGCTTGGCGGTCGCACTGCAAACCGGCAGCTACGACCCCGCGCTCACCGGGGTCTCCGTGACCGACGCGCGCAATCGCACGATCAAAATGATCCGCTCTCTGGGCTACCATCATCTGGTCAATCAACCGGGCGGCTGGGGCAACGATTGGCAGAGCGCCCTCTGGTCCGGATTGGCTGGCACGGCTGGCTGGATGTTCTGGACCAATCTCACTCCCACCGATCAGGAATACGTGCGCCGCATGGTCGAATATGAAGCGAATCGTTTTACCAACTACGCGGTGCCCTATTACATGAACCGCTCGGGAACCATCATTTACCCCGGCGATACCAAGTGCGAAGAAAACGCGTGGAACGCCTCCGTGCTGCATCTGGCGCTATGCATGATGCCCGCGCACCCCAATGCGGCGCCGTGGTGGAACAAAGCTTTGGAGCTGTCGTTGTCCGCTTACGCGCGGCCGTCGGACATTAATCGCACCAATGTCTATCATGGCCGAACCCTCGCCTCCTGGCTCAACGGTTCCAACGCCAACGAAGACTCCACCGTCATCAATCACAACATTGTTCACCCGGATTACATGGTCGCGGGCTTGTGTGAGTTCCAGCCGGCTTTGCTGTATCTGCTGGCGGGCAGGCCCGTGCCGCAGGCAGGCTTCTTCAACCTCGACCAGACCTACCGCGCCCTGGTGGACCTGAACTTCGTGGCGGGCGCGGTGCCCTACCCCACGGGTCTGGCCAACCGGTCACCGGGCGGCTTCATGTATGTCCGGGATGCTTCCAACCAGGCGACCACGAACATCTATTACCCGAATGGCAATGATTGGGGAACCATGCGGCGGATGCACTTCGCCACCATGGACGCCACAGTCCATGCCTTTGGGTTGGATGATCTGGCGAGCCTTCCGGGAGAACTGTGGGAAGCGCGGCATGACCAGGCTGTGCTCGACATGCAGGCGCGGTTCTCCGATGGCCGCACCTATGGCGCTTCCGGAGAGGACACCTACACCTTGCGCGAGGAATGGGTTTGCTGTTACTGCGCCAAATGCTTCCTGACCAAGTGGCTCGTCTATCAAGGCCCGGTACGGATCAGCAACGAGGCGAGCAATCCGTGGCCATAAACCGCCGAGTAGCGAGCCATTGACTGTGTGGCGAATTTGGAACCGCGTCCGCCTCTGCCTTTTCTGTTCCATTTGGCTCCTTTCGCAGCCACACTCCCGCTCATGCAGTGTGGTCTCGTATCAAGCAAACGGCTTTGGTTGTCTGTCCTCGCCCTGAGCCTGCTGGCCCCGGCCCCCGCTCAGACCATGCAGAAACGGCTGCGCGAAGAGTTGGACAAGATCCCTCACCCGCAAAGCGCCGACGAATTCCAGGCGGCCCCAGGCCTGCCGATCCTGAACCAGCGCAAGACTCTGATCTGCTGGAGTTTTGCGACCTGTTCCTTCCTCGAATCGGAGATGGCCCGCCTGAAGCTCCCGCTGGTGCGCCTGTCGGTGATGTATCCGGCTTATTGCCAGTACGTCGAGAAGGCCCGGCGATTTGTTCAGACTAAAGGCGCCTCCCGGTTCTCCCCCGGCGATACCTTCTGCGGCGTGCCCGATGCCTGCGCCCAGTATGGCGCCATGCCCGCCAGCGTTTACGAGGGGACCTCTGGCAGCAAGGCCTTCGACCAAACCCGCCTTTACGCCGAACTGGAAGATTACATGCAAGAGGTAAAGCCCGCCGCCAATGGGACGAGGCGCGCGTCTTGTCCCGAGTCAGGGAGATCCTCAACCGGCACCTCGGCGAGCCGCCCAGGACTTTCTCCTTCAACGGGCAGAGCTACACGCCCAAGTCATTCCTCGCCGAAGTCGTGCGATTGCCCTGGCCGGACTATGTCCGGGTCACCTCTTCTGAATCCGCGCCCTTCAACACGTTCACCGCGCTGCGCGTCCCGGACAATTGGCCGCACCACACCAACTTCTTCAACGTGCCGCTGCCGGTGTTCTACGACGCCTTCAAGACCGCGCTGCGCTCCGGGTTCACCGTTGCCGTCGAGATGGACAACTCCGAGCCCAGCTACGAAACCACCGGTCGGTATTGCTTCATTCCCAATTTTGACCTCCCGCCTCGCGACATCACCCAAGCCGCCCGCGAGCTGCGTTTGCTCGACGGCGCCACCAGCGACGACCACGCCATCCACATCACCGGCTTCGCCAGCGTCGGCGGCGAGGACTGGTTCCTGGCCAAAGACTCCTGGAAGGCCGCCTGGCGCGACGGCAACCAAGGGGACCTATTCCTGCAAGGCGCCTACGTGAAGCTCAAAGTCCTCGCCTTCATCGTCCATCGCGATGGTGTCCCGCAGGTGAAAGCCTTGTTGCCGGCCCGTTAATCTGCTGTTCGCTGAATATAAGCACCGTGCGGCCGGCGACGATGCAGACATTGTGGCGCAGGTTCGTCTTCTCCGCGCGCTGACCGTCCACCCAGGTGCCGTTCTGCGAGTTCAGGTCCTTGATCAGGTAGCTTTCCGCCTCCCGCCAGATGACGAAATGCCGCCGCGAGAGCGTGTTATCGGGGATAGTCACATCGGCATTCTTGCCGCGGCCAACAGCGACCGGCTGGTCGGCGATTTCCCACCGCTGCGCCACCGCACCATTCTCATCCAATAGACATAACCCTGCCATACTCAATCCTTTCGAGCCCGGCTGCCGCTGCCCGCAAGCGGCCCGGCGGCCTCTTCTCTAATTAGACCACCTGAACCAGGCAAAGGTTACAGTCAGGGCAAATCAGTCGAGCACATGCGGGCGCGCTTTGTAGCTCTGCAGGATAAGCTCCCCAAACAGCGTGTTGGCCCAGGCAAACCACGAGCGGGTGAACTTGCTCGGGTCGTCCTTGTTAAATGCCTCGTGCATGAAGCCCGTGCCGGCGTGGGTCGTCTGCAAGGTGTGCAGCACCTGGCGCACTTCCTGGTCATCCAGGCTGGTGAGGCCCTCCACGATCAGGCCCAGCGGCCAGATCATATCATGGCCCACGTGCGGTCCGCCCGGCCCCGAAGCGGCTTTGCCGACGCAGTAGTAAGGGTTGCTGTCCGACAGCACAAACCGGCGCGTGTTGAGATAGAGCGGGTCTCCGGGTCCGGTGGCGCTCAGATAGGGAAGCGAGAGCAAGCTGGGGACGTTGCCATCGTCAATGCAGTAATAATTGCCGTAGCCGTCTATCTCGTAAGGCAGAATGCGGCCATACTTTTGATGGATTACCACCGCGTACTCGCGCAGCGCCTTCTCAACCTCATCGGCGAGCGCGCGGCATTGGGCCGCGGATTCCTGGTCGTGATGAATCTGGGTCAACAGCTCCGCCGCCTGGCGCAAGCTGACGACCGCAAAGAAGTTCGACGGCACCAGGAACGGGAAAACGGTCGCGTCGTCACTGGGGCGGAACATGGAGCAAATCAGGCCGACCGGCTTGACGGGCCGGCCATAGCCACGGCCAGGCAGTGTGTCGCTCTCCACCTCGGTGCGGCGCAGGAAATGGTAAGGCCCAAGACCGTTCTTGCGCTGCTGCTCGCGGAAGGTCTTGAGCGTGAGCAGAATCGCCTCGCGCCACGTCGAATCAAGGGGAGCACGGTCGCTGCTGAGTTTCCAATACTCATACGCCAGCCGGATGGGGTAGCACAGGGAATCCACCTCCCACTTGCGTTCGTGGACCCCCGGCTTCATCTCCGTGCGGTCGCTCTTCCACTCGCTGATCTTGTTCTCGTCCTTGTAGAAGGCGTTGGCGTACGGGTCCTTGAGGATGCACCGGGTCTGGCGGTTAATCACCCCGGCGATCAACTGCTGCAGGTTGGAGTCGTTCTTCATCAGCGGCAGGTAGGGCCACACCTGCGCCGAGCTGTCGCGCAGCCACATGGCGTCAATGTCACCCGTGATGACGTAGGTGTCCGGGCGCCCATCAATGACCTCGAAGTCCACGGTCGTATCCAGCGTGTTCGGGAAGCAGTTCCCGAACATCCAGGCCAGTTCCTTGTTGCCGATGCGCGCCTGGATGGTCTCGATCGTGCGCTCCACGGCCCGGCTCTTGAACTTCCGTTTGGCTTCGGGGGTGCGGACGACCGGGAAGCTGGACTCTGCGGCCCAACTCGCCGAACTGAGCATCACGCTGGAGGTGAGCAACGAGGCGTTGCGAATGAATTCTCTGCGATTCATAACTTTAAGCAATTGCCGACGGTCCCCAGTCTAAAGCGGCGGTCGAGCGCGTCCAGAGGATTCTGCCGGTCGTCCGGGGCCTGGGCGCACCTCACCGCTGATTCCATCCTTGCCCCCGCCGCGGCCCCCGACATCCTGCTCCCATGACATGCCTTGAAGTTTCGCGTGGTGCACGCCCGGCGGCATTGCGCCCCGGGTTTCGCGCCTTCAGGTTTCCTCTCGCCGCCCTGCTTTTGCGCGTGCTCGCACTCCTCGTCCTCCTCTCGCTGTCTCTCGGCGCCCGTGCGGCGGACGAACTGGTCCGTAACGGCGGCTTCGAGAACGGCTTCGACGGTTGGACGCGCTGGGGCAGGAATGCGGACCTCATCACCCTCGACAACAGCCAGGCCCGGTCCGGCACCAATTCCGCTCGCATTCAACACGGCCACAACGCGCTTTATTTCACTCATCCGCTCAGTCCCGGGCAGGCCTATGAACTGCGCTTTGCTTATCGTCTGGCCGGAGCGAACCCCGCCGGACAGGTCGCGCTCGGGTTTTTCCGGAGAGGCGGCGGTTTGCATAGCGCCGGGGGTCAGACCTTCAAGCTCGTCCCGCCCGCCAGCGGGAGCGCTGCCGCGTGGGCCGAGTTCCGGCAGGTCTTCCTGCCCACCGCCGTTACCGTATCCTGCCAGTTCTCCTTCACTGCCGAAGCCGGCTCGACATTGTGGATTGACGACGTCTCGTTGCGGGCGGTTCCCCGGCCTGCCGACCTGGCCGAACCAACCCTCCCCTGGGAAGGGTTAAAACGGCGCACCGCCCATCCGCTCTTCAAGGAGCTGCTGACCCGAGAGCCCGGCGGTTACACGGTGGTCTCGTGGTCGCACGATCTCAACCCGAAGGACAAGAAAGGGTTCAAGTCGCCTGAGCTCGCGGACGCTGCCACCTGGGAGAAGGCCGTAGCGGCTATCTTCAAGGAAACCGGCGAGGCTGGCATGGGCTTCATAGACCTACCGGGCCGCCTCGATGGCAAAGAGCCCTGGCGCACGGCGGAGTTCCACCGCGAGCAGTTCCGCAAATACGGCGTGCGCTACGACGTCTTCAGCGAAAACAGCGCCTCTGCCGGCGGCGGCGCTCAAGCTCGGCGCCGAACTCCTCAACCCCAGCGCTAAGGATCTCGGCCGCAAAGCCTCCGTGTCGCTGGTTGACCCGGCCTACGTCGAAGCCCAATGCGCCATCCTGCGCAAGCTCGGCGCGAAGTTGCGCGGCGAACCCTTCGTCGGCTATTACTACGGCAAGGACGAGCCATCCATCCACATTCCCGAAGGCCCGCCCGACCAGTGGGGGGCTTACGGTCGGACGATGGCGAAAGAAGTAATCGGACAATATGGGTTTGGCCGCTTTGGCGTCCCGCTGCCCGGCGAGAAGCGCTTCGACAAAGACCCCAACAAGCCGTTCCGCTGGATCGCCTACAATCGCTGGATGAACGACCAGTTCATCGCTTCCCGCTGCCGCCTCAGCGCGGCGTTGCACGAGGCTGACCCGGCCGCCCGCTACAGCCCCGCCGACTACTGGTTCATGAGCGGCTTCCGGCCTTACGACTACTCGCGGCTCGCCGCCTGCAGCGACCTGATGGAGTGCGACCCTTACGCCAGCTCCGCCGAGCGCGAGCGCGGGCGCGGCGTCTTCAACCACGGCTTCGGCGCCAAGTTCATGAGCGACCTGACCGGCAAACCCGTCCGCATCATTGCCCAGGCCTTCCACTACGCCGGCTACCAGATGACCCCCGACGACCTCCGCGAGTGGGTCAGCCAGGCCCTCCGCTGCGGCGCCTCGGCCATTGATTACTATGAGATGGACAGCCCGCGCTGGACCGACCAGGCCCGCTGGAAGATGATGCTCTACCTCTCCAGCGTCATCACCCGCATGAACCGCATCGCCCTGCCGCAGACCGCCGACACCGCCGTGCTCTACACTCTTTACACCCACATGAGCCAGGGCGCTTCAAGCAGCGGCGACCAGGTCTATGCCGCACACGCGTTGCTCGGCGAACTGGCCGGCTCCTGGTTCAAGTTCGTTTCCGACGCCCAACTCGAACGCGGTGAACGCACGCTCGTCGGCTACAAAGTCGTCTATTTGCCCCTGGCCAAATACATGACGCCCGCAGCGGCAAAGATCATCGAGGACTACGTCCGCGCCGGAGGTGTGCTCGTCTGCGGCGATGCGGAAGCGTTCGGGTTCGATCTCGCCGGCAATGACACCTCGGCCACCCGCGAGCGCATCCTGGGTATCAAGATCGTTGAGCCAAAAGCCAAGGGTGTTAACAGCGAAGACGCGAAGACGCGAAGGTCTTCCGAAGCGCCCGACCGGATTATGCTAAAGTCGGCTCTGTGGGGTCTCCCAGCCGAGAGCAGCCTCCGCTTATTCCCCATCAAGCTCGAAGGTGAGACTTCCCCCGGCCACGCCCAGGCAATCGCGCCGGCTGACCCGCAAGCCACCATCCTCGGCACCTACCCCGACGGTACCCCGGCAATCGTCTCCCACCAACTCGGCAAAGGCCGGGTCATTACCTTTGCCGCGAACCCCTTTGCCCCGCAGGTCACTGTAGATAAAAGCCTCTGGCCTGCCGCTTTCAAGGGCCTCCAACAGGCCCTCGGCTGCAAAGTGGACGAACCCATCTGGCACTTCGCCATCCCCGCCCCGACACAGTAACCTTACCTCCGCATGTGTCGGAGTTTGCTATGAATAGCACCACAATAGTACCACGATGGTAACGATAGAGTAGGTGGCAAGAGAGGCCTGAGCGGGGCGCACGGGCCTCGCGCGCTCGGGGCGAGAGTGTCGAGGGGAGCGGGGGTGAAAGATTATGGTCCCGCCCGGATCCAGCGGGCAGGACCAAGAAGCAAAGGCGAGCGGGCGGAACCGGAAAGCCGGTACGCCGACTATTGTGCGCGGTTGCTCAGGCGGTAGGCCTCGGTGGTGGTGTAATACTTGGCGAGCATGTTCGGCACTTCCCAGGCAGGCATGGAGCCGTCTGCGAGGTAACGCAGGAACGCCTCGGTCACTTGCGCGAAGTGTTGTTCGTGGCCGACACGATATTTCTCGGGGATAACGACTTCCCACTCGGTGCCGACTCGTTTGGTCACCAAGCCGGGCCAGGTGGCGCGCAGTTTGGCGATAGCGACGCTAAGGGTTCGTTGGAAATCCGCAGCGGAGGCGGAGGGGGAGGGTTCGACGTACAGGCAGGGCCGGTAGTTCTGCTCGGCGCCTTGCTTGATCAAGAGGTTGCAGCGGGTGCCGTGCAAGGCCGCGTAGAGGGTGTCGCCCGTGCCCGGCGGCGCCTCAAATTTCCACAGGGCAGCCACCCGGACGTGAATGCCCCGGAGGGTGTAATTGACTTCGCCGTTGGCATAGACCTGCAGGGCGCCGTCGGGGCCGACATCTTTCTTCAGGTAATCCGGGTATTGGTCCAGGCCGGTCGAGCGCTTGAACTGCTCGGGGGTGAGGCTGGTGGTCCAGTGGCGGGCGCTGAGCACCTTGATGTCTTTGCGCCAATCGAGCGCCTGGTCGGGGAAGCAGATCCATTGGATGGTGTCCACCAAGTGCGTGCCGACGTCGGGGACAGATTCGCCTTCCTGGCTGACATCATAAAACCACGCGGGCCGGATCAGCGCGCGTCCCGGCGACTTCCTTGAAGAAATGGTGGACGCTTTCCATGCTGACCGCCGGCTGATCAGCCGTGCCTTGCTGCATCGTGCCGAACAACTCAGGCATGCGGGACAATTCGCGCTGGAGGATGCTGGTGATCTCGTAGCGCTCGGTCATGATGTCATAGAGCAGGACCTTGTTGGCGGCGGCGCGGGTGAAAGCCTTGCGGAGCAGGTTGAAGCCGGCGGGCGTGATAGCCATCGGCTTGTCGGACAGCACGTTGAAGCCGGCCACGACAGAGTCGTTGATATACTCGGTCTTGCGGGCGTTGTTGCCGGCGAGCACGACGACGTTTCCGGCCTTCTCCTTCAGCATCCGTTTGAGGAAGTCGGGACCGGTATAGACCTTTTCCTCCCAGTGCGTGGGGTTGTCGGCGCGGGTGTTAAAGCTCTCGATGCGTTTGAGGTGCTCCTGCAAATCCGGTCCGGCGGGCGCATAGACGTGCACGACCGGGCTGACTTGCGGATACATGTATTTCTGGACCAGCCCGGCATGGAAATGGCCCGGGTCCAGGGTGATGAGGCGGACTTCGTTGGTGGCAGGGGCGGCGAGGAGCGGGGTGCTCACGGCGAGAAGCAAGAGGCAGGAAAACACCCGAATCCAATCCCGACACCCAACATCCAACCCCCAATGGGATGGATGTCGGCAGTTGTTGGATGATTGGATGTTGGATGATTGGATGTTGGATGTTCCCAAATTTCATACTTTATCCCCTCTTGAGAACATGCTCGGTGCCATACGGGGCGCGCTGGGGACGGGACCGCATCGCGTTGGCTTCGTCATCCCCGATGAAGACTTCTTTGTTGGGGTCCCAGCGGACCTTGCGGCCCAGCTTCATGGTGATCCAGGCGATCTCGCAGGCGCTGGTGGAGCGATGGGCAATTTCCGGCGTCGTGGCCGCGCGCTGGCGCGTGCGGATGCTGTTGAGCCAGTCGAGGTGAATGTCCGGACTCTTGAAGAGATGGATTTCGTTGGGGCCGATCTTCGACTTGATGATCTTGGGGCTGCTGGCGGCGAAGGCCTTGCTGTTGCCGGTGGACGGGATCGCTGGCGGTCGCCTTGCCGGAGCCGCGGCTGACGAAGATCCAGCCTTCCGGGCCCTCAAAGCGCACCCCGTTCTCGAACTTGTTGTCAATGATCACGGTCGCGCCGTTGGCGTATTTCATTTCGATGTGATACGGCCCATGCACATTCCAGAGCCCGCTCTTCGGGAACTCGGCGTGGCCGTCCGCTTCGATGGGGCCGGTCAGTTCGGTGTCCATGCCCCAATGCGCAATATCCATGTGGTGCGCTCCCCAGCCGGTGATCATGCCCAGGCAGTAGGAATCAATGCGCAGCCAGCCGGGCCGGTCGGTGATGCTGTTCTGCGGATGTACCCGGTCTTCGGTGTAAAACACGTCGGGCGTCCAGCCCAGCCACATCTCATAGTTGAGGTTGGGCGGCACGGGCTGGGGCGTCGTGCTGCCCCCGGAGGGATCGGTGGGGAGGCCGACTTTGACGGTGTGGACCTTGCCGATGCGGCCATTGCGGACCAGCTCGCACGCCCGCCGGAACTGCGGCCAGGGCGAGTCCGACCGTTGCTGGCTGCCGATCTGGAAGGCGCGCTTGTGGGCCGTGACCGTGTCGCTTACCTCACGCCCCTCGACCAGGGTCATCGAGAGCGGCTTCTGGACATAGATGTCCTTGCCCGCCTGCGCGCCGGCGATGACCGGCTCGCAGTGCCAATGATCGGGCGTGCTCACCGCAATGGCGTCCACGCCGCTGTCTTTGAGCAACTCGCGGTAATCGCCGTAGGCCTTCACACTGACGGCCTTGTCGCTGCCCAGTTTTTTGGCGTAGGCGCCCTCGACGAGCGCCTTGCCGTGCGCGAGCCGCTTCGAATCCAGGTCGCAAACGGCGACGATCCGCGCGATGTCTTGACTTGAGAATGCCCGGCATGTCCCATGTCGTGCCCGATGCGCCCGCAGCCGATCTGGCCGACCTGTATCTTGTTGCTGGGCGCGTCCGCGCCGAAGACCGACGCAGGGACGATGGTGGGCACGATAGCCGCCCCGGCGGCGCTCGCCAGGGTAGTTTGCAGGAACTGACGTCGTGAGAGGTGAAGACTATTTTTCATAATATGATGCTCTAGAATTGACGGCCTATTGTGCTTGCGCGTTCAGTTGCGGTTTTCAATGGTACCTCACTTCCCTTCGCCCATCGCCCACAGGATTCCGCCCAGAATGAGCTTGGTGAACATGGGATCGGAGTAATGCTCCGGTTGATGGCCCAGGGCGGTGTACCACTCGCGGCCGCCGTCGAACTCGTGGCGCCAGGCCAGCGGGAACTCATCGCCGAATATCTTGCCCGGATACTTGTCCTTGCCGGGGTCGTCGAGCTTGGCCAGATCGCCCGCCAGCAACACGTGCAGGCCCGTGGGCATGTGATCCACGTAATAGAACTCGTCGGTCCACTCGAACGTGGCAGGGAAGTGGGCCGTCGAAATGTCCTTGGGGTCCTTCACGTGGACGGTGAACTTCTGGAGCTTGGCATGGCGGCTGAATTTGCCGCCGACCATCGACCAGAACCAGGGCCACTTCCGCATCGAGCCGGTCGCGGAGTGGATGCCGACAAACCCGCCGCCGCCGCGGATGTAGCGCTGGAAGGCGGCCTTCTGGTCTTCGTTGTCGAAGATTTCATTGTTCGTATTGTCGAAGATGAGGGCCTTGTAGCGCTTGAGATTCTGGTCGGTGAACACCGCCGCGTCGTCCGAGACGTCCACGGCGAAGTTGTTCTCCTCGCCGAGCTTCTTAATGGCGGCGACGCTGGCGGGGATGTTGTCGTGGACGTAGAGGCCCTTGCCGATCTGGTTCTTGGTATAGACCAGCACCCGGGGTCTCGGGCGCCGCGCCGAACAGGGGCGCGGCCGTCAGGCAGGCGAGCAGAGTGAGAGAGGCGATGGACGTTCGGATGCGGGATGGAGTCAGCATGAGCAGTTTCATTGCAACAGGCACAATTTTATGGTTGAGGGCGCCACAGGCGCCGCCAGCCCGGTGATTATGGCCGATGACGCGAAATGGGCAAGGGAAAGAGACGTGAAAGAAAGGCTGTTCGACATCATCTACGAAGACGACGCGCTGCTGGTGATTAACAAGCCGGCCGGGCTGGTGTGTCATCCCACCAAGACCGACGAGTATTCGAGCCTGATCAGCCGCACGCGATTGCACCTGGGGAAGGGGTCGCACCCGCAATTGGTGAACCGGCTGGACCGCGAGACCGAGCGGCGTCACGCTCGTGGCCAAGGACGCGGCGACAGCACGCGAGTTGCGGCGAATCTGGGAGAACCGGCAAGTCGAGAAGGACTATGTGGCCATCGTGCACGGGCACGTGGCGCAGGCGCACGGGATGATCGAGGCGCCGTTGGGCAAGGACCTGCAGAGCCGGGTGGCGATTAAGGATTGCGTGCGGGCGGACGGAGCGGCGGCGCGGACGGAGTATTGGGTGCAGAAGCGGTTTTGGCGGGAGGAGGGAAATATCCAACCTCCAACCTCCAACATCCAACATCCAATGAAGGGCCCAATGGAGGGAATTGGATGTTCGATGTTGGAGGTTGGAGGTTGGATGTTCCCCCCGGAGAATTCACCCGCTCGGCCTTTCTCGCTGCTGCTGGTGCGGCCCTCAGACGGGCCGGAAACACCAGATCCGGATTCACCTGGCGCATCTCGGGCATCCAATTGTTGGGGACAAGCTGTATGGCGGCGATGAGGATCTCTACCTCGCGCTGGTCGAGAACCGCCTGACGCCGGAGCAGCGGCGACAGTTGATCTTGCCGCACCACGCCTTGCACGCGCGCGAGGTGCGCTTCGAGTGGCACGGGCGGCAGAGCGTGTTCCACGCTGAACCGGAGCCGTGGTTCACCGAGTGGTGGGAGGGAGGGAGTGGTTAGGTCGCATACCTCGCGTGCTAAGCCGCTGGCCACGGCGCGAGGATTTGCGGGCCGTGTTTCACCACCGCCAGCATGAGCGCGGCGATGTTCAGCGCGTGATCAAGCTCTCCCCGGGCGATCAGCTCGGTCACCTTTGCCCGCGGCACCAGGATACGTTCCACGCCGGGCTCGGGCACATAGTCCGCCCCGAGCGGCGTCACTTTGGCGGCGAAATAGCACCAGAGCCGGTTCTCATTGCGGCCCGTGTCGCTGACGAGTGTGCCGAGCAATTCCAGCCGCGGTGCATCGAGGCCGCATTCCTCGGCCAACTCGCGCTGGGCGGATTCGGCTGGTGTTTCCTTGGACTCGACGTGGCCGCTGGGCAATTCCAGGGTGTGCCGTTCGAGCGCCGGGCGGTATTGGCGCACCAGCGCCAGCTCATCCCGCTCCGTGAAGGCCACTACGCACACGTAATCCTGCATCCGCAGCGAATAATACGGCGCAGCTTCACCCGCCACGTTCTTGGCCACCACCTGGAACCAGGGGGTCTCGAATTCAACCTTTCGATCTACGATCTGTGTCATAAACCTTACGATACGGCTTCCCTGCTCGGAATTGCTGCAACATCTGCGTCTGGATGGACGTCAGGCCCTGCCGCACCATCGGGTTGTACGTGACATAGCCAGGGTCATCAAAGTTGATGAACCCGTGCCGGCTGACCTGCCAGAAGACTGCGAGAGTCACAGCCGCCAGCAGCGTCATGATAGGCCAATCGCGACGCATGGACGAAGGCAGCATGCAGAATGCAGAATGCGGAATCCAGCAACAAGAACGCCTCGACGCGTCGCTTCACGCATCACGTTTCACGCATCACGCATCCGCATCACGCTTTCCGCTGTAAAATCCACCGCGCCTGTGTCTGAATACCCCCATGTCAGTGATCCCGAAGACCATGCAGGCGGTGGTTTATCGCGGCGCGAACGATCTGCGGTTCGAGACCGTGCCCGTGCCGCGCATCGGGCCGGGTGAATTGCTCGTCCGCGTGGCCGTCTGCGGCGTCTGCCCGACCGACATCAAGAAGATCCAATACGGCACCCTGCCGCCGCCGCGCATCTTCGGCCATGAAACCGCCGGCACCATCGTCCGCGTCGGCGCACGCGTCCGGCAGTTTCAGGTCGGCGAGCGCGTGGCGCTGCATCATCACGTGCCATGCCTGGAATGCCATGCCTGCCGCCATCACGCCTTCGCCCAGTGCGCCAGTACAAGCGCACCGGCATCACCGCCGGCTTCGAGCCGGCCGGCGGCGGCTACGCCGAATACGTCCGCGTGATGCCGTTCGTGCTGCCCGGCGTGGTCAGAATCCCGCCCCGCAATTCCTTCCTCGAAGGCGCAATGCTCGAACCCGTCAACACCGTGCTCAAAGCCGTCAAACGCCTGGCCCTGTTGCGCGGGCGACACCGTGCTGGTGGCCGGCCAGGGGCCGATCGGCCTGATGTTCACCCGCCTGCTCGCGTTGCGGGGCATGCGCGTCATCGCGACGGATCTGCTCGCGACGCGGCTGAAGCTGGCGCGCGAATTTGGAGCGGCCGGCGGTGTGCGGACCCGGAATCCGAAGTCCGAAGTCCGAAAGAGTCCGAAGGCCGGCACTCCCGATTTCACGTTTCACGCATCACGCATCACGCATCACGCTTCACGCATCCGCTCTCGCACCCTCATCCACCGCCTCACCGCGGGCCGCGGACTCGACGCCGCCGTCATCGCGGTGCCGTCGGACGCGGTCGTGCGCGAGGCGCAGGCGCTGGTTCGCGGCGGCGGCCAGGTGCTGCTGTTCTCCCACACGCGCCGCGGAGACGAGACCACGCTTGATCTCGCTACCGTGTGCGTGGATGAAAAGGACCTGATCGGCAGCTACTCCGCGGACTTCCTGCTGCAGGCGGAGGTGGCGCGGCTGGTCTTCTCGCGCAAGCTCGACGCCCGCCGGCTCATCACCCACCAGTTCCCCCTCGCCCAAACCGCCGCCGCCGTCGCGCTGGC
>CAVXLO010000013.1:0-235695 GCA_963762555.1 uncultured Verrucomicrobiae bacterium
CATGACCGCCCAATCAAATGGGACCCGGTGAAGAAAGGAGTGGCCGGGGGACGCCGAGGCCAGCCGCTGGCTGGATCGCCCGCGCCGAACCCCTTACGTGATGTAACCCTCGACTCCCGATTTGTCATGAAATCCAATATCCTGGTGCCCTCCTCCTCCATAACCCGACGCTCGCCGATGCGCTGCCGACAATTCTCCTGCTCGCCTTCGCGAGGGGAAGAAACCCCCGGGCGTTCCGTCCCGCCTTGTGCGCCTGAACTAAAAGAAAACATCCAACATCCAACATCCAACATCGAACATATGTGTCCAACGCCTTCGTTTTGGGCGGTGAGCTGGTTGTGGATGTGGGCTGTGGGAACTTGAGTTTGGATGTTCCTTCCCGCTTCGCAGCGCTTCTTGCCATCACGCTTGTTCCGGTGCCTTGGACTACTGCTTCTCAGTGTGTACCGGCCTGTCTCACGTCGGCGGGCCTCGGCAAAAGGGGTTTGATCGTTTTCCGGGCGCCGCTGCCGCCGGAGGCCGAGCTGGGGGCCTGCCCGCGAATGGAACTGCACGAGGTTCCGCGCTGTTTCCGATGCCGCCCGGCCCGGCGCGGAGGCCGGGGCGCCGCCGAGTTGGCGACTATTCTTCGCGGCCAAGGCTACTGACGCGGCGGTCCCGCAGCCGGCTCGTGTTTGGGTTGTTCGCCAACTGGGAGCACATCGGCGGAGCGGAGTCCGTCCCCGCGCTGACGAAGCTGCTCAGCGACCCGGATCCGGAGTTGAAGGAGTGCGCCCGACGAGCGCGTTGGAGAAGAACCCGGCCCCAGCGGCCACCGAGAGTTTGCCGGCAGCGCTCAAGCAGGGTGGAGATACGACCTGGACCATCGGCTCATCCAGTCGCTCGGCGAACGCAGAGATACGCAGGCGGTCGAGCTGATCAAGGCTCACTTGCGGAGCAAGGAAACTGCCGCAACGGCTGCGGAGGCCTTGGGCAAGATTGCCGACAAGGCCGCGGTGGCTGCGTTGTGGAGGGCCTATGACGGAGGAATCTCGGGTGCGGCTGACGCATTGGTGGCGGCGGGCAATCGTTTGCAAGAGACCGGAGGGAAGGTGGCGGCTGGGAACCTGTTCAAACGGCTTTACCTGGCGGGCACCTCGCAATCGGGCGCGACTTCTCAGGCGGCGCCAGAGCCCGTTGCGGTGGTGCAGGTCCGGTCGGCTGCGCTGATGGGTTGGGCTGTGGCGGACCACGAGTCGGCGGGCCCCGCCATTGAAGGCGCGCTCAAACGACCAGAGCCAGAGCTCCAGGTCGCGGGAGTCACCGCAGCAACGGCCGCTTACGGCAAGGCGGCATCAGCGCTGCCCTGGCACTACTGCTGCCGACTCTCCCCCCTGGCGCGCAGGTCTATGCAATGCGCCAACTCGACCCCCCGGAAGAACAGCCGGTGATTGCCGCAGCCGGTGAACCGAACGAAGCGGTGCGGTTGGCCGCGCTCGAACGGCTGGGGCAAATCGGCAGCGCTGCCAGTGTCCCCGTGCTGTTCAATGCCGCGACGAAAGGCGCCGACAACGCAAAGAAGGTGGCCACTGCCGCGCTCGCGAGCGTCGCTGGGGCGGGAGCGGGCGAAGCGATCAAGAAACTGGCCGCTCAAGGCGATGCCGGCGAAAGCACCGCGGCGATAAGCATCCTGGCACGCCGCTATGACCAGGCCGCGCTGCCCGCCCTGTTGCAATACGCCGCTGAATCCGACCGCGCTGTGAGCGGTGCCGCCTGCGACGCGTTCGGCAGGATCGGACCGACAACGAACTGGAAGGCCTGGTCCGGCTGGTTCTTGCCGGAAGGACCCCCGGGGCGGGGGCTGCCTTGCAAGCCGTCGCCAGCCGCGCCCAGGATCGGTCCGCCGCCGCCCGAAAGGTGATCGCGCTCACGCACTCGGCGGAACCGCAGCAACTACCCCCGCTGTTCGATATTCTCGCGATGCTCGGCGGGAAGGAGGCGCTAACAACCCTGTCCATTGCCGCCGGCAATAGCAACGAGGTGGTCCAGGACGCCGCGGTGCGGGCGCTGGCCAACTGGCCGGATTTCTCCGCCACCAAGGCATTGCTGGTGGTCCTACAATCCCCACGTCACCCAAGTCCATAGCGTGCTGGCCATCGAAGGCGTGGCTCGGCTGGTGAAGTCTTCCGACAAGGAGCCCGCTGACGCCCGCCTGGATGCGGCGCTGGAGGCGATGAAGGTGGCGAGGCGGGATCAGGACAAGACGCTGCTCCTGTCCGCGCTGGCCTCGGTGCATGATCGGAAGGCGGTGGAAGCTATCAAACCCTATCTGACTGTGCCGAAATTCCAGAAAGAAGCCGCCCTGGCAGCGATGAGCCTGGCCGAATCGCTGCGCCGGCGGACCGGGCGGCTGCGAGAGACCTGGCCGAAGCGGTGAAGACCGCGGATGTCTCCGGTGACCTCAACCAGAGGGCGGAGGCTATTCTCGGTAGGAATAGAAAGTGATGGGGCGTCGGCACGGGCGAAACCCGAAACCCGAAGGCCGAAGGCCGAAAGAAGGCCGAAATCCGAAGCCCGAAACCATCCGGCGGCGCGGCTGCAGTGCGGGTTAGCAGGACGCCGAAGCCGGCTGGCGGCAGCTCTCCCCAATCAATCCGCTTCCATTGTTGCAAGGGACGCGGTGTCTTCGGGCTTCGGATTTCGGCCTTCTTTCGGGTTTCGGCCTTCGGATTTCGGGTTTCCGTGCCCGGCTCCAATCGAGACGTCAAGGAACCGCAACCTTCCAGCCCCTTCCGCTCACCGCTTCACCAGCAATTGCTGCTCGATGACTGCCTCGCGGGTCGTCACCGAGAGCGTGCCGCGGGCCGTGGCCGGCGGGTTATCGCCCTCCGCGCGCACTTTGGCTTCCACCTTGTAAGTGCCAGCCTGCAGTTGCTGTTTGAAGTCCGGGTCCTGCCCGACCAGGATAATCGCCCCATCCTCGCGCTCGATGCGCCAGTTCTGAATGTGCACCCGGGCGGCGGGATGGCCGTTCCACCTGACTCGCAAGCGCACTTCCACCAGGTTGTTGGCGGGAGGCCGCGCGGTTCGGGCCGCTTCGATGGTCAAGGGGCCGCTCCAGCCTGAAGTCGGCGTAGAGACTGCGGCTCCTCCCCGGGATGCCTTGGGCGGGGACCCTGCGCGGACGGGTGCCCGGGCAATCGGCGGAGGAGCCGCGAGATTCACTTGCACGAGATTGGTCAGCGGCTGAACAATCCAGTTGGTCTTAAACAGGACGACTGTCTCCCAATTGGTCAGGTCGAGTTCACGTTCCAGTTCGTGTGATAGCAGTCCACCAGGTTGGTCCGGAGGCACTCTACGGCCACATGATTGGTCAGCGTCCGCGTGGTCCAGTTGGTGTGGAAGGCAGTGGCGAAATTGGTCCAGGTCGCGGCGACTTCAATCTGGTTGGTCGCCCGGCGCATCATCCAGTTGGTGGTATAGACGTCCACCCTGTTCGTGCGCAATTGGGTAATCCAGTTGGTGCGATACTCGTTCGCGAACCGGTTGACCGGCATGGTGATGTCAATGACGTTCGTGATCCACCGCTCGACCTTGTTGGTCCGGGTAAGCGTTACCTCCGCGCCAGGCAAGGCCGGGCCCGATCCCAAAAGCACTAGACTGACCGCGAACCCTCGGACCCACCTGACCAAAGCGGCATTGCAACACATACGATGCCCCTGGAACAAGCAGGCCAAGTGCCAAGGCGACCCACTCGTAAGTTTAGTCGCCGCAGTGGGATAGGCCCGGTGGCGTATCCAGGCCGGCATTTCACAAGTGCTGCTCTAGACATGCTCTGGTGTAGGTCTGGAGGAGCGATGGTGTACAGATGGTGTACGCCTAGCGTATATCTAGCGTTAATCTGGCGGCAATGGAGGATAGCTGCGAGGCTTTCGGCCTTCGGATTTCGGCCTTCTCTGGGGTTTCGGCCTTCGGGCTTCGCACCTCCCCCGCCACTCCCTTACCCATAGAGAGCTATAGCCGACATCCTCCCCGCGCTCCGGGCCCTCGGCTTTGCCCGCAAAACCCACCGCTGCCGGGTTACCGTTTCGCAGTCGCCCGCTTCCGGGGGGCAGCTTTGGCCTTGGGCTTGCGGGTGGATTTAGGCTTCGCGGCCTTCTTCGCCGTCGGCTTCGGAGCCGTCGTTTCATGAATCACCTGCCGCATCCAGTCGAGATTTTTGTCAATCTGGACCTTGGCGCGCTCGATGCCCTGCTGGCTGAGGTTGATGGCATCCGCCAGCAGCGAGCAACTCGCTTGCACCGCTCGCGGGTAGCTGCCGTCTTTCATCTCGATGCCCTTGGCTTTGAGGAACTGGCTCAGGTGCTCGTAGAGTTCGTCTTTCTTGATCGTTTTCATAATCAGTCCCGTTGTTTGCGCTCAACATCGTCAATAGGGACCCGCACGGCAATTACAGAACGCCCGCTGGTTTATAACTTGGAATCAAGGGAATCAGTCGTAGAAGCCGACGTCATGCGCCGTGTCGAACAGCGCGACGATGTTCTCCGGCGGCACTTCGCCCTGGATGTTGTGGACGTTGTTGAAGACATAGCCGCCGCCGGGCATGAGTGCTTGCACGTTGTGGCGCACATTCGAGGCCACCTCGGCCGGGGTGCTCCGGGGCAGGATGTGCTGGGTGTCCACGCCGCCGCCCCAGAACGCGATCTGCTTCCCGAACCGCTGCTTCAGGTCGGCGGGGTCCATGTTGCGGGCGCTGACCTGCACCGGGTTGAGGATGTGGATACCGTTGTCAATGAGGTCGGGAATCAGGTCCCGGCAGGCGCCGCAGGTGTGATACCAGATCTTCGCCTGGGTGCGGGAGCGGAGGTACTGGACCAGTCGCTTGTGGCGGGGCTGGACGATGCGCCGGTAAATGGCCGGGTTGAACAACGGCCCGTTCTGGCCCGCGAGATCGTCGCCGATCATGATCACGTCCACCACGTCGCCGACCTCGTCGAGGAAGAGGCGGAACCAGTCCAACCAGAACTTCAGCGTCTGGTCGAGCATGGCCTCGCAGAACTCGGTGTTGCCCATCAGGTCGCAGAACCATTGCTCCAGGCCGCGCATGTACCAGCAAATCTCATACACGACGCCCGATATGCCGCTGACCACGGCATAGGGAGTCTCGTTCTTGAGGGCCAGCGCCCGTTCGCGCAACCCGGCGAACCGGCTGGGGTCGTCTCCCTTCGGCCAGGGATGAGCCCGCACGTCGGCCAGGCTCGCTTTGGCCAGCGGGTTCAGGGTGATGTCCATGTAGTAGGGCGCATCCTCGGGCATGGACCACCGGATGCCGAACTCGTCCGTAAGATCATCCCAGCTCCGCCCGTCGCGGTGCGCCTTGACGATGCCGCCTTTCCAACTCGAAGGCGCCCCGGCGGCAACGTAGCGGGTGTCCACATGGAATCGCTCGAGGACCTGCTCGCACGGCTGCGCCAACTGCTGGACGGCGTCCATGATGCGGATTTCGTCCGCGATGCCGAGGTGCTTGATCAACGACCGGTAAGCATTCTTGTGAATGCCGGTCTCGTTGCCGCCGAGGTCAATCGGCACGCGGTCGGGGATTTGGTGGTTGAGCGCTTTGTTGACCCGCTCGCGCGGAGTCAGGGTTTCCTTCTTTGGCATAGGCAATGGTTTTGGTTCGAGTTCGGCAACCGCACGACGCCGGCCAGTCTAGAGGGGAGCTTGTGGGGGAATCAAACGTGAAACGTGAAACGTGAAACGTGATGCGTGATGCGTGATGCGTGAAGGACGCCTCCCACTTCACACATCACGCATCACGCATCACGCATCACGTCTCTCCCCACTCCGCGCTTGGCAGGCAGGCCGCTTTTTCCTACGGTGGTCAGGTGATTGGGATCTTGAGATTTGTCGGCATTCTGAACGCGGCGGTCTGGTTTGGGAGTGCCATCTTCTTCACCTTCGGGGCAGGGTTGGCCCCCTTTTCGCCGGAGATGAAGAGCCTGCTTGGGCCGAGGAACTATCCCTACTTCTCGGGCGCGATCGCGGAGATTCTGATTGCCCGCTACTTCCATTTCCAGATTGTCTGCAGCTTTGTGGCCGTGCTGCATTTGCTGGGCGAGTGGCTGTATCTGGGCAAATTCCCGCACAAGGTCCAGGTGGGATTGCTGGCTGGGCTGTGCTCAGTTGCGCTCCTGGGCGGCTATTGGTTCCAGCCCCGCCTGAAGGCCCTGCACGCCATCAAGTCCGGGATCAACACCCCGCCGGCGCGCCGCGAGATGGCGGACCGGTCGTTTCGGACTTGGCATGGCATATCCCAAGGGCTTAACCTGTTGTTCGTCGGTGGCCTGGCCGTCTATTTATGGCGCGTCGCCAATCCTGCTGACTCGGCCCGCTTCGCGCGGATGACGAAATTCACTATGCGGTGATGTTGGGAGGGGGTTGACAAACCGGTATTGTCGCTGACCTTATTTTAACGGTTAGAGTTATAGATTGGGCTGCCTTGAGGGCGCCCGGATCGGGAAAGCGTATGATTTCGAATGAACGTCCATCGCCTTCGGGGAACCGTCCTCCAGGTGAACATATGTACCGGGCACCGAAGGCGCCCGTCAACGAGGAGACCATCAAGTCGGCCAAGATTCAAATCGAGCGGAAGACCTTCGTGCTCGCGGTGAAGGAGAACCCGCGCGGCCGTTTCCTCCGCATCACGGAGGATGTCGGTGGGCGGCGTGACACGATCATCATCCCCGCGCCGGGGCTGGAAGAGTTCAGGAACCTCCTGGACGAAATGGTGAAAGCGGCGGCCGAAACACCTTCCAAAGCGGCGTAGCCTGGCCCTCGCCCGCGGCCTGTTGCTCCCGGAGGGTTAACCCTGCGCCTTAGCCGCAGGGCGCTTCCTCGACCTGACCCGAGGCGCGTCGCCCCACAGCGTTTCCAGGTCGTAGCGCTCGCGCACGTCCCGGCGCATCACGTGGACGATGACATCGAAGAAATCCAGCACCACCCAGGACGTATGCGAAGTCCCATCAATTGCCCGGGGCCGCACATCCTGGTCCTCGCGCAGCCGGTCGGTGATTTCGTCCACGATGGCCCGCAGGTGCGGTTCGCTGGTGCCCGAAGCGATCACGAAGTAGTCTGTGACCGAGGAGAGCTCGCGCACGTCAAGGATAACGATGTCTTCCGCCTTTTTATTGTCTGCCAACTCGCGGCAAAGCAACGCCAGTTTTCTTGAATCCATCTGTGGTTGATAATGCCCCGGCCCGGTTCAAAGATAAAGCCTATTATTGCGGATGGCCTCAGCCACCACGTCCGGAACCAGGTGGTCAATGGGCAGGCCGGCTTTGACCCGCGCGCGAACCTGCGAGGAGGAAACGCCCAGGGGAAAGCCGGCCAGCCAGCGCCCGCGAAACGGCGCGGGAAAGGGGGTCTCCGCCTGCCCGGGCCGCGGTATGACGACAAACTCCACCAGCCGCGCCAGTTCTTCTGCCGCGCGCCACTGCGGCAGTTGTGGCAGGTGATCCGCGCCAATTAAATAGAAGATTGGCGTCCCGGGGAAGCGCCCGGCGTAGTCGCGCACGGTGTCAATGGTGTAGGAAATGCCGCCGCGCCGGATTTCCTGCTCATCAATCTGGCACCACGTCTTGCCCGCCAGGGCCAGTCGCAGCAGGCGCAAGCGCTCCGGGGCCAGAGTGGGCGCGCTCTCCGGCTTGAAGGGCGACTGCGCCGCCGGGATGAAGAACAGGCGCGCCAGGCCCAGCTCCTCCCGCGCCGCCTGCGCCACCAGCAGGTGACCCAGGTGCACCGGATCGAACGAACCGCCGAATAGACCAATCGGTTGCATCGTGTGGCTGGTTGGCTGGCTCAGCAGCATCGTTTAACACCCTTGAATTTCCTCTCGGCCATTTCAAGGTAAACGCGCACGGTTTCCTGGCGCGCCTGGGTTCCATTGATTGCCGCGGGGTGGCTTTCCGCGGTATGGGCGCACTGGCAGACGACGGTGCTCTGGCGGGCCCGGTCCATTTCGGCCTCGCCCGACAGTTCTTTGGCGAGCGCGAACGCCAGCGCCGCCGCCCCGGCCACGCGGAGCGGCCTGGCTTCGGCTACGGCATAATCCGGCAGCCAGACCGGCTCCGTCTCGAACAGCACCGCCGGTTTACGCCGCCGCAGCAACAGCACCCACTCGCGCACGCTTAGCGCTACAATCGCTGTGACTAAAACCACAAACACGCCGGCCACGACGGCGTCGAGCACGTTGTTGAAGTGTAGCACCCGATTCGTGTGGAACGCGCGCTCGGCCTGCTCGATGGCTCCGGCGTCGCCAGCCGCCTTCGCTGCGGTCACTGCCTGCTCCAGCGCGGGGAGTTGGTCATTCAGGACCGCCGCCTGCGCCAGGAACCCGATACGCGGATCCGAGTGCCCGATCTTCTGCGCCCCAGCCGTCATCGTCGCCGCCAGCAGCCACGCGAGCGGGAGCAGCGTGATCAGCGCAAAGGCAGGCCTTCGCGCCCCGGATGCCTGAGCCTCGCCGTTGGCCCCTGAACGCAGCGACATTTTCAGGATAATCGTTGTCCCCAGGCAAAGCCCAATCGCGGCCAGCATCTGGTTGGCGATGCCGAAGAGCGGCCACAGCGAGTTCACGCCTCCCAGCGGGTCGCGCACCCCCTGGACCAGGAAAAAGCCCCAGCCGCAGACCAACAGCACGCTGGCCAGGACATTGGCGCTGATATTGCGCGTTTCGCCGAGCGGCTTCCACAGGTGGCCCAGCGTGTCCTGCAGGAGGTAACGCCCGACGCGCGTGCCGGCGTCAATGGTAGTGAGGATAAACAGCGCCTCGAACATGATGGCGAAGTGATACCAGAGATCGAGCCAGCGCCCTTTGACGGCCTTGGAGAAAATGTGCGCCATGCCGACCGCGAGTGTCGCCGCCCCGCCAGTGCGCCCGAACAGGGTCTTTTCCCCGAGTTGGGTGGCGAGTTCTTGCATGTGTTGGGTGGTGACCGGGAAGCCCAGCGCGCTCACTTTGGCGACGGTTGCGGCGGCTTCGCCTTTCACATTCATGCTCAGATACACCCCCGGCTCCAGCGTGCAGGCGGCGATGAGCGCCATGATCGCCACTAGGGACTCCAGGCACATCGCCCCGTAGCCAATCGGGCGCGCATAAGACTCGCGGGTGATGAGTTTCGGGGTTGTGCCACTCGCGATGAGCGTATGGAAACCGGAGATCGCCCCGCAGGCAATCGTGATAAAGCAGAAGGGAAATATCTTCCCCGCCACCACCAGTCCGGAGCCGTCCACAAACCGGGTGAGGGGTGGCATCTCCAGTTGGGGTAGCACGACAAAGATCCCGAGTGCCAGGGCGAAGATCGTGCCGAGCTTCATAAAGGTGCTCAGGTAATCGCGCGGCGCCAGCAACAGCCACACCGGCAGCACGCTCGCCGCCAGGCCATAGATAATAATCGTCCACGCCAGCGTGATGTCGCGCAGCCCGAACCAGCGCGCCCATTCCGGATTCCCATAGACCAGCTTGCCGCCCCACACAGCCAGCAGCAGACAAACCACCCCAATGGCCGAGGCCTCCAGCACTTTGCCCACCCGCCCGAACCGTAGGTAGCAGCCCATGAACATCGCAATGGGAATCGTCGCTCCGACGGTGAAGACGCCCCACGGGCTTTCCGCCAGCGCCTTCACCACCACCAGGGCCAGCACGGCCAGCAGAATGGTTAGTATTCCCAGGATTGCCACCAACGCCAGGGCGCCCGCGGTGGTGTTCAATTCCTCTTTGACCATTTGGCCCAGCGATTTGCCGTCGCGCCGCAACGAGGCGAACAGCACCACGAAATCCTGCACCGCGCCGCCCAGCACTACGCCGATCAATATCCACAACGTGCCGGGCAGGTAACCGAACTGCGCCGCCAGCACCGGCCCGACCAGCGGGCCCGGCCCGGCAATGGCGGCAAAATGGTGGCCGAAGACAATCCACTTGTTCGTCTTCACGAAGTCTTTGCCGTCATCGTGCACCTCACAAGGCGTCGCGCGTCGGTCATCGAGCATCAGCACCCGCGTCGCCAGCCACTTCGAGTAGAACCGGTAGCCGATGGCGTAGGTGCACAGCGCGGCGGTGAGGATATAGGCTGAGTTCAACGGTTCGCCGCGATGGAACGCGACCGTCGCGTAAGCCCACGCCCCGGCGACCGCCACCAGGACCCACCACAGGTTGGCCAAGACTTTTTTCATGCCGAGCCTTCTACATACCTCGTTTCGTGGCGGGCTGGAAAGCCAAGAATATGGATGTGGGGGCGCCGGCCCGGGATTTTCACACCGCGGGCTGCTTCGAGACGGCGCCTGCCTCGGCGTCAGGTCCGTTCCCCCTCACCCCGGCCCTCTCCCTCAGGGAGAGGGTGCCATCCACGCCAACGCTCGAACATGCCGGATGGCTCAGATTCGCCGACACGCTGGCAGCAGTTCTCCCTCTCCCTGAGGGAGAGGGCCGGGGTGAGGGGGAACGGGGCTCATGGTCGGCATAGGGTTACATAGGGCTTCCCGTTCACCCTCACAAAAGATGAGATGCTCCCGGACGGCCTGCTACATCGGACGGCCAAAGCGTGGGCGACGGACAGGCTCGTCGTGGCCGAGCAGGGCGTCAATGTTCTGCTGTTCGAGCTCCTCCATCTGGCGGCGCTTCTCGGCGTAACGCTCGTGCTTCTTCATCTCCTCCTCGGTCCACGCGTTGGCTTCGCGATAGTCGCCGCAATAAGGGACCAGCAGGTCTATCCAGCAGGCAATCTTGTCCAACTCCTCGCGCGACAGCTTCACCCCCTTGTGCCCCTTTTCAAGCAGGGTCAACAGCTCGCTCCGGGCCGCGCCGGCGGAATAGGGTGGCAGCGGTTCGGGGACCGACTGGGCACTGATCCAGTTGACCAACCGCCCTTGGCAGTTGCCGGCGAACGGATCGTCGGGGCCGGCTGCCGTGGCCTGCGTGAGGATGAGGTAGGCGTCGCTCCACTTTCTCTTCGCCGTGCGGTCCACGGTGACCTCGCCGAGCAGACTGAAGGCAAGCTCGTCCTTCGAGCCACCGCTTGGCTCAGCGTCATGGAGTTGCGCGCTCTGTTCCCTTTCACGCCGGTCCTTGTGGCAGCGGATGCAATGGCGGTCCAGGATGGGTTGTATCTCGCGCGGGAAGCTAAAGCCGCGCGGCGGGCCATAGAATTGCTCCAGGGCCTGCACCCCCGCCTTCATTGCGAGGCTGGAACCGTAGTCGCGGGCGGGTGGCGCGGTATTCTTGTTCTCGTGGCAGCCGATGCAAGCGGCGTATTCGCCGGGCTGGAGCGTGCTCCAACTCCGCATGGTCTGCACAGCAGCAGCCGCGCTCGTCGAGCGCCTGGAAATACACCGGCCGCCGAGCGGGCACGGTGAACAGCGCCGAACCGTCCTCATATACCTTGGCCTCGCCGAGCACCACCTTGACATCCCACGCGCCGTTGCCGATGGAGATGGGCGTGCTGGCGAGCGCGCCGCCCGCCGGGCCTTGGCTGCCGTTCTGGCCGATGCCCGCCGCGCGGAATTCGAGCGCCACCACGCGCAGCTTCCGGATCGTTCCGCGCGGCACTCCGGCCAGCGCGGCCCCGGCATACACGTCCTGCACGTAGAACGTGCCGGTGGACTGGTTCCAGTCCACGCGGTTGGCGCGCGTAAAGGGCCGCGAGCGCGCCGCCAGCGGCACGGATTGGCTGCACGGCAGGCGCGGGTCCCAGGCCAGCAATTCCCGCCGCCCCGCCATGTCCATCCAGTAGATGCCGAAGTCCGCGTCCCCTCTCCGCCGGTCCGGCTGGTCCCAGCCCAGCGGCGCGTAGGTCACCAGGCATTCCTCCTCGTTCAACGGGTAGGGATACTGCCAAAGCTCGCCTCGCTGCCCGTAGGCGTCGGTATGCTCGGCGGGCGTGTCACGGACGGGCGCGACAAGCTGCACCCCGGCGTTCTCCTGCCGGCCCCTGGCTGGGTCAATGACCGCCAGCTTGCCGGCTTGCGGCGTGTGGTGGCCGCAGAGAATGGCGAGCACCTTTTGCGTGCCGGGGATGCCGCGCGCATGGGCGATGGTGGTGGGGAACCAGGAATTATTGCCATAGAACTCCGTTTGCCCGGTGCCGTCCGGGTTCATCTGGAAGAGCGGCTGCGTGAATACCTGGCCCCGGTCATTGTAGTCCCAGCGAGTATAGATCACGCGCCCATCCTCCAGCACTTGCGGATAGACCGTGTGCACCTGGTCGAAGCCGAGGCGACGGAGGTAGCGGCCATCCCGGTTGCAGGTGTAGAGGTTGCTGGCCTCGGTCCACCAGCAATCCACGGTCTGCACACAGCGCGTCGAGGCGAAGACAATGTCGTCGTTGGGCAGATAAGCGGCTTCATAATCGGCAAAACCCAGGCCCGACGTAATCTGGCGCACAGCGTTGGACGCCAGGTTCAACTCATAGAGATGGTAGTCATCCTCGTCGAGCGACTTCTTCCACGCGAACAGCACCCGCTGGCCATCCCACGACACCGCCGGGTCGCGGATGGCGCCGGTAGGATCGGACACCAGCGCGCGCACCTTGCCGTAGAGCCCGCCCATCTCCAGCACGCACAACTCCGAGCCGGGCAGGAAGTGCCGCTCGGCCTGGGCGTCGGACTGACCCTCGGTGTAGGCAAAGAAAGAGGGCCGGATCGTTCGGTGCTTCGTGAAGACGATTCTCGGGGCCTTGGCGAGCACGGTCTGGAGCCGCTGCCGCCGCCTTTGCTCGCAGGCCCGCACGTAAAGGTCCAGCGGGCGGCGGTCGTCGGCGGGAACGCCCGGCGCAGCGAGCCGCTCCCATTCCTGCCGGAGCGGGCGTCCTGCCTCGCCCATGTCGGTGAGCGCCCTCTTAACCAACCCGCGTTCAAGGCTTGCGGCATCGGCCCCGTAAAGCCACCTTGCGAATTCAGCGCCGCCGTCTTGCAGCGCCCAATCCCACTGCACAGGGAAATCGTCCTTTACCCGGAGCCAAACCTGCTCAGCGGCCTTCCTCTGCTCCGGGCCCGAAAGCCCCGCCCGACCCAAAGCGGCCCGCGACGCCAGCAGGGTCTGGACCCAGTCTGACTGGCGGACGTAGAACTCCGCGGCGGGAGAGCGAGTGGCTAAAGCTGCCATGAGCAGGACCAGCCACAGGCATCCCGGTCTGAGAAGGAAAGGAGAGCGTGCCGGGTTGTGCGGGGCGGGCGTGGAGGGCAGCGTTCGGAAGGGGGAGAACATCCAACATCCAACATCCGACATCGAACATCCAATGCCGGCCCGAAGGGAGGCCATTGGGTGTTCGATGTTGGATGTTGGATGTTGGATGTTTCCCATTCGCGTCACCTGACCAACCCGACGGTGCGCCGACGCCCCGCCATTTGCGAGGATTTTCTAGCGCGCCCCTGGGCGCGGGCGCAGCGGTCGGGTGCGGGCGCGGTCGCTTGGTTTTGGGGTCGCATGGGGGTCGCATAGAGTGGCTCTTGAGGTGGCTGATGGGGGTTCAGGAACAGCCGATAGCCAACCGCCAATGGCAGAAGATCTGGCTTTGGGTGGCTTTGCCCGGGTTTTCAAGGTTCAAGGTTCAAGGTTCAAGGTTGGGGTAGGAGTGGCGTGGTTAGCGCCACCCCGGCAACCCAGATTGAAGCCGCTCGCGCAGGCAGCAAATCCGGGAAACGGTGACCCGCACAATCTGCCGTCAGCGGCTCCTTGGATACTAAAGCGCCGAACCAACCGGCGGTTCACGGATCTCTTCCCTCGCCCGCTGCAACAGCCAGGCCGTTACGCCACCAAAGACTAGATGGCTCACCACCGCCATCCAGTTACGCTCCTGAACGAGCCAGGGAAACAGCCGCGTCAGGCCGTAGAGATCGCCCACATAAAAGAGCCCGCCTGCCAGCCCGCCAAGGAGAATGGACCATTTCAAGCCCAGGTAATGTGTTGCGGGGTAAAGCAGAACCGCACAGACCAGCGCGGTGGGATAAAGCGCCGTCAGTGCCGCCGTGATGGGTGCCAGATCGAATACGGCGGGCCAGTGAAGCACTTCTGTGCCCATAAACCCCGCCGCCACCACCCAACTCGTCTTCCACACGCTTTCCTGCGCGAAGATAGCCATCAGAATGGATTGCACTCCCAGCAGGACGCCCGCTCCGGCCAGTGCCAGGCCCAGAAGTCGCCCCGGTTCGAGCCCGGCGCGAAGGCGAGGCCGGGAGACGGCCTGGCCGGTGGCGTCAGGGTTCGATGGCGAGCTTTGTTCAGTGAGCATATCCTTTAGCTTTCAGCATAGCACACAATTGCTTGTTTGGGTCGGCGAGACCGATCAGAGTGATTCGTTGCCAGGGCGTTCTATCCTGTTCCTCTCCTGCGAGAGCACACTCGCCAGAGCAACACTGTGCCGAAGGCGATGAACGGCAGGCTGAGGCATTGGCCGACGCTGAGGGGAAAATGATGTCCATAGGCCGCCTGACGCTGCTTCAGGAATTCAATGAAGAAGCGGAAGGTGAAGACGCTCACGAGGAACAAGCCCAGCAGGAGCCCGCGTGGCGTTTGCGCCCGCAGCCGTGAATAAATCCTCAGCAACACCACAAAGATCAGCGCGTAGGCGATGGATTCGTAAAGCTGAACGGGCTGGCGCGGCACCCAGTCCACCCGCTCGAACACGAACGCCCACGGCAGGTGCGTCGGCGTGCCCAGGATTTCGGAGTTGAACAGGTTGCCCAACCGGATCAGCGAGCCGCCCAGCGCGGTCGGCACCACAATCCGGTCCAGCAGCCAAAGATAGGGCTGCTCCGGGCGGTGGCGCGTGTAGAAATACAGCGCGATCAGGATGCCCGCCGCCCCGCCGTGGCTCGCGAGGCCCCCGCGCCAAACCTCCAGGATCTCGACCGGGTGATGGAAGTAATAGACCGGGTCGTAGAACAGACAGTGGCCCAACCGTGCCCCAACGATTGTGCCCAGGATCAGGTAGAACAGGAGCTTGTCCAGGCTGGCTTCGTCCTTATGTTCCAACCGGAACTGCCAGCGCACAATCGAATAGCCCACCACGAACAGGATGGCGAAGAACACGCCATACCAGCGAATCGCCAGCGGCCCAAAGCGAATGATCTCCGGACGCACGTCCCAGTAAATGTAGGATACGAAGCACATCACATGTGTTCCCGACTGCCCCGGGCCAGACTACCCCGGCAACACCCCGCGGTCAAAGGTCCGGCTTGCGCTGATGGGCCCGGAACCGGCCGGTCTTTCTGCGCCGTCGCCAATGAGGCTGTCGCCAGAGACGGCCCGATTCGGGGCCGCTGCCCCTTATGCCACCAGAGCGCCAGCGCGCGCTTCTCCAATTGCCGGAGCAGGCTGCGCGAGGCAGGCGGGTAGCCTAGTCTTCATCCCAATCATCCCAATCCGGGCCCTCGTCCCAACCCCAACCCCACCCCGGGCCGTACCACCCCCATCTCCAGGAGGGCCCGTACCAGCCCCAATACGGCGCGGGATAATAGTAAGTGGAGTAATAGGTTGCAGGCACATACCAGAGATGCAGCTCTTTGATGGCGACCAACGGATAAGAGTAGCGGACGCCCTGGAGCGGCTTTGTCGCGACTCCTGTAATCTCGCCCGCGATGGTAATCAACCGGCCATTCTTGAAGACCTCCGGGTCAATGAAGCCTTTGCTCCGGGCAATGAAGCGCCCGGTCGTGACCCCAAGCCGCTCCGGCCGCTCGTGGCGGGTCAGCGGCAAAGCCAGCACGTAAATGCTCCCGCCATTGGTATTATTGACGGTCTTGATCACGCTTCCACCCCAGATGACGACCGACCCGGTGTGGGCGCTGGGATTGGCCACGACCTCGGCCACCGTCAAGGGCCTGGCCTGCTGCCTGAGGGTCTTGGAAATGGGATAGCTGGCGCAACCGGTGAAGCCCGCCAGAATAACGCCGCATAATCCGCCTTGGACAAGCCCGAGAACCGAACATGTTTTCATTATACACTCCTTTGTTTTCCGAACAGCGGCCTAATATACTACGATTCTTTGAATCGGCAATGGGGGTGACTAACGCGATGACCTCACCACGACGCACGGGAGGAGCGCAGCCTTCAGGCTGCAGAAGCCCCCGAGTCCGCGGGATTGGCCGACTCGGCTGGCGCTGCACGGTGACAGAATGCTGCGGCAGCCTGAAGGCTACGTTCCTATGTTCCCGCAGCCTATTCCCCGCAAAGCCGCAGCAACTCGGCTTCGTCAACGATCTTCACCCCGAGCTTCCGGGCCTTGTCCAGCTTCGAGCCGGCATCGGCCCCGGCGACGACGTAGTCCGTCTTCTTGCTGACGCTGCTGCTGACCTTGCCGCCCGCCGCCTCGATCTTCGCCGAGGCTTCCTCGCGCTTGAGATTGGGCAGCGTGCCGGTCAGGACGAGGGTCTTGCCGGCCAGCGGCCCGCCGGCGGCGTTCGGATGGTAGAGCTGGGAGTTAAAATTCACGCCGGCCTTGCGCAGGCGCTCGATCAGCTTCTGGTTCCGCGGGTCACCGTGCCACTGGACCACGCTTTGGGCGATCACCTCGCCCACGTCCTCGCAGTCGGTCAACTGGTCCACCCCGGCGGCGAACACGTCATCGAGTGTCGCGAAGCCGCGGCCCAGCGCCTTGGCCACCCCCGCGCCGACGTGGAGGATTCCCAGCCCGAACAGCACGCGCCACATGTCGCGCTGCTTGCTGGCTTCCAACCCATCCAGGAAGTTGCGCGCTGACTTCTCCCCCATGCGTTCGAGGCCGGCGACATCGGACAGTTTAAGCGAGTAAAGGTCCGCGACGTCGCGCACCAGTCCCTTCTGGACCAGTTGGCGAACGAGCACTTCCCCGCCGCCTTCGATGTCCATCGCGCCGCGCGCACACCAATGCTCGATGCGCCCGCGAACCTGGGCCGGGCAATCCGGGTTCACGCAGCGCCAGACGACGCCTTCGTCGCCCTCGACGAGCCCGGGCGCGCGCGCGACCTTGGAGCCGCATTCGGGGCAATGCGTGGGGAAGCGGAAGGCGGTTTCCTTGCCGGTCCGCTTCGTCAGCACCACATCCACGACCGCGGGGATGACCTCGCCCGCCTTCTCGATGGTCACGGTGTCGCCGAGGCGGATATCTTTCTGGCGGATGTAGTCTTCGTTGTGGAGGGTGGCACGGCTGATGGTGCTGCCGGCCAGGAAGACCGGTTCGAGCTCCGCGACAGGCGTGAGCGCGCCCGTGCGGCCAACCTGGACCGTGATGCCCTTGAGCAGCGTCTCGGCCTGCTCGGCGGCGTACTTATAGGCGATGGACCAGCGCGGCGCCTTGGAGGTGAAGCCGGCCCGTTGGCGCTGCGCAAAGGAGTTGAGCTTGATCACCGCCCCGTCCGTCTCGTAGGCGAACTTGCGCCGCACCTGGTCGAGTTCGTCAATCGCGGCAACAAGTTCCTCCGGCGAGCGGCAGTGCCAGGTGCGGTCAGGCGTCTTGAAGCCGAGCGATTTCAGCCAGGCGAGCATTTGGTCATGCTGCTGCGGCTGATCCGGCGCGCCCTCGACCTGGCCCAGCCCATAAACAACGATATCCAGCGGGCGTTTGGCGACAATGCGCGGGTCGAGCTGCTTCAGTGAGCCGGCGGCGGCGTTGCGCGGATTGGCGAACTGCTCCTCGCCGGCGGCCTTGCGCTCGGCGTTGAGTTTCTCAAAGCCAGCCTTGGTCAGATAGACCTCGCCGCGCACCTCCAGCAAATTGGGTGAGGCCCCCGGCTTGGCCCCGGCGTGAAGCCGCTGCGGGATGCTGCGGATCGTTTTGAGGTTAGCGGTGATGTCATCGCCGGTCGTGCCGTCGCCGCGCGTGGAACCGGTGGTGAACGCGCCTTGCTCGTAGCGGAGGTTGATGGCAACACCGTCAATCTTGGGCTCGACAATCCACTCCAGCTTCCCCTGGGGAAGGAGCTTCTGAACGCGGTTAACGAACTCACGCACCTCCTCTTGGGAGTAGGTGTTGTCCAGGCTGAGCATCGGCTGCAAGTGCTGCACCGGCTTGAATTCCTTCAGCGGCTGGCCGCTGACGCGCTGGGTCGGGGAATCAGGTGTGACGAGTTGGGGAAATTGCTTTTCCAGATCGAGCAGCTCGTGATAAAGCCGGTCGTATTCGCGGTCGCTGATGGTCGGCTGCGCAAGGACGTAATACTCGTGGTCGTGCCGGCGGATCTCCTCGACGAGTTGAGTGTGACGGGCTTTGGCTGCGTGAGGGTTCATGGGGAGGGCGGGGGAAAAGGAGGGTGATGGAAAAACAAAAAACATCCAACATCCAGTGACCCGAGGCCATTGGGTGTTGGATGTTGGCTGTTGGCTGTTGGATGTTCCCCGGTTTCACTGAGGGCATTAACGGTCCATGTGGTTCATTCTTGGCGGCAGCCCGGCAGGCCCGGCCAGGGCCCACTCATCGAGCGGGTGCGCCGAGCCGCACTCGGGACAGGGAATCGCCGCGACCTGCGCCCCACAATGCGGGCAGACGCCTTGCGTGGCAAAGGTGTCGAATGGCTGCATGCATTGCTGGCAGCGCCAGAGGGCGCCGAGGATTGGGGGCTGCCGGCAGGAAGGGCAGATCAGACCGCCACGCCGCGGCAGCTTCGCGATCCGGGCCAGCGCGCGCGCCTGCATCAGCCCGCTCCAGCAATTCACCAGGATGAACGCGCACAGGATGCCGAACCAGACCTGTCTCGCCAGGATGGCCAGACCGATCAAGCCGGCCGCCCCGATGAAACCAATGACCACCGTCACCATGAGGCTGCGCGCGCGCCCGAGGACAAACCAGAGGAGCGACTGGAGAATCTGACCGCCGTCCAGCGGATAGATCGGCAGCAGGTTAAAGATCAGCAAGGCCCAGTTGATGTAGCAGATCGCCATGATGAAGCCGGCGGCGTTGGGCATCGTCTCCGCCCAACTGGAGCCGTGGGTCAACAGCGCGAGGACGGTCAGGAAGGGTGCCAGCGCCACGTTCACGAGGGGCCCGGCGGCGATGCTCCAGAGGGTGGCGCCGGGCCGCGGCGGCGGTGACACGTAAGCGACCCCGCCCAGCGGCCAGAGCACGATCTGGTTCGCCTGCCCCCCTACGTGGCGGCAGGCCAGGGCGTGGCCAAACTCGTGCATGAGCACGATCAGGAACAGGGCCAAATACTCGAGTACAGGCCAGAACAGCGAGGAGTACCGACCCTCGCGGATGCTGATTCCATACACCGCGATCAGGAACCAGGACCAATGCAAAAAGACATCAATCCCCAAAAAGCGGAACAGGCGGAAAGACCCTTGCCGTGTTGGCGTCATCTAAGACAGCTAGCACACGGAACAAGGCGGCAACAAGCCTTTTGTGGGAGCTGGGCGTTTATAGGGCGCAATTCACGTTATCGGCCCCTGGGAGCGCCGGCATCCCTGCCGGCACGCTCTCGCGGGACACTTTGGGGTTTACCTCAAATCGGGCGATGTTGCAAGGTGCCGGCAGGGATGCCGGCGCTCCCAGGGGCCGATAACGTGAGTTGCACCCGAAAGCGAAAAGAGAGCAAAAAGGCTGTTGACAATTCCCGCGCAAGGAGCGCAATAGAGTTAGTGCGGTTGGACGCGAATTTATGGCACTGGATCAAATACCATGTCGGTGCCCCCAAAAATGGCAACCGAAGACAGGGTCGTGGGGCCGCCACGCTTTTACCCTCATCGAGCTGCTGGTGGTGATCGCGATCATCGCCATCCTGGCGGCTCTGCTCCTGCCCGCTTTGACCAAAGCCAAGGAACAAGCGTGGCGGACCAGTTGCCGGAACAACCTTCACCAGTTGGGGCTGGGGGTGTTCATGTACAGCGATGACCACCAGGACCGTTTGCCCACCGTCTTCCGCACCGCGTCCTCGTTCACCACTTATTGGCTGCGGTACAGTGAGACGCCCCGGAACCTGGGGCTGGTGCTCACGAACGCGTATGTGAAGCCGGCCGAAACATTCTACTGCCTCTCGCGCAGAGCGCGCGTGGGGGAGGTGCTGGCTTACAACGGCACCGACAACGCGTGGAGCAACGCTTCGGTGCGCATCTCCTACCCGGCACGGTTCCTGGACACGGACGGTGTGCCGATGACGAGTTCGACTGGGGAATGGAAGACGAAGGATTATACGGCCAAGGTGATCTACAGCGATTTTGTGGGCGTGGTCGGCTACCAGGGCGGCGGCATTTCCACCGGGACTATTTATCCCGCGCACGAGGGCCGCGGTTATAACCGGTTGTTCGGCGACGGATCAGTCCGCTGGTGCAGGCCGGGGCGGCTGACTTCGCAGATTTCAGCCAATACCCCGAGCCCGCTTCGCCAGATGCAGTATTTCCAGGAGCTGGATGTGCTTCCGTAAGGATTTTGCCGTGGTGAACTCGCTCAACCAACAACCAAACCAATAAACTCAAATATCTATGTCCATGAAAACCCGCCTCACACGTCTTGGGCTGGCAACCACCTTGCTGGTCGCTAACTCCTGTTTCGCCCAGTACCAGACCAGGCCACCACCGGAATTTATGCCAGCGGGGCCGGCACGAACTTTGTTGATTCAAGCGCCTCGCCGGCGCCGAATGATCTCACCACCTTCAGCAACGCCGTCTATGAGGCGCACGCCCTGAACCTGGGCGGGGACTTTCACTTTCCCACCGCTATGACGGCCGGCACGATGTTTTTTCGTGGCACCTACGGCATCAATAACACCAAACGCCTCATGATCACTTCGGATCGAGCCCTGCAAGCTTTCGCTCCACCCGGCGGTACTTTCTGGACGGTCTCGGGCAACCCGAACGGCTATGGCGTCACCACTGCCACCGATCAGACGGCCTTCAACCTGGCTATCGGACCGATCAACGACGCGGTCACCCTTGACCCACTGTCCACCGACAAGGTCGTGAAGCTCGGCTTTGTCGTCTGCTCCCGCACCCACGCAACCTACCCGGTGGATGTGAAAGCCACGGTATCCTACACGGATGGCTCCACGGAGTCGGTCACGTCCACCATCTCCCCCCCAAGGACATCCGACGACACCTTCTACGGGTTCACCGCCCCTAACGGCGAAGGGATCTCCAACCTGCTGCTGGAGTCCTTCAGCGTGGGCACCACCACGCCGGTGGCCACGCGCGTCGGGATTGACGACCTTGGCTTCGTCACATTCTCGGAGGCGCCGCTTCCGCCCGTGATCACCGGGCTGTCCCCCGCCAACGGCGCCGTCCACTGGGCATCCAACGGGATCTACTTCCAGGCGACCTCCAGGACGGATATTCCGACGAGTGGGATTTCGGTAATGCTCAACTCCAACGACGTCTCCAGCCAATTGGTGATCTCGGGCGATCCGACCAATCGCTCGGTCTCCTGCGCCGGCTTGCTGCCAGATATGAAGTACTGGCTGGACATTACCGTCTCGAACGTCGCCGGGGGCATCCTCTCCCAGAGCACCGTCTTCTACACCCCCGAAAGCAGCCCGGTGACGGTTTTTGATTCCGAGGGCTTCGCGAACGATGTCCTCTACCCGGTCGGGTATCTCGGGGCGATCACCAACGAGGACTATTACTGGGCACCGGCAATCGAACCGGCCGAGATCGTGGATTTGGGGGACGGAGTCTATAACAAGGTGCTCCGCCGACAACAAACGGGGACCGATTACATTGACTACCTGCACTTTGCGCCCGTGAGCTCGGGGACCCTCACCGTGGCATGGGACGCCCGGGTGTCCTCGATGGACGGGCGGACGTTGGATATGTCGCTCAACGGCTATGGCACGGCCACCGGAACGCAGGGGCCGTTCGTCATGTGGGGCACCAACGCGCTCAATTACTACAACCGCACTGCCTGGGTGCCCTTGACGACGCTGGATACGGACTGGCATCACTTTGAACTCGTCGGCTATGTCAGCGGCCCGCTGGCGGGAACGTTTGACATGAAAGTGGACAATGCAACTGTCGGCCAGGGGTTGGTCTGGCGCGCGGTATTCAGCCCGGCGGGCACACTGCGCATTGGCGCGATCCGCGGCGCGATAGTGCAGTACGGCGAGGTGGACAACCTGGTAATCAAGGTGGGTCCGGAGCCGCTGGTGGCCCTGCCGGTCGCCTTGTTCAGCCCGGTTTACAACGGCTCGACGTTCTCGTTCTCCTTCACGTCTCTGGCGGGTGTCAACTACCTGCCCCAGTACAACGACACCCTGACTTCAACCAATTGGACCACCCTGCAAACCATTGCTGGCGACGGCAACATCCAGACGGTGACCCACACCAATCCGCCCGCGGGAGGGCTGTTCTACCGGGTGGAATCCGAGTTGCCATGACGCCAGCCACGCCCCGAAACAGAGAACGCAGTCACAAACAAAACGAAAGGACAACGCGCCTGAAAGCCCTTTGTGTGGTCGTATTATCGTGCCTGGCCTTGAGTGCACCCGGAGCCGCCCCGTCGGCTTCCGCGGTCTGGCAGTTGGAACCTGGGGTAACAGCGCGCGGCGGGAAGCCGGAATCCTGGGAACTGGATCTGCGAGGCCGGTCGCCGGAACAAGCGCGCATCGCGGCGGCGAAACTCAGCAGCCGGCTTTATGGCAAAGCCAGTGCCAGCCTGCATCAACCGCTGGTCGTCCGAACCGACTTCGCCGCTCCCACGGTATTCGGGATTGGGCTCAGCCTCGTATCGTCGGGCGGGAGCGACCTGGTGGTGAAAACCAACGGCGTGGTGGCGGGCCGGCAGGTCTGGCCCCGGGCCGCCAGGACCCACCGGATCAACCGCGTCCTCTACGTTCCGCTGCCGGCAGGCTCGAACATAGTGAGCCTTGAAGTGACGCAGCCCTCCGGCGTGGTGGTGATCAGCCGCTACTTCCTCGCCGAATCCGTCGCGCAACTGCCCCAGGAACCGCCCCCCCTGCCCTTCGGGTCGGCCCTTGCCGCCGCCCCGGCGGACGCAGGCCCGCGCTTTGCCGACGTGCCGATGACCGGCGGCAAGCTGCAGACGGACGACGGCTACCGCGGCATCTGGTATTACAACCAGGCGACCAAGGACGAGTATAAGTACAAATACAGCGGCGGGTTCGCGACCTATCCGCAGCAGCACGCCCCGATTGCCATCTACTGCAAAGAGGTGGACAAGACGTTCTTCGTCTATGGCGGCACTACCGCGCGCAGCGCGCAAGGACCCGCAGGAGCTGCTGCACATGGTCTCCTACTATGACCACAAGACCGGCCAGGTCCCGCGCCCGCGCATCCTGCTCGACAAACATACATCGGACGCCCACGACAATCCCACCTTGCAGGTGGACGACCGCGGTTATCTATGGATCTTCTCCTCGTCGCACGGCACCGGCCGCCCGTCGTACATTCATCGCAGCACCAAGCCGTGGTCCATTGACGAATTCGAGCGCATCCTGGTGACCAACTTCTCCTACACCCAGCCGTGGTATGTGCCCGGTCAGGGGTTTCCTCTTCCTGCACACCCGTTATGGTGGCGGCAGGTCGCTCGGCATCAACGCGATACGTTGCCTGTTCTGGATGACCAGCGCGGATGGCATGAAATGGGCCGAGCCGCAAATGCTGGCGGGCATCGAGATGGGCGACTACCAGGTAAGCTGGCGCACGGGCCAGCGCGTCGCCACGGCCTTCGACTTCCACCCCATCCCGGGCGGATTAAATGCGCGTGCGAATGTTTACTATCTCGAAACCAGCGACCTCGGCCGGACCTGGCGCAACGTCAGTGGGGAACCGGTGAAACTCCCGCTGACTGCGACCAATAATGCTGCGCTGGTCGTACGATTCCCGCGCCGACGGGCTGCTGGTGTACCTGAAGGATGTGAACTTTGACCGCAATGGCCATCCGGTGATCCTGTTCCTGACCAGCAAGGGGTTTGAGCCCGGCCCGGAGAACGGCCCGCGCCAATGGCAAACCCTGCGCTGGACCGGGAAAGAATGGGTCCGCCGCCCGTTCACGACTTCGGGCAACAACTACGACCACGGCTCACTTTACATCGAGCCCGACGGCACCTGGCGGGTGATCGCCCCGACCGAGCTCGGCCCGCAACCATACAATCCCGGCGGCGAGATGGTGATGTGGACCAGCACCGACGAAGGCCAGACCTGGACCCGGGTCAAGCAACTCACCCACCACAGCCTCCGCAACCACACTTACGCCCGCCGCCCGCTCAACGCCAATCCCGACTTCTATGCCATTTGGGCCGACGGCAACGGCCGCGAGCCATCCCAATCCAATCTTTACTTCACCAACCGACGCGGCGACCACGTCTGGCGTTTGCCGACGCAAGATGGAGGGAGAGTTCGCCGCACCTACCATCGTGGGAGAATAGGCCCGCCCGCTCATGAGCTTCTACGGCTCCCAAGGTCGCGAAGCGTTTGGAGTGCGCGGAGCTTGCTCCCGCTTTCGGCTGTCGCTGCGGGTGCGAAAGCGGGAGCAAGCTCCGCGCACTCCAAACGCTTCGCGCAGCTCGATTGCTTTGCCGCGATACGTTGGGCAACACGCCCTTACGTCGGCTGCTACATTTCTGAATCAGGCACTGACGGCCGCGGCGGCTTTGTTCTGCTTCTGTGCCCTGGCAACGGCACAGACGAACCAGCAGGTTGTCCTGGCAGATGTCAGCGGCTTTGAAGATGCCGATCTCTACCCCGTCGGGAATCTTCAACCGGTCACAGACGGCGGCGCGACCTGGCACCCCGCGTCGGCGACGCCGGCGCAGATCGTCTCGCTGGGCGCCACCGATTCCTACGGCAAAGTCTTGCGCCGAGCGCAGACTGGCGCGGACAACACGGATATGTTATCCTTTCCTCCCGTCTCCTCCGGGCCGCTGACGGTCGAATTCGACGCGCGCGCCTCGACGGCCGGAGTCCCGGACGCTGGATGTCTTCCTGCTGCCCTTCCTTCGGGAACGAAGTCAGCCTGTTGGGCTGGGGCACAGTTTCCAACCAGCTCTGCTACTACAACGGCACGAGCTGGATTGGCGTCCGCACCCTGGACACGAACTGGCACCGGATCGCGATGATCAATCACCTGAGCGGGCCGGCCTTCGGGAGCTGGTATCTGAAAGTGGACGGATCGGTCACCGCTACCAACCTGCCGTGGCGCAACTCATACCCGGAAGGGACTGCCTTCAGCCGCCTGCGCCTCGGCGGCATCCGGGGCTCCGCGGGCACGTATGGTGACGTGGACAATCTGGTCGTCAGCGGCGAGGTGACGTTAACGCCGCCCGAAACCATCATTCTGACCAACCCGGCTGGCCAGGCGAAGGAATTCGCCTTCTCCTTTCAGACCCGGACCAACAACGAATACCTCGTCGAGTCCAGGCGCGCCCTGCCCGCCCCGGAGTGGTCGCCGGTGGCCATTGTCTCCGGCAATGGCGCTGACCTGCGCTACACGAATCAGCCGGCGACGAACTCGACGGAATTCTTCCGTGTGAAGAAACTGCCGCCCCCGGGCTACGCCGATGGCTACCGGGGCATCTGGTTCACGTTGGGCCAGTTCTCCGCATACGGCGACAAATACTCCGGCGGCCTGGGCACTTACACCGCCGATCATATCCCCATCGCCATCTACTCGGCGGCCGTGAACAAAACGTTCTTTGTCTATGGCGGCACGATCAAGGACCAGCGGCATTTGCTCATCATGGCTTCGTACTACGACCATGCGACCGGGCAGGTGCCCCGGCCCACGCTCGTGCTGGATAAAGAGGGGGTGAATGACCCGCACGACAACGCCGCGCTGGCCCTGGATGCCCAGGGATACATTTGGGTGTTTGTCAGCGGCCGCGCCAACGCCCGCCCCGGCTGGAAGTTCCGCAGCAAGCAGCCCTACAGCGTGGAGGACTTCGAGTTCATCCGGCAGGATGAGATGACTTACCCCCAGCCCCGCTTCATCCCCGGGTTTGGGTTCTTCAACCTGTTCACCAAGTACACCAATGGCCGCGAACTCTACTGGGAAACCAGCACCAACGGCATCAACTGGAGCGCGCACCAGAAGCTGGCCGGCATCGGCGGTCATTACCAGGTCAGCAACGTCCGTCCCGATGGCCTCGTCGCCACCTTCTTCAACCGCCACCCCGGCGGCGACGTGGACAAGCGCACCGACCTCTATTACCTCCAGACCACCAACTACGGCGTAACCTGGACAACCGCCAGCGGCCTCCCTGTGACCGTCCCGCTCACCACCGCCAACAACCCGGCCCGGGTCATGGACTACGCCTCGCTGGGGGAATTGATGTACACCTGCGACCTGAACTTCGACACCAACGGCTACCCCGTCCTGCTGTATATCGTCAGCCACAATTACCAGCCCGGGCCCGCGGGCGACCCGCGCACGTGGACCATCGCGCACTGGACCGGGGCGCAGTGGGTGTTCTCGGCGGTGTGCCAATCCGACCACAACTACGACATGGGCAGCCTCTACATCCAGCCCGACCGCTGGTTGATCATCGGGCCGACGCAGAATGGACCGCAACTCTGGCAGGCGGGCGGCGAGATGGCCCTGTGGTCCAGCCTGGACCAGGGCCTGACTTGGACCATGCTCCGGCAGATTACCACCAACAGCGTCTATAACCACACCTACGCCCGGCGCCCCTTGAATGCCAAAGACCCGTTCTTCGTCTTTTGGGCCGACGGCGACCCAACCCAATTCTCCCCGTCACGCCTCTACTTCAGCAATTCGGACGGAACGCGTGTGTGGCAGTTGCCCTACGACATGCCGACCCCGCTCGCCCGCCCGCAGGAAATCTCGTTCTGAATTCAGCCTTGCACCTCAACCGAAGACTGGATGTACTCGCGTGGAATGGCCATTGCAGCCCCTTACCCTCGGAGGACACTGCCCTTGATCGCTCTCGGCCTTAACCAAAGGTGCCGTCCAAACCGACAGTCGAAGTAGCCGCTCGCCAGGAATTCCTGCTTATGAAGACCCCCATCCTGAACCGCCTCCATACCTCCCTTGCCGCGCTTGTCTGTGCCGCGAGCGTGTGCGCCGCGCAGAACCTCGGGCTCTTTGAAGACCAGGGGGAGGTCGGGAAACCGGGCCAAGCCGGCTCAGCGGCGTTCGACTCGGTGGCGCGGACTTATGTCGTGACGGGTGGCGGGGCCAATATGTGGGGTACCAGCGACGCGTTCCACTTCGTCTGGAAGCGCCTGAGCGGAAACTTCTCGCTGGCGGCGGACATCGCGGGGGTCGGCGCGGGCAACGGGGACGCGCACCGCAAGGCCTGCCTCATGATCCGCCAGAGTCTCAGTCCGGATTCAGCTTACGTGGATGTCGCACTGCACGGCAGCGGCCTGACCTCGCTGCAATGGCGCGAGCAGGCCGGCGGGCTGACGCACGAAGTCCAGGCCACTATGAGTGCGCCCGCGCGAGTCGGGCTCGAACGGCAGGGTGACGTGTTTTTCATGACGCTGGCGCCCAAGGGCGGGGCGCTCCAGAATTCGGGTGCCTACACCCGGGTCAAGCTGGCCGACCCGGTGTATGTCGGCCTGGCCGTCTGCGCCCATAATGACAAAGCCCTGGAGAAGGCGACGTTCTCCCGAGTCGAGTTGGTCCGCAAGAAAACCGCCTTGTCAGCCAAGCCGGTGCTGCATTGCACGCTGGAAACCATACCCGTCCGCACGCGAGACCGTCGCGCGATGTATCATACGACCGAGCACATCGAGGCGCCCAACTGGTCGCGCGATGGCCAGTTCTTCATCTTCAACTCCAGCGGCCACCTTTATCGCCTGCCGGTGGGCGGGGAAGCCGGCCCGGAACTGATAGACACCGGTTCCGCCAACCGCTGCAACAACGACCATGGCCTTTCGCCTGACGGCGCCCGCCTGGCCATCAGCGACCAGTCTCGCGACGGCAGCTCGCTGATCTATGTCCTGCCCGCGGCCGGGGGCGCACCGCGGCAGATCACGGCCACCGGGCCGAGCTATTGGCACAGTTGGTCGCCCGACGGCGCGAACCTGGCCTTCTGCGGCGAACGCAACGGCGAGTTTGACGTCTTCACCATCCCCACCGAGGGCGGCGAAGAGAAACGGCTTACCACCGCCAAGGGCCTGGATGACGGCCCGGATTACACCGCCGACGGGAAGTTCATTTATTTCAATTCCGAGCGCAGCGGCACGATGCAGATTTGGCGCATGAGGCCCGATGGGAGCCACCAGGAGCAGGTCACCTCGGACGATTTCAACAACTGGTTTCCGCACCCTTCCCCGGACGGCAAATGGCTGGTGTTCCTTTCCTACGAAAAGGGAATCACGGGTCATCCGGCCAACCAAACCGTCCGCCTGCGGCTGATGCCGTTGGCGGGCGGGCCGATCGAAGAGATAGCAAAGTTCTTTGGCGGCCAGGGCACAATCAATGTCCCCTCCTGGTCGCCGGACAGTCAGAAAGTCGCTTACGTGACCTACGAACTGCTCTACCCCTAAATGGGGTTTGGGTGCAAGACACCGCCTCGGGTTCTCCGGATACGAACTCGGGCAAAGCCACCACAAGGCGCCTACACCTGCTAGTGTCGTGTCTCAGAATTCCGAGTACCTCTCGGGGCTAATCCAAAGCGGTAGAGGACTACCGCAGTCCAAGACGCTGACGCGGCTGGACGAGACGCAATTGGTCAACGGTCCACCCACGGCCAGTGTCCCGCCTCGCCGCTCATCCACCACCACCGCCTCTTCCGGCCCCGGCGGGCTGACCACCGGCATCTGGGCCCCGCTGGTTTCCTCGACCAAATTGGCTTTCCCACGGGAAGGCAGGCCGAATTCAAAGTAGGCTTCAGCCTTGCCGTGCTTCAACTGGACGCGGTAAGGGTAGTATCGTCCCGGCGGCACCTTCACGGCAGCCGCAGGCTCAGTGAGGACCACCGTATAGGGTTCGCCGGTCAGCACGAGGCGGTGGATAAAGCTGCCTGTGATTCGCAACTCCCCCAGCGCCGTTGGCTGTTCGGTCAGGCGCAAGTCCAGCTTCTCATCCGTGCTCCGCGGCTCGGAAGCCCACTCTGCCCGGCAGGCCTGGCCGCCGAAGAACAGCTTGGGCGAGAAGGCGAATGCTTCCGAGGCTCTGGCCATCCAGTTCTTCCCTTGCCAGACGAAAGGAATGGCATTGCTCGGGTTGCTGCCGAACTTCAATACCCCCCGCACGACCGGGCCGCCCGCCGCCGCCGGTTCTTTGGGAAAATGGGCCAACCGGCGCTCGATGGACACCTCGCGGAACATGAACTGGTAATGCGTCTCCCGGTACTCCAGCGGGACCATTATGCTCGCCCCGGAGCGGTCACCCAACTGCGCGGAGACTCCCTGACCCAAGCTGTTGCCCGCGTAAGCTGCTGTCAGCACTGCCGCAGCCAGCCATCCGCTTCTCAGCCAAATCCAGGGCCGCCCATTCTGATGTTCGAGTTTCGTAGCCAGATTAGACCGTGCAGTTCGCAGAGCGTCACGTAGTCCACCCGCTGCTGGGGCGCCACCGACCGGGGCGAAGCCTCAGAACTCCTGACCCGCCGCAGGGTATTGGAGCGGCGTGGAAACTGCTTGAGCCGCTTTTCGAGTTGGTCGGTTGCTTCCCCCTCACCCCGGCCCTCTCCCTTGGGGAGAGGGAGGGCCAGCGGCCGTGCTGCGACAAATTGGAGCGGCCAGGCATATCCCGCGACGGTCGGCGGGCACCCTCTCCCCAAGGGAGAGGGCCGGGGTGAGGGGGAACTGGGCTCACCTGGTCTCCACGGGACCAGGATGTCTGAGACTTCTGATCGCGACGGACGAGGGGAGAGGGACGATGGGCGAGGCGCCGTCGCTTAGTCCCAGGCCCCGTTTCACGTATCACGCATCACGCAGCACGTATCACGCATCCCGCATCCCGCATCCCTGGCCCAAACCAGCCTGCTTGTCTTCGTAATGCCCCGCGGCACCCTCGAACTCATCGGCTGCTTGGGGCAAGACGACCAGTTTCATCGGCCTAAACGCCGATCTACACGGGCCAAAACCCCCTCGTAGGGAATTCCTTCCAAGCGCCCCTCTTGTACCGCCCGCACCCGCGCCTGAATCTCGGCATCCCACGCTGCTTCCACGTCCCCATCCGAGCCCGGGTCGTCCAATTCGATCAGCAACCGGGCCAACGACAGCCTCTGGTGCCGTGGCAGTTCAATCGCCTCGCGGGCCACGTCTTCGAGCGCCATACTCATAACGCTAAACCACCTCTCTGGCGGCGAATGTCGAGCACAGGCTTTCGGCAACACCCGCACTCAGCGGCGCGGGGCTAAGGGCGTTCAATATGGAACACAGACGTAATCCCCGGGTCCGTTGTAGTGCGTTAGCCGTCATTGTAGCTGCCTGATAATAAGCTTTGTCTCCTCCACTACGTCCCGTTCGCAATGTTGAAATCTGTCAAGCACTGCGGATTTTGAGTTCGATCCGTGCAGTTCGACGAGTATCGCCACAATTTCCTGTGCGACGCGAACGAGTGCTCTGAAATCCTTCGGTTTGACTCCGACTTGCTTGAAAAGGTCTTCCGGCTGCGGGGACTTATCTCGATGAGCATAGACCTTGTCTCGAGCTGTCTTGCACTTCTCGATTGCTGGGTCGTGAGAAGAGATCTCCGAATCCAATTGTTTCGCCAACGCGGAAGAGGACCCGGCCAGACGCTTCACCAAATTCCGCAGCGAAAGGGTCCTACTGTCCTTGTCAAAGAGGCGGGCGACTATGACGCAAATTCCTTGCTGCGTCGAATGGAAGACGGCGCCGAAGTAATTAGGGTAGGCTTCCATTGCCTTGCCGTATGCTGTGCGGTTCTCTTTGTTTGCCAGTTCCCACCAAATAGCATAGCTCCATGTCAATTCGATTATCTGGCCAATGAGATCTTCAAGCTCCTGTTCGGTCGGTTTCATCCTCGATACTCCTGGCGATGACGGCTAAAGGGGGAGGTAGGCGGTGAGCATCAAACGCCCGAATTTGGAAACGGGTGCCGCCCGCCGCCATTCAGCTATTCCATTCGAGATCATCGCATTCTATTGCCACTGCACTGCTGCCACTTTCTTGGCGATCTCAGCCCCGTAGATAGCAACATAGCGCCGGAGCGCCTTCTCCTCCGAGGACCGTAGCCGCCCGTCATTCGGAAACGGTGTCAGGTCCGGCCATAGATACCGGGTGTACGGGGTTCCAGGCGGACGGTCTATGTGGATGTGCGGCGGTCTGTGGTCGTTGGGGAAGACATACACCTGCAACCCGAACTGTTTCGGGAAGGGTTTCCCAACCCTCAGCCACGCGGCATGGGCGTCAACGACGATGCGAACCGGACACGCACGGGGGCTGATCTGAAAGAATACGAACTCGGCGGGATGGGAGCCCATGCCCAAGATATTTGCCGCCGCCGTGGGGCGCGACATACGGCAAGCTGCCCGCCTGCGTCCCTCTTGAAACCTGGGCGGGAGCCACTGCGCAAAATCCCGGTAGCCTTGGGGTTGCGTTAGCATCCAGGCTCCGGCTGCGTCGCGGAAACGTCTAGGCGCGTGGCGCCCAATAACCCGGATGGCGTGTGCGTTGGCAAGCGCCTCCTCGTGACACGCGGCCTCTGCGTCTGCGAAGTACTCCGTATAGCACGAGTCGTGGCTGAGCACTTCGATTCGCGAAGCCGAGTATTCCGCGAAAAAGTGAAGCCGCTCATGCTCAAGCAACAGCTGATAGGAAAGCTCGAGAGTAGGTACCTCCACCGCTTGCGGCCCTAGGTGCTCCGCGAGGGCGCAGACGCCCGATGCGCGAACATAGATGCCCCAGATTTTTCTGTAAAAGTGGAACGGCAGGTAATACGCCAGCGCGTCGGGTGTTGAGCCGTCGGGGAGTGGCTGACGGTTAGTCTGCTCCTCAGGAGCCTCGACCCGTATTCGATGATCGCCATCTGCGGCAACGGTGCTCTCAGCCGACGACGCCTGCGTCACCCACGACGGAACCGGGGCGCGAGCCACGTTCGATGGCTGCCCGGCATCGCTGCCGAAGCCTTCCTGCGCGAACTGAATGGTAGCATCCGTGCGCATCATCGAGCCCAATCTTCGGAGCTAACGTCGAAGCTCACTGGCCGGGACCAGCCGCCAATGATGTTGCCATTGGAACCGGACTGAACCGGCTGCTCCCGGCCCAGCGCAGCGATTTGTTATGTCTCAACATGTCGGAGTGAATCCACCAGATACGGCGCGTGCCTGGGTCATCACCCGAGATGCAGTAAGCAATATATGCATTCTCATCCGGAGTGCACTCCCTGACCTCGCAGCCTGACATCCATAAGTCGAGGCAGGCAAGTCGGTATTTGGCATCGGTTGGATGCCGGGCTTTGAGGATCCCCAAGGGGCTGCCACCTGCGTCAATAACTGTCCAAAACCCCTTCATGTGAATACATAGTCATTACCTCACGAACAGATACCAAACAAGGAGGCCGAAATACATGAGCACGAACACCGTCTCGACCAATAAGCAGACGTGTTTCCCAGTCATGCTCGGATACCGGGCGAAGATGGAATACAGCCGGTCCCCTGTTCGGTAAATGATACCTGCACCGAATGGCAGGATAAACAAAAGCAATATGATCCTCAGAACAATCGACACCCGCTACCTCCTTGGTATGGTCGCTGAACTCTGGGAATCCACATAACGCTCGGGATCAGCGACGCCGGACCACTGACGTCCGATATGGCAACTGAGCGGCAATCCGGCGTCCGCTGCACCCCGCTTGGGCACGGCGACCGGTGGGTGGCTTGCCCTCATACGCTACCTGAGGTCCCGCGGAGCGGTGTGGTCGTCTTCCTCCTCCGAGTCGAGACACTGGGCGCAAAGCATGTGTCCGAATCGCTCGGCAACGACGGTCCCCAGGCCGCACCTGTCGCAGAGGGCCTGAAAGGGGTAATCGTTGGCCGAGGCATCGCTGTCCACCGGAGGGGCGGTCTCGGGCGCATGCGGAGCCCCTGAACCGCTACGGAGATTGGGGTCGCGGGGCACCTCGATGGGGCGGGGACGCGCCGCGTTGACCTCCCGGAGGATCCTGCCGAACTGCATTTGAGCGTAATCCGCCATGTGCTGAGGACCTGTGCCATGCGGCCTGCACTGGCCCTGTTTTAGATCCATTCCACGTCGAAGTAAAGGCGCTGGTTCACGACAACGTCACCGGCAACACCAGCCGTAAGGGAGGGGCGGCCCGTCCCTCCCCACGAGCCGCCGCACATTCCGAATGCGATGCTGATGTGTATATAGGTCCGCTAATAGCACGGGATATGCGCCCTCGCGCAGAGCACCACTCGCCAGCGATGTGGCGTCCGGCGAAAACCAGCCTTGGCTCCCGTCGCTTTCGAGCCTTAGGAGGCCCGTCGCAATCTCCCGCCCATCCAGAAGCAGCCGGGCGGGAGATTCGATTTCAGAGCATTTGCATGACGCTTTCATAGATAAGCCCAACAAGTGATTAGACAGGTCTGGATAACATCCCGTTTGGGGGTGTTATCCAAACGCCCCGCCTGCTCGGATGAAGGGTTTATCCTCATCAAGGCCCTTTTTACTCCTCCCACATTCGCCCGTAAAGGCATCTTTTGACGGTTTTTCAGCTTGCAGCCTTCCGCCGCGCCAGTTCATGCCGCGCCTTGTCTTGGCGGCCCTCCCTTCACTTCTTCCTCGCTTTCCCTGCGAGACCGCACTGACAGCGGGTTGGTTGCTGCTGGGCTTGTGGGGCGGCCACGGCCGCTCCGGGCAGCAGGTTTGAAAGTCTGCGTAACCGCAAAGCGCACAAAGAACACATAGAGCAGCAAAATGGCCTGTTTCTATGTGTTCTTTGCGTTCTTTGCGGTTGCTTTTGCAATTGGCTCTCGGATTTCGGGCTGCTGAAGCCGAGCGCCGGTGGTGCTTTCGACATGCACCCCATCGGTTGGGCGCATCTCAACAGTACCACCAACCGCCAGGCCCCCAAACCCGAAGCCCGAAACCCGAAGGCCGAAAGAAGGCCGAAATCCGAAACCCGAGAGGCGAACCCGCGCCTGGGCCTGCGCCCCAGCCAGCAGCGGCTCAATCAGCGCTAAGAGCAGGCTTTTCGGACTTCGGGTTTCGGATTTCGGCCTTCTTTCGGCCTTCGGGTTTCGGGCTTCGGGTTTCCGGCCTGTGGCTGCCCGAAATGGTGGTACTAACAAGATGCACCTCCACCCGCATCCGGCCTCCTTTTTCCTTTGACTTCCGCCCCCCATTCCGCCATGCTCCATTTCCGAAGGACGCGCCTTATGAAAGTGCCTTATACGATGACCGGCAAGCGCGGGGATATGGTTTACCAGCGTAACCGGTACGGACAAATTTCTTACAAGTTTAAGCCGGTATTCAACCCGCGGTCCAAACGGCAGCAGGAGCATCGCCGCCGGTTCGGGCGGTTTGCCGCGCGCTGGCCGCTGCTCACCCAGGACATGCGCCAAGCCTGGCGGCAGGCCGCCAAGTCGCGCAAAACCCGCGTTCGCCTCGGTATGTGCTGGGACCTGCCGCCCCACAACTTCTTTGTCCAGGTCAACGTGTTGCTGGCCCTCCGCGGCCAGGACCCGTGCGATTACCCGCCCGGCTGGCCGGAGGTGCTCCAGGGGCGGCTGCCCATCGCCGAAGTGCTGGCGCTGGCCAATGCCCAATCCGCCGCGCTCGTGCCGGCCGCTGAACCCCCGTCCGCCTCAAACCCCGCAGCACCCGCGCCCACCGTCCTCCCCGGCCCGGCCCGCCTCGAAACTGGCTGACCCCGCCTCGCTGCTTACCTGACTTTCTCCTGGCCCAAGACCAGGCCGGGTGAAGTCTGCCCACGCGCCCCGCAGTTCCGTATTTTCGCCCCCTTTCTCCCTCCTCCCCACCCTCAAAACCCCCGTTCCCGTCCCCTGCTGCCCCCTTCCCCCCCGGTCCCCACCCCCCCGCGAGCCTGGGTGGGGCCAGGTAGTGGCTTACTAGCCCGACTTGGCGGATTCGACCCACGGTCTAACTTTTTTCGCTTCGTAAGTCGTTGATTTCCAAGGGAGGGATTCTCCCAAAGGGGGCAAAACCGCTTGTAGTGAAGACCCACCCTATTCCCAACGTTCTGCAAGTATGCATAATGGGACGGCATTATGTTTCTGCGCTTCACAACCCGAAAGAAGAACGGCAAGGAGCACCGCTATTACAGTCTGGTTGAGAACCGACGCGTGAGCGGCGGGCGAGTGGTGCAACGGCCTGTGCTCTACCTGGGCGAGATCAACGACAGCCAGAAGGAGTCCTGGCGCAAGACCATCGAGATGTTCGAGGAGGGCCAACCTCGCTCGCGGACGGTCGCCTTATTCCCCGAGGACCGAATCGGTCCGGTGGCCGACGCGGACATCGTGCGCCTTCGTCTCAACGAACTATCGTTGCATCGGCCGCGCCAATGGGGAGCTTGCTGGCTGGCCAGCCAACTCTGGGAACAGTTGGAGTTGGACCGGTTCTGGGCGGAGCGGTTGCCGCCCAGTCGCAAAGGCACGCGCTGGGATTGGGTGCTGCAGATCCTGGTCTTTTACCGCTTGATCGAACCGGGCAGCGAGTGGCGCCTGTATCGGCACTGGTTTGAGCACAGCGCCCTGGCCGATTTGCTCGCCGTTGATTTGGAATTGGCTGACATCCACAAACTTTATGAATGTCACGATCGGTTGCTGACGCACAAGCGGGAGCTTTTCAATCATCTGACCGGGCGCTGGAAAGACCTCTTTAACGCCCGCTTCGAGGTGCTGCTCTACGACCTGACCAGCACGTATTTTGAGAGCGACCCGCCCTTTCCCGAAGGAGATAAGCGCCGCTACGGTTACAGCCGGGACAAGCGCTCGGATTGCGTGCAGGTGGTCATCGCGCTCATTGTTACTCCGGAAGGCTTTCCCCTGGCCTACGAGGTGATGGCGGGCAACACCAGCGACAAGACCACGCTGCGAGAGTTCCTCCAGCAGATCGAGCAACAGTATGGGAAAGCCGATCGGATTTGGGTGATGGACCGGGGCATTCCGACCAAGGAGGTCCTGGCCGAGATGCGCGCGGCCGATCCGCCGATTTACTACCTGGTGGGCACCCCGCGGGGCCTGCTCAGCAAATATGAAGACAAGCTCCTGGGCTTGCCCTGGCAGGTGGTGCGGGAAGGCGTGTTGGTCAAGCTCCTGGTTGAAGACAAGGAACTGTATGTGTTTGCCCAGAGCCAGGACCGGGTGAGTAAGGAACGGGCCATGCGTCGGCGCCAGCTCAAAGGGCTTTGTAAACGGCTCAAGCAACTCCAGCAGATGGATCTCAAGCGCGATGAACTGCTCAAGAAGTTGGGAGCGGCGCTGCACGATTTTCCCACGGCGGCCCGCCTGATGGAAACGGCCGTGGCGCCCAAGGCAGCGCAGCTCTCTTTCAGCCTGCGCAAAGACAAACTGCGCCAGGCGCGCAAACGGGAAGGCCGTTACCTTTTGCGCAGCAACATCGTCTCGGGTCGTTCCCCCGAGGAGTTATGGCACTTTTATATCCAACTCACCCAGGTGGAGGGGGCCTTCAAAAATCTGAAGGACGACTTGAACTTGCGCCCTATTCGCCATCAACTCGAAGGGCGGATCGAGGCCCATATCTTTATCTCCTTCCTGGCTTACTGCCTGCACGTGACATTGCGCCGACGCCTGCATGACTTAGCTCCCGGCCTGACGGCCCGTGCGGTGTTGGAGAAGTTCGCCACCATCCAGATGCTCGATGTCCATCTGCCCACCACCGATCAACGCACGGTCGTGATGAGGCGTTACACGCAGCCCGAGTCGGACGTGCAACTACTACTGCAGCGTTTGAAGCTGGAGCTGCCGCCCCAGCCTCCACCGAAGATCATGAATCCTAAACCGCCAGGCCAAACTAGTCCTGTAGTGAAGACCTAGAAGATGCCGCCGTTGATTTGCAGGCACTTACGCAAGGGTACCCCTCCAATCCGCCAAGTCGGGCTAGTGGCCAACGGGTGGCTAACCGATTCGGAACCTTAGGCTAAGGTTCCGAACCGGTTAGCCACCCGTTGGCCACCAGTAAGCCACTGCGAGGCTCGCGGGGGGCTGCTTGGGGGTTCGGCACCAAGGAGAAGGTGCCGCGTCAGCCATCGCAAGGGACTACCGATGACGCAGCACCTGGCTTCGGCTTGACGGTCAGCCAACACTCCGGGTTGGCGGGTGATGCCGCAGGGAGGCAGGAGAGTTCGGCAAGCCGGAGGCTCGCCGGGAGGACGCAAGCCGGAGGCTTACGCCACTACACAGTGGCAGTGTACACCTGCGCCCGGACGGCCTGCCTTGGCGCCACGAGTCTTAGAACTCCTCACTCACCGCAGGATCTTGGAGCAGTGTGGAACTTGGCTGAGCCGGTTTTCGAGTCGGGTAGCTGCTTCCCCCTCACCCCGGCCCTCTCCCTCGGGGAGAGGGAGGACCATCGGCCGTGCTGCGACACATCGGAGCGTCCAGGCATATCCCGCGACGGTCGGCGCGGCACCCTCTCCCTAAGGGAGAGGGCCGGGGTGAGGGGGAACTGGACTCACGTTGTTTCCACGGCATCAGGATGTCTGAGCCTTGCACGAGGGGTAGGCCCGGAGTATCTGTAGAAGCTCTGTGATGCGCGTGTTTGCCCCGATCAGGCGGTGCCTGCTTCCGGCACTGGCCATTATCCTGCCCAACGTCGTCCGCGCGGGTTTCAATCCTATCCCGCTCACCGGCGCCAGCTTTAACCAGGACCTTGTTGTCGAGAACTCCGCCCCGGCCCCGGTCATTGCGGGAGGCTACACCACTGCCTCGATGGATACCGGGCTCGGGAACTCCAGCAGCAGTTGGTATGAGCAGGGGTATAACGCGCCGAACCCCACGACGGGATTGCCTCCGGCGGGCGCTACCTTCACCAGTCAGAACGCCTCGAGTCACCAGTACCCGGATGGCCCCGAGCTACACCGCGCCCAACGCCGTTTTGCTCGACTCGACGCTGGTCAGCGCGACCCTCACCCTCGCCACGCCGGCAGCCTATGCCGGGTTGTCCTTTCTTGAAAGCGGCGGCAACAATGGCGTCAGCTTCAGTTATGCCGTTCACCATCAGAACGGCGCTACCGACATCGGCACTAAAAGCATTCCCGATTGGTTCAACGGCTCCAATCCCGCCTGGACTGCGAATGGCCGCGTTGACGTCGGCTCCTTCTCATTCAGTGCCGTCAATGGCGGGAATCCGCGGCTCTACTCGATGGATATCACGCTCCTGAATGCCAGCAGCCCGGTAACCAGCATTGACTTCATCTACCTGTCTGGAACCGGCCACGGCGCTATCATGGCTGTGAGCGGCCTGAGCGGGTCCACCTACACGCCGCTCTCCGTAACCGGCTATAATGCGGATATCGTGGTCGAAGCCGGGGCCGGCTCCCCCGGAGCGCTCACCGGCGCGACCACCGCCACGATGGACGCCGCCACCGGCAATACGTCCGCTACATGGTATGAGGCCGGTTACGTGCCGACAGCGCCCACATCCGGCCTGCCGCACGCCGGCTCCATTATCACAAACCTTTCCGCCCCGGATCACCTCTATGTTCTCGCTCCGAGCTACACCGCCAACAACAGCATCCTCCTCTATTCCAACGGCCCTTCTGCCAGCGTCACCCCAACGGCTCCCGCGAGCTACGCGGCGCTATCATTCCTGGTGGCTGCGGGGCACGGCCCGGTCACTGTCGGCTGCACCATCCGCCATGCGAGTGGAGCTTCGGAGGCTAACTCATTCAGCGTGCCGGACTGGTTCACCAAGTCGCCCGTGGCCTTTGTCGCCAATGGTCGCGTCAACGTTGGAAACCGGACCCTCAGCTATCTGAACGCCGGCAACCCGCGGCTTTATGCCGTGGATATCCCGCTAAGCGTCGTCTCGAGCCCGGTAACCAGCATCAGCTTCAACTGGCAGTCCGGCGGCAGCGGCGCCAATGCGGCCATTCTTGCGGTCAGCGGCGGTTCCTCCAGCCTGCCGCTCGCCGGCGATGACTTCAACGCGAACACGGAGGCCGCCGCCCTGATGCTGCAGCAGTGGTACAACGGCAGCGGCCTGTATGACACTACCGGTTGGTGGAACGCCGCCAATTGCCTCGAAGCCGTCGAGAACGTCATCTTTGCCAACAACGACTCGCCAGTATCTCGCTGTCCTCACCAATACGTTCAACCGGAATGCCTCCGGCAATTTCCTGAACGATTATTACGACGACGAAGGATGGTGGGCCAACGCCTGGATCCGCGCCTTCGACCTGACCGGCAACACTGACTTCCTGAACATGGCCAAGACCATTTTCACTGACATGATCACTGGCTGGGACACCACCAACACGCTCTGTCCCGGCGGCGTTTGGTGGAGCAAGAGCCGCACGTATAAGAATGCCATTCCCAATGAGCTGTTCCTGCTCGCCGCTATCCGGCTGCACCAGCGGACTCCCGGCGATGGCGGCCCCGGCAGCTATTTCTATTGGGCCACCAATGAATGGGCCTGGTTCAAGGCCAGCGGTATGATCAACGCCCAGCACCTCGTTAACGATGGACTCAACGGCTGCCAGAACAACGGCCAGACTACCTGGACCTACAACCAGGGGGTCATCCTCGGCGGCTTGACCGATCTCTACAAGGTGACCGGCGATGCCACGTATCTCGCTCAGGCCACCGCCATTGCCGATGCGGCGACGGCCACGCTCGTGGACGGCAGCGGCATTCTCCGCGAACCGTGTGAGTCAGGCAATTGCGGTGGCGATGGGCCGCAGTTCAAGGGCATCTTCCTGCGCTATCTCGCCTACCTCTACGATGTCACCCGTGAACCCGCCTATTATACCTTCCTCTATAAGAACGCTCATGCCGTCTGGTTCAACAACCGCAACGTCTTCAACCAACTCGGGTTGCACTGGAATGGCCCCTGGGACTCGGCAGACGCCGCCCGTCAGAGCTCGGCTCTGATGCCTGTCAGCGCCCTGGCTGAGCCCATCACCGCCGACCTCGCCTTCGCCAAAGGCTCGGGTGATCCCGCCTTCAGCCACGCGATCGGCGGCGCTTCCGGCACGCTGAGCTGGACCGCGACCTCGGCCAATGCTACGCGGGCCGACTTCCTTCAATACGGCCCGTACGTGCTCGTACCTGCCTGCCGGCGGGCACGCCGCCCATTTCCGGCTCACGGTCAGTGCCGTTAGCGGTTCCGGCAGCGTCCTTGCCCGCCTGGACGTGCGCGAAAACAATGGCGGCACCCTGCTCGCCAGCGCCAACGTGCCTTGGAACGCCTTCCCCTCGGCCAACCAGCCGCACGACTTCATCCTGCTCTTTACCAACACCGTCCCCGCCGACCCCCTGGAGTTTCGCGTCTATTGGAACAATGTCCCCGGTGCGCCGGCCTTCACCATCAGCGACGTCACAATTGATGGCCTGGTCAACTGGACCGCCGCCAACCTGACTCACGACCTGGGCCGCCTGGATGGACTCAACGGCTGGGAGGCCGACCCCGTTCGTGATCTCGCCTCGGGCTACCTGGTCCGCGGGCCGGGCACCGGCGATATCCCCACGGGCGACTACTCGGCCCAGTTCGAGTTGAGGGTGGACAACTTCAATTGGGATAGCCTGCCGGTGGCCACTATCTCCGTGGTGGACGTGGACAGCAACACCGTGCTCGCCTCGCAAACCCTTTGGCGGAACCAGTTCTCGAGCATCTGCTACCAGACTTTCGCGTTGAGCTTCAATGCCGTCGCGGGGCGGCACTATGATTTCCGAACGTATTGGTATTACGGTCCCCATGCCCCCCGGTTGACCCAGAGGAGCGTCATGTTAAGGCCCGGCCCGGCCAGCTTCTTCACCGGCGCGCAGTCCGCCAACGGCGCAATGCTCCTGAGCCTTACCGGCGTCCCCGGCCGCACCTATACAGTCGAGGCCGCCGACAGCCTGGCGAATCCCACGTGGACCGCCATCGGCACCGTCACCGTCCCGCCGTTTCTCGGCAGCGCCCAGTTCACGGCTCCCCATTCTCCTTCCAATCGGTTCTATCGCCTCAGCTATCCGTAATTGCGCCATACAATGACGACTGGCCGGAGCGCCGGCATGTTGCCGGCTTAGTGCGCTCGGACATAAATACGCTGACGTATCGGCGGAGGGTTTTCGTGCCGCGCGAAGCGTATGGAGTGCGGGGTATGCCCCCGCTTTTCCGCGGCGGTCGAAGGCGGGGGCATACCCCGCACTCCATACGCTTCGCCCGTCCTCCGTAGCAGCACTGCGGGGGGTGGACGACCAAGCACGCGCGCCCCGCGCGACGTTACGTCACCGAACTTACGACCTGGAGCACTTAGTGTGTCCGCGCGTAAGGACCGTGCCGTATGAGGGGACGCAGATTCGTATAGCGCGACGCGTTTGGGGGGTACTGCCCGTGCTACTTGCACGGAGTCTTGAAACCCCGGGGCCACGGCGTGGTGCGCATCCTGTTCCCCCTCACCCCGGCCCTCTCCCTTGGGGAGAGGGAGAACGTTCGCCAGAGCTTCGGCAAGTCGGGAGCACCAGGTATGCGCCGGAGACGGGCCCCGTGGCTCCCTCTCCCCAAGGGAGAGGGCCGGGGTGAGGGGGAACGCACTGACGAAGTATTGACGGCTGGGCAGCGATATTTCAGAGTCGAACCATGACGACCAAGTGCGTCGGCTTAATAGTTCTCCTTGCTTCTCTGGTATTGCCGTGCCACGTGGCGGGGGGCGCGGAGCGGGACGGCGCCCTCGTCTTCCGTGATGTCCGCGTGTTCGATGGAGCGCAGGTGCTGCCGCACGCCACGGTGCTGGTGCGGAGTGGCCGGATTGCAGCGGTCGGGCCGCAAATCGAGGTGCCGGAGGGTGCCCACGTCATTGACGCGCGAGGCAAGACGCTCCTGCCTGGCTTGATTGATTCGCACACCCACGTCTTCGGGGCCGAGAGCCTGCGCGCCGCGCTGGCCTTCGGCGTCACGACCGAACTCGACATGTTCATGAGCGTCGCCGTGCTCACCGACCTCCGAAAGGAGCTGGCCGGGGAAAAGGGCCTGGAGATGGCCGACCTGCGTTCGGCGGGCACCCTGGTGACCGCGCCGGGCGGCCACGGCACAGAATACGGGCTGTCCATCCCGACGCTCTCGTCGCCGGAACAAGCCCAGGCCTTCGTGGACGCTCGCATCGCCGAGGGCTCGGACTATATCAAAATCATCTATGACGATGGGAAGGCGCTCGGATTGAGTTTCCCAACGCTGAGCCGCGAGACGCTGAAGGCGGTGGTGACCGCCGCTCACGCCCGCAAGAAACAGGCGGTGGTCCACATCGGCTCCCGCCAGGGCGCCCGCGACGCCATCGAAGCGGGAGCGGATGGCCTGGAGCATCTCTTTATTGACCGCCCGCCAGAGCCGGGCTTTGGCCGCTTTGTGGCGTCCCATCATGCCTTCGTAGTCCCCACACTCACTGTGCTCGAAAGCGTCGCGGGCCGGCACGGCGGCGCCGCATTGGCGAAAGATCCCGCCATCGCCCCGTTTCTGTCTCCGTCCGGCGAGGCCGAACTGACCCGCACTTTCCCAATGCCGCCTGGAGCGGCGACAAATTACGCCGCCGCGGAGGAAACCGTGCGTCAACTGCGAGCCGCGCACGTGCCTTTGCTCGCTGGCACGGATGCGCCCAATCCCGGCACAACGCACGGTGCGAGCCTCCACCGCGAACTGGAACTGCTCGTCCAGGCTGGCCTGACCCCGGTCGAGGCGCTCACGGCGGCGACATCCGTTCCCGCGAGACTATTTGCGCTGGACGACCGCGGGACCATCGCCCCGGGCAAGCGCGCCGACCTCCTGCTCGTGGACGGCGATCCAACTACCGACATTAAAGCCACACGCAAGATCGCCGGCGTCTGGAAACTCGGCGTGGCCGTGGATCGTGACGCCTACCGCGCTGCGATGGAAAAGCAGCGCGCCGAGGCGGCCCGCCCGGCCACCGCGCCGCCCGGCGCCAAGCTCGGTTTGGTGAGCGACTTCGAGGACGGCAAAGCGTCGGCCCGTTTCGGCGCCGGCTGGCAGGTTTCCACCGACAGCCTGCGAGGCGGCAAATCCAAGGCCTCGTTCAAGGTGGTTGAACCGGGCGCGCAACGCAGCAAAGGCGCGCTGCTGATCGAGGGCCAGGTGGACGCCAGCCTGCCTTACGCCTGGGCCGGAGCGATCTTCTTTCCCGGCGACGTGCCAATGTCCCCCGCCGACCTGTCGTCGAAGAAGCAGGTGAGCTTTTGGGCCAAGGCGGATGGCCGGACCTACAGCGTCATGCTCTTCGCGCCCAGCAAGTTCTTCGCCCCGATCATCCAGACGTTTGTGCCCGGCGCCGAGTGGAAGCAATTCACCTTCAAGCTCTCGCAATTCGACGGCTATGACTGCCACGACCTCGCCGGCCTGTTTATTGGGGCCGGGTTGCCCGCGGGGAAGTTCGCCCTCCAAATTGACGACGTGCGTTTCGAGTAGTCAGAAAGCCCGAGCTCACATTTCTCCGCCTACGGCCTGACCAACCGCTATGCGCCCCTTTACGGACTCCCAGGTCGTGAACTGATCCGGGTGCTGCCGGAAATGCTCCATCCGCCGGTCAAGCTCGGCAATGACTTCGCGCGAGACCGGCACCTCGGATGGATGCGCCTCAAGGTCGTTCCAAAGTTCCGAGACGAAGATCAGCTTCTCCGAGGCCGAGAGCCGCTGCACTTCGGGAAACTTCTCAAGAATCATGCCGGTACTATAGACGCCGCCCTCGCTCTGGTAACTGCCCCCTTGGGCCGGCGCCTGCACGCTTTCAGCCCTTCGCGGAGCCCGGTGGCTCGACCAACCGCCGCGGCAAGTCGCGGGCGCCGTGCATCAACCGTTCGATGGTCACCCAGCGCCAGCTTAGAGCCCGACTCGCGCCGGCGTCACTCCGTGCATGCTGGGACGGTCCAGAGCGCGTCGAGCCTGCACCGCTACGGGACCGCGAGGATACGATAGAACCGCGCTGCATCAGACAAGACAGGATCAAAAGCTGTTGCCGTGTAATCAGTTGGCACGAACGGGTCGCCCAGGGCACTCCAGTTTCCAGAAGCCAAATTCGTCGTGTACCTGCACTTGATGCTGTCGCTGGGGCAATACGTTCAAAGCCAGCAAGGCTCCGCCGTTGGTCAACGTTATCCCTTGGAACCCGGGCAGCGGAACTCCGAGGCGAATAATGGAGTTCGCCAGGTCAACCACATAGAGGTTGCCAGCACGATCCACCGCGATCCCGTTGGGAATCCAAAATAGGGCCGCATTGCCGACTCCGTCTGCGTAGCCACTGTGTCCGGCTTGTCCGCCTATCGTGGTGACCACCCAGTTTGTGCCGACCGGGGTGATCTTGCGAATCGTGTTGTTCCAGGTATCAGAGACGTAGATAGCGCCGCGGCTATCCACTGCCAGCGCGCCTGGGCCGTTGAAGCGGGCGTCACTATTGGTCCCATCCGCATTGCCCGGCGCTCCCGCGAGGCCCGCGATCGTCGTTACGATCCAATTCGTTCCCTCGCTAGTCATTCTGCGAATGGTGTTGTTGCTCTGATCTGTCACGTAGAGATTGCCAGTAGCGTCCATGGCGACTCCCGACGGATAACTGAACCGCGCCGTAGCATTTGTGCCGTCGCTGCTGCCGCTCCAACCCTTTAGCCCTGCTATGGTGGTGACCACCCAGTTGGTGCCGATAGGCGCAACTTTCCGAATGGTATTGAAATCTGTGTCGGGAACATAAAGGTTCCCGGCTTGATCGAGCGTACCGGCACTGGGTCCGCCAAAACGCGCCCCGCTATTGGTGCCGTCATAGAACGGGGTGAAGCTGGTGTTGGTGGTTCCGGCGATCGTGGTAACAACCCAGTTGGTCTCGACTAGCGTGGCTCTTCGGATCGTGTGGTTGTACCAGTCCGAGATGTAGAGATCGCCGGCACCGTCGGCGACCACACCGGAAGGGTTGTAGAAACGCGCGTCGCTGTTGGTGCCGTCAACGCTGCCTGCCTGGCCAGCCAGTCCCGCGACCGTGGTGACCACCCAGTTTGTGCCGAGCCTTTTTACGAGGCGGATCGTCTGATTCCCCCGATCGCACACGTAAAGATTGCCGTTCGTATCCAGCCCAAGATGCGAGGGAGAGCCAAACTGGGCTCCGGCGTTGGTCCCGTCGGCGTTTCCCACCTGACCGGGTTGGCCCGCAATGCTGGTGAACCGATACACCTGCGCCATGCAGGAAGAGCCCATTAATAGTGCGAGACCGATGGCGACCGACCGCTGCTTGTTCATATTCACATTCCACCTCTGTAGGGACAATTATGCAAATCCATAGGGGTGTGTCAATAATTCATTCAGCAATTGTCAGCTCTCACTTGCGACACCCTAGCCAGCGTGCTTCACAGAGGGCTTTTGGAGAAAGCGATGAAGACCCCTTCGGGAATTATAGGCCGACGCCACCCTTCCTCACACCTTCGCCGGCACTGGCATACGCAGGGCGATTTAACGTGAAGCCGGTCAGCCGTATCGTGCGTTCGTGCTCCAGTAATTGCCCGGATTTGTGGTCGCCGTAGTTCTGGCCTGCTCGGTGGGCTTGCACTGGTCCTTCCTCCAGTCGGCAGCCTGGACCACCATGCTGGTTGATAATCTCATGACCACTTCGTTCTTCGCGGCTCTCGTTCTTGGCAATGAAAAACAGACTTAATTCAGCGATAACGGTGAAGGTGGGTTGCGGTCTATTGGCCGGAATGCTGGCGAGCGGGCAGGTCTATGGCTGCGAGTGCGGCTGCACCGTCTTTGACGCGGGCGCCAGTTCCATGTTTCCCAATGGCCAGGACGGGATGGCTTTCATGCAATACGCCTATCAGGACCAGAACCGCAACTGGAGCGGCACGTCGGAAGCGCCCGCGGATAATACGACCAGGAAATCGAGACCCATTTTGCCACGCTCGGGCTTCAATACATGTTCAACCGGAGTTGGGGTATTCAGGCCGAGGTGCCTTACGATTATCGCTACTTCAAGACCCGCGACGACGCCGGCAACATCGTGTCGCGCAACTGGAGCCAGCTCGGTGACATCCGCCTGGAGGGTATCCTGAGCTATATGTTCCAACGCGCATTACCCTGGCGCGCGAACGACCGGTGGTTACCCGTCCGATCTTCGCCGCGACAATCCGCACCCATCGGCGCCAGACCGATCACCAGTTTGGCCCCTGGTGGCCAACGGGAGTGTCCAATATTTAGACACACCGCTGCCACCTCGGTTCTTATGGCAATTCCTACCTTGGGAAATGGGGGGCAGCACCGGGGTCAGGCGGTTGCCTCGCCGTCACCACACCGTCACCTCCCCGTAGAACCTCTAACTTGAAGTTAGAGGTTCTACGGGGAGGTGACGGTGTGGTGACGGCGAGGTTCCGGGGGAGGCCGCATACGGGAGAGGAGGGCCGAGTTGGAAGACTTTGAGCGGCGTCGGCGCCGGCATTGGTTGCGTCGGCTGCCATACGTTTTCGAATCCGGCCGGTCATGGCACCGGAAGCTTCTTGTGACTGGGGCCATGTGATGCGGGAGCATCGCCACGCCATAGGAGCGCAGCCTTCAGGCTGCAGAAGCTCCGAGCCCGCTGCGACCTCAGCAGGTTTTTACACTCCCAGGGCATTTCCGGGCTTCTGCAGCCTGAAGGCTGCGCTCCTATGGAGTGGCGGCAATAGCGAGATGTACCCCATTGCTGTGGAGGTCACGAAATTCGCTCGACACTACACGCGCAAACGGGTCAAATGCCGCCGCCTTGCATGAGTTATGACTGCTCCGGGAAATGAGCGCGGGCAGGTGTTGCTGGCGGAGGAATACTTCGCCAACGAGAACGAGCTTTTCCTGGAAACCCTCCGTCACGCCAGCCAGCCCAAGTCATTGGCCGCCTTCGCCGACCGCTGGAAGAAAGACCCCCGGCCCTGGGCGCGGGAGCAAATCTTCGCCTACCTGGCTCATCCGCTGAATTGCCCCGGGCACCAACCGGTCGTCAAACACCTCTTCAAGCAGGCCGAGGAAGCCAAAGACCACGAGCTGATGGCGGCCTTCCTGGTGGCATTCGACCGGCAGGTGCGGCGCGAGGTTCGCACGAAACGGCGGTGGGACTTTCGCTCCCGGACCGTCAATGAAGAGGAAAGGCTCGTCACGCCGCGCGACGTCCTCCCGCTGAAGCTGGAGCGCTCGGCGCGCAACCCTGCGACCGGTGAGGTGATTGCTTTCGGTGTCCGAACGGGGCGCTCCGCCAAGCTTTTCACTTACCGCACGCGCTATTATTTGCGCCGCCGCGCTTGGCGCTACTTCCGCTGGCTTGGGTATCGCGACCCGGCGGCTTACGTGGCGGCCATCATCCCGGCGCTCGCCGCCTTCGAGGACAGCGACCTGGAACGTGGAGAGAACATTCTCGACAGTTGGGCGCTGATGCACGCCTGCTTCGGTGAGCAGGAGGCCCTTGAGTTCGGCGCGACCCATATTCAGCTCAAGGAGGGACGCACGTTGGGCGAACTGTCGCCCGCTCCAGTGTTTCCGGAGGCCTGGAAGAAACCAGAGACGGCTCCGCTGCTGCTCGAACTGGTCCTGCATGCTCGCGGGCGCCTGGTGCGGCTCTGGGCCACCCAATTGTTCCAACGCGAGCACGCGGCTTTTGCCGTTCCGTGGGAAACCATCCTCGCGCTGCTCGAACACGATGACGCTGACCTCCAGCAATTCGGGGCGAAGCTGCTCGAATCGTCCACGGCGCTGGCCACGCTGCCGGTCGCCTCCTGGCTCAAGCTGCTCCAGACCCGAAACGAGGAGGCGCTTCAACGCATCTGTGACGCCTTCGCCAAGCACGTTTCCAGCGACCGGCTCGACTTGGCCCAATGTGTGGCGCTCGCCTGCGTCCGGCCAGTGCCCGTCGCCCGGCTGGGCCAGCGCTACCTCAAGGAGCGGGTCATCAGCTCCTCAGTGGACTGCGAGCAGATTACGGCGCTGGCCAACGCAGCCTGCGCCGCCGTGGCCCCGGAACTCACGGCCTGGGCGCTGGGCATCCTGGGCAAGCCGGAGAAGTACTCGTGCGACCAGGTCATCCGATTCTTTGACAGCAACCTCCCGGAGACCCGCGTCGCGGCCTGGACCTGGCTCCTGAACGACTCGCCTGGCCTGGGTGACGCCGTCCTCTGGAGCCGCCTGGCGGAAACGCCCCACGACGACGTGCGTATGCGCGTGGTGGATTACCTACAACGGCAGGCCGTTTTGCCCGGCGCGGACCCCAACCAGTTGGAGAGTATCTGGCGCTCGGTCCTGCTGGGCGTCCACCGCGGCGGGCGCCAGAAGGCCAAGGCCGTGCAGCAGATCGCGCGCGCCATTGTGGCAGACCCGGCCCGCGCAGGAGCGCTGCTGCCGGTGCTGGCCGTGGCGCTGCGTTCCGTTCGCGGCCCCGAAGCGCGGGCCGGGTTGGCGGCAGTTGTTGGTGTGGTCGAGGCTCGGCCGGAACTCGCCGATGTCGTCCGGCGCCTCCTGCCGGAGCTGAAATTCGCGGAGGTGACCGCGTGAACCTCAAGTTCGCCTACCTCGGACACAGCACGCTGAGCCCCGTCGCGGGCGGACAGTTGCTCAGCCTCGCCCCGAACCTCGCGCGCGAGCCGGTGTCATTCGACGCGCCGCTGCTCCAGCCGTTGCGGTTCCGCGAGGCCATCTCGGCGCTCCATGACGTCGTCATCAGCGATCTGCGCTTCAAGCCGCGCGACAAGACCGCCTACGAGGAGTGGAAGAAGAACGAGCGCTCGCGGGTCGCCTCGTTGCGCCGACAGACTTACCAGCAGGCGAAGCGGGAGATTCTCGCCCGCCGCGAGGAGGCGGTGGCGCCGGACCTGGAAAGGCAGTTCAGCCATTGCCGCGCGGTGTATTGGACCGCGCGGCAGAAGTATGCCAGCTACCTCCTGAAGCACGACCCGCAGCTCTGGCGGGCGCTGATGCCGTGCGACCCGGTCATCACCGTCGCGGACGACGTCGTCTTCTTCGAGTGCTTCTCCGCGGATGAGTCGAGCTATGGCTGCCTGACGGTGAACCGCGAGTCCGCGTTCGGCAAGTCCGCCGAGACCCGCCTGGGCACCACCAACGTGGATTACTCGTGGGACCTGTTCCATCACTTCCAGTCGCTGCGCTCTTATCGCGAGACGCGTTTCAAGGTTGATCCCGCCGGCTTCACGGTCGCCACTGAGGGCAACGCCGACTATCGCGAGGAGAAGATTGACCTGCCGGACGGCTGGCTGCGCGGGTTCATGCAAACCCAGGCGGCCATGACGTTGCCGGCGCGGCGGGTAACGCTGACTCGTGAAGCGGTCTATTCCATCCTCGCTTTTCTCAAGCGCCACAAGGCCCGCAAGAGCCCGCGCGCGCTGCGCTTCGAGTTGGTGGCGGGCCGCCCGCCCGCGCTGGTGCTCGAACCGTGGGAACAGCGCGTGCCGGTGTATGGGGAGCCTCTGCGCACGGGCGGCGAGTCCATTCGCATCTGGGGACGGCAGCGCCTGCTCGCTCTGGCGCGAGTGCTGCCGCTGGCGTCGCAATTCCAGGTGCATCTGCTCGGCACCGGCCTGCCCAGCTTCTGGATCGCCGATATGGGCGATATGAAGCTCACCCTGGGCTTGAGCGGCTGGACTGCCAATGACTGGACGCGCGGCTCGTCCCTCGACCTGCTCGCTCCCCCGGCCCAGCCCTCGGCTGATCTGATTGCGCGCGCCGCCCGCTTCATGCAGGACAAACGGGCGGCTGCGTTCGCGGATGTGGACCTCGCGTGCGGCGGCCAACCGGCGCAAACCGCCGCGGCGTTGAACCACCTCGCCCACACCGGCCAGTTGATTCACGACTTGCCCAATGCCGTCTATCGCTGGCGCCAGATCATGCCGATGGCGCTCGGCGAGGCTGAGCTCGGGCCAGAGAACCCCGAACTGGCAGCCTCCCGGGAAATCCTGTTGCGCAAGAAGGCCAAGCTGGATTCACGGACCGCTGCCGCGGGCGGCTTCCTGGTGACCGGCGTTGCGGACGGGAAGCCGGTTGAGCTGTTCCTCAACGCCGATGGCTTGCTCAAGCGCGGCAAATGTGTCTGCTCGCATCACTACAAGTTCGGTATCCGCGCCGGCCCGTGCCGCCACCTGCTGGCGTTGCGGAGCCTGGCCATGCGCGAGCAGGAATCGGCAGTTGAAACCTCCCTCAGTGGCTGGTATGAACACCTTAAGAAATTTACGGCGAACTAGAATGGCGGCTGGCTCGCCAAGAAGATTTGGGAAGGGCGGTGCGTGGCTTTTGAGCCTATCATGCTGCGGTGTTCCGCCGCGGTTGCGAATGCCTACCCATGCGTCCCCAAGGCCGTTGTTCGTTTGGCACACCACACTACCAGTGCGGTGGCCAAGACAACCCGAGGGTTCTCACCGCACTGGTAGTGTGGTGTGCCTTGGTGAACGGCCTTGGTCCTGAGTATGAAGTCAAAACGCGCACGCCCTTCCCTCCCATGTGGCGCAGGCGTCCCGCCTGCGGGTCTGCCGAGCGTCTCGCTCGGCAAACCATTCCCACTCGTTGGCGGCGTGCCGCCGCCTGAACTCGCAGGCGAGACGCCTGCGCTACTCTGAACCGGCGCGCTTTATGGGACTCTTTTCCTGGCTCGGCAACCTATTCGGCAGCCCGCTCAAATCCCGGCCCGTCGCGCCGCCCATCATCCGTTCCACCGGCGGCGATCGCCCGCCGGTCATCGGCCAGACGCCGTCCCCATTGCGCCGGCCTCAACCCAAAGCCCCCAGCAAACTCAATCTGGACCCCGGCCAGTTTGCCCCGTTGACCGGTGACCAGGTGCGCCGCCGTGCCCGGTGGCAGGTGGGCTCCATGTTCCGCAATCCCTGGTTTGGCCGGCGGGATTTGATTCCGCCGGTGAGCGACGAGCGCACCGCGCTCATTGACCGCGGCATGGTCGGATTGGGACTTCTCACACCCGAGCAGTTGGTGGAAATTCACGAGGTCGGCGCGCAAATGGACCGGCTGCGACCCGACCTCGCTCAGGCTGCCGTCATCGCCGATGAAGCGGTCAAGCTCGACGCGGAGGAACGCAAACGCCGCAAGGAACAAAAGCAGGCTGAGGCCGCTGAGCGCCAACGGCGGCACGCGGAGGAAGTCGTCCACCGCAAGCAGACGGACATCATTTTCCTCGGGCGCGGTGTTTCCGGCGGCCTGGCCGACCGCCGGGCAAATGTGGAAAAGCTGCAACGCCTGCAGTTGCCGGTGCTCGCCACGCCAGGGGACCTGGCCAAAGCCCTCAATCTTACCATCCCGCGCCTGCGGTGGCTCGCTTTCCACGCCGAAGCCGCGACGGTCAGGCACTATGTCTGTTTCCAGGTTCCCAAGAAGAGCGGCGGCCTGCGCGAACTCTCCGCGCCTCACCGCGACCTTGCCGCCGCCCAGCAATGGATCCTGATGCACATCCTGGAGAAGATTCCCGCTCACGACGCCGCCCACGGCTTCGTGCCCGGGCGGGGCACCATGAGCAACGCCGTGCCGCACGTGGGCCGCGCCACAGTCATCAACCTCGACCTGAAGGACTTCTTCCCGAGCATCACCTTCCCGCGCGTGAAGGGGATATTCCAGGAGTTGGGTTTTTCCCCTGCTGTGGCCACGATCCTCGCGTTGCTCTGCACTGAGAGCCCGCGCCGCAAGGTGGACTATAACGGCAAGACCTTCTTCGTCGCGACCGGCCTGCGCGGTCTGCCCCAGGGCGCCTGCACCAGCCCCGCCCTCAGCAACCTGCTCGCCCGGCGGCTGGATTCACGCCTCGCCGGCCTGGCGAGGAAGCTCGGCTTTGACTACACCCGCTACGCCGACGATCTGACCTTCAGCGCCAATGGCGAGGCCACCGCCAAGACGGCTTACCTGTTGGCGCGAATCCGTCATATCGTGGAGCACGAGGGCCTGGTGATGAACGAGGGCAAGACGCGTGTTCAGCGCCCGGGCCGGCGTCAGACGGTGACGGGCATCGTCGTGAACAAGCGCCCCAACGTGCCGCGGCGCGTCACCCGGCGGCTGCGCGCAATTCTGCACCACGCGAAGAAGGAAGGCCTGGTCGCGCAGAACCGCCAGCAGCGCGATAATTTCGAGCACTGGCTGGGGGGAATGATCGCCTACATCCAGATGGTGAATCCGGATAAAGGCAAGCGTCTCCGCGACGCCTTCCGGTCCGTCTCGGATTAACCGTCAAAGTGTTCCCGAGACCCACCTCTCCGCAGCCGGCGGTCGCAAGAACGAAGGCGTGCTTTCACCCCCGGCGGCGCTGCTGAGAGAATTTGCCTTCCTGCCGTTCCCGGGTTCCAGATCCGCGCAGACTGGGGTTCGAGACGCGGTTGGCGCTGGATAAGTACATGCCGACCAGCGCGGAGGGATGCGTCGGCTTACGGCGCGGTCGGAAGAACCTGGTGCAGCCGTTCAGGATCATGCGTATCCAGTTAGTCATACGGGGTGCTATTGAACTGGAATCGGCCCGGCAATGCAACCGCGCTTTCGCCCCGAGAAACGGGGCAAGCCCGAATGGCGCTGAAACAAGGGGCACCAAGACTGGTTCTCGCTTGACCGTACGGCGCGGGTTTGGATTAATACCCTCCAGCAAGCGTCATCAGGAAAGGCGGCCTATTAAAAGGCTTACCTTCGCACTCATCGCCGCCGCCGGCGCAATGTTCTACTCCTCGTTCCTCCTGGCTGCCAATGGAGCAACCGGGCTCACGAACCCGCCTGGTTCAGGCCTCGCGCCTCCTGCTCCACTTCTCCCGTAGGGCGGCTCCCACAGAAGGCAACGGAGGAAACGAAGTCTTCGTTCCCTTTGTTTGCTTCTGTAAGCGCGGAGCGGCCGAGGGCTCTGCTCCTTACACGGATCTGTATCTCTGGTATAGGTCCTGTGGATTGCCAAGCCCGTTCCCCCTCACCCCACCCTCTCCCCAAGGAGAGGGAGCACCCTCGTCACACGATCGGCCAACCTCAAGCGCTCGGCCCTTTCGAACACTGCAGACCGGGGCTCCCTCTCCTTGGGGAGAGGGTAGGGTGAGGGGGAATGGGTCTCTCTGATCCAGATAGTATTCGAGGCAATGAAAATCCGTGTAAGGAGCGGCGAGGGCTGGCGCACTCTAAAGCGCTCCCGGGCGCCCCCCGCACCGGCGCAGTGCAGCTCGCGGACCGATTGGTCCGTTTACACCAAGGTTCAGCGCTCCAGGAGGCGATAGAAGCGCTGAGGGTAGCGCGCGCAGTCGGGATCGCGTACCAGCAATGCGCCGTTGGTGAAAGCGCCGGCGCCGGGCAACGCGACCCAGTCGCGCAGGTTCGTGCTGGCTTGAATTTCCACCAGGGCGAGAGCTTCTGACCCCATCGCATCATCGCGAGCGCCGTTGGGAAACACCCCCTGCGATCGCGTCCTCCACCCTCCTCCGCCGCAAGACTTTCTTTACTCCGCGTGTATCCTATGGGAAAAAGGGTCAGAACCGAACCGGGAAGGCCTGTTTATGAAAGTCCGCATTCTCTCCGCGCTTGTCCTCGCCCTTGGCCTGCTTCCCGCCGCCCCCGCGCACGCCCAGACCAATCGCGTCCTGGACCTCGACGGCTCCACCGGTTCCATGGTCGTCACCCACCCCGCCTCGCTTCACTCGCTCTCCAACGCCCTGACCCTCGAAGTCCGTTTCCGCGCCGCCGCCTTCGCGTCCCAAAACGGCGCAGTCAATTGCCTGCTGCGGAAGAATCCCGCCGCCGGCGGGGAAAACTTCTTCCTGCGCTGCCGCGCGATTAATGGCCACCCCGTGGTCGAATTCCTCCCTGGCGCCAGAATCGGCCTCGTGCGGGCCGCGTTCGATTTCCAACCGGGCACGTGGTACCATCTCGCCGCCACCTACGACGGCGAGCACGCCTCCGTCCTGGTGGACGGAGCGGTCGTCGCCAGAGCCGCTCTTTCCGGCCCCATCCGCATTGACGACTCGGACCTGCTGATTGGCCGCGGCGACCCCTCGTTCAGCGCCGGCGAATACTTCAACGGCGCCCTTGACGAAGTGCGCATCTGGAACGTGGCCCGCTCAACCGCCCAGCTTAAGACGGACATGAGCAGCCCGCTCACCGGCAAGGAACCGGGCCTGCTGGCTTACTGGAGTTTCGACGACGGCACCACTGCGGACGAGTCCGGCCACGGTAACCGGGCAGTCTTGACCCGGGGCGCCCAAATCGTGCCGCTTTCGGCCCTTCCACCTGTCCGCGTCCAGGCCGAAAAACCGGCGCGCGAAGAAACTCCCCTGACCGTCGCCCGCCGCCTGGAAATCCTCGAAGACCTCTGGCAACACCTCAACGACATCTATCCGGCGCTCGAATACAAGGGCATTACCGGCCACTCGTGGATCGAGCCCACCGCCGAGCGGGTCCGCCAGGCGAAGACCAACGGCGAGTTCTACGACCTCCTGCTCCAGTTGATCGCCACCCTCCGCGACACCCATACCCGCATCGCCTCCTACCCCGGTCAACCTTGGCTCCAAGCCCCGCCCGTCCTCCTCAACCGCGTCGAGGGCAAGATCGCCGTCATCCGCGCCGCCCCAGCCACTGGCCTCTCTCCGGGAGACGTCCTGCTCGCTGTGGACGGCCGCCCGGTCGAGGACCTCCTCGATCATGCGATCAAACGCGTCTGCAACTCCACCGACCGTGGCCGCGTCAGCGCAGCCTGCGGCCAAATCCTTCGCGGCACCCCCGGCACCTCCGTCCCCGTGAAAGTCCTTTCCAGCGACGGAGCCACCCGCACGGTCACCCTTTCCCGCCAGCCCGCGCCGGATTTCCGGGGCAACCCGGGCATTACCTTCCACGCCGTCGGCTCGCTCGGTTACATCCGCATCCCCCAATGGGGCGGCCCCGGCCTGGTCGCCGATTTCGACCGCGCCCTGGAGCAATTCAAATCCAGCCCGGGCCTCATCATTGACGTGCGCGGCAACGGCGGTGGTGAGGATCACCTGGCCGACCTGGTCAATGGCCGCCTCACGGACCGCCCAGTCATCAGCAGCATTGATTTTTGGCGCGAGGCCGGCACCAACCAGTATCGCAAGACCGTCGGCTGGGTTCAGCCCCGCGGACCCTGGACCTACCGCGGCCGGGTCGCTGTGCTGATTGATGAAGGCTGCGCCAGCGCCTGCGAACACTTCGTCTCGGGCATCGAAGCCATCCGCACCATCCTCCTGGTCGGCGAGCCCACCGACGGCGCCGGTGGCGGCCCGATCCAGGTCACTCTCTGCGACGGCACCCGGGTGGTCATCTCGCGTGCCCTGGGTCTCCGCGCCAATGGCGTCGTCTTCGAGGGCCATGGCCTGCCCCCTCATATCTACGCGACCCCCTCCTTGGACGACCTGCGCCAGGGCCGCGACCCCGCCCTCGAACAAGCCAAAGAATGGTTGCTCTCCGGTAAACCCCTGCCCCCGCGCAGCCAGCCTCTCTGAGCATAAGCGCCAACTCTGTCACACAAGCGAGGGCGGAGTGCGCCCGCCTTCGGTCAATGCCACCAGGATTTGGGATCCTCCAGGGAGGGTGGAGCCGAGTCCGGCACTGAGCCTACACCTTGTGAATCTATGCGAAGCAGGTGAGCGCGAATGCGCCTGATACCCGCAAGCCATCCAGAAGCAGGGGGAGAGCAGGGGGAGAGCAGGGGGAGAGCAAGGGGAGAGCAGGGGGAGAGCTCTCCCCTTGCTCTCCCCTTGCTCTCCCCCTGCTCTCCCCCTGCTCTCCCCCTGCTCTCCCCCTGCTTGGGATACGCTTGTGCATTGCTTGCGGGTATCCAAACGCAGGAAAACATCCAACATCCAACATCCAATGGCCTCCAGTTGGGCCGTTCACGTTCGCGGTTGGATGTTGGATGTTCCGGGGTTCCGGGAAAGGATGGAGGTGAGGGAGAATGGAGTGGCCGACTCAGCGGGCGTCATGGCGAACTGGCCTGGGGGGAAAGACTCTGTCCCGGAAAATGGCTTGCCTTCGGATGGTCTTTGAGGACTCTTGGTTCGGATGTCAGTGTCACGACAAGGCCTGTGGGGATTTGGATTGCGCAGCAGGCCGGCTATCGCGCGGAGCGCGGGTGGATTTAGGCTCGAATGGCTGGTGGGGGCCCTTTTGACTCTGTGCCTGGGTGCCGGGTTGGCGCAACCGTCGGCGGCGCTTGGCAGGCCTTTCCATTCCGGGCGATCGGCCGCTACTTCGTTCAATCCCGTGCTGGATGAAGTCAGCGGCCTGGGCTCCTGGATCTGGACGACGAACACCTATCCACGGCAGACTTGCCGGTTCTGGCGGTCGTTCGAGATTCCGCGCGGGGCGGTCGTCGTGCGGGGGGTGCTGCGGATGACCGCCGATAATGGGTATCTGCTCTATCTGGACGGGCGGGTGGTGGGCCGGGGGGCCGACTGGCGGCTGGTGAGCGAGTACGATTTGACGTGGTTATTGGACCCCGGCACCCACGTGCTGGCGGTGGACGCGTTCAACGACGCGGATACCACGGGGTCGAATATAGCGGGGGTGATTCTCGGCCTGCACATTGAGTTTTCCGACGGCCAGAGCCTGGACATCGGCACCGACAACCATTGGCGGATTGTTCCCGACGATGCGCGCGACTGGGAGAACCGGAGGCACGCCGCCGCTAATTGGCGCCCGGCTCGCGTAATCGGCCCCTGGGGTGGCCCACGCCCGTGGCAGGCGCCCTTGAGCATCCGCCGCGCTCCGCCGGAACGTCCGCTGCCCGTCCATTTCTGGCAGAGCGGCTGGTTCCAGATCACGATCCTCACGATGTGCGGGGTGGCGGTGCTGGCCTGCCTCCGCCTCATGGCCCGGGTGGCGCTCCAATCCAAGGCCCAGCAGTTGCTGCAATTGGAGCGCGCCCGCATCGCGCGGGACATCCACGACGATCTCGGGGCGGGCCTGACCAAGCTGGTGCTGTTGGGGGAGGTGGTGCAGAGCGAACTGCGGCCGGAATCGGAGACGCGCGCCCAGATCGGCCAGCTCTGCGAAAAGGCCCGTGACCTGTCTCGCGCGATGGATGAGGTTGTGTGGGCCATCAATTCGCGCCGGGACACGCTGGCGGACTTTGCCGCCTACGTATGCAAATACGCGCAGGCGTTCTTGCAGGCGACGCCGATTCGCTGCCGCCTGGACGTGGAGCCGAACCTGCCGCGGGTGGTGTTCGAGCTGCCCATCCGCCGCAACCTCTTCCTGGTGGTCAAGGAAGCGCTCAATAACGCCGCGAAGCATTCGGGAGCGACCGAGCTGTACGTGCGCATCCATCGCCAGGGGGAGGGGCTGCTGTTGGTGATCGAGGACAATGGCCTGGGCTTTGACCCGCTCCACACCAACCAGGAGCGCAACGGCTTGGCCAACATGACGCAGCGGATGAAAGAGGCCGGGGGCACTTGCCAAATCCTGAGTATGCCGGGGGCGGGTTGCCGGGTGGATTTGAGCCTGCCGCGACTGGCCCCGCGGCAGCACTCGTGGTGGCGCCCCTGGCCGTCCAATGCGAACCCCGGCGGAGGCCGCCGCGGAAAAGGGCGCCGGTCCTGCGGAAGCGTCGAAAACCGGCAATCCCTATGAAACCGCCGCCGCACGCTGAATCACCCGACAAGCCCCCCCTGCGCGTGGCGCTGGTCGAGGACCAGCGCGAGATTCGGGAGAATTGGAAGCGGCTGATTGACTCGTTTCCCGAGTTCAAGTGTGTGTGCACCTGCGCTTCGGCCGAAGAGGCCTTGCGCGTGATTCCCTCGCTGGAGGTGGAAGTCGTGCTGATGGACATCTTCCTGCCGCGCATGTCGGGCATCGAATGCACGGCCCGCCTCAAGGCGCTGGCCCCGAAGCCGCAAGTCCTGATTCTCACGGTGGTGGACGACGACGAGCTGGTGTTCATGGCCCTGGAAGCGGGCGCGGACGGCTACCTGTTGAAGCGGACGCGCCCGGCGGATTTGCGCGCGGCGCTGCTGGACGTGCTGAGCGGGGGCGCGCCGATGAGCAGCGAAATCGCGCGGCGGGTGGTGGAATCCTTCCGGCGGCGCGGCCACACGCGCGATGAGTCGGCGGGGCTGAGCGCCCGCGAGGAAGAGGTGCTGGAGTTGCTGTCCAAAGGCTATTCCAACAAAGAGATCTCCGACCACCTGCAACTGAGCGTTGATACCGTCCGCAGTCACCTCAAGCATATCTACGACAAGATGCACGTTCGCTCCCGCACCGAAGCCGTGGCGCGGTATGTGGCGTGGAATCTCCCCCTGGCCCCTGACGCGGAGACGCAGCGCTGATCGGGAAATCACCCCTTTGAGTGATAGGCTATCACCGTTTTGAGGGATGGACGGGCTGGAGCCAAGGTGATAAAGTGGGAATAGTCCTCAACGGTCACAGTAGGTCGTCCCTGTTGCGGGGGCGCCGTTCGCAGGAACCGAAATCAATCAAGACCACAACACGAAACGAACCAACTACTCACTTGGCCCCAGCCTGTCCGGCCCGTCAGGGTCGTGCGAGGCCTGTGGGGTCTGGGCTCCATACGCAAACCAATCCGCACATGAAAAAACACATAACCCATAACCTACCTCTTGCCGGGCTCCTGGCTGCGGCAATGTTCCTCGTCGGCCCCAAAGCTGGCGCTACCATCATTGGCCCTTACACCCCTGACGCCAACACGCTCCATTTGTGGCATCTGGACGACAGCGCCGCGCCGGCAATTGATGCAGTGAGCAGCGGCGGGATGAACCTGGCCGGCTTACTCAACGGCGCCACCCTGGGGAATGCGTCCTATAGCGGTTTCGGCACCGCGCTCAACACCGCCTCGACTGGCCCCGGGCAGAATTGGGCGCTGGCAGCGTCCGCGACAGGCGGGAATGTCACGATTACGGTAGCGGATACCACCACGGGCGCCTTTACCTTTGAAGCCATCGTGTTCATCGGGTTTGACCCAAACGCCACCATTTCCAATCCCTCTGAGATTCTCTCAGGAGAATCGGGGGTCAATGCCAACCGCATTTTCCAGTGGCGGATCGTGCCAAAGACCGCCACCACGCCAGTGCGGCTAACCTTTGAAAACGTGCGCGCGATTTCCGGCAACCAGCCCACCATCTACGCTCCAATCCCGACCAGTGGCCCGGACGCGATTGTAATGAACAACTGGTATCACGTGGCGGTAAGTTATAATGGCATTCCCAATACCGCGAACAATATCAAGTTCTATTGGACTCTCCTGGATCCCAGCCGCACTGCGGCCAATCAAATCACCATTGACTCCCCGACCACTACGCTGTCGGGCCTCAATCCCCTCGCAACCATCACGACGCCCTTCATGGTCGGCAACCTGGGGCGCAACGTGAATGGGAACTTCGTAGGCATGATTGATGAAGTTCGCATCAGCAAGGTCGAGCGCACCGCCACGCAAATGATGTTCATGTCCCCAGTCCTTGCCTGGGTGAACCAACCGCAGGGTCAGTTCGCCGCGGTGGGAGACACCGTCACACTGAACTCGCTGGCGGGCGGCCTGGACCCGCACTATCAATGGCAGTTTTACAGCACAAACATTCCCGACGCCACCAACGCCACCCTCGTGCTGACCAACGTGACGCTCAGCGACGCCGGCCCCTACCGGGTCATCGCCACCAACAGCACGAGCAGCACCAACAGCGAGGTCGCCATGCTCACCGTCGGCGGCACCTTCGACGAAACGTTCAATACCGGCCTGAGCCCAAGCGGGACGCTGCTTTCGGGCGGCGAAGTGGACCCGCACTGGCAACTGGTGCAGAGCGACGACCCGGCCTATCCCGGTCCGGCCGCCGTGGTGGTTGGTTCTCCGCCCGGGAGCTACCTGGCGAATGGGCCCCACTCGATGTGGCTGGCGCCCGTCTCCACCGGCAATGCGGTCAGCGGCAATTTCACTTATCGCACCACCTTCCTGCTCGATACCGTGGACGCGGCCCACGCGCAGCTTACCGGCGGCTGGGGAATGGACAACGCGGGGGTGGACATCCTCCTCAACGGCGTGAGCCAGGGCTTGACCGCCGCCGGTTTCAGCTCCCTCACGTCCTTTACGATTACCAATGGCTTCGTGCCGGGCGTCAATACGCTGGACTGCATCATCACGAATTTTCCGTCCTCCGGCGGCCCCAATCCCACCGGTCTTCGGGTCGAACTGCGCGGTGTGGGCGTGTTCCTCAGTAACGTCGCCCCGTACGTGGTTACCTTCCCCGTCAACGTCACCACCCAGTCGCAGCAAACCGCGACGTTCCAGGTGGCTGCCGCCGGCAGTGGACCGCTCTCTTACCAGTGGTACAAGGGGGCGGCGGAGCTGACCGGCCAGACCGCCCGCACACTGGTGCTGAGCGACTTGACCACGGCTGATGCGGGCACCTACTCGGTGACCGTTGCCAACAGCCTCGGCTCGACCAACGCCAGTGCCACACTGACGGTCATCACCCCGCCCGCCCTCGCCTGGCTCGGGATTGACCCCACATCTCCCTCCTACTGGGACACAACCACGGTCAACTGGCTGAACACGGCTTCGACCGCCAATGTGGCTTTTGCCCCCTATGACGACGTGCTCTTTGACAGCCGCGGTGCCGGCACGCCTATGGTGGACCTGATCGAGCAGGTTAGCCCCAACTCGGTTGTGGTGGATGCGGCCAGTGACTACTCTTTCGTTTCCTACGCGACCGGCGCTGGCGGCATTGGCGGCGCAGCGAGTCTCACCAAGAAGAACACCGGCACGCTTATTCTGGACACAACCAACAGCTATAGCGGGAGGACAATCATCGAAGCCGGCACGCTCCAGGTCGGCAACGGTGACGCCATGGGAACGCTGGGCGCCGGCACGGTGAGCAACAATGCGACACTCGCCTTTAACCGCTTTGACTCCTTCACCGTACCCAACGCCATCAGCGGCAGCGGCTCGGTGACCATGACCGGTTCCGGCACTGTCGGTCTCACCGGGAACAACTCCTACACCGGACCCACGGTGGTCTCGTCCGGCACCATCTATGTGCGCAACAACACCGCCCTCGGCGACACCAGTTCCGGCACCACAGTCGCCAACGGCGCGCAACTCCGCGTCTATGCCGATGTGAAGTACGTGGCCGAGCCGCTCACTTTGAGCGGGTTTGGTTTTCCGACCCCGCTCGAAGGCGCACTGCACATTGACGGCGGCGGCGCGGGCAACATCTGGGACGGCCCGATCACGCTCGCGGCGGATGCGGGCATCAAGGTGGATGCCAGCGGCACATTGAACCTGACCAACGCCGCCGGCATCACCGGCACGGACGCAAGCCTCGCCGTCCAGGCGGACAGCACTGGCGTGCGCGGCACGGTGGCTGGCCCGATCACCCTTGGCGCAGGCTCCTTCACTCAATATGGCGCTGGCACCTGGGCTCTCCTGGGCACCAACAACAGTTGGACTGGGACAACCACTATCAATAGCCCCGCTGTCCTTCAAATCGGCGACGGCGGCACCAACGGCAGCATTAGCGGTTCGAGCATTGATGACGAGGGGACCCTAACCTTCTTCAGTGCCAACAATCTTGTGATTACGACTCCCATATCGGGCGGTGGAGTCGTAAACCAGAACGGCTCCGGCATGGTGACGTTCCCGACTGCCAACTGGTACAGCGGGAACACGACCATCCGGGGCTCGGGCGTGCTGCGCATTCTGGATGGCGGCGCCCTTGGCTACGGCCAGCTCACCATTGGCGGAGCCCAGACGGATACCTGCCGGCTGGAGTTGCTGGGCGGAATCACGGGTACTCAACCAGATTGCGATCTTCCCGCGGGTGTTCTATCAGGCGCCCCCGCCTGATCCAGTCGTGGCGCCGGACATCGTCAACGTCAGCGGCACGAACACCCTGAGTCCGCCCGCTCCGATCACGATCGGCGGCGGCGGCAACCTGCTCACCCTCCAGGCTGATAGCGGCAAGCTGGTGCTGAACGCTGGGGTGACCTCCGCCGGCTCCGGCCGCCACCTGGCCTTGCGCGGGGCTGCCTTCGGCGAAATCCTGGGCAACATTGATCAAACCGGCACCTTCTCCCAGTACGTCTGGAAGCTGGATAGCGGAACCTGGACGATCTCGGGGGCCATGACTCCCGGGGCGGCGACCACGATCAGCAACGGCGTGCTGGTGCTCAACGGCAGCCTCGACAACGTCCTGACCAATGCCGGCGGCACCCTGGCGGGCACGGGCGTTCTTTCCGGGCCGGTCTATATCAATGCCGGCGCCACGCTCTCTCCGGGCACCTCCATCGGCACTATGACAATCAGCAACGCGCTGACCTTGCAGCCGGGCAGCTTCACGGCGATGGAGATCAATAAGACCGCCGGCACCCGGGACGAGGTGGTCGGCCTCACCAGTGTCACATACGGTGGCACTCTGCAGCTCACCCTAACCGGCACGCCCCAGGAAGGGGACACCTTCAAGCTGTTTGACGCCGCCAGCTACTCCGGGGCGTTTGCGAGCATCACCCCCGCCATTCCGGGAACGGGCCTTCTGTGGAACACCGGCACTCTCGCGACGGACGGCACCTTGCGCGTCCAGAGCGGCACTGTCTCACAGCCGACACTGACATCATTCGGTGTCAGCGGCACTAACTTCGTGCTCAGCGGCGGCAACGGCACGCCCTTCGGGAGCTATGCCGTGCTCACTACTACGAACGTGGCCCTGCCGTTAGGCGCCTGGGACGGCGCGATCTCCGGCGTCTTTGACAGCTCGGGCCAGTACAGCAACGCCATCCCCATAGACCCGGCTACACCGCGGCGGTTCTTCCGCGTCCGCGCCCCATAGGTCTGGGGTTGGGCGGTTTGTGGCCGGCCCGGGGTTAGCCGGCCACAACCGCCTGCAAAGGCCCAACGAAATGACTTTCACCTCACGCCTCACGTTTAACCCTCCACGTTTCACGTTTCACGTTTCACGCATCACGCATCACGCATCACGTTTCACCATGACCCGTCCGTTATTCCGCACTCCGCATTCCGCACTCCGCACTGCCTTCACCCTCATCGAACTCCTGGTCGTCATTGCCATCATCGCCATTCTCGCCGCGTTGCTCTTGCCGGCCTTGAGCCGCGCCAAAGAGAAGGCCCAAACCATTTCCTGCCTGAACAACCTCAAACAACTGCAGATCTGCTATATCAGCTACATGGGGGATAATAACGACAACCTGGTGCTGAACCATGCGAGCCCCACCGCCAGCCTGAACGACTCCTGGGTGCTAGGCAACGGCAAGACCGACACCACGACCCTCAATATTCAGAAAGGTTACCTTTACTCGTACAACCGCTCGGTCAAGATCTACGTTTGCCCGGCGGACCACTCGACCACGCCGGTCAGCATGGGCACTCCAACCGGCTTGCCCCGAACCCGGGACTATTCGATCGTCTATAACCTTGGCGGCGATGAGGGCACCCTCTATAGCATCAAGAAGGGCGCCGCCGTCGTTAATCCGTCGCCCGTCATGCAGTCCGTCTTCTGGCATGAGGACGCCCGCAGCATGGATAACGGCGCCTTCGGCATTATTCCACCGCCCACCTTCGATTGGTGGAACCTGCCGACCAGCCTCCATTCCAAAGGTTGCTGCATGTCATTCTTCGACGGCCACGTCGAGCATTGGAAATGGCTCAGTACAAGTGTTCTGGCTGTTGGCAAGGGCGATCCGGCGCCAGGCACGGGCATACATGCCTCGTGCCCTTCTAGCGACCGTGATCTGCCCAAGGTCCAGCGGACGGACTACCCGGATACCATGTTTCATTGAAGCCCCCTTCCGAAACGGGCGTCTTGTTCCCCCTCACCCCTGCCCTCTCCCTTGGGGAGAGGGAGAACCATCCGGCGCGCTGCGACGAATCGCGGCGCTCAGACATTTCCAGTGGCGGAGAACCGGGCTCCCTCTCCCTAAGGGAGAGGGCAGGGGTGAGGGGGAACTGGGGCCACGGCGTTTTACGGGCATGTCTAAACCCAAGCCGCTTGAAACGCCGGTGCCATGTCCGAATCGGCCTTATGGCTCCTGGAATCGCCGCGTCTGTCTGCGGGCGCTACAAGCGGCCATTAGTGTCCCTGCTGCTTCTGGCTGCGCTCACGGCGCGCGCCGCCCTCGTCGGCCCCTATGCTCCGGATGCCAACACGCTGCACCTCTGGCACCTGGACCAAACTACTACTCCGCTTAACGATTCGGGCAATGCCGCCGCCAACCTGTCCGGCCTGCTGAACGGCGCCACGCTGGGCAACGCGGCTTACCCGGGTTTTGGCAGCGCGCTGAACACTCTCGACGGCGGCCAGGATTCCATCGCCGTCGGCACTCGCGATGCGCTCCTGGCCGCAAGTGCCTCCGCCGGTAACGTAGCGGTTACTTATGCCGATCCCACGACGGGTGCCTTTACTTACGAGGCAATCGTGTGGATTGGCTTCGATCCCGCCAGGGACCTGGGGGCGACCGCCGACGGCGGCAATGGCCGCGGGACGCCGCTCGAAATCGTTTCCTGTGAATCCAGCACCACCGCCGGTCGCATCTTCCAATTCCGTATCGTGCCGTTGGGAATGCGTCCCGCCCTCGCCCTGCCGCCCGCCACCGGTCCGTTGCTGACCTTTGAGAACGTGCGCGCGGGCAACACGGGCCAGGCAACCATCTATGCCGAGATACCGACCAGCGGCCCGGATGCCATCCTGTCCAACCACTGGTATCACGCGGCGGTGACCTACAACGGCAGTCCCAATACCACCGGCAACGTGAGGTTTTACTGGACGCTGCTGGACCCCGCCCGCACGAACGCCACCGAGATCAGCATCGCCTCGACCAACACCATGCTCTCCGGCCTCAACCCTCCTTCCTCTGCCAGCACGCCACTGGTCATCGGCAACGAAGCGCGCAATAAGACCGGCAATTTCCTGGGCATGATTGATGAGGTGCGTCTGAGCAGCGTCGCCCGGCCCGCCACGGGCATGATGTTCACCGGTGATCAACCGTTGCCCTCCGCCGGCCCGGCTGCCACCTACCTGGAATGCTTGGTGGACTTCCAGCGCTACGCCGAGACGGTCTGGCACACGGCGGCCTACGTCAATAGCCCACCGGATTCCGGGTATTCCGGCTCCGGGGACAGCACCAGCAACAACGGCATCCGCGGTGACCTCGGAGTAGCGGTGGCCTACGGCGTTCTTGCCCGGGCCTATCCTGACGACCCCAAGCGCCCTACATGGCTCGCCAGGATTCGCCAGGGGCTGAACTACGCCGCCGATACTCATCGCAGCGGCGCTTACCGCTGTGTGGACGGATTGCAATGGGGCCACGATTGGGGCAGCGCCATGCTGACGGGCACGTTGGGGCTGGCCTGCCTGTTGGTGCAGGCCGACCTGCCCGCTTCAACAATTCAGGCCTGCCAGCGAGCCGTCGCCGACGAAGCCACCTACCGTGCCGGCATCGCCCCGGGCTCCGGATACGTGGGCGACACCCGGGCCGAAGACAACGCCTGGGACAGCAACGGCCTGGCCGCCGCTGCTGCGTGGATGACCTCGGACCCGAATGCCTCGCTGTGGCTGACTGCCACCAAGAGGTACATGGCCAACAGCTACACCGTGGCCAACACCAACGGCGACCCGCTCGCCTCCTGGGTGACCACGGTGACGTTGTATCCCAGCTATGCCCTCGAGAACCACGGCTTCTACCACCCGACTTACCAGATGGTTGCCGGCATGTCGCTCGGCGATTCGCTGCTCATCGCCCGCCTGGCCAACCCCGCGGTCGCCGCCGAGCTGCAGCCGTTCGCCGAGCACAACGTCCTCCAGGTCTGGACGAACCTCCAGCACCTGGTGCTTGATTCCGGTGAATTCGCTTATCCCTCCGGCCTGGACTGGGAACTGCACGACTACGAGCAGAACTCCTATGTGACCTGGCTGGCGACCCATTTCAATGACCCGCTGGCCCGCTGGGAGGACAGCCAATTGGCCCAACTCGTCCGCTACCGCCAGATCGTCAACGGCGACGGGACTTTCGTCGGCCCCAGCAGCGGCGGCTTCTTCCGGGAGGCCGTCGAGGCATACCGCACCGCGGTCGCCTGGCTGCATTGGGCCCATGCCGACTATACCAACGGCCCGTCCGTCGCGCCCGGGCCGACGTTCGAGTATCTGCCTGACGTAAAGATCATTGCGCACCGTGGGCCGGCGGGATTTGCCTCGCTCAGCTACGGCCCGAGGATCATGGCCGTCATCGAGCCCCCGGTGGTGGGGATGCCGACCAATGTCTTCGTCACCACTCCGCGGCAGCCGGGGATAATCGGGCTGGGCGCGCTGGGCAACCCGACCGGCGCGCGCCTCGTCAATCTCGCCACCAACAGCGGCGGCTTCGAGGCCGAGTTGCAACTGACCAACGGCCCGAACGGCACGACCGAGGTGTATGTGAACTGCAACCCGCAGAGCGTCGCAATCGTCGAGGTGCCCTGGCCTGCGGTCAGCATCTTTGGCACGTCGGCGGGCAGCTTCACTGTCGGCATCGAGAATGACCCCCTCATCGGCGGTTCGCGCCTGGTCGAGTGGGCCGGCGGCGTGACCAACGTGCCCAACCGTTCCGGTCTCGCCTGCAACATCACCAACAACTGGGTCTGCATCGCCGGGCATTACGGCCTGACCGCCGGGCCGGCGGGCTGGTTCAATTACCGGGCCGCCTCGCGGTACAACCGTGCCGGCGCCGCCGAGGACACCCTGCAATTCATAACCCAGGACCAGCTCGGCCCGCGCTATGCCGTCTGGTTCCCCGGCAATAACGCCGCCCAGACCTCCTCGAACGCCAGCCAAGTGACCTGGACCACGTCCGCCACCAACTGCGTGCTGACCTTTCCCGGGAGCACGGGAAGCTTGGCCCGAATCTCCGCTATCCTGCCGCCTCCGCCTCCACCTTATGCTCCCTACATCCTGCCGGTTTCCAGCGTGACCGCCTCCTCCTGGCAGACGGGCTTTGGACCAACGAATGCCGTGGACGGCAACTTCGCCAACTTCTGGGTTTCCTACGGCACCAACGCCGGCCAGGGCCCCACGCCAAGCCATCCCGAGTGGCTGCAGGTCAGTTTCCCGCGCCAGGTGGCCCTTGCCGGATTCCAGGTCTATCCGCGCTCCGACAACGGCGGCTATGGCCCGAAAGACGTGCAACTGCTCCTCGACGGCATCCCGGTCTTCCAGGGCGCAATGATGCCCACAACCCCCCTCGACGTGCGCCTCTCCCCGCCCGTCAATGCGACCAACGCCCAACTCCTCATCACCAGCTCTTACGACCGCGGCAGCACCACCGACACCCGCAACGTGCAGGTGGACGAAATACTGTTCTTCGAGCGCGCGCAGCCCGGCACCTACGGCGATTGGGCCGTGCGCCAGTTTACCGATGCCCAACTGGCCGACCCCGCCTTCGGCACCCCCGCCGCCGACCCGGACCACGACGGCGTGCCGAACCTCGCCGAGTTCGCCCTGGGCGGCAATCCGTTGTCCCCCGACGGCTCGCTCCTGGCGCTCCAGTCCGCGGCCTCCGCCAGCGCCTTCACCCTGACTTTCCGCGAACGCAAGAACCTGGACGAGGTGCAATACCGATTCGAGACCTCCACCAACCTTGTCACCTGGACCGAGGTAACCCCTTCCAGCCTCGTTACCGTGGGCAATCTGCCAGACGTGTATCTACGCGCCGCCGTCTTCCCCATCCAGCCCCAGGTTTCCTTCTTCCGCCTCAGATTCCTTCTGTTGTAAGGGTATTTACAAAACAGGCGATCACGGTCATCCTTGGCGCAACGCTCTGATTGCCATGCGTCTTGCGCTGCACACTGTAACACTGCGGATGAAACAAGCAGGTGGTTTCTGCCTGGGGATGGCAAGCCTCCTCGCCTCTGCCCTTGGTCAGACCAATCTCGACACGGACATTCCGCAGGCCGCCAGTCTCCATAACCTGAGCCCGCTGGCCGGGATTCTGCGGCTGGCTTTATGGTTTCTTGCCGCGGCGCTTCTGCTCGTGGCCGCAGTGATGCTGGGCCTGCGCTACCGGCTGAACACGAATCTGTACAAGGCCGCTTTCGATGCTCACTGGGATGAGGATGCGCAAGAAGATGCCGGCGAGCGGGTAGATGCGGGCGAGGTCAATGAGGCGTGTGAAGCGATCGAGCAGGCGGCAGACCCGGCTCAGGCAGCGGCGCCTGCGGCTGACACCCGCCCTGCGCAGCAGGCGCGGCTCTTCACCCCGGCGAGTGGAGCGGCCTGGGGCGAGCCGATGCTTCGGGCGTTCCTGGGCACGTGCGTGAAGGTGAATTGTCTTGGCCGCACCTGGCGAGAATCCGCGGAACGGCAGGCGCGCTCGCCCGAGCGGCCTGATCCGCGGGCAGCCGAGTTGATCCGCCGGCTCATGCAGCGCTGGCACCAGTTCCATGTTGACCCGGAAACCGGGGTTTTCCTCGAACGCACCGCCTCCGCAGGGAACACCCGTGTGTGCGTGATCAGTGTGAGCAAGGATAAGCGCACAGTCATCGAGGCAGCCTTCAACGCCGGCTTTGTCATCGAAAGTGTGGGCCGTTACTTGAAGCATACGGATCTGGTGTATCGGCGCGGCTTGGGTGAGTATCATGCCCCGACCAAGGATGAACTGGCGGCTATGACACCCGGAGAAAAGCATTCCTTGATGCGAATAACAGATATTCCCGACCCCTGGCAGGCGATGATTGGCAGTCGCGGGGGGGATAGGACTGCTTGATTCCACCGCAGAGCGCGCGCGAGCCCTCGTTCAGTGGTGTGGCCCTTGCCAGGCCACTGTGTCCATAAGGACCCGCGGGAGGGAATCACTTGCCGACGTGCTGCGAACATGGTCCTCTGCCGCGCGCATGATCGGGAGCTTCCGACAACGTGGCGGCCTGTGGGTCCTGGGACAAAGCGCCCTTCTCGGCGCGGTGGTTGTCGGGGGTGTCTTCTGCCGAAACGAAGAGCCCGGCCTTGCCCTGACGGTCTGCGGTGCGTTCTTCCTGCTGATCGGGGCGGGGTGCGGTCTTGCCGGCGCGGTCAGCCTCGGGCGGAACCTGACGCCGTTTCCGAAGCCAACGCCCGGGGCCCCGCTGGTCCAGACGGGTATCTATCGGCAGATGCGGCACCCGCTTTACACGGCGGTGTTCTGCGGCTCGGTCGGCTGGGCACTGGTTTGGGGTAGCTGGCCGGCGCTGGTGGCGGCGCTGGCGCTGGGTCCGCTCTTCGACGCGAAGGCTCGCCGGGAGGAAGACTGGCTCCGGCAACAGTTCCCGGAGTATGCCGACTATGAGCAACGCGTGAAGCGGTTCGTCCCCTGGGTCTATTGAGCCGTCCGGGGGGGGCGAGCGGGGGAGCATTTCGGGGAGCATCTCACCTTTTGTGAGGGCCAACGGGAAACCCTGTGGAGCCCTCTGCCGACCGTGAGCCCCGTTCCCCCTCACCCCGGCCCTCTCCCTCAGGGAGAGGGAGAACGGCCGGCAGCGTGTCGGCGAATCTGAACCATCCGGTATGTTCGAGCGTTCGCGTGGGTGGCTCCCTCTCCCTAAGGGAGAGGGCCGGGGTGAGGGGGAACGGATCTGACGCCGAAACAGGCGCCGTCGCGAAGCAGCCTCCGATGTACAGAAAGTGAGATGCTCCCAGCACTCCGAAACGTGGTTTTTGTAACTTTCCAAGGCCTTGCGGCTCAGGTATAAAGAGCACGGGGCAGGTCGCTGTGTGCCGCCAGGGCACCTTTCCGGCGCGCAAGCGGGGCGACCGTAGCCGATACAACATTTAGAACAAGCACTCAACTTAAGCGTTAACATGAACAAGACTACGACTCAAACAAGTGAACAGCAGCCGGCGGAGGTCATCACCGCACAACCTGCCCGGATCCCCCTCATTGGCGACGACGCGCCGTCCTTCCAGGCGCAGACCACGCAAGGCCCCATCAACTTCCCCAAGGATTACGAGGGGAAATGGGTCATCCTGTTCAGCCACCCCGCGGACTTCACCCCGGTCTGCACGACCGAGTTCATGACGTTCGCGACCATGATGCCGGAGTTCAAGGCGCTTAACTGCGAGTTGGTGGGGTTGTCCATTGACAGTCATTTTGCCCACATCGCCTGGCTGCGGACCATCAAGGAGAAGATCAAGTATAAGGGCATGGCCAACGTGGAAGTCACCTTTCCGCTCATCGCCGACGTCAAGATGGACGTGGCCAGGCGGTTCGGCATGGTCCAGCTTGGCGCCAGCGATACGCAGGCCGTGCGAGCGGTGTTCCTGATTGACCCCAAGGGGAAGGTGCGGGCCCTGCTTTATTACCCGCTATCGAACGGCCGCAATTTCCAGGAGATCAAACGGCTGCTGATCGCGCTCCAGACCACCGACGCGCACGGGTGCGCCACACCCGCTGACTGGCAACCGGGCGATGATGTCATTGTGCCGCCGCCCGGTTCCTGCGGCGCGGCCAAAGAGCGTGTGGAGAAACCCGCGCCGGATGCCTACGCGCTGGATTGGTTCATGACCTTCAAGCGGCTGCCCAAGGAGAAGTGCAACCTGCCTGCGGCAGCCAAGGCTTGATCTGCCGTTTGTCGCGCGGCTACTGCTGTTGCAGGCGATAGAAAGCCGCGCCACCGGTGAAAACATTGGTGACGACGTTTTCACCGTTTACAACTACCGGCAGCGGCGAGGCCGCCATCCAATTTGTGGCCGGCAGGTTCGTGGCGTATTCCAACCGGAAGCCCATCGCGTTCGTAGGCCAGGTGAGCACGAGTTCGCCCCCCTCCCTCCGGACGGTTAGGGTTGGAGACGGCGGGGCCGGGACTACCGCATAGGCAACGATCAAGCCGGCAGCCGAGCCGGTGACGATGGTGCCGCCCAGGTCAAAAGACAGATTGGGAAGGTTGATGGTGTAAGTCAGCTTGCGGTTAAGCCCGCCCAGATTGGTGATCGTGCCGCCAGCCGCGTTCTGTTGCACGACCGGGTCCAACTGCCCGTGCAGCAGGTCCGGGATCGGCTGGCCCAGGTTCAAAGGCAGTGCAAGCCCATCCACGTCAGTCAGCGCACTGCCGATGCCACAGCGGGTCGTGTTGGGCGCAAACGTTCCGTCCGCAATAGCGATGGGGCCGGCCACAGCATTGGAAAGGTCAAGCTGAACGCTGCGAAAGGCAACGAAGGCCGCATCGAATGTCAGGAGATAGTTTCCCCGCACCCTGCCGCCCAAGGCCGCCGGGGCAGTACTCGTGCCGGTGTAATTGGTCGTCGCCGCGCTCCAGTCGGCGGGGTTGGGTCGAAGGCTGGTCGTTTCCAGAGCATAGATGGCATTTGAGCCGCCAAGGAAGGTGATCGCGCTGCCATCCGTATAGTCGGTGACAATCTCGCCATCGAGGGAAGCACGCCGACCGCCCGCATCGGTCCATTGGCTGGTGCTGCTGGCATCGCGCATCTGAAGGGTGACGTTCCCAACATTTGTCACCGCGATGGCTTGATCCGGAATGGTTAACCGAATGTAGCTGTTAGTGGGGTCCACATCCCACGCGACGACGCCTGCGCTTACCGTCTGCGAAATCAGGCGTGCCGCCATGAAAGCGAGAGCCAGATACAAGAGTAGTGGAGAGAGTTTCACGACGCACACATCAATCCCTTGTGCTGAGGTTTGAATCGGTTGAATGCTGAGCTTTCGAGGCATAATCCCAGAGCTACACTGCTTCCCCGCGCCAGGAATGTCAAGCTGCCCGCGCGCAACAATCCCGGGTAGGGCACGGCCAGTGACAAGGTCCGGCTTAAAACGTTGTAGGAGACGACGTAAGGAGTCTCTGATCAACAGCTTATGCAAGGACCACACCGGGTTTAATGGTTTCTTCGGGGATCATAGTGGGTAGAGATTGAGCTTTCCGCAGAAGAACAGGATGCGAATCCGGTAGTTGCGGAAGTTGCGAAACCCTCGGGCGGCGGCTTTGAGGCTCTGAATCTTCGAGTTCAATCCTTCGGTCACCGCGTTGGTAATATGATGCTTAAGGTAAGTCAGCAAGTTGTCCAGATGACGCTTGAGCATCTGTGCCACGTCAACAACCGGCTTGAGGCGGCTGCGGCTCACCCAGCCAAACCAATCCTTGAAGAAGCGGCGTGCCCAGCCCTCCTCCTGATACTCCCAGAACTTGGAGAACAGTTCCTTGGCTGCCCACGCCCGCGCCACTTTCAACTGCAAGTCCTTCAACGCGGAAAACTCCTCCGCTTGTTCCGGACTGAAATTCTGTGGGTTATACAACCACAGTTGTTGGGTGCCCTTGAGCGTCTCATCACCCTGGGCCAGCAGCTCCTTGTGTTCCTGCCGCCGGACCTTGTCCACCGCCTCACCCAAATATTTACTGACGTGAAACTTGTCATGCACGATGTCCGCCTCGGGAAGCTGCGTTTGAATCGTCTGGATAAACGGTTCCCACATGTCCACGGCGACTGCCTCGACGGCCTGCTTTTGCTCGGGGCTGAGCGTGTCCCACAACTGACCAGCCGCCTCCGCCGTCCGTTCCTCCACCACATCCAGCACCCGAGACTCCTCCAAATCCGTCAGCAGCGTGACGTAAGATTGCCCGCGCCGGAAACTCTTTTCATCCATCCCCAGGTATTTCAGCCTTTCCAATTGCCGCCGTTCCAGGCCGCGCTGTACCGCCCGGCGCATGATCTCCTGGGCGGTGTCCCAGCCAATCCCCAGCAGAGCGCACGCCTGGCTCACGCTGGCGCTGGCCAAGAGCACCTCCACCGCAAAGCGCTCGAACAGCAGGGTAAAGCGTCCCTGCGGTGCGGCCCACGGAACCTGCATCGTCTTGACCCCGTGCTCTGGACAATCCGCGCGCGGTGTCCGCGCCCGAATCAACGTGGTGAATTGCATCGTGTCCAAGTGCCGCCAGGTTCGCTCCGCCGCACAATCGTGAATCGAACATTCCCGTCCGCATTCCGGGCACTTGGCCGCCGCTCCCCATTGCCAGCCCAACTCGATCTCCACCTTCTTTGCTTCGAGGTTCAGGTCCACGGTTTTCACCTCCCACGGACTGCCAATGCCTAAGAGTAACGCGTAATGCTTCTGTAGTTCGCTATCCATGCTCATGGCGCACAGCCTGCAAAAAGGATCACTCCCAGCCAAGCTTCTCTCGCCCAGAGCGCCCGACCGGCGTAGCGCAGCGGAGCGGAGCGAAGTCCGGCGCGAAGCGGTTGGATTTCAGTTCCAACCAGCACGCCTCAGCATGAAATCAAGCCCGTCCCAATGGCTTCACTCTAAATGCTCTTTCCCTTTCCACCCACACCCAGCCACGAAATTCCTGGAATATCCGTTTAATGAGAGCCTCCTTACATTGTCTCCTACAAGGGGTTGCGCAGGGGTTTGTTACTGGCCGTGCGGTTCTAATCGTGCCGCTTGACTTTCGCCCGGTTCCATCCACATTGCTGGCTAATATGAATTCATTTACCGGGCCAACGGCAAAACAACTACGTCGGGCAGCGGACATCAAGGAACGAATTGATGCGCTGCAGGGTGAACTCAACGAACTTCTCGGCAGTGAGGGAGCTTCAAGTCCGCTGCAAGCGGCTGAAGCGCCACAGAAGAAGCGCAGAATGAGCGCAGCCGGCCGCAAGGCCATCGCCGCGGCCGCCAGGGCCCGATGGGCCAAGCTCAGGGAGGAGAAAGGTGCGCCGGTTAAGCAGGTCAAGCGTAAGATCAGTCCGGCAGGCAAGGCCAGGCTTTCCGCACTGGCCAAAGCTCGCTGGAAGAAAATCAAGGCGCAGGGCAAGTCGAGGCTTTAAGCCGAGCAGCCCCCAGGTTGCACCCCACGGTGACCGGCTGGAACGCCGGCTCGTTGCCTGCTTGTTACTCGGAAGCGCGGTTTGTTGGCAGCAGCGATCCGGCTATCGGCTGGCGGAATGAAGCCACTCACGGAATGCCGGCTTTACGCCTTCGTGGATACGTCCTATTTGCGCGGACGCCCGCCCGAGGCAGTGGCCGAGCAGCTTTGTGAAGGCGGCGCCGACGTCATTCAACTCCGCGCCAAGCAATCCCCGCCGGAGGGGGTTCGCCGGCTGGCCGATGCTATTCTACCGGTAACCCAGCAAGCCGGCATCGCGCTGGTAATCAATGACTATCTTTCCATTGCGCAGGATATAGGGGCTGAGTTCTGTCACCTGGGCCAGGACGATTTCTTCGGCGCAGGCTATACCCACGTCTCCCAGCTTCCAGCAGCGAGGGTATCCGGTGAGACACGACCAGAGCCGAGGCAGACTACCAGGGCTCAGGTCGGAATCGGCCTTAGCAGCGCGGCGCCCGAACAGGCCAGGCGGGCTGTGGCCGCAGGGGCCGATTACCTGGGGGTCGGCCCGGTCTATCCGACCGGCACGAAACCCACCGCCAAACCCGTCACGCTCGAGTATGTGCGCTGGGCCGCGGCCAATCTCCAAATCCCGTGGTTTGCCATCGGCGGCATTACCCTGGATAACCTGGACGATGTGATTGCCGCCGGCGCACAGCGCATCTGTGTGGTCTCAGCCATCCTGACTTCGGGTGACCTCGCCGCCACCTGCCGCGAATTCAAGCACCGCCTGCCGTCTCCCCCGGCCCGGCAGGGCGACAGAGAATAGCCCACCGAAGCCGAACTGGAGAGGACGAGGCACAGGCATCGCAACCCCTCAATCCCAAAACCTAAATGCCTAAATGAATAGCTCACGTCTATGAGGCGCAGCACGCAACTAACACCTGGCAAACGAGCATCATCGGCCCGGCCTGCCCGAGCCGCATCGTTGGCTTGCGGGGATACGCTCGATGGTCGCTGCGCGGTTTGATAGCGCGAGGTTGCGCCCTGGGGACCGGCCAACGGGTCGGACCGCTGAGAGGGGGCGCGATGCCGCCCTGGGCAGTTGATCCCGAAATGAAACCGCCATCCCGACCGCCGGCTCTTCTCCTGCTCGCCTGCCTGCTGCTGCTGGCTTCGCCGGTGACGGGGCAGGGCCGCCCAAACAGCCAGGTTGTCTCTCCCGCCAGCACGCCGTTTGACCTGCAACAGTTCATTGATGGCGCGCTCAAGGCCGGCCAGAAGCGCATTGTCGTGCCCCCGGGACGGTATCGCGTGACGCCCAGGCAAGGGGTGCATTTGTCCTTCAAGGACCTGACCGGCGTGGAGATCGTGGCCACCCGGGTGGAGATGGTTTGCACCGAAACCTCGCGGGCCATCAACTTCGAGAATTGCCGCGACGTGCGTTTCAAGGGCATGACGATTGACTACGACCCGTTGCCCTTTACCGAGGGCCGCATCACCGCGCTTGCGCCTGACAAGAGCTGGCTGGAATTCCAGGTCATTGGGGGCTACCCGGATAATAGGCTGGAGCAACGCATCGAGATCTATGATCCGGAGACGGGCGAGTTGCGCCGCGAGATGACCAGTTGGCAGCCGGGCTTCGAGCCGCTCGGCAATCACCGTTACCGCCTCAGCAAATACAAGGGCTATGGTTACCGGGAGAAGGTGGATACCGAACAAGTCGGCGACATCCTGGTGACGAACCAGCGCTCGAGCGCCGGCACCAGCGACCATGCCATCGTCGCCACGCATTGCACTGGGTTGAGGCTGGAGAACGTGACATTGTATGCGTCGCCCTGCTTCGGTTTCCTGGAGCATCGCTGCGACGGCACGACCTATTACCGCTGCAGAATTGACCGGCGTCCGTTGGGGGAGGACCCGGTCAAGCGCGGCTTTCGGCGCCTGCGCTCGCTCAACGCCGATGCCTTTCACAGCATCGAGGCGGTGAAAGGCCCGGCGATCATCCAGTGCGCCGCCAAGTACCAGGGCGACGATTGCGTCAATATCCACGGCACCTACCACCTGGTGTTGGCCAGCCAGGAGAACCAGCTCCGCGTGCTGGTGGGGGCCGGGCGCCATATCACCATTGAAGCGGGCGACCCGGTCGAATTCCTTCCTTACGAAGGCAAGCGCCCGGCAGACGCTGTGGCCGTGAAGATCGAGCCCGATACGCCCCCGACCGAGGCGGAGCGGGCTTTCGTCGCCGGGCTGCAAATGGACGCCTCCCTCCACCGGAGCCTGGTCAGCACGCAGGCCCGCGTTTTCAAGCTCACGCTCGACCGCGCCGTGCCGCTGCCGATGGGCTCGGGCGTCTGCTCGGGCAATCGTGTCGGCAACGGCTGCCTGGTCAAGGATTGTGACTTCGGCTACAACCGCTCGCGTGGCATCATCATCAAGGCCAGCCATGCCAGGGTTATCGGCAACACACTCGCCCATGATTGGATGACGGCGGTGCTGGTCGCCCCGGAGTTCCCCTGGTGGCACGAGGCCGCATGCGGCAGTGACGTGCTGGTCGAGGGCAACAAGATCGTCGGCTGCCGCGGCGCGGCCATTGAGGTCGTCGCCCAGGGAGGCAACGGCAAGCCGCTCCCCAGTGGCGCCCATCGCAACATCACCATCAGCCGGAATACGATCACCCAATCCGTCTGGCCGAATATCCGGGTGACGTCCACCGACGGGCTCGTCATCAAGAAGAACCACCTCACCCCAGAGGACCCGGAAGGATTTGAGCCGCCATTGCCGGCGCGGTGGGATTGGGGAACCAACCCGCCCGTGCCCATCCTGGTCGAGTCCTGCCTCCAGCCCCGGGTGCAATCCTTGCCTGCGAGGCGCCGCTGAGAATGCGGTTGCGGGACGGCGGATGCGCTGGCTCGCGCCCTGCACGCACGTCTTCACCATGAATGGTGCCCTGAGCGTAATCTCACTGTTGTATCGACCGGTGGGCGCATAACCGGTTAAGCCGCCATAGACGAAAATGAAATACGCCCGTTCTTGCCCTGGCCTCCCTTTCGCTCTGGTTCACCGCAACTGCCGGGAACGACCTGCCGCCCTATCAGCCGGACATGGCCTCTCCGCACCCGGGTGGAGTGCCGGCATTCGTCCGCGGACACGCGCGCTTCCAGGTGCTGGCGCCGGGCCTGGTGCGAATGGAGTACTGCCCTCGGGCGCTGTTCGTGGACGCCGCCGAGCGCGTCGGTGATCAACCGCAACGACTGGCCCCAAACGACCGCCGACGGCCACGAGGAAGAAGGCTGGCTCATCCTCAGCACAAAGATGCTCACCCTGCGCTACAAGCTCGACTCCGGCCCTTTCACCAACAGCAACCTCAGCCTCGAATGGCGCGACGACGCGGGCACTCACCAATGGAAGCCCGGGGATCCCGATGACCAGAACCTGGGGGGTGTCCCCGCCAGCCTGGATAACCGCAGCACCAAGGCGGTTACCGACCCCGGCCCGCTCAGTCGCGAGGGTTGCTACCTGCTCGATGACAGCCACACCGCCCTGTTCGACCGGCCTCGGAGTGGGTCAAACCTCGCCCGTGAAGGACGGCCAGGACTGGTATTTCCTCGCGTATGGCACCGACTACAAGTCCGCCCTGGGCCAGTATGTCGCAGCCTCGTCGGCACGTTCCCATGCTGCCCCGCTACGTCTTCGGCGCCTGGTTCGGCTCGCGGGCCGGCTACTCCGGCGAGGAATGGGAGATGATCGTGGAGCAGTTCCGCGACGAGCAACTGCCGCTCGATATGGTGGTGATTGACTCCGACTCCAAGACCAAGATGGTCTGGACCGGCTATGACTGGGACCTGGAACAGGTGCCCGACCCCGCGGCCTTTTTCCGGTGGATGAAGCGCCATAGACGTCAAGGTAACCGTCAACGAGCATTACGGCGCGCTGACCCGCCAGAGCGACAGTCACTTCGATACCATTCGCCAGGCCATGGGGCTGCCGGCCGACACCCAGGAAATCCCGCACGACCTTGCCAACAAGAATACGCCGGGCTGTTCATGGACCTGTTGCACAAGCCGGACCTGGAGCGCGGCATGGCGTTTTGGTGGCAGGACGGCGCCGCCCTGGCCAACATGGAGGGCCTGGATCCCTATCTCTGGACCCGCCACATCGAATACGAGGGCAGCGAGCGATATCACCGGGCTGCGCGACGACCGCCTTCTGCCGGCTGGGCACCTGCTGGGGGTCGCACCGCTACGGCATTTACTTCACCGGCGACCTCCACGGCGTCTGGGAATCGCTGCCGGTGCTGATCCCGGCGACCGTCCGCGGCGGCAACCAGCTCACGCCTTACATGAACAACCTCTGCTTCTGGCGTATTCGTCGTGGACCTGCCGCCGGAGCTTACAAGCGCTGGGTGCAGTTTGGTGCGTTCAGTCCCGTGCTGTGGTTCCACGGCTTGTGGGGCCTGCGCGCTGCCTTGGGAATACGGGCGAGGCAGCCGTGGAGAACTACCGCAAGTTCGTCGGCCTGCGTTACCGTTGCTTCCCTACATCTACACCTGCTCGCGCGAAGCTCACGACACCGGCCTGCCGCTGGTTCGCGGCCTGTACCTGGACTACCCCGACCAGAAACCGGCCTACAGCTTCAAGGAGGAATACCTGTTCGGCAAGGACATGCTGGTCGCGCCCATCACCGCTCCGGGCAACGGCAAGCCGGTGCGTAAGGAAGTCTATCTGCCGGCCGGCGAGCACTGTATGACTCTTCACCGGTGACCTCTACGCCGGCGGGCAGGCGGTTGTTCACGAATGCCCGCTCGAACCGGATGCCGCTGTTTGTCCGCGCCGGTTCCATACTGCCTATGGCGCCGAAGATGTGTGGAGTGATGAGAAGCCCCTGGACCCGCTCACCTCGACGTTTATGCCGGCTCCCGGGCGGCGGAGTTTAACCTTTATGAGGATGACGGCGTATCACTCGACTACCGCACCGGCGGATATGCCTGGACACCCTTGCGCTTCAGTTCGGACAAGCCCGGCAGCTATACCCTGCGCATCGGCCCGGCCCAGGGCAAGTTTCGGGGACAGTTAGCCAAGCGCCGCTACGTGGTCCGCATCCACGGCCTCTTCAAGCCCGACACCGTGCGCCTGAACGGCCGAAGCTCGCCGAGATGCCGGCGGACCAGGAATGCTCCGGCTGGTCATGGGACGCGCGCACGCTCCAGATTACGGGCGCCTGCCGAAGCTGCTCTCCACCCATAAGGAAGCCGTCGTGAGTTGCCAACACTGGGACTTTCGCCGACCTGTGAGTCTTGCAGACGGCGTTGAACCTGCGCGCCCAGGTGCGCCAGGCCAAGCGTGACATGAAGCTCAAACACGCCCAGTTGGTCAGCGGGCCGGGCATCAAGAGACCGCCGCGGGTGATTCGGGAGACCGAGAAAGTCGAGCAACTGCTGACCGACCTTATAGACCACCCAAAGGGCTGTGGTCAGGCCCCACCGGACTACGCCGCGCTCCAGCAGCGGTGCTGGCCGCGCTGACCAAGATCCATTCGAGTCCAACCGCACCTGCCTGAGTTGACCCCGATCCGTTAAAGTCATGGAACTCGTCAAGGGCGGGAAGTTTACCCCGGAAGAAATCCAGACCATCAGCGACGTCCGCGGCCCCGGCCAGCGGCCTGGCTCAGGACCGGCAGGATAGCGGCAAATCGGGAGGCCGGGGTTTTCCATCCATTTGCAGCTTTCCTTGTATTGGCCGCTGACTATCGGCCCTTCGTCCTGGCGCCGGCTCAATGGTGGTCTGGGCGTAAGCTTCGTAGTAGGCCTCGCGGAACTTGTTCCCCGCAGCCGTATCCGTCACGCACGCATCCCAGTCCAGCGCGGGCCGGGTAACGACCCGGGGCGCAATTCGCTTGCCACTATATTTGCGTGACAGCCGCCGAAATTCCCTGCCCCACGCCTTGACCTTTCCATCGGCAGTCAGCAGGCCGGTCAGTTGACTGACATCCTTTGCCTCCGGCGCGTCATAAAGGCCCCAGTTGAGCCAGCCGGTGACAAACCCTTTCGACGTCTCCACCGCGTGCCGGTCCCACTCGGCCTGTTGCTGTTCCGTGGCGGGCGGATGCCGGCCCTCGTCAATCGTCAGGCGGCCACCCCCATACCAGCCAAACTCCTCCAGCACCACCGGCTTGCCCGCTGCCGCCACTTCCCGCACCAACCCTTCCAGGTAGGCCAGGTTCTTCGCCTCCTCCTCGGGCGGGGTGTAGCTATAAAAGCCATGGTCCAGCGGGTAGAAATGGACCTCAAGAAAGTCCAGCAGCGGCGCCAGCTCCGAGGGCCGGAACCCCGAGTAATGCCGCACCCCCGGCAGCAGCGAAGGCACTGACCACTGGATCAAACCCGTCGTCACCAGCCGGCTCGGGTCCGCCGACTTGATCGCCGTTACCTGGCGGCGGACCCAGTCCTGCGCCACCGCTTCCCGGAAATGCTGGTAATCGAGCAGCCACCGGGAGCCGGGGGCATTGCGCGGCGGCGGTATCCCCGGGGATTCGTAGGACACCTTTCCGGCGGCTTCACCCCAGGCGCGCGCGAGCGCCTCGGCCTCAGGGTAATGATTGTGCACCCACGCGGCCCACTTCGTCCGCATCGCCGGGCTGTCCCAGGAGATGGAGGGCTCGTTCAGCAGGTCTATGGCGAAAATGGCCTTGCGGCCCTTGTAGCGGGTCGCGAATTCCTTCCAATAATATTCCAGCGCGCGCAGCATGGTTTCGTCCGCGAAATGGTCCACGGAGGCCCACGCAGGTCTGCCTTCCCAAAAGTCCGGCCCCGTTGGATGGACATACATGCCCTCCCGCTCCGCAAGCTCCAGAAGCTTATCGAACTTCCCAAACCCATCCTCCGAAATCCTGTCCGGCTCCGGCAGGAACGAGCCGAACGAGAGAAACACCCTCACGCAATTGACCCCGAGCGCCTTCATGCGCTTGAAGTCCCGCTCCGTCGCCGCGGCATCGAACTGCTTCCACACCTGCGGCGCCCAGCCCGTGCCTGGGCGATAATACGTCAGACCGAAGGGCACAAATGGCCGGCCCGTCTTCGTTTGAAACCCTCGCCCGTCCGGGGAAAGAACAATCCCCGGCAGCGGCTTGCCGCCACCCACCGCCGCCCAGACACACAAGAACGGCCAACAGAGCAACACCACGAAGCGTGTGATAAACGACATGGGCAATGTCTATCACAACCACCCCGTCAAACCAACCTCAGCGACTGGGCGCCGCTGCTCTCCATCACGAACCACGGCTAACCGTTGCTGTGGCGTCACACGGTTTCCCATCCCCAACGCTATTTCCGGTGGCCCTTTAGTGGAGTGCGCCCGCCCCCGGGCGCAGCAATCTGGAATTCAAGCTTCGGTTCATGGAAAGCCTCCACGGCAAACGTGCCGTGCATTGGAACCATGAACCGGTGGCCTGGGAGCGCCGGCATCCTTGCCGAGCGTACTTGCTTCGCGGCCAAACGCCGGCAAGGATGCCGGCGCTCCCAGGGGTTCATGGAAAGAGGGTCGGGGTGAGGGGAATGGGGTCTGCCGTCAACCCGGCCCCAATGTGCGGCCCGCAAACACACGGCCTTGGCAGCAGGCCCCGCCCGCTCAGAAAATGAGATGCCCGGGATTACCCGGCGGCCTGGGGCTGCGGCTTGAATCCCAGCAGGTCCTTAAGCCAGCGGAACGCGGCGCGCAGACCCGCATCCCGCACCCCGGCCAGAGCCGTAGATGGAACGAGTTCCTCCTCATGGCCGCGATAGCGCGGCGGCAGGAGCATCGCCGCAGTAAGCCCCTGGCCTTCCACTTTCATGATCTGCGAATAGAACAGGCCCTTGGCGACGGCATAGCGCCCCTCAGGCAAAACCAGCACGCGCTCGCGCAGCACCAGCCAGGGGCGGTAATTCAGGACCAGACTGCCCTTTTCGTCGCGCAGTAGTTTGCCGTAGGTGCGGGCGGGGACCTTATTGATCTGCGGGCAAGGAACATCCGGTTCGCCGATTTGTTCGGGCTGAAAGCGCTTGCGGCGCAGCGTGACAAAGTCCCAGACGAAGACTAAGCCAAAGTGCGACAGGCGGAACGACCAGCCGGCAATGAAGTAGGCGATGCCAATGATAATCAGCGCCCAAATCGCTCCCAGCCAGGGATTCGCAAAGGCGGTGGCCGTAACCGTCAGCAAGACCAGCAAGCGGAACCCCTTGAGCGCGGCATCCAGGACCGCAAACGGGCTGAGCAGGATCAACACATTAATGGCGTTGGAGGCCAGGAACACGATGAAGAACGCGAGCATGGCGACGGGAACCAGGAGGCCGTTGCCGAGCCAGGAGAGGTCGATCATCGCCAGGAAGCCGTTCGAGCGGTGCAGGGCGGCCTCCGGTTCGGCGGAAGGAAAGACCGAGATGATCAAGGGCACGAAAGCGCCGGTAGCAACCAGCCCGCTGATCTTATGCTCGATGGTATCCGCCACATCGAGCGGCTTCTTCAGAAGCCTCGGCGCCGTCATGCCGAGCGTGTCTTTGAGGAAGCAGGCGGTAACGAGCACGAAGGCGGGAATCCAAAACCACGGTTGCGCAAACCAAGGCAGTTTGGCGCGTTGTTGCTGCGTCTCGGTGTGAAAGTACTTCCACGCGCCGACCGCGCTGACGCCCAGCAACGGAGAGATGGCCACCCCGGTGATCTCTGAAATCGCGTGGGCCAACTCAGTGCCCGGGGTGGATGCGTTGGTGGAAGGACAGGTTACGGGAACAGTTGCGCAAGCGGCAGCAGGGCACCAGCAACCGGTGGCCAGGGCGATCACGGCGGTCGTGATAACGAATCGTCGCATGCCAGGGAGCCTCCGTCTTTTTCACAGGTCTGTAAAGCGATTCGTTCGCTCGCGAGCCCGCGCCTTTCTCGAATCACGCATCACGCATCACGCATCACGCATCACGCATCACGCATCACGCATCACGTTTCACGTTTCACGCCCCACCCCTCACCTTTTCACCGCCGGAGCCCCCGTGCCCTCTTTCGGCTTGTACAGCCCAGCCTTGATGAACGGCTCCAGGTACGCCCCATAACCCTCCTTCTCCATCTCCTCGACGGGGATGAACCGCAACGAGGCGGAGTTGATGCAGTAGCGCAGACCCGTGGGGGCGGGGCCGTCGTTGAAGACGTGGCCCAGATGTGAATCCGCCGCGCTGGATTGCACCTCGGTGCGGTCCATGCCCAGTGAATGGTCCGCGCGCTCGCTGATGTCTTTGCCCGCCAGCGGACGCGAAAGCTGGGCGAACCGCAGCCCGAATCAAACTTGTCCAGCGAACTGAAGAGCGGTTGGCCGGAGACCACATCCACATAAATGCCCGGCTTGTGGTTGTTCCAGAACTCGTTGTGGAAGGAGGGCTCGGTGGCGGCTTTCTGGGTAACGGCGAACTGCATCCGCGTCAGCTTCCGCGCTAACTCGGTCTCGGTTGGCTTCTTGTAATTCTGCATAGCACTATTGGTAAAGGGAGGGGAAATCACCCTGGACGCGGCAGTCTGCGACTCCGCCCGCGAGCATCCGGCCAGCACGGCCACCGCCACGGCCAGGGCGCAGCTTCGCACTGCCACCACGGCTTGCCGCAGACTTCCCTCTCCCCGCTTGCGGGGAGAGGGCCAGGGAAAGGGGCTCGTTCTTTGGATTATCCGCTGATCTCGCAGGGAGTTAGAGCGTCGGCCTCCTCTCCCCGACCCTCCCCTCCAAAGGAGGAGAGGGGGAACCGGCGAAGTCGTCGTGGCGTTGGCAGCAAGCTGCGCGTTCACGGCCACTCGGCCGGTTATCGGTTAACTGCATTCATAGGACATCATAGCACACTTCCTGCTTTCCCGGATTGCGCTCTCTCGATTACCTTCCCGCGATGCGAATTTTATCCGGCATACAGCCCTCGGGCTCGCTGCATCTGGGCAATTATTTCGGGATGATGAAGCCGGCCATCGAGCTTCAGGAGCAGGGCGAGGCGTTCTATTTCATCGCCAACTACCATTCGATGACCTCGCTGTTCGACCCCGCGGAGCGCCGCCGGAACACGCTCGACGTGGCGCTGGATTTCCTCGCGTGCGGCCTGGACCCGAAGAAGACGGTGTTCTTCCGCCAGTCCGACGTGCCGGAAGTCACGGAGCTGACCTGGATGCTCAGCACGGTGACGCCGATGGGGCTGCTGGAGCGCTGCACAGCTACAAGGACAAGCTCGCCAAGGGCATTTCGCCCAACCACGGCCTGTTCGCCTACCCGGTGCTGATGGCCGCGGACATCCTGATTTACGACTCGAACATCGTGCCCGGTTGGGCAGGACCAGAAACAGCACGTCGAAGTCACGCGCGACATCGCCATCAAGTTCAACGAGCAATACGGCGAGACCTTCGTCATCCCCGAGCCGCAAATCCGCGACGAAGTGGCCAAGGTGCCCGGGCTCGACGGCGAGAAGATGAGCAAGAGCTACGGCAACACCATCGAGATCTTCGGTGACGAAAAGGCGCTGCGCAAGAAGGTCATGGGCATCATGATGGACAGCCGCACGCCCCAGGAGCCCAAGCCGGATGCGGACCAGAACCTCGCCATCCAAATCCTGAAGCTGGTCGCTCCGCCCGACGTGGCGAAGGATTATGAGGATCGGCTGCGCGCCGGCGGGCTGGGCTATGGCGACCTCAAGAAGGCGCTGTTCGAGCACTACTGGAACTACTTCGCCGCCGCCCGCGCCAAACGCGCCGAATTGGCGGCCAACCTGGATTACGTCCAGAAAGTCCTGGCCGACGGCGCCGCCCGCGCCCGCAGCGTGGCGCAAAAGGTATTGCAGCGGGCGAAAGTGGCCAGCGGGTTGAGCTAGGCACAACGGAGGTGCCCCCGGGCCTTAGGGGACGATTTGCTACCGCCCGGCTCTCACTTGGGCGGTGATTGCAAGGCGACTGTCGTGCGGGAAGTCCTACTCTGCTCCTATGGGGATTTGCTTTGAGGGGAAGCTTGGGCAGGAGGAGCGTCCTTTTCCCCCTCACCCCTGCCCTCTCCCTCGGGGAGAGGGAGAATACTCTCCTGTCAGGGGGCCAATCCTCACGCCCCTATGTTCTCCAAACGCCGCGCCCCGCGACTCCCTCTCCCCGAGGGAGAGGGCAGGGGGAGGGGGAACGGACGCAGCGAATTGGACGGCCGTAGAAGACCCGCCGGCGCTCCCCCGGGTTATTTTCCCCGTTCGTGCTTGAGCAGCCACTGGTAGAGTTCCGGATCATTGTAAGCCTCCGTCCACGAGTTATGCTGTGCCTCCGGGTAAATGGTCAGTTTCACATCCTTCGCGCCCATCTTCTTCAAGACGTCCACCATGCGTTGCGATTCCTGGATCGGTACGACCGGGTCTTTGCCGCCATGAAACGCCCACACACCGAGGCTCTTCAACGCCTGCGCCTTCTCGTGGCTCGAGAGCAGCAGCGTAATCAATTCGCCGCCGCCGCAAATCGGCACGATGGCCGCGAACCTCTCCGGGTAAGCCAGGCCGAGATCCCACGTACCGTAGCCCCCCATGCTCAGGCCAGTCAGATAAAGCCGATTGGTGTCCACCGCATATTTCGCGATGATCTCGTCCAGCAACCCCAGCAGCAGGTCCCGGGACCAAATCTGGTGTTCCGGGCACTGCGGCGAGACGATGATAAACGGGAAATCCGGGTGCTCCGTCACGTTCTTCGGCGGGCCGTGCGCGGCCACCTTCCAAATGTCCGTCCCGCGCTCGCCCGCGCCGTGCAGGAAAAGCATCGTCGGCCAGCGTTTCTCCCCCTTCGCGTCGTAACCTTTGGGCAAGAAAAGGAGGTAGTTTACTTTGGCGCGTTCGGTCCTGGTGAATTGGAATTGCTTGACCATTTGGTTAACCTGGGGGTTGGAACTGGCCGTGGGCTGGGCCGAAGCGCAGGCGGTCAGCGCCAGGAGGGCCGCCGCGGTAAGGAGTTGGGTCGTGTTTCGCATAGGCATAACGTTTCATTCAGTTCAAGGTAAGGACGCGTTCCACCGCGTCCCTAACATCTTTGCCATAACTGGGACGCGGTGGAACGCGTCCCTACCAAACGGGTGGCCGGGCGAGACGCCCGGCCTACATGAGCTTAAGCTTCGGCAGATCCTGCGAGTCCACCAGGCCAACCGGTTCGTGCTTTGCATTCACCACAATCAAATCATCAATGTTCCGCTCGTTAAACATCTTCAGGGCCTCAACCGCAAGCGCGTTGTCCCGGATGGAGATCGGCTTGGGGGTCATGATCTTCTTGAGCGGCTGGGCCAGCAAATCCTCGTCCGTCGCCATGTGCCGCCGGAAATCGCCATCGGTGAACACGCCCACCAGTTTGCCGCGTCCGTTCACAACGCTCAGGCTGCCGGACTTGGCGTGAGTCATGACCAACAATGCCTCTTTGACCGTCAGGCTTTCCCCGCTACGGCATTGCGCGGCCCGCTGCGCATGATGTCCGCCACCCGCGACAGCATGGCGCGGCCAATGGCGCCGCGGAGGGATGGAATTTGGCGAAGTCCTGCCGCTTGAAGCCGCGCGCCTGCAAGACCGCCATCGCCAGCGCATCACCCATCACCAGTATCGCGGTCGTGCTGGCCGTGGGGGCGAGGTTGAACGGGCAGGCTTCCTTGGGCACGCGCACGTTCAACACCAGGTCGCTATAGCCGGCCAACGACGACTTCGGCGCGCCCGTAATGGCGATAATCTTGACCAGAAACCGCTTTAGCGAGGGCAGCAAGTTCAGCAACTCCTCCGATTCGCCCGAATAGCTCAACGCCAGGATCGTGTCCCCGTCGGTCACGATCCCCAGATCGCCATGCAGCGCATCCACGCTGTTCAGGACCACGCTGGTGGAGCCGGTGCTGGTGAGCGTGGCGGAGATCTTGTGGCCCACGTGCCCCGACTTGCCAATGCCGACCACGATGAGTTTGCCGCGCTGGCGCAAAGTCTCGACGATCAGCTCGACCGCCTGGGCGAACGCGCCGTCGAGCTGGGCGCGCACGGCTTTGAGCGCGGCCAATTCGATGTCGAACACTTTCCGGGCCTGGGCCAGATGATTCACGCTTGCAGCATGCCCGGACGCACGGGTGGTTTCAACCAGGAATGAACGTCGCGCTCAAGCGATTCTCTGCCGGTACAACCCCGGGTTAACGGCTTGAACCATCTTCCCCGCATCGAGTGCCTGGCCCAGAAACTCATTGATGGCTGCCGCCTGCGGCATTGGATTGGCGATGAGCGCATTGTAATCAACGGGCAGAACCGCAAAGTGCGGCTGTTCTTTGAGCCAGTTCTCCACGCGCTGCATTTGGCCCAGGAAGATTTGCGACAACTTATCTTCGCTCAAGGCCGCGCCCGCTTTGCCCTGCCGCTGCAACATCACTCGCTGGGAAGCGAGCACTTCGGCCATGCGCCGTTTCATCAGCAGGACGCGATAAACATAGCCCTCCCGCGGCAAGTCCATCAGGAGCAGATGGACCATCTTCACCGCCTTGCCCTGCGCCTGGCGCAGCCAGTCACAGGAGGTCCTGGTATTCTTGACTGCTTCGAGTTCCCAATAGCCGTTGGGATTGTCCTCGTCTGCCACACGTTTGCAGTCGGTCAAGAGGGGCATTCCGCCCGCCGCGAGCATTTGCATCATTAAGGAAGTTCCCGAGCGCGGCAACCCCGAGACGATGGTAATAAAATCTGTACTTTTCTCTTGCACAGGTTTGGGTTTTCTGCTAAATGCGCTTCAATGTCAATCATGAGAACTATGAAAACCCCAATCCTGCCGAAGCAACTCGATACCAAATTAGACCGTCACTTCCTCGCCTGTTCCGCGTTCGTCGGGGTGGCGGCATTGATGTCCGCCTCAAAAGCCGACGCGGCCGTCGTCTATAGCGGGCCCCTGAACTTGAATGTGCCGACGACCAATGGCCCTGGGGGATTTTACTTTGATATGACCCTGCCGGGTACCACTTTTACCCCGTCAGCGGGCGGGCAGGGCCCCGCGGAGGGATTGAATACGGTTCTGCCTGGCTGGGATTTTAATTTTTACCAATCAACGGCGGGGTTGGGCAATACTCTGAGATGGTGGTATAATACGGGTGCTTACGCGGTTTATAATGGAGCGAATCACGTCGCGCCTTTAGGTGCCGGGGTTATGGTTGATGGCACTTCTCCGCTAGGCACGTGGCAGACTATGGTTCCGGAGTTTGCTGGCACCACGGCGTTTATGGGGGTCGAATTCATGGATGCCTCGAACAATGAGCTTTTCGGCTGGATTCGCATCACTGCCGGTCCGACCACAGGTATTCCCGCGACCATCGTGGATTGGGCTTATGAAGATTCCGGCGCCGGCATCCTGACCGGAGCCGGAGTAGTCCCGGAACCCAGTTCTTTGGCCCTCGGGTGCCTTGCCGCGGGAGCCGCAGGGTTGGCCGCCTGGCGGAAGCGCAAAGTGGCTTGAGCTGCGGAGCTGATTTCGGTCGCTAACTCCACCTCCCAATCGTGGTTGGTGGAGTTTTTGTTTGAATAACCCCGTTTAGCTGCCAATGGCTCAGAAGGTCTTATTGATCGGATGGGATTCCGCCGACTGGAAAATCATCAACCCGCTCTTGGACGCGGGACTAATGCCAGCGCTCGACCAATTCATCAATCAGGGGGTCATGGGCAACATCGGGACGTTGGTCCCGACTCTTTCCCCGATTCTGTGGAATTCGATTGCCACGGGCAAGCTGGCACAAAAACACGGCATTCTGGGTTTCGTAGAACCGAGGCCGGAGGGGAGTGGGATTCGTCCGGTCACTAGCACTTCGCGCAAGTGCAAGGCCGTTTGGAACATCCTCAACCAAACTGGTTTTAGGAGCAACGTGGTTGGTTGGTTTGCCAGCCATCCCGCCGAACCGCTCAACGGAGCTTGCGTCAGCAACCAGTTCTGCCTGCCGCCTATCGGACAAATGGAGAAGTGGCCCATTATTCCCCAGAGTGTTCATCCGGCGCACCTGGCGCCAAAGCTGGCGGAATTTCGTGTGCACCCACTTGAAATCGTCGGCCCGCATCTTCAGCCATTCATTCCGCGTGGGGCGGAAATTGACCAAGCCTCCAAGCCGGAGCAAAAGCGCCTTAACGCCTTGAGAAAGCATCTGGCCGAATGTGCCAGCGTTCATGCCATCGCCACCTGGCTCATGGAAAATGAACCGTGGGATTTCATGGCGGTGTATTACAACGCCCTCGATATCATCGGCCATTATTTCATGCCCTTTCATCCGCCGCGCATGAAAGGGGTCGGCGAACGGGAATTTGAGATTTATAAGGACGTGGTGGCCGGGGCCTATCGCTTTCATGACATGATGCTCGAGCGCTTGCTCCAGCTCGCAGGTCCCGAGACGACTGTCATTCTGCTTTCCGATCATGGGTTTCTCAGCGACCATCGCCGGCCGCGTTTCAGCACGAACACTTTCGACGACCCGGTAGCGTGGCATCGCTCGCACGGGATCTTCTGCATGAAAGGGCCCGGCGTGCTGGCTGATGAACGCATCTACGGCACTTCCCTGCTCGATGTCGTGCCCACGATCCTCACGGTATTCGGGTTGCCGGTGGGAGAAGACATGGATGGCAAGGCGCTCATTCAGGCTTTTGAGACACCGCCGAAGATAGAACGGATTCCTACCTGGGAAGATGTTCCCGGGGAGGCGGGGATGCATCCGCCAGATTTACGGCAGGATCCTGTGGCGGCTCAACAGGCATTACAGCAGTTGGTTGATCTTGGCTACATTCAGCCACCCGATGCCGACGCGCAGAAAACCGTCCGCGAGGCAACTGAGCATCTGCAGTTTCACCTCGGCCTCTCTGTGCTGTATTATGGCAGTCCGTCTGAGGCGGCACAGGTTTTTGAGAAACTGCTCAATGCCCACCCCGAAGCCAAGCGGTACGGATCTCCCTCTGGGCGAGGCATATTTCAAAGCGAACAGGCTGCCGGAGGCGCGCGCGCTGCTAGAAAAGTTCCTGGGCCAGGACCAGGATATGCCCGCGATGGAAGTCATGCTGGGCAGCCTGCTGCAGGCAGAAGGACACACCGAGGCTGCCCTGGTCCACTTGCAGAGGGCCGAGAAGTTGGCGCCCACGCTCCCTCAAGTTCACCTCCGCCTCGGCAGCGCCTATCTGGCCGGGCGGCAATTCAAACAAGCCGAAGGCGCCTTTCGCAAAGTCCTGGAACTCGATAGCGATCATGCCGAAGCCTGTTACGGCTTGAGTGTCGCCCTGATGCGGCAAAACAAGCTTGAGGAGTCGGTGGAACTTGCCCTGCGCGCGGTCGGATTGCAGCATTACTATCCCGCCGCCCATTTTCAGTTAGGCGCAGCCCTCGCTCGATTAAATCAACCCGCGCGGGCGGTTTTGGCATTTGAGCAGGGTCTGGCCATGCAGCCCGGGGTGCTGGCGGTGCACCGTTACCTGGCGCGGCTTTATTATCGGCTGGGTGAGCACAGAAAGAGCTATGACCACCATCAGGCGATCACCAGGCTGAGGGCGAATAGGGACAAGCCTTCGCCGATCAATAGCAATGCCAAGCCGGATGTTGCTTCCTAGTGTAGTGTCTCGGAATTGCGCTGACATATCCCAAAGCGCCAGAGGACTGGCGCAGTCCAAGACGCTTCGCGGTCGCCGGAGCTGGGGAGCGCGCGCTAGCGTCTTGGACTGCGCCAGTCCTCTGGCGCTTTGGCCCCCCTGCAAAGGTATGCGCAATTCTGAGACACCGCACTAGCTGGCATGACGACCGCGTAGGGGGGTTGCTGCCGCTTGCTTCTACTGGAAGCGGGGAAGTTGGCTATGCGCCTTGGCGCAGCCTTCGATGGGCGGTTGGTGAGCCCAGTGGGGCGGCTCACTCCGAACCCGGATAAGAGCCCAGCACCTTGACGTAGCTGCAGTGCTCGCCGAGGAGCTTGATCGCCTTGTTCAACCGGCGCTCCTCGACATGTCCCTCGCAGTCCACAAAGAAGATATACTCCCATGCCTTGCGCTTGCTGGGGCGGGATTCGATCTTCGTCATATTGACCCGGTAGCGGCGGAAGGCAACCAGTGCGCTGTAGAGCGCGCCCACCCGGTCCATGAGGCTGAACATCAGGCTGGTGCGGTCATGCCCGGTCGGGGGGCTGCATTGCCGGCCCAGGACCAGGAAGCGGGTGGCGTTGGCGACGTTGTCCTGGATGTCGTAATCGAGCACGGGCACGTCGTACCGCTCGGCGGCAAGGAGCCCGGCGATGGCGGCGGCGCCCTTCTCTTCGCCGGCCAATTCGGCGGCACGGGCATTGGAGGAGGCCTCGACAATCTCAACGCGCGGCAGGTGGGCCTGCACCCAGGCCCGGCATTGGCCGAGCGCCTGCGGGTGGGCATAGAGCTTCTTGATCTGGGAGCGCGGACAGTTGGCCAGCAGACAATGCTGCACCGGCAGGACGATCTGCGCCACGATCTTCAGGTCGCTGTCCACGAACATATCGAAGGTGTGCGTGACGGCGCCCTCGGTGGTGTTCTCGACCGGCACCACCCCGTAGTCCGCGCGGCGTTTGCTGACCTCGGTGAAGACATCGGTGATGGTCTTTTGCGGCGCGTAGCTCAGGCTGGAGCCGAAGCGCTGGATGGCAGCCTGGTGAGTGAAGGTCGCTTCGGGGCCTAGATAGGCGACCGTGAGGGACTTCTCCAGCGACAGGGCGCTGGACATGACCTCGCGGTAAATGGCCCGCAGCGACTCGTTGGTGAGCGGTCCCTGGTTTCTGCGGCAGAGCCGCTGCAGCACCGCCCGTTCGCGGTGCGGCGCGTAAATCTCGTCGCCGCCCTTGCGCTTCATCTCGCCAATGGCCAGCACGTGCTTGGTCCGCTCGTTCAGGAGCTTGACGATCTGCGTATCGAAGCTGTCAATAGCCTTGCGATGCTCGGGGATGTTCATGGGACGTTGGATGGAGGCTCCACCGGTGGGGCAGGTTCTTCGGGTTTCGGAGGCTGGCTTTCGGGCGGCTGCTCCTCGGCTGGCAGCGCCAGTTGCTCCGGCGGCACGGTGGCCAAACCCGGGTCGGCGGTAACCAGCGCTTCCGGCTTCTGGACTACGATCCGGCGCAGTTCGTCCGCGGCAGGCAGGTCATCCAGGCTGCGCAGGCCGAAGTATTCGAGGAACAGGGCGGTGGTCCCGTACGTCATTGGCCGGCCGACCACCTCGGCGCGTCCGGCTTGCTCGACGAGGCCTCGCTCCAGCAGTGTTTGCATGACGCCGTCCACGCTGACGCCGCGCACTTGCTCCATCTCGGCCCGGGTAATTGGCTGGCGATAGGCAATGATGGCGAGGGTCTCCAGCGCGGGCTGCGAGAGGCGCGGCGGGCGGGTTTTGTGGCCGACCAGCGCCTTGAGCCACGGGGCGAATTCCGGCTGGGTCACGAACTGCCAGGAACCCGCCACACAGGCGAGCCGGTAGCTGCGCTGGGCGGCTTCATGGTCCTTCGCCAATTCTTCCAGGGCGGCGGTCAGTTCGCTTTCCTTCACTTTCTTGAGCGCCCGGGCGGTGTCGTTGCCTTCGGCGTGCTCGACGGCGGCGGCAAACACGTCACGGAGTTCCTTCAAGCTCAACGGCTTTTGCGCGGAGAATAGCACCGCTTCCAGGATGAGTTTCAGTTCCATGCGAATCTAAGGGGAAGGAGTATCCGCCGGCTGCGGACTCGGCTCGGCGCTGCTGGCCGGCGCCGCCGGGCCTGGGGCTGAGACCACCCGGCAAATCTCGATCTCGCCAAACGGTTCGCGCTGCACCGCGGCGAGCTGCTTGAGGCGGATCAGTTCGAGCAGTGCCAGGAAGGTCGCCACGACTTCAGAACGGCTGGTCACGCCTTCAAACAGCTCCGAGAACCTCACGCCCGACCGCTCGCCCAGCACCCGCATCAGGAGTTCGATCTTCTCGCTGACCGTCCATTTGTCCTCAAAGATGTCCCGTCGGTCCTCGGGCCGAGCAAACCGTTTGAGGACAACATTCACCGCGTTGACCAGGTCAAAGATGGACGCTTCCGGGCGGGAGGGCGGCTCGGCCTCAAATTCCAGTTTGCCGGGCGAGCGCGGAAACACGTCACCCTGCCGGGCTTCGAGAACCTGAAGCTGGGAGGCGGCGTCCTTGAACTTCTTGTATTCGACCAGTTGGCGGATCAATTCCCAGCGCGGGTCTTCGCCCTCCTCCTCGCCCTCGACCTGAGCCTGCTGGTCCACCGGCAGCAACTCGCGGCTCTTGATATACATGAGCGTCGCGGCCATCACCAGGAACTCTCCCGCGACCTCCAGGTCCAGCAACCGCATGGTTTCGATGTACTCGATGAACTGGGTCGCCAGGCGGGTGAGGTTGACTTCGTAAATGTCCACCTCCTCCTTCTTTATCAAATAAAGAAGCAGATCGAGCGGGCCTTCGAAGACCTCGAATTTGACCTTATATTCAGCCACTTTGACCCCCGGGTACTGTCTGGCGCCGGGACATTCAATCATAGGCAGTGGCCTGCGGCTTGGCAACGCTGGAAAGGTCCGGGACGGGGGGCGCTTCTCGACAGTACCACCAAGCGCCAGGCCCCCGAATCCGAAGCCCGAAGCCCGAAGCCCGAGACCCGAAGGCCGAAAGAAGGCCGAAGTCCGAAATCCGAAGTCCGAAGCGCCTGCTCTCGCCCTCCTGCTAGCGCTGATTGAGCCGCTGCCGGCTGGGTCGCAGGCCCAGGCTCGGGGATGGAGCAGATTCGCCTTTCGGATTTCGGATTTCGGCCTTCTTTCGGCCTTCGGATTTCGGGCTTCGGGCTTCCGCCTGTGCTCGGACACTGGCTCAAGCGAGCCATAGCCGGAGACGACATCGGGATCGTGGTGGAAGGGGTAGTGGTCGGCCTGCGCCCCGTGGGGGTGATCTCTGAAGATTACGCGCTCCGCGAATATGGAATTGATCGGGATGAAGCCGAGGCAGCCGCCACCCGCATCTCCCGCGAGATCGCCAAGGCGCGCAAACGCGGGCAAGTCAAGGCATTCACTGGCAAAAGGCCTGCTTAAAAGGCCGCCGCTAAACTGAGCCGGGCGGGGGCAATAGAACGCCCCAGCGCCAAGCTGCGATCGCCGCAGGGCGAATGTTCTCCCTCTCCCCGAGGGAGAGGGCAGGGGTGAGGGGGAACAGGTCTCGCGAACTCCAACAGCGCAGAGGTTGGACTCAGATGCGGCAAGGTATAGCGGAAAGCGGGAGCAAGCTCCACGCACTCCAAACGCTTCGCGAGGCCGGTGGTCGCTGCGTCCCCCGCCAAGCCCGAGGCTTATTTCCTGTCCAAGGCTCGCAGCGCAAAAGCGTATGCCCCGATGGCCACCGCTTCGCTGGTGCCGAGGCGCGACATGCCCACGCCGATTCGTTGCAACGGATCGTATTGCACCTTCCTCTGGCTGGCGGGCACGGTGATCTCGCGCTTTTCGCCCTGGAGAAACTGCTGCAGTTGCGCCGGGTCTTCGAGGTTGAAGGCGGCGGACGCCAACCGGCGGAACTTGTTGCCCTTCGGACTGGTGTAGGTGCTGTTCAGTTCATTGACCAGCGCCGGCAGGAACAGCGGCGAGGCGCCGGAGATACCGCCGCCGATCACGCCGAGCCCGTCCACCAGCGTCAGCGCCTGGGCCATCGCGTCGCCGACGACCTCGCCCAGTTGGCGGAAGGCTTCGCCCGCCGCGGCCTGGTTGCCGGGCTTGGTGCCCATGCCGATGTCAAAGATGTCCTTGGGCTCGGGCGCCTGCTCGAAGGGGATGCCGGCTTTCTCGGCATAGACGCGGCGCACGGCGCGGATGCTGGCGCCTTCCTCGGCGTTCATCTCGGGATGCAGCTTGTTCCGCAGCAGCCAGACTTCGCCAGCCATCGAGTTGTCGCCGAGGAACAACTGGCCATCGCGGACGATCCCGCCGCCAAAGCCGGTCCCGAGGGTCACGCCAAAGAGGTTCTTGTAGCGCTTCGGGCTGCCAGCCTTTTCGAGCAGGCCGTTCACGTAGGGCAGGAACCCCGCGATGGCCTCGCCATAGACAAACAGGTCGCCGTCGTTATTGATGAAGGTCGGAATGCCAAACTTTTCCTCGAGCATCGGCCCCAGCGCAACCCCGCCACGGAAACCGGGCAGGTTCCCCAGGTCGCCAATGATCCCTTTGGGATAGTCGGCGGGCGCCGGGAAGACGAAACTGATCGCCACCGGCGGCTCGGGACACTGCTTCTTAACGCGGGTGAAGCCCTCGACGATGTTGCCCAGGCATTTGCTCAGATCGTCGCCATTAGAAGGCAGGGCAACGGTTTCAGTGACCGCTTTGGCGCCGCGGACGCCGGAGAAGCGGAAGTTGGTGCCCCCGGCGTCGAGGGTCAGGACGATGCGTTGGTCAGAGTTTGTTTGCATATTAACCTTAGAGAGCTACGACGGGTTCTTTCTGGGGCACTGGCGTGGCCGGTTTCCGACCGCCCTTGAGCGAGAGCAGGAGCAGGTAGGCGAAGCACCCGGCGGGCACGATGAAGGCTACGGATTTCAGCCCCCACTCGACCAACTGGCTCATGAACAGCGGAACGATGGCCCCGCCGGAAATGGCCATGCACATGAGGCCGCTGAGTTCGTTGGCGCACTGGGGCTTTTCTTCGACCGTGATGGAGAAGAGCATCGGCCAGATGTTGGCGAAGCCCAGCCCGGCGGCAAACACGCCCGCAACGGCCAGAGTCTGGGAACCGGTCATGATAGCGCCGGCGCCGAGCAGGCCCAGCAACGCGGAAAGGCGGAAGCAAGTGCGGGGCGTCATGATGGTCAGCAGGGCGCTGCCCAGCAGGCGGCCGATGGTGAGCAGGAGGAAGAACATCGCCGCGCCGAACTTGCTGGCGGCGGCCTCATCCATGCCCATGCCCTTGAGAGCGGGAAAGAGGAACCGGCCCATCGAGGCCTCGGCCCCCACATAAAGGAAGATGCCCAGAACCGCCATGAAGAAGACCGGCTGCCCGAGCAGGCCGATGCTGGAGCCGATGCTCGGCGGCGCATCGCTCTTGGTTTCCTTCACCTTGACGAGGAGCACGCCGACGAACGCAACCGCCATGAGGACAAAAAAGAGCGGGAACGTGCCGCGCCAGCCCATGCCGCTGAAGAGCGAAATGGCAACGAAAGCCGTCACCAGGTAGGTCGAGGAGGTGCTGCCGATGCCCTTAATGCCCTGGGCGAAAGACAGGTTCCGGCTGTAGGCGCCCTGGGCGCTCACGTCGCGCATGATCGGGTTGCCGGCCACCTGGAGGAAGGTCGTGCCGATGCCCAGCAGGAAGATGCACCCGAGCAGCACCGGGAAACTGGGGGCCATGATGGAAGGGATCAAGCACGCAATGGCGTTGAGCCCCAGGCCCAGCAACAGCAGCTTCTTCTTCCCAATCCGCGCCGCCAGCAGGCCCCCCGGGACGCTGAAGACCGCGAAGGCAATGAACACGACGAACGGCAACAGGGTGGAGATCACGCTGCTGAGCATGGTAAGCGTTCTTCACCGCGTCAGACATGGGCCCCATGGCGTCGGCCAGGCCCATAAGGAAGAATGCCAGGAAGATGGGAAGTGCTCTCATTTGAAGTGCGATGCCTTTCTCAGTTCTGTGTTCGGTTGTAGGTCATCTAACGGCCCGAGTCTATCCGGTCGGCCGGCGCGTGTATAGAGGTTTTGTGAAGGGACCCCGCCAGGGGCATGTCTGGACAACGCCACCGAGCAAGCTACTCAAATCCGAAATCCGAAACCCGAAATCCTAACCTGGCCGAGCCAGAACCAAAGCCAGCTAAACCGCGGAATACGCCGAATACGCGGAAACCTGAGAGGCACTGATCCTGTTTCCGCGTATTCCCCGTATTCCGCGGTTAAGGAATTGAAGCCATTTAGCGCGCGATTTAGAAAGGACGAAGCGAAACAAATTCAAAAGCCCAATGCTCAATGCTCCAAACCTCCCCGCCTTCGGTGGTTTTGATCATTTCCGCCTTGGTGCTTTGAATTTGTTTCGGATTTCGGATTTCGGATTTCGGATTTGGCCCAACCCCGGCCCCCGTCCCTACGCTGCCGCCCCCGGAGCCGTCGGAGCCGATCCGACGTGGCCGTCAACTGCCGCCCGGCCCGATAGCCATAAATCCCATAGAACGCAATGTAAGCGAACGCGAGCATTGGCACGACAAACCCATACTGGATACCCCACCGGTCCGCCACCTCTCCTAGCGCACGCGGCAAGAGCGCTCCCCCGGCGATGGCTATGATCAGCAGCGAGGAGGCCTGGCTCTTGAGCGGCCCAAGACCCTCGATGGCGAGCGAGAAGATGTTCGACCACATCACCGAGCAGAACAGGCCGACGCACAGGATGGCCCATTTGGCCGTCTCGCCCACGGTCGTGATGCCGGTGAACATCAGGAGATAATCACGCCGCTGAACAGCGCCACCATCCGGTGAGGCTTCGAGCCGCTGAGGAAGAAGGCGATCAGCAGCACGCCCAGAAAGGCGCCGTAACGCAGCGCGTTGTGCAGGCTGCACAGCTCCACGGCGCTGCTCCAATCCAGGTGCAACACCTTGCCGATCGCCGGCAGCGTCCGCGGCAGGAGGAGGATCACGATGAAGGCTGTCACCGGCGTCGCGATCACCAGGAGGTTCTTCAGCGCCTTGCGCATGTCGCTCAAGGCAAAGGCGCCCATAAACCGCCCGATCATCAGGCCGCCCCAATAAAAGGCCAGGTACCCGCTGGCCGTTTCCTTCGCGATGCCTGCCCAGTCGCTCGGTGCCGAGGAAGTTGACGATGGCGCTGCCGGTCGAGATTTCGCCGCCGACATACATGAAGATGGCGATCATCCCCAGCATCGGTGTGCGGATACTTCAGCGCGCCGAAGCCCCGCGGCTCATCTGCTCTTCGTTCGTGAAATTCGGCACGTGGGCAAACGCAGAACAGCACCGCCAGCAGGATGTAAACCGCCGCGAAACCAGAGGTAGGGGATCTTGACCGAGTCGGCGCCATGCACGCCCGCGCGGTTGAATACCGTGAAGATCAGCCACCCGCCGATGATCGGCCCGATGGTGGTGCCAAACGAATTAAACCCCTGCGACAGGTTGAGCCGGCTGGAGGCCGTGCGCTCCGGGCCCCAGGATGGTCACATAGGGATTGGCGGCAATCTGGAGCATGGCCAGGCCCAGGCCGACGATGAACAACGCGGTCAGGAAGAACGGGTAGGAGACCGATGCGTGGCGGCCGGGTAAAACAGCGCGCTGCCGAAAGCGCCGATCATCAGCCCGATGATCACCCCGCGCTTGTAGCCGATCCGGTTGATCGGGTCGCCGTAGAACATGGAAATCAGATAATAGATCAGGCCGCCAATCGAGTAGGCGCCGAAGAAGGCAAGCTGGACCAGCATCGCCTGGCGGTAGTTCAAGGTGAAGGCTTCCTTGAACCGCGGGATGAGGATGTCATTCATGACATTGATGAACCCCCACATGAAGAACAGGACGGTCATGATGGCGAACGGGCCGCGGTAGGTTTGGCCACTGGCTGGCTGCGAAACGGATACCGCCGCCCGGTCGGAGGTGCTCAAGCTTGCCATAATGGGCTTTCTTAGAACACGGATTGGCGGTCGTGTCCAGTGCGGAGATGCCGGCCGCGCTTGCTTCGGATTTCGAGGCCAAGCACTGGACGGTGCTGATCAGATCCACCCGCATTCGGCTTTGCGCGCGAAACAGGCTTGCCCTCCACCGGGAGGTTCTGCTTTGATGGGCCGACGGGTCGGCGGGATTGCTGCGATAATCGCAGGCGGCTTGCGCCTTAACAGGGGCAGGCCCGGAGAATGCGCCGCCCGCCCAAAGACTATGGCTAAAGTCCGGACCGTTCCCCAGAGTGGCAAACAGGGCAACACTGTCAGTGTCCCCGGTCCCTATGGCCAAGTGGCACGACCGAGGGTTGCCTCCAAAAACCCCCGCACGCTGGCGCAGCAACGGGTGCGCGGGGCTTTGAGCCGGTTCGCTACCCGCTGGCGGAAGTTGTCCGAAGATCGGCGGCTGGCCTGGATCGGCGCAGGCAGAGAGCACCAGACCACCCCCCGGTTGGGTCAGTCGGGCCACCTGACCGGCTGCCAGCTCTACATCAAGATCAACTGCACGCTCGCCCTTATCGGCGCGCCTCCGGTGGACGACCCGCCCGCCCGCCCCAAATTCTCCCGTAATCCTGTCGGCGCGCTCACTATCAGCAACGACGCCAGCACAATCGCTCTCAAGCTCGAAGTCCCCTCCTCCCCCGAGCACCACGTCATGGTCATGGCGACCCGCCCATGCAGCCAGGGCATCTCGCGGCCCCGGCGCTTCGCGCTGCTTGGCGCCCTGCCTCAGGCAACCTCAGGCGTGGCCGATATCACCGACCTCTTTGTCGCCAAGTACGGCATCCCGCCGGTTGCCAGCCGCGTGTTCATTCGCACCTTCCAGGTCGCTGATGGCTGGGAGGATCAGCCCAAGGATGTCACCGCGGTTGTGCCTGGAGCCTAAACGGAAATGTGAGGGCCGACGGCGGAAACCTCGCCTTGGCATAGCCGGAATTCGCGACGGAGAGCCTGAATTTCCGCCTTCTTTCAGCCCCTCACCTTCCCCCCTTCCCCTCGACCCTCCCCAGAGCTGATTCAGACTTGCTCTATACCTGCCCTGGTGTACAGATGGCGTACGGATGGCGTACAGATGGTGTACAGATGGGTGCTACAGAGCCACCCACGGGCCACCCGCGGGCTACCCATAGGCCGCCCACAGGCTACCTGTGAGCCCGGTGGCTCAATGGCGCTTATGGGGATAGCGGGCCTCCTGGGGCAACTTCTGGAGCCCGGCGAGACCGACGGGCGGGTTGGGCTGGGTTAGCGACTCGTCTTTCTCTCTTTGACGGTCAGCGAGACCAAGTCGCCGTTGTTGGCGAGGTAGAGGACGATGTCCCGGCGGTGGGCTTCGACAGCGTAGAAGAGGGCGGATTTGGAGAACCGATCACGGGCCATGACGTAGGCCTCGGCCTCGACCAGGAGGCGGACGGTTTCCAGGTCGCCGAGGCGGGCGGCGAGAATTAACGGGGTGCGTTTGTCGGCGTCGGTAGGGTCAACAGCGGCATGGTGGGTTAACAGACAGGCGACGCAGTCGCGGTGTTCGGCGTCCAGGGGGGCCGTGGCGGTGCGCAGCAATTCGAGGAGGGGAGGCAGGCTGTTGGTGCTGCGGCAGTTGACGTCGGCGCCTTCGGCGATAGCGGCTTTGAGCTGAGGCAGGTTCCCTTGCTGGACGGCCTGAAGGAGTTTCTGGTCGGCCGGCGCGGGCACCGGGTTGGGGGCCTTGGTTTCGGCGCCGGGCGCAGCGTGGACCATTGCCAGGGCCAGGCATCCCGCAATGGCTGCGGCCGGGCCGTTAAGCCGAGCGTGGCGAGCGAGGAAGTTAAACGCGCGGTTCACAGTCTCGTCTTAGCGCAAGGGCGAGTGTTCGACAAGGAGGATTGAGGTTTGCAGGCGAAAGGCGGGAGCATCTCACTTTCTGTACATCGGAGGCTGCTTCGCGACGGCGCCTGTCTTGGCGTCAGATCCGTTCCCCCTCACCCCGGCCCTCTCCCTTAGGGAGAGGGAGAACGGCCGGCAGTGTGTCGGCGAATTCGAGCCGTCCGGTATGTTCGAGCGTTGGCGTAGGTGGCCCCCTCTCCCTGAGGGAGAGGGCCGGGGTGAGGGGGAACCGGGCTCACGGTCGGCAGGGGGCTACATACTGACAGGTCCGTAGGATAGACTACATTTGTCTAGACTCGATTAGCTTAAATTGGTAGTTTCGGGGGCGTGGCAAAGATTGACGGGCGAACACTGGATCATAAAGCGCTGGAACATATGCGGATGCTGGCCGTCACGCGCGTGATCGAAGATGGGGAAGCCCCTAGTGAGGTCATGAAATCGTTCGGTCTTTGTCGCACGGCCATCTACCCCTGGTTACGAAAGTATGAGGCAAGCGGGATGGAGGCCTTAGTGGAAAAGATTGCTTCCGGCCCTGAGTCCCTCTTTAGCGAGAAGCAACGGCAGCAGGTCAGGAAGTGGATTCTGGGCAAAGATCCTCGGCAGTATGGCTTTGATTACGGTTTGTGGAGTCGGCGCATTGTGCAAGCCTTGATCAAGGAAAGGATGGGCATTGAGTGTGGTTTGACGGCCGTCGGACGGTTGTTAGCCAGCTTGAACATCACCCCCCAGAAGCCCTTGCGTCGGGCCTATGAGCGAGACCCCGAGGCGGTGGCGCTCTGGGAGCGGGAAACGTATCCCAAGCTGCGGAAACGGGCCAAACGGCTGGGAGCGAGCATTTTCTTTTCCGACGAAGCGGGCTTTCAATCAGACCCGGTTCTCGGGCGCACGTATGGACTCAAAGGCCAGACTCCGGTGGTCCGGACTTCCGGTCAGCGCCAAAGCCTCAACGTCATCAGTGCGGTCAATGCCCGAGGAGAGTTTTGGGCCGTTACGTACACGGGTAAATTGAACGCCGAATCGTTCGTGCTTTTCCTGCAAAATTTCATGGCGACCCAGACGCAAAAGGTATTCTTGGTGGTGGATGGACATCCGGCGCACAAAGCCAACGCCGTCAAACGTTACATCCAATCTTTGAAGGGGCGGTTGGAAATCCACTTCCTGCCACCGTATGCGCCCGATTTAAATCCTGATGAGTTTGTTTGGAGCCATATGAAGAACAATGGGGTCTCCAAGAAACCATTGAAGACCAATGAATCCTTACAGTCCCGCATCGATCAGGATCTTAATAACATCCGAGACAACCCCAAGCTGGTAAAATCATTCTTTCAAGCAAATAGTGTCGTCTATGCTAAGGACTAGGCAATAGGGTCTCCCGTTGGCGCTCACAAAAGGTGAGATGCTCCCGCGAAAGGAGAGGCGCCGGGCGCGAGGGCTTGAAAGGGAAGGTGCCACGGAACAGCCGATGGCCGATAGCCAATGGCAAATGGCACATCGCAAAAACAGGAGGGAGGAACTACCTCACGTCCTCGCCCAGCTCGACGTTCCAGTAGGCGAGGTCAATGAAGTGCTTCCAACTGTCGTGGCGGTTCAGGGTGAAGTTGATCTGCACGAACGGACGCCACTTGGGCCGCTTGGGCTTGCGGATGAGGCGCATTCCAGCCTCCTGGGGCAGCCGGTTGGCCTTGCGGGTATTGCACTCGATGCAGGAGCAGACGATGTTCTCCCACGTGGTGGGGCCGCCACGGTCGCGCGGGATGACGTGGTCCAGATTCAGGTCGTTGCGGTCGCAGGTCTTGCCGCAGTATTGGCAGGTATTCTGGTCGCGCTCGAAGATGTTGTGCCGGGTGAACTTCACTTCCTTCTTCGGCACGTGGTCATAGACAATCAGCAGAATCACCCGCGGCACGCGGATGCGGAAGGAGACGGTGCGGACCGAGTCCGGGTGCGGCTCCTGTTGGGAGAGATGGTGCCACTCGGAGAAATTGAAGGTCTGGAAGGAGCCGTCGTTGCGGTCGAGCACAACCTGAGCGTGGCCCTGGAACAAAAGCGTCAGCGCCCTGCGAGCGGTGCAAATGTTTACCGCCTGCCAAAGGCGATTCAGCACCAGCACATGTTGGTTGAGGATCGAACTCATATCCGGTCCAACTGCGGCCAAACTACACAAAGCTCTACGGCCTGTCAATGCGGTGGAACATGCGGGGCGCCGCCCGGAGGCGCCTTGTTACTGCCGCTATGTGCCGCAGGAGCATCGCCACGCCATAGGAGCGCAGCCTTCAGGCTGCAGAACCTCGGAATATGCCGCGGCGCCGGCAGACTCCAACGCTCCCTTGGAGCTTCCGTGCTTCTGCAGCCTGAAGGCTGCGCTCCTATGGCGTGGCGAAGTCGTGGACACGCTTGCAGCAATTCTCGCTTTGGTCATTTTGCTACCGAGGTGGGGTGTTGCGTAACTGGTGATGGGTGGTCGCGAGATGTCAGTGGCTGGGCCGATGAAGGATTGGGAACCTGCCGGAGGTTTCTGGAACCGGCTGGAGGAGGCGGGCTGGAGGGTTGAGCGCGATTTTCCCGACCGGTCTGCGCGATGTGGAGGGCCAGTGCGTCTGGGGGGTCGCGTTTGGGCACACCTCTCCTGGCAGGTCCACTCCGGTCAGGTGGGCTTGGCGTAGGGGCCGATTTCCAACCCTCGCATCATGAAGCGCAGCAGTCCCTCCCAACTGGGAAAGTGCAGATAGCGGGTGAGGGCGCGCAGATCCTGAAAGAAGGTTTTGCGGGTGGGCAAGGTGGCGCGGATCAGGCGGTAGTGTTCGTCGGTAAAGCCCAGGACGGTGTGGAAGAGGAAGGCCAGGATGTTCATCGCGGCCAACAACGAGGAGAGATGTTGTTGGCCGTGGCCGAAGTTATGTTCCAGATGGTAGCCTTTGGTCTTGAGGGTGTTGTTGTTCTCGTTCTCGATCTTCCAGCGGGCGCGGCCCGAAGCGGCCAGGGCCGCCACGTTGCGCTCGGTGATGGGCCAGTCGGTGATCCAGGCATTGAGGTAAAGCACCTTGCCGTCCGGGTCGGTCACGGTCAGTTCACACCAGTTGACTTTCAAGGCGTCCTGACCTTCGGCCAAGGGGACTTGGTTGGCCCAGCGATAAGTGTAAGTGTGCCACTGACTGCCGGCCTTGAGGCGGAGCTTGACCGTGCCCAGATCCGGGCCGGGTCGCAGGAGGTTGACCCAGTCGTAGAGGGTTTTGTGCGAGTCGGGCTTGCAGACGAACAGGAAGTGGTAGTCGTGAAGGAGCGTGCGCCGGCAGAAGGGTTGATGGGCGTAGAGATCGTCGCCCAGGAGGGTGACGGAGCCCGAGTGATAGCGGGCGGCGTTGTGCTCCAGCCAGCGTTTGGCGGCGGCCAGTTCGCAATCCTGTTTGGTGTGGCCATCCTGCGGGGTGATGAACTCGGGCCGCAGGGCGATGACCTCCGGCTGGCCGGGGGCCACCAGCACCGGCGTCACCGCACTGTGATAGTAAGTGATTTCGCCGCTCTTATGTTCGAGGCGGGAACAGCACGGGCAATGGATCTTCTGCGAGGCATGATACCAGGTGCCATCCAGGGCGATGAGCGTCGAGTCGTGGACGCCGCGGAAGGTCTGCAGGATCCCCGCGGCGCGCAGGGTGTCGTAGATCCGATCATACACCGGATAGAGGGTTTGGGGCGGGACCGGGTCGAGCATCTGGCGGATCTGATTGTCACTGGGGGTCTCCTGGAGGTGGAAGAAACTCTGGGCGTTGTCGTGGCCCCGCGCCTGTTGCATCGCCTTTTGATGCGCCAGGAAGGAGGGCGACTGGGTGAAGAAGACCGCGAAGGCGCTCAGGCCAAAGTCGGCCATCGGATAGGAGATGTTCTTGCCCTGACGCCGGTCGGGCAGAGCGGCGAACACCTCGCGCAGGTAGCCGACCAGATCGTTGAAGCGCGGGCCGCTCATGCGCCGAGCCTCCGGCGGAAATCTGCGCTCAACGCTCGGAGATAGACTTCTTTGACCGGCCCTTGCGGGGCGCGCCCCGGCCCGTTGCGGCCCCGACCGGTGGTGGCGCCCACGGCGATCCAGCCGGCGGCCCGGTACGCGGTGCCGGCAAAGCGGTCCCGCTCGACGAAGGTCTCCAACAGATCAATCGGATGACCATACTTAGCCTGCCAGTCCTGGCTCAGGCGCCGGGTGACCCGGCTCAAGATATGGCTGGCCAAATGCGGCACCCGCACCCAGGGCAGGAGGAGGAAACGGGTGTTGTTAGTCAGTCGCCGCAGTTGGCGGCGGCGCGCTGCCGGGGTCCAGCCGATGAAGGCGTCGCGGGGCTGGCACTGCCAGGCGGCCGAGCCAAACAACAGACAGGCCACTGGACGACCGTGGCGCTCGCGCACCAGGTACTTGAGATTCTCACCGACACAGTTGCGCTGGCCCAGGTAATGATAACGCTGAAGCAGGAACTGGAACAAACCTGCCTCTGGGCTGCCGGGGAGCACCGGCGCTACGCTCAGGGGGCGTAACGCCTCCAACCCGGCGTGGAGGGGGTCCGTCGCGTGGGGCACTTCGACGGCGCGGTGGTTGCGCCGGTGATTGACCAACGCGCGCTGGCGCGGCGGCAACTCCAGGAGCCCCCGGGCCTGGAGTTTGAGCAAGAGCGAGCGGCAGGCCATGTCTTTGGGGCAACCGGCGTCGTTGCGCCAGCCCCACCGGGCGCAGAGTTCGCGGGAGAGTCGCGTCCGATGCCACGACGGATGTTCGATGAGCAGAGTCTGGATCTGAACCAGCTCTTCGGCACTCAGGCGGCGGCCCTGGATGATGGATTCGGTCGGCATCCGGGACCGGGATACACGAAAGGGGGCTGTGAGTCCCGTACAAAATGAAACAATCTGCGGGCAGCTTCATCCAACCGTCCCGTCAACCCCGCCCCCCGGCCCCATTAAACTCCTGGCCGGACCCAAAATGAGAACTGCTGACACGCTTGACTTCGGGGGCGGGAGTTTGGAATTTGGGGTAGAGACGGGCGTTTATGCCATTGTACGAATACGAGCTTTGCGACGGGAGTTGCGCGGTGTGCGGCGGGAAGTTCACGCTGTGCCGGCCGCTGTCGGCGGCGCCGCTGACCAAGTGCCCACTGTGCAAGAAACCGGTGCGCAAGGTATTCTCGACGTTTAACTCGCCCCGGACGCTCTCGATTTCCGATGCCAAGAAGGCGGGCTTCACCGTGCTGAAGAAGGTCAGCAAGGGCGAATACGAGAGGCAGTAAGGGCGGGTTTTGGTTTTCTTTAGAGGAGGGAACGTGTATGTTCCCGCAGTATGCCAGTACCGGTAATCAGCATCGCCCAGATGCGCGACTGGGAGCAGGCCACCTGGGCCACCGGCCAGACAGAGGACGAAGTCATCCGCCGTGTCGGGAAATGTATCGCCCGGCGCTGCTTGCAATTGACGCAGGCGGGAGACTCGATCCTCATTCTTGCGGGCAAGGGCCATAATGGGGAGGACGCCCGCCAGGCGCGTGAGCACCTGGCTGAACGCCGGGTGGAGGTGTTGGACGTAACGGAACCCGCGGCGGATTTAGCGAAGCTGGAGGGGTTGCTGGCGTCGCGCCCGGCGTTGGTGGTGGATGGGCTGTTCGGCATCGGGCTGAATCGGCCGCTGGCGCCGGAGTGGGTGGCTTTGATCGAGCGTGTGAACGCGGCGCACCGGCCGGTGCTGGCGGTGGACGTGCCCTCGGGGCTGAATGCGGACACGGGCCAGGCGCAGGGGGGGGCGATCGTGGCGGCGGTAACGCTAACCGTGGGCGCGCCGAAGACGGGGATGCTACAGCAGGCTGCCTGGCCGTTTGTGGGCCGGCTCGAGGTCGCAACGGACGTGGGGCTGGCCCCCTGTCCGGCCCAGAGCGAGTTGCAATGGACGCTGCCAGCGGATTTCGAGGATTTCCCGCCCGTGCGAGGGGTGGCGGGGCATAAAGGGAGCTATGGGCACCTGGCGATTGTGGCCGGGAGCCTGGGGTATCACGGCGCGGCCGTGCTGGTGTCACGCGGCGCGCAGCGGGCGCAGCCGGGCTTGATCACGCTGCACACGCTGGAAGTGGTCTATCACGCAATCGCGCCGCAGTTGCAGGCGGTAATGGTTTCAGTCTGGGCGCCGGAAAGCAAACTGCCCGGCTCGCACGACTCGGTCCTCATTGGCCCGGGACTGGCGGCTCCTGACATGCCCGACCAGATGAAGCTGCTGACGCGGCACCTGTGGGGCGATGCGCTGATGCCGGTCGTGGTGGACGCCAGCGCGCTGGACTGGTTGCCGCTGGCTCCGGTGCCGCGCAATACCGTGCGCGTGATGACGCCGCACCCGGGAGAAGCGGCGCGGCTGTTGCGCTCGACTCCGCAACAGGTGCAGGCCAACCGGTTGAGCGCCCTGCGCAATGTCTCGCGGCGCTTCGGCAACGCGTGGGTGGTGCTCAAGGGCCACCAGACGCTCGTTGGCCGCAGTTCGGGCGAGGTGTATGTCAATTCATCCGGCAATCCGCACCTGGCGCAGGGCGGCAGCGGCGACGTGCTGGGCGGTTATCTGGCCGGCTTGCTGGCCCAGGCGCCCCTGCGGGCCGATCCGCTCAAGGCGATCCGTTACGCGGTGTGGCAGCACGGCGCGGCCGCGGACCAGCTTCAGGCGGCCCGGGCCAACTGGGTAATCGAGGACCTGATCGAGGTGCTGGGCAGCGTGAAGGGGGGGTAACTGTGCCAGATTTTGCTTCCTATGGCAGGGGCGGTTTGTTATTGAGGGATCGCATGGTGCGCAGATTTTGTTTAGTTGCCGTTCTGCTGGCTGGGGTGCTGCTGGCGGGGGCGGTTTACGCGGAAACGTTCACGCTCGTCAACGGCGAGTCGCTGAACGGTGAAATGCTCGCCGCCACGGCAAACGACGCTGGGGTGCAGATCAAACTGGGCGAAGGCGAGTATAAACGGGTGCCTTGGGCCAGTTTCTCACAAGCGGATCTGAAGGAGTTTGCCAAGATGCCCAAGCTGGGACCGCTGGTTGAGCCGTTTATCGAGATTACACAGGCGGAGAAGGTCAAGAAGACCGCGGTGAATATCAAGCAGCCGCCGCGCCTGGAACGTCCGGTCCCCCGCTCGCTCATTGGCGCTCTCTTTTCATCCGGCCTCGGGCTTTTCATCGTGCTGGTGCTCTACGCCGCCAATATTTACGCCGGGTATGAGGTTTCGATCTTTCGCGCGCGGCCTGTGGCGCTGGTTTGCGGAGTGTCGGCGGTGCTGCCGCTGATTGGACCGATTATCTTCCTGTCCATGCCCACCCAGTTAGCGCCCGCCGCCGCGACCTGGGAGCCCGCGCCGGAGGCCGTGCCGGAGGGCGGAGCTGCCGAGGCGGTCAACCCCATGCAAGCGGTCGGAGCGGACCACCCTTCGGCGTTGAGGCTGGCTGCCAGCGGGTCCTCGGAAGCGGGAGCTGCGGGTCAGGGTGAGGCGCAGGGGCAGAAGGCCGCCTTGCCGCAGACCGTTACCTTCCAGCGCGGCCAGTTCACCTTCAACCGCCGGTTTATCGAGACCAAGTTCCCCGGCTTCTTCGGGGTCGTGCGCCGTGATGCCGACCGCGACATGGTGCTGGTGATCAAATCGTCGCGGGGCGAGTATGTGGGCCAGCGGATCAGCCGGATTGCCGCCAACGATCTCCACTTGCAGGTGCACCGGGCGCACGCCACGGAGGAAGTCATGATTCCTTTCGTCGAGATCCAGGAGATTCGCCTCAAGCACAAAGACGCGAAGTAGGATGTCGCAGCAGTTCGGCAAATTCACCGCCAGCGAGCTTTATTGTCCCAAGTGCGGCTCCGCCCAACGGGTCCGCGAACGCCTCCTGCTGGTGCTGCCCTCCGGTGAACTCTACGAATTCCTCTGTGTCCGTTGCTCGACGTCGCTGGGCAAACGCACGGTGACAGGGCCGGCGGTGGCGGCGGCCCGGCCACGGCCACGGGCAGCGCGCCCGGCTCCCGGCAGGCGATTACTGCGTTAGGTGCTTCAGGGTTCTGGGGTTATTCTCGGGTATGGCTGCGTTACGAATCGTTTTTATGGGGACAGCGCAACTGTCGTGCGACAGCCTGCGGGCGCTGATTGACTCGGAGGGTTTCCAGGTCGTGGCGGTGGTGACGCAGCCGGACCGGCCCAAAGGGCGGGAGTTGAGACTGCGGCCCTCGCCGGTCAAAGAACTGGGCCTCCAGGCCAAGCTGCCGGTGCTGCAGCCCGAGCGGGCACGGAGCGGCCAGTTTCTGGCTGAGCTGCGGGCTTTGGCGCCCGATTTGATTGCCGTGGCGGCCTATGGCCAGATCCTGCCGCAGAGCGTGTTGAGTCTGCCCCAGTTTGGCTGCCTCAATGTCCACACTTCCCTGCTCCCCCGGTATCGGGGCGCGGCGCCAATCCAATGGGCCATGCTCAATGGAGATGCGGAGACGGGAGTCACCATTATGAAAATGGACGCGGGCCTGGACACCGGGGACATCCTGGCGCAGACGCCGACTCCGATCCTCCCTGGAGACAACGCGCAGGGCCTGCACGACCGGCTCGCCCGGCTGGGGGCGGAGCTGCTGGTGCGAACCATACCCGATTATGTGGCCGGCAGAATCGCTGCCCATCCGCAGCCTGCCGAAGGAGCCAGTTACGCCCCGAAGATAAAGAAGCAGGACGGGCAGATTGATTGGAAGCAGCCCGCGCAGGCCATCTGGAACCGGGTGCGCGGCCTGGTGCCATGGCCGGGGGCATTCACATGGTTACCCGCGCAGCCCCAGCCGCACCTGCTCAAGCTCTGGCGGGCGGAAGTGGTGGAACACGCCGCCCCTCCCGCCGAGGTCCTGCAAGCCGACAAGGCCGGCATTGTAGTAGGGTGTGGCCGTGGGGCGCTGCGGATACTGGAATTGCAGCGCGAAGGCGGCAGGCGGCTAAGCGCACAGGAATTCCTGGCCGGGCATCCTCTGCCGCCGGGCCAAAAGCTGGGGTAAGTATTGGCCTATCCACCCTGATCCCCTAAACCACTCACGCCTCACACATACGATTCACGTTTCACGTTTCACGCATCACGCCTCACGCCTCACGCCTCCCCTTCCCCCTCCTAACGATTCTGCTACCTTCTCCCTATGGGCACAAAATACATCCGCCTCAACAACCGACTCTACAATTACCTCTCTGGCTGCCGCAGTGACGCCGGGGACACGCTCTTGCAGGAACTCCGCGCGGAGACCGCGAAGCTGGGTGAAGAAGTGAGCAAATGCCAGATCAGCGACGAGGAAGGGACCTTCCTGAGCGTGCTGGTCGCTGCCGCGGGAGCGAAGTCCGCCATCGAGGTGGGGACTTTCACCGGCTACAGTTCGCTGTGCATCGCGCGCGCCCTGCCCCGCAGCGGCCGGCTGCTGTGCCTGGATGCCAGCAAGGAATGGACGGCGGTGGCGCGGCGGTATTGGGCGAGGGCCGGCTTGGAGGACCGGATCGAGCTGCGGCTCGGACCGGCCATTCGCTCGCTGCGACGGCTTGACCCCGGCCTGACCTTCGACTTTGCCTTCATTGATGCGGACAAGACCGAATATGACGCCTACTACGAGTTGCTCCTGCCGCGGATTCGGCGGAACGGCCTCATTCTGTTCGATAATATGCTTTGGGGCGGGCGGTTAGGCGCCGGCCCGGTCAGGCTGGCTACCGGGCGCGCGATTGACGCGTTGAATCATAAGCTGGCCGCAGACAAGCGGGTTGAAGCGGTTCTGATCTCGGTCGCCGATGGCATCCAGCTCTGCCGCAAGCGGTGATTTGATTTGCGCTCAATCGCCGAAGGCATTCTATTGGATTTGATGAGTAACCATCCTTCTCCGGGCGAGCAGTCGTGGATGCGGTCGCGCTACGGCTTCGCGGGGTTCTGCTTTTTGTCGCTGCTGGCCAGTTGGCTGGTGCTGAGGCTTGTGCTGGTTTGTGCCTTCAAGCCGGCCGGCGCGCCCGTGACCGATGTCCTGCTGGCTTTCGTCAGCGGGTTTCACCGGGACGTGTATGCCGCGCTGGTCGAGATGCTCCCGCTGCTGTTCTGGCTGCTGATCGTGCGCGACCGCTCCTTTGGGAAGCTGTGGCACCGGATGTGTATTCCTGGTGGGCTGCTTCGTGTTCTGGTTCGCGCAGATCTTCCTGCTCTTCGTCGAGTTCTTCTTCTTCGACGAGTTCAGGTCCCGCTTCAACACCGTCGCGGTCGACTACCTGATCTTCCCGAAGGAGATCTTTATTAACATCTGGGAGTCGTACCATGTCGCCGTATTTCTAGGGATTTGCGCGGTCCTGACCGTGGGCTGGATGTGGGTGGCGAGCCGGCTGTTTGGGCAGATGTGGGAGCGGCCATTTCGAGCGAGGACGCGGCTGGCGTATTTCGCGGCGGCGGTGGGGTTGGTCGGCGTTGCTCACGCCGACCCTCGATCTCAACGGAGCGCATGTCAGCACTGATCGCACGGTGAATGAGCTGGCCAACAACGGCGCAATCTCCTTCTTCGACGCGGCGTGGACACACAATCTCGATTATGCCGCGTTCTACCAGACCATGCCGCTGGATAAAGCCTACCAGCGCGCGCGCCGCCTGCTGGCCGCGCCGAATGCGCAGTTCGTAGAAACGGGCGACTCCATCCGACGGCACATCGCCGGCGACCCCGCCCGCCCGCGCTTGAACGTGGTGATTCTCCTCGAAGAAAGCCTGGGCTCCGAGTTCTGGGGCAGCCTGGGGCGGAAGGACACCCTGACGCCGGAGATGGACAAACTGGCGGAGGACGAAGGCATGCTGTTCACCAACATCTATGCGACCGGCAACCGGACCGTCCGCGGGTTCGAGGGCGTGTTCTCCTCCTTCCCGCCGCTGCCCGGGGACTCCATCGTCAGGCGCGACCGCTCGGAGAATGTCGAGAGCATCGCCCGCGTGCTCAAGCGCGATGGGTACAACACCGTGTTTCTCTACGGGGGCCGGGGCCTGTTTGATGACATGCGCTCGTATGCCCTTCACAACGGCTGGGACCGCTTCATCGAGGAGAAGGACTTCGAGCATCCGACCTTCTCGACGATCTGGGGCGTTTGCGACGAGGACGCCTACGCGCGGGCGATTCAGGAGTTCCACAACCTGGCCAAAACGGGCAAGCCGTTCCTCGGCACGATCCTGTCCGTCTCCAACCACAAGCCTTACACTTACCCCAAGGGCCGCATCCCTGAGGACCCGGACCAGCGGCGGCGCGAGAATGCGGTGAAATACTCCGACTACGCGCTGGGCCGATTCTTCGACGCGGCGCAAGAAGGAGAGCCTTTTGGACAAACACGGTCTTTGTCGTGGTGGCCGACCACGGCGCGCGAGTTTATGGCGAACAGGACATTCCCATTCACTCGTATGAAATCCCGCTCCTGATCGTGGGCCCGGCGGTGGTCAAGAGCCCGAGCCGCATCTCCGAGCTGGGCTGCTCGCTGGACGTGCCGACCACGATCCTCGGTCTGCTGGGGCGTCCGTATGAGAGCCAGTTCTTCGGCCGCGATCTGCTAGCCAGCCGGCCTGAGGATGGCCGCGCCTTCCTGAACCACAACCGCGACATCGGCATGCTCGCATACGACCGCATGGTGGTGCTGGGCCTGATGAAGACGGTGGAATTCTACCAGGGCGATCCGAAGGTGGCGGAAATGCGCCCGCTGTCGCAACCGACCGACGCCGACCGCGAACTCGAACAGGACGCCATTGCCATCTTCCAGGTCGCTGATGACCTCTATATGCATCGCCGCTACCGAATTGACGGCCTGCCGGCCCTGCAGGCGCCGCCCAAGCCGCAGGAGGTAACGGCTTCAAAACGCTAATGAGGGCCAGGCGAGGAGCCATACAGGGGGATTACAGGGGGATTACAGGGGGATTACAACGGGAGTGCGAAGGGATTAGGGCCCACCCGTGGCTTGTTTCGGCCTTACCTGAAAGGTTCGAGCACCCGGCAGACGCCCAATGAGGCTGCACAGGGCTCGGGACCTTGCCCGTCGTTAGGCCCGGCTACCGCCTGATGATCTGCTTAATGGCGTCAGTGACGATGCGGTCCACGCGGTCTCGGGTCAGGTCCCCGAGGGTCAGGGTGGAGAAGTTGACCCGGCGCTCCACGCCCCGGCGGGCCGGATGGGCGACGACCACCTCCACGCACAGATCGTTCCGTTGGCAGATGAAGCTCACCGAGGCGCCGGCGATGGTATAAACGTAACCCAGGTCGGCAGGAGTGGCGCGCTGGGGAGAGAAATGGAGAGTAAGGTAGGGAAAGGTATTGGGGTCCGCGCCGCTCCGGCTCTCGACGCGCTCGACTGAGGCGCCGTAGCCGTGCTTCTGGAGCGTGGCGGCGGCGGACTCCAGGCTCGGCTTGAGGGTGGAGTCGGCCTTCTCCAGGAACTTGCCGGGAAACTCCGCCTGCTCGCGCCGCAGAAACTCGGTCGCGCCGTGCGGCGTTGGAGACGCGTTTCGCACCGCAACCAAATGAGCTTCAAGCTCTGCGTTCATAGTTTCAGCCCTCGGTTTGTGGTGGCCGGCCGTCGGCGCCGCCGCCGTCCAGATCAATCAGGATGTCGCGAGGTTCGGCGCCCTTGCTGGGGCCGACGATGCCTCGGTTCTCCAACTCGTCCATGATGCGGGCGGCGCGGCCATAGCCGAGGCGCAGGCGGCGCTGGAGCAGTGAGACACTGGCCTTTTGCTCGCTGCGGATGACCTCGATGCAGTCCTGGATGATTTCCTCGTCCTCGTCAATGCCGTTCTCCTCCCCGACGCCATTGGAGGGGCGGGAGAGTTGCTGGTGGATTTCGAGTTCGTAGCTGGGCTTGGCTTGCTTGGCGATGAAATCCACGATGTGCTGGATTTCCTGGTCGGTGATGAGCGAACCCTGGGCGCGAGTCAGCTTCGCTGAGCCGGGCGGAAGATAGAGCAGGTCGCCCTTGCCGAGCAGTTTGTCGGCGCCCATCGCATCAAGGATGGTGCGCGAGTCCACCCTTGCCGCGACCTGAAAGGCGATGCGGGCGGGGATGTTCGCTTTGATGACGCCGGTGATGACATCCACGCTCGGCCGCTGGGTGGCGACGATGCAATGGATGCCAGCGGCGCGGGCCATCTGCGTGATGCGCGCGATGGCCATTTCCACATCGGCGGGCGCGACCAGCATCAGGTCCGCCAGCTCGTCAATGATGACCACAATGTAGCTGAGCTTCTCGGGGATGATGATGTCCTCCTCGCGCGGGACAACGATTTCCTCGTCCACCTCCACCGCGAAACCATCGGCGCCGGGCTCGACCTTTTCCTTCTTGGCCAGGAGGGGCAGCTCGGGTTCCTGAGGCGGCAGCGGCTTGTTCTTGGGACGCGAGTTGAACGAAAGGATGTTGCGGACGCCTACCCGGGCGAAGATCTGGTAGCGCTTCTCCATCTCATTGACCACCCAGCGCAAGGCGAGGATTACCTTTTTGGGGTCGGTGACAACCGGCACGACGAGGTGCGGCAAGGCGTTGTATTGCTGCAACTCGACCACCTTCGGGTCAATCATCACGAAGCGGAGTTGGTCGGGCGAGAAGCGGTAAAGCAATGAACTGATAATGGCATTGATGCAGACGGATTTGCCGGAGCCGGTGCTGCCGGCGATGAGCAGGTGCGGCATTTCCGCCAGGTCAGCGATGATGGGGTGGCCGTAAACGTCTTTGCCCAGCGCCAGCGGGATGCGGGCCTTGCTGGCGCGCCATTCCTCGGACTCGAGGAGGTCGCGCATGATCACGGAAGTTTTGACCGGGTTGGGCACCTCGATGCCGACGGAGCTCTTGCCGGGGACCGGGGCCAGGATGTGGAGGCGCTCGGCTTTTAGGGCGGCGGCGAGGTTGTTGGTGAGCGCGGTGATCTTCTCCAGCTTCACGCCCGGCGCGGGATGCAGCTCGTAGCGGGTGATGGTGGGGCCCTTGGTGATGTCGCCCAGCGCGACCTCGATGCCGAACTGGGCGAGCGTCTGCTGCATCAGGCGGGCGTTGGCCATCAATTCCTCTTTCGACTCCGTGGGCTTGGCAGTCGGGTCGGGGTGCTGGAGGAAATCGAGCGGCGGCAACTGGTAGTTGCCGATCATAGGCGTGGAGGCAACGGTAATGGGTTTGGGCTTCCGGGGCAGCCTGGATTTGGGAGGCGCCGAGGGAAGGCCGTGAATCACCACTTCCGGTTCAGGCTTGGCCTCGGTGTCAGGTTTCTGAGTGGTGGGCGTCTCAGCTTTGCCTTCGGCGGATTTGTCCTCAGCGGGCTTGCTGCCGGAGTTCGGATTCCTGCCCAGCACGTCCGCTGTGGTGGCGGCGGCGACCTCGCGGGCGGGGATGACTTCTACTTCATCGGCAGGCGCGGGCTCTTTGCCCGGCTCGGGTTGTGCTGGTTTCCTGGCTCGGCCAGACTTGTCGGGTTGTGGCACGCTGAGGTCGCGCACGGTCGGCGTGGGGACGGGCTTCATGTCCGCGCCCAACCCCGAGCGCTCGACTTCGTCCTGCAACTTCTTCGCCTGCTTTTGCAGGTCGCGCGCCCGCCGTGCGAGCGCTTCCTCCTCAGGCGTGCGCTCGCCCTCGGCGAGGGCGCGCCGGCCCCAGAGCATGCGAATCCATTCGCCCAACTGGAAATTGGTCAGGAAGAGCAGGCTGATAAAGTACAGCATCAGGAAGATGATCGTCGCGCCCGCCGTGCCGAAGCATTCGCTGAAGAAGTGCTGGTTCAGGTTCCGCCCAAGGATGCCCCCGGCGGTTGTGCCCAGATTCCGCTGGAGGTTTCCGAGATATTCGCGGTAAGCGTCAAGCAGACCCATGCAGCAAATTAGAAGCACCAGGGTCCAGGGCCAGCGGCGGCGCAGGTGGGCGAACGCGTTGAAGAGGCAGCCCAAGCCCAGGAAGAACAGCAGCACGGGCAGGACAAAGGCGGCCGCGCCGATTGCCAGGAAACAGCCGTAAGCCATCCACGCGCCAAAAGGCCCGATCCAGTTCTGCACCGGGGCATTGTGCGGCACGGCGTTGGCCGACACGTCGCGCGGGTGATAGGACAGCAGGGCAGCCAGCAACAGCAGCGCAAAACACATCAGCACCACGCCGATGATGTCGCTGAACCCGCGGGAGGATTCTGAGTCTGCTGATGCCTTGCGAGCCATTGACTCAGGTTATCAGTTTCGGGGGATAGGTGACAAGTGACGAGTGCGGGCAGGGCTGCCGGAGGATATCAAAGGGCGGGGCGAGCACGGGAGGTCGGCAGTCCTGAAATCCGAAGGCCGAAGGATGGGCGAAATCACGCCAGGCGGCAGCCGGCGCAGCCGGCGCCTTTAAGCGTGATGGCGCCGGTTGGGCAGACTTCGGCGGCGCGGCGGGCGGATTTCCGCAAGGCCTCGGCCATCGGCCGGTCGAATGGCGCGGCTACGGCTACTTGGAATCCTCGTCCAATAAAGGATAGGCCCAGTTCCTCGCCTGCCTCGGCGGCCACCTTCACACAGGCACCGCAGATGATGCATTTGCCCGGCTCGAAGATAATCTCGGGGTGGGAGTTGTCTCGGGCGAAGTGGCGTCGCTCGCCGACGAAGCGCTGCGGGTCCACGCCGTATTCGGTCGCATACTGGCGGAGCCGACAGGGGATCGCCTTGCCACAGCCGCAACCCAGGCAGCGGCGGGACTCGCGGGTCGCCGCCTCCGGCGAGAAGCCAAGCTCGACTTCCTCAAACGTGGTCTTTCGCTTCTCGATGGGCAGATGCGGCATGGGCGCGCGGGGCGCCTGCTCGATGCCCCGCAGGAAGACGGCCAGCTCTTCCTCGCTCAGCTTGCCCAGCACGACGCTTACGGCCTCGGGCGCGCCGATGACCTTCTTCCCGGTCAGGTACTGGTCAATGGATGCCGCGGCGAGCTTGCCGGCAGCCACGGCGCGCACCGCGAGGTCGGGGCCGGTGACGGCGTCGCCGCCAGCGAATACGCCGGGGAGGTTTGTTGCGAGGGTCCGGGGGTCGGCGGCGATGCCCCACTTGGAGAGCGAAAGCTGTGCACTGCTGAGTGGCTCCAACTCCACGGCTTGTCCGATAGCGGCAATGACGCAACTGGCCTCCACGGCGAAGTGCGAATCGGGGATGGCCAGCGACCGGGCGCGGCCACTCTCATCAGGCGGCCCAAGCTCCATGCGCTGGCAGGTGAGGATCAAGGTCCCGCCCTTGCGCTCGAGGCGGAGCGGGGCGACGAGGAACTCGATCCTGACACCCTCCGCTTCAGCCGCTTCGACTTCCTCCATGAGGCAGGGCATTTCGCGGCGGCTGCGGCGGTAGAGGACGCGCACTGACTTCGCGCCGCAGCGCACGGCGGAGCGGCAGGCGTCCATCGCTGTGTTGCCGCCGCCTATGACGAGAACGTCATTCCCCACGGCGGGAGGGTGGCCGTGGGCAAGTTTTTCCAGAAACTCCAGCGCGGGCGTGGCGAGTTCTTCGCCAGGGCAGCCGAGCCCGCGCGAGCCCTGCGCGCCGATGGCGAGAAACACAGCGTCGAAGTCGCGCCGGAGATCGGAGAGCGAGAGGTCACGGCCCAGGCGTTGGCCCAGGCGGAATTCGGCGCCCAGATCGCGGATCATCTGGATTTCCGCATCGAGCACTTCACGGGGCAGTCGGAAAGCCGGGATGCCGTAGCGCAGCATTCCGCCGGGTTGCGGGTGGGCATCAAACAGCACCGCCCCGTGCCCCCGCTGAAGCAGGTGATGTGCGGCAGCCAACCCCGCCGGCCCTGCCCCGACGATGGCCACGCGCTTGGAGAGTAGCGCAGGCGTCCCGCCTGCGGGTTGGGCGGGATCCCGCTCGCCTCGGTGGAGCCGCGGGCGAGACGCCCGGGGGGCAGGCGAGACGCCTGCCCTACTGCTCCGCGGTGCGCGCGTTGGTGATCGGCGGCGAAGCGATGCAGGTTGCGGATCGAGAGCGCGTCTTTCACCTCGCATTGCCGGCAACGCTCCTCGCACAGGCGCGGGCAAATGCGTCCGAGTGATGCGGGCAGGGTGAGATCCTCGGTGACGATCTCAGCCGCCTGGCGGTGGTCGCCGGCGGCAATCCGCTCAATAAAGTTGGGGATGTCCAGCCGGGCGGGGCATCCGGTGCGGCAGGGGCCGACGCAATCGCCCGCGTGGTCGGAGAGCAGCAGTTCGAGCGCGGTCTTGCGCGCGGCGCGCACTTGCTCGGAATCGGTGATCACGACCATTCCCTCCGCGACGGGCGTCGCGCAGGAGGGCCAAAGGTTGGGCCGGCCCTCGATCTTTACGGCGCATATGAAACACGAGGCGGACGCCTCGAAACCCTCGACGTGACAAAGGGTGGGGATGGTGAGGCCGAGGGTTCGCGCCGCTTGGAGGATGGTTTGGCCGGCGGGGACCTCGGTTTGGTGGCCGTTGAGAGTGAGCTTCACGGTGGTCATAGGGGCGCGAAGTCCGAAGGCCGAAACCCGAAGGCCGAAAGAAGGCCGAAATCCGAGGGCCGAAGACCGAACCGACAGCACGCGGGGGTAGGGGTCATTTTCTCCATATTGCGCCGAAGATGAGGTTCAGTTCCTTGGCTTCGCGCCAGAGCGCTCGCGCCTCAGCCGCCAGCTCGTCTTCCGCTGCCGCGACCATGCGGAGGAAGAACATGGTTTCCTTTGATTCCTTTCGACAGGTGCCGATCTTTTGCTTGAATTCCTTGCCTGAAACAGAGTCGTCCGCTTCACAGTAATTAGCTCCTACACTCGTTCCGGCTCCCACAAGTTGATCAATGAGCCGATTGTTTACGGCGTTACGAGGAATCCTTTTGGCAAAGCGGATGATACTTTCGCCAAACCGCGCCGTGCGTTCAGCCAGGTCCTCCGGTAGGGATGGGACCGCCGGTCCATCCTTCAGTACCAAGGTCTTTATGGAGTTTTCATCTCCCCATTCCCAAAACTCGGAGCAGCGGTCCGGAACACTCCTGGCCATGGCGCATTCGGGTTTCGGGTTTCGGCCTTCTTTCGGCCTTCGGGTTTCGGCCTTCGGATTTGATTCGCCTGGCACTCTCATACTACCTCAATGGCATTATAGGGGCACACCTGTCGGCACGAATCGCACCTTGTGCACTTGTCCAGGTCTATGACGTGGCGGGCATAGGGGGTCATCGGGATGGCGTCGGCCGGGCAATGCTGGGCGCATATTGTGCAGCCGGTACAGTTGTCGCGCACGCGATACTTAATGAGCGCCTTGCACTTGCCGGCCGGACAGCGGCCTTCCAGGTGGGCCTCATATTCGTCACGGAAATAGCGCAGGGTCGTTAGCACCGGGTTGGGCGCGGTTTTGCCCAGGCCGCACAGGCTTCCCTGGCTGACTTGAGGCGCGAGTTGTTCCAACTCCTGGAGATGTTTGCGGGCGGCTTTGCCGGCGCAGAGCAGGTCGAGCAGTTCGAGCATGCGCTTGGTGCCGATGCGGCAGAACGTGCATTTGCCGCACGACTGGTTTTGGGTGAACTGGAGGAAGTACCGGGCGATGTCCACCATGCACGTGGTGTCATCGAGCACCACCATGCCGCCGGAACCCATGATGGCGCCGATGTCGCGCAGGGATTCGTAGTCCACCGGCGTGTCGGCCAGGCGCGCCGGCACGCAACCGCCGGAGGGGCCGCCGATTTGCACCGCTTTGAACGTGCGACCAGAGGCCACGCCGCCGCCGATCTCCTCGACGATCTGGCGGAGGGTGGTGCCCATAGGGATTTCGATCAAGCCGGCCCGCTGGACCTTGCCCGCCAGGGAGAATACCTTGGTGCCTTTGCTGGTGGCGGTGCCGATGCCGGCGAATGCTTCCGCGCCGTGACGGATGATCCAGGGCACCTGGGCCAGCGTTTCGACGTTGTTGATGAGGGTGGGTTTGCCCCACAAACCGGCCTGTGCCGGAAACGGCGGGCGCAGCCGCGGCATCCCCCGGCGGCCTTCCACCGATGCAATCAGGGCCGTCTCCTCACCGCAGACGAAAGCGCCCGCGCCCTCCTTGATGGAGATGTGCAGCGGGTAATCGCTCCCCAACAGATGATCCCCCAACCAGCCGCGCCGCTCGCACTCGGCCAGGGCCGCCTTGATTCGCTGCAAGGCCTGGGGATACTCGTGGCGGATGTAGAAGATCGCCTCGTGCGCTCCGACCGCGACTGCGGCGATGGCCAGCCCTTCGATGACCCGGTAGGGGAAGGATTCAAGGATCATGCGGTCCATGAAGGCCCCTGGGTCTCCCTCGTCGCCGTTGCAGATCACGTATTTGGTTTCGTCGGCTTGCTTGCGAACCAGGCGCCATTTCTGCCCCGTGGGAAACCCCGCGCCGCCGCGCCCGCGCAAGCCGGACTGCTCGATGGTGGTGATGATCTGTTCAGGGGAAAGGGCTGGCAGGCCGGGTCGAGAATCGGCAATTCCAATAGTCCTGGGTTCTCGTGCGTCGGCTTCCCCCTCACCCCTACCCTCTCCCTCGGGGAGAGGGGGTAGCGAGGCCCGGTTCTCGATATGTTCAACTGCCTTCGATTCGCCGACCGACTGCCGACGATGCTCCCTCTCCCCGGGGGAGAGGGCTGGGGTGAGGGGGAACGTGATGCCGCCCTGGTTAACAGCAGCCCCACTGCGCGCATTCCGCGCTCCCACACACTTAGCCAATGCCGCGAATCCATCATGGGCCAGGTATTCCTCCAGGCTCAACGGGTCCAGCCGGCCGTAGTGCTCCATGGCGATGTGGACTTGCCGGCCAAAGAACGCCTTTCCGCCAGCATCATCGCGGGATACGACCAGGTGCTCGATCGCGGGAGCTGCCGGGCCGTCCTCCACCAGCAATCCGTCCAGGACGCGCGTCCAGAGCCGCGACACGCGGCGCGCGAGGCCACGGGGGCGAAAATGCTTCTGCACCAGTTCGCCCGCCTCGGTCAGGGACAGCCCCGAATAAGTCACACTCGACCTGCCCGGCACAACGACCTCCACCATCGGCGTCCGGTAGCAAGCACCGACGCAGCCGACGCGCTTCACGGCAGCCTTCAAGCCGTTCTCCGCCAGGCTCTGCTGCAGGGCATGGAAAACCCGGTCGGTGCCCTTCGCCAGGCAACAGGAGTCCAGACAGACCTTGATCTCCGCGCCGCCGTTGCCCTGCGGAGGGGCAATGGGGGATGGTTTAGTAGTCCCCGCGCCCTGCCGGCTCGCCAGGAAATCACGAACAGCACCCGGCACTTTCTCAGCGGTCGCGTAGCCGATCGTCTCCTCTTCAATCCGCACCACCGGCGCGAGGGTGCAGCAGCCGAGACAGGCAACCCGCTCGATGGTGAAGCGCCGGTCGGCATCGGTATCCGAGCCGTCGGGGATGCGCAGGTGGCGGCGCAGTGCTTCCTCGACCCGTTCGGCGCCCCCCACGTGGCAAGCCGTGCCGTGGCAGACATGCACGATGTGTTTGCCGCTTGGCTCATGCCGGAACATGTCGTAGAAGGTTGAAACCCCGCCAATTGCCGCCGGCGTGATCTGTGTAGTCGCGCACACGCGCCGCAAGGCCTCCTCCGGCAGGTAGCCGTAATGGTCCTGCACAGCCTGTAGAATCGGGATGAGAGCGTCGGGGGTGCGACCGAGGCGCTGCACTACTTTATCCACAGGTGCCAGGTCGAGGCTCATGGCATCAAATCCGAAACCCGAAGGCCGAAACCCGAAGGAAGGCCGAAGTCCGAAGGCCGAAATACGAAGCCAGCAACCGCGCCGCGTGGATTTGCCCGGGTTGCCTTTCGGGCTTCGGATTTCGGGTTTCCTTCGGCCTTCGGGTCTCGGATTTCGGATTTCATTGCTGCCTTGGCCGGCGCTGCGCCTAGACACCATACATTGGTTACTCCGCGCAGGAATATCCTGTCCTGCGCAAACGCCGGACTGGCGTGGAAGGTATCGCCCATCTCGGTGCGGAATAGCTCCTTGAATTGTCGCGCCGCCTCGACCACCACCGCGGTGCCCTTCTGGCTGAGCAGGTAAAGCCGGTTTCCAGCCAGGCTCGGCGAGGCGTGGAATTCCATATCGAAGTCATGATCCCATTGTTTCTTGCCGTCCTTAGCGTCGAGGCAGGTCAACATGCCGGCAGTTGTGAGCGTGAAGACCAATTCGCCGTTGCTGAGGGGGCTGGTGACGTCCGGCACGTTGTCCTCGAAGGTCCAAACCACATGCGTCTTGGTCACATCTCCCTGGCCGTCTGGGCGAATCGCCAGCAACTTCTCGGACGGGCTGGCGACAAACAGCAGCCCGCCGGCGAAGACAGGTGAGGGCGTGATTTCCCCGTTCAAGGCCTCGACCCGCCACAGCTCCGCGCCATCCGTCGCCGCGTAGGCGATGACGCAGGGGATGGCCAGCGTAATCACCTGTGCCTTCCCGGCGGCTTCGATGACGATCGGCGTTGCCCACGAGGCTTCCACCTTGCGCGGACGCTGCCAGACGATTTGGCCGGTGCGCCCGTCCAGCGCATAGAGCCTGGACTTGTTGTCTTCGCTCTCGCCCTGGTCGAGTTGGACGATTAAGCGGTCCCGCCAGGTGGCCAATGAGGTGGCGTGGCCGTAGGGATTCTTCAACAGGCCAAAGCTCCTGGACCAGACAGGTCGCCCTTCGAGAGTGAAGGCCGCGCAGTCGCCGTTGGCAAAGAACACATAGACGCGCCGTCCGTCCGTGGCCATGGTTGCGGCGGCGTAACCGGTGGAGTCCGGCACGTCCGCCGGTTTGGTGGGAGCGCCGGGCACGTTCGCCACCGGTTGCCGCCAGAGAATCTGGCCCGTCCCGGCGGCCAGGCAGACCACCTCACGCTTGCGCGCGTCGCCGCCGGAGAGGAATACCCGGTCGCCCCAGACGATCGGCGAGCCAAAACCAGTGGTCGGCGACGGCACCTTCCAGGCAACGCCCGCGCCGCTCTTTACATCCCATGCCGCAGGCGCGTTGGTGAACGCCGCCACGCCGCCTCCGTCGGCTCCACGGAAGCGAGGCCAGTTCTGCTGGAGTTCCTGGGGTGACGCGGCATCGCTCACCGTCGCTTGAGCTGTGGGCTGCAATGCCCCGGGGCCGGCCTCTTCGCCCGGCCCCAGCACATTCTCCACCCCCGCCGTCCATTTGGGGAGGGCTGTGCCCAGACTGAGAGTCAGGACAAAGAGGAACGTGCCGATCGCCGCTCCGCTCGCGGCCACCGACCAGCGGGCCCGGGCGGCCGAGCGCGCGGATCGGTCCGGGGCATCAGGCCGGGGCTGGGGCATGGGGAGGTGCCGCTGCCAGCGCGCGCCTTGTTTGACCGCCAGGAGGAATACTGCCACCCCGCCGAGCAGCAAATACACTCCCGACTCCGTTTGCGACAACAGCCGGAAGTAGCGCGTGCGAACTTGCAGATCAAGCTGCCTGATCCGCTGCTTGATTTGCTCGTCGGCAGGGTCGAGCCGCAGCTTCTCCTTGTATTCCTGAAGCTGGGGCGATTTCAATGGGTCTTCCGCCCGGATGCTGACGCGGCCAACGACCATCGTGAGGCCAATCAGCACCGAGAAGACGCCCGCAACCCGTGCGGTCATCTGCCAAGTGCGGCAGGGGGTGGTTCGTGGGGTGGTCATCGTCCAACGCTCCATGACATTGGAAAACATCCAACCTCCAACCTCCAACCTCCAACATCCAATAGCCGCCGGGGGCATGGCCATTGGATGTTGGATGTTGGATGTTGGATGTTAGATGTTTTCCCCTGGTTGAAAGCACGGGGGCGTGGAGGCCAGGGAACTACGTCAAAACCGCTGAAGCGGTTAATAATTCGTCTGGTCTCGCGGTCACCCCGCAGGAGCGGGGTGCCAATGAGAGGAGTTGTCAGCCTAAAGCCGCTCGCTCGGTTCCTGTTCATGGAGTCGAGTTTCCCACTGCGCTGGATTGTGGAACTGAGCCGGCCACTCCACCCGTCGCCGGCATCAAGCCGCGCCGGACCAGTTCATTCGGGCAGTATTCAAAGCAGCGCGCGCACGCGAAACAGTCTCCCCGGTCCGGCTCGTAATCTGTGCGTCGGCGGCGAACGGATAGGCTGATCAGTTTTGCGCTGATTACCAACCCCACCCACACGCCAAAGATCCAGCCGCCCACGGCGAACTTGCGCCGGATGGCTGCGGCCTCAGTCAGGATTTGCTTCGGCGATTGCCGCGCGCGTTCGAGCGCCAGGTCATCCGGCGAGAGGGCGCCGAATTTGGGAGGAGTTCCTTCGGCGCGCACGAGTTGGTCAGCCAGGCTCACCGTCGGGTGCAGTCGCGAGGCAAGGGCGCTGAATCTCCAGCCCAGCCAACCGCCGCCGATAAGGAGTGCCGGCACAAGCGCTAATAACCAAAGCAGGCGCCGGCGGTCTATCGTCAAGGCTTGCGCGCCGGTCGGCGTTGATTCCGGCTCGCGCATCGCGCCGAACGGGCACGACGCCTCGCAGAGCCGGCATTGCGTGCAGTGGTCAGGCGTGACGCGCACGCGCCATTTGGCGACAACCCCACCGAGCTTTAGCAGCGCGCCATAGGGGCAAAGGAACCGGCAGTAAGGCCGGCCGACGAACACCCCCAGCACCAGCAGCGCCACCCCGCTCAGCACCATCAGGCTCCGCCCGCTCAGCCGGAAGATGGGCACGAAGGGGTCATATTGGCAGAAGATGAAGGCGCTGCCGGTGGCGGCGAAGAGCACGCCCGCGCCCAGGTAAATGTAAGGCAGCACGCTCAGGCCTTGTTCGAGCCAGGCCGGCACCTTTACCGGCTTGAGCAATACCAGGTCCTGCAAGGCGCCGTGCGGGCAGACTGCGGCGCAGAAAGTCCGCCCTGCGAACAGTGCAAAGACCAGCGGCAGCACGAAAAAGGCGGTCACCACCAGCGGCACGGCATACCCTCGGTCGCATAGCCCCAGCGCGACATTCTGCACCGAGCCGATCGCGCAGACGCAACCTTTGCGCCACAACCCGAAGTAGAGCACCGAGAAGATCGAGAGACCCAGCAGGCCCTTGCGCGAGCGTCGCTTATAAACCAGCCAGGTTGCGAGCCCGAGACAGGCGGCGAGCACCGCCACATCAAGATATTGGAAAAGCATTGCCCGCGCCGGTGGTGTCGCCGTAAGCGGCAGCTTGTGTCCGCTCTCGAAATCCGGCGGCGGAAACCGCTGCGCGGCGATCGCTGTTCCGGCCAGCAGGAGGAACAGCACCGCAGCCCCAAGCCGGGCCAGCCATTTACGATTTACGATTTGCGATTTACGAGCCCATGCCCGCTACGTTCCGCACCTCGCAAATCGTAAATCGTAAATCGTAAATCATCTAATGGCTCATCGTCTTCAACAGATACGGCTGATCAGCCGGCACCCGGCGGAAGGCGTCGCCGGCGCAGACTTTGGAGATCGCGCATTCGTTGCAGTTCAGACACCGGTCGTGCCGCACCTGCAGGAAGAGCGAGCCGTTGCCGAACCGATTGCAGCCCTCAACGCATTTGGCGCACCCGATGCACAGCCGCTCGTCAATCGTGTATTCGTAATACGGGTCCTCGACGTATGTCCGCTTAATAGCGGCCGTGGGACACGCGCAGTTCTCCGCCCCGGTGTTCAGGTCGTTTGGCGCGGGTTCAAAGAAGCCGGTGCACAGTTGGCAGTAGCCGCAGATCGCGTAGGCATGAACGCATTTCACGGCGGACTGCTCGAGGACGCAATGCGTGGCGCAATTGCCGCACCGCACACATTTCTGCGGATCAATCTGCCAGACCGTGCCTTTGGCCGTGCTGCGCGTGGCCACCACCCCGAGCAAGCCGCCCAGCCCGGCCAAAGCCGCCGTGCGCGCGCCGTCCCGCAGGAATTGGCGCCGTGTGACGGGCGAAGGTGAAGGGGGAGGGGGGGTCATGGGGCGATGGGGAGGGCGGGCTCAAATCCGAAAACCGAAGGCCGAAGGAAGCCCGAATTCCGAATTCCGAAGTCCGAAGTCCGAAGTCCGAAGGGCGAGGAAGGCTTGATGAGTTGAGGCATCTGAAACCTGAACGAACAACACTGATCTTCCAGAAGCCGCGGCTGCCTCGCCCTCGGGCTTCGGATTTCAGCCTTTGGCCTGCTTTCGGGTTTCGGGATTCGGGTTTCGGATCTCATCCCTTATGCCTCATCACCCGCACTTCGCTGGTCACCAGGTCCAGAACATAGATACGCTGCTGCGAATCCACGGCCGCATCCAACCCGCCCAATCGGCCATCTTCGGCTCCCTTGACGAAAGTCGCCTGTGCATTCTCAGGGAACGACTCCGGGCCGGCGACGACCGATTGGAATACGCCCTCCGCTGAATAAACCTTCACCCGCGGCAACCCCTTCTCGCACGTTACGCAGCGCCCATCGGGCAGCAGCGCCAGGCCAATCGGGTTGCAGCAGCCGCAAAAGCCCTCGATGGCCGAGGAGGACTTGCCCCACGAAAACTCCAGGTCGCCGGTCGGTGTGTAGGTTTCCACTCGATGCCGACCTGTGTTGTTGACTCGCAGCAGACCATCGCGCCCCAGCTTCACATCGAGGTAGGGGCTGGGCACGATCAGGCCGGGGACATTCCGTTCCTTGTTCTTTTCCCCAATGCGGCCAGCCAGCTCGCCGGACTTATCGTAGCGCAACACGACCCGATTGCCGGCATCGGCGGCGAAGACGTCGTTCTCTCCCACAGCCAGGCCGGTCAGCCACGCTCGCTTGCCGAGCGAAGCCCACGTCGCGAGAGGCTTTCCGTCACGGTCGAACACCTCCACGTGATCGCGGGCCCCGGCGTAAACTGTCCCATCGCCCGCGACCGCCACACAACGCGCCACGGTGCCGAGGCCAATTTCACTAATCCGCGCCCCGTCTCGGTCAAGCACGCTCACAGCGTTGCCCGCCGCGATATACACCCGATCCTCTGGGCCGATAACCATCCGACGTGGGACGAGGGGAGCTGTGAAACGACCCACTTGCTCGTAATGGATCAGTTTAGGGTCGGTCTTGCGGAACCGCTCCACGTCATACGCAAACGGGTTGGCGTCCTTATCAGCACCGGCCGCGCGGGCCAGCCCAACCGAGGCGGCGAACGAGCCGCTGCCCACCGCGAGTATTCCCGCGCTCCCCGCGGTTTCCCTGAGGAAATGGCGCCGGGTGATGGTGCGGTTGCGGTTGTTCATTTCAACCTCTCTCCTGAGCGCGTTTTGCGGAGAGTGCCTGGGGCAGTCCGCAACCGGCGAAAGCGGCGCAAGTGCCGCAAATGCCCAGGTTTACGCAGTGCTGCCCCCTCAGCTCCCTGGGTCGCGCTGCCAGGCTGGCTGCCGCGCCCAGCAGGACCAGCAGACCATAGCGTGCCGAGGCGCGGAAGAACTCGCGCCGGCTTTCGACCTCTTCGGGCAAAATGCGCATAGAACTGTGGTTGAATTATATCTAAGGGAGTGTCGGTCCCGATAGTAAAAGCGGCTACCACCCTTTTGCCAAATGCCAACCTTCTTTTGGCTGCCTGATGGCTGAAAGTGGCAAGTGTTAAAGACCAGGGCCGAGCATCCGCTTGGACCGTTCGAGGCGGCCAAGCGGTCAAAGAGCCGGCGATGGGAGGGAGATTAAATGCCGCCACCCATAAGTGGCTGTTGCACCAGGGCAGCGAATTTGAGTTTTGCCTTCCCGGGATTTTGCGTTCATGCTGAAGGCATGGCGTCAGGGCCGCTAGCAGCCGTGGTGGTATTGGTCTTTGCGGGGGCAAGCTTCTTCTTCGCCCTCGCGGAGACGGCGCTCTTTTCACTGAGCAAATGGCAGGTGCGGCAGTTGGCGGAGCGGGAACCGGGCGCCGGGGGCGTGGTCGCGCGGCTGCTGGCTGAGCCGCAGGATTTGCTGGCGACGATGGTGCTGGGCAATACGTTCGCCAGCGCAGCGATGCTGGCGGTCGCGCTGTGGATGGCTATCCACGGGCGCTGGCCGCTGGCCGCAACGGTGGTGGGGTTGCTGGCGCTGATCCTGATTGGGTGCGAGGTGTTGCCCAAGACGCTGGCGGTGCGCCGGCCGGAGCGATGGGCGTTGCGGGTGGCGAGGCCGCATGGCGTTTGTGTTGCGCTTAAGCCTGCCGCTCTGCCGGGTGGCGCAGAAGGTCAACGCGGCCATTCTGCGGGCGGTCGGTTCCGCGGACGGTTCGGCCGCAACCGGTGCTGACGGACGCGGATTACCAGGAGTTGCTGGAGATGGCCTTTCAACAAGGCACGCTGGCGCAGTCGGAAAAGGAGATCATTCTGCAGATCATCAGCCTCGACCGCCGCACGGCGCGGGAAGTGATGAAGCCGCGCTCGCAGATGGCCGCCATTTCGGATGATCTCTCCATCGAGGAGATGATCGCCGCCGCGCGCAAATACAGGCATCGCCGCCTGCCGATCTATGACGAAACGCCCGACACGATCGTCGGCATCCTGAACACGCGCGCGCTGCTGCTCGATCCGCAAATTGACCTGGCGGATGCGATAGAGTTTCCGTCGTTCGTGCCGGAGACCATGAACCTGCTGCAACTGCTCAAGAGCCTGCAACGGCAGCAACGCGGCCTGGCGATTGTGCTGGATGAGTTCGGCGGCACGGCGGGCATCGTGACGATGGAGGACATCCTGGAGGAGATGATCGGGCAGATCCACGGCGAGGCGGAGACCGAAGGGTTCGTGATGGAGAAGCTCGGCCCGGGCCGCTGGCGGGTGGCGGGCACGCTGCGGCTGGACGATTTCCGTCGCGAGTACCCGGCGCTGGGCGATGTGCCCGAGGTTGAGACGATGGGCGGCCTGCTGATGAGCCTGCTGGACGTGGTGCCGGCCAAGGGCGAATCGGCGACGTTCTGCGGGCTCAAGCTGACGGCGCAAGCGGCGGACGAACGGCGCGTGCGCGAAGTGCTGGTCGAGGCGGTGAAGTGAAATCCGAAACCCGAAGTCCGAAGCATGAACACGAGTCCATTCATCTGGGCCGCCTTCGTGCCTGCCTGGTGGTGTCCTTTTTGTTGTCGGGCATGGAGGCGGGCGTATTCGCGCTGAGCCGATTGCGCATCCGGCAGCAAATGCGCGGCGGCCGGCCTTCGGCCAAAGTGCTGCACGATTACCTGGAGAACCCGGAGAACTTCCTGTGGACCATCCTGGTCGGGCAACACGGTGGCCAACTTCCTCATCCTGGGCTGGCTGATGTCGCAGCTGCACGAGCGTTGGGCGATCACCGGGTGTGGTTTGTCGGTGGTGTTTTCGGTGGCAGTCTTCCTGTTCTACGCGTTCTTTGATCTGCTGCCGAAGATGCTGTTCCGGCTGTATCCGAACCGGCTGTGCGTCTCGCTGGCGCGCCCGTTTCGGTTGCTCATCTGGCTCTTGCGCCCGCTGGTGGCGCTGGTGGAGGCCTTTTCGGCCGTCGCTGCTGCGGTGGCGCGGCGGCAAGGTCTTCACCGGGCACCTCTTCGGCAACCGCGAGGAACTGCGGCTGGTGATGCAGGAGTCCGGCGCAGGCGCTTCACCTCGGAAGAGCGGGCCATGATCAACCGCGTGCTCGATCTGCAGACGCTGACGGTCCGCCAGGTCATGAAGCCGCTGGAGCAGGCTGTCGCCATAACCGCCCAGACGCCGGTCAGCGCCGCGCTGGCGCTGTGCCGGGAACGGCAGCTCACCCGCCTGCCGGTGTGGGAGACGCGCGACGGCCGGCAGCGGATCGTCGGCTTGCTCGCCTTGAACACGCTGCTCTACCAGCCGGCTCTGGACGCCGAACAAGCCCGTGGGCGAATACGTGAAGCCGGCGCTCTACCTGGATGAGGACCTGCGGCTCGAAGTCGCCTTGCGGCGCTTGCAGCGGAGCGGACAGCGGCTGGCCATTGTGCTGGGCCGCGAGCGGCGCGAGATCGGCATCCTCAGCCTGCAGGATGTGCTCAAGGTGATCTTCGGTGAGGTGAGCCTGTGAACATGGATTGGAACGTCGCTCATCGCGATTGCGCTGCACGTCCTGGGCGTGGTGGTCTGGTCTTGCTCAACGGGTTCTTTGTCGCCGCCGAGTTTTCGCTCGTCAAAGTGCGGGACACGCAGTTGAGCCCGCTGGTGCAGCGAGGGCATCGCCGCGCGCAGGTGGCCGACTTCATTTTGCAGCGGCTGGACTCGTTCCTGAGCGCGGCGCAACTGGGCATCACGCTGACCAGCCTGGGCCTGGGCTGGATTGGGGAACCGGTTTTCGCCCTGCTGTTGCGCCCGGTTTTCGGCCTGCTGAACGTGAAGTCCGCGGAAGTGCGGGGACTGCTGGCGTTCATCGATTGGCTTCTCGGTGATCACATTTCTGCACATCAGCGCGGGGGAGCAGGCGCCCAAATGGCTGGCCATCCAGAAGCCGCTGGCGACGGCGCTCTGGATTTCCTATCCCTTGCTGTGGTTCTACCGCGCGTCCTATCCCTTTGTGGTGGTCGCTCAACTGGTCGTCGCAGTGGATGCTGCGCCAGGCGGGCATCGAACTCGTCGGCGAGGCGGGCCGGGCGCATTCGGAAGAAGAACTGCGGCTGCTGCTGGCCGCCGCCCAGAAGCAGGCCGGCGGCACCGCCCTGGGCCGGGACATGGTGTTGAACGCGCTGGACCTGCGCCGCCGCGTCGCGCGCGAGGTCATGCGCCCGCGGCAGGAAATCGTCGCGCTGGACACCGAGGCGAGCATCGCCGAGTGCCTGGACGTGGCGGAGAAGACGCGCTACTCGCGCTTTCCGTTGTGCGAGGGCGGAAACCTCGACCGGACGCTGGGGGTGGTTCACATCAAGGACCTGTATGCGATGCGGATCAAGGCCCGGAGCGGGGCCGACTTGCTGCCGGCGGTGCGCAAGCTGATTTATGTCCCCGAGACCGCGCGGCTGGAGAAGCTGCTGCAGTTCTTTCTGGAGCGGAAGCTGCACCTGGCGATTGTCGTGGATGAATACGGCGGCACGATGGGCATGGTGACGCTGGAGAATATCCTGGAGGAGCTGGTCGGGCAGATCCAGGACGAGTTCGACCAGGAAAAGCCGCTTGCTGGCGCGCACGGGCGAGAACACCTGGGAAGTGGCGGGCGCGCTGCCGTTGCATGAGCTGGAGGAACTGGTGGGCGAACCGCTGCAGGACGAGGGCATCACTACGGTCAGCGGCTGGGTGACGCAGCGGTTGGGGGGCTTTCCCAAAGTGGGCGATGTGGTCACCATTGGCTGCTTGCGAGTTGCGGGTCGAGGAAATGGCCGGGATGCGCGTCGCGCGCCTCAAGCTGACGAAGGCACAGTCTAAAGTCTGAAGCCGTGGCCTAAAGTCCTACAGGTGAAGAAAAGTGCTTGGCCAGGGGCCGAGGAGTGCTAGCTTGCATGAGTGTGAACCCGCGTTCCTGGTCTTCTCATTGGTCGAAATCGGTGTTAGTGCACACGGCGTTTTCGTTGGTGGCATTCGCTTTGCTCGTGCCCCTTCCGGTTCGAGCCTCCGAGGATTCTTACACCGTCAAACGCGGGGATACGGTTTACAGCATTGCCCGGAGTCATGGCATTTCGATTGATACACTCGCCGACCGCAACGGGCTCAGCCGGAACTACCAATCTACGCCGGCCAGCGTTTGGTGATCCCGTCCCCGCCCCGTCACGCGGCACAGAAAGCCCAGCGCCCCCGCCCTGCCGCGCTCCATCCAGCGCGCCATTGACAAGGCCCCGGTCAAAGCGGGGAGGTGGAAATACATCGTGATCCATCACAGCGGCGTGGACACGGGGACGATGAAATCCATGGACCGGTACCATCGGGAGGTGCGGCACATGGAGAACGGGCTCGCCTACCATTTTGTGATTGGCAATGGCAGCGGCATGGGCGACGGCGAAATCGGCGTCAGCCGGCGCTGGACCAAGCAACTGGCCGGCGGCCACCTCGCCAGCGAGGCGCAAAACCAGATCGCGCTTGGCATCTGCCTGGTAGGCAACTTTGACAAGCACGCCCCGACGAGCAAGGAGATGGCGAGCCTCCGGGCCCTGGTGGAGGCGCTTATGGCCAGGTGCAACCTCACGCCGCGAGCCGTCAAGACGCACCAGCAGATCAACGTCGTCCACACCCGCTGTCCCGGGGCGAAGTTCCCCACTAAGAGCTTCATGGAGTCGCTCCATTCGCCGTGCCGGTGAGAAAGGAGCGCTTACCAGCGTGCGCCGCGAAGGGCGAAAACCGCCACGGCAAGGCTGTTCAGGCCGACCACGCCGACGGCCGGCCAGAGATGATGGACGGCGGCGCCGGTCGCGAAGAGGAGGTTCAACAGGAGCCAGACGACTAGCGGTGAGTAATCCGGCGGCGGCGGCGGAGCGGTTTCTTGTTGATGAGCGAGGGAGTGGCGAAGCGCGAGAATGAGCAGCGTCGTGACCGCCCAGCCGAGAAAGTTGACCCAGGGCGCGCCGTACCAGTCGAACTTGAGCCTGGTGGGATTCCAGACCCAGTAGCGCATTACGCGAGTGGCAAAGGGTTCCAGGCCGAGGTCCAGCAGCACCACCAGCAAGATGGTGAGCCCGATCAACCGGAAGCCGTAGGTGCGGGCTTTGCGCCAGGGCCGCAGCACCAGGCGCGCTGTTCCTCGCGAGGCGAACACTGCGGCAATCCAAACCAGCGGCACCGGCCAGGGCAGCAGGTGGAAAAGCTGCTGGGCCGAAGTCGCCGGTATAGACGTAGGGCCCGAAAGGTATGCCGGTCAACGCCCCAAGACTCTGCACCGCGCTGGCGATGAACGCGATGACCAGCGATGCCAGCATCACGTTCTGGCCCGGCAATTCGCAGGCAAGCGAAGCGACGAGCGTCCCCGCCGTCAGCACCAGCAACAACGCTTCCGGCCAGTGGGCATTAGGGGAGACCGGCCAATGCAACCACAGCCGGGCCCAAGCCAACGCGAATGCCGGCAGGAATAGTGCAAACAGCACCAGACGCACTTTCGGCGCCCGGTTCGAGAAAGGACTGCTCTGCGGCGTAATCTGGTACGGCGTCACTCGGTTTATCCGCTGGAAGGCTACGGTATCGGCGCCGCTCGGGGCCAGCGGCAAAGTGAGGCGCGCCCGCCCTGCGAGTCCTACCCCGACATTTCGCAGCCTGCATGGAAAGCTCCCACGGCCGCCCTGCCGTGCATCGGGACCATGAACGGCAAAGTAGGGCAGGCGTCTCGCCTGCCTCCGCTGTGCTGGGGCTCGGCAGGGGCAGGCGAGACGCCTACCCTACGTTGCAGTTCATGGAGAGCCTCCACAGCCAACCTGACGTTCACCCGGACCACAAACCGATGTCCCGGGAGCGCCGGCATCCTTGCCGGCATTCGGCCACGAAGCAAGCCCGCCGGCAGGGATGCCGGCGCTCCCAGGGGGTCCTGGAGAAAGCCCGCACCCCGCAGCGTCGCCCCGTTGACGGGTTAGGCGGTCCAAACCACCAAAATGCCGGCACTCGGGCCTCAACGGGGTAGGCGATCCGGCCCAGCCTGCTCGGGGCACAGAGCCTGCAAAGCCATGCCCTCAAGCTTATACCTTCGTAGTACCTCAGTGGTACTTCCGTAGTACCCACGTAGTACCCACGTAGTACCTCCGTTATACCTCAGTGTTTATTGGAGGTACAACTGAGGTATACGGAGGTACTACGGAGGTATCACGGAGGTAGCAGCGCCAGGGTCGTGGAAGGCTGGCGATTGGCACCTGTTTTACCTTGTGTCATGGCCTTCGACTTGCTGTCCTTGGGCGCGGCAAGCAAAGCGCTTCGCTATGACACTAGACCAGGCAATCGCGTTGATTAAATCGTGCGCCGGGCAGATGGATGCCCGGTACAAGAACGTCGTCTTTGACGAGTGGGCCATCCTTTCGCTTGGGAGCGGGAAGGGACGGCTGCTGGCGTATATCGGGCCGCGGAAGGAGGGGTTTCAGAAGAATTTCCTGACCGACGTGGGGGCCTTGCGCGAGGGGTTGCTGAAGAAGGACTATAACGTGGGGGATTTCGAGTTCGCCCGGCACGGCGTGGGATCGGCGTTCGAGGCATTCATGTTGGTGGGGCCGGGCGCTTACCTGATTTGCAACAATACTGTCCAATCTATGGACGGTATTACCAAAGACCCGCTCTGGCTGGGCGCGCAGGTGCCGTTTGTCGAGCTGAGTGACAAGTTCCGCGCCGATCCGCTGGCGGTGAAATGCTGAAAAGCTGAAACCCTGAAACGCCGTCCCCAGCGGTCCATTTCAGCTTCTCAGCGTTTCACCTTTTCAGCGTTTCACTTCACCAACCCCTTCCAGAGGAATACGACGTAAGCACCGGTCAGCACCCAGCCCATGAACCGGGGCAACCGCCCGAACAGGGCGACAAAGACAAAGTGAAGCAAGGCCGCCCCAAGCAGGATGATAACGCCGGTTTGGAACAGGGCGGGCACCTGAATTGGGCGGTAGAGGGCATAAATACCCAGGCACAGCGGAATGCTGATGTGTCCGTCCCCCACCTGCGAGGTATAGACGACTTCGGGATTCCCCCGCCAGCCGTAGTAGAAGGCGAGCAGCGCGTTGGGCAGGACCATCAGCCAGCCGCTGAGCCAGCCGAGGTTTTTGGCGCTGACGAAGCCCGTATGGATGGCCGACAGCCAGTCCACCAGCCAGTCGGTGCTGAGGTAAATTCCGTAGGCGCCCAGGGCCAGCAGCGCCAGGTCAACGGGCAGCATCCAGTTGAAGGATTTGTTCTGCCGGACGTTGCTCTTGAGCACTTCAAAGACATGGAAGCATTGCCAGAACAGAAACAGGCCGACGAGCACCAGGCCGTCGCCGAAATCGAGCTTGCCCTTGCGGGCCAGGGCCCAGACCGCGCCGGTGAAGAACAGGACGGCGGTAAGCGTCAACAGCAGCGAGAGCCGGTTGATCTGGTATTCCTTGGCGGGAGGCTTTTTGCCGGGCTTGCTCTTCTTGGATTTGGCGGCGGGAAGCACGTTCATGCCCCAGAAGATCGTCGGCAGGCCGAGGAGCAAGGTCAGGTTGGTGACATTGTTGACGAGCGAGTTGGTCACCACGTCCGCGCCCGGGCCGCCTTTGATGCCCAGCACGAAGGCAAAGATCAGGTTGCCCATGCCGGAGCAGTAGGGCATGACCAGCGTGCCGAGCACCGTGCCCTCGACGCCGCTCTCGGTCATCGCTTCCAGCCGCCAGATCATCAGGAACGAGGCGGCCACGAACAGGCCGAGAAAACACCAGGGCGCCCATGCGCCGGTGCTTTCCATCCACGTAATGAATACTTTCAACGGGTGGAGTGTTGCAAGGGGCCCCGGCGACGCCAAGGTGGTTTTGGTTGCCCCTGGCGGACTGGCAGTATCCCAGGGTAGCCTCGGGGTAGCCTCAGGGTAGCCTCAGGGTGGCTTCCGGGTGCCTACCGGTTGGCCACCAGTTGGCCTCAGGGTGGCCTGAGGGTGGCCGTAACCCGGCTCCGGCCGTTCAAGGCTCAAGGTTCGAGGTTCATCCACCCGCCGCGGTACCTGCTACGGAGGACGGGAGGTTCAAGGTTCCGGATCCTTGCAAGGCTGAGGGCGATGAGTTCCAGCCGCAATCTCGCTCCCGCGGGGCAGGCCACCCAAACGGCTTTGTTCGATGCCTGCCTCAGCCTCTGCGGCGAGCCTGTTCCTCCAGCGGCGTGACCGGGTCCATCGCCAGCCAGCAGAAGCCGCCCAGCACGTAGGCGGCGGCGGTCACATAGAAGGCCAGGTTCCAGTTGCCCGTCTGCTTGACGATGTAACCGCAGACGATGGGCGAGACGAAGCCGCCGACGTTGCCCATCATATTCATGGTGCCGGAAAGCGTGGCGACTGATTTGCCGCCCACGTCCATGCAGGCGGTCCAGGCGCCGGGCAATTGGATGTCATTGCAGAAGCCCACCAGCCCAATCACGGCCACCGCGAGATAGGGGTTCGTCAGCCAGGTGGGCACAATCAGCAGGCAAGCCGCGCCGAAGGAGCCGATAGCGCCCAGGCCGCGCCGCGACTCGGCCCACGCCCTCCTGTGCCTCGGCTGAGGATCGGGGAGATCCAGCCGGCGAAGAGCGAACCGCAGGCGCCGACAAACAACGGCAGTCCCGGCGAGCAGCGACCCTTGGCCGAGATCAAAATGCCGCGCCTCCAGCAGGTAGGTCGGGAACCAGGTGATAAAGAAATAGAAGCAGTAGCTGCACGCGAAGTATTGGCCGCACAGGCACCAAACGGTGCGCGAGGTGAACAGCAGTTTCCACGGCGCCTTGAAATGCTCACCGGCCCGGCCTCGACAGGCAGCAGAGCCGCCTCGGCAGCGTTGACTTGTTTCACGCGTGCGCGGGTCGTCCCGATACCACCAGAAGAAGATCCCCGCCCAGACCACGCCCAGCAGGCCGAAGAGCAGGAACGCCACGCGCCAGCTCACGTATTGCAGGCAGGCAAAAACCAGCGCGGGCGTGAACGCGCCGCCCAGCCGGGCGCTCATCCACATGATGCCCTGGGCCCGCGTGCGCTCGCGCAGCGGCAGCCAACGGTGGAAAGCTTTGGTCAGGTTCGGAAATGCCCCGGCCTCGCCCGCCCCGAACAGGAAGCGCGTGACGAGCAGCGAGGTCCAGTTCCACATCCAGCCGGTGGCGGCGGTGAAGCACGACCACCAAAGCACAATGCGTAGCAGCACCTTGCGCGGGCCGATCCGGTCGCCCAGGTAGCCTGCGGGGATTTCAAACAGCGCGTACGCCAGCGTGAACGCCGAGAACACCCAGCCCATCTGCTCCTTGTTGAGGCCAAGCTCGCCGGAAATGCTCGGCGCCGCCTGTGAAATGCAGACGCGGTCAATGTATTGGATGATCGCCAGGGTCACCGCGAAGACGATCACCCAGTAACGGGTGTGCGTGGGCCGTATGGAAAGGGGTGACGACGCGCTCACTGCGGCCGGATCTTCGCGGAGTGGAGGCACCATGGCAGAATTAGCGGCTGAGGTTCGGGCTCCGCCCCGGCTTCGCCCGAGGTCTTATGCTGATAGTCCAAGCTGGAACAGCCATCGTGCCCGGCATCATGCGAGAGGCGCCGCGCCCGGGCAACCCGTTTCTCGCCAACGCGCTGGCCGGGGCAAACGGCCAGGAGTCGAGGTTCGAGGTTCGAAGTTCAAGGTTCGAGGTTCAAGGTTCCGCATTGGATGTTGGAAGTTGGATGTTTCCTTTCCCGAAACTGCCGCACCACAACACCTTACGCAGGTCTCTCCAAGGCAACGGTCGCGTGTCTGCAAGTTCGCAGTTTCCAGCAACTTCCGCTCCCTGTTCCTCGCCACCGCAAGTGCAGCTTATCCTGCAGACCGGGTGGGCGCGGCCTTCCTCCCTCGGGGTGGGCTGGGGGAGGTCTGGTGTTACCCTGGTGTTGCGCTGGTACCATAGAATCCCCTCCCAGCTCCGTTTTCAATCAGTCAGGCTTATTCAACTCCACTTTTCGGCCTTTGGGCTGCGCGTGCTGGCCTTTAAACGCTTCAGCTTCCTCCTGGGCTGGACCGCGCAGGCTCTACCAGGCTGCGGAAGCGTGACGCGCAAAACGTTCTTGTCGCCGCGCTGCTGCTGCGGGAGACCACGATGACATTGAAGTAAACGGCCGAACGGCTCTGCGTCGGAGCGACCACCCAGCTTGCGGTCCCGGGGCAACATCGCCAACGGAGAGACGCGGGTGGCAAGGAAAGTCCGTGCTGACCGGCTACGAAGCCCGACGATTTTCTGTTACATTTCCCATTTGGCGGACATGTATTGGTAGATGCGCGAGCCGGATGACATTGAGTTGCTCGGGGATTACGGGTGGCACCATTCCGAGGACGCGTTTGCCGCAATCGTCAGGCGGTATGTCAACCTTGTCTATTCGGTCGCGTTCCGAAGTGTCGCCAATTCCGGCTCCGCCGAAGAGATCACTCAAGCCGTGTTCATCATCCTGGCCAGGAAGGCGCGGAGTTTGTCCCGGCGAACCATTCTCTCCGGCTGGCTTTACCACACCGCCCGGCTCACGGCCGGCAGATTTCTGCGAACGGAAATCCGGCGGCAACTCCGGGAACGGGAAGCTTATATGCAATCAGTCGCGCACGAATCAGAGCCGGAATCCGCATGGCCCCAAATCGCCCCGCTGCTGGACGCGGCTATGCCTCAACAACCAAAAGACGCACCACCGCGACTCGCCCTGGATCACTTACGGTAAGGGCTCCGCCATTCGCGACCCCGGCCCCGCGCTGCTCTGGGTTTTGGTGGATGAGGACATCAATGGCCTCAACGACGCTGCTTTCGCCCTCGGTATGGAGGCGCCTTTCTGGTTCGACGCCCCGGGCACCTACCACAACGGCGGTTGCGGTTTCGCCTTCGCGGACGGTCACTCGGAATCTCACCATTGGGCCAGCACGGCCAGCAAGAAGGCGAGCGCGGGCACCGCCAACCCGCGAGATTACCAGGATTGGCTGTGGATGCGCGCCCGCACCTCGGCCAACATCTCCGGCACGATGCCACCCCCGCGCTAATCAGAGTGGCGGGGATGATGTGGACCACTGCCACGCTTTGGAAGCCCACAGAATGCGACGTTACCATTGACTGGCACCCTTCCGTTTCAGCCCCCACCTTCGCGCCTTCGCTGTTAAAGACTTCAGCATTCAGCCTTTAGCCTACCTCCGAATCCACTCCGATGGAAATGGGCTGCCTCTACCTCGATGCCGCGGGCAAGCCGGTGTGCCCTAACCCCGCTTCGCCGGGCTTCCCGAACCTCACGCGGCACTTTGGCACCGTCAAAGGTGCGTGGCCGCGCGTCGTGGGAAGCTGAACCCTACGACCTTCAATTCCTCCAACCGGTCTAACCTCAAGCCCCGCCCCTCACCCCATCACGCATCACGCATCACGCATCACGTACCCATGTGGTTCGCGAACGTGGGCAGTGTAAGACCGTAGAAGCGCCCGGCCTTTAGACCTGACGAACCATGATGATGGATGAACACAAACGGGCTTTTCCACGGCCGGACCCCGCCCATTCCAATAAAGGGCTCGCTTTGCCCGATAACCGGCGGCATATTAACGCCATGAATTCGACCGTCTTGGAGCCAAAGAAGCTGCGGCCGGCACTCATCCAGCGAGTCGAGGCAATGGACGATGAGAGCCTGCTTGTGCTCCACCGGGCTCTGTTGATTGTGGAAAAGGAGCAACTCTGGCGTGAGCTTTCCGCCGAGGCCGAGCAAGACCGGCAATCGGGAAAGTTTGACCGGCTGCCCGAGATCATCCGCCAAGCCCGCGCCGAACTGCGCAAGGGATGATCGTTTGCCTCGACACCAACACGGTTGTCCAGGCCCTGGCAGAGCATCACCCCTTCCACCCCATTCTGGACGCCTGGATCGCCGGACGCTTGACATGGGCTGTGTCCACTCCCGTCCTGCTGGAATACGAGGAGGTCCTCACACGCTTAAGCGGACCCCTGCGGTGGCGAAAGCTGGCGCGGCTGATGGACTTGGCCGAACTTACGAGCGCAAGCCTCCTGCGCGTAACGCCTTCCTTCCAGTTCCGCGTCGTTACGGCTGACCCGGACGACAACAGTTTCACGGATTGCGCGATTACAGCGGGTGCCGACTACCTGCTGACGGAGGACGCCCATTTCGCGCCATTGGCCCAGTCGGGCTACAGACCGCAGCCTCTGTCCCCCCAGCAGTTCATCGCCCAATTCCTCGTCGGCGGCAGGGCAACGACCTCTTAGGCGTGAAGGTCAGTCCCTCACCTCCCAACATTCCCGTGTCTTCGCGGCGGTGAATGGGGGGATCGCTATGCGCATGTGCGGGACCGACCCGGAAGCCTTAAAGGCGTTGCGCCGGGGTTGGTGCCTGGGCAGTGAGGGCTTGTCCCGTGCTTCCCGGGCGTGCCGCTGAAGCGCGTTTAGATAATCCAGGGGGTTGGCGGCACACAGCCGGCAGGTGTGGATCAAGCTCATGAAGAGGTCCCCCAGGTGGGCGCCGGTCTGAATCCAGAACTCCTGACATAGCCCTCGCGAAAATGTCCGCTTTTTGCCTCACAATGCCTGCCGGATTGCGTAGTGCACGCGTAAGTGGGAGCCTGGAAAGGGGGTTTTGGTTTGGTTGAGTTCCTCGCAAAGCGCGTCGATTACCCGATTACTGTAGCGAGTCTGGCTTTGGCACAAGAACGCTGTCTTCCTCCGACGGCGATGGCTTCCGACGCCGCGACGATCCGGCGAGGCGGATTTCGACACTTGGTTCGAGCGTCCGAAGCCAAGCTTCCAGGTCGTCAGGCGTCACGAGAGGGAACGCCATCGCTTCGCAGAACAGTTGCGAATATGGCACGCTGCTGGCAGGGCTCGTGGAAGACAGAATTTCGATGACCTTCTTGCGGGCTCGGGCGGTGTAGCGGCCTCGCAGTTCCAACGTCAGCCGCGACTTTGGCGGCCCGCCGCCAAGCAAGAGCTCCGGCTGGCCGGTCTTTCTGACATGCGTTTCATGACGCACATCGTCTTGTATTCGGGCAGCTTTAATCTCGGCAGCCTTGAAAACCTCCACTCCACGCGGGTGATTCGTCGCATAAACGAGGAAGTAGCGGATGGATTCCTCATTCGGTTCGAGAATCACCGCCGAAGATACATAGTTGAAGTCGCACAGCAGCCTGAGGCTGCGGCAATATTCGCGAACGGCTTGCTCTGCGCGCTCGTTGTTCTCGCGCGGGGTATTTCGCAAGATCTCCAGCACTTCGGATCGGCCAAACAAGGCGCGATAGCTGTCTGCACGGTCGGGCTCGTCAAGGAAGCGGATGATGTGCCGTGTCATCAGGTTGATCAGTACCTCACAACTGCGGTCCCGCAGAAGCGGGCGGATCTGTTCCATTGGAATGTCGGACCAGCCTTTTGGATCAAGAAATACGAAGCGAAACGGACTTTGTGCCGAGCGCCTGATGAGTTGGTTAATGGCCGGAATCTGATCAGCAAACTCACCACAAAGCGCGTGGACCCCAAAGCCTGGAGTCGTTTTACTTCTGGCAAAGCGTTCCAGGCACGCGAATGCTGTTTTATCCTGTTCGACGAGAATGGATGCAACGCGGAGCTCTCGGCCGCGGCCCTCTCGCAATCCCAAACACGAGCGGCGCAAGGCGTCAATGGCAACGCCGAATGAGGAGTCCGCGTAGTCGGGATGCTTGGTTTGCCACGGCCCGGCAAAGCCATCCACGTACACGAGCGAGTCCCACTTTGATCCAACCTTGTAGGCCCAGTCCGGCAGATATTCTTCCAGCAGGCAATGCTTTACATACGCTTGCTCGCGTCCCGCGTAGGCTGAAAGATCAACTTTAGGCATGAACACCCAGCGTGAGTGGCAAACCATCCCATGTCGTTCCCGCCAGGATGCGCCCCGCCAGCTTCTTGCTCACGCGCACCATGCTGACTGGACGCTCATTCCCAAGTTTCAGCAGCGTGGGTTTCCTTTCCTCATCCCACAGCTCTGCGGGAATCCAGTGGCCCCACTGCTTGAAATGGAACGGCACAGCGCATTCCTGACATTGGCTTAGAAGATTTGTCGGCCAATCAGGATGCATCGGACGCGCGCCAGGCCCACTCTCACCGCCGGCGATGACCCAGTTGATGGGGTGGAATCCCCTCCTCCTAAACCATGCGCACAATTCGAGAGGGCCCAGAAGAGGCTCACACGACAGGAACCGCACAGCGGCAGGGATGTTCAGGAGGAGCGGCAAGCGTTTCTCTGCTAAAGCTTGGTTTTCCACGCTGGTGCCGAGCCAGACATTCCGGGGCCAGTTGTTCGTCCATGGCACCATGCTCTCGACGTTCTGTGGACGCTTCGTCAGCACCAGCCAATCGAGCCACGGGGTACGCTGAATGAGGGCCCACAAGCGTGTGCGCTGGTCGTTCAACTCAGGGCGCCGCTCAAAGACATCCGCCATGCTCGCGCAGAACACGCGGGCCCTGCGCCTCGCAACACGGGCCTCTTCGTTCCAAACCAGCGGCTCGCGCCAGTGTGCTTCACCGAAAAAACGGCGAGGAGCCGCCGCACCCCAAATCTGCTGGCCCACGCGTTTCGCCCACAGCTCCGCATAGCAATTATCGCAGGCAGGCGAAACCTTCGTGCAACCCCACCAAGGATTGAACGTGTGGTGCGTCCATTCGATTTTCGAGTCTCTTGCCATGCGGGCAAATCTTATTCCGAAGGCGGAGGCATTTCCAGCCACATTTTCGCTTGGCTCCAGCGCATCCGGTGCTGCTTGACAACGAAAGCCGCGAACTCATTCTCGTCGGCCACGCCTTCTCCATTGTGGCCGAGGCCGGGCAAATCTATCGCGGCTACATGAACAGCGATCACGGGATTGATGGCGAGATCGAGTTCAAGGACGACCCGGGCCGCGCCTCCGGGAAGCGGCTTTATGTGCAACTCAAGTTTGGCGATTCCTACCTCACGAAACGCCGGAGCGATGGCGCGGGGGTGTTCCAGATCAAGAACCCGCGCTGGGCCGATTACTGGCAGCAGCAGGGTTACGCCGTGATGCTGGTCATCCGCACGTCGGACGGCGAAATCCGCTGGATGGACGTGACTGCCTACCTCAAACGCGAAAGCGCCGGCGGGAAGGCGGTGAGCCAAATCGTCTTCGCGGGCGAGCGGTTCGACGCGATGAGCGTGCAGAACTGGCGGAAGAGGGCGTTAGGGGCGGAGTAGGCGGGCAGGACTTTGCGCAGCCCGACAGGGCGAAAGACAACAGCCCAGCGAATCATCGCTGGATTTTCGGGGCGAGACGGGAGCAAGTCCCGCCAGGGACGAAAGAACGCGTGCGGGGAGTGAGGAGCGTCCGCTGGGTGCGCCGGCCGACCCTCTCCCGGGTTTCTGCCGCCCCTCCGGGGCTTGGGCGGGTTGGTGGGCGGTTGTCCCAGCGGTGAATCGCTGGCCCATTTTCGGACGTCCCTGGCGGGACTGGTGGCATCCGCGAGAATGAACTGCTGGCCGGGGACTTGGATTACCCGGATTTCAAACACCTGCCGGGCGAGGACGAGGCGGTGGTGTTGCACACGCTGCTGGAGACGTTCATCACCCGGGCGTGGTGTGTGCGCGGGCTTTTCGGGTAACGCCTACGGCGTTGCAATCCACCGGCCCAGGGTTGCCCGCGGCAGCGGGCTACCCTGGGACTTCGTCCAACAATCGTCTCAACCCTGAAAGGGTTGGATCAAGGCGGCGGTCGGTTCAACCCCTTCAGGGTTGTAGGCTATTCGGGTTGGTCAACCCAGGGTAGTCGCTTCGCTCCAACCCTGGGCTGATTGATGGAACGCCGTTGGCGTTCAGCGTCGTGTCTTCGGCGGTGCTCGACAGCGAAAGCCACGAACTGATTGTCGTCGGCCACGCCTTCTCTATTGTCAGGCGATTACTACCTCACGGAACGCCGAAGCGGTGGCGTGGAGGTGTTCCAGATCAAGAAGCCGCGCTGAGCCGATTACTGGCAGCAGCAGGCTTCCACTGTGACGCTGGTCATTCCCACGTCGGATAGCGAAATCCCGTGGATGGACGTGGGTGCCCATCAAGTGTGGAGTGCGGAGTTTGGGGAGGGAAGTCCTATTGGAAAAGGCAGAAGGATGAATGAAGAATGCAGAAGTTGCGGCCAGCGGTAGAGGGGACTCGACAGGTCGGCGGCAGCGACCTAGATTACCCACGATATGAGCGGACCGACGATGACGCAAACTGTCCCTTTGACCCGTGGGGAAGACGGCGTCTTTCGCGTGACGGGGTCGCGGGTGACCCTGGACTCGATCGCACACCTGTTCAACGAAGGGGCAACGGCTGAGCAAATCCAGGAGGATTTTCCATCGCTGGGGCTGACGGACATCTACTCGGTGCTCGCTTACTACCTCCAGCATCGGAGCGAAGCTGACGATTACCTGCGGGCACAGACAGGCGCCGCCGCGGAAGTCCGGCGCGAGGTCGAAGGCAAGCTGGATGATCGAGGCCTGCGCGAACGGCTTCGGCAGCGCCGAGCCCATGCGGTTTCTTGAGCGCAAGGCCGCCGCATGCTGGCCCTGCTCATAGACGAGAACCTAAACCATAGGATCCTGCGCGGCGTCCTGCGGTCCCTTCCCCATGTGGACTACAAGCTTGTCTCGGCGGCAGGGCTGAAGGGCGCGGATGACCCGCGAGTGCTGGACTGTGGCGCGAAGGAAAACCGCGTCTTGGTCACCCACGATCTACGGACCGTTCCAAAGCACGCCTACGAGCGTGTGAAGGCAGGCTCGCCAATGGCTGGGGTGATCGCCATCCCTTATGACATGGCTATTGGCCGCGCGGTTCAGGACCTGATCATCCTTGCAGAGTGCGCTGAACCTGCGGAAGTCCAGGCGCTTGTAATCTATCTGCCACTGTGAATCGGCGAGCAGGCGGGCCTAGCGGGGCTCCGCATAGATGATAGCGTGCAGGAGCCGGCGACCTTCCAGCTTGCGGCGGAAGCTTGCGGGGCGGGGTTTCCGGAAGTACCATTTGGGCATGATTCAGGCTGCGGACATTGAGCAGATGAGTCTGGAGGAGCAACTCCAGGCGATGGAGTTACTGTGGGCTTCGCTGTCGCGGACGCCGAGCGCGGTGCCGTCTCCCGATTGGCATGGGGATGTTCTCGCCGAACGGATGGCCAAGGTTGAGCGCGGCGAAGGTGAATTCCTGACCATACCGGAGTTGAAGGCGCGCTTGCAGAGACCGACAGCATGAGGCGGGTGGTCGTTCTGGCGGAGGCTGCGGACGACCTGGCCGAGGCGCGGAGGTTCTACGACGCGAAGGAACGCGAACTGGATTCGACGGCAGGTGAAGCGGAGGCAGTAAAGCCAGGGGCTGCTTCAAGCAACGCAAAGGCGACGGCGCGGAGGTATTCCAGATCAAGAACGCGCGCTGGGCAGATTACTGGCAGCAGCAGGCTTACGCCGTCATGCTGGTCATCCACACGTCGGATGAAGTAATCCACTTGATGGACGTGAGCGTCCATCAAGTGCGGAATGCGGAGTGCGGAGTGGGGTCCGGGAAGTGCCGGCTGGAACAGACACGGATTGCACGGATTGGCACGAATGGAGTTGGTCAGAAGAGAGGGGATCAAATCGTCTTCGCGGGCGAGCGGTTCGATGCGTTGAGCGTGCAGAATTGGCGGAAGAAGGTAGAATGCAGAATGAAGAAAGGCGCGTCATCACAGCAGGGACGGCGTTTCATCTCGCCGTGACGCCGCGGACGGCTGACTTCGCCTCTTCGGTGGACATGGGGAGCGGGACGGCGTGGCTGGCCAGGTTGGGGAGCAGCGGGAACACCGGGAGCGACGTCACTCCAGGAACTCGTCCGGCGTCAATTGCTTCGGCGGGCTCTACACCTTCAACAGCGGCACGCTCGACACCCCCATCCCCGACGGCAATCCTAACGGCATTCAATCCACCATTGCGGTCAGCGGGCTCTCGGTCATCCAGGACGTCAATGTGTATCTCAATGTATCCGGCGGCTACGACGGGGACTTGTATGCCTCCTTGAACCTGGGCGGCCAATCCGGCACCACGGTTGTGCTATTGAACCGCATCGGGGCGACGGACCTCAATCCGTTCGGGTCGGCTGCGGCCGGCCTGGGCGACGGCTCATCCACCTACGACAACGGCGGCACCTGGTACAGTTTCCAGTTGGATGACGCCGCCGCGACCAGCAGCGATAGCTATACCGGCGGCAGTGGAACCTACCAGCCCAGCGGATCGTTGAGCTACTTCAACGGCCAGAGCGCGAACGGGGATTGGACGATTTTCTTTGCCGACATGGCCAGCGAGGGCGGCACCGGTCCCTCCACCCTGAACAGTTGGGGCCTGGAGATTCAAGCCGTCCCCGAGCCGGTGAATGTGGCCTGGGGGTGTTCACCGGCCTCCTGCTGGCCGGTCAGGCCTGGCGAAAGCTTCGGGCCCATGCGAAAGCCTGAAGCAGAGCGCGGGAAGCCTCCGCGCTAAAGCTCCAGCGCCAACTGCGCGCCTTGCGGCCTGCGGAAGGCGGCGGTGGACAACTCAGACGCATCGTCCGAAAAGCCCGCTTTGTGGCGCGCGACATGGAACATCTGTGAAATCTGGTCCGAGAACAGCCCCTCCCCCTTATGCCGCTCGCCAAACCTCGCATCGCTCAACCTGCCGCCGCGCATGGCGCGAATTCGCCCCAGCACCTTGTCCTTCTTCAATGGGAAACACCGGCCCAGCCAGTCTTCGAATATCGGCGCCACATTGAGCGGCAACCGCAGCACCTGCATCCCGGCCCATTTAGCGCCGGCCTTCCTCGCTTCGCGCATTACGGCCAGTATCTCATGGTCGTTCAAGGCCGGGATGATAGGTGCCACGATGATGCCCACGGGGATACCGGCCTTTGCCAGCTCTTCCACCGCAGCCAGGCGATGCCGTGGTGAGGAGGCCCGCGGCTCCAGTTTGCGGGCCAATGCGGCGTCCAGCGAGTTGATGGACAGGTGGACCTGGCACGCCCCGAAGCGGGCCAATTCGCGAAGCAGGTCAATATCGCGCGTGACCAGGTAGTTCTTGGTAACGATGGAGACCGGGTTGCGGCACTCGGCGAGGACAGCCAGGCACTGCCGTGTGATCTGGAGGCGGCGCTCGACGGGTTGGTAGCAGTCGGTGACGCCGCTCATGGCCAGCGTCTGCGGCTGCCACCGCCGGGAGGCCAACTCCTTGCGCAGCAGCCGCGGCGCTTCCTCCTTAACCATGATCCTGGTCTCAAAGTCCAGCCCTGCCGAGAACCCCAGGAATTCATGAAAGTTCCTCGCATAGCAATAGCTGCAGCCGTGCTCACATCCCCGGTAGGGATTGATGCTCGCGCGGAACGGGATGTCCGGGCTGTCATTGTAGGTGATAACGGACTGCGAGGCGTCGCGCAGGAATTGCGTGCGCGGCAACGGATCAGCTTCGGGGTCCCAATCCGCGTCGCGCTCGAGGGTGATATGCTCGAAGCGGTTGGGCGGGTTGATGCCGGTGCCGCGTGCCCGCGGTGATGAGCGACTGGCGTTCACAGCACTCAATGTATAGCTGTCCGCGAATTACGCGAATTGGCGCGAATTGCTGCTTTGTGTGAGTAGCCAGGAGGAGTGCGACGCGGCTAAAGTAAGAAATAATTCGCGTCAATTCGCGTAATTAGCGGATCACCATTCCAGGTATCTACGACTGCTGCACCGTCTCGACCATGGCGAAGACGTTCTCCAGGGGGGTGCCGGCCTGGACGTTGTGGCAGGAGCAACAGATGAAGCCTTCGCGGCCGGCCCCGAGGGTACGCAGGCACTCGCGCACTTCGGCGCGGACTTGCTCGGCGGTGCCGCGGGGCAGCACGCTCTGGTTGTCCACGCCGCCGTGGAAGATGACCCGGGAGCCGAACTCCTGCTTTAGCTCGGTGAGATCCATCCCCGGGCAGGCGTGCTGGATCGGGTTGAGCACGTCCACGCCGCAGTCCAGGATGGCCTTCAGCAGCGGGCGGGCCGCGCCGTCGGTGTGATAGAAAACCCTCAAGCCGGCCTCGTGGATCAAGTCGCACCAGCGCTTGAGGCGCGGCTGGAGGTGGCGCTCCCACATGCGGGGCGAGAGCAGCAGGGATTTCTGGCCGGCTATGTCATCGCTGATGAACACCAGGTCGAGATATTGGCGGGCGCGGGAGAAGAAGCGGCGCATCATCTCGGTTTGGATGAGTTCGATGCGGTCGAGCGTGGCCTCGACCAGCGCGGGGTTTTCCACCAGGTCCATCATCGCCTGCTCCAGGCCGCGCAACTGGCAGTAGATTTCGAAGAACGACACCCACGGGCCGATCACCGCGTAATCCCGCGAGGCCCGGCGCGCCAAGGCTTCCGCCGCGTCGTACGCGAAGCGGTCCACCTTCGGCCACCAGGGATAACGGTCCACCGCGGCGGGAGTGTCGTAGCCGGTCATGGGGGCCGCGCCGAACTCCGCATAGCGCGCCTCGCCGGCCTGGATTTCCTTCAGGGGCACGCCCCACATGGTGCGGTCGCCCCCCGATTCCGCGCCCGCGCCCGATTGCGCGCCCGCACGTTCGCCGGCCTCGGTCTGGTAATCCATGAAGACCCATACAATCTTGTCCAACCCGAGCGCCTGCCACATGGCGAAGTCGTCGGCGACCCCAAAGTGCCGGCGCAGCGCGGTGGCGATTTCCGGCGTGTGCCAGAGGTCCACCGCGAGGCGGTCCACGGGTTTGCGGTCGAGGATGGCGAGGACTCGTTCTTTAGGATTCATGGGTCGAAGAATAAGCCACTGAGGACGGCGTTGTCACCCCGGACTTGATTGACGCGGATGCGCACGGGTTCGTGGCAGGCATACACGGCATAGACCCCGCCGCCGAGGTCCCGAAACACCTTCACCGGCGCAATCAGGTTGCGGCTATCCAGGTCAAACACTTCCACGGCCTCGCGCCGCCCGCGGTGGTCGAAGTCCACGAAGTACAGAGCGAACCGATACTCCCGCGGCGCTTTAAGCGCGACATCCAGCACAATGCTTTGCTGACAAGGGGCGGGGTCGCCGGTGTACAACGTCGCGGCGGTTCGGGCCAGACCGTTGGCGGCATCAGGCGCCAGTGCCCGTGGGTCCTGCGTTCGCGGCTCCCATTGCATGGCTTTGCCGCGGCGGCAAGTGACCGAGGCCACGTAGTCCGGCAGGCGGGCCCGGTCCTTGCCCGGCCCGTCGTAACTGAACAACACGTAACCATCGCGGCCATAGACGCCACCCCAGTTGCCGCCAGTGCGCCTATCTTCTTTCACAAAACGAGCTGGATAGACGAAGGGCCCCGGACGGTATGACGCCACGCGGCCTTTGTAGCGCACAGAGAAAGAATAATCACCCTGCCCCAGCCCATCCAGCCAGACAAAGTCAGCATCTTCCGACGCGCCGCTGAGGCCAGGCGCCGGATGATACTGCCCGTCCCAGACCAACCGGCCAGCAAGGCTGATGGATCGCACCTGGCGCCCGATCTTCGGGATGCCAACGCGGGCGACAGTGCCCGCCGGGATATGCACGTCCGCCCCGCCTCGCCGCAGATCGAAGTGGGCGCTGATCGGTCCGCGCGGTGTCGGCACCGCCCCCTCCACCCACGTCAGCGTGTGACCCGGGCGCGGAGAAATCTCAACAGAAGCAAATCCCGGCGCGGTGGGTTTGATGCCCAGTATTTCCTCCGAGAGCCATTTCGTCACGCCGCCGCCCCACGGATGGGCCAAGCTGGTGTAGCCGACCTGGCAATTGGGCACGGGGTCGTTCTTTCCCAGCCCCTGGTTCCATGATGGGCGATACACCTCGAAGAAGGTCGTGCCGCCGTATTTGATCTGGCCGCCCCACTCGTCACGGACGGTGGTCAGCGCCTCGTCCATGCGATTCATCCGAGCCATGCCGCGGATGACGAAGTATTGGTTGAAGGGCGAGTAGGAGAGGCGATTCAGCCGGTCGGAGAAATCGAGCTGGAAGAGGCGCGCCTGGTCGGCAGGTGTGGCGACCCCGGCATCCACGGCCTCGGCGGCGGCGTGCAATCCCAACTCGTCCGGCCAGCCCGGCGCGCGACGCATCTCAGCCGCCCGGTCCGCAGCGATTTGCTCGTAGTGCGCCGCCAGCTCAGCCCGGCCCGATTGGCGCAGCGCCCACGCAAACTCGCGGCAGGCGCGGATGAATAGCAGCCGGTAGGCGTTCTTGGTCTCGGGCCGGTCCGGTTCCTCGAAACAGGCGCCGAGCCGCTCATCGTGGCCGTAGAAAGTGATGTGCGGATTGGCAAAGATGCTATTGGCGTGGTCGAGTTTGGCCTGGGCGTTCGCCAGGTATTGAGCGAGCGCGGCGGTGTCGCCGCTGTACTGAAAGTAGTCCACCAGGCTCAGCACCCAGTAAAGGGAGTAGCTCTCGATACCGTTGCTGTCCTTGGCGGTGCGGTCGAGGTTGAGCTTTACGAAATCGCGGTTGCCGAGGGCGACCAGCGCGGCCCCCTGCGAAGTGTGCGCGTCGCCCGTCCACGAGAACCGGTCGCTGCGCTCCATGAGAATTGCGCCGAAGTAATCCTTCTGCAGGTTCACCTTCACCCCGTAAGCGCCGGTGTACCAGATGCGAGTCAGCATTGGATCACTGCACGCGAAGCGGCCCTCGTAGTTGGCCGGCTTGATCTGGCATACCGCGCGCACGTCCGTGATGTGCCACGGGCGCTCGAACCCGCGCACATGAATCCAGCCGAAGCGGACGCCCTCATACAGTTCCTTGTTCAACTCCAGCCGCCAGGTATGGCCATGCTGGACAGGGGCCTTGGTCTTGGAGGGGCTCTGCGCGCCGGCGTTGACAATGGCCGGCTCGTTGTACTCGCTGATGCTCATCTCGACTGCGCCCGACAGGTCCGGGCTGTCGAACTCCAGCCACGCCGCGCTCTCGACGCCGAAGTCGAACCGCAGATCGCCGGTTCCTTTCACCAGGATGGCGCCCTTGCCCGAAGTCGCCGCCCGCACGTTCTCGAAGGAGCGGCTCGGTGCAGCCGCCACCGACACTGGCCGCAGCACATAGATCTGCAAACCGTCGGCGGCGACCGGCTGGCGCCAGCGATACGCTTCCAGAGGATCGGGCGATTCAGGCACGGCGGCGCCCGCGAACTCCCCGCCATGCACCACAGGATACGGCTCGGCGATCGGCGGCGGTTCAAGGCTCAGGCGCACGCGCGTCGTTGTGCCCGAGGTGACGGGCGGGCTTTGACGGCTGGTGGCGCCGCGAGACATTCCGGCTTGGCGGTCGAGACAGCCTGCCGTCACCAACGCACAGCCCACAGTAACGACGGCCATGATTCCAGCGATCCGGTTTGGTTTTCGACTCATGCTTGCTGTAGCGGCCATGTTACCATTGTGCTGGCAGAGGTTTAACCCTTAGGCGTCTGTTTGTCATCAAGATTGAATCCACCCCTGAGGCATAACGAGCCCAGGGAAAATTCGACCGCGATTTGGCTTGCGCGTGGCTGACCGGCGACGCAAAATCCATCAGACCGTAGGCAGACAATCACGTTCTCATGAAGACAAACTCGGTACTGCTTATCCGCCGCGCATTGCTCGTGGCCGCGAAAGGGGTTCACCCTCATCGAACTGTTGGTGGTCATTGCGATCATTGCGATCCTGGCGGCGCTGCTGCTGCCGGCCCTGACGCGGGCCAAGCTCAAGGCCCAGGGCGTTCAGTGCATGAACAACCATCGGCAGCTTGCCATGGCTTGGCGCATGTACACCGAGGACAATCGCGACATGTTGCTCTACGCCAGTTCCTCAACGCTTGGCTCCTGGGATGCCACCTGGCCGTACACCTGGTGCACCGGGAAGATGGATTTCAATGCCGGGAATGCCTCCAACTGGGATCCGAACAAGGATATTTACCAGAGTCCGATGTGGCCTTACTGCGGCAAGAACCTGAGCATCTGGCGGTGCCCGGCGGACCGGTCGGGCGTTATCGTCGGCGGAGTTAAGAAGCCGCGGATTCGCACCATGGCCATGAACGCTTATCTGGGCGGCTTCGGCGGCCAACCCCTCGAGTTCCACGGGCAACATGAAGGCCTATACCCTATACCTGAAGTATTCCGAACTCAGCCGACCCGGAGCGGACAGAATCTTCGTGTTTCTCGATGAGCGCGAGGATGCCATCAACTGGGGCAATTGCCTTATTGATATGACTGGCTACTCACCGAACAATCCGGCCATCTATAGATTCCTCGATATACCCGCGTCCTATCACGGCAATGCGGGTGGGTTTTCTTTCGCCGATGGCCATTCCGAGATCCACCACTGGCGGGACGGCCGTACCTGCCGCCCGGTCAAGGAGGACGGAACGATCTTTGATGGCTCCACCCCGACCGCATCGCCCAACAACGTGGACGTTGCGTGGCTTCAGGACAAGACGACGCGCCCGAAGCAGTAAGGCCGGCGGCCAAGGGCGCCCCTTGACAACCGCGCTCAGGGGGCAATAGTTCTATAAGCCGCTAAGGCGCGCGGTGGCTATGAAAGTGGCTAAACGAAGGCGGATTACGAAGAACCCTCTAATCAGGGCGTGCTTGGTCGCGGGGGCGGTGGTTCTGTGTGCCCCCGTGGCATCAAGAGCGATCAATGCCGTTGCGCCCAACGCCGCTGCGGCCAGCCAGCAGAGGACCGTCGGGCAGAACGCCGCCCCGCCCAAGTATTCCGCCGGTGTCGCCGACATTGTGAAGCTGGTGGACGCGAAGGTTGATACGGGGGTCATCGAGACCTACATCAGGAATTCCCCAACAGCATACAATCCCAGCGCCACGGAGATCATCGCGCTGAAGAATCATGGCGTCGGCCCGGAAATCCTCACGGCCATGCTGCAACGCGGCGGAGAACTGCGGGCGCAGGCCATGGCGGCCGTCCCGGCGGGTGGCGCTCCCAGTGTCGTTCAGGCGGCCCCGGTCGCGGTTAATTCCTACGCCCCGGCGTATGATTATAGCGCCCTGGCGGCGTATCCGGATTACACGTACGCTTACCCCGCTGCTTCGTATGCGTATCCCTCATATTCGTACGGCTATCCAGGCTATTGTTACGGGGGTTACAACTGCGGTTATTACTGGCCTTGGTACTGGCCATCGTTCTACTCCGGCTGCTACCCGTATGGGAGGTACTGTGGCTACGGGTATTGCGCTTACGGCCGAGGTTATCCCTATCATTGGTACGGCAGCCGGGGCCGCGGCTACTACTATGGGGGGCGGGGCAACTACGGCGGCCACGGCTACTACGGTGGGCGCGGCTACTATGGCGGCCACGCCTACTCTGGAGGCCGGGGCCATTACAGCGTCGGTGCGCGACCCGGCCCCAGTATTGGCCGCAGTGCGGGCTTCCGCTCTTTCGGCGGCGCGGGCAGGCCGGCCACCTTCGCGAGGGCCTCTGGCGGCTTTGGCGGAGGCAGGGGGTTTAGCGGGCACGCGGTTTCCTTCGGTGGCCGGGGCGGCGGCTTCGGCGGCGGGCATGGCGGGGGCCGAGGGCGCTGATTAGCGCGCTTCGCAAATATTCTTCTGTCTGACGATTTCCTCTCGGGTATGCTCGTCCATGCGTGAGCAGGACGTCTTTAGTGCGCCTATCGCACATTCCGAAGCAACTGCCCAGAGTGCCCCCACGCGGCGTTCGGGGGCGGGAAGAATTCGGGTTGGTGCGCCTTCCCACGGCTGCCTGCGGGTCGGTTTGGCGTCGCCGGCTTCGGCGGGGGCTTGCCGCCGGCGCCATCGGCTTGAGCTTTTGGTTACTGCTGGCAGTTGGGCGGAGTCCGGGCGCGGAAACAGTGATCCAGGACGGCGCGTGCGCAGCCAACTTTGACCCGGCCACGCTGGAGGTGAGTCTGCGGAGCGGTGACCATCTGCCGATTCTGGTGTCCGTTGCCCAAACCAACCTCGGGAAAGTCGCTGACCTGGAACGGCAACCCAACAAGGCAACGTGGTCGTTGCCCGACCGGAAGGTTTCCGTGACCCTTGAATTGGAGGGAAACCGTTTGTCGGCTCATGTCCTGGCCGCGGAGCCGGGCGAATTCACCTTCCCGATTGTTCCCGAAACGCGCGCCGGTTAAGGGTTGGATTCTTCCGTTGTTTGAAGGGGTCTATGCCCCCTGCGGCGACGCCAGGTGGGCGTCATTCCTCACCAATCGCGGTGAGCTCAATACCACCGCCGATTTGACGATGCCTTTTCTGGGACTGGATTGCGGCGGCTTCACGCTGACTTGCATCCTGACCAACCCGTTCAATAACCAACTGGAGTTCTGCCTCCCCCCGGGCAGGGGCATGGAGGCGCGCCTGACCCACCAGTTCACGCGCAATCACCGCGTGAAGGAATATGGGGTGGTGTTCGAGGTTGGAACCAACTCACTGGTCGAGCCGGCCCGGCTCTATCGGCAATGGCTTATCCAGCGTGGCCAGTTCGTCAGCTTCAAGGAGAAGATCCGCGAAACGCCCGAGGCCGCAAAGCTCCTGGGCGCGGCACACATCTATCTCTGGGGTAACGAGTTGCTTAACCAGGCCGATGTAACTGACTGGAAGACGTTCGCCCGCGAACTCAAATCTCAGGCGGAGGCACCCGCCGCGTCGCCGGCCAAATGGATTTGGTCATTGCTCAGCCCCGAGGCGAGGGGTTTCGTCACGAACCTCATCCAGGCCCAATGGCCCGACAGATATATGAAATCCCAGGTCGCCGAAGACCTCAACCGCTTGCTGAAGCAGCGCGACTTCTATGACGAAGCGGCTTGGCGTGGCGTGGAACTCGACGCGGCAACGGCTGCCTTGCTGAAGTCCGACCGCGTCCAGTTGAGCCAGGCGGACCTCTGCCGGCTGAACACGCATTTGCTCGCCGCCGCGTTCCCGGGCCTGCTGGCCAGGCCTGAGACCTGGGGCAACGGCACTTCGCCCAAAATGATCCAGCAGCTCGTCGCGGCGGGCTTCGACCGTCTCTGGCTGGGCGCCGACGGCTGGGATGCCTTTCTGGACCGCCCGGAGACGGTTGCGGCGGCAAAGAAGGCCGGCTTCCTCATCGGTCCTTACGATTCCTATCACAGCATCCATCGGCCCGGCGAGCCCGACACGTGGGAGACAGCGCAGTTCGACCAGGCGCTGTATGAAACCGGCGCCATCATTAAGGCCGACGGAACCAAGCGGCGCGGCTTCAAGAAGAAAGGCTTCCTGCTCAGCCCCGACGCCGCGCGGCCTTACGTGGAGAAACGCGTCACGCGCCTGATGGCCGCCTTCCATGCCAACTCCTGGTTCATAGACTGCGACGGGTTCGGTGAATACTTCGACGATTACTCGCCACAGCATCCCGCCACGCAGCAATCCGACATGGAGGCCCGCATCTCGCGGATGGCGTGGATTCGCGACACGTTTGGCGCGGTGATCGGCACCGAGGGCTGCTCGGCTGGGGTCGCATCCACGGTCCACTTCGCGCATGGGGTTATGACGCCGGTGATCGGGTGGGGCGACCCGGACCTGACCAACAAGAAATCGCCATACTACCTCGGGGCCTATTACCCGCCGGAGGCCCCCCAAGTCTTCTTCAAGCCCGTGCCGCTCAAAGAGGAATACCGCTACATCTACTTCGAGCCCAGATTCCGGCTGCCTCTCTTTCAAACAGCATTTCATGATTCAGTAATCGCCACGCATCACTGGTCTTTTGCCAGCCTGAAGGCTCGGGACGAGGCGAAGACGGTCGAATTGCTGGAGCTGCTCTACCAGGTTCCCCCGCTGTACCACCTCAACTTGCAGGAGTTTGCGAAGCGCGAGGCACAAATCAAACGGCATTACGCATTCTTCTCCCCACTGCACCGGGAAACCGCCCTCCTGCCGATGACCAGCTTCCAGTGGCTGACCGCCGACGGGACGGTTCAGCGCACCACCTTCGGGGACACCATCGAGATTGTGGCAAACTTCGGCTCCGCCGATTTCCGATACGGCGACACGGCCCTCGTGCCGGAGAGCCTGCTGGTCAAGCGGCGCGGCAACAGCCGGACGCAAGTGTATGTCCCTCAATAAAAAGGTGCTTTTCGCCTTGAACTCCATAGTCTGAGAGCATGATCCGGCGAGATTACATCCTGCGGATGATTGAGGAGTTTATCCAAGCGATGGCCAGGATCAACGCGCTGAAGAAAGACCAACGCTGGCAGGAGGCGGCCGGCGTCGTGGATGAGGAATTCCAGCGGTTGGTCGGCGCGGGCGCCCTGGCGGTGGCTCAACTCACAGAAACCGAGCTTCTGGCCCAGCTTATCCGCGGGGAACCCACTCAGGCGGTGCGCGACAAGACGCTCATCCTGAGCGCTTTGCTCAAGGAGGCGGGCGACCTGGCGGCGACGCAAGATCATGAGGAGGAAAGCCGCGCCTGCTACTTGAAGGGGTTGCACCTGCTGCTGCACACGCTGGCGCAGGAGGAGGATGCCGTCCTGCCGGACTTTGTTCCGCGGGTTGAAATGTTCGCCTCAGCCCTGCAGGGCAGCGGCTTGCCACTCGAAACGCAGGCGCGCCTGATGCAGCACTACGAAAGGTCGGGGCAATTCGCCAAAGCCGAGGATGCGCTCTTCGCGATGCTGGAGGCGGAGCCGGACAACCCCGCCATCGCGGACTTCGGGGTTTCCTTTTACCAGCGTCTCCAGGGCCAGAGCGATGCACGCCTGGCAGCCGGCAATTTGCCCCGCCCTGAACTCGAAGCCGGCCTGGCCGAACTGCGCAAGCGGCGGGCGGAATAAACAGCCCTCTCCCTACCCCAGCCCTCCGCAGCCTCCCCGTCCCCTCCCGGGAACCTCGCCGTAGGACCTCTAACTTGAAGTTAGAGGTCCTACGGCGAGGTTCCCGGGAGGTGACGGGGAGGTTGGCGGGAAGGGGACAGGAGATGAGCGGCGGGTGAGGGGCCGGGAATAGGCCGTTTGGGGAGCCGCCACGGCCAGGCTGGCGCGCATCGGGGCCATGGACTCGTCGCCTGGGAGCGCCGGCATCCTTGCCGGCATGCTTGCCTGGTGGCCAAACGCCGGCAAGGATGCCGGCGCTCCCAGGGGTTTGCAGGGAGCCAACCTGGGCCGGAGGTGCTAACCGGGAGTGGGGCAACCGGCAAAAATCCGTAACCGGCAGGACAGCCGCGTTGACCTGGGGGCTTCGTTTTGCGAGTGTGAGGCCATGCTTGGCGAGACAAGATAAGCGATGACGATGTTGGCTGCAGGCGTCCTCCAAGGCCCGGATTACTTCATCCTGGTCGGCTACTTCGTCCTCATGGTCGGGATCGGCGCCTACTTTTACCGGTTCATGCGCGGGATGAAGGATTACTTCAGCGGTGGAAACCGGATTCCCTGGTGGCTGAGCGGTGTTTCGTTTTACATGACCAGCTTCAGCGCCTACGCGTTCATCGCCTATTCGGCGCTCGCGTACAGCTACGGTTTGGTGGGAGTCACGCTGCTTTGGATCAGCATGGTCGCGACCATGGTGAGCGTCATCTTCTTCGCGAAGCGGTGGCGGCGCGCCCGCATTGACAGCCCGGTCGAGTACCTCGAAACCCGCTACAGCGCGACCGTGCGGCAGTTGTTTGCCTGGCACGGCGTTCCCGTGCGGGTGTTCGACGATTCGCTCAAGCTGATCGCGACCGGCACGTTCCTGTCGGTGGGGCTCGGGTTGAGCATGCGCACCAGCATGGTCGTGTCCGGCGGCATCATGCTGGCGTACACGTTGATGGGCGGATTGTGGGCGGTGGCGGTGACGGACTTCGTGCAGTTCATCGTGCTGAGCTGCGCGATCGTGATCGTGCTGCCGCTGGCTGTCATCCGGGCGGGAGGGATGACGGCGATCCTGCAGCATTCGCCCCCGGGTTTCTTCCATCTGGCCTCGCCCGAGTATAACTGGTTGTACATCTGTTCCGGCGTGCTGATGGCGTCACTCTGTTTCAGCGCGCTGCACTGGCAACTGGTGCAGCGGTATTACTGCGTGCCCACCGAGCGCGACGCGCAGAAGGTCGGCTGGCTGGTGGTGGTGCTCTACCTGATCGGCCCGCCGCTGATGTTCCTGCCGGCGATGGCCGCCCGGCAGTTTGTGAGCGGTCTGGCCAGGAACACCGACATCTATCCCGTGCTGTGCGCGCAACTCCTGGCGCCCGGCATGCTCGGGCTGATGATCGCCGCGATGTTTGCGGCCACGATGTCCAGCTTGAGCGGGGACTTCAATGTCTGCGCCAATGTGCTCACGACGGATGTGTACCGGCGGCTGATCCGGCCGAGGGCTTCGCAGCGGGAGCTCGTGCACGCGGGCCGGGGGATGACGTTGGTGGTAGGCGCCGTTTCGATTGCGCTGGCGCTGTTCCTGGCTGGCGGCGGAAAGGACAGCTTGTTCCGGAACATGGTGACGCTCTTTAGCACCGCCGCGGCTCCCGTCGCTATCCCGATGATCCTGGGCCTGACCTGGCGACGCGCGACCAATCGCGGGGTGTTGACCGGCTTCGCCATCGGGCTTGGGACGGGCTTCATTCTCCTCGGATCTTTGCCAAGCGACTTCACGTTCCTGGACCTGGAGTGGAAGAAGGAAAACCTCATCCTGATCTGCACGGTGCTGGCCACCTTGGGGCCCGCGGTGGCGGTCAGCCTGATGCAGCGTCTCGGGAAGGCCGACCGCGAGCGCATCGCGGCTTTCCATGATCGCCTGACGATGCCCATCGGTTCACTGCCGGGGGATATCCCGCCGGCACCGACGGCCCGCGAATCGGGCATGTCGCCGTTTCGTATTGTGGGAATCTGTATCATGTTGATCGGCGTCATGATGCTCGTCATCACGCCGTGGGTGGCTGAGGGCCTGCAGCGCGCCCTAAACGGAGGTCTGGCCGCCGGGATGCTGCTGATCGGGGTCCTCCTGGAGCGGCGGAGTCGCGCGGTCGTGCGCAAGGTGAGCCGGCCCGAACTCGAAACAGAGGCAAAAGTATGAACCAACTCGCACTATTCGGTGGCAGCAAAGCTGTAACGCACCCGTGGCCGTGCTGGCCCGTGCATGACGAGGCGGAGGCCGCCGGCCTCAAGCGCGTCCTCGATAGCGGCAAATGGTGGCTGTACGCTTACGGCGGCGGGCCGAGACCGGACGATACGACCAGCTCGGACGTCTCCGAGGTCGAGCAGTTTGAGCGGGAATTCGCCGCCGCCCATTTCGTGAAGCACTGCTACGCCGTCACCAGTGGCACCAACGCGCTGGAGATTGCCCTGCAGGCCTGCGAAGTTGGCCCAGGTGACGAAGTCATCACAACGGGTTATACTTTCATCGCCACCTCCTCCGCGATCTTAAGCCGCTGCGCCCTGCCGGTGTATGTGGACATTGATCCCGAAACCTACAACCTCGACCCCGCGCGCATCGAGGAAGCGATCACACCCAAGACCCGAGCCATTGAGGTAGTCCATCTCGGCGGGGAGATCTGCGACATGGACGCCATCCAGGCGATTGCCCGGAGGCACAACCTCAAGGTGATCGAGGACGCGGCCCAGGCTTGCGGCTCGCTGCTGCAAGGCCACAAGGGCGCCGGTGGCCTGGGCGATGTCGGGACGTTCAGTTTCCAGGCTTCAAAGGTCGTTACGGCCGGCGAAGGCGGGGCTTGCGTGGCGCAGGACGACGTGATCGCCGAACGCCTCTGGTCGTATCGCAACTGCGGGCGCTCGAAGACCGGCCTCTGGTACGAACACGCCCGCATCGGCCACAACATCCGAATGGGCGATTTCCAGGGCGCCATCCTTCGCGCGCAACTCAGCCGGCTCGCCGCCCAATGCCAGACCCGGCAGCGCAACTACGACCTTTTCCTGAAGAGAATCGCCGGCATTCCCGGCTTGGCCGCGCGCAAGCTCCGTCCTGATGCCGCCCAGCGGTGTCTCTCCGTCTTCATCCTGACCTTCACCGGAGAGGGCTGGGACGGCCTGCACCGCGACGCCGTCCTCGAAGCGCTGCGGGCCGAGGGTGTGCCGGCCACGCTGGGCTACGGCTGGGCCAATTACCGCAATCCCGCCTTTCTGAATATGCAGCAGAACCTGGGGAATCGGGCGTTTGCCTTCGGCGTGAAGCAATTCCCCGACTGGCTCCAGTACGCCGAGCGCTGTCCCGCCACGGAGCAAGCCTGCCGCGAGCGGGCGATCTTCATGCCCCATGCCCTGCTGCTCGGCAGCGAGGCCGACATGCAGATGCTCGCTGATGCCTTCGCCAAAGTGTATGAGCATCGGTCGGAGCTGGCCCGGCGGAAGCAGGGAGCATCCAAGGCGTAGCCATGCAGTGTAATCTATCAATCCCCCTCACCCTACCCTCTCCCAAAGGGAGAGGGCACAGCGCTCGGCTAGGCGCGGTGCCTCATCGAGCGGCAGGCCTTTTCTCACGCGCCGGGATGTTTACCCTCTCCCTTTGGGAGAAGGTAGGGTGAGGGGGATTCGACCGGCCTCGCGCATGGTTCGACTAACCTCAACATCTCACTCCGAATGAAGACGGCGGTTGGCGAATCGCTTGTCCTCGAAGGGCGGCTTTTCCCGGACGGGACCCGGTCCGCATCAATGTCCAGGAAGGCCGCATCGCCTCGGTGGCGCCGTTGGATTCGCTGGAGGAACCGACCGGGGCCGAGCGCTGGGTCGTGCCCGGCTTCTTTGACCTCCAGGTGAACGGCTTCGCGGGACGAAACTTCTCCTCTCCCGATCTCACGCACGAAGGCGTCGAGCACATCGCGCGCGCCCTGCTGCAGACCGGCACGACCCGTTTGCTTCCAACCGTGGTCACCGCGGATACCGAGACCCTCTGCCGCCAGTTGTCGGTGCTGGCCGAGGCGATGGAGCGCGTTCCGCTGGTCCGGGCCATGTGCCCGGGTATTCATCTGGAAGGGCCGTTCCTCAATCCCGAGGACGGGCCACGCGGGGCGCATCGCCGGCAATATGTGCGTGAGCCGAGCATCGCCGAATATGAGCGGCTACAGGCGGCAGCCCGCGGCCGGCTCCTGATGCTGACGCTCGCGCCCGAGCTGCCGGGCGCCATAGAGCTGATCCGGCACGCCGCGAGTCAGGGCGTTGTGGTCGCGTTGGGCCACCATCGCGCTGATGACGAGACACTGGAACAGGCAGTTTCCGCCGGGGCGCGACTCAGCACCCATCTGGGCAACGGCTCGGACGCAATGCTGCCTCGCCTGGCCAACTATATCTGGCGCCAACTCGGCGAGGACCGGCTATGGGCCAGTTTTATTGCCGACGGCCATCACCTTCCCCCAGCCACGCTGCGCTGCATGCTGCGGGCCAAAGGACCGGCGCGCAGCCTGCTGGTCACGGATGCCATTGAGTTAGCCGGCATGCCGCCCGGGCGGTACATGCGCCGTGGCGCGGAAGTGGAGCTGACCGAGGACGGCAAGGTGGTGCTGGTTGGCTCTCCTTATCTGGCCGGCTCGGTTGCGACCATGCCGCTGCTGGTCGCTCATGCCATCCGCGATGCCGGACTGACCTTCGTGGAGGCCGTGCGATTGGCGACACTGCAACCGGAGACGCTCATGCGCCGCCACGTGCGTCCCTGGTCGTGTCAGCCCGGGCAGCCCGCCAACCTCGCCGAGGTCGTCTGGAGCCCGGCTGATGCGGCGCTCAAGCTCCGGGCCGCCGTCACTGGGGAAGGCAGAATGCAGAATGCAGAAACGTGATCCGTGATGCGTGATGCGTGAAACGTGAACCCTCACGCATCACGGATCACGCATCACGCATCACCTATCACGCATCATGCTTCCTGTAGCAGGACCTTCTCAATGAGCGCATCCACTTCCGGCTTGAGGTTCTGCTGGTCGGGATGGGCGCGCAGCCAGTGCACGGATTCGCGAACGCCCTGACGGAAAGGAGTGCGGCAGCGGAACTCGGGGACGAGGCGTTTGATCTTTGAATTGTCAAAGACAGCCGGGTGGGCCTTGTCGCCCTTGAGCGTGCCGGTCATCTGCGGAGCCACCTGACAGATGACATCGGTTGGGACCTTCACGATCTGTGGGGATTGCGCGCCGACGGCGGCGGCTATCTCGGCGTAAATCTGGTTCCAGGTGAGGGCCTCGTCACTGGTGATATGAACGGACTCGCCGATGGCCGCGGGGTTGCCGACCAAGCCGGCCAGGCCTACAGGCGAAATCGGCAGAGGTGGTCAGTGTCCAGCGGGTTTCACCATCGTCATGCACGAAGACCGGTTTGCCCTGTTCCAGCCGCGCGGCGAAGGTATAGCTCGCGCTGGAGACGGCGTTGGGGACCCACCGCTTTGAGTAAGTATGCGACGGGCGGACGATCGTCACCGGGAAGCCAGTTTCCTTGCGGCGCTGCAAGAGCCACTGTTCGCAGGCCAGCTTCTTCTGCGCGTAGTCCCAGAAGGGATTGCCGAACGGGCCTTCCTCGGTCAGCGGCAACCTGGGCGGGGGCTTCGCATACACGACTGTCGAGCTGATGAACACGTATTGGGAGACCGCGCCCTGGAACAACTCGTAGTCCGCCTGCACCTCGGGCAATTCGTAGCCCAGGAAGTTGATCACCACATCGGCTTGGCACGCCCTTAAGCGCGGCCCGCATGGCCGCCGGGTCTTTGCGGTCGGCTTGGATGGAGCGGTAGTCCGGCCGGCACGGTGCTCTGGCCCCGGGTGAGGACCAGGATTTCGTGCCCGCGCTCGTGGAGTAGCGCAGCACAGTCCGTCGAGATGTTACCCGTGCCACCGATGAAAAGAATTCTCATACCAGCTCTTACTTCCGGGACACTACGTTCATCGCGATCTGGGCGCAACTGCCGGCGCGATTGGTGATGAGTTGCTTCTCGCGCAGGCGATTGCCGAAGATCAGCGCCGCCTCGACGCCTGGTTCGAGGGTGATCTGCGCCTTGCCCAGGTCCATGAAGTCGCACCCGGTCACCGTCAGCCCGCCGCTGCGGGCAGGATGGCGGGGGCCGATTTGTCGCGCTGCCCCCAGCCGATGAAGTGGCAACTGCTGAAAGTGGTGTGGCCGGTGCCTTCGAGCAAGGCATGGTGGTCGGTGGTAGGCACGCCCCAGAACCCGCACGCGGTGAACTTCACCGGGCCGGTGTTGGTCGTGGCGACCTCGATGCCCGCCATGAACTGGCAGTTGACGAACGAGACGCCCGCGTGCGACTGCACGCTCTCCACCCGCACCGCCGTCGGCCCGATGTCCGAGCCGCATTGCGTCAGCAGGCAATTCCCCGGCCCCGCTTGTTTCTGGACGAACTGGTAGCCGATGTGGTAGCCGATGCAGAAGCAGCCGGTCAGGAATTCCCAATCCGTCTTGCCCAGAATGAAGGCAATGCCCTCCGCCCGCATGAACTCGTAGAGCTCCCCATCCCAGCCGCCCCAGAACGACCAGAAATGGACGTTCTCGATCCGGCCCACATCGTAGCATTGGTCAACGAACAGCCCGCGATAAAGCGGCTGGCCGTAGAGGCCCTGGATGAAGTGCCGCCCGGCCGGGCAGCGTGCCGAAGTCCACCGCCTGGTAAGGATTCACCAGCAGCAGGTCCACCAGAGAGATATTGTCCCCGTTGCCCGCGAATCGTCCACGGGTAGGGCACGGGCGGGTTCTTCATCTTCTGTTCGGGATAGAAGATAGTCAGGCCGCGCAAGGTGGAACTGGTGTGCAGCGTGATGAAGGGCTGGCCCTTGGCATCGCCGGCGCCGGCCACGGCGAGCAGCACGCTGCCGCTTTGGTCCGTCCGCCCCGACGGCGCGCGGAATACGCCTTCGAGCATGACGCCCGCCGGCACATCCAGGTTGCCCTTGATCAAATAGCGTCCGCGGGGCACGAACACGGCGCCGTTGCCGGTTTCGGCGGCGGCCTTCATGGCGGCGGTGAAAGCCTCCGTGTTGTCCTTGTTGCCGTCGGCCGACGCGCGCCGAAATCCTGGACATTCAGGGCCATCGGCGCGGGTCCGGGCCGTGGTGGTTGTCGGTTCCGCGGCGGAGGCTGGCAGAGCGCCTGCGAGGGTTCCGGCGGCGGCGGTCAATCCCAGGCGTGACAGCATCCGGCGGCGGGAAAGCATCGGTGATTGCATGCGATTGCAGACGGAGAGCTCGGCGCCTGATATTCAGGCTTTGGCCCATGCCGCGATTCGCTCTGGATCACAGCAGCCACATCTTGCGGACCGGCTTATGTCTTTCCCTTGGCTATCAGGTCTTTAGTTGTCGGAGGGGAAAAGCTGCGGTAGCCTGTGATCAATGTTGACCGACCATGACCAGGATGTGCAGGCACGATGCCCGCGGCTCGGGCAGGAAGTGACTTTCGGCTACTGCCGGCAGGAGACGGGCGGTAAACCTTGCCGTCTGGTCCTGGATTGCTGGTGGGAGCGGTTTGACGTGCGCGCCTTCCTGCAGACGCATCTGCCGCCAGAGGTCATGGCCGAGGTTGAGCGTGCCACAGCTTCTCCCCCCACGCCCAAGGTGTTGAGCCTGCTGGGCATTGTACAGCAGGCCAGGGAGCGGCTCGCGCGTGAGACGAACGAGAAGCCGCCCGGTTGCGCCAGGAGCACTCCCAAGGCTTGACTCAAGTCTTCCAAGGCCTCGCCGATAAACAAGGTGTTGCCCGTGACCGTGACCAGTTCCGTCCGCCTCAAGGCGCTGATTGCAGGATGATCTGAACCTCCAGGCCGTGGGGGGCCCGGTTCCTGGCGCTGACGGTTCCCTGGCAGGCCTCGACGCATGTTTTGACTATCGCCAGGCCGAGGCCGACACCTCCCGTGTCCCGGCTGCGCGAGGGCTCGGCTCGGTAGAAAGGATCGAAAACCTGCTGCAACGAGGCTTCCGGTATCCCCGGACCCTGATCGGCAACTGTGACCAGCACCGCCCCGTCCTTGTGCAAGGCTGAGACCGTGATGGCGCCTGCCTGGCCGGCGTAGCGGAGGGCGTTGCGGACCAGGTTCGCCAAGGCCCGAAAGAGCAGTTCCGGCTGGGCCAGGGCTGTCAAGTCATCGGGGATTTGAAGCTGTACCTGGCCCTGCCGCGGGGCCTCCATTTCGAGGACACGGCGGGCGGTCGTGGCGAGGTTCACCGGCTCAAGCTTGATCTTCTGCGCTGTGAGGCCGGCCTTCGAAAAGGAGAGCAGCTCATTGACCAGGCGCGACATCTGTTCGACCTCCTCGCGCAGGTCGTTCACATAGGATTCCTGCTTCCCGGCAGCGCGCTGTTCCAAAATGCCGAGGGCCACCTGGATGCGGGCGATGGGCGAGCAGAGTTCGTGGGCAATATCGCCCAGGAAGCGCTTTTGGCCGGTGACGAAACCTGCGAGGCGCGCCGCCATGCTGTTGATCGCCTGGCCGAGCCGTCCCAGCTCGTCAGCCCGCTGCTCATCCACCCTGGCGTCGAACCGGCCCCGAGAAATCTGCTCGGTGGCGCGGGTCATCTGTGCCAGCGAGCGTGTCACGCCGCGCACGAGGGGAATCCAGAAGAGCACCGAGAAGATCACGGCGCCGAATCCGACGATCACCCAGGGTGTCGGATCGAGGAACAAGCCACCGGCGCTGAGCGAATCCGACACCAGCAGCAAGGTCAGCGGCCAGGGGCGACCGGCCCCGGGCTCGGCCAGCGGCAGGCTGATGCCGACCCAGTAACGCGCCGGACTTTGGGTATGCACAATGAACCGCGCCTGCGGCTCTGCCTCTGTCGCCTCGCGCCCCCAGCGCGGGCCTCGGCCCGGCGGCGGGCCTCGGCCCAACCCCTGGCCCATCCCGCGCAGTTCGATGGTTTTAGCCGCCACCGCCGCCGGCAAAGTGACGCTCTGGCCAGCCACCTGCGTGCCGTCCCGGCGGAACAGGAGGAACTCTACCTTGTAGGCCTTGCCGAAGCGCTGGAGGACCTCATCCCAGGCGCTGCGGGGTTTGGCCTTCAATTCGTCTGCCATCACATCGCTGACCGCCTGCACGCGCTCGCCTACCCGCCCCGCCAGCAACGAATCCAAGCCAAACCGGAATTGGACCTTGAGAACGACGTACAAGGCGACTCCTAACACAACCAGATTCAGGAAGAACCAGACGAGAATCTTGAGCAGCAGCGGGAATCGGAGTTTCATTCGTCCTCAGATCTTCACTTCCAGCCCGGCTACGCGTCGGGATTGATGAGCATGTAACCCACGCTCCGCGCCGTGCGGATGAAACGCGGCTCTTTGGGGTCATCACCCAGCTTCCGGCGCAGCGTGGAAATATGCACGTCAATCGAACGGTCGAACACGTCATAGTTCCGGTCGCGGATTTCCTCCAGGAGTTGCTCGCGGGATTTGATGCGCCCTCGCGCGCGGGCAAGCGCCGCCAGCAGATCGAATTCGACGGGCGTGAGCGTCAGCGGTTGATCGTCCAGCAAGGCGACCCGTGTGGCGGCGTTGATGCGCAACTTGCCCACTACGATCTCGGGTTCTCCCTCGGGTTGGGCGCCCGGCACGGTCCGGGTTGCCCGCCGGGTCACGGCCCGCAGCCGGGCTAAAAGCTCGCGCGTGGAGAAAGTCTTGGGCAGATAATCATCCGCGCCAATTTCCAGCCCGACAATGCGGTCCGATTCCTCTCCGCGGGCGGTGAGCATGAGCACGGGAACATCCGAGGTGCGCCGCAGTTGCTTGAGCACTTCAAAGCCGTCCATCCCGGGCAGCATTACGTCCAGGAGGATGGCTTGATACTGCGCGGCCAGGGCTTGCTCCAACCCGTCCGGGCCGGTGTGCGCCGACTCGACTTCGTAGCCCATCGGTTCCAGGTAGTCGCGGATCAGACGGCAGAGCTTCCGGTCGTCGTCAATCACCAGCAGGCGGGTCTTCCCCGCTCCGGCGGTTGGCTTGTTAGCACTAGACAATGACATCTCTTCGTTCCGCGGCCCATTCTACTGGTCCCGGGAGGCAAAGTCGGCCTTTTTTACAATCCCTTAACAATTCTCACCTTTGCCCGCGCCAGTGACCTGGACCCGGTCTAAACTCACAACCCAGCGCACCTGAGACTCAGCGGCCTCAGCATTTGGATGAGATGGCTTAAGCCAGACCTCTGATAGCTTTGTAACGTGAGGTGGAGTACTGGTAAATGGAAATGGTATGTTGATATGAAGACGACGAACGAAAGCCAGGGGCACGTTGGGCATGAGGAGATTGCGCAATTGGCCAAACAAATCTGGGAGCGTGAAGGCCGGCAGGGCGGCAAGGACGTGGAGTATTGGCTGCGAGCCGAGCACGAACTGTTTTCGGGCCGACATCGGACAAGCCGCTCCCCGGCGAACGCGCCGACCGCCGAAACGGCGGCCTCGCCCGGAACGAGGAGTGAAGGCCAGGGACGCATGGGGAATCGGAAGGCCATTCATATCTGAATCCCTGATGACACTTGGATTATCCACTATGTGGTCGTGGGCACCGGTCGCTGGCTGCCTGACCGCAAAGTCCTGGTCACCCCGAGCGTTCCAGGAAAGCCCAATTGGGCCGAACTGACTTTCCCGGTGGAGCTGACGCGGGAGCAAGTAGAGAAGAGCGCGGATTAGGAAGGCCGGCTCTATGGTTATTATGACCGGCCGGCCTAGGGGGAGGAAAGCGGCCATGCCCCCCCAGGGAACCAGAATGAACGGGGGGAATGGCTCGGCTAAAGGTGGTGAATAAGTAGTGAACAACTCGGGGTTGACTTCCCTGACGAGAAGGCTGACGGCTGAGTGGAAATGAATGCGCGGTGGACGAAATTGCGCGGGCAAAGGAACCAAAGCCACTGGCGGGCGGAGGCCCTGCGGAGGTTATGAACATGAGATCGAAGGAAGGGTAAGGGGCCTCAGCCATGCGCATCGCCCTGTTTTCCTGGGAAACGCTGCATTCCCATGCGGTGGGGGGATCGCGGCGCACGTGACCGAGCTGGCGGCGGCGCTGCAACGGCGCGGCCACGAGGTGCATGTGTTTACGCGCCCGGGCTACGGTTCGGGAGGCGTGTGGCAGGTTGACGGGGTGTGGTACCATTACTGCCCACACAGCCTGAACCGCAGTTTCATTGACGAGGTCCAGGAGATGTGCCGCTCGTTTGTCTGGCACTTCTTCCGTGCCGAAGATTACAGCGGCCACTTTGATGTCATTCATGCGCACGATTGGCTGGCGTCCAATGCGCTGGTCTGGATCAAGCAAAGCCGGTGTGACCATCGGGGGGTGCTGACGATGCATTCGACCGAGTATGGTCGGTGCGGGAACAACTTCCATGGCGGCGTCTCGGCGCGCATTCGCGATCACGAACGCCACGGCACTTACTGCGCCGATCGGGTCATCGCTGTCAGCAACGCTCTCAAAGGCGAGGTGATGTGGATGTACAACTTGCCGGACTGGAAATGCTGGGCCATCTCCAATGGAGTGCCTGTGCATAAGTTTGATGGGTTCATTGACCCGGCGGCAATCCGGCGCCGTTATGGCATTGGCCCGATTGACCCCATGGTTCTCTTTTCGGGGCGGCTTTCGCTGCAGAAGGGGCCGGACCTGCTCCTGGAGGCGGTGCCCGGATTGCTCCGCTATTACCCGCACGCCAAGGTTGTTTTTGCGGGAGACGGTCACATGCGGGGGGACCTGGAGCGGCGGGCGCACCAGTTGGGGGTGGCCCATGCGACGCGTTTTCTGGGCTACCAAAATGGAAACGGTTCGCTGGTTGACCTTTACAAGGCCTGTGATGCAGTGTGCCTGCTCAGTCGCAACGAGCCGTTTGGCATCACGGCGCTCGAAGCCTGGTCCGCCGGCAAGCCGGTGGTCGCCACCCAGAACGGCGGGCCGAGCGAGTTCATCTGGCACAACGTGACCGGCCTGAAAACCTACGCCACGGCGGAATCGGTCGGCTGGGGCCTCGGCACGTTATTCACCAACTTCGAGTGGGCGCGCTGGATGGGCGCCAATGGGCGGCGGGCGGCGGAGACGACCTTTAGCTGGGATAACATCGCGGAACAGACCGAGCAGTGCTATCAATCGTGACATGATTCACGGATCCGGGCTTGATTGGGTCTCAGCCACCCATAAGAATCAAGGCCGGTGTCAGCGGCACTGAACAATGCGGGGAGTAAACCGATAGCTCCCGGCAGCAATGCAAGTGTAGCGCAGGGGGAGCATATAATGGGCTATTGGAAGGCGCGGCGGGCTTGGGCACGTTTTCGCGGGTCACTTCGGGCGAGGTGCTCGTGGAGGGACGCTGTGCGACACGGCTGCCTGTGGGTTTTCCTTTTCGTAGCCGGTGGCGCCCCAGTGTTCGCGGAGGCCAATCCGAACTCCGACTGCCTCATTTGCCATAACGACCCAACGTTCACCGAGACCAACGCCCAGGGCAAAGTCATCTCGCTTTACGTGGACCCGGCCCGCTTCGCCGCCTCGGTCCACGCATCCAACGCCTGCACCAGTTGCCACAACGCCCTCCCACCCGACCACCCGGAAGGCAACCTTGCCATCCGGCCCGTGTCATGTGTCAACTGTCACCCGTCCCAACCCAACCACCAGAAAGCCGCCGCCCAGTACGCCCTGAGCATCCACGGTTACAGCCGGGAGATGGGCGGCAAGGCGGCGGCGGCTTGCTACGACTGCCACGGCTCCCATTACATCAAGCCCGTCACCGACACGGAGTCCCCCGTCTTCAAGCTCAACCTGCCCTTCACCTGCGCCAAGTGTCACAGCAACCCGGGCCTGACCAAGGCCTACGAGATCCAGCATCCGCTGGCGCCATCCGAGTTCATAGACAGCATTCATGGCCGCGCGCTGCTGCAGGGCCTGGTCGTCGCCCCCTCCTGCGACGACTGCCACGGGGTGCATAACATCGAGCGGCCGGTGGACCCCGACTCACCCGTCTATCGCGGCAATGTTGCCAAGACTTGCGGCAAATGCCACCTGGGGGTCGAGAAGACCTATCTGCAAAGCATCCACGGCCAGTTGCTGGCCAAAGGCGACCCGCGGGCGCCGGATTGCGTCAACTGCCACACCGCGCACCAAATCATCAGTCCGGAGGTCAACAGCTTCAAACGGTTCAGCGACCAGCGTTGCGGCGTCTGCCACCCGACCCACATGAAGCTCTATTACGACACCTACCACGGCAAGGCCATCAGGCTGGGGATGCCCAACGCCGCCCCCGAAGTGGCCGCCTGCTACAACTGCCACGGCTACCACAACATCCAGCCCCCTTCCAATCCCCGTTCGACCCTCTCGAAACAGAACATCGTCGCCACCTGCCGCAAGTGCCATCCCGGCGCCAACGCCAGCTTCACGGAATACAATCCCCATGCCGACCCGCTGGACCCGCATTACCCGGCGTTCTACTGGACGTTTGTGGGGATGACCACCCTGCTGGTGGGGGTGTTTACCTTCTTCGGGGCCCACACGGGCTTCTGGCTGTTCCGATCCGCCTATCTCTACCTGCACGACTCGAAGACCTTCCGCGAGGCCAAAATCAGCGCCCAGCGCGGAGGGGAATGGTTCACCCGCTTCAGCCCGGCCGAGCGCTTCCTGCACATCATGGTCGTCACCAGCTTCCTGCTGCTGGTCATCACCGGCATGCCGCTCAAGTTCTATTATACGCCCTGGGCCAAGGGCATCTTCCACGTGCTCGGCGGCCCGGCGGTCGCGCGCGCGCTCCACCATTTTGGCGCGCTGGTGACCCTGCTCTACTTCAGCCTGCACCTGTGCGGCGTGGGCATCCTGGCCTGGCGGCGGCGGCGCCAGTTCCGCGACCCGGCCACTGGCCGGCTGAGCTTCAAGTGCGTCAGACAAGTCGTCTTCGGGCCCGACTCGATGATTCCCACGATGCAGGACTTGCGGGACTTCATCGCCCACCAGAAATGGTTCTTCGGCAAGGGACCGAAGCCGGAGTTCGACCGCTGGACCTACTGGGAGAAGTTTGACTACTTCGCCGTCTTTTGGGGCGTCTTCGCCATCGGCCTGTCCGGGCTGATTATGTGGTTCCCCATCTTCTTCACGAAGTTCCTGCCCGGCTGGGTGATCAACATCGCCTTGATTATTCATTCGGACGAGGCCCTGTTGGCCGCCGGCTTTATCTTCGCCATTCACTTCTTCAATTCCCATTTCCGTCTGGAGAAGTTCCCGATGGACACGGTGATCTTCTCGGGCCGCATCTCGAAGACAGAGTTGCTGCACGACCGCAAGCGCTGGTACGAGCGCTTGCTCGGGGCGCACCGCCTGGAGCAGGTCCGTGTCCGGGACGAGTGGGAGCGCTGGAAAGGGATCGCGCGATCGTTCGGCTACCTCTTCTTCGGCCTCGGCGTTGTGCTGCTGCTGCTCATTGCCTACGCGATGATCTCGCGGCTGACGCGCTGAGCGGTGGCGCAGGCTTTGCCGGCTGCCGCCGCGCCGTGAGCAATGCTGTTCCACTCGCTGGTGGCATCAGCATTTGGATGAGATTATTTAAGCAAATCTCCCGATTGACCGGCTCCCCCCTTATGCGAGAGAATTAGCGCGTTAGGGAAGTAAACGGCTCCGTTACCGAATATGAAAACCTCATTTCTAGCGCCGTCGAAATGGCTCTCCGCATTTTCACTTATCGCCGCAGTAGCGGCTATCCCTGCCGACGCCCAGACAGCTCTCCAAGGGGTGCTGGCCTTGCGCCCGGTCACCTATGACGACATCACCGACCTACCAGCTTCCGGCGAATACCGAAGTCTCGGGCGGCTTGTCGGCCGTGGGGGTCGGCCAACCGGTCTATCTCGAGGCGGAGGTGAATATCGCCATCCCGGCCACCAATATTCTCGGGGTCACCTGGGCGGTAACCAGCCAGCCGATGGACTCGACGGCTGTGCCGCAAGCCAGCCCGCTGGGCGCCAATGTTCCGATATACGAACCTTCGACCCGCCTGGTTGCCCAGGTGGCCGGGCGCGCCCTGCTGCGGCCGGATGTGGCCGGGCAATACACGGTAACGGCCACGATCTCCACTTCCTCCAGCGGGACGAACACCGTCACCGCCACGATCAACGCCGGAACGTACCTCGGGGTCAATACTTGCGCGCTGTGCCATAGCGGCGGCGTGATCGCGTCAAACATGGTGGTGCCCTGGTCTCAAACCGCCCACGCGACGTTCTTCACCCGTGCCATTGACGGTCAGGTCAGCAGCCAATACAACCAGACCTGCATCGCGTGCCATACCGTCGGCTACGATACCAATGCGCTGGCCAATAACGGCGGCTTTGACGACGTGGCCCGCACTAACGATTGGCCGTTCCCCACCGTGTTGACCAATGGCAACTTCGCCGCCATGCCGCCCGCCCTGCAAAACCTCGCCAACATCCAATGCGAGAATTGCCATGGCCCGGGCAGCCAGCACGCATTTGCCCTTGGCGATACCAACCTGATTGGCGTCAGCCTGGGCTCCGGGACTTGCGGCCAGTGCCACGACAGACCCGCCCAATTATGTCAAGGTCTTCGAATGGGACCAGTCGCTGCATGCTGTGACAACCCGCGTCCCCACCGGTCCGGGCCGGGAAGGGTGCGTTGGCTGCCATACAGCCGCCGGGTTTATTGGGCGGATTAACGGTTCCACCACCACCAACACGACCTATGTGGCCATCACCTGCGTGACCTGCCACGAGCCTCATGGCAATACCATCCCCTCCGGCAACCCTCACCTGCTGCGCACGCTGGCGCCGGTCACCCTCCCGAATGGCACCACGCTCACCAAGGGCGGGTATGGCCGGCTTTGCATGGAGTGCCACCACAGCCGCGAGGATGCCGCCAGCTATGCCTCCTCCTACCACGACCACTTCGGCCCGCACATCGGCCCGCAGGCCGACATGCTCGCCGGCGCCAACGCCTTCGATTATGGCCAGACCATTCCCAGTTCCGCCCATTACGATGTCGTCAGCAACCTGTGTATCACGTGCCACATGCAGCGCGTCGCCACGAACAGCCCCGCCTATCTCCATGCCGGCGATCATACCTTCGAGGTCGGTTGGCCGGGCACCGTCACTCAGGCGGGAGTGGACCTGACGGGCGCCTGCCAGCGCTGCCACGACTCGCAAATCACCGATGACTTCGACTTCCCACTCCAGGATTACGACGGCGACGGGGTGATCCAGGGGGTGCAGACCGAGGTGCAGAATCTGCTCAACAAGCTGGGCCTCTTGCTCCCGCCGGTCGGCCAGCCGAAGACCAGCGTCTCGCCGGATGCCACCTGGACCGCGCCCCAGTTGGAAGGGGCCTACAACTACATGTTCGTGCAGAACGATGGCAGCATGGGCATTCATAACACCGCCTACGCCGTGGGCGTGCTCAAGGCCTCCATCGCCAACCTGACGGGTGACGCGAATAACGACGGCCTGCCCGATTCCTGGCAAATCCAATACTTCGGCTCATTCACCAATCCCAACGCCGCGCCCAATGCCACGCCGGCGGGCGACGGCATACCTAACTGGATGAAATACGCCCTGGGTCTGGACCCGCTCATACCCGGTATCGTCCTCCCCAACGGCGTAGTGTGGGTGAGTGGCAAGAACCTGGTCAACCCGCCCGTCAGTCCGGGCGAGACCAATACGGTCGAGATCTACACGGCGGCGGAGGTGGCCTTCAACACGCAACTGGGCGTGTCCTACCAGATTCAATCCATCTCCTCGCTCAGCGCCGGCTGGCAAAACATCGGCAACCCCATCCAAGGCACGGGGACGCCGATCAGCTACGTGACGCCGACGCGGAACGGCGTGCAGATGTTCTTCCGCGTGATGCACAGCCCGTGACTCACGCGCGGCGCCGGGGCCTGGACAGTGACGATTGGTGGCAGGATTCAGGAGACCACCACAGGCCCCGGCAAACGGGCATCCCTGTTGGGCGGCACGCCCGCCCCGAGCTCTTGAACTGCGGCGGCAAGCGCAGCGCGACGCCGCTTTGGCAGGCAGCAGGGGGCTGGCAGTGCAAACCCATACGTCAGTGTCATCCAAAGCGGCGTCGCGCTGCGCTTGCCGCCGCAGTCCAAAACAGGTGAACGATGAAACCCAGCAACGACCAAACAACACCGACGCGCGTGCCTTCGCTGATCCACAACTGGATCAGCCTGGCGGGGATCATCCTCGCAAGCTGCAGCCTCTTCGCCGTCCTTTGCCTCATCGCCATTGATTTCTTCCGCGGCTTCAGGAACCAGTACACTGGGGATCCTGACCTACATCGTTGCCCCGGTTTTTCTCATCAGCGGCCTGCTGCTGATCGCAGCCGGGGCGCTGCGAGAACGCCACCGCCGCCGCAAACTCGCACCGGGCCAGGTGCCCGAGTTTCCCCGCATTGACATGAATGTGCCCTGGCAGCGGCACCGGCTGATACTGGTGGCGGTGATCACGTTGATGTTGCTCCTGCTCACGGCCCTGGGCAGTTACCGCACCTACCAGTACACCGAATCAGTGCAATTCTGCGGCAGGGTGTGTCACGTGGTGATGAAGCCCGAGTACACCTCCCACCAATTGTCGCCCCATGCGCGGGTCGCTTGCGTGCAATGCCACATCGGCCCGGGCGCGAGTTGGTATGTGAAATCCAAGTTCTCCGGCGCCTACCAGGTCTATGCCACCCTCTTTAACAAATATCCCCGGCCCATCCCGGCCCCGATTGAGCACTTGCGTCCTATCCGGCTCGATTGTGAGCAGTGCCACTGGCCCAAGAAGTTCTTCGGCGCCGCCGAGAGGGTCTGGCATCATTACCTGCCGGACCGGACGAACACCGACTGGACCATCCGTATGCTGCTCAAAATCGGCGGTGGCGACCCGGCCTACGGCCCGGTCGGGGGCATCCACTGGCACATGGCTATCGCCAACACGGTCGAATACATCAGCACCACCACGAACCTCCAGGTCATCCCCTGGGTGCGCCTGACCGATGCGCAGGGCCACGTGACGGTGTATCAGACCCAGAACCATCCGCTTAAGCCGGCCCAGATCGCCTCGGCTGCGATCCATGTGATAGACTGCGTGGACTGCCACAACCGGCCCACCCACATCTACCATCCGCCCATCTATTCGGTGGACCTGGCCATGAGCACCGGGCGCATCAGCACCAACATTCCCGACATCAAGGAACAGGCGGTTCATGCTCTGACCGGGAACTACGCAACGACCGCCGAGGCCCTCCACGGGATCGCGCAGCGGCTGACGGCAATTTACCAAACCAACTATTCGGGTTTCGGCCAAGCTCATCCGGCCCTCGTCGCCCAGGCCGTCCGCCAAGTGCAGACCCTCTACACGAATAATTTCTTCCCGCGAATGAAGGTCACCTGGCAGGTGTATCCCAACAATATCGGGCACTTGTATTCGGACGGTTGCTTCCGCTGCCATGACGGCAACCATGTCAGCGCCGAGGGCAAGACCATCACCCACGATTGCCGGACTTGCCATGACATCATCGCTCAGGGCCGCGGGGCGGCCCTGACCTCCATCTCCCCACAGGGCCTGCCCTTCAGGCACCCGGTGGATATCGGTGGGATGTGGCAGGATTACAACTGTTCCTTCTGCCATAACGGCGGATTGGCGGAGTGAGGGTTCCGGGCAGCGGAGGCCCCTGCCCGTCCGCCCCATGAGCGCGTCTCACCCTCCGGCTGAGGTTCTTCGCGCGCGTTGCCCGGTGGCGGAGGACTCGGCTCCGTGCTAGGGTGGTATGATGATTGCCTTTAGCGCCGCGAATGTGGCCCTTCTGTTGCCGGCAGACGAAATGCCGGCAATCCCGGGCCCAAGGCCGCGGGCAATCTGAAGCAAAATGCAATGAAAAGAATATCAATGAAAAAGACCATGATCTTCACTTTGGCCCTCTTGAGCGCGGCCTTGATCGCGCGAGCGGACAACGCCAAGGCCACCTGGGACAAGGACTGCGCCATGTGCCACGGCAAAGATGGCCGGGGAAGCACGCCCGCCGGAAAGCACCTGGGCGCCCCTGACTTTGAGGATGCCAAAGTGCAGAAGTCCTTCACCGATGAACAGGCGGTTAAGGACATCCAGGACGGCATCGTAAAAGACGGCCACCGCAAGATGAAGGCCTACAAGGATCAGTTGAGCGATACAGACATCCACGAGTTGGTCAAGTACCTGAGGGCTTTCAAGAAGGAGAAGTAGTCACCACCGGATAAGCAGGCTCGTAACAGGTTGGCGGGTGGCGGTGTACGCCATCCGTGCAACCAAGGTCGGGGCGCACACAGATGCGCGTGTAAGGCGCTCAGCAGAAGCTAACGGGGCGTCTCAGAATTACCAGCACCCTGCGCGGGTTGTCTAAAGCGGTAGAGGACTACCGCAGTCCAAGACGCTTCGCGTTTTCTGGCGTAACGGAGGGCGCGGCAGCGTCTTGGACTGCGCCAGTCCTCTGGCGCTTTGAATGGCGGTCGGAACAGCTTGTCTTCACTTCTTCAACATGCTCACCAGTTAAAATAAGCTGAACCCAATACGCCCTTGTCTCGGGCAGTGTCTTCGTCCCGGCGGAGCAAGTAAGCAAGAGCAAGGGGCACGTTGGACTCACTATCGTGCCTCACGGAGAATCAGTTACCACAGTCAGCGCTTGACCGCGCCTTTGGGTTTGGCATAATTCGCCCGGTGCCACAGTCGGTGAATCGGTTGTTCTTGCCGGGCAGTGTGAGGGGAGTAAGGGTTCTCGCGCTTGCTCTGTGGGCTGTGTTTTGCCTGAGCGCTGCGCCCGTCCAGGCCGCTACGCCTGTCGCCTGGTGGAGCTTCGATGACCCCGCCGCGCTGGGCCACGACTCGGCGGGAACCAACGACGCGGCGGTGGTCGGCGCCCCCGTCCCCTGCTCGGGCGTGCGCAATGATGGCATTCTCCTGGACGGCGCCGGGGATTATTTGAGCGTCCCCACCTGTCCGAGCCTTGAAATCACCGGGCCGATGACAGTTCTGCTCTGGGCCAATCCCCATGCCGTCAATGCGAATTATCCTTTCGTTTGTAAGGCGACCAGTTGGGACGATGGACAGATGGCTTATGTGCTGGACTTGGGCTCGTCTTCCGGGGGCCACCCGCGCTTTGCCGTCAGCCCGGATGGGCACGCCGGCGGCTGCGGGGTCGTGATTAGCCCCGACGCGCTTACTACCGAGCAATGGCACCTGATTGCCGGGGTTTATAGTGGAACGAACATTGCCATCTATGTGGATGGGCAGTTGAAGGCCAGTCTGGCATACCATGCCGGCATCTATGCGGGAAAGGACTCGCTTTACATTGGCTGGTGTGGAAATGCCACCTGGAACGGCGCGCTGGATGAGGTCCGCATCTTCAATGTTGCCCTCAGCTCAGCCGAAATCCTGGCTGAGTTCCAGAGAGGGACGGCCCCTTTGAGCGCCACCTGGTCGCGATCCTTTGGACGGGTCCTCGCTGGCCAAGCCCGCACCAACCAGGCGACGCTGGCCAACAGCGGGTTCAACGATCTGAGCGTGGCGCCTTTGCAGATCAGCGGCGAAGATGCGGCGTATTTCCAAGTCGTCACCCCGAGCGGTGGCTTGGTCTTGCGCCCGGGCCCGACCGATGCGGCAACCGCCCTCATCCGGTTTGCCCCCGAGGAAACCCGGCCCTACAACGCTTTGCTCACGATCAGCAGCAGCGCCAACACCATCCTGATTCCCCTGGCTGGCCAAGGCGTCCCTAACAAGACCTTTACCCTGGATTTGCAGCGGCGCGACAGCTCCGGCCAAACGATCATCACCCGCGCCACTTTCCAGGGCAGCCAACTGGCTGCGATTGTAATGGACACTTGGAATTCTCACCCCGATTCAACCATGGCCTCGCGCGTTGACGCGCTGGTGCCGCGGCTGAATCTGGCGCTGGATGCGGCCCGCGACTTGGGAATTACCGTCATCTTTGCCCCCTCCGATTGCCTGGCCGACTTCAACGACACTCCTTATCGGACCAATATCATGAACCTCCCTAACCACGCGCAAGGCAACAACGGCTTTAACCCTCCGTTACCTCCCTATAACAAAGCAACCGCCGGCATGATGGTGCCGCCGGGCAAGGGCGTGCCGGCCTACCCGAGGTGGACGCATCAACACCCCGATCTGGTGGTCAAACCCGGCGATCTGGCCAGTGTCAGCCGGCAAGAGATATTCAATTATTGCGCGGAGAACGGGATCAGCCACCTCCTTTACCTGGGCGCCGCCGCGAACATGTGCCTGGCCTCTACCCGGGACTTCAGCATGATTCCCATGAAGCGGTATTGCAACCTGGAGCCAATCATGGTCCGCGACCTCACCGACTCCATGACTCTGAATGACCGCAGCCCCGCCAATTACAAGATTCTGGACCCGACCATGACCCCGGATCGTGGCCACCGCGAGGTCACGGCGCACGATGAAACCTACCTCTGCTCGACCATCAGCGCCGCCCAACTGATGCAGCAGTGGGCCCCCGGCGCCTATACCTCTCTGGTATCCAGCGAGTCCAACCTGCTTTGTTACTGGCGGTTCGGTTCCAAGAGCGGTTACCGAGAGAGCCTGGACATCGAGCGGAACCAGAGTTGCTGGTGGTATGACCAGACAAACGGGCTTGGGTTCAACCTGCCCGGGGCGCTGATTCAAGACACCAACACGGCTTTGCAGTTCAAAGGGGCCACCACCGTCCTCGTGAGCCCGATTTACCGCGATGATATTCCCACCAACAGCCCTCTGGTCAGCCTCAGCGCGACCAATTTCACCCTGGAGGTCTGGGTCCAAATCGGCGCCCTGAACAGCGACCAGTGGGTCTTCTCGCATGACAACGGCCTGGCCGGCGGGGTAGATGCTCTGCTGGGCTTGAATGAGAGCAACCACTTCCAATTCATCGTCGGCACCGACGGCCAGCAGAGCGGCTTTGGGGATGTGCTGCAAAGCGCCACGGCGGTGACTGAGGCTGATGTGGCTGCCAATCACTGGTTTCACATCATTGCCACGCACGATGTTGTCAACGGAACTGCGGCTCTCTATGTCAATGGCAACCTGGACACCGAAAGCGCCCACGTTTGTCAGCCCGTCAGCCTGGCCTCCGCCCCGCATTTCGGGAGCCGCGGCGTGGCGACCGTGGACACCGCCGGAAAGCTGAGTAATCCGGGATTTGGCTTCTTCCAGGGCGCGTTGGACGAAGTGGCGATCTATAGCGCGCCCCTCGGCAGCGATTCAATTCGCCTCCACTACCAGACCGCGCAGGGGCTGCCGGCGCAACCGGTAACGCTCTTCGCCCAGACGCAAGGGAATGAAATGCTCCTTTCCTGGCCGGCATTCTCAGGCGGGTTGTGGCTGCAAGCGAGCGATAGTCTGTTGACGCCAAACTGGCGCTTCCTGACCGTCCCCGTCCTCGAGTCGAACGGGATGAATTGGGCCTTCGTGTCAACCACCAACGGCAGCCGGTTCTTCCGGTTGGGAAGCCAATAGACCCCTCTACGCAGCCTCCACCGGCCTCGTTCAGTGACTGGCCTGGCAACGAATGCGCTCGGGTTCGTGTGTTCATAGCCTTTCTGACTTGATACGCTTGCGTTCCCTCGCAGCTTTCACCAGTGCGTAAGCCAGTGTGCCCAGCAGACCGAGAGCGCCCGTCGAGAGCATCAAGAAGCTCAGGAGGAAAACTGGGGTCACCACGCCTCCCGCAGTCTTGTCCGGCATGAACGCCACGAAGCCGACGCAACCCAGAGCAGCGAGCGCGAGCGCACTTAAGAGCGTGAGCTAAAATGGACGAGTTGTTCTCACATTACCGAGGCGCGATAACGACGTGCGTGAGCGGTGGGAGCCAGCCGCCGCTGACGCTCCTCGGATTGAAACTGAACTGAACGGCTGGTCCCCGTCCGCTCAACGCATGGGTTGGGCCAGACCTCATCCACCCCAGCCAACGCCAAGCCCCAGCGGGGCGACATGTTTATAGCAACGCCCCGCCCCACGACTCGGCCAAGCCCCATCGGGGCGGCATGTGCGGCGCGAGGCAATTCCATGCCGCCCCGATGGGGCTTAAGACGGTTCTGCTTGGTCTCGCGTACTATAAACATGTCGCTCCTACGGAGCTGGCCGCCGCGGCCCAACGCAAAGCTCACTCGCCGGGAGCAGCCGCCAGTGACGCTACCACTGAAATCAGACTTAACCGGCTGCTCCCGGTCCAGTGCAGCCAATAGTTCGGCTCTGGTTGCTTCATAGTAGTGAATCTGGACGCTGCGCGATCTACCAATCAATTCCATTCACTTCTGGTGACACCGTGACTTTTCCATCCTGGTCATGAACCCACAGAATAACCCCGTCCTCTGTAATAGCCAGTGTACCGGGGGGCCAATCCTTCCGCCGTGCACCAAATAGGCACCTATATTCACGCCCCGCAGCACTGACGGTATTTGTCATATTGAAATACGCACCCGGCGGTCGCGCAAAGCGTGAAACATCATAAGCAGGGGATCTGTTTTGCTTCATCCATTCCTCGCGGTGTGATTCGAGAACTGTAGCGGGAACAATAATGTAGCTGGACGGAAAGTGCCGCCGTGAGCATGAGGGCATTAGAAAGGCAAAGAGCAATACAACCCCTACAATACGGCAGTGGTTCATACTCTCAACTCCAGTGGCCGATCATAGAAGGTGCGCCGCCAACGCCAGCGCTCAGCCAGGGCGGGCCAAGACCGTCCAGTATCGAACAGAAACGTAATCCCGCCCTTGGCTGAAGCGCTCTTGTTAGCCTTCATGTGTTCAAAGACGGGGTGATGGCCCAGCCACAAAACGTCCGCTGTATTCTTAGCGAGCCAGAGGGTTGAGATGATGACGGTGGCGAGCAAGATGATACGCCGGCTCAAGCGCTGCCGTCCGCTACAGACAAACGAAACCCATGCTAGAACAGCCGCGAAACCGGTTACTGGTAGTGCCACGGCTGAAAGGTATCCGCAAGCGCACATGTACATCGGGGTCATAACCAGGCTCACGAACAAAGAGAGCCCCCAGCAGCGGAGCAAAACACGCTGCCAGGGAGAGCTCTGGTTTACGTCCATGTCAGTCATGCAAGTGTCAGTCCTCACTAATGACACAACAGCAGCATCTCCTGTCCTTGGGGCAGTGTTTGTGGGGGCTCATTGAGCAAGTTGGAAACGTAGGTCCAACTCCCCATCTGCAGGCGCTGGGCAATCCACTTCAAACTCATGGTGGTTTCCTGGCGGAGTCGGCGCGCCAGGATCACCTTGGCCCGGTGCCCCTTGCGACGTAGCCGCAATTGGTCCTCGTCCCAGCCCAGTCGCGCCAGTTCTTCCTTCACCATCCGCTCGGCTTTCTGCAGGCCCGTTTCCTGACGCTGCGCGCCGTAGTGGCTGGGACCGACCCGCTCGACCGCCGCCGCCAGCAACTCCTGCCGGAACGCCTCGGAACCCAACACCCAGTCGCGGCGAATCTGCTCATAATCGGCGGCCGACTCTTCCGCCCGCCGACCTTCCAGCAGCAAGCCAAACTGCTTGCGGCCCGCTTCGCTGTCCTTGGGGATACCCTTCTCGCCCAACAACCTATCCACTCGGAGCCAACTTGGCCGCTGGCTCGCCGGCTTGAGGTATTTCCGATAGCTGCTCCACCGGAAACTTTCCAAGGCCACTTCGGGCGGCAGCAGTTTGGCCCGCACCGGGTTCAGATGCACGTAATCGCACACGGTGCGCAGGTAGCCGTTGCCACTGCCCTCCACCACCAAAGCTTTATAGCGCCCCGCGAAAAGATGCCCGCACAGCTTGTGCCGAATATTGAATCGCTTGGTGTAAACCCCCAACAACCACTTCATCCCGAAAACCAGGTTGGGTTGGGGCGTTTCCAGGACCAAATGAAAGTGATTGCGCATCAGGCAATACGCATGCACTTGCCACTCGGTCTTGGCGCAAGCCTCTCCCAGCGTGCATAGAAACTTCTCGCGGTCGTCGTCGTCTCGGAATATATCCTCCCGCTGATCCCCACGGTTCATGACGTGGTACATCGCCCCAGGATACTCAATGCGCAGCTTGCGCGACATGCCCATCCCTTATCAGCACACCCGGAAAGTGTCAATAGTGAGGACTGACACTTGTTCGGATTGCCTTTGCAATACGCAACTGTAGCCTCCTGACAGCGCAGCGGACCTTGGGCCATTGGATGGCTTTCCAATCCGACACGCTGTTGGAGGACGCACTAAAGGATTGCTCCTTTATCATTTGCTTTTCCTCCTCAAGGATGGTTCGACGGTTTCTCTTGCAAAGAGAGACCTGACCGACGTGGGCATATCCGGCTCATTACAAACCGGCCTTGGCTTCTTCGGTCTTCTCCATGCTGGCTCCGCTTCCCGGCCTTGCGGTTGGGGCGGCCACGAACGGCGTGGCCCGGAGCAACAGCGTTTCCATGTTCTGCATTCGATACAGGAGGGGTTAGGTCTGCTCTGCTACACCGGCAGTGCTTGGAGTTCGCGCCGGGCCACGTTAGACGACCCGGACTCGACTGCCTGCCATTTTGGCTCCAGCCTTAAACAGCCTCGTATGGCTGGGTTCGCTTTCACGATGCTTACGAGCATTTAATAGTTTGACCATGCCCTCCGACTCTAGCGCTCCCCCGGCGTTGAGGCTGCCAGGTTGGCTACATTACCGGGAAGGCTCCATACCTCGGACAGTAGCGGCCACTGGGCCGCCGCCCGTCCGGCGCATGCTTCCGTGGAATACCTGCGGCGACACGCAGGGCTTGGTCAGGATCGCTCCAGCCAAGCAGTACCGAATGCAACTTCACGTCGCAACTAACGTTCCAGATCAGTGACCCGGCGCCACTGATCTTCGATTGCAAACCAGAGCGCCATCGCCGGGTTCACTGCATCTGGCTTGTTCGGTGATCTCATCGCTTCAGTTTTAGTCTGGCCGAATCATACGCCATCGTGAGGCATGTAAAGGCCAAATACTCCGGCGAGGGATCGGCCAGAATGGGACTCTGGCCCTTCCAACCATTTGAACATCTCATCGTCTGGCATCCGCTGGATCGCTTCGACAAGCTGCTGCAGCAACTCTCTCGGTGCGTTGGAAACCGCCCTTTCCCGCTCGTAATCGTCTCCTATCCCCCATCGCTCCGCCAACCCAAGCAACGGGATGCAGCTTTTGGGAATCTTGGAGGAGTCTAGCATCATGCAGCATCTTTCACCGAACGATAGAGGTCAGCGATGAGCGCCACTACAACGCCTCCTATTGCAACCGAAACGTCCGGCGCTCATTCGCTGGACCGTCTGGTTGGGCAAGCCCTTCATGTCTCACAAACGTTCAATTCCAACGTTGCATAAAGGACATCCCGGAAGCTATCCAGTTGCGAGCGGAGCCCTTCAAACATCATGTCGCAGCGGCTTTTCAGTTCATCGAACTGCTCAGGCTTCTTTCGCGATAGTTCGAGGGCAACCCAGAGTGCAGCGGCCTGACCGAGCACGTTTTCACTCATCTGGATGTACTCCAGTTCGAGTCGCTCAATCTCGGCGCTCTTGAGGGTAACAGTTCTTCGAGGATCCTTCATTTTGAGCCCTTTCCAACATCATGCTGCACAAATAGCAATTCGCACGGCCCAACGATAGCGCTCAGGCAGGGCGGGCAAATCCCTTCCGGCATGAAACAGAGACGTAATCCCGCCCTTGCCTGAAGCGCGCTTGTTCGGCGAGCGTGTCATGGGCGCAACAACGTCCATAAGCCGAATACCAGGCTACTTGTCCAGCCAAACCAGAAGATCCCATTCAGAAGTGCACTCGAAGGGACCACCCGCTTGTGGAACTGGCCGCCTCGGAATATCGCGACCAACCCCAGAAGTGGGATAAGGAGGATAAGAAACGCGTGCATGTTCATAACATATGCGCCGAACTATTATTGGTTAGGAAAGTTTTCCCATTAAGCAGGTAATGGTGGACAAACCGGGAAAAGATTCCTAGTTTCACTTCGTATCGGAAGGGATTGTATGCAGGGCAGCGAGAGCAGTCAAATAGAAAAAGCGCTTCAATCGCAGGCTGGGCGGGTGGGCTTTGAAGCGGTGGTTCCCAATCCCAAGCTCAAGCTGCTGGACCAGGTCCGGGAGGTGCTGCGGCTCCGACATTATTCGATCCGCACCGAGCAATCTTACTGCGACTGGATTCGGCGTTACGTGCGCTTCCACCAGATGCGTTCGCGGAGTTGACGCCCGGAGAGGCCAAGGTGGAGCAGTTCCTGAGTGATCTGGCCGTCAATGGCCGTGTGGCGGCGGCGACCCAGAATCAGGCGTTGAGGGGAGTTGAGGGTTGAGGGTTGAAGGTTGAGGGTTAGCGCGGTTCGAGGGATTTCTTCAATCCACTGAGCATGCGGCTTTGCTTCTCGGCGGCGGAGTAAAGCTCCGAGTATTCGGTCGGCTTCAGAAATCCCTGATTCCGGCCGATAGTCGCCTGAGAGACGACCTCAAAGACGCTTCCGGTGGCAATTTCCACAAAGCGCGCATAGTCCGCCTTGGAGGACCGCGAGCAGCCTTCGGCCAAGTTTGAAGAGATGGAGACCGCCGCTCGAACGCATCTGGTTGGTGAGACCAAACCGTTCTTCGGCAGGGAATCCCCGCGTCAGGCGATAAACGATGTCCGCAAAGGCAATAGCCTCGTTCCAAGTGTCCAGTTTCTCGAAGTTAAACATAGCGGCGATGGGTTTAGACCCTCAACCCTCAACCTTCAACCCTCAACTTGGGAACCGACATCCGCACGATCCAGGAGTTGCTGGGGCACAATGACGTTTCGACGACGATGATTTACACCCACGTGCTGCGCCAAGGGGGCAGCGGGATGAAGAGCCCGCTGGACTGTCTCTAGCAGGGGGGCAGCCATACCTTCGGCCATGCCGGAGTCGGCACGCGCCGGGGTCGGAACGAGGTTTCTGAACCAGTGCGGCTCGGCCTGCGCGTGGAGTCCGAGCTTTAGAACTCGTGACTGGCCGTAGGATCTTGGAGCGGCGTGGAATCTGCCTGAGCCGGTTTTCGAGTCGGGCGGTGACTTCCCCCTCACCCCGGCCCTCTCCCTTGGGGAGAGGGAGGACCATCGGCCGTGCTGCGAGAAGTCGGAGCGTCCGGGCATATCCCGCGACGGTCGGCGGGGCACCCTCTCCCCAAGGGAGAGGGCCGGGGTGAGGGGGAACTGGGCTCACCTTGTTTCCACGGGATCAGAGTGTCTGAGCCTCCTCCCAACGGCTTTGGACGGCACCGGCTCAAGGCCCAACCGTCGGCGTGTCCCGCGTCTGCTTGCCGCTACCGTTCCAGCTTCCATTAAAGCGCCTGATGCTCCGGGGCCGTGGAAGCTGGCGGTCGTGGCGGCCCGGGGGCTGTTATCGGGCGATTCGGCGGGAGTTCTATGATACCAGGGTATGTCCAGGGTTGGTCCAGGGTACCTCCAGGGTTGGGCCGGGGCGGAGAGGCGGCATCCGGCGCCTTTCTCAGTATTGCGAAGGCTTATTCTTGGCACAGGGGTGACCACGTGCCGCCCGTGTTGCGGTTGAGCCGTCGGCGGCCAAGTCCAGACCTCCTGGTTCCGTGGAAAACGGGTGAGGCGGCGTGCTGGAGTATGGGAGTGCTGGAAAACCCACGCCTATTGGCTGATGAGCATTTAGTGCCTGGCTGTTTTCGGTGAAATGGCCGAGGCTCTCATTAACACCCCGCTTCAACGGGGTGGAGGCGGGCTGGCCGGGCATCTCAACCGCTTTAGCGGTTTGCCGGCGGTTCCGCCCTGGTGTGGAGGACGGGGAAACCGCTAAAGCGGTTAACGGCCCCGCTTGGCGCCAATCCACCCCGCTGAAGCGGGGTGTTAATGAGAGGACCCACTGCGCCTGAACCAACGACTTTCCATCAAAACAGCGAAGGATCCTGCCACAGGTGTCCTCTGCTGCCAGCGGAACTCCCCGCGCTGGCCGTTGCCTCGCCGTCACCACACGCGAACCACACCGTGGTCCCTCTAGCCCTGGGCTAGAGGTACTACGGTGTGGTCCGCGTGTGGTGACGGTGTGGCTCCCGAGAGGGGGAGGAGGACGTGCAGGGGTATCAACGCGCGGTTGCGAACCTGGCTATGCCAGGGAAAGCAGCACCGGCAACGTAAGTTGCTGAGAAACAGGAACTTGCCGATATGGTTTCGGCGCTTTCCGGCAGCGGGCGCATCGGAGCGCAGCTTGAACCAACGAGGAGAAGAGCCACGAAATACACGAACCACACGAAAGCTGTGTATCTTTCGTGTGGTTATTGTATTGCCTGGTCGCCCAATTGAAGGTCTATTGCGTGCAATCCAAGGCAGACGAAGCGAAACCGATCCAACGCACCAAGGCGGAAACACCAAAATCGCTCCGTCCTGGCACGGTTGGCTACATCGTGAGGAAGTGCAGGACCTGGACTTCTTTCCTGAAGACCAACCGGATGAAGTTGTGGTCGAACTCGATGTCCAGCGGGGCGCGCTTTTGGCAGTGCTCCCACATGACATGGCCATTCTTGGGGTTGAGCCGCTCGATGGATAGGTTGGATTCCTTGCCCATCACCGAATCCATCGTATAGGGACTGCTGTCGTCGTCGTTGTCGGCCTGGTAGGAATGGGCGGCGTAGATGTAGGGGCCGGAGACGTAACTGATCATTCCCCCGACGTCGGACTGCCAAAGGACTTTGCCGGTCCTGGGGTCGAGCTTCATCACGACGTCCGAGTCCTTGCGGTTGACATCTATCTGGTTGGAATACTTGAGCGTGTCGGGGCTGGCGGTGGTGGTATTGAGGTAGATCATGCCCTGGTCGTCGAAGAACAGGCCGGCGATGCCGACCGAGGGCAAGCGCCAGCGCACCGTGCCCTTCTCCAGGTCAAACGCGGTCAGCACCCCTTCGTCAATGACATAGAGCGTGCCCTTGTGCTCGACGCACGGGCCGAGGCCGTAGGGCGCGTGCTCGGGGTCCAGGGCGGTGTAACCGGCGGAGACATTGTAACTCAGCGGAGCCTGCCAGAGCTTCTTGTCGCTCTTGTCAAAGACCATCACGCTCTTGTTGGCGGTGAGGACGTTGACGGTGGTGAGCGGGAAAAGCTCCGGGGGGCCGATGACTTCGCCGGTCCAGGAGCCGGTGGAATCGAGCCGCCGGATGGTCACCTGGTAGCGGCTTTCATCTTCGCGCACGACGGCTCCGCCGCGGTCCCGCTGCATCTGGTTGAGCATTTCGTTGGCCAGCTCGCCGGTTTTCGCGACGGTGAGATTGCCGTCGAGCACCGACTTGGTCGGGGCGGCCTTCATGGCGGTGCGGGTGGTGATACGCTCTTCCAGGAGCTTGACGCCGAACTGGATAAAGCCGTCTTTGGTGGGGTAGAGCGAGAAAGTCTGCTCCGGCTCGGCTTTGGGGGCGGGAGGCGAGTTCTGCCTGGCGGGCTGGTCGTCGTAGGCGGCGAGGGTGCGCTCCTGGTTCATGCTGTTGGCGAGGATGGCCGGCAGGGCGATTCGCGCGGCGTAGCTGAGGTGCTGCGCCTGCTCGGCCACTTTCTTCGGGTCCATCACCTTGCCGCGGTCCTGGCCCGGCGTGCCGACGGGCAGCCCGGCTTTGTTCGGACCCAGCAGGCCTGCGAGCAGGGCGCCGTTGCCAGGCGTGGCGCCCGGGGCGTTGGTGTCGCCCGCGCCGGCGGCGAGCGACGGGGGCGGGCTGAGTTGTTCCGTGCGCGACTCGCAGGTGTTAAGGTTGATGCAGGTGACGACCGGCTTGCCGGTCTCGAGGTCCACGTCGAGCAGTTCATCGCCGCGCGGAATCAGGCCGCCGTAACCGGCGGGGACGGCCAGTTCCTTGACGGGCTTGCCGGTGTCACGGTCGTAGCGGGTGAGTTTGCCGGGGGAGAGGACCCAGATGTTCTGGTCGCGGACGATCAACTCGAGGGCCTCCTCCGCCGCCCGCTGCGCGTTCTTCTTGAGCTTTTCCGGGTCGGGCATCTTCGGCGCGAAATCCGGGTTGTCGCTGTTGGCCTTGTCAATGATGGCCTGCATGTCCTTCATCTCCCTGGCTACCAGGGCGTCTATCTCTTTGGGGTCCACCAGGCGGCGGGACCAGACCTGCTCGTTCTTCTTCATGTCGTAGCGCGCCAACTGGTCGCCATGCAGGAAGACGATCTGGTCCTTGCCGCAGAAGGCGGTCGAGCCGGAATACGAGCGGTCGGGGAAACGAACCGCCCAGTAGGTCTTGGGCACGGAGCCAAACCAAGCCCACCAGAACCAAACCCCCAAGAGCACCAGAACGAACCCACCCGCCACGCCGGCGGCAATGCCTACCCGGCGCCATTTCCGCGCCTCGCGCACGGACTTCTGCCCGGCAAACACGGGGACCTTTATGCCGTGCGCCTCGGCCTTGCCCTTGCACAAGGGCGAACAGAGGTAACCGAACAGCTCCATGCACTTCGGGCAGATGGGCTTGGAGCAGATATAGCACTTGTCCGTGACGAATTGGTCGGGATGCTTGGGGCAACGTGGCGGCTCGTCGGCGTCGGACGGCGCGGCTTCGGCCGGGGCGGGCTCGGGCGTGTGGATGCGCACGCGGGCGACCGGGGCGGGCCGCGGCGTGGCTTGGGCGGCGGGCTGGCCGGGCGCGGCCGGGGGCGCGGCGTGTGCGGCGGCGGGCGCTGACAGACCGAGCTCCTGCCGGACGAGGCTGTTGACGAACTCGGAGGAGTCCAGCCCGCAGGACGGGCAGATGAAACGCACCGGGTTCTGCGCCATGTCAGGCGTCACGTCGAAGGCATACTTGGCACCGCAGGAGCACTGGAGTTTCATTTTGAGTCAGGGTTCAGCAGGATGACGCCTTGAGTTAAACCGATAGAAAAGGGCACTGAGGGGGGGCTGGCTTCGGCATGGCCGTCGCAGAACAGGAAGTTGCCTCCACGCTTGCCGTGGTTGTTGCCCGGTGGTTTGCCGGTAGTGGAGAACGTGGGGGCGCCAGCCGCGCTGGAGGCGGAGCCCACCTGCCAATCGCTCATTAGCGGCAGTTGCGGGTCCCTGTCGTGGCGGCCCATGTAGTAGGCGTAGCTGATCCGGTGCTGCCGGAACGACTCGTCCGGGCCCAGCGGCGGGTCCTTGGTGCCGGGGCAGAGGAATACCGTTGTATCCGCCATGTATTGGGGCACCAGCGCATCGAGCGCCTCTTGCGGCGTGCGGGCGCCGGGCAGATCGGGGAATTTGCCAGCGTGCTCGTTGGCGTAGATGTCCATCGCGATATAAATCCGCTGCAGGTGGGTCCGGCAATCCTGCTGGGCTTGCCGCGCGTGGCTATCAGTCCTCCGGGGGCCCCAATACAGCACGAAGAGCAGCATGAGAATAGCCACGACGGCGAGCAGTTCGATCATCGAGAAGCCGGCGGCCAAACAGGCTTCACCACGCGGGCACCGGCGGGAATCCTCGATCGGGCGGCGCGCGTCATTCAGACCGCACTTCATACTTTTTCTATACGGCAGACCGGCAGCGCTGGCAATGAGGAAGTCGCCTCAGATGTAGTACATCTTCTCCTTCGCAGCGCCCTCTTCCACCAGTTGCTGGAAGGTGACGGCGTCGGCGGCAACCTCCAGGGCGTGCTGGAGTTTCTGCCACGCGCGGCGAAGTTCCGGCGGTTCGTCCGAATTACCCGGCGCCGAGATGTCGAGCATGGGGCCCTCCACCGCCCGCAACACATCCCCCAGGGTGAGTTGCCCCGGCGGGCGCGCGAGCAAATACCCGCCTTCCTTGCCGCGCACGCTCTGGACGATGCCCCGCGCCTTGAGTTCGAGCAGAATCTGGGGAAGATACTTTGGCGGCACCCCTTGTTCCTCCGCGATGTCGTCCATCCGCAGGGTCACGTGGTCGGAATAGTGCCGCGCCAATCCCAGCACCGCCCGGGCCGCGTACTCACTCTTCACCGACAGCTTCATGCCGCGAGCTTAGGCCGAGCCGCGGGAATCCGCAATCCCAACGGCGGCGGCTGGCTGGATTGAGAAGACGCCGACTCGGGCATCTTGCCTTAAGAGAAAAGCAAGGCAGTCTTATGAAAACGTCACGCATCAAGGCTGCCCGCGCCGTCAGCCTTGCAAGTGGCGGAAACCCGAAGCCCAAAGGCCGAAATCCGAATTCGGAGCAGGGCACTCTCTCGGGTCCGGACTCTTGAACTGTTCCCTTGAGCCGGAGCGGGCCGAAGGAATGAGGTGAGTCTCCCGGCACCGGCGCAGGTTTCCGGCTTTCGGACTTCGGACTTCGGACTTCGGACTTCGGGAATTTCAGTGTCCCTTCAGCCCGAGCACCAGCACCACCAGGTCAACCACGAACAGCAGCACAATCGTCACTTCCAGAATCAGCATCCAGCGGTTGATGTGGTCGTGGTTGAGCAGTTGGTAGAGGTCGTCCAGCGTCTGCAGCTTCTTATCAATCGTCCGATGCCAGTCGCTAAGATGGAAGCGCGCGGAGACGTTCTCGTAGATGCGCGCCAGATGCCAGTCCCCGAAGAACTTGGTGATGTTGGACAGCTCGTCGCTGAAGCGGGCCAGGTCAATGCGGATTTCCCGCAGTTCGCGCATGACGGCGGCGCGCCCTCGCGTAGGCCGCGCGCTCAAATCGCGATAGGCCCGGTCCACCGAGTCGTCCAGGATGCGGTCGTAAGCTTCCAGCTCCGCCAGTTGCAGGTTGGCCAGTTCCATCACGTGCAGCGTCTCGTCGAAATTCGGCGGCGCATCAATGATGAGCGCCGCGTCCCAATCCACGACCACCAGGTCATGCTCATAGTAGCTCAGGAAGCGCCCGGTGGACTCGTCGGCCTCCTGTCTCGAAAGATGGTCAATGTCCGGCTCCTGTGTCAGCAGGGACGCCACCGCGCGCCGATGGGCCCGCCACCAGGCTTGGGCGCCCACTTCGGCGCCTTCGTCGGTCAGCAGCGGGGATTCGATGCAGAAGACGGTATAAGCCTCCTCGTCGGCCAAGCTCGCGCACCGGGCGGATGTAATACGGCGCCAATTCAGTGCGCACCTGTTCCGCCAGCCGGCGCACCTCGTCGTTCAGCGCGCCGTTGCTGAATTGCAGGTCGTGGTAGCCTACCAGGTCTTCCACCTGGTCCACCTCGAAGGGCACCCGCACGCTGATGCTGATCGCGCCCACGGGCAGCAGCTTGATTACCCGCTCCACCCGCACCGGCCCGTGCGGCCCGATGCGCTCCAGCGGCACCAACCGCACCATTTGCGGCCGGTAGAAGAAGAGCTGCCGCGGAGTACGCTTGCTGGCATCCACGGAAAACTGCGCCACCGGTTGGCCGAGCAACTCGCGCAGCGGCAGCCGCGTCATCTCGTAGGCCACGTCAAAGGCATAGATATAGACCACTTCGCCGGTGTAGTGGCTGATTCTGGGCGGGGAAGCCTTGCGTTCCGGGGATTTGGCTTGGTCCATGGACGCAATCATAGGCGCAGTCAACATACCCCACGGCTCATCCAATGTCCAAGGTGCGGCCCGGAAACCGGCGTAAGTCCCCGGGACCCAAGCGGTTCCGCCGGGCGACGCGGCTTGTGTATGCACCTACAACCACCCCGCGAATGAGAACGGGGGGCGCAGCTTCAATCCGGCTCAGGATTCGGCCCGGGGGTGCGCTCGAGTTTCATCGAGTAATCCCACTGGTTGAAGTAGAGGTTCTGGCCGTCCACTTCGACTTCGCCGCGCTGGAAGTCGGCAGGCTCGGATCGCAAGGACTGCTTGGGCGGGAACAGCTCGCGGCCCCAGTCGAGGTTGACGATCATCCGGTAGCTGTCCTGGTGGCCGCAGTAGAAGTCGGCGATCCTGGGGTTGTCGGACTTTTGGACTCCATAGGAGGCGTCGGCGGGCAGCCAACCCCAAGGGGCAAGGTAGATTTCGGCCCAGTCGTGCATGCCCCATTTGCCGGTGGGCTTGGTTTCCCAGCCACTCTGCCAGCGCGCCGGGATGCCGGCGATGCGGCACAGCGTGATGAATACGGTGTTCTGAATGCCGCAATCGCCCCGCCGGGCGGTGAAGCCTTTGAGGACGAGGGAGGGGATGGTGCAGTATTCGTCTTCAGCATTCCATTTGATGTTGGCGCTGACCCAGCGGAAGATCTTGCGGGCCTTGGCCAGCGGGTTGGTCTCGCTGCCGACGATCTTCGCCGCCTGCCGGCGCAACGCCGGGGTGAAGACAATATGCGGCGGACGCTCGCCGAGGCAGGCGCCGTTCCAGTCGGAAGGCAGCGGCTGGACCTTGGCTTCGTCCAATTGGGGGTAATAGGCGAAGCAGGTGTATTCGAAGACTTCCTTAAATTCCATCGGCTGGGCCGGGTCGGCGACCTGTTCCTCGAAATAAACCGTGCGTTGCGGGGCGCCGCCGACCGGGTTGCCCTCGACGGCGCTGGGGGCGATAAGCTTGGGCTCGGGCGAAGCGCTGATGAGTTTTACGTCACGCTGCTGGCGGTATTCCTGGGGATAGGGAAGCCAGACGCGCACGCGCGAGCCGGCTTTAACGCCCGGCATGTTGGGCCGGATCGTCACCGTGTAGGTGATGTGATGGTGCACCGGCTGAACCTCGAGCTGGCCGGTCCTGCTCGGCCTCCTCAACGACCGCCTTAAGGTGGTCGGTGAGCTTCCATTTCGCTTCGAGCGGCGCGTTGCCGGCCTTGGCGCGGCGGGCTTTGGCCTCCTCGCAAAAGAGGAAGATATTGGCCGGGCGCGCGCCGGAAATAGAACTTCTTGCCGTCAATGATGCGGAAGCGGACGTTGCTGTCCTTCGCCCAGCGCTCGACTTCCTTGTTGGTGGCATCGGGGACTGACTCCCTGACTTTGGCCGCCAGTCCGGCGGGGTCCAGAGAATAGTCCAGGCGTGTGCGGCGGAGAATCTCGATGGCTTCCCGGCGGGCGCGGAGAGCTTCGGCATCGGCCTGGCGGTCGGGCTTGGCCAGCAACTGCCTCCGCCTTTTGGAACTTGCCGGACTTCATCAGCCCCAGGGCCTTGAGCACCGCCGGGTCCCTGGAGGTGAAAGCGGCAGACGCGCCGGGAGGCTCGGCGGCAAACGCAGCGCAGAGGGAGACTGTCATCATGAGGATCAGACCGGCACGCAGGGAGGCATTGGTTATCATATTGGTACCACTCGGGCGCATTTCTGCCCCGTGCGGCGATTATATGGCACCGGGGAAGCCCGCTGGCAAGTCTTGGGTGACCGCCGCGAGGCCGGGCGCGGCTGGTTAGTACCGCCATTTCGGGCAGCCACAGGCCGGAAACCCGAAGCCCGAAACCCGAAGGCCGAAAGAAGGCCGAAGTCCGAAACCCGAAGTCCGAAATGCCTGCTCTGGCCCCTCTGCTAGCGCTGATTGAGCCGCTGCCGGGTGGGTCGCAGGCCCAGGCGCGGGGATGAAGCCGGTTCGCCTTTTGGGTTTCGGACTTCGGCCTTCTTTCGGCCTTCGGGTTTCGGGCTTCGGATTTGAGAGCCTGGTACTGTCGAGAAGCACCCCGCGCGGCCAAAACCTCCCTGCGGCCGGGGCTAACATTGGGCATCAGCCCGGCTAACTACACTTCGTCTTATGCAACCCTGCCAAAAAATGTCCGATTTTTGACAAGCATCGTGTAGTAGGTGAGTGGGCCGGAGGCTAAGGTGCGCTTGAAATTGTGGACGAAGTGATTGAACAGCCCGCAGCGCTAACCTCGTTAGCGGAGAAGAGGAAGAGTCCTCCAGTTCGAGCCGGCGGCTCCAGAGAAACCGTCTTCGGCTCCCCGCGTGATTTCCTCGACAATCACTTCGTGTATGCGGTGGTCTCAGCGCGCGCGCGCGGCCTGTCGGTCGGCGTCAACCTGTGTCCCGATAAGCACTGCAATTTCGAGTGCGTCTATTGCGAAGTCCATCGCAACGGGGATGTGCCGGCGGGCCGCCTGGACGTGGAGGTGATGGCGGCGGAATTGAAGAAGACGCTTGCCTTCGTCCGCAGCGGCCGATTGCGTGAGCGCCCGTGGTATCGCGCGTTGCCCGATGAATTGCTCCAATTGCGCCACGTCGCCTTGAGCGGCGATGGCGAGCCCACCCTCTCGCCGCACTTCGGCGAGGCGCTTCAGGCGGTCATGCACGTTCGCGCGGTGAGCGGGATGCCGTTCTTCAAGCTCGTATTGCTGACCAATGCGACCGGCCTGGATCAGCCCCAGGTCCTGCACGGCTTGAAACATCTCACGCGCAGCGACGAAGTCTGGGCCAAGCTGGATGGTGGAACACAGGCCTACCTCAATAAGGTCAACCGCGCGTCGGTCCCGGTGGAGAAGATCCTTTCCAACATCCTGCTGCTGGGCCGGCAGCGGCCAGTGGTCATCCAGAGTCTCTTTCCCGCCATCAATGGAGAAGAGCCGCCACTGGAGGAGATCGAGCAATACGCCCGCCGGCTGCTGGAGCTCAAGAAGGCCGGCGCCCAAATCTCCCTGGTGCAGATTTACTCGGCCACCCGTCCCTCGCCGAATTCCGAAAGCGGGCATCTGCCGCTCAAAGTGCTTTCCCGCATCGCCCACACTGTGCGGCAGACGACCGGCCTGGCCGCCGAAGTGTTTTAGTTCTCAGGGGCCTGCCCGGACTCGTAGTCCAGCCAATACTCCTTCAGGATACGGATCTTCTCCCGCAGCATGGCATAGTTGAGTGGCTTGACGATGCACGCCTGGATATCCATGGCGTAGGCGACTTGGGTTTCGTTGGGCAGCTCGGTTGAGCTAAGCACCACTACGGGCAGTTTGCGCGGAATGTCCGGATGCTCGTGGAGCCAGCGCAGCACTTCCAAGCCGTCTTTCACCGGCATCTTCAAATCCAGCAGGAACAACACCGGGAACGGATACACCGTGCGATCGGCGTATTTCCCTTCGCCGGCCAGGTATTGAATGGCCTCCTCGCCGTTCCCCACAGCTTGCACCGGGTTGCGGGCCTTGTTCTCCTGAAACGCCCGGCGCACGAGGAAAACATCGTTCGGGTTGTCCTCGGCCAGCAGTACAGGGTTGTTATTCGACATAGTGAACGTCCCAACATGTATAACTTACCTGGGGGTATTCGGCAAGGCGGCCGTTCCCCGGCGGCAGGCATTGGGCGATTCTCCTTGCTGCCACCACGACTGTGGTGTCGCTCCCTCTCCCGGCAAGCGGGGAGAGGGGAATGCCCAGTAACGTGCGATGGCAGTGTTAAGATCCGCCCGCAGGCATCCCGCGCCGTATTGCCCCCCGCCGTCATGCTTCACGTCAACCCTGTCGCCCGGCCTGACGGCAGCACTTTGATACGCGCGGCGGCGGGTACTTTGGGCAGGCCCGGCATGGTCACGATGTTGCCGCAGATGGCCACCACGAAGCCCGCGCCCGCGGAGATCCTCAGCTCGTTCACTCGGATGCGGAACCCGCTCGGCCGGCCGCGCCGGGCCGGATCATCCGACAGCGACATCGGCGTTTTCGCGATGCAAACGGGCAGGTTGGCAAAGCCGTGCCGATCCAACAGCTTCAAGTCGTGCCGGGCGCCGGATTCAAAATCCGCCCCGTCCGCTCCGTAGAGCTTGCGCGCGAGCGTCTCGATCTTTCGTTCCAGAGGCATGTCCAGCGGATAAAGGAAACGCAGCTTGCGGCGGCGGTTCTTCTCAACCACCCGCAGCACCGCCTGGGCCAGTTCGACGGCCCCCTCGCCTCCCCGCGCGTAGTGCTCGGCCACGACCGCCTCGACGCCCAGGCGACCGCAGAACCGGATAATCCGCTTGAGGTCCTCCGGCTTGTCATCCGGGAACCGGTTCAGGGCTACGACTGGCTCCACGCCGAACAGGCGGATGTTCTCGATGTGTTTGGCGAGGTTGCCCGAACCGCCGGTGGCGGCGAACCCGCCGTGGTAGGCCACCGCTTTGGCCGTTGCCACGATCACCGCGCCGGCCGGGTTCAATCCCGCCAGGCGGCACTTGATGTGGAAGAACTTCTCCGCCCCCAGGTCCGTCGCGAAGCCCGCCTCCGTTACTACATAATCCGCCAGCTTCAGCGCCATGCGGGTGGCGATGGTGGTATTGGTCCCCTGGGCGATGTTGGCGAACGGTCCGCCATGCACGAAGGCGGGTGTGCCTTCGTGCGACTGCACCAGATTCGGATGGATGGCATCGCGCAGCAGCACCTGCATGGCGCCCACAGCCTCGATCTGCGAAGCCCGCACCGGCTCGCCCTGGTAAGTAAAAGCGACGACCATGTTGCTGAGCCGCTCCCCCAGGTCGCCGAAGTCCCGCGCCAGGCAGAGGATCGCCATCACCTCGGAAGCGGGCGTAATGTTGAACCCGTCCCGGCGGGGCACGCCGTGTTTGACGCCGCCCAGGCCGATAATGATGTCGCGTAACGCCCGGTCATTCAGGTCAATCACCCGGCGCAGGACAATCTGCCGTGGATCAATCCCGAGCGCGTTGCCGTGCTGGAGGTGATTATCCACCATGGCCGCGAGCAGGTTGTTGGCCTTGCTAACGGCGTACATGTCGCCCACAAAGTGCAGGTTGATCGCCTCGGCCGGGACCACCTGTGCCCGCCCGGCACCGGTGCCCCCGCCCTTGATGCCGAAATACGGCCCCAGCGAAGGTTCCCGGACGCAGAAGATCGTCCGCTTGCCCAAATGGCGAAGCGCGTCGCTCAAGCCAATGGTGGTGGTGGTCTTCCCAATCCCCTCCGGCGTAGGGGTCATGGCCGTGACAAGCACCAGGCTTCCGTCGGGCCGCCCTTGCCGGGCGGTCAGTTCCTCAATGGGGATCTTGGCGATGTAGTGCCCGTGCGGGAGAATCTTGTCGGTATCCAGTTGCAGTTCCCTGGCCACCTCCCCGATACGGCGCGGTGGCAAGCCATAATTGACCGGTTGCGCTTCAGACATGCTTGTCTGATAGCAGTAAGCCTGAAACAAGGCGAGCGCTCTCTTACCGGGCCAGCGACACTGGGCGGCTCAACTGTTCTTCAAGAACAACTTGCCCGGCAGTTGCTTCACCAGCCGTTTCATCTCCAGACTGAGCAGCGCAACGGATACGGCGGAACTGGGCAGGCCACTCTTTCGGATCACGTCGTCAATGCCGATCTCCTCGTGGTCGAGCGCGGCATAGACCTTCTGCTCGTTGTCGCTCAACTCCAGCGCGGGCAGGACGCCGGTTTCGGTGGCGGATGGCGGGCGGTTGCTGGGAGGGAACAGGTACTCGAACTCGCTCAGAATGTCCTCGGCGCCTTCGCAGAGCTTGGCGCCTTTCTTGATGAGGTCATGGCAACCTTTGCTGCGCGGGGAGTCAATGCGGCCGGGCACGGCGAAGACCTGGCGGCCATATTCGACGGCGAAGTTGGCGGTGATGAGCGCGCCGCTGGTGAGGTTGGCCTCGACGACCACGGTGCCGAGGGTCATGCCGGCGACGATGCGGTTGCGGATGGGGAAGGTTTGCTTGTCGGCAGGGCGGTTGAAGGGGAACTGGGTGATCAGTGCGCCGTTGGCAGCGATCTGCTCGAAGAGCTTCGCGTTCTCGGGCGGCGTAACCAGATTGATTCCGGTCCCCAGGACGGCGATGGTGCGGCCCTTGCCGCTCAGAGCGCCTTGATGGGAGGCGGTGTCAATGCCGCGAGCGCCGCCGCTGACGACCGTGACGCCGAGGTAGGCGAGTTGATAGGCGAGCTTGCGGGCGATTTCGATGCCGTAGTGCGTGGTCATCCGCGAGCCGACCATCGCAACCGAATTCTTGTCCTTGGCGCTCAGGTCGCCTTTGACGTAGAGCACGATGGGAGGATCGTATATCTGGCGCAGTAGTTCGGGATATTCGGCGTCGTCTTGCGTCACGACCTGGCAGCCGAACTCCGCGATGCGCTTCATTTCGGCGCCGAGGTCGGTGGTCTTCTCCCAATTGGCGATAGCCTCGGCGGTGTCCTCGCCGATGCCGCGGACCTGGAGCAACTGGGCCTTGGACGCGCGCAGGATGGCCGGCGCATCGCCGAAATGCTCCATAAGCTGGCGCACGCGAACCGGGCCGACGTGCTCAATCAGATTCAGCGCCACCAGCGCTTCGCGTGGCTCCATGCGAGGGGAATAGCGGATTGACACAGGCAGGGCAAGCGGAAATGCGGGAATTCGAAGGCCCCCCAGGGTTCATGGAAAGCCCAATCCGTTTCAGGGCTCGCTCAGGCGCCGGTATTTTATCTCCCGCAGGGCCGTCCCGGTCTGCCAGCAGGCGACGCCGAACGGCTCGGACAGCTCAATATCCCCCGGGCGAACCGAGATATGCCTGCCGGTGGTAACGACATCCACCAGCTTTTCGTCATCAATCCAGCCCTCGATCCTCTTCGGCGTCACACGCAGCCGTATGCGATACCACTTGCCGGACTGGAAGTTGATGAACTTGGTTGTCTCGTTCTCCGACGCGTCCATGTCATCCAGGCTCGAAATGCCGACCAGCGACCCGCCCCAGCCGCCGACGATCAGGCTGCAGAAATTGGTCCCGACCGGCACCGTCAGCCCGCAGAAGAAGTCCGTGCCCATCACCCGCATCGCATCCAGGGCCACCTCGTAGTTCATCGTCGGGAAGCCATTGGTCCAATTGATCCCGGTAAACGGGTCCCCCATAGTCAGGACGATCACTCCCCGTTCGCAATAGGCGTCGCCGTGGCCCGCGAAGGGCGTCAGCCGCCAGCCGTCGAGGCTGTGGCCGTCAAACATCGCCTGCCAGCCCTCGCCCTCGAACGGCGCGGGTGGCTGGGTAATGCCGGGCGGCAGGGAAATCTTCGACCCTTCGGCCACGGCGTTCGCAAGCGCGGCCGGCGACTCCTGCTGGGCCGCCGGTTGAGGTGCCGGCTTGGGCGGCGGCGAGGCGCAACCCGCCACCCAGCAAAGGCTCGCCGAGAGCGCGAGCGACGATACGAATCCGACACGCTTCATAAGCTTCTGCTCAACTGTAGTATTTGCTCACCCAGAAGATGCCCGCCACCAGCGCCGTGCCTGTCAACGACATATAGAGGGCTGAGCCGATCAGGTAGGAAATCCCCATCAGGACGATGCCACCCACGAGCGGCACTCCTGACCGCTGCTTCTTGCCATACACCGCAAATCCCATCCCAATGGAGCCCCAAATCAACGAAGCGAAGAGGGTGCTCGGATTGCCAAAACTGCCTAAGTTCATGTTCAATTTATACTCTAGCTTTCCCGGCCAAACTCGGCCAGAATTGATTTCCAGCAATGACCATGCCAGCGTTTCTTCACGGCCAGGCCGACGGCGTCCTGCTCTCGGTGAAGCTCCAGCCGCGCGCATCGGCCAACGAAATTGGCGAACCCCTCGGCAACGAACTCCGCGTCAAAGTCACCGCCCCGCCCGTTGATGCCGCCGCCAATGAAGCCCTGATCAAGCTACTGGCCCAGCAATTGCACTGCCCGCGCAATCGCGTGGACCTCGTCCGCGGCCACACTTCGCGCCATAAGACCATCAAGCTCTACGGCCTGGCGGCGGAAGACGTGCTCAAGGGCCTGGGCAAGGTGTGATCACGGGGCGCGAGGCCTCAAGGCCGCTCGTACGACCAGTGGTAGAAGTAGATTTCGATGTCATCCAGTTCGTTGATACGCAGCACCTCGCGACCGGGGATGGTTGGATGACGGGTGGGTATGGAGAGGATCCAGCGGCTTGTCGCCACACTGCGTTCCCGGAAGGTGTTGATGATCAAAGCTCCGGTGGCGAGCCGGTCGGGGATGTCGCTCGGGAAGTCGTGGTCCCCGCGCGAGACGGAGGGATCGGCCTTCAGCATGGAAACCCCATTGGTCCGGATTTCCCGGAAGCGCCACCCGTTGGCAGTTTCGTACCACCACTTGGTGCTGTAGGCGGTCATCTCGTTGACCAGGCGGTCGGGGCGTCCCGGAGCCGGGCTGCCCGCGGATTCGTTACGAAGGTAACTCGAGCCGCCGTAACCCAGCGTGCCGAGGAGGGTGTCCCATTGCGTGTAATTCGTGGTGGTATGGTGGCCGGGGAGCCGGATGATCATGGAGTCTATTTTGTCCAACCAGTAACCGTTCCAGCCCTGAAACGGGCCCCGGAAGAAGGTGTTTTGGTTTTCCAGCACGGTGCTGAATTCGAGGGTGATGGTTCCATCAGCGCCCTGGTGGCGCTGTAGATAGCGATGGAATATGGCAATGGCATCCACCGTTTCCCCGGTTGCCGGATCCACGTAAGTCAGCACCTCGTTGGTGTTTCCGAACCGCCGGTAGCCCAGCACGTCTTCCCGAAGCGATAGCCAATCCCATCGGTCATCCACAATCTCGTAAAGGGTGGCGAGGTTGTCGGAATCCTTCATGGCCTGGTACATGCCGGCCAATTCATCGGCGTTGCGCAGCTTGAAGAGGGTGGCCAACGTCCAGGTGCGGCCAAGGTAGTTGTGAGAGAAGGGGGTGTTCCACTTGTATTCCAGCGCCCGGGCCATGAAGAACAGCCATTGGCGGGCCTCGGTGAAAGCACGGTCAGCCACGATCATGTCCGCCTGCATGGCCAGCCGGTGGACGGGATCGGCGAAGTAGCGGCGGGTGAGGTTCTGGTCGCTCGCCTGGAGGTTGCGCTCCAGTTGGGCCTTCTCGCGATACAAGTCCTGGAGCTTGTTCATCTGCTTGCGCAGTTCCACCGCCGCCGAAAGCGAGTCCACGGCGAGCGTGTTCATCTGCAGCATGAGAGTTTTGACCGTCGCCTGCGCCTCCAGCCCGGTGATTTCGGCGCTTTGCGCCGCGGCCAGTCGCTCCTTTTGTGCATCGAGCAGTCCCTTGCCGACTTCAGCGGCAAATTGGACCCCCGCATTGGCGACGTGACCCATCACCCCGGCGACGTTGCCGCCAGAATCGGCTCCGCTGGCCAACTCATTCGCCATGGCTTGAGCGCCATTGATCACGCCGATCCATTCGGTGAGGGCGGCTTGCTGGTTTCCGTGACTTTACGTACACCCCACTCACGGCTGCCGCCTTGCCGAGTTCGATGTTCATCTGCTGGTTCAGGTTGGCGATCTCGGTCTGGTTCTTCCGGATCTGCAACTGGGCGGCGGCGATGGTCTGGGCCTGCTGGTCCAGCTCACTGCCCGGCGCGCCCTGGGGATAGGTGGCGTAGGACGGATCATCCGGGAAATACCCGACGATATCCCGCAGGCGGTCGTTGTAGGTGATACAAGAGCTCGTGGACTGGGCTGCCAACTGATCCTGGAAGCCGCGATACTGGGCGTAGGAGGCTCTCGCCGTAGCCAAGGCGCTCGTCGCCTGACCAAGGACACTGTCCGTCTTCCCCAAGTGGACCATCAAGGCGTCGTAGGTGTCGTCCTGAGCTGCTTCGCCCGAAAAGGCGCCGCTCAGAAACACCAGAAAGTCGGGCTCGAATCCCAGCGGATTGAGTTGGCTGCGCTGGAGTTGTTTCAGGCCCTCCAGTTCGTCGAGGCTGTCACTGACGCCGGCCATCGCGGTGCGCAGGCCGGAGTGGGCCAGCGAAGCGTCACTCGGGTTGAGCGCCGGAAAGGCGGTCCGCAGCAGGTGCAAGTGGAGGAACAGGCTGCGTTGGGCTTCGGTGATGAGCGACTGGGCCTGGCTGACATCGCCCGCGGCATTGCGCAGCAGGCGCAGCCGGGCCAACGTGGAGGCCGTGCGGCCCTGGTCGCTCAGCAGGTCATACAGCAGGACCAGATCCTTGTAGCCGGTGAACAGCGGGGCCGTGTTCGTGGTGACGGCGACTGGCGCGCCGTTGCTGAAGTAGCTCGCCGGCGCCAACCCGCGCCTCGGCACCAGTTCCTGGAAGAAGCGGTAGCCCAGCGGGGCGGGGTTCCCGTCGGCGACACCGAGATTGTTGGTGAAGAGCGCGCAATACGTCGCGAGGGCGGTTCGGTTTGACGCCAGTGCGCTGGTGCAGGCGGCGACCTCGTTGTCAATCATGAGGCCGCTGGCGGGCGCGGCGATGGGCGGGCCGAAGTGGGCGCGCTCCGCCCGCTCGACGGCTTCGCCGGCCAGAATAGCCTCCGCCGCCGCGCGGTCGTAGTAAAGGTCGAGCAGGACATTGCCCAGAACGGCGCTGGCAGGATTGTTCGTCAGACCACGCCTGAGTTCCTCCTCGGCGGTCAGCGAGCGGGTCCTTTCGGTCCGGGCCGTAAAGGTTTGCCATGTTGGTGAGATCAGCATGGATGCCGGCGTCATTCGTATAGAGGAGGTGCTTGTAACGGAAGGCGGCGCTGGCTCGGTTCGCAGGTTCGGCATCGGGCCAATACAGCAATCCTTTCACATAGTTCGCAACGACGGTCTCGTTGGTGTAACTCGCCGGTTGGGCCGCCATGTTGCCGGGCAAGGCGATCCAGGCGAGGGACAGCAACAGCAGAAACGAGGTGGTGGCCGCAGCGCAGATTTTATTCAAAGCTTTCATAGTCATGTCTCCTTTCTGCATTACGGCGCGGGTTGGAGTGGTACTTCGTTGGTGGGGGCGACCCCGGGTGGTTTGAGCAGCAGGAAGGTCCCGGAGAGGGCGGTGTCCAGATAGGGCCGGCCCGGCACGACGCTCACCAGGGTGACAACGCCATTGATTTGCGTGGGGCTGACGTTGGTGCTCCCGGGCGCATTAGCGGCATCCAACCGCAAGTCCAGGTGGTGCGGGGCGCTGTACAACGGGCTGCCGGTCAGAGCCGGCAACGGGATGTTCGTCGCCACCGCGCTGAAACGGCTTTCCGTGAAGGTGAGTTGGGCCAGCGCGTTGGTCGGGAGGAATCCATACGCATCGCTCTGGATCTGGCCCTGGAAGCTGCCGTTGGTCTGCTGAATCCGCAATGTAAAGCCGAGGAGCGTGTTCGTGTTCTGGAGCAGCGTGACATTAGTGAACCCGCCCGACTCGTTGGTCAGCGACGCAGTAGCGGTGCCCGCCAACCCGTTGGGAATGACCAGCGTACCCTGCCAGTCTGCGTCGTTCTCCTCGATGGTGACGTTGCCCTGCGGCGTGCCGGCCACCGAATAGCCCGATCCGGCCTCCAGTCGCAACATCAGGCAGCGCAACTGGTCAATGCTGGCGTTGTCGGTGAGCGGGATGGGGATGACGGCGGTGTCGCCGTTGACCTGCACCGTGCCAGTGGTTGTGCCCGACGCGTTGGTCCACGTGTAGTTCACGGTGCCGACGTACGGGGCGTTGAAGATCACCACCGGGCCCACCTGGCCCGCTCCTTCATCCACGCTGAAATCTGCGGTGCCCAACCCCGCCAGGAGCAACAGGAAGCCCCGGACACGGTAGAAGCCTTTATCCGGGGGGCCTGTATCCACCCGGTACAGACCTTCGCCCAAAGCCGTGACATTGGTTGCTGCGATCCACTCATTGGTTGGGGAGAAGCCAGACCTGTATTCGACGGTGTAGTTAGTGGCACCGGTGCCGTTGTCCACGAGTTGGAACCGCCAGCTTTGCGCGGAGACCGGTCCCGCGTTGGCCAGGTACAGCAGCGAGCTCTGCTGCCCGCCGGCGGGTGTCACCGACAGGGCAACACTCGCGCAGGTCGTGGCCGCGTCGTCACTGGCGCTGACGGTGACGACGGCTGAGCCGGAGTGACTCGAATCCGGTGTCAGCGTGAGGCTCCGTGCGCTCCCGGAGCCGCCGAGCACGAGGTTGGCAGGGCCGGGCATCAGCACCGAGTTGTTGCACTGGACCCGCACAGTCGCGTCGGCGGGAGACACATTGAACCAGACGGAGGTGGTGCCGCCCTGCGCCAGGGTGACAGCGGACAAAGGGGACAGGTAAGGCCCGACCACCGACGGTCCCGGCAGAGTGACCGTGTTGTCCTCCCCTATGGTGATCCCCACACTGTTCGAAGCTATCAGCCGGTAATGATAGGTCATCCACGGCAGCAGGCCCGACACAGGCGCGCTGACCTGTAAGGCTTCAGACGCAATTCCCAGGTTGGTCACCGATGTCGTGGCACCATACTTGGCGGTCAATCCATACTCAAACCAGGTGATCGTTTCCCGCTCCTGGGATTAACGTCGCCTCGCAGCGTCAGGCTGGTAGAAGTCACGTCCATCGGCTGCAGCACGACCACCTGGGGCGGGTCGAGTTGCACGGGGATGACAGCGTCGGCTCCGATAATCAGACCCAGATCGTTCGTGGCCACCAAGCGATAGTGGTAGGTATGAAGAACAAGGCCGCTCAGCACGGTAGTCACTGGCAGGGCGTTGGTCCCGCTATCCTGGAGCGAGATCGGCGTGGTTTGGCCGTAGCTGGTGTTGGTGCCCCACTGGAACCACGCCGTCGTGGGCCTCCCAAGAGGATTCACTGTCCCGTTCAAGGTTGCGGTAGTGAGCCCAACCTCCGTGGCGGGCAACGTCTCGACGGCAATCACCAGCATCTGTTCAGGCGCAAAAGCCGAGCCGGCGAGGGCGCTGTCCACCGCCTGGACACTCCAGTAATAGACACCCCAGGGCAGGCTCGAGAACTCGAAGCCGAGCGCATGCTGGGCATTGCCCATCGCGGGCAGTCGGCGAAAGCCGTTGGCGCCGTTGGCTTGTGGGGAGACGATGTCGGAACCGTCGGGGTTGGTTCCAACGCGGAGGTTGTAGGTCAGACCCGTGGCGAGTGTCTGCTCATCGGCGGAGGCATCCCAGCCAAGCCTGCCTTCGGTGGCACTGAGGTTGGCCGGCGCGGAGGGCGGCGTGTTGGTCGCTGGACTGAGGTTCCGCCAGACCTGGGCAATATTGTTGTAGCCGGCGTCAGTTGCGCCGGTCAGCAAGATGTCCAGCCGCCCATCGTTGTCATAATCGCCCCAGGCGGCCGCACTGTCATAAGCCCCCGGCAATGCCGCATTGATGTAGGTGAAGCCACTGCCCGTATTTCGCCACACCTGGGAGAGGCGGCCTGAGAAGGAGTCATTGCTCGTGCCTGTCAGCAGGATGTCCAGCCGCCCGTCGTTGTCGCAATCGCCCCAGGCGACTGAACTGGAGCCAACTCCCGTCAGCCCGGCGTTGATATTGGTGAAGGTACTGCCGGTGTTTCGCCATACCTGAGCAAAGGCGCTGGAAGCATTCCGGCCCGTTAGCAGGATGTCCAACCGCCCATCGTTGTCATAATCGCCCCAGGCGACTGAACTGGAGCCGACTGGCGTTAGCCCGGCGTGGATATTGGTGAAGGCACTTCCGGTGTTGCGCCATACCTGGGCAATCGGGTTGTAGTTCGCGTCCCAGCCCGTCAGGAGGATATCAAGCCGCCCGTCGTTGTCATAATCGCCCCAGGCGACCGAACCTCCTGAAACTCCCGGTAGCAGGGGCGCTAGCGTCGTCGTGGCGTTGGTGAAGCCGCCGCCCGTGTTCCGCCACACCCGAGCAACCGGGTTCACGCCGAACCCGAACTGGTCAGATCCAGTGCAACCAGTCACCAGGATGTCCAGCCGGCCATCATGGTCATAATCGCCCCAGGCAACCGAGCTCTGGAAGACCCCCGACAGATCGAAGGTCTTGCTGAAACCAGTGCCCGTGTTACGCCACACCTGGGCAATGGGGGTTCCTTTATAACCGGTAATGCCAGTCAGCAGGATGTCGAGCCGCCCGTCGTTGTCGTAATCGCCCCAAGCCACCGAACCCTGGTAAACTCCCGGCAACCCGGGCGCTACTGTGCTCGTCAGGTTGGCGAAGCCGCTCCCGGTGTTCCGCCACACCTGGCTGATTGGGCTGTAGGTCGAATGTTCACGGGTGGCGCCTGTCAACAGGAGGTCCAACCGGCCGTCGTTGTCATAATCGCCCCAGGCGACCGAGCTGTACCACACTCCCGGCAGCCCGGCCGCGGTGTTGCTGAATGGGGTCTGGCTCCGCGCGCAGTGGGAGGAGGCAAACAGCGTGAGAGCGGCCAGGACGACGCGCGAGGAGTGCGGAATACAGAAGGATAAATGGAGCCTGGTGTTCATAGGATTCCTCTTCGCAGCATTGAACCGACCACAACTGATCGAGTGGCGGCCCGACCACTCGGTTGACCTCCGGGGCCTTCTAGCCCTCGGACCCTGATGACGAGTTTACCCAGTTTCGGCTGCGGGCAGCAACGGTCAGAAGTTTGGTTCATGGGACGTTTGTTTGGCTTTCGGCGATTGGGCGGCGCGGCAACCAGGGTTGGAGGGCACCCAAAAGCGACTTAGGTCTGCTTAACGATGGGACCGCTCCCAAAGGCTCCAGGAGCCCAACGGCGTCGGCAGGCTAGGGGCTAGCGGGGTCTGCCCCGTCGCTCGGAAGGTCCGGCGCCACGTCCCGGGAGAGAGGCCGGTGGCCTTCCTGAATGCGACGCGAAAGCGTCTGTCGCTGGCGTAGCCGACGGCACCGGCCACCTCGCTTACGGTCCGACTCGGGTCACAGAGCAGCCTCCGGGCCTTCTCCAACCGCAACTCCGTAAGGTAGGACTTGAAGGGCGCCCCGACGGCGCGCGAAAAGAGGTCGGACAAGTAGGCTGCGTTCATCCCGAGTTGGCTGGCGCACTGTTGCAGCGTGATAGGCCTGGGATAGTCCCGTTCGATATGATCCAACATCTCGCGCACGACCCGCTCGGAATGGGATTCCGGCCTGGAACTGCGGATGACTGGGGCGGGTGACTGCGGATGGTGTCGGAGTGCCTGGCGCAACCGGGCTTGCTCTCTTTCCAGGGCGAGGATGGTATGGCGGGTGGTGGTGAGTTCGGCCTTCCGCAATTCGGCCAGGTCCAGGGTTTGAAGGTGCTGGATGATGAAGCGCAGCAGTCTGCCGGCCCGGCGGAAAACCGAGTGGTCTAGGGCACGGGGCCTTACGGCTAGGGAACCAGAGACCCCATATTGCCGCAAGCCGTAGCTGTCCAACGCCCGGAGGTAGGCAACGCCCAGCGTCAAGCCGCGCACTCGAATGGGAAGCCAGTAGTTGCGAACACCCAGGGGGCAATGGAAGTAGTGGCCTGGCCCATTGGCACTGAGAGCACGAGCGAGGTGCTTCGACCCGCAGGTTCGGCAATACCTCTGGTTCCCGACCGCGGTCCGGGCCAACCGCCGGCACGTTGCGCAGTCCGCCAGCAAGCTCATGGAGCTTAAGTCGTGAAGCGGTGACGACGCCCAAGCGATATGGAAACGCAGACCGGTGAACTCGGCAAACAACCTGCCCATCAGGTTGCTCAGATGTTTGCGGGTCAGTTCTTGATACCGCCGCTGCCGCAGCGGGTCGTTTGGTGGGGAGAGGGCTGAGGCCGCGGGCGGAGCGGCGGCGTTTGTCAAGCGTGAGGCAGCGCCCGCTCCGGAAGCCGCTTTGGCTGGTTTCCCCTGCGTCCTCATAGGGTATGCAACGTTAGCTCCCGTGCTGGCCGGACGTCAATAAGCAAGAGATGCTTTAAGGGTCGTCAGTATTCATCCAGAGAAAAAGAGCTTGCTCTTCCGGCCTATTCGGACGCTAATTGCGGTCGGTCCTGGGCCTTGCGGCACGGGTGTGCCGCAACAGAGGTAGTGCAAGCGTTCTCAGGAACTCGGCGAAACCTATAGATCAATAACCTTATGAACCTCATGAATAAGTCAAAAACAGGCGGTTCGATACTCCTTGGTTTGGTGACCGGTGCGGCGGTGTTCGGGTGCGCGTCCCTTGCGAGAGCCCATCCTTATGCGTCGGGCGTTACCGTCAGCAGCGGCAACGTCAGCTTCATACTGAATGAAAGCGCCACGGACGTCACAGTCCTTTTCGACAATGGCACGGTGACCAACGATTTAGGGGCATTGGCTGCCGGCCTGCAATCATTCGCGTTGGGTGCGCACACCAACTTCTCCATCAGCGTCTTCAACCTCGGTCCGGGCGTGCCGACCACCATCAGCCCAACCCCCGACCAAAGCCCGCTGGTGGATTTCGTCGCCCCGAGGGGTGTGAACGTCAACCGCAATCCGCAACGCAAGAATTTCGGCCGCATTTATGTGGCGAATGCCGCGGACGGTGGCGATAGCGTGCGGACCGTCGGCAAAGGCGTTTATGCGCTCAACGCCGACTTTTCCGATGCCTTGGGTTATGGCAGCACCGCCCATCCAATGAGCCTGCCCGCCGGCACAGCTTGGGGGACCAGTCCCAACTATGCGCCCTACAAGATCTATGTCGGGCCAGACGACATGGTGTATGTCGGCGACGCCGGTTTTTACAATAGCAGCTACACCTGTGGTGAACCGGTATGGGTGTTGAATCCCGATCTTACCACCGTCAGTGGCATGTTCGGCTACATCGGCCAGCCAGGTGGAACAACCGGGGTTGACGACAACGCCGGCCCTTGCATGAGCACCCCGTTTGTCACGGGCTCGCTCGCGACCGGCGACCTGACTCTCACGTGTGTGTTCTGGAATTATGTGGCCCCGGATGCCGGCGGTAATTTTTACCACGTCTATCAATACAACATCGGCAGCGGGCCGATCGGTCCCGGCATGGACAACATCTGGACGGGCCTGCCGACGACGCTGCCCAACGCCACGCCCTACGGCACGACTCCGGGCGTGCTGCTTGACGTGTACATCCATCCCAACGGCAACGTCTTCGTCAATCAGGGCCGGAGCGGCGACAACTCCACCAGCCTCTATGTCTATGACAGCGGCTGTGCCAACCTATTGTGGAGCGGTTACACGGCCGTTCCGGGCCATGATCCCTTTGTCTCCACCTACGGCATCGCGATTTCGCCGGACGGGGAATACCTGGCCGGGGCCACTACGGTTGGCACCTTCAAACTGTGCAAGCTGACCAACGGCGTGCCGGACCTTTCAACGCTGAGGACCAATGCCACCCACGTCGGGAACCAATCGCGGGGCGTCGCTTTCGACGCGGCGAACAACGTTTACATCACGGGCGGGGGCCAGAATTACACCGGCGGCAAAAACATGCTGGAAGCCTTTTCGCTGGGGCTGACGACTACGGCGATAACCAGCAACGACCTGACCGGCACGAACGGCTCCTTCCAACTAATCATCCCGCCCACCACCGTCACCGCGGAAGCCACTGTCAGCCAGGCCTCCCAAGCCGGCCCCACGCCCGGCACTTTCCAGCTCACCCGCGCGGGTCAGGCCTTGAGCCTGCCATTAACGGTTAATTTTTCATTGACCGGCACGGCGGGCAGCGACAGCTACACCGTTTCTCCCTCGGTCGGCTCGGGCAGCATCAAGAGCATCACCTTCGCTCCCAATGAAACCACGACCAACATCACCATCACCCCGATCAACGACGGCGTTTCCCGTTTGACCACCACCGTCATCCTGACCGTTCAGGGCGGCGGCGGTTACACCGCCGGCAGTCCCGGCGCGGGCACCATCCTCATCCAAAACATTGGACCGCAGCAGCTCGCCGTGACTGGGGCCGCGGTTCCGACGATGTACAAGGCATTCTCCAACGATTACTCGTCGTTCTACATTCAGCGAATGGGCGACACCAACGCGCCGGCCTACGCGGTTTCCTCGTTCACCTATGGCGGCACGGCGGTGGCCGGCACCGATTTCACCCTCCCTTCGGTGACGATCAATCCCGGCGACGTGACGGTCAGTGCCCGGATCAGGCCGTTGATCAACGGCCAGCAGCCGCTGGGTGACAACACCGTCTATACCGGCAGCAAGTCGGCGGTCATCGGCATGGCGGCTGGCAGCGGCTACACAGTGGCGCCCAGTTCAACGACGGCTACGCTCACGCTGCTCGACAACGTGGCGCCGCCGGGAACGGCCGTGCTGTACACCAATTCGCTGACCGATCCCGCGGACATGGCCAATTGGTCTCTTACTTATGCCGACATCTACCAGGCGCCGGATTACGACGCCCAGTTCGGCTATGACCTGTCGGCGGCCCCCAGCGGCCCCATTGCTTTTCCGCCGAGGGGTTCGGGCTATGCGCTTCGGATGACGGCGAACAAGCAGGGGTACTACGCCTCCGCCGGGGTGAATGCCTATCCGACCAATGCCAGTTTCAGCGGCAACTACTCGGTGCGCTTCCAGATGAACCTCATCCAGGGCAGCCAGGTCACGACCTACAACGAAGGCGCTCTTTTTGGAATCAACCACACGGGCACTAACGCCAACTGGTGGGCGACTGATATCCCCAGCGGTTATGGTCCCTGGCAAAGCGACGGCATCTGGTTCTGGGTCAGTTCCACGTCCGCAGGCGTCCTCGCCGGTGATTACTTCGGCTACACGGGCGCGACCAATCTGCCCAACACCGGCTGGTCGTATATGGCGGGCTCCGGGCCTTTCTCGAGGTATGCCTCCTTCTTCACGGGCGCGTTCAAGTCAGCGGTGTTCTCCTCGCTGGCCGGCTACACGGTTCCGGCGCCCGCCTCGGGCATCCCGGCCAACTGCAGCCCCGCCTATGACAGTTATTCTACAACCCCCAATCCCCAGGGCAATTGGGCCGACGTGGAAATCAAGCAGCTCAACAACGTGATTACCCTCTTGATTGACCAGACCCCGATCTTCATCTATACGAACCGCACCGCCTACACCAACGGCTTTCTAATGCTTGGCTACGACGATCCGGTCAGCGACCTTGGAAACCAGGATGCCGCGGTCTATTACGCCAACCTCAGTGTGGTCTCGTTGCCGGCCCTGGCCCTGGACATCAAGGGCATCACCATCAGCAACGGCACCAATGTCGTCGTTGACTTCACTTCCACCGACCTCGGGGATTCGCCCTCGGCGTTCGCCGTTCTGGGCTCGAATTCAGCCGCCGGTGTCACCACACCCGTCGCCGCGACGATCTCCCAGACCGGCCCGGGTTCATTCCAGGCCGTGGTGCCGAAGACCGCGCCGATGGCTTTCTATCGCGTCCGCCACTTGTAAGGCCGGGCGTGGATCGTTTCGGGTGCCGGGGTCTGCGCCCCGGCACCTTCCCACACCCTGCGTGTGGTCTTCCCCCTACGGCGGCTGGATCGCCCGGGGCTGTTGTCTGCCAATCACGCAGACGGCCTGGACCCGAGCCAGGGCTGCATCAAGCTCTCCCGGAGCGCGAGCCGTCTGGGCTTCTTATAGCTGCTTTTATCGCTTGCATCGGGATTCCAACGGAGCTAGCAGAAGGAGGACGGGACATTGTTCATTAACTCGGGAACCAAAACACAGTTATGAAAACCATGCTATCCTACCTCCCAACCTTCGGTCCAGTCACCCTCTCGCTCGCCCTCTCCCTCGCGGCAGCGAGCGCTCAGGGGCTTCGGCTGGAAAACGTATGGAGTCTGGGGCCGGGCGACCGTTACTACCTCGGCACGGGCACCACCGAACGCGGTCTCTCCTATAACCCGGTCACCGGGCACCTGATCCTCGTCCATCGCGGCAGCCCCATTAGCGTGCCCGTCCTGGACGCGCTGACTGGCGCCGACGTCGGGGAGATGGACACCAGCGGACTGATCAACCCTGGCACGTTCGTCTTGAGCAAAGTGGCCGTCGCGGATGACGGGGCGATTTATGGAGCCAATTTCGGCACGATTGGCAGCACGACCCCGACTTTCACCGTTTATCGGTGGGCGGACGAAACCAGCATTTGCACGGTCGCTTACTCGGCGGACCCGGGGGCCGGCAACATTCAACAATGGGGCACCACTTTTGACGCGCGCGGCGCGGGGACGAACACGCAAATCCTCGTCTCGTCGAGCGCAGGCACCATCGCCGCGCTGCTCACGACGACGGATGGGACCAATTTCACGTCGCAGGTGCTGGAGACCGATGCGCTGCCCGGCCAAATGGGCATCGCGGTTGCCTTTGGGACCAGTAATACGTTTTGGGCGAAGTCAGTTGATGGCCCGCTGCTGCACCTGGGGTTCGATACGAATGCGGGCACGGCGACGGTCTCGCAGTCTTTCAGCGTGACGAATTTCCCCGGCAGTGTGGCGCCGTTCAACGTGGATACCACCAACAACCTGCTGGTCGGCGTCAACGTCACCACTCCGGACACGGTGAATCTTTACAGCGTTGCCAACCTGGCGGCTGCCCCGGTCCTGCTCAGCAGCACCAACCTGCTCGACTACCCCAACGGGCTTTACATGGGGGCGGTGGATTTTGGGGGCGGAATGGTGTTCACACTCGACAGCAACAACGGCTTGCAGGCCTACAACATGGTTCCTTCCAGCGATCCCGTGCCGCCTTCGATGGTGCTCCAACCCCGCGCCGCGACTTTGTTCGCCGGCCTCAACGCCGTTTTGGTAGCCTCGGCGGCGGGCACGGAACCCCTCCATTATCAGTGGCAGAGCTGGGGAGTGGACATATTGAACGCCACCAATTCGGTGCTGACGATCACCAACGTTCAGGCGGGCGACGACGCGGATTACACGGTGACCGTCACGAACATTGCCGGAACCGTCACGAGCATTCCAGCCCACTTGACCGTTTTGCCGCCGGGCATCATGACTCCAGTTTGGAGCCTGGCTCCGGGCAGCCGGGCATATTTGACCAGCACCAGCAACAACCAGCGCGGTATGGCCTACAATCCCGTAACCAAGCACCTGGTGCTCGTCAACCGGGCGGGGTCGCTCAGTGTCAATGTGCTGGATGCGGCCACCGGCGCGGATAGCGGGACGATGAGCGTCGCGGGGATCAGTGGCGGGACGTTCCCCCTCCTGATGATCGGGGTGGCCGATGATGGCGTGATCTATGGAGCGAATTTCGGCAGCGTAACCAGCACAACGCCGACGGTTTATCGCTGGGCCGATGAAACCGCCGTGCCGACTATCGCTTACAAGGGTGACCCGGCCAATGGCACAGCCAACCGCCAGTGGGGCAACACCCTCGACGTGCGCGGCTCCGGCACGAACACGCAAATCCTCCTGCCGAGCGGTGGGCAGGAATTTGTCGCCATCCTGACGACCACCAACGGCGCCGACTTTTCCTCGATTCTCATCTCCAATGTGCCGACGAGCGCAGTCCTCGAAGGGGCCGCGTTCGGCGCGGGCGATACCTTCTGGGGCAAGTCCAACACGGGAGGCACGCTGATCCACTTCGGCTATGACTTCATAAACTGCGCCGTGACGGTGCTCGAGGCCTATGACGCGAGCATGTTCGACCCGAATGTGAAGCCGATTGCGGTGGACGTGGGGCGCAATCTGCTCGCGGGCGTCGCGATCGCCACGCCTGACACCGTCAGCCTTTATGACATCAGCCAAATCAGCCCGACTCAGGCGCCGGTGTTCTTGCAGGCGGTCAAAACTCCCACCGACAACGCGAACACCTTATACCGCGGCGCGTTGGATTTTGGCGACGGCATGTTGTTCGCGCTCGACACCAATAATGGCATCAGCGCCTTCGCATTACCCTTGCTCAAGGTCAATCTTGTGAATGGCAAAGTGGTGGTGTCCTGGGCCTCGACGCTCGTGGGCTTCAATCTCGAAAGCGCCGCAAGCATCACTTCGGGCGACTGGACCAGCGTGTCTGGCGCCACCCTTTCTGGTGGCCAGTACAGCGTGACGCTCACCCCGGCGGCGACACCACACTTTTTCCGACTGCGGAAGTAATGCCTATCGGTTCGGGGGCTTGGGTCCAAGCAGTTTTATCTCCTGCAGGCACATCCCGTAGCGGCTGCCGGGAGGCCGGGCCTCAAACCGCACACCGTTCCATCCCTGGCTGAAGTTGGCAGCATAGCAAAGCCAAAGCGTCCGCCCGTCGGCGCGGATGAACTTGGAGGGGATGTTTACGAAATAGGCCTGCTCGCCGAAATGCCGCAGGTAAGTCACCAGCTTCCACGGACCGGTAGGCCGAGCGGACTCCAGCAGATACGTGTTGAAATAAGAGACGGTGTTCCCACCGTCGGTGACGCACATCAGGTACCTCCTGAGCGGCGCGTCATAGGTCATCGTCACGCACCCCATATTATCGCGCCAGGTGGCGAGCGGTTTGATGCGGCGGAAGTTCCTGGTCCAGCCTGGCCGGCCCTTTGCGTCAGGACCGGCGAAGAACTCATACTTGGAGGCTCTGTTCATGTTGCCGAGGGCGGGCCTGACGCGCAGCAGGAAGACCTCGTCGCCCGTAATCCAGGAATCGTAGGCGAACCGGCGTCCCTTGGCATCCGAAGCGCCGTGAGCGACCAGGTAAGCCTTGCCGTCGGGTGAGTTTTCCATGTTCCTGCCGAAGTCCACAAAGTGCGGTGCACCGATCTTCACGGGCTCTCCCTGGAGCGCGGACTCGCCGAAGAGCGGTTTGGCCGGGGTCCAGGGAGTCTCGGTCCAGGTCTTGCCATTGTCAGTTGAGTAACGGAAGCCAACGAAAGGCCCGAGCCAGGGCCAATTGTAGTTCATTCCTCCGTGCGGGATGGAGCCGCCCGGATGCAGGCAGTAGGTGCCATAATACCAGATCCCTTTATAGACCAGACTGCCGCAGGGATAACGACCCGCGTAAGGCGTGGGAGCGGCAGCGAAGACGCCCCGGTCCACGACCTGCAGAGCGAGGGGATTGTCGCCGACAATCTTTGCGTGGCCCGTTGTGGCCTGCGGGCCGGTGGAGTTGGAGCCGAGGCCGTTGACCACTCCGTCGGTCCAGGGCGAGTAAAGGTTACCGTCGGCGGCCCAGGAGGGATACCACGTGTCGGCGTGGGTATATTCCGCATGCCGGCCGGTGAATTCGATGCCGGTGATCTCAGTGGACAAGGCAAAGGGACAATTGGCTGGAGGCGTGGAGGGCCAGATCCTCGTATCTCCAGCCGGTGCAGCCCACAGATGAGCGAGGGAAAACCACGAAGCGGTCAGGCCGGCCAGTAATGGTCCTGCCCCCGCTCCAGGAAATTGAATACGCAGCTTGCGAGCCATGGATAGAGGCTAATGCCGTGGTTACTTCCCCGGCACATTTGCGTCTGGCGGCGCGGCGAGGGCCAGCCAGGGCCATGCCACCCCTGAAAAGAGTAGCCGCACAAGCATCCGCCACCGATTATCATTGGCCCCGGAAGGGAGACTCGAGTCTATTCGCTTCATGTTTCGTTCCGATGATCGCAATCCGGCCCGCTGGCTTCCAGTCCAGCGCAGCGAGTTGGCGCTAAAGCTGATCAACCGCCCCATTATACCAGACGGCATAGAGGTGTGAATATGACTTTCCAACGAGAGGCCGCGAAGCCGGAGACCCCATGTTTATATGGGTCCGAAATCGTCACATTTTATTTGCGCCTGGCCGGATTGCCGCTGCTATGGGCAGCCCGGCAAGCACGCAAGTCTTAGCCAGAGTGTTTCACCCCGGCAGGGCGCGCCGTCCTCTGCGCGCCCTGCCTCGCGGTCAGTCATCGTTTCAATCGGTGCCGTAGCGCTTTCATTAAACCCGCTTCAGCGGAGGGATTCTCACCCTGAAGCCATCCTTGGTCCGACCTTGCAGGCAAACCCGAAGAGATACGTCTTGTGGATGCTACTGTGCTTTCCAGGCTCCGAGTGGCAGCACGTTGGCGCGAGCGGCCCAGGCATCCCATTTGGCGGAAAGGCGTTGGACCTCTTGCGGGTGCTCCCTGGCAAGGTCGTGCATTTCCGTGCGGTCGTTCTCCATGTCGTAGAGTTCCCAGGGCTGGTCGGCTTTCGCGACGAGCTTCCATCGGCCCTCGCGAACGGCGCGGTTGCTCTCGTGTTCCCAGAACAGGGGCTCGGCACGCTTGAGCGGTTTGCCCGCGAAGGCAGGCACGAGCGAGATGCCTTCCATGGGCTTGATGGGCTTTCTTTGCCATTCGCGCGGGTAGGTGGCTCCGGCCAGATCCACGCACGTTGCCATTAGATCAATCACATGGCCGGGCTGGGTTTCCAGCTTGCCTCGGCGGGCGGGCGGGATGCCGTTGGGCCAGTGCACGATGAGCGGGGTGCTGATGCCTCCCTCGTGCACCCAGTGTTTGTATTCCCGGAATGGAGTGTCGGAGACGTTGGCCCAGTCACGTCCGTAGGCGATGTAGCTGTCGGCCGGGCCCGGCATCACCCCGTGACCAGACCTGACCGGGCGACCGTCACGGGTCTGCATCGGGAGCCGGATTCGGTCCTGGAGCGTATCCGGGCTCATGGGCTTCAGGGTCGAGGCTGGCGGCTCGGGCAAGCGGCGGCGGCCCATGGTCTCGGCGCAACCCCCGTTGTCGTTGAGGTAGAAGATGACTGTGTTATCGAGCTGCCCCGAATGCTTGAGTTCCGTCAGGATGCGGCCAATGCCTTGGTCCATGTCGTCAATCATCGCCGCAAAGACTTCCATGCACCGGGCTTCCCAGCGCTTCTGTTTTACGCCGTCCCAGTCACCCACCGTGGGCGCGCCGTCCCACTTGGCATCAATCAATCCCAGCTTCTTGAGCCGTTCCATTCGCGCCCGCCGAATAGACTCATAACCGCTGTCGTATTTCCCCTTATATTTGGCGATGTCCTTCTCCAGAGCCTGCATCGGCCAGTGCGCCGCCGTGTAAGCCACATACATGAAGAACGGTTTGCCCGGCGATTCCTGCTGATGCTGGTGGAGGAAACGCACGGCGTTGTCGCTCAGCGCATCCGTATAATAGAACACCTTGGGCTGGTATTCGGGATCATTTGCGGGAGTGACAAACGTATTCTGCCGGCACAGAGAGGACGGATCGAAGAAATTGCCATAGCCGCGGATGGTGCCATAGAACTTCTCGAAGCCACGCTGCAGGGGCCAATTCGAGTTGTCATCGTGGGGGCCGTCGCGGTTGGTGACGTGCCACTTGCCGCACATGTAGGTGCGATAGCCTCCCGCGTGCAGCACCTCGGCCAGGGTCACGCATTCCCGGTTGAGATTGCTGCGGTAGCCGGGGGCACCGCGATCCACCATCATGTGGCCCACGCCGGCCTGGTGGGGATACAACCCGGTGAGCAAGGACGCGCGTGTGGGGCAGCAGCGCGAGGTGTTGTAGAACTGGGTGAAGCGGAGGCCATTGGCGGCCAGAGCATCCAGGTTCGGCGTCTTGATTTCGCCCCCGCAGCAGCCAAGGTCCGAGAACCCGATGTCATCGCCCAGGATGAGCAGGATATTCGGACGTTCCGCCCCGTGCAGAGGCAGGAGGCTGAGGAGGAGACAGGATGTGAGGGTTGCGAGTTTCATAAGGAACTTCCAGCGCGCCAGGTTTCCTTCAGTTCGTCCGTCAGGCGCCAGGCCGCGAGCGCGAGGCGACGGCGAGAGATCGCCCGGGCCTCTCGGATGTAATCAGCCTTCAGGGCGGGTATGGCAGACGGCGCAACGGCTCCCGAAGCCAGCGCGCCCGCCAACACGTACTGAACGTGGTCTTCCGCGTAGGCGAAATCCACTGCAATATGGAAGCTTTCCTGCACCCAGGAAGCGATCGTCTTGTCCGCTCCATATTCGGTTAACGCGGCTCGCTGCAATTCAGGCGCGGCGGCAAGCTCATCCGCCAGCGATGTGACCCCTGCGTAGGAGAGATCCATCCCGAAGATGCGGTCCCAAAAGATATGGAGATTAACCTGCTCGCCGTGCTGGTCCCGGACAATGAAGGACCCGCCGAGGCCGTAGCCCTTAGGCTTGTCTTTGGTCACCAAATTGGCTGCGTGGAGAGGTTGGTGCAGATCGCCGCAAAGGTGCAGCGTCCAGCAAAGACTGACTGCTCGATCGTGAGCGCTGGCTTTCGGGTTCCTGAGGGTGGCGAGGGAATTGGACAGGACCATTTCCGCATCCGGCCTGGCAATGAAGAACTTGTCGAGCAAGGCGCTGTTGGTGTCGCCCGGCCGGAGGAAGGGGTAGCCAATCGCGTGGGGATACTTGTCGTATTTGGTGATGGAGCGAGGCTTGGGGGGCTCTCCGCGCTTGGCGGGACGGACCCGGTCCGGCCATATCGCCGCATTGAGGAACGCCCATTCATTGGAGTCCACCCCGGCAGGGACATCTACCGCGAGCAGGATGCGGTAGTGCGGATGCTGGCGCAACAGGTCCGAAGCCGCCTTGCGTTGTGCAGGGCTCATTTGCCGCCAGGCCAGCTCGGCAATCGTCCGATGGGCCAAGGCATCCCAGGCGTGGACAGGGAGAACAGTGAGGGCGAGGATCGCCATACCATATTGAAGGATTCTATACATGTGGAAAAATCAGGGAAGCACCCGGATGCGGTAGTAGCGGGAGCGGTTGGTGGAGGTTTGCGTGAATGTCTGCGTCGAAGCCGTGCCGTAGGGGCCGGGGTCAATCTCGCTCGTGGAGTCGCGGACAATGTCTGTAAACGGGCTGGCGCAGCCTCCGTTGACATCGCCTTCGGAATACTGAACCCGGTAGCGCGTCCCGCCGACTGAAGACCACGTCAGGCTGAAGGGGTCTTCTGGGGACCAATCAATCGAAAGCAACTTCAAGACGGAGGCGGCGTTGGTCGGGTTGGTGCCCGCGTAATACTCCGCCAGGTTGCTCTGGCCGTCCCCGTCGGCATCAGCGTTGGGGTCGCTGATCCCATAAGCGGTTTCCCAGTAATCGGGCAGTCCGTTGCCGTTGCTGTCTGGGGGCGCCGTCACGTTAAGCGCCACCGTGGCGACCTGGCTATTCGTCATGCCGTCGCTGGCCTGATACGTGAAGCGGTCCATGCCATGGTAGCCAGGGGTTGGCACATAGGTCAGGGTGCCGTGGATGGCATCCCAATCGCTGGTCGAGCCGTGCAAGGGCGGGCTCAGAGTCCACAGCGTCAGGTAATCTCCGTCACTGTCGGTGGCGAACAACGCCAACGGTGTGGGTTGGTCCCCGGCAACGGTGATCACCCGGTTAGTGACAACAGGTGCTGTGTCGGTCCCGGTCACAAATCGCCCGGTGGGGCTGATTACACTATTGCCGGCGGCGTCGGTTACCCGGACGTACCACTCATAGGTGGTGTTCGGCTGCAAGGCCGGGAAGGGACAACTGGTCAGGGCGCCTGGCGCAACTCCCGTGTTGACCCCCAGCACAGTGTAGGGGGTTCCCTCCTGGCCGGGCACCAGCGATGACTGCATATCATAGGTGAAGGACATCTGGCTGTCGGCGTCGGTCAGGTAATTATCCAGCCAGGGGGAATAGCTCTCAATGTTCACCGTGTTATTGCTGGGCGAGAAATACATCAGCCGCATGTATCCGTTACCGCCATTCATGTAGCCCTGGAAGTCGGAAACGAACGTGCGCACCGTGCGGCCCTGGTAGGCGTCGGAACGGGTGCTTTCGCCATCGTTGTTGAAGACATGACCACCGAGCATCATGAAGAGGTTCGTGTTGGCTTTCAACCCATCATAGATCGCTGAGCCCTGGGCGCTGAAGTCGCAGGGGTTGGTGTCGTTCGCTACAAAGTGCGTCACGACGATCGCTCGCCGGTCCGGATAGGCGGCCAACACCTCGTTGGCCCAGTCCAGGATGGCCGAGCCGTAGCGGCCAAACTCGAAATAGAGCACGACGAAGTCCAGCCCGCTGACGCTGAATAAGTCATAGTGGCTGTCGTTATTATCCCCGTAATGGCCACCGTAGTAGGACTTACTGTTGAAGTGCGACACGCCGAAGTATTGGTTGAAGTGTGTCGTCGTCCCGTCCGGGTCCCCAATTGGCTCCTGATCGTGGTTGCCGACCGCCACGCCGTAAGGGATGCCCTCGGGGAGGAGCGTCTTGGCCGGATTTTCAAGGCGGTACATTGCATTAGTCGCGTTGCGCCATTCGGTGTTGTTCTGGCTCCCGTTCTTGATATCCCCGTTCTGCACGACGTCCCCCAAATGCGCCACATAGGCGATGTTGCGGGCAACACGGTTGGCGACGATCCAATCCGTCTGCGAAAACCACATTTCCTTCACCGCCGCACCATTGCCCGAGCTCTCGCGCGCATAGTTCTGCGTGTCGGGCAGGACCGCAATGGCGAAGTCGCGGCCAGGGAACGGCGTGGCGGCCTCCCGACCGTAGAAGGTCACCGTCACATGGCCCGGCGCTTGATTCGAACCCGCAGCGGTCAGAATCGGCGACGCCCCTATTTTGGCCGTATTGCCGTGCGGCCAAATCAAAGTCGCCTCCATCGGGACCGGGACAATCGAGAAATTGTCGTAATAGACACTGGAGGATAGGTTGCCGGCCACGTCGAAATCAACATACCGCCCTGCCCTATCGAACCGAAAGCCGTTGGGCAGAGCGCTGTCAGTGCTGGTGTCGTAAATCCATGTGCTGCCCCCATCCAGGGAGACTCGCACCCGGGAGTGGTAATCGGCCCCGCTCTCCGCGCCGGCATCGGTCACGCGAATCAGGAAGTTGACCATTGACTTCACCGCGCCCGCAACCGTCATGGGAGTGTTGATGTCAGGCACACCCGACGACGCGCTATCTATGCGCTTTTGGATTGTATAAAGACCGTCCCCGCTGGAAGCGCGATAGACCTGGACCGCGAAATCCCAACTGAGCGCGTCGGTCTCCACCGTGGTCAGCGCGAAGGAGAAACGCGAAGCGGTGGTCGCATCGTTCCGCATGCTGATTTTGAGGTCGTAGGTGACGGGGTTCGCGGGTGTGGCGGAGAGCGACCTCAGGGCAGGGGCAAAATCAAAAGGTGTCGAGCCGTTGGCCGAGAGCGTGAAACGCCCGCTGACGCTCGTGGTGGGGTCCTTCGTCACCCGGAGGCGGCTACTGCTAATCTCGAACTGGCTCGCGCCCTTGCTCGTGAAGGTCTGGATATAACGCAGGTTACCCGCTGCCGTTCCCGTCAGCCGGGTCGCAGGCGGGTTGATGCCGGAGTTCACCCCGGAGTCTAAGGCAAAACCGGTGCCGTTGCCGGTGACGTTGTAGTCATCGGCAATAATGACCTGCCCGGAAGCAAGGGCTCCCATTAGAAGAAGGCTGGCCGCCAGCAAGCTTGTACGTAGAACCAGACCGCTATACATTCCCTGTGAGCCTATAACGTGCCAGCCGGCCGTGGCGATACCCGCAAATTAGGGTGTGGTGTGCAAACTCAACTGGCGCTTGCGAACAAGCGCCATGGACCTCCGAGCGCTGCGCCTTTAGCCGCCATCCACGCGCAAGGGATTTTGCGCGTGGATTTGAGGCTTTCAAGATTACTTACTTACTTGCGCAGCCGGAAGAACGCCGGCGCGGCGGAATCGGCCGGAATGGTGGCGATATTCAGATTGCCGGTCACGGTCACGGCAGGTTGTGGATAGAGATCGATAAAGCTCCAAGACTCAAGACTGGCCGACGATTCAATCACCGCGCCGGTGTAATACGCCGGCCAGGACAGGATCACGGACGTTCCCGACTGAGCAATGTTCATGCGGAGCGCAGGCTCCAACTCATACACGTTGCCAAAAGGCGCTCCCAACAGCATTGTTGCGCCGTCGGGCGACACGTCCAGACCGTAATACTGATCCGCAGTTGCGACACCCGTGGCAGCGTCCAGTTCGGCTTTGGTATAGGTCGTGACCAGCGAGCCCAGAGTGGTGGCGTTGACCATGTTATAGACTTGAATGCCGTTGTCGGTCGTCTGCACGTAAAGATACCCGCCCCGCTCGACCACCGTCCAAAGACCGAAACTGCCGCCCCCGGTCAAGGTGCCCAGGCTCCCTAGTTCGGTGGAGGCTCCGGTGGCCAGGTCAATGGCGTAGAATTTCGGATTAGTGTTCTGTCCGGCGTCACCGTAGTAGGCGTGGCCGCTGTACGCCTGGCCCACGCGCACATTGCGAATGCGGGTGGTCAACGCGGTGTTTTCGACGTATCCGTTGGCATTCCAGGTGGTGTTCTTGGTCAGGGTAAACGGGTCCGCAGTCACATCGGTCAGATACAGCCTCTTTCGCTGGCCAGAGACATAGCACGTGCTGATGATGGTGTCGGCATCCACCCAATCAAAACTCTCCACGACCTGGTTGTCGATTGAATTGATGGGGCCTGGATTGGATGCGTAGTAATCAGAATCATAGCGCGTAAAAGTGGAAATAAGAGTGGCCGCGCCGTTATCGCCACCGGACCCCATCAGATAGTTTACGCCACCCGTGCCGAGGAGGCGCCCAAGCATGCGGTGTTCATTGACGGCCGGAATACCGCCCCCCAAAAACGGTGCCGGTACCTGAAGTATAGCGCCCGAAGCAGCGAAAGGTGGGTCCGCTGATTTCAGTGGCGTAGATCTCACTGTCAAAGTAACGCGGGTTGTAAGTGGTGTTTGGTTGTTGGCCCAAGTCAACGTAAGGCCGGATGGTCACGCCAAGCTGCCATTGCCCCGAAGCAATCGGGACTTGCTTCTGCAACTCAAAGACATTGCCCAAAAAGTCTCCCAGGATCAGCCCCGCGTCATCCGCCGCCACATCAAAACCGTAATATGGTACGGAACCACCGCCCGTAATCGCCCGCAGTTGCTCCGGACTATAAGACGCAACCATCGAGCCCCAGGGTTGTGGGGTCGGTCATGCTATACACTTGAATGCCGTCGTCGGACGACTGCAAATACAGATATCCCCCCCGCTCCACCACCGTCCAAAGACCCCAACTGCCGGTGGCCGCACCCCCCGCGGTCCCCGCCTTTAAGGTGCCGTTCCAACTGCCGATTTCGGTCTCGACGCCGGTCGTCAGATTCAGGGCAAAGACCTTGGGATTGACGGACACTCCGTTGTCACCGTAATAAGCGTAGTTGCTGTAGCCCGCGCCCTCTCCGACGCGCACATTGCGAATGCGTGTGGTTATGGCGCTGGTGATGTACCCGTTGGCATTCCAGGTGGTATTCCTGGTCAGGGCAAACGGATCCGCAGTTACATCAACCAGGTACAGCCGCTGTCGGTTTCCCGACGTGTAGTCGGTGCAGACGATGGTATTGTCATCCACCCAATCAAAACTCTCCGACAATTGGCCGTCAGGAAAATCAGCATCCACCGGATTGGTCCCGTCCAAGTCATACCGGGTGTAAGGCACGAGAGTGCCGCCAGAGGCCAGCAGGTAAGTCGAGCCGGGGATGTGCGACACCATGCGGGTTTGCCGGTCTGTAGCGACCGCTGAGGGAGTGGTGCAGCCCCGCGGAAAGCGGGCCCAGCAATAGTTATTGATTTGAGCGGCGTAAACATTCCCGTCAAAAAAGCGGCAATTATACATGCTGTTGCCTGGCAGACCAACGCCCGGGGCGTCACATGGCCGGTATGTTACGCGAAGCTGCAATTGACCCAGCGGGATGGGTGGCGCGGCTTGCGCCAGTGAGGCAGCCAGACAGGCGGCTGCAAGGAGGATGGTTTTTTTCATAATGTTTTCGGCTTTGTTTCTGTTATTAGCAGTTTGGGTTTGCGGTCTCCTGGCGAACTATGAACTGCTTCCGTCCGCGAGGGCGTACGGCTGACGGTGGTTTGGTTTAGCACTGTGGCACACGTCTGTCATTGCGGGATTTAAGCCTAAATGCCGCGTCCGCCACAATGACCAGTTCTGGTCATGCGCGCGAGGGATCCCCAAGGCTCTTTCAGTGCTCGAAGACGCGATAGAACCGCCGGGGATAGTTGGCCCGATCCGGATCTCGCAGCCACAGTGAGCCGTTCGTCCAACTGAGGGCATTGGTCAGCCTGAGCCAACCCGCCAGGTTGGTGCTGGCCTCGGCCTCGAATCCAGCCAAATCCTCCGGCCGGAGCGAGCCGCCGTCGGAGTCGCCCGAACGGAAGCTGAGGCTGCCATCGGGCAAAACGACCGGCACGGACAGGCGTTGCGGCACACGCACACGCGAGTTCGTTCCCCAACTGACTTCATCTACCCAAGCCGCATCCTGGCCGTCGCTGACACTCGGATCCTTGACATAGACCCATTTCAACGTGTGCGAGCCGGCGGGTATCGAAAAGGTCATTCGTTCCCAGCCCACTTCCCCGGAAATGCCGGCCAGCAAGGTGCTGTAACCGTCCTGGTAGAACCGCAGGAAATCAAAACCCTCTTCCGACGAGACCTTCCACCAGAACCGCAGTGTTCCCGGCCCGGTAACAGTGGTTTGCAGGTAGGATTGCTGGCCGTTCCCGATGGGACCGCTTTGGGCGGCGGCCACGCCGTCGTGAGTGACCCGGTTTTGGGGAAACCAGGCGGTATTGCTGATGCCAGTAGTCCAGGCCTGGTTCGTGGCATTAAGTGATTGGGCCAGCGTGGCAGTGCACGGGATGGTCAGGATGGCAACGCTGCTGGTCGCCCGGCCAAGGGCGTTGGCGGCGATCAGGCGATAGGCGCCGGCGTCTTTCCCCTGAGCATTAGTCAGGATCAACGTCACCTGCGTGGCGCCGGGTAAATCCTGGCCGTTTAACTGCCACTGGTAGCTCATCGGCTGCACCCCAACCGCCCGCGCGTTGAAATGGATACGTGGAGGGACCGCTTCTGTGGGCTGATTAAGCGGCAAGGTATAGATTTCCGTTTGGACGGGCTGGACGGTAAACGTTGGGAAACCGGTCCCGGCCAGGGCTACATAGTAAGGAGTCTGCGAACCTCCTGCCGAGACGGCGACCACGTTGGTTAATGACGCAACGAGCGCCGCGGCAGCGCTGCCCGGCTGATCCGGCGGAAAGACAACTACGCTGCCGTCGGCCTTTAGGGCAACGCTCCTGGAGTTGCTTGTTGCCATGGCGACCACGTTGGATAACCCGGCTGGAATGCCGCCCGCGCCGTAGTTCAAAGCGGTCAGGGTGCCATTGCCTTGGAGTGCCAGGCTCCGGTTGCCGCCGCACGCAATGGCGATGGGATTGGTCAAACTTGACGGTGCCTCCGTAGCCCCCGAACCCCAGCCGAAAACTGCGCCGTCGGACATCAAGGCCAGGCTGTGATGCTGGCCGGCAGCGATGCTAACAACTTTGCTCACGAACGGCGGCACGTTGGTTTCACCGTAAGGGCTGGCTCCCCAAGCCGTGACCAGGCCGTTGGTCCGCAAGGCCAGTCCGTGGCCGTAACCGGCGGCTATAGCCGTCACGCCGGACAAATTCCCCGGCACATTCGTGCCGCTGCCGCTTCCCCAGGCGACAACCGTCCCGCTGGCCTTCAGGGCCAGGCTGAAATTGCCGCCGGCCGCAACGGCAGTCACCTCGGTCAAACCCGAGGGAACATTCGTCAGACCGGCGGAGGCGTAAGGCCCGTTGATCCAGGTCGCTACCGTGCCGTCGGCCTTGAGCGCCACGATGTGATAGTCCCCGGCCGCAATAGCTGTCAGGTTGGTCAACCCCGGCGGGATGTTGGTGGGGGCATAGCCAGCGGGTGAGCTCCTCCACACCAGGGCCGGGACCACCAACAGGAGCGCTTTCGCGCTGATTGCCTGGCCCCAGGCATTGCTGACCACTACGTTGTAGTAGCCCCCGTCGTCAAACCCCACCTGCGGCAGTGTCAGCGTGGCGTCGGTTGCGCCGGGGAGGTCGGCTCCGTTGCGGCGCCATTGATACGTCATCGGCGAAGAACCGAGGGCGAGGACGGAGAACGCAGCCCCATGACCAGCCAGCACCGTCTGGGGAGCCAGGAACCGCGCGATAAACGGCGCCCGCTCGGTGACCGCCAGCACCGTGTTCGAGCTTTGCACACTGCCAAAGGCGTTGCTGACTACCACGGCATAGCTGCCCGCATTGATGGACTGGACATTCGTCAGCCAAAACACACTCGCGGTCGCGCCGACCGCCGGCACGCCATTGAACAGCCACTGGTAGGCCAGTGGGGGCGTGCCGTCCGCGGTTACGATGAAAGCGAGACCTTGGCCCGCCGGCATCGTTTGGCTGGCTGGTTGCTGAAGGATAATCGGCGGGTTGATCACCAGCAGCGTTGCCGCCGTGCTGAACGTCGAACCGAAGGAATTGCTCACCACCGCCATATAGCTGCCAATGTCTGCAAACTCCGCCCCGATGATCGTTAGGGCTGAGGAGGTGGCCCCGGCAAACCGGCCGGTGCTCGGGAGCGGCTGGCCATTAAATAACCACCTGAAACTCAGTGGTCCGGCCCCGGCAGCAGTCACCGAGAAAGTCACATTCGTCCGCCAGGGGACCACCTGGCCGACCGGGTTGCCCAGGATTTGCAGCGGCCCTTCTGAGGCGATTGCCACATTGTGCCACAGGCCGGCGGCAATAGCCGTCACGTTGGCCAGCCCGGGCGGCACGGTGCCCTGGCCGCCATCGTTCTGCCCCCAAGCGACCACAGTGCCGTTAGCCCGCAACGCCAGGCTGTGGTTGGCACCCGCGGCAATGGCCGTCACATTGGACAAACCCGGAGGAACCTCAATCTGCCCTTGCCAATTGGCGCCCCAGCCCAGCACCGTGCCATCGGCCCTCAGAGCCAGACTATGCAAATCTCCCGCCGCCACAGCCGTGACGTTCGACAAACCCGCCGGGACCAGACATTGACCAGCGCTATTCTGACCACAGGCCGCCACTGTGCCATCGGCCATGAGCGCCAACGAATGATTCAAACCCACGGCCACTGCGATAACATTCGACAGCCCGGCCAGCCTGCCGCATTGGCCATACTGGTCGTCCCCCCAGCCCGCCACCGTGCCATCGGCCTTGAGCGCCAAGCTATGAAAGGTGCCTGCCGCCACGGCCATGACATTCGTCAAGCCGCCGGGGATGTTGGTCTGGCCAGACTCGTTTGAGCCCCAGACGACGACTCGCCCATCCGACTTCAGGGCCAGATTATGGTTCTGGCCCGCCGCGAGCATGGTCACATTGGACAAACCCAACGGCACACTGAACTGCCCATAATCGCAGTTGGGGTCCCATCCCAGACAGACGACTATGCCGTCGGCCCTGAGCGCCAGGCTGTGGTTGCCCCCGGCGGCCACCGCTTTGACAGTCCCCAAGCCCTGGGGAATGGCGTTCTGTCCACTGCTGCAATTGCCCCACACCGCCACCAGGCCGGCGGCAGGTGCGCAAACCGGTGCGCACAGTGCTCCCATAGTGATGGCCAAGCCCAGCGTGTTCAACCAACCTCGAAGAGAAGTTCTCATGATTTCGGATCCCATGTCAGGCCAAGTGATGAATTCCAAACCGTTGGCTGCCCTTTTTACTACCACGTGTCGCCGCTGGGAACTGTGCGTTTGCCAGCACACCGCTGTCTGAATCGCTTCAGTTCCCTCATTCGCGTCCCTGCTGGAGCGTTTGGGTGCTGGTCGGCGCCCAGGGCTATCGGTTACTTCGCGAGATCCACCCCCGTCAAGCCGCCCACCGTCCAGTCGAGGTTGTATATCCAAGGGTGGGCAGTGGGGCTATAGCTGTCCGGAATCAGTTTCTGGTAAGCTGCCGTGAATCTGCTATGACTACTCGGCCCAACCATCCCTTGCCGAGGCGGGACTTGCACCTGCGAGCATGTCAAAGACCGAAGGCTGCACATAGGAATTTGATTTCTGCGCGCCCGCTTGTACTTGACACTGCGCGGGTGAAAGTCCATCTGAAGCACACTTACGAGAAATTGCACGTGCGCTCCCGCACCGAGGCGCTGCTCAAGTTCATGGGCGATCGCCCCGGCCAGCCCCGAGCCGCCGACCCATACGAGAAAGTGACACTACCGCAACGGAAACTCCTCACTTGCCCTATGCAACCGCAACCCACAACTTCGGGCGCCGACTGGACGCGGCGATCGTTCGTGCAAACGCTCGGCAGAATGGCCGCAGTCGGCAGCATGCTGCCGACTTTCGCCTGGCCCGCCACCGGCACCGAGGCGATGGCCGCACCGGGCAGCACAGGGGCGAAGGAAAAGCAGCGTTATCGCGCCGTCAGTTGGTGGCTGACCTGGGAGGACTTGACCTGGCCCAACGAGGCGTTGATAGACAAAATCCGGCGCCGGGCAGACCGTTGCGCGGCCAGCGACGTCAACTGCTGTATCCTCTTTGGCGCGCATTTCCGCTGGGACTTCATGCCTTTGTGGGGACGCCTGCATGACATGCTCCGGTTCATTGGGACTGAGCTGCACCAGAGGCAGATCGTCCTGTTCGATCACCATTCGTCGGTGCTCACCCATCGTCCGCGGAACCGGGAGGAAGCCCTGAACATCTGGCGCACCAACCGCCATCATATCCCTTTCTACCCCTCAAGCGAGGCCGCGGCGAACTGGCAGTTCAACGGCTCCCGATTGAATGACTGGCGCATGCTTGATGTGGAGACCGGCCAGCCGATTTACCTGCCGTCTTACAATGCCGAACAGTACTGCATGAACAACCCGGCGTTCCGCGCCGCCTATCTCCAATACCTGAAGCAGTTGCGGACGGAAACCGGCATTGATGGCCTGATGAGCGACGACGGGATCTTCTACGCGGACTGGCGCGCCTGTGCCTGCCGCGATTGCCGGAAGCGTTTCAAGCAGGAATACGGCCACGTGCTGCCGCCGGTCAGCGATACGGGCTTTTGGGGAAACCGGCGCAGTGAAGCCTTCCGCGATTGGATCGCCATGCGGTTCCAGACTTGCGGGGATTTCCTGGTGGAGGTCAAAGGGGCCTTGCCACCAGGGTTTCCCCTGCTGAGTTGCTGTTCCAGCAGCGACGGTTATGCGATGCCGGCTTACGGGATGAGCTACCAGGACTTTATCCGGGGCTGCAACCTGGTCATGCTGGAAATGGTCGGCTCGACACCCTCCACTGCCGGCACCTGGGACGAGCGCATCCCAAGCCAGTTGCTGCAATTGGCCATCGCGCGCGACCACCATGCCGCGTGCTTCGGGCTGGGCTACGGCTTCTTTCCCGATACGGCTTTCTTCGTTTGGGCCTTGAACAAGTTCCTCGGCTCCGACTGCTGGTTCAGCACCCTCAAGGGCAGGCTCAATGCCTCGCAAGCGCAACTCGACGTTCTGGCCGACGACTCGGAACTGGTCGCCGAAGGGTACCGGTGGGAGAAAGCCCACCCGCAATTGTTCACGGGCGAGGTGGATAGCGACATCGCCGTGTTCTTTTCCCGGGCCACCCGTGATTTCTACGGCCAATGTGAGGCTGATTACGTGAACGACTACCACGCAAGCTGCCTGGAGCTGCTGCGCGCCGGCATATCTTACGAGGTTGTTACCGACATCCCGGCAGCCGGCAAATGGCGCCGTCTGGTCCTGAGCAGCGCGGTTTGTCTTTCGGCGGATGAGCGCCGCCGCCTCGCTCACTTCCTGGACGCGGGCGGGGAAGTGATTGCCACAGGCCCGACCGGACACTACGACCAGCGGGCGAATCCTGTCTCGAAGACATGGCTGCAGGAGTTCGGCGTTTCTGACCGAGTTGGTGGAACCGCCGCGTGGCGGAGGATTCCCGCCATATAGCAACCTCAAGAAGCCAATAGAGATTGCCCAGTGCCAGGTGTCGGAATCATTCCGGAAGCAACGGCAGGACGGCTGGTTTCTCATCCCCGTTCGCAAGGGACGCCTGCTCTGGCGACCCGAGCGAATTACGCATAAGGGCATTGCTTCCACCGTAATCACCGTGCTGCAATCGCGCCCCGCCGCGGCAGTTGTGATCAAAGGCCATCCCTCAAGCTGGCAGGTGAGACGCTATCGCGATGGCGACCGCCGGCTTATCCACGCCCTGCCGGCCAAAGTCGGAACCATCCTTGAGCCCAAGCTGCAAAATCAGATCAACCGCCAGCGTATTATCGAGCGGTTGGAATTCATGCCGCTGACAAAGGAACTGGTCCTGGAGTCGCCCGTCGCCTTGAGCCGGGTCCTGCTCCACAGTCCCGACTTGCCCGAGGCGCGGTCAGCCCGCGCGAGTGCGTCGGGGGAATACACCGTTGATCCGTCTGGCATCAGCAGGTATTTCGTCCTGGAGTGTTTTGCCTGAGATTCGCCACCCACGCAGGCGCGCGGCTCTATTTCTGCCTGTTCCAGGCCGAGTAATTGGCCCGGACCGCCTCCACGAAATCCGGTTTGTCTTTGGGCAGGCAATAGGTCATCACCCCGTCGGCATAGCCGTCACGCGTTGCGCGCAGTCCCTGGGCAAGGCATTCCCGCACGTAGGGTGCGGTGCAGGCATCGGGGGCCTTGGCCATCTTCGAGCCGTAAACCATCACAATCAGCGGCATCCGCTCGTTCCGTCCACCGAGCCGGGTTTGCGCGTCCAGCCAGGCGCGGTATCGGACCGCCTGCGGATAGAGGTTCGTCGTGGTGTGATGGTTCTTGTGGGGATGGTAATAGGGCCAAATGATGCCATCAATCGCTCCCGTCTTGACATGCGGCGCCAGGAAGGGGTCGGCGTATCCATAATAGCAGATCACAAACAACGCCAGCCCGGGGGCAAGCTGGCGCGCCTGGGCCATCATCGTTCGGCAATACTCGGGCGTGAAGAACTTCACGTTGCCATTGAAGTCATCCAGCGTGATGCCGCGGATGATGGGATACTGCTTCGCCAGCCGCGCGCACTCGGTCGCCCAGCGCACATAGTTGCTCCCGAACGGCTCGGGCGGCCGTTCGGAGGGGGGTGTCAGGTATAGCCACAAGCGGATCCCCGCCTTTTGAAACGCCGGCGCCATCTCTTTGAAATCATCCCAGGCGTGCGGATAGGCTTTCTCTTTCCAGACCAGATGCATGTAATCGGTGACCTGCATCTCCTTCAGCACCGCCAGCAGTCTGGCCACATCCGTGCGGCCCTCCGGGGTCCGGACCCCGTTCAGGCAATAATCCCCCAGCATGAAGGGTTGGGCCGGCGCGCCGGTCGGGGCCTGGGCAAAATCGGACTCCGGGGTGGAGGCATCTGCGCCGAGCAGTTGGACGCAGAAAGACAGCGTGGTCAGGAGGAGCAGGGGGGTGCGCAGCATCGTCAGGGCCGTGGGTCGTTTCATGATGGAGGTCGTTGTCCTTCGGCGTGACTGAGCTTCTGCATGGCCGCCGCGAAACGCTTGCCCAGCTCCCGCTGGGATCTTCCGTCGAAATGCACTTCGTCGCCGACATCGGTTAATCCTGTCGAATCAACACACGCCGTGAATGGCACTTCGGACGGAATCCGCGCCAAGGCGTCGTTCACCACCTTGGCATAGGGAGTCTGTTGCACCCGCCGCGTGTAAAGGAATTGGCCGATCTGACCAACCACGAATGGCAGTTTGGGACAAACGAGGTCGGCGCGCAGGTCCCCGATCATCTTCACCAGGCGGTCATTATACGTGTTGGCATTCGTGGCGGTCATGCTGTCCTGCTCGCCTTGATGCCACAGAATGCCGGCCAGTGTGCCGTCGCGCCTGGCCGCCTGCGCGCGCGCCAGTGCCCGCGCGTAGAGATCGCCGCCGCGTTCCCACCGCTTCAGTTCGGAGGCGCCCACGGCGCACGGCACCAGCCCGATGCTCGCGTTGGTGTTCCAAGCCGCCATCAGTTTGCCGAAGACCAGGCCCGGTCCAATCCCAGCGTGCGGCCCTGAACCGTGCAGCGGCTCAACGGCGAGTTGCCAGCGGTTGCTCGCGGTCAGGACGAACACCCGCGGGTCGGGCGTCCGGTCCTCGGTTTCGATGCGCCCGCGTCCCTCCATGTTGGATTGGCCCAGCAGCAGGTAGATCCGCAGGTTCCCCTTTTTGATGTCGGGCTTCCGGCTCGGGCCGGCCTCCCGGGTGCTAGCCGCCTTCACCGGGTTGCCGGGCAAACCGGCCAGCGCTCCGGCCAAGGCCAGGCTGAAGAGTTTCAGAAGTGATGAAGACTTGATCATCAGCGCCACTTGGCTAGCGGAGCCCGTGCTCTTTGTCAACTCCCGCCGGCGGACTTACAGCAATTCTCGCTTTGGTCATTTTGCTACCGAGGTGGGGTGTTGCGTAACTGGTGATGGGTGGTCGCGAGATGTCAGTGGCTGGGCCGATGAAGGATTGGGAACCTGCCGGAGGTTTCTGGAACCGGCTGGAGGAGGCGGGCTGGAGGGTTGAGCGCGATTTTCCCGACCGGTCTGCGCGATGTGGAGGGCCAGTGCGTCTGGGGGGTCGCGTTTGGGCACACCTCTCCTGGCAGGTCCACTCCGGTCAGGTGGGCTTGGCGTAGGGGCCGATTTCCAACCCTCGCATCATGAAGCGCAGCAGTCCCTCCCAACTGGGAAAGTGCAGATAGCGGGTGAGGGCGCGCAGATCCTGAAAGAAGGTTTTGCGGGTGGGCAAGGTGGCGCGGATCAGGCGGTAGTGTTCGTCGGTAAAGCCCAGGACGGTGTGGAAGAGGAAGGCCAGGATGTTCATCGCGGCCAACAACGAGGAGAGATGTTGTTGGCCGTGGCCGAAGTTATGTTCCAGATGGTAGCCTTTGGTCTTGAGGGTGTTGTTGTTCTCGTTCTTGATCTTCCAGCGGGCGCGGCCCGAAGCGGCCAGGGCCGCCACGTTGCGCTCGGTGATGGGCCAGTCGGTGATCCAGGCATTGAGGTAAAGCACCTTGCCGTCCGGGTCGGTCACGGTCAGTTCACACCAGTTGACTTTCAAGGCGTCCTGACCTTCGGCCAAGGGGACTTGGTTGGCCCAGCGATAAGTGTAAGTGTGCCACTGACTGCCGGCCTTGAGGCGGAGCTTGACCGTGCCCAGATCCGGGCCGGGTCGCAGGAGGTTGACCCAGTCGTAGAGGGTTTTGTGCGAGTCGGGCTTGCAGACGAACAGGAAGTGGTAGTCGTGAAGGAGCGTGCGCCGGCAGAAGGGTTGATGGGCGTAGAGATCGTCGCCCAGGAGGGTGACGGAGCCCGAGTGATAGCGGGCGGCGTTGTGCTCCAGCCAGCGTTTGGCGGCGGCCAGTTCGCAATCCTGTTTGGTGTGGCCATCCTGCGGGGTGATGAACTCGGGCCGCAGGGCGATGACCTCCGGCTGGCCGGGGGCCACCAGCACCGGCGTCACCGCACTGTGATAGTAAGTGATTTCGCCGCTCTTATGTTCGAGGCGGGAACAGCACGGGCAATGGATCTTCTGCGAGGCATGATACCAGGTGCCATCCAGGGCGATGAGCGTCGAGTCGTGGACGCCGCGGAAGGTCTGCAGGATCCCCGCGGCGCGCAGGGTGTCGTAGATCCGATCATACACCGGATAGAGGGTTTGGGGCGGGACCGGGTCGAGCATCTGGCGGATCTGATTGTCACTGGGGGTCTCCTGGAGGTGGAAGAAACTCTGGGCGTTGTCGTGGCCCCGCGCCTGTTGCATCGCCTTTTGATGCGCCAGGAAGGAGGGCGACTGGGTGAAGAAGACCGCGAAGGCGCTCAGGCCAAAGTCGGCCATCGGATAGGAGATGTTCTTGCCCTGACGCCGGTCGGGCAGAGCGGCGAACACCTCGCGCAGGTAGCCGACCAGATCGTTGAAGCGCGGGCCGCTCATGCGCCGAGCCTCCGGCGGAAATCTGCGCTCAACGCTCGGAGATAGACTTCTTTGACCGGCCCTTGCGGGGCGCGCCCCGGCCCGTTGCGGCCCCGACCGGTGGTGGCGCCCACGGCGATCCAGCCGGCGGCCCGGTACGCGGTGCCGGCAAAGCGGTCCCGCTCGACGAAGGTCTCCAACAGATCAATCGGATGACCATACTTAGCCTGCCAGTCCTGGCTCAGGCGCCGGGTGACCCGGCTCAAGATATGGCTGGCCAAATGCGGCACCCGCACCCAGGGCAGGAGGAGGAAACGGGTGTTGTTAGTCAGTCGCCGCAGTTGGCGGCGGCGCGCTGCCGGGGTCCAGCCGATGAAGGCGTCGCGGGGCTGGCACTGCCAGGCGGCCGAGCCAAACAACAGACAGGCCACTGGACGACCGTGGCGCTCGCGCACCAGGTACTTGAGATTCTCACCGACACAGTTGCGCTGGCCCAGGTAATGATAACGCTGAAGCAGGAACTGGAACAAACCTGCCTCTGGGCTGCCGGGGAGCACCGGCGCTACGCTCAGGGGGCGTAACGCCTCCAACCCGGCGTGGAGGGGGTCCGTCGCGTGGGGCACTTCGACGGCGCGGTGGTTGCGCCGGTGATTGACCAACGCGCGCTGGCGCGGCGGCAACTCCAGGAGCCCCCGGGCCTGGAGTTTGAGCAAGAGCGAGCGGCAGGCCATGTCTTTGGGGCAACCGGCGTCGTTGCGCCAGCCCCACCGGGCGCAGAGTTCGCGGGAGAGTCGCGTCCGATGCCACGACGGATGTTCGATGAGCAGAGTCTGGATCTGAACCAGCTCTTCGGCACTCAGGCGGCGGCCCTGGATGATGGATTCGGTCGGCATCCGGGACCGGGATACACGAAAGGGGGCTGTGAGTCCCGTACAAAATGAAACAATCTGCGGGCAGCTTCATCCAACCGTCCCGTCAACCCCGCCCCCCGGCCCCATTAAACTCCTGGCCGGACCCAAAATGAGAACTGCTGGCGGACTTAGCGGCTTGTTTACCGCCAGCGTGTCCGGGTCCCGCCACTGAGCCGGTGCGCCCCGATGGCCAAGCCTGCACAAACTCGCTCCCAACTACCTCCAGGCCGCCCGCAAGCCCCCTCCAGGCGTATTACTGGCTACCCAGTAGCCAACTGGTAGGCAACCACTCCGATGTGGATCCGATCCACATCGGACCGGTTGCCTACCAGTTGCCTACCTCTTAGCCACTCCCAGGCTTGGACCCGGCCTGAGCCAGGCCGACAGCGGGCCGGTGCGGCACTCCCGTCGCCGAGGCCACGCCCCAGGCTGGGCAGGGGCGCCGGAGGGGCCGGAGAGGCTGCAGACCGAGCGTGAGGCTGCTGGGTCGGACGAAGCTGCCCCGGGGCCGTCACGGGCAAGCCGATTCAGGTTATTGAGGCACCCAATGCCTTGCGCTTTTTGATTTCCCTTGGCCGGCCCCGGGTGACGTGGGTGGCGCCACTGCCGCTCCGATCTCAACCACCGCCGGGCTTCGCGGAGCGATGCTCAGCGAGAGTTGCAGCGTGTCGCCCACTCGCGTTGCCTGTGCGCCCGAAACCTGTGGCTCCCCCTCGCCCAGACCGAGATCGGCTGACTTGAGCACGACCGTTCGTTCCACCGGGCGCTCTTCCATATTGAAGGCTATGAGCACCCCACCCGGCCGACTGGCCAGCACGTGCAAATGGGTCCACTCGTCAATGCCCACGAAACCGGCCCCGCACCAGCCAATCCCGCAGGCGGCCATATCGCGCCATCGCCTTCAAATATGCCTGCCACCGGGATTCATTGACTTGCTTGGAATCGAGCCCTTTCTTGCCGCCAACACCCAAGTGCCGGATGGTCGAGGCGTACCACCAGAAGCCCAGGCAGGCGTCATTGTCGTACTCCGCCGTGATGTGGTCATAGAGCGGGATGTCGCAGGCCAGATTGTAGTAGTAGAGGCACAGGGCGCGGCCCGACAGCAAGTCCTCGATGGGCCGCCACATGAACTCGAAGCCCCAGTTCTCCTCGTAGGAACCCTTCCGCCTCGAGGCATCGAGGGTCTGGTCGAAGTAGATGGGCAAATATCGAACGCCCCACGGCCAGACCGGATCGTGCGCCTCGACCAGGAGGCCCGGGTACCCGCTGCTTGAGCTGGCGGATTAGCCCGTACACCGCCCGCACGTGCCCTTCCGGGGTTGACGGCACCGCGTGTCCGTGGTTCGGAGCATAGCACGGCCCCCGCCAGTCGAACTCATCGAACATCATAAACCGCATGCCTTGCCCGGCAATGCGCTCAAGTCGGGCGAGCTTCTCCTTCTGCCAGGCTGGGTTTTGCGTGCACACCTCCCAGAACGCGATGGGCTCGCACGGCGTGGCCTCGGGCGCGAGGGTTCGGCGGCGAGGCGGCCCCTCCCAGGGATGCGGCGTCGCTTCATAAACCTCGATCTCATCGAAACGCACATTGCCGTTTTCCGAGCCCGCCACCTCGATGCGAATAACGCGGGCCTCCTGCGGAGCGAAGGTGAACGCCGTCGTTTGGCGGATCGGCGGCCCGCGTCTCTCCGCCACGACCCGCCATTCGCCGCCAGACCTAGCCGGTCGTTCGGCGAGCAGGATGCGGATGGCCGTGGCGGCGCGGTCGCCGAAAAGCGGCGAGTGTTCGCTGCCGATGCGCACCTTGTCAATTCGATGGACCGAGCCGAGGTCAATCTGCGCCCAAGACGGCTCGCCCGCCGAGATCCAACTCGCGCTGTTGCCGTACCAGCCGTCGTTTAAGTGTTCGACCCGGTGGATGGCATACCCCGCCAACACCGAGGACGCCTCGGCCCGGGCCTCCGGCAGCAGGGCCAGGTTGCGCGAGCCGCGTTCATCCTTGGCCGGGACCGGCTCGGGCACCGCCGGCCGGTTGAGGCAGGGACGCTCGTAAGGCCGGGCCTTCGCCGCATGCTGGAGGTACCAGTCCCGTGGAAACTCATCGCGGTACACCCGGCCGATCGTGCGAAATCCAAGTCCCAGCCCGTAGTGCTTCTTCAGCTCCTGGACCAGGCTCGACACCGTTCCCAGTCGGTCCTCGCCCCATAGGCTGGTGCCCTCGCACACCTCCCAGCCGGGATCAAGGTACAGGAGCTTGGCCCCGATGGCCGCCGCCTTCTCCGCCTCGCCGAGAAGCGCCTCCCTCGTATAATGCTTCGCCAATGCGCTTGCGTCGGAGTGGTACCAGCCGACATCGAACAATTCGTTCCAGTTGACTGGCGGGTCGTAGCTCTCCGCCAGTCCATGCCCCAAATTGTTGAGCAGGCTCCGGAACCGAGCGTAGCCAGCCGGCCAACCTCCCTCCACGCACAGGTAATATGTGCTGCCGAGAGCCACGGCCTGCCCCGGCGCGAGTGACCTCATGCACTCAGGTTCGCTGTACAATCCAGCCCCTGATCCTCCCAGAAGCAGGCCCGGCGTCGGGCCGCCTTCCCATTCGAGCATCGAGAACTCGATGTCCTCCTGGTTATATTTGGCCACGAGCAGCCCCGTCCGGCCATCGGTCAGGATCCACCCTTCCGAGCGAAGCCGCCCGCGAGCGGAGTCCACGACCGTCTGCCTGGGCACCGCGCTGTCGTTCTGCCAGTCAGAGTTGGCCGCCCTTGCCCGCCGCGATGTCCTCAAGGCTCCAGTCGCGCAGCCGCCCATCCGCCTGCCGCCGGAACGGGACCGCCACGGCGCGCAACTCCCCGGCGGCCTTGCGCAGCCGCCGCAGGCCGAAGCGATAATCGTCAATCTCCAGCCGAGCCGGTCCTCGGTTAACCACCCGGATCTGCTCGAGGAACCCATCCTTTCCCGGCAGCACGGCGAGGTCGTGAGTTAACTCGATCTCGGGAGATTTGGCGGTCACAACAATGTGGTCACGGGTGTTCAGGGTGAGCGCGGCGCGAGGCCGGATGATCCGCCCATTCTTCAAATCCACCCGATAGCAGGCGCTTCCGCCGGCGTACTCGATTCCCCGCGAATCCTTCAATGAGATCACCACGCCCGCCTTCTCCTCGCGCACTTCCAGCGTCAGCGGCCCCCCGTCCAAGCGGGCTGGGCTCCCCGAGGAGATCGGCTCGCCCGAGCCCTCAACTGCGGCGGCGGCGCATGCCCCAAGGAGGGCTTGGCCGGCCACCAGCAGGAACACGTTCGTCAGCAGGCTGCTT
>CAVXLO010000014.1:0-120931 GCA_963762555.1 uncultured Verrucomicrobiae bacterium
CCTACCCACCACGGGGCAAGAATGGAAATCGCTTCATACGGACTATTCTCTGCGCCAAGAGCCCGGCGCGTGTCAATCCGGCAATCTGCGATTCCCGTGCCCCGCGCGGGTGTCAAGGACCGACAACACCAAGTGGCAACGGCCCAACCGGAGGTCATTGGATGTTGGATGTTGGATGTTTTCCTTCGGTTCAGGGTCCCGATGCATGCGCAAAAGCGGATGGAGACCTTCCAAGAGCGGGATTCCCATCCACTTGAACAGCCTCGTGCAGCCAGGTCGCCTGCGCCCGCACTGCGAGCAACCGGGCGCAATTTCCCTCTCGCCTTCCCGGCCCGACTTGGCTTTCCTATTCGCATTGGCCGGTATTGATCCGTGGTTTGAGTCAAAATGAACTATACTAAAGTCTCAGTCGCGCGCGTCCGCCAGCTCCTGGCCGGTGCGAGCCGAACCCGTGTCCTGGTGGTCGGCGACGCCATGCTCGACCAGTTTATCCAGGGCAGCGTGGCGCGCATTTCGCCGGAAGCGCCGGTGCCGGTGCTGGATTTCGAGAACGAAACCTTCATGCCCGGCGGCGCGGCGAATGTCGCGCGCAACCTCACCGCCCTCCAGGTGCCGACTGACTTGCTCGGCACCGTCGGGCGCGACCCGGCGGCGCGTCAGCTCAAGACCCTCCTGCGCGATTACCATATTGGCTGCGCCGGACTGCTGGTTGACGGCGCGCGCTCTACCAGCGTCAAGACGCGCATCGTGGCCCACAAGCAGCAGGTGGTCCGCATTGACCGCGAGACGCGCGACGGGATCAATACCTCCCTGACCCGCCGGCTGCTGGCCAGCGTCGAATCCGTGATCCAGAACACGGCGGCGGTAATCGTTGGCGACTACGGCAAAGGCGTGGTGACGCAGCCACTGCTGGACGAACTGAAACGGATATGCCGCCGCCACGGGGTCTGGCTCAGCCTGGATCCCAAGCCGGTCCATCACCTTGACCTGTCCGGGCTGTCCCTGATCACACCCAATCGCAAGGAAGCCTTCGAGTTGGCTGATCTCCCGGATGAGACGCGCCAAAGCAATCCGCTGGCGGACGCCAACCTGATGCGCGTCGCCGAGCGGTTGCTGACCCAACTGCGGCCGGCGATGCTGCTGATCACGCTCGGCGAACTGGGCATGCTCCTTTGCCGACACGGGCAAGAGCCGTTCCATATCCCAACGGTGGCGCAGGAAGTCTTCGACGTGTCCGGCGCGGGCGACACGGTGATTGCCACGTTCACCCTGGCGATAGCTGCCGGGGCTTCGCCGATCGAGGCGGCGGTGATCGCCAATCACGCCGCCGGTATCGTGGTCGGCAAGACCGGCACCGCCACCGTTGCGCCCGAGGAGTTGCTAACCAATTTCAGGGCAAAGCCATGACAGGGACCAAAGTGACCGCTGAAGCCGTCCGCGCGATGAAGACGCGCGGAGAAAAGATCGCCGCCCTCACCGCCTATGATTTCCCGATGACGCGGCTGCTGGATGAAGCGGGCATCCCGCTGATTCTGGTCGGGGATTCGCTGGGCATGGTCGTGCTGGGCTATCCGGACACCACCCACGTTACCCTGGCGGAAATGGAGCATCACGTCCGCGCCGCGGCCAGGGGCAAGCCGCGCGCGCTGCTGGCCGCAGACATGCCCTATCACAGCTTACGAAACTGTCGCCGAGGCTGTGGCCAACGCCAAACGCCTCGCCGCCGCCGGCGCCGAGGCCGTCAAAGCCGAGGGCGGTTTGGAGATCGTGGAGCAGGTCCGGGCCATCGTGGCGAGCGGGATTCCCTTCCTGGGCCACCTCGGCATGTTGCCCCAGCATGTGCTGGAGGAGGGCGGCTACCACGTCAAAGGCAAGAGTGAGCCGGAACATCAAAAGCTGGTGGCGGATGCCACCGCGCTGGCCAAAGCCGGCGCTTTTGCCGTCGTGCTCGAACTGGTCACGCCGCGCGTCGCCAAAGAACTGACGCAGCAGCTTCCCATCCCGACCATCGGGATTGGCGCCGGGCCGGACTGCGACGGGCAAATCCTGGTCACGCCCGATCTGCTGGGTATGCTGCCCTGGTACAACCTCAAGCACGTGAAGCCCAAGCTCAATGCCGCCGAGCAGATGCGGGCGGTCGTCAAGGACATGGAAGCAGGGTGTTGAAGGCGTCGAAACCCCAGAGCGTCAAAGAGTCAAAGGGTTAAGCAGGTGGAACGTCACATGAAGAGACTGACACACATTGACGCGCGCGGAGAGGCCAGCATGGTGGATGTTTCCGCCAAGCCGGTGATGCTGCGCGAAGCCGTCGCCAGCGGAGAGGTCCGGCTGCAACGAGCCACGCTAAGGCTCATCGAATCCCAGACTGATTGCCAAAGGCAACGTGTTGGCCGCCGCGCGCCTGGCGGGCATCCTGGCCGCCAAGAAGACCGGCGAACTCATTCCCCTCTGCCATCCCCTGCCCCTCACCCATTGCGAGGTCAATTTCGCCATTCCCCGCACCCGCGACCGCATCGTCATTACCGCTACCGCGCGAATCGCCGCCCAAACCGGCGTCGAAATGGAAGCCCTCACCGCCGTGAGCGTCGCCGGCCTGACGATCTACGACATGTGCAAAGCGGTGGACAAGACCATGCGCGTAACCAACGTCAGGCTGGTCTCCAAAACGAAGCGCTGAAGTTCGGGCAAGGGTTACATGGTTGCATAGTTCCATGAGCCTCCCCCCGCGTCCGCCTCATGTAACTTATGCAACTCATGCAACTGATGTCCACACCACTTTCTCAAGCAATATGCAAATCCGAGCCGGGATCATCACGATCTCCGACCGCGCGTCGCAGGGACATTTACGAAGACCTCGGCGGCCCGGCGCTGAAGGCGGCTGCGGAGGCGCACGGCTGGAAAGTGCTGGCCCAGGCGCTCGTCGCCGGACGAGAAGCCGGACTATTCAGCGCGCGGTGCGCGAGCAGGTCGCGCAGGGCTGCCAGCTCATCCTGACCACCGGCGGCACCGGCGTGGCGCCCCGCGACGTGACGCCCGAAGCGGTGCGCGAGATCGGCGGACGCGAACTGCCGGGCTTCGGCGAAGTCATGCGCCGGGAATCGCTGAAGCTCACCCCCAACGCCATCCTGTCGCGGAGCCTGGCCATCGTGGTGGACAGGACGCTGGTGATTTGTCTGCCGGGCAAGCCAAAAGGGGCGGTCGAGTGTCTGGGCTTCGTGGCCGGCGCCATCCCCCACTGCATCGAAGTGCTGCAGGAAGTCCCGACAAGCTGTTAGCCCCAAACCCCAACCTCCTTCCGCCCTCCGCCCTTGGCCATCTGCCATCTGCCATTGGTTCCTGGCTGTCTCTCGCCTGCACCGCGCTCGCACCGGTTGAACCGAGGAACCGGCCCAAGGAACTTTTTGCCATGCGCGTTGTTGAAGGATACAATCAGCGCATGGACTTGGATTCACTAGTCAGTCTGGCGGCGAGTAACGGGGCCAGCGATTTGCACCTCGAAGCCGGCCTGCCTGCCGCGCTGCGTATCCGCGGCACGCTGCGCACCACCGGCGAGCCGCTCCCCGGCGAGCGTGCTGTTGGAAATGGCGCGCAAGGTAATCGGCGAAGACGAATGGCCGCGCTTCCTCGAACAGCGGTCCTTCGACTGCTCCCGGAACTTCGGCGGCGTGCGCAGCCGCCTCAATATCCTCCAGACTTCCCGCGGCGTCGGCTTTGCTATCCGGCTGCTGGCTTCCTTCACCGCTATCGATTGAGAAGCTCAATCTGCATCCCGACTTCAAGAAACTGGTCGCGGCGGGGCACGGCTTGATCCTGGTAAGCGGCCCCACCGGTTCCGGCAAGTCCTCGACCCTCGCCGCGCTGATCGAGGAGATCAACCAGACCGAGACGCGGCACATCGTGACCATCGAAAGCCCGATCGAATACACCTTCCGCCCCCGCCGCGCCTACATCCGCCAGCGCGAAGTCGGGCGGGACACGCCCAGCTTCGAACAGGCGCTCATTGACTCGCTGCGCGAAGACCCCGACGTGCTGATGGTGGGCGAAATGCGCGACCCGGAGACCATGCGGCTAACGCTGAGCGCCTCCGAAACCGGCCACCTCGTCATGGCCACCGTCCATTCCTCGACCTGCGCCGAAGCGCTCCAACGGGTGGTGTCCGCCTTCCCGGCCGAAATCCAAAGCAGCATCGCCGCCCAACTGGCTGATTGCATGTTGGCTGTCATCTCCCAGCGCCTGCGCTTTCGGCCCGAGTTGAACATCCGCGTGCCGGAATGCGAGATCCTCGTCCCGACGCACGCCGTAAAGAACTTCATCCGCAACCGTGACTTCTTTAAGATCACCTCCTCGCTGGAAACTGGCGCCGAGCACGGCATGTGGACCTTGCAGCGCTATCGTGCCTGGCTGGACAGCCGTAAGAACTGGTACATTCCCGGCAAAAGCCCGGAAGCCGCCGACACCGAGCCCGCCGGAGCCCGCGCTCGCCCCCGCGCGTCCGCCAGCCTTTCCGATCGCGCCCAAGCACCCCAAGGCCGAGGCCAGGCATGCTTCCCCAGCTCACCTCTCCGAGCCCCAAGCCGCCCGTGCGAATAGAGATCGAGCCGGGCGAGAGCGAGTTTGGCAAGATCCTCAAGCGGCCAGGGGAGCATTAAATCGCCATGCGTAATAGCAAAGTCCCCATCTCTCATTTGCCATTTGCCGTCTGTCATCCGCTGTCCCCTCTGTCCAGCCTGACGTCTCACGCCCGCCACCTGCCGAGCTTTGTGCCTCTCCGCGAACACTGGGAACATCCAACATCCAATGGCCTCCACTTAGGCTGTTCACGTTGGATGTTGGATGTTGGACGTTGGATGTTGGATGTTTTCCTTCGCCGGCTATGTCTCCCCTTGCTCCTGGCATTCACCCTCGCGGGTTGCGTTACCAAGAGCGCGGCCAAGGCCCGGGCCCGTAACGCCTTCCTGGCCGGTCAACAGGAAGCTATGATGAGAATGCAGCAAATGCAGTCCCAGGCTCAGGGACCGGGCGTGACAGTCAATGGCGATGTCCAAACCCATTTCGTCCCCTGGACCGAAGGCATGACCCTGGCCAAAGCCCTGCTTGCCGCCGATTACATCGGCACCGCCGACCCCGCCCAGATCATCATCGTCCATAACGGCGTAGCGAACCGCATAGACCCAGCAATGGTGCTCGCCGGAAAGGATATCCCCCTCCAGCCGGGCGACACAGTTCAGCTTATCCCGCAGTCAGCCGCCCAAGACCATAGACCCCGCCCACCCTCAGCGGGCCCTTGGCCGCGCACTGGCTGTCCCGTAACCCTTCAGCACTGCGCGGGTAACTTCCGGAGCCTCCCGCTTGCGGTTCGGTGGCGCCGTGCCCTTCTGTGGTTGTGCTTTGCAGACCTACGGCTTATACGTTAGCGCCATGATCGAGCCCGAGCCGCTTCAGCAAATCGACCGCACCTGCGTGCGCTATCGTCAGCGCAAGCTCACCTACTTCTCCGGCTGCGACTATTTCCGCCTCGCCAGCCATCCGCGAGTAATCGCCGCCCTGCAAGCCGGCGTGAAGAAATACGGGTTGAACGTGGCCGCCTCCCGCCTGACCACCGGCAATCACGTCCTTTACCGCGAACTGGAAGCGCAACTGGCCGACTTCTTCGCCGCGGAAAGCGCCTTGCTCGTCTCCAGCGGCTACATCACCAACCTGGTCGCCGCCCAAGGCTCTCGCCGGCGGTTTCTCGCACGCGCTCCTCGATGACGATGCGCACCCCTCCCTTTCGGACGCCGCGCGCTTCCTCGATTGTCCGGTGCTCCAGTTCAAGTCCCGCGATGCCGAGCCCTTGCCCGGCGCGGTCCACCGCTGCGGCCCGGCGCGAAGCTGCTGCTGCTCACCGACGGCATGTTCTCGAATGACGGCTCCGCCGCCCCGCTGGCCGAATACCTGGAGGTCCTCCCCAAGGACGCGCTGATCCTCGTGGACGACGCGCACGGCGCCGGGCGTTCTGGGCCGCACCGGCAAAGGAGCGCCCGAACACGCGGGCGTGAGCCGCCGCCGCATTATCCAGACCGTGACCTTGAGCAAGGCCTTCGGCGCTTATCGGCGGCGCGATCCTCGGCACCGCCCGCCTCCGCCAGCAGATCCTCGACCGCAGCCGGATGTTCGTCGGCAGCACTCCCCTGCCCTTGCCGCTGGCCAACGCGGCGCTGGCGGGCGTCAGGATCCTCAAGGCGGACCAGAGCCTGAGGCGAAGACTGGCTTGAAACGCGGCTTATGTGAAACCGGCCCTGCGCGAAGCCGGCCTGCCGCTGGCCGAAACCCCCGGGCCGATTGTGCCTGTGCATCCCCCGCCGCCCGAGTGAAGCCGCCCGCTTGCACCGCGCCCTGCTCGCGGCGGGAATCTATCCCTCCCTTCATAAAGTATCCCGGCGGCCCGCCGAACGGCTACTTCCGCTTCGTCATCTCCAGCGAGCACACCCGCCCGCAACTCGACGCCCTCCTGAAAGTGCTCTGTCGTTACGCCAGCCAGTCCGTCTCCGCTTGAAGCCGGCGAAGCTAATGCCTCGCACTGAGGCGCCCTGCCGGCGAATGGCATAACATGAGCATTGCCGGGAGCCTTCCCGCTTCACAGCCCGGGTGCATCTGGCCACTACCACCAAACGTTGCCAGGCATTTCCCTTTCCCCGCTTGCGGAGAGAGGGTCAGGGAGAGGGGCTCGTACCACTCGAAGACCAATGGATTGGCTAGGCTTCAGAACATGGGGCCTCCTCTCCCCGGCCCTCTCCTCCAGAGGAGGAGAGGGAGATGCGCTAAAGTCGTGGTGGTACTGGCAAGATAGGCCCTCACAGACCTCATTCAGGCTTGATGAGTGAGAGCCTCACGCTACTTTTCTCCTAATGGTTTATGCCGTGTTAAAGAGTCTCCTGAGTCTGTCCTGCCGCCAGGTCGGGCGACCTTCGGAACCCATTTCGCAATCGCAGCCGCGGAAAACGTCCACTGCGGCATTGGCGCTCGGCGCCGCCGCGGCGACTCTGGTGCTAGGTGCCGGCCAGGCAGGCTATGCCCAATTGAGCAAGGGCTACCAGGTCCTGCTTAACCGCGGCTTGCAGCTCCAGGCGATGGACGAATGGGACGATTACTTCCACCTGGATACCTACACCAACGCCAACTACACCTCGATCAATTGGATCTTTACCCCGAACCTGGGGCTGATGGGAACACCGCCTGGCTTTCCGTGGTCGCGATGGGTGAGCGCTTCGGCCAACATGCCGCCCCAGCCTGGCGAAGCCCCCTTCCTCAGCCAGCTCATCGCGTTGCAGTTGGGCGATGAATGGAACCTCAATGACGATCCCACACGCAACAACTTGATCGCCTGGTTTGACTCCGTCCGCTCCTACTGGCCCAACACCCTCCTCTACCACAACAACTATTCCGGCCAGGTGAGCGACAGCGCCCTGGGCGACTTCATCACCCGCGCCCACCCGGACATGATCTCGTTCGACCAGTATCCTTTCCTGTCGGACTACACGACGCGCATCCCCATTTCCGGACCATTCACAAGCTGGTATAGCGAGCTGCGCCGTTACCGCCAATGGAGCATCAACACCGGCATCCCGTTTGGCACCTACCTCCAGACCTTCCATGCCGTGCAGGACTACGACCAGCACGTCTATCGCTATCCATCTGCGTCCGAAATGCGCCTCAACACCTCGGCCGCGCTGGCCTTCAACGCCAAGGTCCTCATCGGCTTCACGTACAACACCGGCGCCACCGTCCTCTTCGACATCCTGCCCAACGGCTACAGCGGCGACCTCTACACCAACGCCCTCTATGGCGAGCAGACCGACATCAACCGCCGCGCCCGCAACCTGGGCCGCGCCTTGGTCTGCCTCAAGCCGGTTCTCGACCTGCACAACCAGGACGACGTCAACCCGCCCCCCGGCCCCGCCAGCGGCGATCCTTGCCATTGCCTCGCGGATGGAACCGTCACCAGCATGATGATTCTGCGCGGGCGCACTGTCAGCGGCGGCGTCACCAACGCCACCCCCATGCCGAACTCCTTTGTAGTGGACCCCCAGGAGCAAGTGAACGCCGCCAACCCTTCCGCGCTCATGTACAGTTGGTGGGAATCGGGCAAGAACGATCCTTACCTCGCCGGCTGGGGCGTAACCAACAAAGCTCACCTCGAAAACAATGGCCTGCCGGGCGAAGTCTTCATTTCCTGGTTCACCCCGCTGGACGAGAGCTTTGACGGCCCGAACTACAGCAACGAGGTCTATATGATGGTCGTCAACGCGCTGACCGCCACGAACGGCACCGCCGCCGATTGCCTCCAGGAAATCAAACTCAACTTCCTCAACACTTTCAGCAGTATTGTGATGCTCGACCCGGAAACCGGCCTCCTGCAAACCAACACCCTCCCCATCGTCAGCACCCGCCGCCAACTCGTCCTCGACCTCAACGGCGGCGACGCCGCCCTGTTCAAGTTCAACGATGGCGCGCCCTTCGTGGGCTACATTACCCCCCAGCGGCCGCAACTATCCGTCACCCTGCAAGGAGATGCCCCAGCCATCACCTTGTCGCAACTGACTCCCGGTGCCCGTTACCTGCTGCAATCCACCCCGACGCTGCCCACCAGCGGCTGGACCACCCTCACCGGCATCGTCTCCACCAACTCAAACTACACCTACCTCGACACGCCCTCCCCCAACGGTGCCTTTTACCGGGCGGTAGGTGCGCAGTAAAGCTGGCAGCCGAACCGCCCCGGCCCTGGCCGTTGCCTCACCGGAACCTCGCCGTAGAACCTCTAACTTCAAGTTAGAGGTTCTACGGCGAGGTTCCGGCGAGGTCCCCGTGAGGTCCCGAGGAGGTGCCAAGGCGGCTGGGCGCGCAAGCAGGGTTAGGACAGCAGGTTACGGGTCCGGAGGTGCCGCCAGGGGTCGGACGACTCCAAGCTGGGCACGAGGCGGCTGACCGAGGGAAGGCGGCTCCCAGGCTGGAACCCAACGCCTCTGTGCAAGCACCTACCGCTGCAGGTCTTACGCCTTATCTAAGTTCCATTCGCCCCAGACCCCAGGTCCCGTTCAGCGCATCATGATTTCAATCTCATGCGGCCCTTGGCTAGAGGCGGGGAAGAAAGGCTTTCGCTGTGATTTGCCGTCGAGCTTGAACTCGCGCACGCGGGTGCCGGCGCCTTTGACGATGATGTGCAACTGCGCGTCGCGGTATTTCACATTCGAAAGCGTCAGTTCCTGGAAATGGTCAGGCACCACCGGCGCGAAACTCACGCCCTTTTGCTCGAAGTCCATGCCGAACAGGCCGTGATAGATCATGGAGAGGAAGCCTGAGGCGCTCCACAACTGGCGCGGCGAGCCATCGGGACGTCCGTCCTCGGGGCGGTAGAGTTCCATGAAGGTGTCGTTTTTCTCCGAAAGCTTGACTAGCGCATCCAACTCCCGGCCAAACACCTGCGCGTCGCCCTGCTTCGACGCCGCCCACGCCCAATAGCCCTCCACAAACGGCCAGATCATTCCATTATGATAGTAATGTGCGAAATCTCGCTTGTAGTCGCGCCATTCGGGGAACTGCGGCCACAGGCACGGAAAGCCCCAGGCGGTCGTGGGGGTCGAGCTCAGGATTTGCCGCGAGCGCTTGGCGTTGGCAACGCCGGTCAGGATGGCGAACGCCTCGCCCAATCCTTCCATGCGCGGGTTCAGCGTGCCGGTCTCGTCCAGGAAGTAGCCGTAGTAGCCCTTGTCTGGCTGCCAGAAATGGGCGTTGATGGCCTTTTTCAGGGCGGCGGCCTTCTTGCGCAGCGGGCGGACATCCTCGCCCAGGAGCGTGCCAGCCTCGGCGGCCACCAGGTAGCCCCGGTAGTACAGCAGGCAGGTGCTGAGCGCGCTGGTCTGCGCGATCATATCGCCCCTCATGGCATACTTCTTCGGGTAGGCGCTGTTGGACTCCATGAAGCTGGAGCAGCCGCGGAACAGCCCTGTCTTCGGGTCATAGGCATCGCGCTCGGCGCGCTTGAGACTGCGCATCGTGCGCTCATAGATGGGGCGCACCAGTTCCTGGTCGCCGGTGACCAGGTACAACGCCCACGCCCCCGAGGCTCCGACGATGGCATCCGTCAGGTTCGGCCAGCCGGCGAAGTGGCCGCACTTGTCCTGATACCAGCACTCGCCGATGTCCGGCACCTCTTGGGTCAACCCCAGCAGCGTGGTCTTGGAAACATCCGGATGGAGCAGCGCGCACGCCAGCTCGACCGAATAGGAGGTGTCACGGGTCCACACCTGCGCCCAGTTCTGCCCGGCGAGGAATTTGCCGTCCTTGACATCCGCGGCGATCACCCGGCGGGCCTTTTCGTAAGCCTGGTCGTATGCCGGCACGCCCGAGGTGAACGCAAACGAAGCATTCATGTCATTCGGCTGAGCCATCCCAGGTTGGGCTGGCACGGCGATCAGCATTCCCAGCAATGACGCCAGGACCGTTAGGTGTTGGTGATTCCTCATGTGAGACACTTTTCAATAAGCATTCAGGACGGTTGCCATTTACAACGCCAGTCTATAACGCCGCGCCGCCGTGGCAAGGTTGTTGAGGGGTATCGTGCGACTGCCGCCATGTGACAGGGGAGCGCCGCCGCGACAGAGGACCGCAGCCTTCAGGCTCCGCTCCTGTGGCCTGGCGGCCATCTTCAACTGTGCCCAGAATGGGATTGCCATCGGCCTTGGGATTGACTGGCGGGCCGAAGCGAACGAGACTGTCGGCGCTCCAAGCATGAGTCAGACAACTCCTTCGCCTAAGCCGAGCTTGCTAGTCGCCCCTGGGTCTGCGCCCGGCGGGCCGACGGGCCGGGAACGCTTTCTGAACGCCTGCCGCTGCCACGCGGTGGACCGTCCGCCGGTCTGGCTGATGCGCCAGGCGGGCCGGGCGCTGCCCGAATACCGCGCGCTCAAAGAGAAACACTCCTTCCTCGAAATGGTTCAGACGCCGGAGTTGGCGGCGGAGGTGACGCTCCAGCCGATCCGGCGCTTTGGCTTCGATGCGGCGATTCTGTTCTGCGACATCCTGGTCGTGGCCGAGGGGTTGGGGCAGCGCTACCGGTTCCGCGACCAGGGCGGCATCGAGATGGAGTTCCTGCTCAATTCAGCGGCGGACATCGAGCGCCTGGAGGTGGAGGCGGTCACGGAACGGCTGCAATACGTGGCCAAGGCGTTGCGGCTCATCAAATCGGCGCTCGGCGGCCGCACGGCGCTGATTGGCTTCGCCGGCTCGCCCTGGACGCTGGCCAACTTCATGATCGAAGGCGGCGGCGTCAAGGAATACACCAAAGCCAAGGCGCTGCTTCTATTCGGACCCGCCGCTCTTCGGGCGGTTGCTCGAGAAGCTGACCCAAGCGGTGAGCCGGTTCCTCGAACTGCAAATTGACGCCGGGGCCGATGCGGTCCAGATTTTTGATAGCCTCGGCGGCGTGCTGTCCGATGGTGATTTTGCGCGCCGCTTCGGGCTGCTGGATGAAGCGGATCGTCGCCTCCCTCAACGGGCGAGTGCCGGTGATCGTGTTTGCCAAAGGCGCCCACGGCAACTGGGACGACTTGGTGGAGACGGGAGCGCAGGTGCTGGGCGTGGATTGGAACGTGCGCCTGGCGGAAGTGCGCGCCCGTCTGCCCGCGCGGGTGGGCGTGCAGGGCAATCTCGACCCGTTCCTGCTTTGCACCACGCCCGAAGCGGTGGCGGCCGAGACGAGTCGCATTCTGCGCGAGATGCGCGGGCAGCCCGGGCACATCTTTAACCTGGGCCACGGCGTGCCGCCGAACGCCAAACTGGAAAACATTGAGAGCCTGGTCAGTGCGGTGCGCAATTTCAAATGAGCATGCTGAAAGTTGATCTTGAGCTGGTGAAGAAATACAACGTGCCGGGGCCGCGTTACACCTCGTATCCGCCCGCCACCCACTTCACCAATGAGATAGCGCCCGAGGTCTTCATCGAGCAGATTCGCGCCAACAACCAGACCGACCGCGACCTCTCGCTCTATTTCCACCTCCCCTTCTGCTATTCGCTCTGCTGGTTTTGCGGCTGCACGACGGTGATCACCGCCGACCAGAAGAAGAGCGGCGAATACGTGAGCTATCTCGAGCGCGAGATGGACCTGATGAAGCCGTTGCTCAATCCCGAAGCGCAAGGTGGTCCAGCTCCATTTCGGCGGCGGCACGCCGACGTTTCTCGCTGCCGGACGAGATTCGGCGGCTGGGCGAGATGATCCATTCGCGGTTCACGTTCGCGCCGGATGTCGAGGCGGGCGTGGAGGTGGACCCGCGCCGGCTGACGCGCGACCATCTGGTGGCGTTGCGCGAAGTCGGCTTTAACCGCGGCTCGATGGGTGTGCAGGACGATGATCCCGTGGTGCAGAAGGCGGTTCATCGCATCCAGCCCTTCGAGATGACCAAACAGGTCGTCGAGTGGATGCGCGAGGTCGGCTTTCACTCCGTCAACATAGACCTGATCTACGGCCTGCCCTATCAGACGCCGGCCTCCTTCGCCAGGACACTCGATGAGGTTCTCTCCCTGAAGCCCGACCGGTTTGCGGTGTTCAACTACGCCCACGTGCCGTGGATGAAACCGGCGCAGAAGATTCTCAAGCCGGAGCTGCTGCCATCGCCGGAAACCAAGCTGGAGCTGCTCAAGCTGACCATCGAGCGGCTCACTTCCGAGGGCTATGTATATATCGGCATGGACCACTTTGCGCGCGCGGAGGATGAGCTGGCCGCTGGCCCAGCGGCAGAAAACGTTGCAGCGCAATTTCCAGGGCTACAGCACGCGCGGCGGGGCGGACATTTACGCGTTCGGCATGTCCTCCATCTCGCAGGCTGAGGGTTTCTACTGGCAGAACCACAAGGAACTGCCGGCCTACTACGAAGCGCTGGACGCCGGCAAGCTCCCGCTGCGCCGCGGCTACATCATGACCGACGAGGACAAGATTCGCCGCACGACGATCATGCGCCTAATGTGCGACCTCGGCCTGGAATACGAACCCATGTCGCAGCCTGCTCGGCCTGGACTTCAAGGCCCACTTCGCCCACGAACTCGATTCGCTCGACGACATGGAGGCCGACGGCCTGCTGGTGAAGACGCCGCAGGGCTTGATCGTGACCGACCTGGGCCGGCTGCTGATCCGGAACATTGCGATGCGCTTTGATGCGTACGCCGGAACGCGGAAGGAGAATCGGTTTTCCCAGACGATTTAACGCCCGCGCTCAACTGTCCGCCGCCGCCTACAGCCCCAATTCATGCACGAGTTGCTCGACCTTCAGGTTGTGGTGACCCGCGATATCCTTGAGCAACCCATGGAGCAAGCCAACCTTGAGAGGATGATGATTCGGAACAGTGACATGGTGTTCTCCTGCACGTTGAGTGGTCAACTGGATGTGCGAGCCGCTCTGCCTGAGCGTCTCATAGCCCAGGCGCCGCAACGCCCGGGCCAGCTCAACGCCGTTGCAATCGCGAGGTATCTTCACGCCGCAAGCACTTCATCCCGCACGTAATGCAGCCTGATAATCTTCGGGCCGCTCCGACTCCTTTTCGAAGTGGCACGCAACGGCGTCTCTGACCATCTTGCGCAGGTCCTCCCAGTCCTCGCCCTGGGTGAAGATGCTGTAGCCGAGCGCTTTGGCCCAAAAGCCGCCTTCCTCGGCCTCGCGCACCTCGAAAATGATCTCGCTCATGCCGACAGCTTTCCAGACGTCTGCGCCGGTTTCAAGCCAGAGTTTTCTGGGCGCACGCACTCGACAAAGCCTCCGCCTCGCCTAGATTGAACAGCAGTTGGACATGAAATCAGTCGCAATCATCGGCGCAGGCATCACCGGCCTGACGGCCGCCTTCTACCTAAAGCGCAAGGGCGTGCCGGTCACGGTCTATGAAGCCAGTGACCGCGTGGGGGGCGCGATCCAGTCGGTTCGAGCTGAGGGCTACCTGGCTGAGTTCGGGCCCAACACCATCCTCGAGACCTCTCCGAAGGTTACCCAGCTTGTCATTGACGCCGGGCTGGCTGCGCGCCGGCTGGATCCCGATCCCAAGGCCAGCGCGCGCTATGTGGTGCGCTACCAGCGGCCCATCGCGATGCCGGGCTCGCCCTTGGGCTTCTTCACCACCGGCTTTTCACCGCGCGAGCCAAGCTGGCGGTGCTGCGCGAGCCGTTCGTGCCGCCGCGCCGCGATGGCAAGGAGGAGAGCGTCGCCGAGTTCGTGCTGCGCCGCCTCGGGCAGGAATTTCTCGACCACGCCATAGACGCGCTCGTCGCCGGGGTGTATGCGGGTGACCCTTACAAGCTTTCCGTGCCGCAGGCTTTTCCGAAGCTGGGCCAGCTCGAGGCGCGCTACGGCTCGCTCATCAAGGGCCAAATCTTCGGCGCCCGCGAGCGCAAGCGGCGCGGTGAAGTCGCGAAAGACCGCGCCGCCAAGTTCTCCTTCGACGAGGGCCTGCAGGTGCTGCCCGATACTCTGCGTGAGCGCCTGGGCGAGGCGGTGCGCTTGAACACCGCCGTCACCCGCCTCACCCAGACCGCCGACGGCTGGACGCTCGATGTGCGCGAGGGCGGCCAGCGAAACGCGCAACGAGCACAGCGCAGTGATTTATGCGGGCACGGCCTTCCGGCTGGCGGAGTTGGAAGTCGCAGACGCGCATGCCGCTGCACGTCGAACGGTTCGCGGAGATTCGCTATCCGCCGGTGGCCAGCGTCGTGCTGGGCTTCCGCCGGGAAGACGTGGCGCATCCGTGCGAAGGGTTCGGCATGTTGATTCCGAAGGTCGAGGGCTTCAAGATCCTGGGCACCATCTTCTCTTCGTCGCTGTTTCCGAACCGCGCGCCCGCGGGGCACCTGACGCTGACCAGCTACGTCGGTGGCGAGCGATACCCGGAGCTGGCGTCGCTGCCGCCGGAGAAGCTGTTCGCGCTGACTTGCGAAGACCTGCGCGTGCTGCTCGGGCGTGAAGGGCAAGCCGACCTTCCAGCACAGCGTGTTTTATCCGCGGGCAATCCCGCAGTATAACGTCGGCTATGGCCGCTACCGCGAGCTGATGACCGACATCGAGCAGAAAGCACCGGGGCTGTTCTTCGCCGGCCACTACCGCGACGGCATTTCGCTGAGCGATACGATCGTCTCGGGCTGCAACGCGGCGGACAGGGTCGGGCAGTTTCTGAGTCGCTACCCGTCGAAGAAACCCAGCCTCATATTTGGAGCGTTCGCTATGACGTGCGTTACCGGAAGACACGGTCGGATGGAGCGCAGCGCTTGGCCGAAACAGTGAACATCCGACATCCAATGCGCCTCTCCCGCTTGGGAGGCATTGGATGTTGGTGTTCCCCTGGCACATGAATAAAGGCGTACTACTGGTCAACCTGGGCTCGCCGGACTCGCCATCGGTGCCGGACGTGCGGCGCTACTTGCGCGAGTTCCTGATGGACGGGCGCGTGCTCGATGTGCAACTGGCTGGTGCGGTTCTGCATCGTGCACTTTGCCATCCTGCCCTCGCGTCCGAAGAAGTCCGCCGAGGCCTACCAGAAGATCTGGACGCCCGACGGCTCGCCGCTGGTCGTCACCAGCCGCAACGTGCAGGCGAAGCTCCAGCAGCAGGTCAGCGTTCCAGTCGAGTTGGCGATGCGCTATCAGAACCCGTCCATCCCGCACGCGGTGCGCAGCCTGGCGCAGCAGGGCGTGGACGAAATGTTGCTGATTCCCCTGTTCCCGCATTATGCGATGTCGAGTTTCGAGACCGCGGTCGAGCGGGTGAAGGAGGTCGCGGCGGCGCTGGCGCCGCAGATGCGGCTGACGGTCCAGCCGCCCTTCTTCCAGGAGCCCGACTATATCGCGGCGCTCGTTGGCAACGCGCAGGAGTTTCTCCAGCGGGGCTACGACCATCTGCTATTCAGCTTCCACGGCCTCCCGGAGCGCCATCTTCGCAAGTCCGACCCCACGGGCCGCCATTGCCTGGCGACGGAGAACTGCTGCGAAACGCCGAGCCCCGCGCACGCCACGTGCTACCGGGCGCAATGCTTCAAGACCGTCGCCGCGTTTGTCAGGCGGGCGAGCGTGCCGGCGGACAAGTATTCGATCTCCTTTCAGTCCCGCCTGGGGCGTGATCCGTGGCTGAAGCCCTACACCGACTACGAGCTTCCCCGCCTCGCTCAGAAGGGTGTCAAGAAGCTCCTGGTGATATGCCCTGCCTTTGTCTCCGATTGCCTGGAGACGCTGGAGGAAATCGGCTTGCGCGGGCGGGACACGTTTCTGGAATCCGGCGGAAGCGAGCTTACGCTGATCCCCTGCCTGAACGAGCACCCGCTGTGGGTGAGGGCGCTGGAAGGCATGGTCGGCCGGTTTGTTGCTGGGCAAGAGGGGAGCAGGCACCAGCGGGCTGTGCAGGCTGCCGGTTGAGACAGCCCGTCAATAGCCAATAGCCGATAGCCAATAGCCGATGGCTGACAGCCGAGCGTTCTGGCTGATTCTACTGTGGGAGAACAACAGCAGGCTGTGCCCGCTACTCCGGCACCTGTTCTCCTCGGGCCGCGCGGGCTTCGGAGGAGCTGTAGAGCGGGTGGCTGGGCTTGAGGTTGCGGAGGAAGGTTAGGCGGAAGTTGCGCGCCTTGTCCTCCATCTCGCGCTTCTCGCGCTCGGGGGCCGCCAGATGACGTTTTCCCTGCACCCGGGAGCCCTCCAGCGACTTCGCCCACGCAGTCAGTTGCCGGGCACACGACTCTGCCAGAGCCCGGATTTCCTGCAGGTAGCGGACGTAACGCTTCAGCTTGGGCCGATCCTTAACGACCGCCATCATCGAGCGCACTTCACCGCCTGAGCCACGCGCGATGGCCAAAAAGGAGAGCAACTCATTGTTGGTCACCCGTTCGAATCCCTCGGCAACATTGTTGGAAACAGACAATGCAGCGCGATCCAGTTGGTTGCGGAACCCGGGCGTAAGCGGCACGCCAGGTTCTTCGAGCAAATCGAGGACGCGGTTGTAGAGGCGCGCTGCCTCCTGCCAGACGGGGAGTTCTTCGAACTTGGTGTATTTGGCCATGAGATGTGCTCCTTTCAGTTAGATGCTTAATGACTGTTGGTGTTGATTATAGGTTATCGGCTATTGGTTATCGGCTATTGGCTATCGCCTCCTGCCCACTGCCGACGCTTATACCCCTGCCTGTATGGTTAAGAAAAGCCAAAAGCACACGAGCGGCCTTCCCGGGGTCGGTCGCTTAGACCAACCTTGATCATCACGCGGGCTTCTTCAAGAGCACTTGAGACGCGGTTGTAGCGCCGCGCCGAATCCGGCCAGAGCGGGACTTCAGCGGGCTTGTGTCCCGCCCAATGGCCAAGCAGGCCAGCAAACTCAACGGGCCGGCTGCGCAAAGCGACGCCGGCCCTTCGGAGCGGAGGCTAGGCTACCGTAAAGCGACTGCGGGGCGGAGCGGCTCCACCAGGATGAGCTGCGCCAACTGCGCGCTGATGGCCAGCCGCGCATTGCAGACCTGGCAGATGAAATTCGTATGGCTGGTGACCAGCTTGATGATCTGGTCCTCACACAACCCCAGCTCCCGCAAGCGGTTCTGGAGTTCCGGCGAGGCGCACAGGCGCTTGATACGCACAGCGACGCCGGCTTTGACCCGGCTCAGTGGGCAGACTTCACACCGGCGCTCGTCCTGGAGCGCTGACTCGATTGCATTCGGACAGTTCATCTTAACTGCTTCATAGTCTTGCCGGCGGCTGCGTGGCCAACCACACATTTCTTGCCATTTCATGGGCCCAAGTTGCCTCACCATACCCTTGGGCGCCTTGAGCCAGGTCAAGGAAATCGCGAGTCAGATCGGTAGCTTCTTGCCCAGCGCGGCCAGAAACCAACAGAGGGTTTCCGCGGCGCCGAATGGGCCGCTGCAGCGTTGGGGGCCAATTCCACGAGAAAATGCTTGTGCAGCGCCGCCCCGACGCGCGCGGCACGGGTGGTGCTATGGCGGGGGCAGCCCGAAGAAAACGTTTGAACGAGCCGGGCGTGAGATTGTTCCTATGATTAATGATGAAGACTAAGAAGCAGAGGAAGAAATCATTGGTTGGCACCGAAACGAACACAACTGCAACGCCTCAGCCCACGCCTGCGACACCGCAGCTACCCCAGCCGGCGCGAGTCTGCCTTGAACTGGTGGAGCCTGCCGCCAGGCAAGTGTTTGTGGCCGGTTCATTCAACGGTTGGAAACCCGACACCACTCCGCTGGTCGCCCTGGGCAACGGCCGCTGGAAAGGCGACCTGAAACTCGAACCGGGCCGGCATGAATACCTGTTTGTGGTGGATGGCCAGTGGCGGCCCGATCCCAATGCCAGGGAGACGGTCCAGAATCCCTTTGGGGGACAAAACTCGGTGGTCAAGGTCTCGAATTAGCAGCGCGGAAGCCGGCGTTGACGGCTTGCTTAGGCCCCAGCCCTATTGCTGTCACGCGCAGAGCGTGCCGGACGGCTGGCCGTCGTAATAGGCCCAGCGGCGATAATACTCGTACTTCTTTTTCGTTGAGCACCGCCGCTCCAACTCGGCCTTCTCCTGTGCAGGGAGCGGTTTGAAGTTGGCTGCCACCTTGGCGTTCTTCCGCAGCCATTCCATAGTATCGATCCCCGAGACCGCCGTCGTCACCGGCAGGCTGAGCACATAGCGCAGACATTCCTCGGAGGTGACCAGGCCGTCCTTGATGGGCTTGGCGTTGCCGCCCAGCGTTTTCATCGCGAGCGGCGCGATGCCCTGCTTCCGAGCCTCGGGCAGCACGAGCTTTTGGAACCCGCCCTCATGTGCGTCGAGCACCGACAGAGGCATTTGGACGGAGTCGAACGGGTAGTGATGCGCCAGCACACGCAGGTGAACTTTCGGGTCGGCGTGGCCGGTAAAGCCGCAGTAGCGAATCTTGCCCTCCTGCTTCGCTTGCGCAATCGCGTCGAGCACGCCGTCCGGGATGAAGATCGAGTCCGCCTCGGCATCCGTCAGAATCTGGTGCACCTGCCAAAGGTCGAGGTGATCGGTCTTCAGCCGGCGCAGGGATTCTTCCAGCATGGCCAGCGCCTTGTCTTTCGTGGCCTGTCCCGGGCGGTGGGTGCAGACCTTGGTCATCAAGAACACCTGATCCCGTTTCCCTTGCAACGCGACGCCCATCCATTCCTCGGCGCGACCATTCGCATACTCCCACGCATTATCGAAGAAGGTCACACCCATATCTATGGCGGCATGGGCGATGCGCGTCGCCTCCTGGACGGACTCAGCGTGGGCGAGCGTGGCCCCGCCCAGGGCGAGCGATGAGACCATCTCATTGTGGCGGCCAAACTTGCGTTTCGGCACCGGCCCAATGGTTGGGGTGTAGGCGGCGAGGACGGCAGGAGCATTGCCGGCGAGAACGACCCCGGCGCTCGCGGCACTTACTGTCTTCAGGAAACCACGGCGAGGCTGTTTCTGGAAATCATTTGGCATGCCGACATTGTAGCCCAGCAAAGCCATGCGACCAAACGCAATCCGACGCCAAAGCACGAGCCCGCCATGGGAGCGTAGCCTTCAGGCTGCAAAAGCGTGCGAAGTCCGCAGAGCCTCAGCCTGTTCCCGCACCCCGGCCTGACCTGACGCTCCTGCAGCCTGAAGGCCGCGCTCGTGCGGGGTAGCGGCAGTGGTAAACCCAGCGGGCTGCTTAGCCAGGATAAGCTTTGACCAGCCGAATGAACTCAGAGGGGTTGATAATGAGCCAGCCCTCAGCCGTCTTATAGGCAGACTTGAAAAGCAGCTCGTGCATCTGCTGAGCAGTCAGCGCCGGGCGAGCTTGCCAGCCCAGGGCCAGAACGCCGGCACAGTAGGGTATGGACCAGCTCAGACCACCCTCGCCGCAATACTGGTAGCCGCATTCCCCTTTCACATACTCCTCGGCCGTGGTCCGAGGCGAGCAAGGGACCAGGATCCGTCCGTCGCGAGCGCGTTTTGGGAAGTTGAGGCTCGGGTGCCTGGGGAAACCGGGTTTGCACCGGGCGGCGTCTTCAGGATCGGCGGCATCATAAAAGCAAGGCCCGATGAAGCCATGATGGGTGGTGCAATCGAGCACCAGGATGCCGGCCTTCCCCGCCCGCTCGCACGCCGGCCCCCATTGCTCAGTGTTCTTCTTGAACGGCGAACCCGGTCCCGAGGGCGCGCAGGAGATCGAGACTACGCGAATCTTCTCCTTGGGCGGGAGCTGTGCGTTCTGCTCGATGATCCAATCCAGCGCCTTGGCCTGACATGCTGCGTCTGCCGTCCATGACGGCGCGGCGACGTAATAGAGGCGCGCGTCGGGAGCAGTGCCGCACTTGGTGCCAACCAGCAGGCTGGCGACGGCCGGGCCGTGCATGCTGCTCTCCGACCCGCAGCCGACGTCGTGGTAGGCGGCAATCTTGCCGCTGAACTCGGGGTGATCCTGGTAGAGCGGCTGGTCAATGATGGCGACATTGATGCCTTTGCCGGTCAGCCCCTCTTCGTGCAGCTTCCGGATGCCCAGGCCGGGGTTCATCGCGCGGGTCAGCAGGTCGGCGGGAACCACTGGCATCTGGGCCGGCCAGACGGTCTTCTGGTTAAACCACAATGTGGCTGGCAGGCCCGGCCTTGCCGTGAGGTCCAGCTTGCTGAGGTCCTTGAACCGCACGTCCTGGTAGTCCTTGACCTGCTTGACCGGCCTGACGGTCATGAAACTGTCTTCACCGTTGCCGGAATCAGCCCCCATTGTAGGGCCGGCGAGCAGACCGAATGCGAGAGAGATTAATAGATAAGTAAGGTGCTTCATTGTGGTCCTGTTGGTGACGAGGGGAGGTTAGGGCTCCGGCGGAGCAGTTGGGGCAGCCGGCGCTTCTGGGGATGCCTCCGGGCGGGTGCTCCCGGCCGGCTCCAACTGGAAATTAAGCCGACTGGCCCGGCCCGCCATTTGTTCAAGCAACTCGCGCCGCGCCTCATCGGCCTCCACCATCCCCGAAGCATTTGTCTGTGTTTGGCCCGGTATGAAGGTCTCGAGCTTGGTCTGGTAGCCCGGGGCCGAAGCGGTCACGGTGTGCTCCTCATTCCAAGTGCGAAGCTCATAATGGCCCTGGGCATCAGTCCATGCCTGCTGTGGAGACCGGGTGGAGCGTGCCCCATACGCATTATCGTCCACTCGCGCGCCTGAGATCGGACGTCCGGTCACGACATCCGTCACGGTGCCGCGGATGACGAACGTCGGCGCTGGATGTCCGCTTTGCTCCTGGAGCATCTTGGCGTGAGCGCGCGCCCGTTGATAGTTCGGCACCCCGATAGCCAGCAGGATTGCCCCGACTGGAATCGCCAGCAGCAGCATCACCGCCGCCGCAATCACCGCTGCAATCTTCCAGCCGCCGCCGCCGTGAGAGGGCTGTCCCGACACCGGAGACAGCGTAGCGTAGCCCTCGCCAAAAGCCTCGCGCACCTGCCGTTGGCAGAGCACCACCAGCGCCCAAATCCCAACCGGCAGGCCGACCAAGTTGCCCGGTGTGACCAGGATCGCCAGAACCGCTCCGGTGATTGCCAAACCATAAGCCTGGAGTCGTTTCATCTTCAGCCCCGCGATCAGCATGACGCTGCTGAGGACCAATGCTGACAGCGGCACCAGCAGCAGCCCAGGCGCAAGGCTTCCTCGACCACTCACCAGGAGAGTGGTAACCAAAACAGTGAGTGGGATCGCCACCCAGTTCAGAATAGCGACGATGATGAGACCAATCGCCGGACCGCTGACTTGCCGTGCGAGGTCCTCGCTCAGCGACAGGCTTGGAGGTACCGTAGGCGTGGTGCTCCCAAGATTCCTCCGTGTGAAGTTCGACTTTGGAAACAAGCCGGACGGGAATGGCCAGACGCCCCCCAGCTTGAGAGCGGCAATGACGAGGCCGAAGGAGCCGAATAGAAATGCAATCCAGTTGATGGGCCGCGGGAGCATCGTCCCTGCCAGCAGCAGAGCCGCAGAGATGAGCGCTGCGACAAGAAGAATCGCCGGCTGCCACGGGTTCACTTCCCGCGGAGCGGCTGCCGGCGGGAGCGCGCGGCCGCCACCTGGCGTGGTTGCAATGGTCTCCACGTCGCTCTTCACCTGGCCGGCCTGCTGATAGCGGCGCTCGGGCTCCTTTTCCAGTGCGTGCAGCACCACCTCATCCAGGCGCACGTCCACCTTCACCATGCGCGACGGCGGCGCAAACTTGCCCATGGGCAATTCGCCCGTCAGCATCTCGTAGAAAACAACCCCCAATGAATAGATATCCGCCCGGTGGTCCACGACGCCGGGCGTCTCCACCTGTTCGGGTGCCATGTAATGGGGCGTCCCCACCACCTGTTGCTCGCCGGTGAGCGACTCCATCTGCCCTGCCGCACTCAGCAGTTTGGCGATGCCGAAGTCCGCGATCTTTACCCGGCCCTGCTTGTCCAGCAGGATGTTCTCCGGCTTGACGTCGCGGTGGACGATGCCCTGTTGGTGGGCATATTGGAGCGCGTCGCAAATCGCCGGCACGATCGCCAGCGCCTCTTCCGGCGCCATGCTGCGGTTCTGCAGCAACTGCCGCAGGTTCATCCCGTCCACGTATTCCATCAGCAGGTAATACAGACCGTCGGCCTCGCCGAAGTCATAGACGGTGACAATGTTGGGATGGTTGAGACGAGCCAGCGCCTGCGCCTCACGCGTGAACCGCTCGGCAAAGCGCGGGTCCTTCTCCTTCTCGCGGGCCAGGATCTTGAGCGCCACAAACCGGTCCAGCCGCGGCTGGCGGGCCTTATACACCACGCCCATGCCGCCCCGGCCAAGGCACTCCAGGACTTCGAGTTGCGGGAAGTGCCTGGCAATCTCCTCCAATGGCGGCGGGGGCTCCGCTTTCGGCGGCACCGCTTGTGTGCCGCCCGGCCCCGCTTCCGCGCCGGGCGCCTCGGTCTGGGCCGACAGGTTGAGCGCCATCAAACATCGCGGGCAAAGCCCCTCAGGCGCATCCGCCGCCAGCGGCGCCCCGCACCGCTCACATTTCCGCTCTATGTTCGCATTCTCACTCATCACCCTCTAATTAAGAAGCGCGCAGCCAATGTTACAGAAGAGCGGAATGATGGAATGATGGAATGGTGGAATAATGGGAGAGAAGAAGCCATGCCTCGATCATCACGCATCACGTTTCACGCATCACGTTTCACTCCGCCAACACACTCACCAAATACCGCACCTCCTCCTCAATCTCTTCCGGCTTGGAAACCGTTTGCGCAATCTCCTCCCGGAAGACCTCACGGAAGCGTTTGCGCATCCGGTGCACCGCCACCCGAACCGCCCCTTCGCTTAGTCCCATTGCTTCCGCAAGCTCGGTATAGGAGATTTCACCGCGCTCGGCTGTCAAACACACCTTGAGCCGGTCGAACTCCTCCCCCTTTCCCCCGCTGGCAAACTCGTCTCGGAGCCGTGCCATCGTGCGGTCGAGCAAGGTCAGCGCCCACCTGCGCTCGAAGACCCGCTCCGCCGTCCCGCCCTGTGCCGGCTCGATCCGATACCGCTGCTCGGCCAGCTCGGTATCCAGCGACACCGGCGCCTGGCCGCCGCCGCGCTTTTGCGCGCGCAGCCGGTCCCATTCATTTGCCAGGAACCGCTTGAGCGCGACAATCAGGAAGGTGCGAAACCGGCCCTTCTCCCGCGCCGCCGCCTTCAGGTAATCCTTTTGCAGCAGCCGGGCGAAGAATTCCTGCGTGAGATCCTGGGCGTCGGGTGGGTTGTGTCCTTGCCGGCGGACGTAGGCGTAGAGGGGATACCAGTAGGTGCGGCAGAGTGTTTCGAGCGCGGCGACCGATTCGGGGGAATCCTTCCGGCGTGCGGACAACACCACCGACCAATGCGTCGTGACGAATGCCGGCCGCCCCTCGCCAACCTCAGACCCAGGCGTCGCGCGGGAAGGAGCCGACGTTGTCTCGGTAGCACTCACTGGCCCCAGTCTAGCCGTTCGCCGCCAGAGCGCAACACCCGCGAGCTGCCGAAACGTGGCTTGCAGGTGGCTTTGGGTAGCTGTGTCCTTTTCTTCCCTCTGCGTTTTGCCTTCACATCAGCACCCCGTCCCGAAAGCGGACACCAGATCCAGGTTGGTTGCTGATGTGCCGGCGCAAATGCGCAAACGGCAGCTTTCGGCTGCGCCGGAATACTGGCAAAGCGCAAAGTCCTTGCGACCCAGGCATGGCCAATGCTAGATAAGCGATGGTAGCCAAGAACTGGTTGGGACTGTTATGGAAACCAAAGACACCAGGGCAAAGTTGCGCGGCATTCTTGAGGCGATAGCCGCCGGGCGTTCGTGCGAGCAGATTCTGGCGGCGGATCGGACTTTGACCTACCACGACATTTTCCACGCCGTGGCGGAGGCGCCGACTGGGTTTTGGAAGAATCCCTCGGAAAGAAGCCCAGGCAAAGGGTCGCCGCAAGCCGAATCGCCTCCAACGCCTGTCAGGCCACGACCTGACTGAGCGAAGGCTTCCGCCCGGAAAATCGGCCCGACGTCAGCGCCGCCGCTGGCCTTACAACCGCCGTGATTCACCACGAACTACATCAAACACACGGAAGGCGGAAGTCAACCCCTCCCGACGTTTCGTGTGTTTCGTATTTCGTGGTCTTACTGACCGGCGGGCGGCGTAGCGGCGTCCGCCTGGCCCGGGCTGAACATCTTTCGCATCATGCCCATCCCCATGCGCATCATCTGCGTCTGGTTTGTCTGGAACCGGCTGAGAGTGTTCAACTGGTCCGGAGAGAGGAAGGTTTGCGCGCGCTGATAAACTCGCTGGTTAACGCTGTCCTGGGCTTGCAGGTACTGGTCCAGCTTGTCGCCCGAGAGCATCGCCTGGAGTTTGGCCGGATCGTTGCTGTTGTCGGCGAGCGGCAGGCCGGTAGCGGCGGCGACGTTCTTCTTCTCTTCCTTCATGATGGTGAGCAGCGCCTCGGTCTGCTGGTCATTGAGGTTGTAATCGCTGCCGGCCTGCATTTTGTACCGGTTGAGCAGTGTCCGCTCGCCCATGGTCTCCTGATAATCCTTGTATTGCGCGTAACCATCCTCGCCGAGGAATGACTTGACCTGCTCGTCGAAGCTCTTTTGTTGGGCGGTCATGCCCTTGATCGCCTCGCTGCTGTTCGTGGAGCCCATGGCGCCGAACAGCGAGGAGGCCTTGTCCGCGGCACTCATCATGTTGTCGGTCAGCAACTCCTTGAACTTGGCCGCGTCCTCCGGCGTAAGTCCCAGGCGCTTGATTAGCGGCCCGTACATCTGGTCCACCATCATCCGCTGCTGGGTGCGGATCATCTCCCGCGTATCCGGGTCCTGCATCATTTTCGAGAGCATGGCCCCGAAGCCGCCCTTCTCCTCGGCGGGCTTTTCACTCTCGGCGGCCGGGGCGGGCGGCGGGGCCGCAACAACAATGTTCGTGGCGGCAAACTGGCGCGCTTGGAGCTGGGCGGCCAGCTCCTCAGCCTGGCTCATCAATTCCTGGCGCTGATGCTCGAAGCGCTTCCGGGCCGCTCGCAACTCCTCGAGTTGCTGGGATCTTACCTCGGCCTCACCGCGCAGGGCAGCCAACTGGGTTTTCTGAGTGGAGGATTTCTGGGTCTGCACCACGCAGACCACCGCAAGACTGAATGTCGCTGCGGACAGAATCAGGATAATAGCGTTCTTCATAAGCACTCTTGTCAATCACACTAGCGCGGCACCGGCCAGGTTCCAGCGAGGCGGTCTTGCAGGCCGCGTTCGGGCAGCAGGACCGAGACGGCGGAGAGCAGCCCAAGCAACACCAGCGCCAGCCAGGGCTGCCAGGTCAGGTGTTTGCCCATGGCAACAACCGCCACGATGAACACCGCGATTGCCGGAGCCCACACTACGATGGCCCGCCACAACAGCCGCAGCCGGGACGCCCGCGCGCCGTCCTTCCTCACATAGGTCACGGCCGCAATCAGCAACACCACCCCGCCCCGGAACAACAGTGCCGCAAGCAAGGCAGGGATGCCAACATAAACCGCGAGCGACATCGTCAGCACCATGGCTGGCACAGCGGGAGTGATTTTGCCGGTGAAGGGCTGCGTTTTGGGCAAGAGCTTGCCCACCGCGTCGTCGGCCTCTTTGATCTCCCCTTCCGTGGGCGCAGGGTAATCTGTCACGCTCTTCTCCGCAAACGTTCGCCCGTCGTTCTTGATCAGCGCCAGCACGTACGGGTTCGACCAGGTGGCTTCATTGGTAATGGTGCCGCGGAAATGGCTGGCGATGTATATCTCGATCTCCCGGTCGGTGGGCAGCTTCGCGTGTTTGGCCCCGAAAAAGCGCGCCGTGCTTCGCAGTTGCAGCACGTTGGCCAGGTCCATCACCCCCGGATTCTTCCGCACAAGCTCATGCATGAAGCTGAAGCCGAAAACACCAGCCGCGCAAGCCAGCACCGGAAAGGCCACGCACCCCCCGACCAACGCCGCCCGCCGCAACCGGGACACCGCCGCCGGCCGGCTCAGGAGCGGCTTGAGTGTCGCCGCCACCGCTTCGGCTCCGGCCATCTGCGCCAGACCCTTCAGAAAGGTCCGCGCGTGCAGCGGCAGCGGCGCCGCCACTTCGCCCGTGGCGTTGCCACTGGCCGCCCCAGTCCCTTCCAAGGCCGCCGCGGCCACCTCCGCGAGAAAGCCTTGCGCGGATTGAAGCCGGGGAGGCGCATTGCCTTCGTACTTCGGACTTCGGACTTCTGACTTCCCCCCCAAGCCCGGCGGATCAAAGTCGAGCAACTTGGCCCTCCCTTCGGCTGTGATCCAGATGCGGTCGAGAGAGAGTTCAGGCAGGGTGCCGTCTTTCTGCGCGGCGCCGATTTCCGTCGCCAGGTCATGCAGCCAGTAACGCACCTCGCGCCAGGGTTGCGGGCTTCGGGCCAACTCCGGGAACGGCTGACCAGTCAGCGCTTCGAAGGCGTCCCAGTTCTCCTCGGGCGAGCGTTTCCCCGTGAGCCAGCGCAAGCGGCCGACCCGCCCCAAGTTGCGCAACGCCAGTGGGACCGGCTCCGCACCGGGCGGAACTGCGTGCAGCCACACCTTGCGCAGCAGCTTCAGGTCATACGCCAAAAGCCATTTCGTGCCACCCGACTCGCTGAGTGCCTGGAGCACATGGTACGGGCCGATGGTGAGGGCCGACTCGGCGGCCGGCAGCGGCACCTCGCCTGCCAGGCGGACAGGCCGGGCGCTCGCCGCTGCGCGGGACACCACCCGCGTGCTCGTCAGCAGGTCCTGGACGGCGGCGAAGCCGTTGCGCCGGCGGGCGGTGACAAACAGCAGCGCGATGACGAAATAGATGGAGAATCCCAGGAGCACCTGGATCCATTGCGAGCCGCCCATGTAGGCCCTTGGATTCACTCCAAATGCCACCCAGTAGGGCACCAGGGGCGGCACGACGTAGATGATCCCACGAAGCGCGGCCCGCGCGACGCCGGGCGGGTTCCGGTCCGGCCCCACCACACGCAAGCGGCAGAGGGCCTTGCCCGCCGCCGCGCCCCACAGCCCCTCGCACAGCGCATAGTACAGTATCATGGTGCAAATCCCACCCACCAGGCATGCCAGCATAACCGGGGTGAATTTCATCGCCTGCTCCATGAAAGCCATCGGCGACCCAAACACCGAGGTGTTGATGATCGTCGCAAACCCGCCCAAGAACACCATATCCACCACGCCGGCCAGGAACCGCAGGCCCAGTGTCGCCGGCGTCGGCGCGGTCGAACTGTAGGGTGCCAGCGCCCGGGCCAAATCGGCATAGCTCTTGAACCGTTCGCCCGACTGCTTCTCCAGGCACCGCAACACCACTTTCGCCAGCCCCTTGGGAACCTCCGTCCGGAATTGGCGGGGCGAGGGCGCCTGCTGCTCGAAGACCGTCGCCAGCATCTGCACCATGTTCTTGGCCTCAAACGGCGTGCGGCCTGTCAACAGGTAGAACAACGTCGTGCCGACCGAATACATGTCCGAACGCGCATTGAGTTCCTCCCCGCGCAATTGCTCGGGCGAGCAGAAAGCGGGGGTGCCGAGGAACGCGCCGGTGGCCGTCAGTGCCGGCTCCGTGCGGACGCCTGTCGAGATCGAGAGACCGAAGTCGCCGATCTTCACCGCCCCGTCTTCGCCCAAGTAACAATTGGACGGCTTCACGTCCCGGTGCAGGATGCCTACTCGCTGGGCCGCCTCCAACCCCTCGATAATCTGCAGCACGGCGTCCACCGCTTCGCCGATCGGCAGCGGCCCTCGCGCCCGCACCCGATCCTGCAACGTGCCGCCACTGACCAGTTCCATCGTAATGACCGGCGTGCCTCCCACCTCCTCGGTGCCAAAGATATAGACGCTGTTGGGATGGTTGATCGAAGCCGCCAGCCTCCCTTCGCGGAAGAACCGCTCGCGGGCCTCCGGTGAATCGAGCCGGTGACTCAACACCTTGAGCGCCACCCGGCGCCCGCTTTCCAGGTCCTCGGCGTCATAGACCGCTCCCATGCCGCCCGCCCCCAGCGCGCGGATAATCGTATAATGGCCAAACTGCTCGCCGGGCTGCGGCAAGCCGCGGGATCTGGCTGCCGTCTCCGAAAGCGCCACGGTCCCCCCCGGTCCCGGCTGCGTCTCCATCGCGAGCTTTAGCAGGCACTTCGGACACAATTGGGACGGCGTATTGGCCGGCAACTCTGCCCCGCATCCAACGCATTGGCGCTTCCCGGAAGGTGTGTTTTCGGCATTAGTCATATCGTTCCGCCCTATGCTTAAGCAAGACCTCGGAAAGGTAACGCGGCTGCCCGAGGATCTGAAACTCCGAAAGTGCCTGCCGGCAGGCCCGCTTAAGATAGATACTCTCCATTTGCGATTCGCCATCTGCCATTCGCCATGTGCCGTTTGCCATTTGCCTTTCTTGGTTGGGGCCATGCCACGCTACCAAATATCCGGCTACATCCCCTACCCCTGCCCCGCCTGATTCCCCCACTTGTCCGATTTGGCCGCCGCCGGTTACTATCTATTGAATGAACGGTCTGACTGACCAGCAGTTGTTGCATGAATACGCCGAGCACCGCGCGGAAGCCGCGTTTGGCGAACTGGTCCGACGGCATGTTGACCTCGTCTATTCCGCCGCCCTGCGCATGGTGCGGGATGCGCATCTGGCCGAGGACGTAACGCAAGGTGTCTTTCTGGCGCTCTCGCGCAGCGCGGGGCAACTCACCGACCGCCCGGTCCTGTCTGGTTGGCTCCATCGCACGACACAAAACCTCGCCGCCAACACCGTCCGTTCGGAAGTGCGTCGCCACGCTCGCGAACAGGAGGCCGCCGCTATGAATGATTTGCTCTCCAACGAACCTGATACCGCCTGGGAAGAGATTGCCCCGCACCTCGACGCCGTCCTGGGCGAGCTGAGCGAGCCGGACCGCGACGCGCTGCTCCTGCGCTACTTCGAGCGCAAATCCGCGCGCGAGATGGCTCAAACGCTCGGCACGACCGAGGAGGCGGCCCAAAAGCGCGTCAGCCGCGCCGTCGAGCGCCTGCGCGAGTTGCTGGCCAAACGCGGTGTTACCGCCGGCGCCGGCGGCCTGGTGGTGCTTCTCTCGGCGCACGCCGTCCATGCCGCGCCGGTGGGCTTGGCGCTTTCCATAACCACCTCGGCGGCACTGACCGGCACAGCCGCCACCGCCGCACTCACAACCTCAACCGCCGCAAAAGCCGTCGCCATGACCACCCTGCAAAAAGCCCTGATTGCCACGACCCTGGTCGCTGCGATTGGGGTAGGCACTTACCAGGCCCGCCAGGCCTCCCACCTCCGCGCCCAGGTCAGGACACTCCAGCAACAACCGGTCCCACAACCGGCGCCATCCCTGGCGGCCATCTCGCGTCGCTTCAGACCCGGCTCGAAGCCCTCGAAGCTAAGAACGCCGAATTGAGCAAGCGCTCGCCCAGGCCAACGCCGACAAGGCCCGCCTGCAAATGGAACGCGAGGGTGCCCGGCGTGGTGCCGCCCTGTACCGCCAACTGGTTGAGCAAGCAAATTCCAAAAGACACCAACCCAACTAACGAGTATCCCTCCGCAAGGGATGTCTGGGCCGGCTTCGGCCGGATGGGCCGGCTGGCCGCGCTGTCGAAGGAGGACGAGAGCAAGCTTTCGCGCGGAGGAAAAATCCGCCCTCGAAGCAGCGAGGACCAAGGCGCTGGAGGATCTCCCGAACCTGGTAAAGGCCGCAAAACACTACGAATCTCGCCCAACCAACGGGAGCGACGCGAAGGATGATGATACGGTGGACCACATGGCGTGCGTGCTTTATGGAGCGTTGAATCTGGATCAAGAACAGTTCCGCGAGGTCTATAGCCTGATATACAAGGATCTCTGCAGGATGCCAAGCAAAACGGGTTTTCTCAGACGAACGCCCCCGCTGAAAAGGCGGCCTTGGTTAGCCAAATGATCGAGCAATTCAAGTCCGACATGCAACCCATCGTGACGCCAGAACAATCCAGAATACTCACGGAAGTCCTAAAGCAGGTTCACATCGAGCCCGGCAATATGACCTTCAACTTCAGCTTCTGAATTACGGCCCAAAGGCCGAAAAGAGATGGCGGATTTCTTCCTCGACCTCCGCGGACGAAGTAGACGGTATGGGCGATTTCGGCCCGCAGGATTTCTCGGTAACGGGCGCGCAGGCGGTGGACGGCCATCTTCACGGCGGCCTCGGTGAGGTTCAGGCGGGCCGGCGATCTCGGCGTAAGGCAGGGCCGACTCTTCCCGGGCGAGGCAGCTTTGCAGATACTCGAAGAGCTTCGCCCGGCCGGAGGCGATATACTCCTCGCGCAACTGCGCCATGGCCCGCTCCAGCAAGGTCATGGCCCACTGCCGGTCAAAGAGCACGTCTGGCGGGACGTTATGCGAGGGCTCGGCGGCGAAGCGGGATTCCGCCAATTCCTCGTCAATGGACACCACCGGCGCGAACCCGCCGCGTTTCTGCGCGTGCTGACGGTCCCATTCGTTGGCCAGGAAGCGCTTGAAGGCGACCAGCAGGAAAGTGCGGAACCGGCCCTTGTCGCGGGCCGCTGCTTGCAGGTAGTCCTTCTGCAACAGCCGCGCGAAGAAGCCCTGGGTCAGGTCCTGCGCGTCGTGCGGTGGGCGGCCTTGGCGTCGCAGGTAGGCGTAAAGGGGATACCAGTAGGTGCGGCAGAGTGTTTCCAGCGCGGCGGCTGAGTGCGGCGACTCCGGCTCACGCGCCGACAGCACCACCGACCAATGCGTAGTAACGAACCAGGCATCCGAGGCGGGTGAGGCTGGGCTGGCGGAGTTCACGGGGCGGAGGAAAACATCCAACATCCAACATACAACCCACAACACCCAATGAATGCCCGAGCGGCGGCAATTGGTTGTTGGATGCTCAGGGTTTTCACGGGAGACAACTAATCAGTTCTGCTTGGGCGAGCTGAGTGGCGGCGCGTTTGTGGGGCTGGGGCCTGGATTCTCGGGTAACAGCCCCTTCAGCGTGCGGATCGGATGGAACGGCATCTGGAAAGGCAGCAGCATGACCTTCGGAATGAGATACACCGGCTGAGCCTTCGGGTCGCTGAGCGTGCCGCTGACCTTGTATTCGAGGACCTTGGTCACCGGCCACAAGACGGTGCTGAAGACCGGGCCGAACAGCGGCATGTCGCGTAACAGCTCGGCTTCAACCCGCGCATGAACCTGCCCTTCAAAGTCCAGCGTGCCACGGTAGTCCAGGCGCATCCCGGTCGAGCGGATGTCCAGATCGCTTGAGCGGATGACGCCGTTGGTAATGATAAAGGTGCAGGTGCCGGCGCTAGCCCGGCTGCTCCCCAGGCCCGGCACCATGCCGTTCAGCACATCCGAGAAGATGCCGAAGAGCGGGATGTCCCAGATCAGACCATCTCGCAGGCCGAGGTCGCCGTAGCCGTCCCAAGTGCGCATGTCGGCGGTTTGGGCGTTGGTGATCACCAGGGTTCCGCTCAGCCGGCCATCAAGACGATTGGTCTTTAGGAACACATCTTCCGTGAGCGGTTGCAGCAGCGCATTGGTAAGTACCACCCCGAACCGGTAGTCCGTCTCCTGGTGGGGATGAAAGTCGAAACCCGCGTACCCGGCCGCCTGGCCGCCATAGAAATCAGCCCAGACGTTGGTCAGGGTCAAATGCTGGCCCAGCCAATGCACGTGCCCCACAACCCGCTGCAGGTGGAATCGCCACCAGTCAAATGGGCCGCCGTCCAAATCGAAATGCAGGTCCGCATCATCTTCGCCATGCATCGGAATAATGCCCTGCACATGGGCAACCGGCGGTCGCCGGAACTGGTAGGCTTCAATCGCGCGGGCGACATGCGGCCCGATGGCCCGCGCGATGAACATGGGTTCCGCCGTGCTGAAGCCGTTGGTGAGGTAAACGAGCTGCGCGGCGAAGTCCGCCCCCAGCCCGTCGGCGCTCATTCGCTCCGCGCCGCGCTGGACGCGGGGAGCAATGATTTGCAGGAAGCGATTGGTGTATTGCAGGGCGGTCTCGAGGCCGCTGGCGGACTCGCCCCGAAAGGTGAAATTGGTTAGCGCGACCCTGCCCTTCAACCCGATCCGCTCCGGCTCGTGCCCCCGGCCCCAAATCTCGGCGTCAACTACAGGCGGCTGCGTGAAAGTGAAGTAATCGAGTCCCTTTCGCTCCTCCGTGTCCAGCAGTGGGCGCAGGACATTCACATCCAACGTGCTGGATATGCGGAAGTAAAAGTCCTTGGTGCGGTCGTCCTCGACGTGCGCGACTTCAAGGCGTCCTTCGGGCCGGGTGACAGTCAAATCCGGCACCCGCCAGACCATGTTCGAATACGAGATGTGCCCCTGGGCCGTGGTGACCGGCACACCGCGATAGGCGCCGCCGTGCTCGACTTTAAGCCCGGCTTGCAATTGGAGCGTGGGCTGCACTTCGGCGGGCCAGTTGGGCTGGCGGTTGGTCCACACGGGGAGCACCAGGGACAAGTCGCCATTCAATTCGGGCGGTCGTTCCCAGGAGTACGCCGCCAGCCAGCGCCGGGCTCCCTCGGGGAGGATGGGTGCGATCTTGTGCGGGTCAATGCGAGAGGCAACGCTCAGGTTGAGCGCGCGGGTCGCTACATTCAGGTCGGCGCGAACATCCAGAGGCCGCTGATCAAGCTCTGCGTGAAAGTTGGTGATGACCAGTTCAGGTGCCCGCCAATTTCCCCCGCAAACGATCTCACCGGCCTGGACCCCGTGTGAGCTCAGCCCGGTGACCCGGCCATCCCAATCCAGCGCATACGGTTCCAGCCTGGCCCACGCGGCCCAGGATTCGTCTCCCTGAACGGGTGCGGCATCCGAGGGTGCAGTCAAGCGAAGGCTGAGTCGCACTTCCCTTGCGGTTCCCCACTGGGTGTCCGGTCGGCTGCAACGAAGCTTGCCTACGCCAGCCAGCGGAACCGCATTGGTCAGGGCGTGGATCCATTGGCCCTCAAACTGGGCGTTCGTTGCGCTGCCCCATTTGCCCTTAAGGTCGCCAGCCGAAAGCGCCACCTGGGCGTTGATCAGGTTCGTCTGGCCCTCCATCGAGGAGCCGCGCGCCGTGAGCTGCACATTGGCCGCCCGGCCCCATTTGGTCTCAATACGGCCCGCATGCAGGGTCAGATGGCCATTCCCCAGGTTTGTCAGGCTCTCGAATGAGGCCAGGTGCGCAGTCAGTTGCAGGTTCTCCGTCGCGGCCCAGCGCGTTTGGGCTCTGACGGCTTCCAGACCCACCTCGGCGCTGGACAATCCGTTAGTCGTAGCCGGGAACAGCCGGGCATTGAGCCGGCCATGGTTGAGCTTGCCCCACGGTGTGTCCGCGTCGGGAGTAATCAGGAGCACCCGCACGCCAAAGCTCGCCAGATCGCGCGCGTCGCCCCGCACGTCAAGCCGAAGCACTGGCGGGGCGGAGAAATGAATGCGCTCCAGCAGGTCGGCCAACTCGTGGAGCCGGTTGCGCAGCGCGCCGGGCCGCGCGCCCGGCTTTGGTCTGAGCAGCCTCCATTGGCGAACGGCAGAGGCGTTGGCCACCGTGCCGGACAATTGGATCTTCGCGCCCGCAAAATGGGCGGTAAAGCGGTCCAGCGTCCATTCGTCTCCAGGCAGAAAGTGCAACTCGGTCTGGATGTCTTCGACGGCCAAATCGCGTGGCGCCTGGTTGGTTTCTCCCAGGGGCAGAATCAGGCGGCCCTGGCGCACCATAAGGGAGTCAACCTGCAGCCGAAGCCGGGCAAGCGCGCGGGCGTTGAGCCGCACTTGGACCTGGGCCGCCGTCAATTGCGGACTGAGCGGCGCATGGGCTTTTCCGAAGCGGACGTTCTCGGCAACGATGCCGCGATACCAGCTCAGACGCAGACGCGAGAACTGGAGGTCGAGCCCGCGCGCGCGCAGGCTGTCGAGCAGGGGTCTCTTGGCGAAACCAGGCAGGCCCACTTGATTGAGATAAACCAGCGCGCCGACCAGGATCAGGATCAGAACCCATACGGTGATGCGGAATCGGCGGAAACAAACCCGGCATGTGCGCCAAAAGCCGCGTTTCCCGTGGGCCGCCTTTGGGATCTCGGGTTTCAAGGGCTGGGCGGCACTGCCAGAAACCGATTCACGTATTCCAATAGCCAGCTCGGGAAGTGGAAGATCCAGGGCTGTCCATCCAGCGCCACCGCCGCATACAGCCCGTCCGGGGTGGCCTGGGTGCTGAATTCAACCGTCACCTGATTTCCGTTCTTCAATTCGAGGGTAATGCGATCGTCGTTGTCAGTGAAGCCGTAGCGGGCACGATCCTGGTCACCGTGCCCGACCCAGGCGGCGGCGGCTAATTGGCACAAACCCCTCACCGCCTCCTCCACCCCCACGACGTTGATCACGCCTTGGGAACCGGCGGCCAGCGACCACTCGAATGGGCCGTCCCGCACGATCCGCCGCACTCGGCCCTTTTGCCTGACCGTCACGCCCGTTACATCATTCGTGGACAGGTTCCAAATCTGCCGTTCGCGCATCTGCCAGCCGGCGGCAGGCAACCGCTGGAAATCGGAGAGCTTTACGGCATAAACGAAACTCTCATCGGCCCGCCGCGCATACACCTTGTCGGCCTGGTTCGTCCCGAAGCTCACCTCGGCAATAATCGCGTTGGTCGGGCTCCCGGGAGAATTGCTCTGCGCCGATTTGAGGATGTATTGCCGCGAGGGCGACGCCAGCCCGTAGGTCGGCAGGTCGGGCGTGGTGACCACATCGCTGGTGAATTCGACGATCTGCAACCCACCTAAAGCCGAGAGCAGAGCCTTGACGAGGCCCGCATCGGCGGGAAGATTTTCCGGCAGGACGCGCCAGGCGCCGTTCGTTTCCTGCACGGAGAAATCGTGCCGACCGCGCACATCAATCTCTGCCACAGGACCGGTCCACGTGAGCAGAAACGGATCGCGGAAGTCGTTGACCTGGGCGTACCAGGGTGCGAGCAAGTCTTTGGGAACGGCCACTATAGCATCGAGGCCAAGCCGCCGCGCATACACCAGTCGTGTGTCGTTAGTCAGGGTCTTCCCGAATTGGAGCCGGGCAACCGCGTTGGTACCCTCGGCCAGGGCGACCTCGAGTTCGGGGGGCTGCAGCCCGAACGGTTCGAGATCGGCTTTGGGATCGAAAGGAAGAAACCGCTGGACCCGCACGCTCTGGAGCTTCTGCAGCGATTCTTCCGTTTTGGCGCTGTTCGCGCGCGCCTGCAACGGGTAAACCATGCGCCACAGCTTGTTGGTGGCCTCGCGCCGCAACTCGAATATCTTCGTCCCGTTAGTCACCGCCAGCCGGTCGAACACCAGCCCGTCCAGATTAATCAGCGCGGTGTCCCGCCAATCGTCTGCGCTGCGGGGAATGTATTTCAGGAAATCGGCGTCCACGACGTAGATGCCTTCTACACCCACCACTTGCAAGAAGACCTGGTCGCCGGGCGAGGTCCGCGCGCCCACCCGCAGACGGGCGGCGTAACCCGGCTGTTCAATCGTGATCGAGGCCTGCGGCGACGCGAAGCCATACTCCTTGTCCGTGTCCGGCCGGTCCCGCAACTCGCGGGCGGTAATCGAAGCCGCTGGCGTCAGTCCGGCGATTTCGCTAACGAGCTTTTCAATGCTGACGGCTTGGGCGGGATAGACCAGCGGTTCGGTCAGTTGCCAGGTGCCGTTGGTCCGCACGGCCCGGATCTCCTGCTGATCGGCGGGCCGAATTTGGACACTGGTGGCCGCCGCCGCTTTAAGGTTGGGCAGGACTTTCACGGGACCGCGTATGGCCCGCCGTGAGAACCGGTGCTGAAGAACAATGACCGCGAGCAGCACAGCGGCTACGACGACCCATCGCCAGGTGTTCCGGGGATTCATGCGCGATAATTCATCTCCGACGCCGCAGCCAGACCAGCCCGCCCAGGATCAACACACCGCCGGGCAGCGCGCCGAGCAGCACCCACTGCGCCTGGTGCAACTGGGCTTGGGTCATGACGATTCGATACTCTGTGATGGGCCGCGGCCCCAGGCCCGCCAGCAATTCTCTCCGTTCCAGCAGCCAGTTCACGGCGCACGCCGCAAAATCGCGGTTGCCAGCCGAATCAATCTGGCGGTTCACCAGGAACAGCGAGTCGCCCACAATAACCATCCGCGTCGAGCCCCGTTCGGTGATCACGTCCTTTAAAGCTCCCTTCTCCACCGCGACCATCAGGGGAAAGCTCCGCGCGTGCGCCCGGTCATCGTCCACGTAGGACCTCGGGCCGGAAAAGGCCAGTTCGTCCACGCGCGGCGCATCGGCAGCCTGCGTGCCCGTCTGCAACTGGCCCACCGAGCGCGGCAGAATCAGGTGCAGCGGCGTCCCCAGCAGGGGATTGACCAGGGGATGCTTGGCATAGCGGCTGACGACGACATCGGTCTCTCCCCCGGAAGGGTCGTTCTCAGGGTCTTTCACGACATTGTGGCCCACCTGCACGCCCCACTTGGCCAGAAGGTCCTCCAATCCGGTGTCCTTGTTGATCGAGAAGAAGCTGAACAACGCCAGCAGCCGCCCGCCCTGGTTGAGGTATTGCCCAATCTTCACCAGCTCGGTGGCGGGAATGACATCGCGCGGCCCGGCGATCACCAGCAGATTGCAGTCCGCCGGCACGGTATTCGTGCCGAGCAGCACCAGCGGTTCCGGTCTGACGCAGTTCTCCTGTAAGATGGACGCGAACTTAAGATAGCCGGTCACCTCGTCCCCGCTGTTGAACTGGTGTTCGCCGTGGCCCTCGAGGAAATAGGCCTTAAGCGGCCTGGGACTGGTCACGTCAAGCAAGGCGCCGGTGAAGGCCATTTCGCCCAGAAAGGCCGTCGGTTTGCGGCGGAACAACAGCTTCCCGTCGGGCGTCGCGCCCGGGATTTGCTCGGTCGCGTATTGGGCCAGCATGTTGCCTTCCACCGCTTTCACCCGCCCCTCGCAATCGAAGATGACGAGGTTCTTGTCGGTCGGGGAGGACAACTTGTATTTGGCCTTCACCACCTGTGCCAGGCCGGGATTGCGCACGTAGTCCACGGTTTGAACCACGATCCTGGGGTCCTGCAACCGATATTCGTTGAGGAGATCGGACACCGTGCTGTAAAGCGACTGGTCGTCGTCGGTGTCGTAGTAGAGCGTTACCTTCACCCGGTTGGTGAGCGACCGAAGCAGACCGAGGGTGCGGGGGGAAAGCTCGATCTTCGTGCGCGTGCTGGCGTGGAAGCGCAGAAAGTAGTCGCGGCTCAGGTAATTGACCATTACCACCACCGAGAGCACCACCAGCACCAGGCAGATCACATGGAGCCCAATGCGCCACCTCTGAAGGGCCGAGAAACTCGCTTTGGGATGAGGTCCAATCGCCATGTTACTTCCAGCGGCGGCTTTCCACAACCCGCAGGGTCAGGAAGAGGAAAAAGAAGGTCAGGCTGCCCAGCAGGATCACCGGCCGGGTGTCCACCACCCCCCGGGCGAAGTCGTGCATCTGCTCGAACAAGGCGAAGCAACTAAGGACCTGCACCTGCCAGCTTTCCTGGACCGGGAGCTGGCTCGCCAGGTAGCCGAGCAGGAACACGCTCGCGCCAAACCCGAGGCTCAGCATCGAGGCAATGGCCTGGCTGCGCGTCAGCGCCGAGGCGCAGCAACCCAGCGAAAGAAACAGCGCCCCGAGCAACACGATGCCCAGAAAGGTGCTGGCGATGACACCGCCATCCAGCGCCGCTGTGTCATTGGTAAAGTGCCGCACCACCAGGAAGCAGCCCAACAACGGCAGCCACATCACCACGTAAAACAGCAGCGCCGCGCTGAACTTGGCCGCCACCACCTGGAGATCGCTCACCGGAGTGGTCATCAGCGTCTCGAACGTGCCCGAAAACTTCTCGTGCGCAAACAGCCGCATCGTGATCACCGGTGTCGTCAGCAGCAGGATCAGCCAGAAGAACGGCGTGATGTAAAACAGTTCGGTGACCGGTATCGGCGTCGGCTTCTGCAGCTTCACCAGGATGATGACGAAGCTGTAGCCCATCAAAAAGAGCGCCGCGGCGATGATGATGTAGCCGCTCAACGAGAGGAAAAAGCCCGCCAGTTCCCGCCGGACCATCGTCCAGTAAGCCTGCATCAGCCTTCCTCCTCTCCCGGCCGGGTCACCTGCACGTAAATGTCTTCCAGCGAATGCCGGCTGCGGGTCAACTCGCGCAGCGCCCAGCCCCGTTCCCGCGCCAGCGAAAAGATATAGGGCCGCAAATCCACGCCGTCCCGCGGCGTCAGCGCGCACCGGTAATACTCCCCCTCGCTCGGCGACACGTCGAACTGCTCGATCTCCGCCATTTGCGCCCAGCAATCCCGCAGCGCCTCGGGCGCCGCCGCGATCTCCGCGATCACCTGGCTCCCGCTGCTCATCAGCTTCTGCAAGTTCTCCGGCGTGTCCGCCGCCAGGATTCTCCCCTCGAACATGATCACCACCCGGTGGCAGGTCATCTCGGCTTCGGGCAGAATGTGCGTCGAGACCAGCACGGTGTGGGCGCCGCCCAAACCCTTGATAAGCTGGCGCACCAGGCGTATCTGGTTCGGGTCCAGGCCAATCGTCGGCTCGTCCAGGATGATCAGCTCCGGTTCGTGCACCAGCGCATCCGCCAGGCCAACCCGCTGGCGGTAGCCCTTGGAAAGCTGGCCGATGATCCTCCGGCTCACATCGGTCAGCCCGCATTGCTCCATCACCACATCGGCGCGCTGACGCGACTGCCTGCGGCTCAAGCCCTTCAGCCGCGCCCGAAACTTCAAGTATTCCCGCACCCGCATGTCGCCGTGCAAGGGATTATTCTCCGGCATATAACCGATGCGGCGGCGCACCGCGTCCGATTGCTCGAACACGTCCAAGCCCGCCACCCGCACCGTGCCCGAGGTCGCCGGCAGATAGCAGGAAAGAATGCGCATCGTCGTGCTCTTGCCTGCCCCGTTGGGGCCTAGCAAGCCGACGATCTCGCCCCGCCTGACCGTAAAGGATATGTCCGACACAGCGGTGTTGCCGGCATATCGTTTGGTCAGGTTGGCGACTTCGATCATCAAATCATCGCTCATTGAATCCAGCGTAGGGCCGAGTGTAGTTCACGAGCCGGCGGGAGCCAACAAAATCTCGGCCTACCGCACGGCCACCTCGACCGCCGCCTGGCTCCGGACATTAAAGCTGCCCATCTGCTGCAGCACAATCAGCCCGAGTTGCACCCGGTCTCCTTTCGGCTTGGAATACAGGAGCTTGGCCGCGGAACAAACGTCGCCGGGGGATTGTCCGTCTATGGACGTCACAAGGATGCCGCTCTGCAAACCCACCGCCGCCGCCGGGCTATCCTCCTCCACCCCCGCAATCAGCAGACCGCTGGAGGGATTCACCCCAAAGCGGGCCGCCACCCCAGGCGTCAGTGCCTTCAGGTCCAACCCCAGCTTCTGCCGGATCATCCGCGCGTTGAACACCGATTGCTCCGGCACCAGTTGCACCTCAATCTCTTTGCGCCCCGCGTCGCGCCGAACGTCCACCGTCACCTTGGAACTCGCGTCCGCAGCCAGCAGGTCGGCGAAGTCAATAAAGCTCTTGGGCGGCTTGCCGTTTACCGCCAGGATAGCGTCCCCGGTTCGCAGGCCGGCCCGGCCGGCCGGGCTTTGCGGCTGCACTCGGGTGACCACCAGCGGCGTCGTGCCCACTTTCACCCGCGCGCCGAACCAATAGCCTTTCACAAACTCCGTCGGGAAGATGTCCGACAGCGCTTCCAGGACGCGCCGGATGGGGATCGCAAAGCCAATGCCCTGCGCGCTGTGGCCCCCGACCTCGTTGAGGACGGCGACATTGATGCCGATCAGTTCACCGTGCAGGTCCACCAGCGGGCCGCCGCTGTTGCCCGGGTTGATGGGCGCATCGGTCTGCAGCCAGTTCGGGATGTCCAGCGGTTCGCCCTCCTTGGGCGGCAGCCGGCTCTTCGAGCTGAGAATGCCCCGCGTGACCGACCCGCCCAGCCCGAACGGGTTGCCCATCGCCAGCACCGTTTCGCCCAGCAGCAGGTCGTCCTCAGGCGCGAACTGAATCGCCTTGAACTTCTCGCCGGGCCGGGCGTTCAGCTTGAGCAGCGCCACGTCGCTCTTCGGGTCGCTCGCAACCACCACCGCCGTGTAGAGGTTCGTTCCCGCGCAGAATTTCACGGCTATCTTGTCCGCCCGCCGCACGACGTGGTCGTTGGTGAGCAGGTAGCCCGCCTCATCAATGACCACCCCCGAACCCAGGCTGTACTCGGAATTGGGTGGCAGCCCTCGGTGATAGGGGTCCATGAACTGGCGGAAGAATTGTTCCCATGGGTCCCGGACAGGAATGACGTTCTCGGTCGCAATATTCACCACGCTGGGCATCACCTTCTCGACCGCCAGCACGGTCGCGTCCCGGCGGACATCGTTCGCCGCCGTCTCGCCGCGGGCGCCCGGCGCCCAAATGCCCCATAAGGCGGCCAGCAGTAACGCCGCCAACCGCCAGCCTCGCCCTTTGTCTGTTCGCAAACTCATACTCATAAAAGCAGCCCGATTCCCGGCCATTAACAACCGGTGTCCCCGCCACCATCTATCCAAGCCGGAGGCTTGACAATCGCGGCCCAACCAGGCAAAAGCAATGCCAGGGTGCCTACGGTCTTGGCCAGCTTTTATTCTCAGTGGCGCGTGCGGTGCGGGGTGGTTCCCGTCCTGCACGAAGATCGCGATTCGCCGCCCGAGCGGCTCCTGCAAACTATCTGGCAGCACCAGCGCCTGCTCCGCGAGCAACTGAAGACATTGGACGGCCAACCCGTCCACATCCTTCATCCGGGTTTTCGCAGCGTCGAGGGCGGCCCCGACTTCCGCGGCGCCATCGCGCAGATTGGCGACGCCCCGCCCCTCTCCGGCGACATCGAGGTGGACCTCCGTTCCAGCGGCTGGCGCGCCCACGGCCATGACCGTAACCCTGCCTTCCAAAACGTCATCCTCCACGTCGTCTGGGAATGCGAAAAACCCGCCCCCGCAACTCCACCCACCCTGAACTTGCGCCACGCCCTCGACTCTCCCCTCGGCGAACTGAGCCTCTGGCTCGGCGGCGAGGCCGCCCAGACGCTCCCCGAGCAGTTGCGCGGCGAATGTTGCGCCCCCCTGCGCGCCGTGCCCCCGCCCCACCTGGACGATTTGCTCCACCAGGCCGCCCACGTGCGTTTGCAGAGCAAAGCCGCGCAGTTCCAGGCCCGCGCGCGTCGCGTCGGTTGGGAACAAGCCCTCTGGGAAGGGCTCTTCAAGGCGCTGGGCTACAAACACAACGTCTGGCCCATGCAGCGCCTGGCCGAACTCCGCCCGCGCTGGCATACGTCCCCGCCCAGCCACTCGCCTTGCAGGCCCGCCTCTTCGGCATCAGCGGCCTGCTGCCGCCCGGACCTCACCCGCTCCCAGACCGGCGCCGATCACTACGTCCGCCGCGTTTGGGACCAATGGTGGCGCGAGCGCGACGAATTCTCCGACTGCATCCTCCCGCGCTCGCTCTGGCGTCTGCACGGCTCCCGCCCCGCCAACCACCCCCAGCGCCGCGTCGCCCTGGCCTCCCGTTGGTCCCTGGACGGCGGCCTCGCCTCCAAGCTGGAACGCTGGTGCACTCGCAAGGTGCCCGATTCCGCCCTCGCCGCCTCCTTGCTCGAAGCGCTGCAAGTCGAGCCCGATGACTTCTGGTCCTGGCACTACACATTCCGTTCCACCCGCCTGCGGAAGCCCCAACCGCTCTTGGGCGGAACGCGCGTGACTGATTTGGCGATGAATGTGGTCCTGCCCTGGCTCTGGATCCGAGCCGTCGAGGGCAAGAATGCCGCCATGCAGGGCACCCTCGAACGCCGCTACTTCGCCTGGCCGCCCGCGGCAGACAACTCCGTCCTCCGCCTCGCCCGCCAACGCCTCCTCGGCACCACCTCCCCGAAAGTCCTGCCCGGCGCCGCCGCCCAGCAGGGCCTCATCCAGATGGTCCGCGATTTCTGCGACCACTCCAACGCCATCTGCGAGCGCTGCAAACTCCCCGACCTGGTGCGGGATTGGACCGCCCAGCAAACCCAGCCGGCCGCAAGAGAATAAAGCGCCTCGGTCTGGCGACCGCGGGCGGAGCGTGGCACCAGCCTGCTTAGTCCCCGTGGAGCCTCGGGGTAGCCCAGGTGGAGCCTCAGGGTAGCCCAAGTGGAGCCTCAGGGTAGCCTAAGTGGAGCCTCGGGGTATAGTCAGGGTGCCTACCGGTTATCCACCAGATAGCCTCGGGGTGGCCTCGGGGTGGCTTGGATTCAGATGCCTGAAAACACCCGCCCGGACACCGGGGGAGGCTGTGCCAGAATAAGCATTCGCAATACTGCGAACCACCCCCCGCACGCCGCTGCGGCCCTGGCTGGGTCATGGTGTTGCCCTGGTAGTACCCTGGACATACGCTGGTGGCATAGAAAGGTCCGTCACTGCCACCGGAACCCCTCGTTCGTAACCGCGGCGGTGCCATTTCACCAACGCCGGCCATCAATGGCGCTAATGATCACCGGCACTTTATGGCTCGCAAGCTGCGCATCCAATACCCCGGGGCCAGGACGCAACTGGCTGCCAAGCTGCGCGCCGAGAGGACCGTCAGCGTCAGGTGGATTGCGCAGCGGTTGGCGATGGAAGCCCGGGGCCATTTAGCGCACCTGCTCTATCGCAAGGGCCAGACCTGCGCCGAGCCGCAGCCGTCGAACCAACCCAGCCTGAATATATGACATTATCATTGACTGGCAGCTTTTCCGGGTTCTGGCGAGGGGTCAGCCCGGTTTCCTGGCGGCCTGCCAGAGGCGGTTCAAGCCTTCGACCCAGGTGACCAGGGCGGCTTTGGCCTGGGCAGGGTCGGTCAGCGGGGTTTCCTGGTGGGCAACCTTGGTGTTCCGGAACTCGTTTATGGCCGTTATGCGGTCCAAGAGGTCCCGGCCGCCGGCGAAGCGGAGTTCGGATTTGACCGCCTCGAAGACGCCCGTCAGCTTGGCGTTGTCGTTCAGGGCGTAATCGAGGGCGCTGCGGAGCAGGCCGAGCGGGGAGAGGCCATTTTTGTAAACGAGAGTCTTTCTGAGGTTGCGGGCGACCTCCTCGTAGTGGCGGACCATGCGCTTGTCCACGGCTGCCAGGTAGGGTTCAAACCAGGTCTTTTGGTTGGGCGCGCTGGTCGGCATTTTGGGCGTGAGCTTCTGGATGAGGAGGCTCTTGGCCGTTTCGTCAATGACGCCGAGCAAGGCGGTGAAGACCGGGGCGTAGTTGACGCCGGGCTTCTTCTCGAAAAACCGGTAAAGGGAGACTGATTCCTCGGCGGCTTTGCGGAGGCGCTCGGGCAGAGCAGCGAGCATGTTCTGGTCAACGAGGCCCTGGGCTTCCTGGGCTTTCGCTTCGAGGATGCCAATGCCGGCGAAGAGCGGGAGTTCCTCGGCGAACTTTTCCTGGTTGATGAGGTCGTGCAGTGAGGGCGCGCACACGCGGGCCAGTTCGGAAAAGAGGGCGCCCTGAAATCGTTGGAAGACGCCTTCCGGGACATACACGTATTCCCATTTGCCCTGCCTGGTGGAAGCGGCCTTGCACCATTGGACAGCGGCGCGGGCTTTGGCGGCGGTTTCCTTGTCCACCTGGCCCTTGGTTTCGACGAGGTAGTGGATGCCGCTGGTGGCACGGACAAAGAAGTCCGGCAGGTAGAAGGCCAGGCGGATGCCCTGCGCCAGATAGTCAATCCGGAGCGACTGCGGGCCGGCGTTCTTGGCGAAGGCGGCAACGTCGGCGGCGCGGTTGCATTGCTCGACGAAGGCGGTTTCGAGCGAGCGGTTGCAAGGAATGAGATTGAAAACGGTGCGCGGGGACTGGTGGACCGGGCGGCGTTCGCTGACGGTAACCTGGAATGGTTTCCAGGATGACAGCGGCACGGGCGGAGCTTCGGGGGTGCGGACCTGGGTTTGGATGACCTTGCGGCGAATGAGGGGCACGAAGACGGCGCGGACGTGTTCCCGAACGTCGCTGTCGGAGAGGCGTTTGACCAGCAGCGGATCGAAAACGGAAACCTGCCTGCCGAAGAGGAGTTCCTCGAAGAACTTTTGCAGGAGCGGCGCCAGGACCTGGTGAGTGTTCTTCACCTTGCAAACGTATTCGAGTTCCTGGATGTAGAAGGAGATGGCGCCGACGCCGGATTCGAGCAAGGCGAGGCTGACCTTCATGTGCTCGACCACTTCGCCGGTGATGAGATGGCGGCCTTCGTACTGGACTTCGTCCGGGCCGCGGTCGCCGATTGGCAGCGGTTTGTACTGAGCGAAGGCTTGGCGCAGTTCGGCTTCGGAAATGGGGCCCAGGACCGGGAGGGTCTGGTTGGCGGAGGTCAATCGCGGCAGAGCGATGTCGAGGGTCTTCGCGTCCTTTTCCTCCAGGTCGGGGAAAATTGAGACCGTGGTCGTGGGGACTTTATGAACATCCACGATCTCGATGGGCAAGCCTTCCTGCGCGAGTTCGTCGCGATAGAGCCGGGCGAAAGCCTCGTGCTCCACGACGGCGACGATTTCGTTTGCCTGACCCGACGGAGTCATGCGGCGGAGTCCGCGTCCGAGGGTTTGCTCAGGCAGGATGTTGGCTTTGGAGCTGTAGGGGCGCAGCGGCACAATGGTGGTGACGTTCCGAACGTCCCACCCTTCGCGGAGCATGAGCACCGAGACGATGCAGAAATAGGGGCTGGTGCCTTGGTCAAGGTCGCGGCTGAGCTTGCGCAAGGCTTTGAGGTCTTCGTCGCTGATTTCCTTTTCGCTTTCGACAAATTCGGTGCGCGCGTCGGCGCCCCTGCCAATCTTCTTGAGTTTGCCTTTGAGGTTGGTGTGGAGATTGATCGTGCGGCCGTTTAACTCCTTGAAAACCGGATCGCCATTCAGCCGCCCGGCGATCTCGTCGGCGGCCTTGGTGTCCTCGCACATGACAAACATGAGCGGTTTCTTGCCGCTCTTGAGCCACTCGTCGCGGCTTTTAAGCCATCGCTCATAGCCCAGCTTGAGGTGCATTTCCCATCGATAACCAGCGTTGTCGGTGGCTTGTTCGTTGAGCCGCCCGGCCCGACCGATGATTGGGGTCTTGACGATCCCGGCGTCCACGGCCTCGCCCAGGGGCGTGTCGCAAACGATATGCTTGAAATAATTGGCCTTGTTGTCTTTCGGCGTGGCGCTGAAATCGAGCTGGGCGAAGATGCCACCATCAGTGCGCTTTTGAATGGTTTCGTGGAGGAACTTGATGGCTTCGTTCCAGGCCGAATCCGGGTCCCAAACGTGGTGGGCTTCGTCGTTCATCACCATGACACGCTGGTGGCTGGTGATGCGGTCGCGCAGGGCGGCGGCGGTGTCAAGGGCCGTGGCCTTGGAAACGGCGGGGCCCATCCACTCGAACGTTTGGCCGGACTCGCGCTTGCGGGTGTTGTCGAAAAGGCGGTGGATATTGGTCAGGTAAAGGGTGCCGCCGGTGGTGGCGCCGCTGGCCTCGTCCTGCAGGACGGTGCTCAGGTTCCAATCGCCGCGCCATTCGACTGGAATGAGCGGGTCGCGGTCGAAAATATCCGGGCCGCCGCCTTCGGGTTTGAAGTCTTCTTTGAGGCGCTCGAAGACCGTCAGGTTCGGCGCGATGATGACGAAGTGTTTGGCCATCGGGGAGTCGCTTTCACGCAGGGCGTGGAAGTAGCTCCAGACGATGGCCAGGCTCATGACTTTGGTTTTGCCTGAGCCGGTGGCCATCTTGAAGGCGTAGCGGCTCCAGGCGTCCTCTTCGTCGGTTACCCCCAGGGCGGCGGTTTCGGCGTAGGTGCCGCCAAATTCGGCGATGAGCTGGGAGAGGGTTTCGAGTTTGCGGACTTCCTTGAGGTAGATGAGGGTTTCAATGGCTTCGCGCTGGCAGAAGTAATAGCGGAACTCCTGGGGCGGGTCGCTGCCGGGGACATTGTGGGTGCGGCCAAACCAGTGATTGAGCAGGTGGCGGCTGGTATCGCTGGCGCCGAAGAAGAAGCTCTCGCGCCACTCTTTGACCATGGCGCGGAGATTCTGGGCGATGGCAATACCGCTCGGGCGGCGGCCTTCCCGTTCGACGGCCCCCTCACCGCTGTCGGCCCGGACGCGGTGTTTATTGGGTTCTTCCCAGCAGCCGAACAGGGGTTCGAGGGCCTCGGCGCGAATGGTCAGTTGGTCAGGCATGGGTTTGGTCTGGATTGGTTGGTGGGGTGGGAGCTTTCTGTTCTGACATCGCCTGCATCAACGCGTATTGCAGCAGAGTGGGTCTCGATGCCCCATATTGCAGCAAAGTTGGATTCGATGCAATAATCGGCAGGCTTATTTCAACGAACGGTAGCATCGTTCTCAGACCTTCACCTCCAACGTGATACTGGTGTCGCAGCCAAAAACGTCAACCACTTTGACGCAGATGGTGTGTTTGCCGGCTGCCTCATACGCGTGGCCGGCGTCGCTGACGGTCTTGAGGGAACGGTCTTTGCGGGTGCGGTAGTCCTGCCAGTGGTGGTTGAAGGGTTTTCCGGGATGCCAATCGAAGTCCACGGCCCAGAAGTCTATGAAGTCGAAACCGCTCTTGATGGCTCGTTCCTTGAGAGCTTCGAGTTCCTTGGCGGGCACCTCGGCCAGCGATGGCAGGAACCTGGTGAGCTTCACGTCAACGGACTTCCTGCCGCCGTTCTTCCGGAGAACCGACTCCGCTTCCAGCACGGCCATTTCGAGGAATGGCGGGGGGCTCTTGCGGTTCTTCTCCATAACTTCGCGGGGGATGGGAATGAGTTTTATCTTCACTCCGAGTTCCGCCTCCAGCGCGAGCGTGAATTGGCGCAGCTCCATCTCAAACTCCCAGGCCAGGCAGTACACCTCACGCCCTCCCGCCTGGGCGGTGGCCTCTGCGACGGCTTTTACCTCCGTGCGCGTGAAGATCGAGTCAATCCCGTCCACGTGGCAGAAGGCGCCGGCCTTGCGACCATGCAGCAGCGGGTTTGGCGCGCCGGTAAGGACCTCCGCCTTGAAAAACTCCAATACCACGCGGCGATGCTCCTCCTCCGCGCCCTTGAGGCGGTCCTTCTGCCACCACTGCCGCTCGTAGCGGCCGAGGTTGTAAACGTCAAAGGCGCGATAAGGCTTGGCTTCCAAGTGGAGCGTACGCTGTAACTCGATGAGGCGTTTCCGGGTGGTGTGGATCGAGAAGCGGCCGAGGTCGGACATGACCCACCGGCGGTTGAGGCGCTCTGCCACAGCGCCGGTCGTGCCGCTGCCGCAGAAGAAGTCGGCTACGAGATCTCCCTCTTTGCTGGAGAGCTTGATTATGCGCTCAAGGAGTGCTTCGGGTTTCTGGGTATCGTAGCCTTGGCGTTCTTCGGCTTGTGGCTGGATAGCGTTGATGTCCGTCCAGAGGTCTTGGAGAGGGACGCCGGGCATTTCGTCCAAATATCTTTTCTGCGCCGGGACCGTGCCGGGGCGGGTCTGGACGATGCGGCCCTGTTCGTAGAGATCCCTCATTCTCTTCTCAGAGAACCTCCAGAACCGGGTGACGCCAAGAAACTCATAACGGGGGTTCCCCTTCATGGCGCCGCCGGGTGCTGTGGTGTCGCTTAGGCGGTAGCGGCGGCCTGTTCCTGGCTCAACATGCTTGTAGAAGTCGGCGATGTACTCTTCTGAGTACGGAGTGTATTGCATGTTCCAGGTGTAGTGCTCGCCTTTGGTGTATAGCAGGATGACGTCGTGCAAACGGCCCATGTGCTCCGCGCCCTGGGTGGTGTCGCTATGGGCGGTTTGACGTTTCCAGATCACCTGGTTCGTGAAATGATCGCGGCCGAAAACGTCGTCCATGATTGCCTTGACGTAGTGGGAAACGAGCCAGCCCACGTGGACGTAGATGCTTCCCTTTTCTGACAGGAGTTCCTTCATTACGGTGAGGCGCTCCGAAAGCATGTGGAGGTACGAATCGGTGCCTTTGCCCCACATGTCGCGGTAAGCGACCATCTCAAGGGTGGATTGGTCCTTGCCAATGATTTCGTTCCCGTCGCCAATGCCGACATTGACAGTGAAGTCAGCGCCGACGTCGAACGGCGGGTCTATGTAGATCAGGTCAATCTTGCCTTTGAACTCCTTGAGGAGGCTGGCCATGACGAGCTTGTTGTCGCCCCAGATAAGGCGGTTACGGGAGTCTTTGGTGGATTTGTATTCGGGCGCGGACTCCTGGATACGGAGCAGGCGCTGCTCGAACATGTCCGTCTGGCCCTCAGCGGCGGCGCGCTGGCGTGGCTCGTCCACCGTTTCGATCTTCTGCATCGGCATGGCGCACGCGGCGACGTCCACCTCGCGCCGGTTGCCGAACTCGTCGTACTTGCCGTCCCAAACGAGCTCGGTTCGCATCTTCGAGAGCGGATGGGGGTTGGTGGGCCCCCAATGAAATTCGTTTGCCATGGTGAATGAAACGTTGCGCGACGATGATAGACCCAGGCCGCCAGTGCGGAAAGAAAAAGAATTGCCAGGGATGTGGCACCGTTCTTGTGGGTCATCCGGGGCAGAATCGAAACGACCAAGGGAAGAACCCTTTGGTGGCAGAACTGCGAGCAATCCACTGCTCTTGCGAAGCGTAAAACCCGTCATGCCTCGCCGCGGACCGTCACGTCGTCATCCGTCTCGATGCCAATCGAGAACCCCGCGGGGCTCTTGCGCCCCACGCCGCGCGCATTGCGAATGCAGTATCCCGGAGCCAATGGATTTGGCGCCTACCACCGCCAACCAAACCAGAACCCTGCGCACAACTCCAGTTCCAACCTTTAGTTTGACCCTTTTCCTTTTCTAGGGGTCACAGCCTGGTTGACGATTGCCGCGGGCGATGGCCGAAGCTATGGCTTGACCCTGCTTCCGCTTCCGCCAGCCCCCTTCAAGGTGTAATCTGCAATCGGAAGAAAAGCTGATTCCAATTGTCCACGTTCCAGTATTGCGGGTACGGCAAAGCAGGGTTGGTCGCTGTGAATGGCGAGCCTTGGTTTGTCCAATTGCTCAGGTCGCTGGAAACCTGTAGTTGGTAATTTGTGCCGAGGAGCAAATCCGTGAGGGAGGGTTGCACGGCTTTCAACAGCCCGACTTGCAAACCAAAAGGAGAATAGATGTAGATGCTCGGGGTGCTGGTGTAGCCGACTCCGCCATCGGTGATGGTGATACTGATTACAAACCCGTTGCTCACAACAGCCGTTGCTGTGGCCCCAGTTCCACCACCACCTTGAATTAAGACGGTAGGCGGATTGGTGTAAGCGGAGCCGCTATCGGTGACGGGAATGTTGACCACCACACCGTTGCTGACTATAGCCGAGGCGGTGGCACGGTGCGGGAGCTGGGGAATTGGGGTTAGCAAGAACGCATCGCTTTGGCCTGTGGCGTTGGTGCCGTAGCCGACGATGCAGCCGTTGTCGTTGACTGCTGTGGCCGCAACGAGTGTCCATCCGGAATTGGAGGGAATTTGAGTATTCAAATCGGTCATGGCTCCCCCGCTGTAAAGGAATGCGTGATTTGAAGTGCCATCGCCCAGAGTTCTGTTGGCAAAACCTACAATCTGCCCGTTGTTGTTTATGTCGTAGGGGAAGCTGGAGTCACCACCCGAGAGGGTACCCAAGCGGGTTAGCGTCCCCCCAGCGTAAAGGGAGGCTTGCGTCTCATTGGTAACGGCGGGGCCAAGCCCCACAATCTCGCCGCTGTTGTTGATGGCATTGGGGTAAAAGCCCAAGGGCAAATCGACGATTCCCCCGCTGTACTTTCAGTACCCCGCTGAGTGTTCCCCTCGCCGTCCCTACGATCTGACCGCTGTCGTTGATACTTCTATAGGGACTCGGGTCAAACGATAAGAGGGTGACCGTTCCCCCACTGTAAAGGAACTTTCCGCCACTGGAAGTCCCCCCGACAATGGCACCGTTGTTGTTAATGGCGTATGCTGTGCTTGAACCCGGTTGTTGACCGCCCAAAGCGTCCAGCGTGTACTGCAAATCGGTCATCGCTCCCCCCGTGTTGAGGATTGTGTAGAGGAAAGCGTGGGAGATAGAGCCGCTGACTTGGGAAAAGCCCACAATCTGCCTGTTGTTGTTGATGCCCTTTGCTCGGCTCGAATCGCCGCCCAGCGTGCCCAAATCGGTCATTTCCTCCCCACTGTACAAAAAGGCGTGATACACTTCGTTGCTCGTATAGGAGTAACCGACAATCTGACCGCTGTTGTTAATACAGGTTGGAAAGGTCGCCGGGGGGCCTGTTAAGGACCCTGAACCTGAACCGCCAAGTGTGCCCAGACCGGCAACCCGGTACATGACCTGAGCGAACATAGCCGGGGTCGCCATCACGGCGAGGATTGTCACGCTGGAAATCACGGCGGCGGTGGACCGCCAGAAGGAGGGGTTCGCTAATGGTTTCATTTGGTTCTTGCTTTCAATTTCGAGCAATGCCCGACTCATATCGTCATAATGCAGAAATGCTGGAGGATTACAAGAAGAGATTGTTGGCTTGCAGCCGCTCCTCGTGGCGATATGGCAGGAATGAGGCGGCAGGGGCGGAGAGCAAAAAGGCTCAAAGTAGCGAATTCAAAGCCCCCATCGTGAACGCCGCAACTTCCGGCTCCTTCGATGCCCGAGGGCCAGCGACGTCAGGGCGTATTCATGAAGGCGAGAATCGAGGGGCGGGGACGGCCTCGTCCCCATGATACGGCCCAACTCAGCAGCCGAATGGGGACGAGGCCGTCCCCGCCCCTTTCATGAATACGCGCTGCAGCGACGTTTGAGATTGTGAATACCACATTGACAGGGGTTCGCATCCGGATACGCTGACCAGTGGTAAAGGAATTTGAACGAAGGCAGATAGAAATGGACCCCAAAATTCGGACAGTGAGCTTAAGTTAGACTTTTCAGGTTCTGCTGGGGGTGAGAGAACAGCAGAACTATGAGTAAAGCTAAACGGAAACGATACACGGGTGCCTTCAAAGCCAAAGTTGGATTGGAAGCTTTGATGGGCATCAAAACGGTCGGGCAGATTGCCCGAGACTATCAGGTGCATCCGGTGCAGGTGACGCAATGGAAAGGAGTCATTCGCGACCATCTGCCGGAGTTGTTCGAGTCGCCGCAGGCGGCCAGCGAGGACAACCAGCAATTGATCGCCCAACTCCACGAGAAGATTGGCCAATTGAGCGTGGAGGTGGATTGGCTTAAAAAAAAGTGCAAGCAGCTGGGCCTGTAAGGGTCCGGCAGGACCTGGTGGAGCTATGCCCAGAACTGAGCCTCCAGCGGCAATGCGAGTTGGTTGGGATCTCGCGCAGCGGCTTCTATTACGAACCGGTGCCGGAGAGCGAGGAGAACCTGGCCTTGATGCGGCGGCTGGACGAGTTGCATCTGGAGCATCCGGTCTATGGGAGCCGGCGACTGACGGCGCTGTTGACGCGAGAAGGCCGGGAGGTCAATCGCAAACGGGTGGGGCGGCTCCTGGAGTTGATGGGGGTGGAAGTGGTCTATCCCAAGCGCAACCTGAGCCAACCCGGCGAGGGGCATCGGATCTATCCCTACCTCTTGGAAGGGCTGGAAATCAGCGGTCCGGACCAGGTGTGGTGCAGCGACATCACGTATGTGCCGATGGCCTACGGGTTCATGTATCTGGTGGCGGTGATGGATTGGTGGAGCCGCTACGTGCTGGCCTGGGAGCTGTCCAACAGCTTGGACAGCGAGTTTTGTATCCGGGCCTGGACGGCGGCGCTGGCCAGCCAGCGGCAACCGTTGATCTCCAACACCGATCAGGGCAGCCAGTTTACCAGCGAAGCGTATCTGGAGGCGGTGGAGTCGGTCGGCGTGGATGTGAGCATGGACGGTCGGGGGCGGTGGATCGACAACCGGTTCATCGAGCGGTTATGGCGCAGCGTCAAACAGGAAGACATCTATGTGCAGGACTACGCCGACGGGTTGACGGCTCAGAGGGGATTGGCTCATTGGTTTGGCGATTACAATACGGTGCGTCCGCACCAAGCGTTGGGATACGCCACGCCAGGGGAGTGGTATCATTCGCCCGAGTCCTATGGGGCCAAGCCGGCGGCCTGGCGATGGAAATAGTCACCGAGGCGCCCCCGGCGTCCAGCCCTCCGTTCGCCCCTTCGGCCCTGGCGGGCCTCAGGGGCTCACTCCGGGCTGGACGCCGGAGCCTCGGAGTAGTGTAATGGTCAAAACGCAGAGCAGTGAAAGCAAACAAAACAAATAAACCTAATCCCGCAGGACCCGAGAACCTAACTTAATTTCTGCGTTTTCCTGTCCGAAGGATGGGGTCCACTTCTGATTCCTTACCCGTGGCAAATGGATTCTGACGTAAAGCGGCAACTTGATCTTCGTTTTGCGAGGGGAGAAATCTCCAAGAAGGAATACACGTCTGTCCTGCAAACGCTCAGGCAGAATGACGATGGATTTTCTTCGTTGTTGTCGGTGTTCTCGAAAGTGAAGGCGGCTCTTTTCGAGGAATACGAAGCCGTCGTACCCACAGACGACTCGCCTCTCATGGTAAGCGATGAGTTGGGCCTGTGGGGTAGTCATTTCATTTATAAGGGAAGGCGATTCAATTACTCCGCAGTACGATGCATCGGTTATATGGGAAAGAAGGAGTACGTCAACGGAGTGCTGCAAGCATACACTGGCGAATTGCACATCTGGCCGAGTGAAGAGGAGTTGAGGATTTCAGCTTGCCGATCATTCGGGCTTGGCAAGAAGAGAGAAATACCAGTGAAGCGGCTGGAAAATGCTTATGTGTTCTTGACCCGGATTACCTTCGATCAGAGGTTGCGTCGCTACTTGTATTTTTTGGAAAGAGATGGGCATATCCCGTTCGGTCACGGGGTCCAACTGCAAAGAGACGGTTGTATCCAAAAGGGGAATTTGCGGATCAGTCTGAAAGAGGCATACCGCAAGGACATGATTAAGTTTGGTTCCCGGGGTCTGTTTAGCGAAGACCCGGACACCGTCATTATTGGGGACACGGGAATCAGCATTCTCGACCGTCGCATCAAGTTCTTTCTGTGGATTGATAAGGATGTCGTTAAGTCCATTATGTTAGGGCTTGCCGCTGCCAACGTGACGTAAACTCAATGAACCACTTGCTGCAATACTTGGACGAATCTGGATGGGCCAAGACTGAGGCGGGAACCCGAAGGACGGAAAAGGGCGGTTGGATTTATGACTGGCAGGTCGGCATGGCATGGGCTTCCCTGTGGAGGTGGCACCCGGGGCAAACTGGGAAAGATCACATTGAGACCTGCGTCATCCAGAGTGAAGACCGGTGCATCGAGATCGCACGCAAAATAACCGCAGGTGACCATCCGAATTCACTCGAACCCGACTGAACGAGCCGAGCGTCTCCCTCGGGTTCTCCGTGGCGGCACGGGAGATGTGGTTTACGCGCTTGCCGTGCTTCTGGGCGAGCGTGGCCGTTTTCTTGGACCTGCCCGAGAGCACCGGCCCGATGGAAAAGACAACCGTGCCGTCAGAATCTTGGGCATTCCATTCCGTGCGTTGGGGGTAGCTGTCCGTGGGGGTCTCTTTGTGCGCAGGACTGGGACATCGCCGTCCGGGGCTGTGTCCTAAACTGAGATAGCCTTTCAGTTCCGGCAGCCTGGGTCGGCGCCGCGCATGTTTTGCCTCCTGGCGTAGTCGTCCCAGGCGGCGAGCTGCTTGGGGGGTGAAGAGAGCCGTTCATCTTCATCGCTTGACGGGGGGGGCAGGTTCCATGCCGAATTGTGTGCGGTGGCGCGGGCGTCTTTGGGCAGGCCGTTGAAGTCGGCGAACAGGTCAATCTGGGGCGCCGCCGCCACGGCGCGGGCTTTGGACTGGCGGAGCAGGTCGTCAATCAGGACTTTGGGATGGACCTTTTCCTGTATGTAGAGGGGCGGGGCCGGCACGACCAGGTTGGACCAGTCCTGGTCGTCTTTGCCGCGCCAGACGAACTGGGGGTCGAGGTCGCGGTTGCGGCGTTCGTAGGCGACCTGGATGGGGGACTTGTCCTCCTGGCGCATGAGGGACTCGCATTCGGCGGCCGGCAGGTTTTTGCGCCTGGCGTCGTGGCGGAGGGTGGCGACGGTTTTCCCCCTCGGGGGTTTGGTGTGCTTAGGTTTGGAGGCCATGGTCGGGAGAAGGCTAAAGGCTAAAGGCTGAAACGTGATACGTGATGCGTGATGGCGAACAAGCGCAAAGGCAAAGATTTGTGCGGGTTGGGCGAGCGTGGCCACAGGAGCGTTGGAGATGTTGCGAGCCGGTATCAATTGTTATCAAAAATTATTAATTTGGCCTTGTCAGTCTGCGGACAAGCGCGCATATTTGCCTTGGCTCTGCTGCAACCGAAGCCTGACGTTATGCGTCAGAGATTTATGTAGGTTGGGTGGGGCCGGTGGTGGGTTGGGCAAAGGATTTAAAGGTCCCGCCCCGGTGACAAGAACCCATGGGGTTCTCTCGCAAGAGTAGCCGGGGCGGTCGCTTTTTCGGGGTTTGTGCACGTCCATGACAGGTAGTGGAAAATCGCATTCGCTACGAAGGGCGGGGGCGCGCCTTGATCTGTCTGGAAATGCGGTAAGCGATGGCGTCTTCCTTGACGTGGAAGCCGATTTCCGGCCTGGGTGGCGGCGGCGGGGGCTCCAGCAACGGGCGCAGCTTTTGGAGGATTTCGCGCAAGGTGACGTCGTGGACCAGCAAGGCTTTGTCTATTTCGGCGAGGCGCCTGAGGATGGCTGCGTTGGCGACGATGTCCTCGCGCATTTTGACAAAGGCGCGGATGACATAGACGCTCATGGCGACGGCGCGGGGGCTGTTGAGGATGTTGGCGGCCATGAGGGCGCCGTGTTCGGTGAAGGCAACCGGCAGATACTTGCGGTGACTGCCCCTGCCGGTTTTTAAGGTCGCAATTTGCGACCTTAGAGCCGTCCATTCGGGCTGCGCTAGCTGGAAGGCGAAGTCCTCCGGGAAACGGTGCAGATTCCGGCGGTATTGCTCGTTCAGGCGCTTGGTTGGTACAGCATAAATGCTGGCCAAGTCCTCGTCGAGGATAACACGTCTTTCCCGCAGCAAGCGGATCATCCGTGCGATATCAGGGGTAGGGATCAGTTGAGTTTGGCTGTTCATTTGGCGGTAAAGGACTGGATGAGCTTGTCGAAGTCGGTCTCGATGTTTAAGACGCTGCGGAATTCGGCCTTCCAGCCGACTGGCGGCTCTGAGTTCGTGGCGTCCATGACGAAAAGTCGCCCAATGATGCGCCGAAGCGGAGGTAATTCCAGCAAAAAATGAGACGGATATTCCAGTTTTCAATGCGGCACATCTCGGCGTAGAAATCGCGCCGGAGTGGATCGTCGAGGTAAATGAGCGACTGGAAATGCGTCCAGCCCAATTTTGCAGTCAGTGATTGCAAAATGTCGGGGTTGGGAAAGACCTCGGCGAACCGCACCATGAAGGGGTCGTGAAGGGGTTGGTCCAACAGAATGTCATATTCCGCGGCAAGCTATGCACCTGGGTGAGGGCGCTTGTCGCGGTGCAGGAGACAGCCTCCTTACTTTAACCGTCCCGCCCCGCGTTCTCGTTCCAGAAACGCCCCAGGCTTGATGTACCAGCAGCCCGTAAAAGGCTTTGTCCAGCAAGCCCCAAGCCGCTTCTCAAACCGCACCGACGGCAAGGAGCCGCTGCCTGGCACATTGGTGACAGAGTCAGGGTCGAGGAACGGCAGGTGGCCCAGCGGCACTTCCAACTCGCTGCCGCGATTCCGCCGGGTGACGGGGATGTGGCGGAAGGTCGGCGGTGGATGTTTCGGCGGCGTTCGCGCTTGTCAGAATCCATCGGGTAGGCCACAGTGGGATTATGCCGGTTTCCATTGAGCAGATTGTGGAAGAGACCCGCGAAATGCCGGGTGAAGTCGTCGCGGAATTGATTGACCGTATCATGGCAGCGCGGCACGGGGGCGTCGAGGCGCCGGTGGCGGCAGCGTGGAAGGCCGAGACGGACCGGCGCATCGCGGAAATCGAGTCGGGGAAGGTCAAGGGCGTGCCGCTGGAAAAGTCACTGGTGCGCGCGCGCAAGATCGCTGGGCTGTGACTCATTTGCTGCACCCCGAAGCGGACGAGGAGTTTGCCGGGGCGGTGCGATACTATTCCGAAATCTCGCCCGAGTTGACACCCCACGCCCAAGAACAGGCGCGGTGGAGCGCGGCACCGCAACCGGCACCCCAGCAGCGCGGCAGCAACTGCTGTAGTGTCCCGGAAACAGCTAAGCAGTTACAAAAATATTCGCCGTTGATTCCCAGGCACTTATGGCAAATCGGCAAAATATTTTGCCTGCCCAACTGCCCGATTCCCGTGCCCCGGTATCGTTAACGGCATACGTAACCCGTTGCCGCTGAACCACTTTCCGCCAACACGGTTTTCGTCTTTGACTTCCCCTATATATGAGAGGGCGCATTTCTGCGTTGCTCGGCTCGAAGTCGGTAACGGGCAGTTCCCCCTTCCCAGGGGTGGTGTCCGCTCACGAGTCACCGTGTGCGGGCGTGTTCTTTGATATCAACTGAAGCCGACGAGAGCGCATGAGCAGGGGGGGCAACGGGTCAAAAACGTGTCAGGCAATGATGATGCACACTCTTCCTACGAACAGGGCGCCAAACATGACATTATCATTAACTGGGCACGCCGCGGAGCGCCAGCGCCCGCTTGCACAGTGTCATGAGCGGAACCGCCCCCGACAGCGCAGCTCAGGGCTATCTCGCGATATGGGAAAGATGCACGATGTGGAGGCTAGACCCCTGCTCCGCTAATGAGAAGACAAACGGAAGAACATCTTGCCAACCGGCGAACCGAGGCTCGCGCTTTTGTTGGTACCGTCGTCAGTCACCGTCCCGCTGAATGAGGTCCAGTTGGTCGTGGTCAAGCTCGCGTTTTGCTGCAGCGAGTAACCCGAAGGCCAGACGATGCGCAGGCCGCCGGCATTGCGCAGGATGGACAACGACGGAGACGAGGGCGGAGGCGGGGTCCCCGCCGGTGTCAGGCTGAAAACCTGCCAGCCGCTTCCCCCATACAGAATCCCGTCGGACAGAAGCAAATCCGTCTGCGGTCTATCGCCATTCGGGTAATCGGCCTCAAAGACATCCTGAAAGCCGCTGCCATCGGTGTTGATCTTAAAAATAACGCCGTCGTTGTTGGTGCCTCCCACCGTGGTCGTCCCATACAACGAATTGCCCACGAACGCCAGTCCCGCCTCCGGTGCCTCGCCATCGGTTCCGTTAAAATGATGGAGGGTGGTGAAATCCTGCCCATCGGTCTTCACGCTGAATACCGACCCGAATCCATTCGTTCCGCCGATTTCGGTGGTGCCGTAGAGCGTGTTGCTCTGCAGCGCAAGGCTACAATAGGGTTGGCCGCTCACGGTTGCCACGACGGAAAAATTGTTGCCGTTCGTGTCCAGCTTGAACACGCCGCCGGGATGCAAAACGTTTCCAAACGCGGTGCCATACAACATGTTCCCGGATAAGAGCAAGGGAGCTTGGGGTGAGCTGAGGCTGCTGTCAAAATTGTGAAGGACCTGATAGCCGCTGCCGTCGGTGTTGATCCTGAATACCGTGCCGAAGGAGCCGCTGCCACCAGACATGGTGGTGCCATAAAGCGTGTTCCCGGAAAGCGTCAATGTCGCATAGGGCTGAAAGCCATCAATAACGAGGACCGGATAATAGGACGAAGTCGGGAAGTTGTGGAGATTGGTAAAATCGGTTCCATCCGTATTGACTCGGAAAAGCGTTCCCAAATAGCCGGTGCCCCCCGAAGAGGTCGTGCCATACAACACGTTGCTCGACAAAACGAGTCCTCCGTAGGGCTGAATCGGTTGAGTGCCGGTGGTCGAATCGAACAGGTAGATGTTCGTAAAACCGCTGCCATCCGGAAAGACCTTGAAAATCGAGCCAAGGCCGTAGGTGCCGCCGCTGACCGTGGTTCCGTAGAGAGCGCCGTCAGGACCCTGGACCAGGTCGCGCACTTCGGGCGCTGAAGTATCCGAAAAGTCGTGAACAATGGAGAACGTTTGAGCGTAAGACATTATTGGGAACGCGGCTGCCACAACGGCAAAGCCACAGCATAGGGGTGTCACAAAGCGGTTTTTCACAGAGCAGTTCATTTCCTAATTTAGATGATTAATCGAATCCAACTGTACGCGCACCGGAACGATGTGCAAATGGAACCTTGCCCGATTTGAATTGGCATCGCCCACAGCGGTGATAAGTTGGCGGCATGACCTTCGGCCAGCGCTAACCTCCTATGCAGCAACTCCGCGCAGTCATCTTCGACATGGACGGCGTTATCGTGGACAGCGAGCCGCGGCACGAGCGCGCGTTCCTGGAAGTGGTGCGCCAAATCGGCTGCGGCGGCACACTCGATATCCGCTTTGCCGACTACATCGGGCGCACCGACACCGACCTGTGGGTGGACTTCATTGCGAAGCACCGTCCATCGCAATCGCTCGCCGAGCTGCTCGCCCTGAAACGACGCCGCACGATTGAGATCCTGCGCCAGGAGCAGCCGGTGTTCGACGGGGTGCCAAAGCTGGTGGAGAGACTGGCCGCCCGCTATTCGCTGGCGCTGGCCTCCGGGTCCGACCGGGGTGTGGTTGACGAGGTTCTCAAACTCAAGGATCTGGGCCAATTCTTTCCCATCATTGTCACCGGCTCGGACATCCGACACGGCAAACCGGCCCCCGACATCTTCCTCCGCACGGCGGATTTGCTCAAGGTAGCTCCGCAACACTGCTGCGTCATCGAGGACTCCAAACCCGGTATCGCCGCCGCGCTGGCCGCCGGGATGGACGTGATCGCGATCACCAACACCCACCCGGCGCCCGAACTACGCCAGGCGACCCACGTCGTGCGCACTTACGAGGAAATCGAGGGCCTCCTCGTCGGGAAAGGCAGAAGGAAGAATGAAACGTGATGCGTGAAACGTGATGCGTGATTCACGGATCACGGATCACGGATCACGCTTCACGTGCGGGACTGCGTTGACGCGGCCAGTCGTTCCGCTACCTTGATGCCGGGATGAAAAGGCTGATGCTAGCTTTGATCGGCGGCCCGTTGCTGTGCCTCGCGACGCTGGCACAACCCGCCCTGCCCAGCTCGCTGCCGGACAACCCGAATGAGCGGCTGCTTTACGAGCAGCGGCATTTCCTGGAATGCCTGGCGTGTGTCTATCGCCCCGAGTGGTGGTTGAGCTACAACGATTCCCTTTACTTCCAGCCCCGGACGGCGGCTCAGCTCCAACAGTTGGAGGTCATGAAGGCGGAACGGTCGAAGTATCTCGCTCTAACCAACCGGGAGACGCGTTATGACCTCACCGCGAAGCTCGTTGCGGACAGCGGCATCGGTGAAGCCTGGAAAAAGAAGGTGCTCCTGCCGTTTTCTTCCACCAACCAGAACCTCACCCCAACCCTGGGCAGGGCTATCCGGGTTGTCCCCAGGTATAAAGTGCTCGATTCCGCCACCAACGGCGACGCGCTGATTCAGGATGGCGGGGCGACGTACTTCGTGATGAACTTCGGGCGCGGGGCCGATGATGCCTCCGGCACGAACGCGTTGCTGATCAAAGAGGGAACAAAGACCTTCGCTTCCGGCACCAGGTTTAAGACCGTTGAAGCGTTCTCGGATGCCGGGCTCAGCCCGGAGGAGAAGGCCGTGCTGAATCGCGTGGCGGCGGCATTTCAGAAACAGGCTGCCGCGCTCGCCCAGGAAATCGCCGGTCTCAAGGGGAAGCAGGAATTTGAGGACTGCAAGGCCAGGGCAACGGACAGCAACCCTTACATGGAGTACTTGCTGGCCCAGTGTTACCTGGAGGGTAAGGGCACCCCGAAAGACGAGGCCCTCGGCCTGCAATGGATGAAGCGGGCGGCCAACAGCGGTTCAGGAGACGCAACCGCTTACCTGGAAAAACTGGGGCACAAGACGCCCTAGTGCGGTGTCTCAGAATTGCGCTGACCTATCCCAAAGCGCCAGAGGACTGGCGCAGTCCAAGACGCTTCGCGGCCGCCGTCGCTTGGGAGCGCGCGCTAGCGTCTTGGACTGCGCCAGTCCTCTGGCGCTTTGGCCCGCCTGCGATTGTATGCGCAATTCTGGGATACCACACTAGCCTTTGCCGTCACCTCGCCCCCGGCGAATTGTACGGATGCCCGCCTCCGCACAACTGCCGATTGACGGTATAGCCTGACGCCTCAAAACTGTAAACGTGCAGACAGGCCACGCTAAATCGCACTCGCCAGAGAATAACCGCCCCGGAGGCGCAAATGAAGATGATGAGGCAGAATGACACAGCCGTCCTGAAGGGGCCAGGAACTGTTGGCTTGACCAAGGCTCAACCTATTTCCCGTTGCCGACGGATTATCCGCCAGCTTGCACTTTGCGCTGCCTTCATGCATTGCCTGGCCTCGACCCAAGGAGCCGACAACCTCGCCGGCAGCAAGCCGGACGGCCAGCCAGCCCAGGCCCGCACACCAGGTTACACACCTCAAGCCTGCCAAATGCAGCGTTACAAGGCCTTCGCCCGCCAGGCCGAGTTGCCGCCGGTCGCCGTGACCAACGGCAACCTGGTGACGGTCGGCGGCGTGGTGAAGCTGGACGTGACTCAATTGCCCCGGTTGACGCGCCAGGAACAGGAGGCGCTTGCCGCCCGGTTCTCCGTTCCGACGGCAGTCATCACCAACGTGGTACAGCACACCGCCGGCAGTTCCTCTCCGGACGCTGCGCAACTCGCCCAGGACCTTCGCACCGCGGTCATTGATTACCGGTTTCTGCAAATCGAGTGGGATCGCTACCATCCGCCAACCGCAGGCCAGCCAACCAAGGCCGCCGCGCTGGCCGCTTTGCAAGCAGGCGATATTTCCAAAGCGTGGGAATTGTATGACGGGCTGCAGCGCCCGGCGCCGCCTGCGAATCTGCGGGTTGTCGCCGCACCGTGAGTGGCCAGTAACTGTTCAGGCCTGGGGAGCGCGCCCGCCTTGGGCGCTGCCATCCAGCGCCCTCGCCGGATGGCTGGGGGGGCCAGGCGTGGCTGGCGAGGGCGCCATCCACGGCACCCGAGGCGGGTGCGCTCCCCAGACCTGAACGGTTGCAATACCCCCAGGCCGATCCTCAGTCTGCACGGCCAGTGACAAAGTGCGGCCCAAAACGTTGTAGGAGACGACGTAAGGAGTCTCTGAGCAACAGCTTACGCAAGGACCAGACGGGATTTAGTGAGAGACTCCTTACGTCGTCTCCTACAAGGGGTTACGCAGGAGTTTGTCACTGGCCGTGCCTCAGTCTGTAGGGCGCACGAACATTTGCTTTCGTGTTCAACGCGGCTGAGCTAAGATTGTAGGCCATGCAGAACTCCAACAGCTTTACTCTGGGTGACGCGTTATCGCCGGCGGCCATTAACCTGGCTCTCAAGAGCGCAAACCGGGACGCCGTGCTCGACGAGTTGGTCAACCAGATCCCTCAGTTCGCCGAGCAACCCCAGTCCCGGCAGACCCTGTTGCGGGCGCTGCGCGAACGCGAGCAGTTGCACAGCACCGGCATCGGTGACGGCATTGCACTGCCGCACGCGCGCAACGGACTGGTAGGCCTGGTGGACCGGCCAATCATTGTGTTTGGCCGGCACCAAGAGGGCATCCCGTATGACGCGATTGACCGTGTGCCCGCCCGGTTATTCTTCCTGCTGGTCGCCCCCACGGTGACGCAGCATCTGGCGATTCTGGCCCGCCTTAGCCGCCTGCTGCGCGATCCCAAGCTCCGGCAAGGCTTATTGGCGGCTGAGCAGCCGGAGCAGGTCATTGCGCTGATTCGGGAGGCAGAGGCGAAGCTGTGAGTGAGGCGTGATGCGTGATGCGTGATCCGTGATGCGTGAAGACGGTGCTCGCGGATCACGGATCACGTATCACGCATCACGTATCACGTATCACGTATCACGCATCACCCCTCACCCTCCCCTTTGAAACCCTGCTGCCGGAGCGCCTCGAACAAGACCAAGGCTACGCAGTTGGACAGGTTCAATGACCGGGCGCGGGGGTTGAACATGGGAATGCGTAACCAGTGGTCCGCATTCTCCTCCAGGAGCTTCCGCGGCAAGCCGGCAGTCTCACGGCCAAAGACGAGGTAGTCGTCAGGCGACGAAACGCGCCTCCGTATAAAGCCGCGGACCATTGGATTCCACAAACCAGAAGCGCGTGCGAGCAGGAACCGTTTTCCGGAAAGCGGCCCAGCTTGAGTAGCGATGCCATTCGACGTGCCGCCAGTAATCCATCCCGGCGCGTTTGAGCTGCGCGTCGTCCAGCTTGAACCCGAAGGGTTCGACCAGGTGCAGCCTGGTCCTGGTGGCCGCGCATAACCTTGCCACGTTGCCCGTGTTAGGCGGGATCTCCGGTTCGAGCAGCACCACGTGCATAGGACACTTCCACAACACCAGCCCGTGGGCGGGCGCGGTCATGCCGGCTACCCGCCGGTCCCTCTTGTCCAGCATTTGCCGCACCTCATCCGCCGGGAACTTGCCCAAGCCCACCTGCACCAGCGTTCCCACGATGCCGCGGCACATCTTGTAGAGGAAGCCATCACCCTCGATGACGAACGTCAGCAATCGGCCCCGCCGCGTGAGGTCGCATCGCGCTCAGCGTGCGCACGGTGGACTCTTTGGCGTAGCCGGGGTTGGCGGCGAAAGACTGGAAGTCGTGCTTGCCGACGAAGAACGGAGCGGCGGCGCGCATCGCCCCCAGGTCCAGCGGGCGCGGCACGTGCCAGGCCGTGTGGCGGATGAGCGGATTCATCGCCGGGTGGTTCCAGACGAAATAGCGATACTGCTTGCCTGTCGCGTTGAAGCGGGCGTGGAAGGCTTTGCGGGGCGCGAGCGGCGGAAAGGACGCGGATGTCCTCGGCCAGCCAGGCATTGAGAGCCAGCGCCAGCTTGCGCGGAGTCATCCGGCACTCGGCGCGCGGCGCTTCGAAATGCGCCACCATGCCCAGCGCGTGCACGCCCGTGTCCGTGCGGCTCGAACTATGAACGCGCGGATGGCTCGGGAACAGCTTCGCCAAGGCGGCCTCGACTTTTTCCTGCACGCCGGTGCCGATCTTCTGCACCTGCCACCCTTGGTAGCCGGTGCCGTCGTAGGCGATGATGAGCTTGAATTTGAGCAGGTCCACGCTCCGCGTTTCAGGTTGCCAAGCTATCCAGGTAGCTCTGCAGGAGGATGGCGGCGGCCATCTTGTCCACCTTCTCCTTCCGCTTCTGGCGGCGCACATTGCCTTGTATGAGGCAGCGGTTTGCCTGCGCGGAGGTGAGCCGCTCGTCCCAGGTCTGGATGGGCACCGTCAGGGCGCCTCTGAGCGCGGCGACGAAGTCCTGGACTTTGAGGGCTGGCGGGACCATAGCTGCCGTCCATGTTCCGCGGCAGGCCGACGAGGATTAGCTCGACCTGCTTCTCGTGGATCAGTTCCTTGAGCCGCGCCAGCAAATCGGCGAACGGTTCGGCGGGCATGAACTCCAGCGGCTGGGCGATCATCTTCAGCTCATCGCTGAGGGCGATGCCGATGCGTTTGGTGCCGTGGTCAAGGGCGAGGATTCTCATGGTAGGCCAGGGAGGGAATCGACACCAGATGCCGGACTGCTTTCTCATCGCGGCTGAAGTCTGCCATCCGAGCCGGCTCCAAACAAGCAGCCGTTTCGCACTGCTGCGCCTGCCGGGGATGCCAATTGACAGGGACCAGCCCCGCCGGTAGCCTGATACCATGTTGCAGGCGAAGGCCCTACCGATCACCCGGCACGACTATGAGGAAATGCCGGCGGGGCCACCCTACTACCAAGTCATAGAAGGAGACCTTGTCATGTCGCCATCGCCCAATATCTATCACCAGGCAATTGTCGGCCGGATATACGCCGCGTTGCTTCAATTCCTGGAGAAGAAGCCCTTGGGGCAGGTCTTCGTCGCCCCGCTTGATGTGTTCCTGACGGAGGTCAACGTTTATCAGCCGGACATCATCTTCGTCTCCAATCGGCGGCGCTCGATCCTGACTGAGCACGGTCTCGAAGGCGCGCCGGACTTGGCGGTGGAGGTTCTTTCACCCGGCACCGCCGGTTTTGACAAGGGCTCGAAACGCAAGGTGTATGCCCGCACCGGCGTTAAGGAACTTTGGCTGGTGGACGCCGAGGCGAACTTGATTCACGTTTACCAACTCTTCAAAGATGCCGAAACCCCAGCGGCAACTTATGACGAAAAGGCCGTGTTCACCTCGCCCCTGCTGCCGGGGTTGCGCCTCAAGGCTGCCTCGATCTTCAAGTCGCCGCTAAGGAAATAAGAGACGTGAAACGTGATGCGTGAAACGTGATGCGTGATCCGCGAGCGCCGTCTTCACGTTTCACGCTTGTCCCTCTAAGACTACAGGGTCTTCATCACCTTCGCCGCCGCGCGCACGGTCTTATCGAGTCGTCCGCCGAGTGTGCGCGGTGGAAAGGAAGCCAGCCTCGAATTGCGACGGGGCAAGGTAGATGCCTTCGGCCAGCATGCCATGAAAGTAGCGCTTGAAGCGCTCCCGGTCGCTCTTCATGGCGTCGGCAACGTTATGCACCGGCTGCCCGTGAAGTAGGCGCAGAACATGGAGCCGCAGCGGTTGAACTGCACCGGGACGCCGGCGGACTTCGCTGCGTCCTTCATCCCGGCTTCGAAGGCGGCGCCCAGTTGCTCCAGCTTCGCATAGGCATCGCTCGCGGCCAGTTCTTCCAGTGCGGCGATGCCCGCCGCCATCGCCAACGGGATTCCCGCTCAGCGTGCCCGCCTGATAGACCGGGCCCACCGGCGCCAGGCAATCCATGATCTCCGCGCGCCCTCCGAACGCGCCCACCGGCAGGCCGCCGCCGATAACCTTGCCGAAGCAGCTCAGGTCGGGCTTGATGCCAAAGCGCTCTTGCGCGCCGCCCCTGGCCAGCCGGAAACCGGTCATCACCTCGTCGAAGATCAGCAGCGCGCCATTGGCAGCGGTGATCTCGCGGAGGAACTCCAAATACCCGGGCTTCGGCAGATACAGGCCGGCATTGCCCGGCACCGGTTCCACGATGATGCCGGCAACTTGCCCCTGGTTCGCCGCGAACGCTGCTCTCGACGGCCTCCGGGTCGTTGAATGGCAGCACCACGGTGTGCTGCGTGAACGCCGCCGGCACACCGGCGCTGTCCGGGTTCCCGAAGGTCAGCGCGCCGGAACCAGCCTTTACCAAGCAGCGAATCAGCGTGGCCGTGATAGCAGCCGTCGAACTTGATGATCTTGTCGCGCCTGGTGAACCCGCGCGCCAGGCGGATGGCCGACATGGTCGCCTCGGTGCCCGAGTTGCACATCCGCACCTTCTGCACGCTCGGCACCCAGGCGCAGATCATCTTCGCCAGGGTGACTTCGGACGGATTCGGGATGCCGAAGCTGGTGCCGTTTTGCGCCGCCGCCCGGACGGCCTCGATGATCCTGGGATGCGCATGGCCCATAATGGCCGGCCCCCACGTGCCGACGTAATCCACATACTCGTTGCCGTCCACGTCCCACACGCGGGCGCCTTGGGCCCGGTTGACAAAGAACGGCTGGCCGCCCACGGCGCGAAACGCCCGCACCGGCGAGTTCACCCCGCCGGGGATGTATTTCAGCGCCTCGGCAAAAAGCTGCTCGGATTTAATCTGCGAGGTCATGGCGGTATTCTCAGGAGAACACGGGCGCTGGTCGAGGGAAAAGCTGGCTCGTGGCGACGGGTGTACAGGGCGTATTCATGAAGGCGAGAATAAAGGGGCGGGGACGGCCTCGTCCCGTGATACGGCCCAATTCAGCAGCCGAATGGGGACGAGGCCGTCCCCGCCCCTTTCATGAATACGCCCTGATGGGTGTAAATGGTGCGGATTCGTCGTTTGGCAAATTAGCGGGCTTATGGCTAAATCAAGCCGTGCGGGGCCGTATCAAATACCGTCTGCCCCATTCACGGAAGCGACGGCGCAGGGGTATGCTTTGGCTGCTGGCGTTGGTGGGCTTGGCCGTGGTGGGGTGGATCTGGTGGCAGTCGGGCCAGGGCAGCGCGCCGGTGACGAAGCGCGAGGCCCGGCCTGTGCCGCCGCCATTTCAGTCCGTGCCTAAAGGCAAGCCCGCGCTCCCGAACAAGCAACCTCAGACGCCGCCGGTTGTGCCGGTTCCAGCCCCACAGCCGAGCGCGAATGCCAACGTGCAAGCGGCGCCGCCCGGGGGCTTTCCGCACCCCGTCCAGAATGTCTTTGAAGCCCAACTGGCCCTGGCCCGGCAAGGCATTTCCCCCGGCTCGCTCGACGGCCTCATCGGCTCGCAGACCCGCTCCGCCCTGCGCGCGTTCCAGCAGAAGGAGCGTCTGCCCACCACCGGCGAGCTCGACGCCACCACCAGGGAGCGGTTGCTCCTGATCACACCGCCCTATATCGCCTACACGGTCACCAGTTACGACCTGGCGCGCCTGCAGCCCTTGAGCCGCACCTGGCTCGGCAAATCCCAGCAAACGGCGCTGGACTACGAGACCCTCCTCGAACTGGTCTCCGAGAAAAGCCAGTCGCATCCCAATCTCATCCGCCAACTCAACCCGGCCGTGGATTGGGGGAACGTTGCCCCCGGTACGAGCCTGCTGGTGCCAGACGTCACCGCCGCCGATCCTGGAGTCAAAGCCGCCTTCGTCATCATCAGCCTGAGCAGCAAGGTCCTCGAGGCCTTCGACCAGCACACCAACCTCCTCGCGCACTTCCCGTGCAGCATCGCGCAGCGCGTCGAGAAACGCCCCATTGGCGAATTGCGCGTGTCGGTCATCATCTCAAACCCGGACTACACCTTCGACCCGGCGGTGTTCCCGGAATCCGCCGAAGCGCTGGAGTTGGGGAGGAAGCTGGTCCTGCCGCCGGGGCCAAACAACCCGGTTGGCGTGGCTTGGATCGGCCTGGACAAGCCGGGCTACGGCATTCACGGCACGCCTGGCCCGGAGCAGGTGGGCCGTACGGAGTCCCACGGCTGCTTTCGTTTGGCGAACTGGAACGCGGAGTATTTGGTCAGGCTGGCCTGGGTGGGAATGCCGGTGTGGGTGGAACCTTGAGAGGAGAATGGAAGGGGGAAATCCGAAGGCCGAACTTGGAAGTCTGAAGTGCGAGGCGCGAAGCCTTGAGCGTGGGCGTGAGAAAGGCAGCTCCGCGCATCGCCGGCTTCGGACTTCGGACTTCGGATTTCCCCTCCGGTTGCGCAACGACGGAAGTTGGATTAGATAAGGGGCTATGTTCACCATCACCGCCGACACCATTCTTCCGTGTACTGTTACCGGTTCCTGGCCGCGCCCACGCTGGTTCGACTCGAGCATGTGGGGCCGCCCCCTGGATACCTGCATGATGGACGTGCGCTTCCGGGAGAAGTTCCAGGACGCCTTGGCCACTGTGCTCAGCGACCAGGAACGGGCCGGGCTGGACATCCTGACGCACGGCGATTTGCACTGCGACGACGACATGGCCGGGCGCTCATGGCACCACTATCCCTTGCAGCGCTGGGCGGGGTTTTCGGGCGACTACCTGCAATCCGATGCGACGCGCTCGCCGTGGCTGCGTTATCCGGCGGGCACGCTGCTGAATGAGATTTACACCGGGTGGCGCTGGCCCCGGGTGGTGGACAAGATCGAACACCGCCCACTGGATTACCCCAAAATCTGGCGGATGGCGCAGAGCAAGACGACCCGGCCCGTTCGTTTCGGCACCTGCTGCTCGCAGGTTATGGGGCTGTTCCTCGATCTCTATACCCCGAAGTATAAGGACATTCACGAGGTGATCTGGGACATGGCGGTGGCGATGAACAAAGAGTTGCTGGCACTGCGCGACGCCGGCTGCAAGTGCATCCAGATCGAGGAGCCGACGCTGCACTTCTGGTCCAACAGCTTCGGGCGCGACCACGAGGAAGTGAAGTTCATGGTCAAATGCTTCAATCGCGAGGTGGAGGGCCTGGACGACATCGAAATCTGGATTCACACCTGCTGGGGGAATCCAAACATGCAACGGGTGATCGAGAACGACAGTTACCGCGAGTCGTTCGAGCTTTACCTCAACGAGTGCCGCGGGGACGTGTGGACCATTGAGACCAAGGACCGAAACATGCGGGAGGTCGAGCTCTTCGCCCCTCTCAAGGGCAAGTTGAAGAAGAAGATCTGCATTGGCGCCGTGAGCCACCGGACGCTGCAAGTCGAACAGCCCGAGGCGGTGGCCGCGACCGTCCGGCAGGCGCTAAAGCATATCGCGCCGGAGCAGCTAATTGTGTCGAGCGACTGCGGCTTTGGCCGCCAGGGCTGCAACCGGGACATCGCCTTTTTCAAGGCCACGTCCATCGCGCAGGGAACTAATATCGTGCGGCGCGAGCTGGGCTTGCCCGAAACTCGCGTGCGCGCAGCCGATCCCGCCCTGCAGACGGACATTGTGCCTAAGACGCCGGACCGGTGAAGGGTGAAATCCGAAGGCCGAATTCACCCACTCGCTTGCCGCCTGGAAGGACGAGCGTGCGGGAAAGAGGTGGTTCGGGAATGCCACGCGGACGGGCTGCCGCGAGGAAGCCGTGCCCGCAAGGCTCCCGCCCGCTGGTTCGGGTTTCGGACTTCAGCCTTCTTTCGGCCTTCGGATTCCAGATTTCCCAGTCGGCCTCCGGGCTTATTCTTTCGGCAATTCCTTGATGCGGATGTTGCGGAAGCTCACCGTGCCGTGGTTGCCCTGGAGCAGGATCGGTCCCGGCTCGTCCACCTTGTTATCCAACTCCCCGCCGGTGGGCCGGTCACACAGAAAGTTATCATGAATCTTGACACCGTTCAGAGTCACCGTGATCCGGTGGCCAATGATGGTGGCCTCGACGGTCTGCCATTCACCTCCGGGCCGGGTGACAAACTTGTCCGGAGCCCTGACGCTGTAGAGTGCTCCGTTACCGCCGTCGCCGGCCTTGCCTTCCTTGTAGTCTCCGAGGATCTGGATTTCATACCGGCCGCGCAGATAGAAGCCGCTATTTGAGCCGTCGGGAGTCATGTACTCGTAGCGGACGGTGAAGTTCCAGAACTTCTGGTCGCTCACCAGGTCGGTGCCGTGGGTGCCTTTCTCGATCGTGTTCTTGAGGATGCCGCCCGGCAGCACGGTCCAGCAGTTATGGCCGCCGGGCTCGCGCAGATGCCAGCCGGTCAGGTCTTTGCCGTTGAACAGGGGTTGGAAGCCCTTCTCGGCGGCGGTGAGTGTGAGCGGCCCGAGAGCTATCAGAGCCGCTAAGGTGGAGATCGTTATTGTCTTTTTCATGATCGTGAGTTTCGACACTTTTGTCCGCTGCGGCACAGAAGTCAACCCCGGCGCGGACCAGAACAGCAATTCTCGCTTTGGTCATTTTGCTACCGAGGTGGGGTGTTGCGTAACTGGTGATGGGTGGTCGCGAGATGTCAGTGGCTGGGCCGATGAAGGATTGGGAACCTGCCGGAGGTTTCTGGAACCGGCTGGAGGAGGCGGGCTGGAGGGTTGAGCGCGATTTTCCCGACCGGTCTGCGCGATGTGGAGGGCCAGTGCGTCTGGGGGGTCGCGTTTGGGCACACCTCTCCTGGCAGGTCCACTCCGGTCAGGTGGGCTTGGCGTAGGGGCCGATTTCCAACCCTCGCATCATGAAGCGCAGCAGTCCCTCCCAACTGGGAAAGTGCAGATAGCGGGTGAGGGCGCGCAGATCCTGAAAGAAGGTTTTGCGGGTGGGCAAGGTGGCGCGGATCAGGCGGTAGTGTTCGTCGGTAAAGCCCAGGACGGTGTGGAAGAGGAAGGCCAGGATGTTCATCGCGGCCAACAACGAGGAGAGATGTTGTTGGCCGTGGCCGAAGTTATGTTCCAGATGGTAGCCTTTGGTCTTGAGGGTGTTGTTGTTCTCGTTCTCGATCTTCCAGCGGGCGCGGCCCGAAGCGGCCAGGGCCGCCACGTTGCGCTCGGTGATGGGCCAGTCGGTGATCCAGGCATTGAGGTAAAGCACCTTGCCGTCCGGGTCGGTCACGGTCAGTTCACACCAGTTGACTTTTAAGGCGTCCTGACCTTCGGCCAAGGGGACTTGGTTGGCCCAGCGATAAGTGTAAGTGTGCCACTGACTGCCCGCCTTGAGGCGCAGCTTGACCGTGCCCAGATCGGGGCCGGGTCGCAGGAGGTTGACCCAGTCGTAGAGGGTCGGGTGCGAGTCGGGCTTGCAGACGAACAGGAAGTGGTAGTCGTGAAGGAGCGTGCGCCGGCAGAAGGGTTGATGGGCGTAGAGATCGTCGCCCAGGAGGGTGACGGAGCCCGAGTGATAGCGGGCGGCGTTGTGCTCCAGCCAGCGTTTGGCGGCGGCCAGTTCGCAATCCTGTTTGGTGTGGCCATCCTGCGGGGTGATGAACTCGGGCCGCAGGGCGATGACCTCCGGCTGGCCGGGAGCCACCAGCACCGGCGTCACCGCACTGTGATAGTAAGTGATTTCGCCGCTCTTATGTTCGAGGCGGGAACAGCACGGGCAATGGATCTTCTGCGAGGAGTGATACCAAGTGCCATCCAGGGCGATGAGCGTCGAGTCGTGGACGCCGCGGAAGGTCTGCAGGATCCCCGCGGCGCGCAGGGTGTCGTAGATCCGATCATACACCGGATAGAGGGTTTGGGGCGGGACCGGGTCGAGCATCTGGCGGATCTGATTGTCACTGGGGGTCTCCTGGAGGTGGAAGAAACTCTGGGCGTTGTCGTGGCCCCGCGCCTGTTGCATCGCCTTTTGATGCGCCAGGAAGGAGGGCGACTGGGTGAAGAAGACCGCGAAGGCGCTCAGGCCAAAGTCGGCCATCGGATAGGAGATGTTCTTGCCCTGACGCCGGTCGGGCAGAGCGGCGAACACCTCGCGCAGGTAGCCGACCAGATCGTTGAAGCGCGGGCCGCTCATGCGCCGAGCCTCCGGCGGAAATCTGCGCTCAACGCTCGGAGATAGACTTCTTTGACCGGCCCTTGCGGGGCGCGCCCCGGCCCGTTGCGGCCCCGACCGGTGGTGGCGCCCACGGCGATCCAGCCGGCGGCCCGGTACGCGGTGCCGGCAAAGCGGTCCCGCTCGACGAAGGTCTCCAACAGATCAATCGGATGACCATACTTAGCCTGCCAGTCCTGGCTCAGGCGCCGGGTGACCCGGCTCAAGATATGGCTGGCCAAATGCGGCACCCGCACCCAGGGCAGGAGGAGGAAACGGGTGTTGTTAGTCAGTCGCCGCAGTTGGCGGCGGCGCGCTGCCGGGGTCCAGCCGATGAAGGCGTCGCGGGGCTGGCACTGCCAGGCGGCCGAGCCAAACAACAGACAGGCCACTGGACGACCGTGGCGCTCGCGCACCAGGTACTTGAGATTCTCACCGACACAGTTGCGCTGGCCCAGGTAATGATAACGCTGAAGCAGGAACTGGAACAAACCTGCCTCTGGGCTGCCGGGGAGCACCGGCGCTACGCTCAGGGGGCGTAACGCCTCCAACCCGGCGTGGAGGGGGTCCGTCGCGTGGGGCACTTCGACGGCGCGGTGGTTGCGCCGGTGATTGACCGACGCGCGCTGGCGCGGCGGCAACTCCAGGAGCCCCCGGGCCTGGAGTTTGAGCAAGAGCGAGCGGCAGGCCATGTCTTTGGGGCAACCGGCGTCGTTGCGCCAGCCCCACCGGGCGCAGAGTTCGCGGGAGAGTCGCGTCCGATGCCACGACGGATGTTCGATGAGCAGAGTCTGGATCTGAACCAGCTCTTCGGCACTCAGGCGGCGGCCCTGGATGATGGATTCGGTCGGCATCCGGGACCGGGATACACGAAAGGGGGCTGTGAGTCCCGTACAAAATGAAACAATCTGCGGGCAGCTTCATCCAACCGTCCCGTCAACCCCGCCCCCCGGCCCCATTAAACTCCTGGCCGGACCCAAAATGAGAACTGCTGGGACCAGAATGTCCGTCCTCGCGGACCCTGCGTTACCGAGCCGCTTGCCTTCAGCGCTTCGGCACAAGCGTGCGCGACTTCCCACGCGGCAGCCAGGAATAGGCTGCGAGCGAGTTCTTCCAGAAGAACTTCTGTGCGTCGGGGGCGGACTTGGTGGCGAAATAATTCGCGACGATCTTGCACATACTGGCATACGGTGCGACCAAGTCGCTGACGGGCCAGTTGCTGCCGTAGATGGCACGGTCGGGGCCGAAGAGATCCCAGAGCACGTCCAAACCGGGGCGATAGAACGCCGCGTCCTCAACCAAGTGGCCGTCCGCGCGGCGCGGGACATCGGAAATCTTCACATACACCTTCGGCAACCGAGCGACTTCTTTGAGCGCGTTGCGCATCGCTCCCGGGCCGGGCTTGTCCCAGTCGTGAAAGGGCAAATGGTCAATGACGACCCGCAGGTCCGGCGCCATTTTCGTGATGCGCAGGACATCGGACAAGATGGCAGCGTTGCCGACCACGTCCAGGGTGAGCTGCCGGTCTGCCAGCCGTTTCAGGTCATCCGCGAAAGGCGGCCTCGCCGCGGGCCAGTGGGGATGGTGACACCTCGCAGGCGCAGGCCGCGAAAGAGCGGGTTCGCCGCGAACCGCTTCAGCTGGCCGGCGAATTCCGGCCGGCCCAGCTCGAGGTTGCCGATGAAGCCAACAATGATGGGGTTGTCTTTGGCGAGGTCCAGCACCCATTGGTTGTCCTCGACCCACGGGCTGGCTTCAATCACCACGGCGCCGACCACGCCCAGGTCTCTGGTGAGACTCACGAATCTCGCCGGAAGGTGCGGGGAATACAGGATGTCGAGGTTCTTGGGCGGCCACGGCACGCCTTGCGGGCGGCTGGGATCGTAGAAATGAATGTGGGTGTCAATGGAAGGACATGTGCGGGCGGGCGCGCCATCTGCGCAGAGCGCGCGCATAGCGGCTGGCCGCCCCGCATCCAGCAGCAGTCCCGCTGCCGCCGTGCTCAGGCCCTTGAGGAAGCTACGCCTTCGAAAGGAGATTTGGCCGCGATTCATGCCGGGCGAGAATACGACAAGTCGCGGGGCGGGTTCCATCACCGTTTCAAGGTTGGAGCGGCTCGAGTTCCGACCATGCCAGTGCCCCGAACGCTTGGCGAACCATACCGGAGACTTGAGTGGAAAGGTTGGGACGAGGTAGCAGGGGGGTAGCATACCGGTCGGTTCCATTTCGGTTGAAGTTCCGTTGTATTTCGGTTGTATTTCGGTTGTACGCCCGTTATGACGTCCGTCTCGCGTCGGTTCAAGGCCCACCCAGCCAACGAGCCTGGTACCGAAGCCACCGTTGCCCCTGTGGCGCGTCTGGCGCGGTGTTCCTGATCATTTCGGGCTTGTGTCACGCGCATGGGCAGGGCATGGAGATGTCGAATGTGCCGTTTATTTCCATCGCCTGGCCTCTTGCCAATGGTGTCATCGTTCTCCCGCCGATTTAGGCTGTTCCGTTCTCAATCGGGCCGGCATGTCCGCGCTGGCTTTGTTCTGGCTCGTTGCGGCTCGCTCAGGCACTGGCGGGAACGGGGCCGGAGAGATTGAGGGCGGCTGTCTTCTCGGAATCTCTCCCGGGTTCCAGCCGGACGCTGGCCCGGGATATCAGCGACCAGGTGCGGGCCGCGGGCTATGCTACCGAGTTCGTGGACACGACGGTCTTGACCAACCAAACGGCGCTGACGGTGAAGCGCTATGATCTGCTGGTGCTGCCGGGAGCGCGCTCGTTGCCGCTGGCGACGGGTCCGGCCATTCAGAGTTATTTGCGGGAAGGCGGCGATCTGCTGGCGCTGGGGCTGCCGGCGTGGCAGTCGCCCGCGTTTCGGGTCAAAGGGCAATGGATGTCGCGGCAGACTTACGAGGAGAGGATCGCCGCCCAGCGCCCGCAACACATCGTCGAGGACTTCGATCATGCCGACTTGTCCCGCTGGACGCGCTCGGTGGGTGCCCCGGACGCGCAGGCCGTGTACGAGCTAGCGTATATGGGCCACGGCAAGGCGCTGCACGTAAAGATCGCGCATCTGGGAGGGTGGGACACCCTGGCCTCCCCAGCCCTGTCGCACCCGTTCCCGGCGGGCCAAACGCTGACGTGTTTCCGGGCCAAGGGCGGTCCGCACACGCGCCAGCTCGCTCTTGAATGGAGGGAAGACAACGGCTCGCGCTGGATTGCGACGGTGGATCTGACCACGGAATGGAAGGATTACACGCTGCTCCCGGACAGATTCAAGGCCTGGCCGGTGCCCGGACCGGGCGAGAAGCGAGGGCGCTTCGAGCCGCAACATGCCGTGCTTTGTTGCGTCGGGCTGGCGATGTCGCACACCGCTCTGGAAGGGGATAAGCATGAGTATTGGTTCGACGACCTGGGGACGGCGCCGAATCCGTTCGGCGACGAAAGGCCGCCCGAGGAACCGCAGGTCCCAGTGCTGGAGTCGGTGTCGCCGAGTTACCAATGTTTCCCGATTACGACTCCGGTAGTGGTGCGGGCGGACGACGAGAAGGTGGCGTTGGAGCCGTGGGAGCAGGGTCCTGAAAAGGGGGGCAGGCGGGACGCGCTGCCCTACTATGGGCTCAATCCGCGGGCGCGGGGAGTAGGGTTTGAGCAGGGGCGACCGTATCGCTGGGAGCCGCTATTGGGAGCTTACGATGCGGTTGGTGGGGAGTATCGGGGAGCGTTAGGGGCGCTGGTGGTCAATGTCGAGCCGCCATATCGCGGCAGCGTGTGGGCGGTGTTTACGCCGGCAGAAGCGAGCTTCTATCGCGAACCGGTGGTGACCAATTGTCTGCGTCAAACGCTGGCGCGTATGAGACGGGGCGTCTTTCTCAGCGAAGGCGGGAGTGAGTTCTTCACTGTCTTCGCGGGGCAGCACTTCAGCGCGGGTGCCCGGGTGGTGAACTTCGGCCGGGAGACGGTGAGCAACGTGCGGGTGTTCGGTGAAGTTCCTTGATGCGAAAGGGCGCGCGCGCCGGACGGTGCTCGACCGCGAGGTTACACTGGCAACTGACGAGGCGAAGGCGGTCGAGCAAAATGGCCTCAGCAGACAGACCGGGGAAACCGGCGTGCTGACGAGCTTGACCTCTGACGGGGCGCTGATTGACGGGCTGCAGCATGAGTTGGGGGTTTGGGAGCCGCAAGCGAAGCCGCAATTCATCGAGGCCCGGGACGGTGGGCTTTGGTTGCGCGGCAAGCAGTGGAAGGTGAATGGGGTGAATTACATGCCTTCGAGTGGCATCGGCCTGGCCAACGGCCACTACTTCGAGGCGTGGCTTGGGCGGGGAGCTTACCATCCGGCGGTGATCGAGCGGGATTTGCGCCGCATCAAAGCCATGAACCTGAACGCCGTGAGTGTGTTCATCTATCACGAGTCAATTGGTGCGCAACACCTGCTGGATTTCCTGCGCCGCTGCGAGGCGCTCGGGCTGCACGTCAACCTGGCGCTGCGGCCGGGCACACCCATGAACTTCCAATGGCGGCAGATGAAGGAAATCATTGAGTATTTCAAACTGGCGCAGAACGATACCGTCTTCGCCTATGACCTGGCCTGGGAACCCAGCCACGGCGGCTATGAGCAGCAGGAGCAGGCTTATTCGAAGCTCTGGACCGCTTGGGTCCTGAAACGCTACGGCAGTCTGCCCGCCGCCGAAAAGGCCTGGGCCTTCTCCACTCCGCACCCCGCACTCCCCACACCGCACTTGGAGGTTCCGCCGATGACGCAACTCACGCGCGACGGCGAGTGGCGAAAGCTGGTCGCGGATTACCGGCTGTTCCTCGACGACTTGCTTCGCGAGAAGTATTCCGCCGCGCGCCAACTGGTGAAGTCCATTGACCCGCACCACTCCGTCAGCTTTCGGATGTCGAATGCGGGGGATCCTTTATACAACTGGGACGCCGCCCTGCCCTATGACTTCTACGGGTTGGCCGACGCGGTGGACATCTGGGAGCCCGAAGCGTATGGCCGGATCGGTGATTGGGAGCGCGTCCGGGCAGGCGATTTCACCGCCGCCTACGCGCGGCTGTGCGATGCCGGCAAGCCGCTGGTCTGGGCCGAGATGGGCTACAGCGTCTGGGACATCAATCGCATGACGCCCGACCCGGAGAAGCTCGCCTTTGAAGCGCGTTACTACGCTGACTTTTATCGCATGATGACGGAGTCGGGCGCGGACGGGGTTTTCTTTTGGTGGTATCCGGGTGGGTTTCGATTAGGTGAGAATAGCGATTTCGGGATTATCAACCCCGACGCCACCGACCGGCCGGTGACGAGGGTGATTCGCCGCGAAGGCCCGCGCTTTCTGAAAGCACGCAAGCCCGGGCCGCCGAATGCATGGATCACCGTGGACCGCGACCGCGATGCGCGCGGGCTGTTCGGCATCTACGAGGCCGCCAAGGACGAGTTTTGGAAAGCCATGGATGCGGGGCGCCGGCCGGGTTTGAAGTGGGAACGCGAGCCCCGTGGCGCGGTGGCGCCATAAGCAGCAGGTCGGGCGGATTGAGTCGGGAATCCCTGCGGCTTTGCGTCTTGGCGCCTTTGCGTTAAATCCGCACCAACTGGTCACACAACAACCGATCAGCATCTCCCGGGAGAGCTGGGGTTTAACGCAAAGACGCAGAGACGCCGAGACGCAAGCGCTCCGACGGGGACAGTCTTGCAGTGTCGGAAAGCCGACCTGGGCAGATCAACTCAGGGGATTTTGCGGCTTTGCGTCTTTGCGCCTTTGCGTTAAACCTGCACCCACCTATGACAGAAAACGAAATCAGCAAGGTCATCGTGGATGCGGCCATCGAGGTTCATCGTGAACTGGGTGGGCCAGGATTGATTGAGGATGTCTATGAGGAATCGCTCGAGGAGGAACTGCGATTGAGAGGTGTCCCGGTTGAGCGCCAGCTTCCGGTTCGCCTCGTGTATAAGGGCCGGGTGCTGCGAAAGCCGCTGCGTCTGGATATGAAAGTCGAGAAGTTGGTCTTGGTAGATAACAAGGCTGTCACCGACTGGAATCCGGTCTTCGAGGCGCAAATGCTGACGTATCTGCGCCTAACGGGGCTCAAACTGGGGCTTGTTATCAACTTTGGCGAGCGGCTCCTCAAAGCCGGCATTCACCGGGTGGTCAACGGCCTGCCTGAGGCGACTGATTTCAACGCAAAGACGCAAAGACGCAGAGACGCAACCAATCCAGAGGACACAGCTTGGCGGTAGTTACAGCGCGTGGGGCTGAGGCTTTCGCTGACCGATTGTGTTTCTAGGCATGGTGCGCAGCGACGGTGCAGTCCGCCCAAGTCGAGGTGCCGTGCGTCCTGGCCTGTTTGCGGTTCAGAGTTAAACCTGCACCGGCCTATGGGCGAAGGCCCAATCCGCAAGGCGGACTTGCTGGCGGGCCCAGAATCCATTTGAATCGCTGCTTGGTTCCTGTTACAAAGCGGGCCATGAAAGCGACACGTATATGGGGCACCGCACTCGCGCTCGCCGCCCTCCTGAACCCGTTTCTGGCGCCTGCAGCCGAGACGGCGCAGCCGCTAAAGGGCAAGATCCGCGTGCTATTGATAACCGGCGGCCATGGGTTCGAAAAGGACGCGTTCTTCAAGCTGTTCCAGGACAACCCGGACATCACTTACCAGGCGGTGGCGCATCCCCAGGCCTACGCCATGCTCAAAGCCGACGCGGCGAAGCAATACGATGTGATCGTCACGTACGACTATAACCAGAAGATTCCGGAGGAGGCGCGGAAGGATTTCGTGGCGCGGCTGAAGGAGGGCAAAGGGTTGCTGGTCTTGCACCACGCCATCGCCGCTTACCCGGCCTGGCCGGAATACTGGAAGATCATCGGCGCGCACTATTACCTGGCGAAGACGAACATCAACGGCGTCGAGAAACCGCGCTCAGCCGCCAAGGAAGGCATGCATTTCCGAATCCACATCGCCGACCCGAAGCACCCGGTGACGCGGGGAGTTCAGGATTTCGACATCCACGACGAAACCTATAAATGGTTCGACGTGGCGCAGGAGTGCCATCCGCTGCTGACCACGGATGAGCCGGAGAGCAACAAGGTGATCGCCTGGGCCAAGACCTACGAACGCGCACGGGTCGTGTATATGCAGTCCGGTCACGATCATTTTGCTTACGATAACCCCAATTACCAGCAGATCCTCCGGCAGGCCATCCGGTGGGTGGCGCGAAAGGATTGAAGCACCGAGGCTACGCAACCAGCATGTTCTTCAAGCTCATCGCCTGCGAAATTGCCTTTCGCGAGCTCTGCTACGCCGCCGCGCTCTCGCGGAACCTGGTGGATGCGGAGTTTCTCACGCAAGGATATCACGACACACCGGCTGCCGGCCGCGCGGACATTCAGAAGCGCGTGGATGCGACACCGGCCGGCAGGTATGACGCCATCCTGCTCGGTTACGGGCTTTGCAGCACCATCCTCACGGGGTTGACGACGGCGCATACGCCGTTGGTCATCCCGCGCGCGCACGACTGCATCACCTTCTTTCTCGGGTCGAAGGAGCGCTACCAGGAGTGTTTCAACGCAAAGCCCGGCACGTATTATTACACCTCCGGCTGGCTGGAGTGTGCTAAACGCCGCGGGCAAAAAGGGCCGGTCTGGGGCGGCGCGTCGTTGCCCGCCGGCGCCAACAGCAGCGTCAAGGCGACCTACGAGGAGTGGGTGAAGAAGTACGGCGAAGACCAGGCCAAATACCTGATGGAGGAAATGAATCGGTGGACGGATTCGTACTCCCACGGGACGCTGATTGACTTCGACTTTGTGAAGCAACTCAAACTGCGCGAACAGGTGCAGCAGATTTGCGCGGAGCGAGGATGGCAGTACGACGAACTCCAGGGCGACATGGGATTGTTCCACAAACTGCTGGACGGAGAGTGGCCTGACTCGGCCTTCCTGGTCGTTCGGCCTGGGCAAAAGGTAATCGCTACGAACGACGAAAAGGTAATTGCTGTAGTTGACTCGCCCTCGTCAGCTTCGAGCCCTGGGGCAGCCTTCCTCAGCCCAGCAACCTAAGGTCCAGTCTGGAACCGCCCCGCCCCTCCCAGGGAACGGGCCGACCTGGCAGGGTTGATCGCGAGCGCGAAGGGGATTTCAACTTCGATGTCATTGGTCAGCGGACGCGCGGCGGTGAGGCTGAACCCCTCAAGCAGCGCCAAGCCATCGCGGCCAGTGTCCGCCTCCAGGCGGCGCTCGATTCGGAGGGGGACTCCGTCCGGCGATTGCGGCTCATACGTCAACAGCAACTTTCGGGAATCACGAGTGTTAATACGAGGGTTATGCAGAGTCTGAACGACGTTGGCGCTGAAATAGAGCCGCAGCGGATCGTCAGTGGTGCCGCCACCGAACCGAGCGCCATGGGCGACGGCGAGAATGGTGACATTTGGCGACCGCGGTGGGAATTCAAATCGCCGCAATCCGGACGCTTGCTATCCCCGGGGGGGTGGCTACATTGCTCCGCGCTTATGAAGTCGCAAGCTTTCCAAGCGCTGCTGGTTGTGCTGCTGCTGGCTGGGTGCGCCACGCAGAACCAAATCCAGACGACGCAATATCAGAGCAAGTATAACAAGCCGCTAACCTCCCCGGGCGCGAAGTTCGGCGCGTTGCCGCCCGATGTGCAGCGCACGGTGCTGGCGGAAGCCGGGCCGGCGGAGGTGGTGGATGCGGTCCGGGACACCAGCTCCGGACGGGTGGTCTATAAGATCTATTTCAAGGATAGCGAGATTTTCCCGCCCCTCTTCGTCGCGCCGGACGGCAGTGTGCTCACGCCGAATCTAAGGGTCCTCGTCAACGCTCAGCAGGGTATCCGGGTGAAGCCCGCCGATGTGCCGGAGGCGGTCAAAAAAGCGATTGCCGAGCACGCGTCGTCGTCCCAGGTTGACTTTATCAATAAGGAAAACTGGGGACCGCTCGTGGTTTACGTCGTCACCTTCAAAGACGCCACGCACAACCCGAAGCTGCTGCTTGCGCCCGACGGAACGGTCGTGCAGGAGACGCAGTAGCTAATCCCAGACGCCAAGTGCCCTGAGTTGCCGGCCGGCGACGCCCTTCCAATCGCGGTTCGCTGCCGGGCTGGCTGGGCTAGGGTGGAGAATGCGCCCAAGCTTCACCGGGCCATGCGGGAAGACGTCCACCGCCCGCCTCGCGGCGAAATCCCCGACTCCTATCAGCCATTCCGGTCCAAGAGCGGCCACCATGGCCCGCAGATGCCGATCGCAGGCGGCAAACAACGCTGCCTTTTCCGAGGGCGGCAGCTTATCAGGCGTGCGGTTGCAGCCACTTTTCTCCATGAACACCAACGGGCAGTAGTTCATCACGATGTGCTCCGAGAAGAACCGTTCCGGCGTCCGAAACCGCTCCGCAAACAGGCCCCACAAGCGCCGGCCGCTGACTTCCGAGCGCGCGCAGGCGAACCCGCTGATCGGCCGCCGCGGATGCTCGTGTCGAGGTTTGCCGATCGGGCATTCGATCCGCAGCCAGTCACGCACTACGGCGACCTCACCGAACGGCACACCGGTCTGCGCCATGCCGAACGGCCCTGGGTTCATTCCGAGAAAAAGGATGCGCCGCCGCGCCCCGCCGAACTTGCGCAGATAGGCCTCATGCGCCGCCCAGGCATAGACCAGCGGATGATAGACATGCGTGATCGGCGGGCCAAACTTGAGCCGCCGGGTGTCCACCCGCAACCGTCTGGCTGCGGCGATCAGCGCTTCGGCGACCGGTGTGCTTTTCGTCTGCTTGCTCACGCGGGAAGGATATTGGCTGTCCGGCGGGCTTCGAATCAAGCTCCGGCGGACAGCGACAATAATATCTGAATGCGAATGGCGTTTGACGTGGTAAGCTGAACATGGCACAACAGTGATTGGACTAAACTATGGAAACACACTTTGCCAACCTGGAACAGGATCATAGCCGCCTCGCCCGCGAACGCGTGCTCGGGGACCTAAAAACGCTAGCCCGCGATGCGCAAGACCTATTGAAAGCAACTGCCGGTGACATGAGTGACAAGGCCAAGGCAGCCCGTGCGCGCATCACGAGCGCGCTCGAACGCGCCAACGCCACTTGCACGGACCTGCAGCAACAGACCCTGCAAGTCGCAAGAGCCGGCGCGAAGAGAGCCGACACGGTTATTCGCGCGCATCCGTACGAAGCCGTGGGCGTCGCCTTTGGCCTCGGCGTGCTGCTCGGCGTCTTAGTGAGCCGCAAGTGATTTGAGCGATGCGTTTAGTCATCGTCTCGAATCGCCTGCCGTTCACAGTGTCCCTCAGAGAGGGCACGCCGCATTTCACGGTGAGTTCGGGAGGGCTGACGACCGGCTTGTGGAGCTACCTGGAACGGGGTGCGCACGACGCCGCGCGGGCGGTGGACTATCTCTGGCTGGGCTGGCCTGGAGCCAACATCCCCCCCCAGCATGAGAAAGTGGTCAGCGACCATGCGGCACAGGAGTTCAAGGCCCGGCCCGTCTTTCTGCCGGAACGCAGCATGGACCGGTTCTATCATGGGTTCTGCAACAAGACCCTCTGGCCGCTGTTCCATTACTTTCCGACTGTAGCGCGCTACGAGGAGGATTATTGGCAGGAGTACCAGAGCGTGAACCGCTTTTTTGCCGAGGCGGTGCTGCAAGTGCTGCGCCCGGACGATTTGGTGTGGGTTCATGACTACCAACTCATGCTGCTGCCGCGGCTGATTCGCGAGCGGTTTCCGGAGATGCCGATCGGCTTCTTCCTCCACATCCCGTTTCCCTCTTACGAGGTGTTTCGGCTGCTGCCGCGGGCCTGGCGGGTGGAGATCATCGAGGGTCTGCTGGGCGCCAGCCTGTCCTGGGCTTCCACACCCACGATTACACCCGGGATTTTCTGACCAGCGTGCTGCGCACCGTCGGCTACGAACATCAGCTCGGCACCCTGACCCTGCGCGACCGCGTGGTGAAGGTGGATACGTTTCCCATGGGCATTGATTTCGAGCGGTTCGCCAAGGCGGCCGCCTCGGCGGAGACCGAGCTGCGGGTCGCCGAACTGCGGGCCAAGTGCGCTGGGCAGAAGGTGATCTTTTCCGTGGACCGGCTGGATTACACCAAGGGCCTCATCAACCGGCTGCGGGGTTACGAGCTGTTTCTGAAGCGGAACCCGCACTGGCGCGGCAAGGTGGTGTTCGTGGTGTCGGTCGCGCCCTCCCGGATCGGGGTGGAGAGTTACCAGGCCATGAGACAGGAGCTGGAGCAAACCGTCGGCCGGATCGTGGGCGCCTACGGCAACGTGCACTGGACGCCGCTGATCTATCAGTACCGCAACCTGGGTTTTCGAGGAGATCGTGGCGCTTATACCGTCTCTGCGACGTGGCGCTCATCACGCCGTTGCGCGACGGCATGAACCTCGTGGCCAAGGAATTCGTCGCGTCGCGGCCCGACCAGACAGGGGTGCTGGTTCTGAGCGAAATGGCCGGGGCGGCCAAGGAGATGGGGGAGGCGCTCATCATCAACCCATTCCACAGCGATGACTTCGCGCGGGCGTTGGAGCAGGCGCTGACCATGCCGGTCGAGGAGCAGATTCGGCGCAACCAACTGCTCCAGGAGCGGCTGCGGCGCTACGATGTGAACCGGTGGGCGGAAGACTTCGTCCAGGCCATGGTCTCGACGCAAAAAACCGAGGCGGCCCGGCGCGCCCGCTCGCTGAGCGGCAAGGCGCAGACCGGGTTGATCCAGCAGTATCGGGCGGCGCGGCGGCGCGCATTGTTGCTGGATTACGACGGCACGCTGGTGCCTTTCGTGGAGGAACCCGAAACTGGCGCGCCCGGACGCGGAATTGCTGGAGCTGCTGGCCGCGCTGGCGCGCGGACGCCGAGCAACGGAAGGTGGTGATCGTCAGCGGCCGGCCGCGGACGCGACCTGGAAGAATGGTTGGGCGCAGTTGCCGGTGTCCTTGGTGGCCGAGCATGGCGTCTGGCTGCGGCCCAAAGGCGGCGATTGGCGGATGCTCAGGGCGATCACCACCGAATGGAAGGAACGGGTGCGCCCGATCCTCCAGCTGTATGTGGATCGGTTGCCGGGGGCGATTGCTGGAGGAGAAGGAGTTTTCGCTGGCGTGGCATTACCGCCGGGCGGACCCGGAGCAGGCGTCGCGCCGGGCCAGGGAATTGCTGGACGACCTGGCCGGGTTCACGCGCAACATTGACGTGCAGGTGCTGGAAGGAAACAAGGTGCTGGAGATGCGCAACACCGGGGTGAGCAAGGGCACCGCCGCCATGGAGTGGCTGGCCGGGCAAGCGGCCGATTTCATCCTGGCCATCGGCGACGACTGGACGGACGAAGACCTGTTTCGCGCGCTGCCGCCGAACGCCTATTCGGTCCGCGTTGGTCTGGCGCAAACCGCCGCACGGTATTACCTGGGCAGCCACACCGCGGTGCGGCGGCTGCTCGCGGCAGAGCCTTGATTGAGCCGGTTCCCTGACTCATCTCATGCCCGTTCGCCAACAACAACCGAGAGGGCCTGGACCAGGACCCGTTCTGGTACAAGACCGGGGTGATTTACGAGGTGCATGTGCGCTCCTTCCATGATGCCGACCGCGACGGGACGCGGCGATTTCCGTGGGCCTGACTGAAAAGCTGGATTATCTCAAGGACCTGGGCGTGACGGCCGTATGGCTGCTGCCGTTCTATCCCTCGCCGCTCAAGGATGATGGCTATGACATCGCCGACTACTGTGACGTGCATCCGCATGTACGGCACGCTGGGCGACTTCAAGATCTTCCTGCGGGAGGCCCACCGCCGCGGGCCTGCGCGTGATCACCGAGCTGGTCCTCAACCACACCTCCGATCAGCACCCGTGGTTTCAACGCGCCCGCCGCGCCCCGCCCGGCAGCCCGCTGGCGCAACTTTTACACCTGGAGCGACACGCCCGACCGATACAAGGAGGCGCGGGTCATCTTCAAGGACGTCGAGATCTCGAATTGGACCTGGGACCACGCGGCCAAGGCGTACTACTGGCACCGCTTCTTCTCGCACCAGCCCGACTTCAATTACGACAGCCCGGACGTGCATGAGGCCATGTTCAAGGTGGTGGATTTCTGGCTCGACATGGGGGTGGACGGGCTGCGGTTGGACGCGGTGCCCTATCTATACGAGCAGCGAGGGCACCAATTGCGAGAACCTGCCCGAAACCCATGCCTTCCTCAAGCGGCTGCGCGCGCACGTGGATGAGAAGTACGGCGACCGGATGCTGCTGGCCGAGGCCAACCAATGGCCCGAGGACGCGGTGGCTTATTTCGGCCAGGGCCGCGGCGATGAATGCCACATGGCCTTTCACTTTCCGCTCATGCCGCGCCTGTTCATGGCCGTGCGCATGGAAGACCGCCACGCCGATTGTGGACATCCTGGAGCAGACGCCGCCCATCCCGGAGACCAGCCAGTGGGCGCTGTTCCTGCGCAACCACGACGAGCTCACCCTGGAAATGGTGACCGACGAGGAGCGCGACTACATGTATCGGATGTACGCCCATGTCCACCAGGCGCGGCTCAACCTGGGCATCCGTCGGCGGCTGGCCCCGCTTGCTGGGCAACGACCGGAAACGCATCGAGCTGCTCAACGCCCTGCTCCTTTCCCTGCCCGGCACCCCGGTGCTCTACTACGGTGACGAAATCGGCATGGGGGATAACATCTACCTCGGCGACCGCAACGGCGTGCGCACGCCCATGCAATGGAGTGCGGACAAGAACGCCGGCTTTTCGCGCGCCAACCCCCAGAGCCTCTACCTGCCGATCACTCTCGACCCGGACTACCACTATGAGGCGATTAACGTGGAGGCGGAGTTGCGCCAATCCGCATTCGCTGCTCTGGTGGATGCGGCGGGTGCTGGCCCTGCGCAAACGCTGGCGTGCCTCTGGGCGAGGGCAAATGCGAGTTCCTCCAACCCGAGAACCGCAAGGTCCTCAGCTATGTGCTGCGCTACAAGAGGAGATCCTGCTGGTCGTGGCCAACCTTTCCCGCTTTGCGCAGCCAGTGGAGCTGGATCTATCTGCCTTCAAGCAGCGGACGCCGGTCGAATTGCTGGGCCGGTTGGAATTCCCGGTCATTACCGAACGACCTTACTTCCTCTCTCTTGGCCCTCATTCCTTCTACTGGTTTTCACTCGAAGCGAGGCTCGGGCCCGCGCAACTCCAATCCCCATCCGGCGAACCGGCGCGGCGCCCCGCTCTCACCGTGCCGTCAGACTGGCCCCAAGTGCTCGCCGGAAAAGGCCGGAGCGCTCTCGAAATGGTCTTGCCTGAACACCTGAAACTCCAGACCTGGTTCGAGGGCAAAACCAAAACGATCAAGCTGGTTACCCTCAAGGACGCCATCCCGGTGCCCCTGGCGGGTGACGAGGCGTTCCTGGCTTTCGTGCAAGTGGAATACGTCGGGGCCGACCTGGAGACGTATGCGCTGCCGCTAGCCTTTGCCACCGGCGCCGAAGCGGAGGCCCTGCGGCAGGCCTTCCCACGCCTGGTCATCGCGGACTTGACCGTCGCGGACTCGGGACAGACGGGCTTTCGCCGCGCCGTAGTGGAGCCCCCCAACGAGCTGAGGATGTCGGCGGAAGCCGGAGGTCGCGAGGCGGAAGGACAGGCTCCGGCCACGCAGGCGGGGATTCTCTATGATGCGTTCGGCAGCGCGCTTTTCTGCAAGGCGCTGCTCGAGCTGGTTTGGCACCGCCGGCGTCTCCGCGGCGGGCAGGGCGAAGCCGAAGCCACCCGGGCGCACGCCTTGCGCCGGATTGTCGGCGACGCCGCGCTGCCCGAACCAGCGCCGAGCCGAATTGAGCAGAGGAACTCGTCGGTGGTCTTCGGCGACAAGGTCATACTAAAGCTTTTCCGCCGCCTCGATGTGGGCGACAACCCCGAACTCGAGCTCGGGCAGTTCCTCACCGCCATCGAGTTTCCGCTCGCCCCGCCCTACGCCGGCGCCATCGAATACTCCGGCCCCGAGAACACGCGGATCACTTTGGCCGTCCTGCATGAGTTCATTCCAAACGCCCGGGACGCGCGGGCGCACACGCTGGACGCGCTCGGCCGCTACTACGACCGTGTCATCACCTGGGTGGCTCAGGAGCGCACGGCCCCTTCCACCCTGACTACGCAGTTGACGCTGCTGGACCAGAGCATCCCGCCCGAGGTGGCGGAGTGCATTGGCACGTATCTGGAATCCGCCCGTCTGCTCGGCGCGCGCACCGCCCAACTGCACCTGGCACTGGCATCCGCGCCGGAGGGCGAACCGCTGGCGCCCGAGCCGTTCACGCCCCATTACCAGCGTGGCCTCTTTCAATCCATGCGCAGCCTTGCGGCGCAAAACCTCCGCCTCCTTCGCAAACAACTCAAGGCCTTGCCACCCGAGGTGGGGCCGCTGGCCCAGCAGGCGCTGGAATCACAGCCGGCAATTTTGCAGAGTTACCGTCAGTTTATCGAGCGCCGCTTCGCGGCCAAACGCATCCACATCCACGGCGACTGCCATCTCGGCCAGGTTCTCTGGACCGGCAAGGATTTCGTCTTCATTGACTTCAAGGGCGAGCCACTCACGGCCATGAGCGAGCGTTGCATCAAACGCTCGCCGCTGCGCGATGTCGCCACCCTGTTGCGGTCGCTCCACTACACCGCGTATGCCGGTCTCTACGCCCATGTGGAAGGAGGCAGCATCCCACAGGAGAACCTCGCCAAGTTCGAATCCTGGGTGCGGTATTGGAGCCGGTGGGTAGGCGTGGCGTTCCTCAAAGCCTACGTCCCGCCCCTCGCCCAGTCGGACCTGCTGCCCACGAACGAGGCCGACGTGCGGGAAATGCTAAGGGCCTATTTGCTGACCCAGGTCATCAGTGAGCTGGGCCAGGAGTTGAACCAGCCCTCGAACCGGCTCAGAATCCCGCTCCAGGGAATCCTGCATCTGACGAGCGAATTGGCGCCGTCGGCGGCGGATCACACAGAGGACGCAGCCTCCCCGAGCGCCCCAAAGGGCACCGCCGTCCCGGCGCCAAATCCTCCAGCCTCCGGCTCCGCGCCCGGCGAGCCGACCGGAAAGCCGTAACCACTGGTTTATGAATCCTGCAATGACCCAAAACCAGGTTCTGGACAGCACGGCAGCCACTCTGACCTCGATGCTGGAGCACGCATTCGAGAGCCTTTTCGGGCCCGGCGTCCACACGCCGGTGATCGGCCCGCTAACCTGGGGGGACCTCGGCGTCTCTCTTTTCTTTGTAGTGCTGGTTCTGTTCGTGAATGTGGTTGCCGTATCCTTCCTGCGGCACCACCGCCGGCGAGCCGAGCAACAGCCTGACGGCGGCGGCTGGCGCCAACACATGATCCATGTCGTGGGGAAGCCCCTTTACGTCCTCATCTGGATCTATGGCATTTACCTGTCCATCACCCCGCTGCTCTTGCGGCTCACTCCGTCCGAAGGCCCCCACCCGGTCCGCCATGTCTTCAACCAACTCTTCCACCTCGAGCTTCTTTGTGGTCCTGTTCTGGCTCTTCTTCCGATCCACCCATGTGCTGGAAGCGCGACTGACGGCCTGGTCCGCCAAAACGCAAAGCAAGTTTGACGACCTGGTAGTGCTGCTCCTGGTAAAGGCCCTCCGCGTCATTGTACCGGTGCTGGGGATTATCTTTGCCCTCCCGCTGATTGGGCTATCCGACGAATACTCCGCCCTGCTGGGCAAGGGCAGCAGTATTTTGATCATCTGCGCCGTGGCCTGGATCCTCTCCCGCGCAGTGCATCTGGGCGAAAAGGCGATTCTGGCCAAATACGACGTCACCGCCGCCGATAACCTCCAGGCGCGCAAGGTGTACACCCAGGTGCATGTCCTGAGCAAGACGCTCTATTTTATCATCGCCATCTTTACGGTCGGCCTCCATCCTTATGCTGTTCGAGCAGGTGCGCCGTTTCGGCACCAGCCTGCTGGCCTCGGCGGGGGTCGTCGGCGTCATCGCCGGCTTTGCCGCTCAGCGCACCATTGCCAACCTCTTCGCCGGCTTCCAATTGGCCATGACCCAGCCCATCCGCCTGGACGACGTGGTCATCGTCGAAGGCGAATGGGGCCGCATCGAGGAAATCACCCTCACCTACGTCGTCGTGCATATCTGGGACGACCGCCGCCTCATCGTGCCCTTGAGCCAGTTCATCGAGAAACCCTTCCAGAACTGGACCCGGGTCTCGGCCCAACTCCTCGGTTCGGTTTTCGTGTGGGTGGATTACTCGTTGCCCCTGGACGAGGTGCGCCAGGCCACCCAACGCATCGTGGAGGCCAGCCCGCTCTGGGATAAACGATTCTGGAACGTCCAAGTGACCGATACGAGTGAGCGAACGATGCAAATCCGCGTGCTCGCCACGGCGGCGGATTCCTCCAAGGCCTGGGACCTGCGCTGCGAAATCCGCGAGAAGCTCATCGGTTATATCCAGCAGCACCACCCCGACAGCCTGCCTCGGTTGCGAGCAGAACTTGATAATTCCCGCCCAGGACCGGCGTCGGGCGCGTCCTCCAAGCCAGAGCCGCCCGAACATTTCCTTGGAAATGCACCTGCGCCAAATGGCGGCAAGGCCGCAATTTAACCGGCGGCTTCTTTACGCCTTTCCTTCCATTCTGCCCGCTGCTCTTTGGCCGTCTCCAGCGCGGCCCAAAGCCCTGAACGAGTAATAAGTCCAATAGGTTGGTCTGGAGCCTCGGACGTGACTACCGGCAAACTGCCGACGTCCCTGGAGGCGAACCTTTTGAGGACGGTGAACAGGTCGTCTTCCGGATAGGCCACATAACGCTCGGCAGACATGACCTCCCTGACTTTGACCTCTTGCCGCCGGCTTTCGGCTACGCGGCTGGAGGCGAGCAACGTGACGCGGCCGCATAGTTTGTGGTAGTCCACCACCGGCAGGCTGGCCAGGCCATAATCGCCCATGAGACCCAGGGCATCGGCGATGGAGGCATCGGCGTTCACGCAAACCGGCAGGTGGATCATCACGTCACTGGTCTTTACACGCCGGAGCACGATCGGTTCGAATTCATCAGCGTGGAATGGGGAGTCCAGCCGGCTGGGGACCTGCGCCGGGAAGATGGTCTTCTTGCCCGAGAGAATGAACGCGGTGACGACGGCCAACATGGCCGGCGCCAGCAGGCCATACCCGCCGGTCATCTCTGAAATCATGATGATGGTGGAAATCGGCGCCTTCGCGGAAGCGGCAAAGAACGCCATCATGCCAACAATAGCGAAGTTGCCCGGCTGCACGTGGAGCCCGGGAAAGAAGCCGGCCACCGCGACACCAAACGCGCCGCCGAGCATGCCGCCGGTCACCACGCTGGGACCGAAGACACCGCCGGAATTGCCGGAACCCAACGTTAGGGATGCGCCGAAGATTTCGGCAAACGCCGCCACCAGGAGCACCAGGGAAAAGCCCAGCCAGTGCGCCACAGGAACCGTCAATAGGACGTCATTCCTGGAAATGGCAAATTGCGCCCAACCGTAGCCGGTGCCGAGCACCGATGGAACAGCCAGTCCGATCAGACCGGTACAAAATCCGCCAATAGTCGTCGCCAACCATAGCGGGAAGCGGCGGAAGAACCTCTCAATCCGAAAGAAGACCGCAAATAAGAGGCGTGCCAGCAGCCCGCAGCCGACTCCCAGCAGGACAAACAGGACCAGCGACCAGGGATGCTCGAATTGCATCAGCTCCGGCGGCGGATGGAAGATCGGCTCGAAGCCGGTGACCGAACCGACGATGGAGTAGCCGATGACCGAAGCGATCAAACCGGGGACCAGGGCCTCAACCTCGAAGTCCTCGGTGTAAAAGATCTCGGCACCGATGATGGCGCCCGCGAGGGGGGCTTTGAAAATTGCGGCAATGCCGGCACCCAGTCCAGCCGCCAGGGCGATGTTTCGCTCGCGGGCCGTGAGCTTGAGGGCATCGGCGATGCTGGCACCGGTCGCGGCGCCAATCTGGGCAATCGGACCTTCACGTCCGGAGGTCAGACCGCTGCCGATGGTGATGGCCGAAGTCAACAGTTTAAACACCGAGGTCTTGAGCTTGACCTTTTCGTTGGCGTGGAATGCACGGATGGCAGCATTGGTGCCAATGCCGGCGGTCTCGGGCGCCATCTTCCAGATCAGAAAGCCGCTGACAAGGCCACCCCCTGCGGTCACCAGGGGAATCAACCACGGCCTGGCCATGTGGAAGGTGTAGTCACTGGTCCCCCCCTCCCCGCCTGGCAGCGGCGGCAGATAGCCCGCGATTGTGCCCAGAACGTAGTGGGTCATCAAGTGAATCAGATAGATGAGCGCCAGCGCGCCCAACCCGGCACCAATGCCGACGAGGATTCCAATGAAACCCCATTTGCGGAGAAAGGTCGCTCCTTCCTCAATATCCGGAATCCTTTTAAACCAGGCTCGGTAAGCCATATATATTTCTGCCAAACAACAAATCGCCGAAAGCCCGTGCGGCAAGCAGCCCGCGGCTGCCCACGCTGCCGCTCGAACGTCCAACGCCGCAATTCGCATGTTTCACTCGGGGGGTATCCCAGAATTCGAGTGGAATTGACCTGCGAAGAAACTGAGCCGGTCTTTCTGGCACACAAATTCTCACTGGAGCAGCTCGTGGTCAAGAATGAAGACGCGCGTCCCAACACGACCTGAAAACCAGAGCTATGGTGCCGGTGGTGGGACTTGAACCCACACGCCTTTTGAAGGGCCCAGGATTTTAAGTCCTGTATGTCTGCCATTCCATCACACCGGCAAGGGGCACGCTTTGAATTCGCTCCAGCCTACGCTGCTGTGCCGGGGTGGAAAAGCGCTAATCTCAGAGGAAATGGAGAAAAGAAAAAAGGCGCAGTCAGCGAATACTGCGCCCCTATGAAAAAACCCTCAAATAACCCTGATAATGAGACCGGACTAATGTTGTTTCGTTCAAACATGAGCAGAAGAACAGCGGCGGGGGCGACAAGGCCGGCATGTCCGGCGGGATTCGATGGCGATCGGAGCACCGGCCTGGAGTAAGTGAGGTAAACAAAAAGGGGCAACCCTGAGGCGAGTTGCCCCTTTAACTCCTATGATAACACTAACCTCTATTAATTCTGACAGTCTGCGCCGGCGCTTGTTCAATTCCGAAAACTTACGGACCGAGAACTTCAGGCTCGCTCTCCCGCACTCGATGAGCGATTATCGGTTGCGCGATACCAATGCGTGTTGAGGATACAGAATCGTTTTTCGCTCTTCTAGTCTATCTGCTGGCAGCGCTTGTCCTGCTCTTCATGGGGTATCTTGGCTGGAGGATCTTGCGCCGTCGCCACCGTCACCGGCACCTGCGCACCCGATCCAGGCAACATCGCGGCTCCTGGGGCTAGCGAGGGCGTCACGCGATCCGGGGCACCGCGAGATCGGTCAGCAGCAGCAATCCCGGTGGCGCGTGGAGCAACCGCGGGGCGGTGTTGACCAGCGCGGCCACGGTAGCCTGGTCGCCCGCGACGCCGCCGTTGATGACAACGTCCAGCGCTGGGTCACCCTCGATCTGAACGGCGTCGTGGGGGTCCTTAGCGTCCAGATACATCTTCAGATCCAGCGTCAGGCGAACGCTGCCATTCACGGTGGCTTCGGCGCGCTGGTGCAGCCCGCAGGTTTGGCCTTTCCTCACTCGCAGAAACCGCGTGCGAATATTGTGGTCCGCGACAACTGCGTCGCCAGTCTCCACGATCTTCCGGACCGGCCAACCCAAACAGTGTGCGATGAGCGCGAGGGATTCTTTCAAGCCGGCGTGGCCGGCCAGGCCTTGTTGGAACAGGTCCCGAAACTCCTGGGGCGTCAGACCGCTGCCAATCTTCCGCTGCAGCGGCTCGCGCCGGGTCGAGGCATTGACCACGCGTTGCACGTGAACCGCGCGGATTTCCCGGCTGACGCCCGTCAGGCAGACCGGCAGAACATCCATGACGAACCCGGGATTTACACCGGTGCCGACAACGCGCGCGCCGCTCTTGCGGCAGATTCGATCGAGCCTCGCCGCCAGTTTCGGCTGGCGCAATTGTGGAAAGAGCAGTTCCTCACAGGAAGACACTACGCTGATGCCCCGGCGGGCCATTGGCTCGATCTGCGCGGAGGCGGCTTCGAACTCGGAAACAGCGGTATGGAAGATGACGTCCGGCCGAGCGTGTGCAACCAATTCATCGAGCGAGCCCCAAACCCGCCGGCCACGCAGACTCCTGCCGCCGGTGAGCGTCCCCAGATCCTGCCCGATCTTCGTCGGGTCAATGTCCACGCCGCCAACAACCTGCGCCCAGGGCTTGGTCGCGGCGAGTTTCAGCGTTTCCAGCCCAATGGGGCCCAGACCAAACTGAGCAATCTTTATCTTCATGGTCCACGGTGATTAATGAACAGATTGACATTTGGCAACACAAACCGCCGTATAGAGGGGTGCGGATGATTCGCGCTATCTTCATTATGTTCTTCACCGGCGCGCTGGCCGGTGCCGCTTTCGCGGACGCCACGCACGGGATGGTCGCGTCGGTCAACCCCGTCGCGACCGAAGCCGGCTTGCGGGTTCTCGAAGCAGGCGGCAACGCGGTTGATGCGACGGTGGCCGTCGCCCTGACGCTCGGGGTCGTGGACGGCTACAACTCCGGCATCGGTGGCGGCTGCTTCATGCTCATTCATCGTGCGGATGGGTCGTTGGTGGCAATTGATGGCCGTGAGAAGGCGCCGGCGGCCGCTGCCCCGGATATGTTCGTGCGCAACGGCAAGGCGGACACGAGACTGAGCCAAACCGGCCCGCTGGCGAGCGGAGTTCCGGGCGCGCTCGCCGCCTACGCGTTTGCCGTCGAACATTACGGCAAGCGAACGCTCAGCCAACTGATCCTGCCCGCCGCCGACCTCGCGGAGCGGGGTTTTGCGCTCGACAAGACCTACGCCCGGATCCTCAAGCGCGTGGCCCCCGAAATGAAGCAGTTTAGCTCGACACGGAGCGTTTTCTTCACGAAGGGGAAGCCCCTGGCGCGACGCGACGTTTTGAAGCAGCCCGACCTGGCGGCCACCTACCGGAGCATCGCCGCCCACGGGAGTGATTGGTTCTACCGTGGCCCCTTTGCCCAGGCGGCGGCAGACTGGATGAAACGCAATGGCGGCCTCCTGACGGCGGAGGATTTTCGCGGACTATAGCGTCGTCCTGCGGGAGCCGGTCCTTTCCCATTATCGGGGCTACACCATTGTCGGCTTTCCGCCGCCGAGTTCCGGGGGTGTTGCGGTGGCCGAGATGCTGAATATCCTGGAGCACTTCAACCTGTCCGCCCTCCGCAGTGCTGCTACGGAGGACGGGGCCGCCCTCGGCGAAACCGACCGGCTGCACGTCATCGCGGAAGCGATGAAACTGGCCTTCGCGGACCGAGCATATTGGCTGGGTGATCCTGATTTCGTGAAGGTCCCGCGCGGTCTGCTGGACACAAATTACGCGGCGGCACTGGCCGGGAGAATCAATCTGAAGCACGCGACGCGGGTGCCCGGGCATGGGACTCCGCCGGATTGGGCGACCGATGTGTTCAAAACGCACACGACTCATTTCTCGGTGGCCGACGCGGAAGGCAATTGGGTGGCCTGCACCGCCACTGTCAACACCAGCTTCGGCTCCAAGGTCGTGATCCCCGGCACCGGAGTAGTGATGAATGACGAGATGGATGACTTCTCCATCCAGCCGGGTGTGAGGAACTACTTCGGGTTGATCGGCGGCCAGGCCAACGCGGTCGCGCCGGGCAAACGCCCGCTCTCCAGCATGAGCCCCACGTTGGTGCTCAAGGACGGCCAGCCGATCATCGCCCTCGGTGCGGCGGGCGGGCCGAAGATTATTTCCCAGGTCGTCCTTGAACTGGTTGCCCTGCTCGATTGCGGGATGACTCCGCAGCAGGCCCTGGCCCAGCCGCGCATCCATCACCAGTGGTCTCCAGACCAGTTGATGATCGAAAGAGCCTTGCCGGTGAAGCTGCAGGTTGGGCTGGCACGGCGTGGCCACAAGCTCAAGAAGATGTCCTCAATGGGCGTGTCCCAGATCGTGGCGCGAAGCCCTGACGGCGAGGGTTTCGTGGGCGCCGCCGACCCGCGAGCCGATGGCAACGCCGCAGGTTGGTAGGCGGGCAGGTGGCAGGAGGCCCATATGAACAGTGCTACCCAGTGCTCGTCCTCTAAATCCGAACGCCGAAATCCGAAAAGGCCCCATCGCGCGTGTGGGGGGCAGTCCTTCCTGGGACACCTGGCTGGTGGGCCACTCCTGTGCCCCTGAGTCTCCAGCGTTGCTCGCGAGCGGAGGTGTTTTCGGCCTTCCTTCGGATTTCGGATTTCGGTCTTCGGGTTTCTTGCCCGCGCCCATTCCCCCGGCGGCCACCTCCAAACGTCGAATACGGCATCCTGCGGGCACGTCGAAGTACCAACGGTATTCTGAGCAATGATCAGGGTTACGCGCAGCGCTTGACCGCCCTGCCCTTCCCGGTAAATTTAATGCAGAACTGAAGAACGGTCGTCTTATGAAAACGTGGACTTCTGGAACGCGCCTATTCGCAAGCCTCGGCGCGGCTTCGCTCGTGGCCTTCGGCGCCACCGCCCAAACTGCCGCGCCCGCCGCAGCGGCAACGCCGGCGCCGGCGGTTGCCGAACCCGCACCCGTCAAATTGCCTTACGGCGTTGAGGACATCGTCAAGCTCAGTCGCGCGCAAGTCAGCGAGGACGTCATCCTGAACTACATCCATAATTCGGGCACGATCTATAACCTCGCCCCGAAGGACATCGTCTATCTGCGGAATGAGGGAGTCTCCGACACGGTGGTTAACGCCATGCTGGATCAGCGCAAGAACGTGCCGGCGGAAGTAGCCGCTGAGACAGCGGCTCAGAACCCGCCCGCCGGGCCTCAGGCCCCTGCGAGCACTGACACCAGCGCCGCGGCGGCTCCGCAGCCCGCTCCCCAGTATGCCCCGACGTACGTGCAGGCAGCGCCCGTCTATAGTCAGTCCGCCTACGCTCCGGCCTCCACGGTCTATGTGATCCCCTATTCATCAGGTTTCAGCTACCCAAGCTGCTATCCCTACTATTACGGCGGGTATTCTGGCTACTATGGCCCGTCCATCAGTTTCGGCTTCGGATTCGGCGGTCGCAGCCACTACGGTGGCTACTACCACGGCGGGTACCATGGGGGCTATCACGGTGGCGGGCATTACGGGGGCTACCACGGGCACCGGTAGCGCGGGCCTAAAGTCCCATCGTTACCTCGGTTAAATCAGTTGCCTGGGTGGGCGACCTCCCCGACTCTCCCGCACCTGTAACTCGTTGAACCCGTCGCCAGCCTGACCCTCTCAAGGGCAGGTCCGCTCGCGAGACCCAGCCGGCATTCTTCACACTCGGCTTGAAACGCTGACACCGTGCCGCGTGCCCTCACACAGCGCTTTTGAGTGTGAAAAATGCAGGCCCAGACATCCTCATCCCTTGGAAGCAAGGCGAGCTCAGTTCCCCTCACCCCGGCCCTCTGCCTGAGGGAGAGGGTGCCCCCTCTACCGTCGCGGGACATGCCTGGACGCTCCGGTTTGTCGCAGCACCGCCGATGGTCCTCCCTCTCCCCAAGGCAGAAGGCAGGGGTGAGAATTCCACGAAACCAGGAGTTCGCGCATTGAACCCCTGAACCAGAAGAACACATCCAACATCCAACATCGAACATCCAACATCCAACATCCAATGCGAACAGCCCGACCAGAGGGCATTGGATGTTGGATGTTGGATGTTGGATGTTCGATGTTTTCCTTCGATTCATGGAAAGAGGGAAGCAACCGTCGAACTCTGAAACCGGCCCAGGCAAGTTCCACGCCGCCCCAAAATCCTGCGGCAAGTCAGGAGTTCTGAGGCCAGGACCGCGCCCGAGTTTCCCGACCCCTGGGCCAACATGTCCCTGGATTCGCCAACTATGATCTGGCGCACACCTCCGCCGCTGATATAGTCGGCAAAACATGATTGCAAAGATGGAAGCGAAACGAGATCGAAAGGCGTGGATTAAAGGCGGAACGGCGAGGTGCGAACCGGCGCCGAAAGCGAATGGACTGGCGCGCCGGCTGGTGTTGCTGGGCGCGCCGGGCGTCGGCAAAGGGACTCAGGCGGAGATGCTCAGCGAGAAGCTCGGCGCCTGCCACCTTTCGACCGGTGACATTTTCCGAGCAGCCAAGGCCATGGATCCCGCGGAACGCACCCCCGCATTGACGGCCGCCCTGGAGTACATGCGCCGTGGTGACCTGGTGCCGGATCAGACCGTTCTTGACATGGTGGCCGAGCGCGTCGGCTGCCTGCGCTGCGAGGGTGGGTTTTTGCTCGATGGCTTTCCCCGCACGGTCGCCCAGGCCGAGGCCCTGGAAAAGCTGCTGGCCGGCGAGAATCTCAAGCTGGATGCGGTGGTGAGTTATGAGTTGCCGCTGGAGCAGGTCGTGTCCCGTCTGAGCGGGCGGCGCACCTGCCCGAACTGCAAAGCGGTGTTCCACATTGAAGCCCGGCCTCCGAAGGTCGCGGGCGTTTGCGATCATTGCGGCGGCAAACTGTATCAACGCGAGGACGACCGCCCGGAATCCATCCGCGTGCGCATGGAAGCCTACGAGCGGAGCACCGCCCCGCTGGCCGATTTCTACCGCCAGCGCAACCTGCTGCTGCCGATTTCGGCCGAAGGCTCGCCTGAGGACATCTACCAACGCACCCTGGATGCGCTTGCGCCGAAGAAATAACCCGCTCGTTGCCTGTCTGCTGGCGCTCGCCGCCGGCTGCGGCATCGCTCTCTCGCAGACGGGCAAGGAATTCCTGCCCCCGGCGCCCGCCGGCCAGCATTGGAAGCTGGTGTGGCACGACGAATTCGACGGCCCCAAGCTGGATGAGACCAAGTGGAACCGGCTCGGGGACTGGAAGCGCCGCGACGGCTGGTGGATGAAGGAAGACGCCTACCTCGACGGCAAAGGCAACCTGGTGTTGCGCACCCAAAAGAACGGCGACCGCTACACCTGCGGAGCGGTCAACACCCAGGGCAAGTTCGAGCACGCCTTCGGCTATTACGCCGCCCGTTGCCGGATGCCGAAGCAAGAGGGCCATTGGCCCGCCTTCTGGCTGATGACACCGGGAGTCAACACGGTCGGCAACGAGGGCCGCGACGGCACCGAGATTGACATCATTGAAATGCCGTGGCGGGACGGGCGGCTGACCTCGAACCTGCACTGGGACGGCTATGGCAAAGCACACAAATCCGCCGGAACGAAGTTCAGCCGGCCCGGCATCATGGAAGGCTGGCACACCTTCGGATTACTCTGGCTGCCAACTGAATACGTGTTTTACGTGGATGGCAGGGAGACCTGGCGCAGTTCGTCCGGCGGCGTCTCGCAGGTGCCGGAGTATGTCAAGCTGACCGAAGAAATCGGCACTTGGGGCGGAGAGATCCAGAAGGCGCGGTTGCCTGATTATTTCGAGGTGGATTACGTCCGCGTTTACGAGGCCGAAACCCAGCAGTAGCTGCCAGCGCCATTGAGTGGCTACGGGGCGCCAGAGCCTGGTGGAGCGGCTGCCCCCGGTTGGGCCGGGCTGCACCTGCCGCCATGCAGCAGTGGGGCAAGCCTTCGGGTCGGTGGGTGTTTGGTGGAGTGCGCCCGTCCCTCGGGCGCAGCAATGTGGAATTCAGGCACGGCCCGGGTATCCAGACTCGCTGGAACAGAGGCTCGCTGTTGCGCCCGGGGACACTGCACCTTACACGGTTCTTTGGGCACGGCTGGTACGCCAAGCTCTGTTAGGAGCGCCATGTTTATAGCCGCCGCGCCCCCAGACGCCGAGCCAAGCTCCGTAGGAGCGCCACTGCGTGGCGGCGGTGCCGAGACGCGCCCGTTGGGCCGGTCCTTTAGTGGATTGACTTGCCAGAAGATGAGGCTCAGCGTAGGAGAAAGCTCATGCAACGCTTGCTCGTGATGACCGTTATCGGCCCGGACCGGCCCGGCCTGGTGGATTCCGTTGCCGCCCTGGTGGCGGAGCATGAGGGGAACTGGCTGGAGAGCCGGATGTCGCGTTTAGGCGGCCAGTTCGCCGGAATCCTGCGGGTGGAGGTGCCCAGTGAGAAAGAGCCGGCGCTGGTCGCAGGACTAAAGAAGCTGGAATCGCGTGGCCTCACGGTAGTGGTTCACCCGGACCAGCCCAAACCGCCCGCCGCATTGGCTCACCAAAGGGTGCTGGAGATTGTCGGGCAGGACCGGCCGGGGATTGTGCGGGAGATTTCTCATGCGCTCGCCAGCTTCGGCGTGAACGTGGAAGAGCTCCAGACCGAGTGCTCCAGCGCCGCCATGTCGGGCGAAACCCTTTTCAAGGCCCACGCCCGGCTCAGCATTCCGGCGTCGTCCGACGAAGCCCAAATCCGGCAGCAGCTTGAGCGGATTGCGGCGGACCTGATCGTGGAGATCTCGCTGGGGGACCTGCCTGAGACTCAGCAGGCTTGATCCGCGCGAAGCGTTTGGGGCGCTGCCACTTTGGACCGTCAGGCACCGTTCGAAAGCGGGAGCAAGCTCTTGCCCCCTACACGGATCTGTTTCTCTGGTATAGGTCCTGTGGATTGCCAAGCCCGTTCCCCTCACCCTACCCTCTCCCCAAGGAGAGGGAGCCTCGGGCTGCAGCGCTCGAAAGGTCCGAGCGCTTTAGGTTGGCCGATCGTCTGACGAGGGGGCTCCCTCTCCTTGGGGAGAGGGTAGGGTGAGGGGGAATTGGCCTCTCTGATCCAGATAGTATTCGAGACAATGAAAATCCGTGTAAGGAGCAAAGCAAGCTCCGCGCAATCCATACGCTTCGCGCGGCAGGTCACCGGATCCACTTCGAGTAGGCGCGCGGGCCGAAATACTCGTAGCCCTTGCCCTCGTACGGGCGTCCCGGAAACCATGCAGTGAATGAACCCGTTCCGCTCCACCTGCACGGTGTGGTAGATCTTCTGCTCCGGGTTTTCCTTCAGGATGAACTGGATGCGGCCATCGAGAGCCGTGAACCTCTGGAATTCGGCATTCGTCTGGCTTGTGAACTTGAAATCCTCGGCCAGGTCGCGCTCCATAGCGTGGCTCCTGCCCCATGTGCCGCCGGCGGCGCTGACAAAGTGCTTTCCATTGAGCAGTGCCACGGCGTCGTTGTAGGCCAGCACACAAAGGTAATGATGGTCCGAAGCGGCCAGCCACTTCGCCAGCTTGTCTTTGTGGCCCGCAGCTCGATCGTACGCGTAATCGCTGTCCAGGAAGGCGATGCGCACGACGTCATCCGGAATCTGGTTCACGGCATTGAGATAGCCAAAGATGAAGCTGCCGCCCCCGCTGTGGCCGCTCAGCACTGTCTCCACTTCGCGCCCAGCGAAAAAGCTTCTTCACCGTGGCAACGATCTCGGGGATGAGCTTGTCGCCGTGCTTCTTGCGCCAGGCCGGCCAGCTCTTCGTGTCGGCTTCGAGATAAGCGACGACGATGACGCGGTTCGTGATCAGGTCGCGCAGGAAGCGGGTTTGGGCGCCGATATGCTGGATGTCGTAGTGCCAGTCATCGCCCGGTTGCATGGCTTTGCCGATGGTCTGGTCGGTGGTGTTGCCGTTGGGCAAGGCATAGAAGATCAGGAGCACTTCTTGCCGGGCGTGAAGGAGGATTCTCCAGGCGCGTTGACACGGACTTTGACGCCAGGCTCGAAGGTGAACGAGGCCACGCGCTCGCTGAACTGCGGGACTGTCCACCAGGCTCGTCGGTTGGTCGAGCTGACGGTGCCTTGCGGGCTTGAACCGGTCTGATTCGCACAACGGGCCTTCGCCGCGCCGAGGTGGAGACTCCAACCGGCCAGGGAGAGGCTTCGGCCCCGAAGCGGAAGCTGCGGCAAGGCGTTGGTGGGATAGCGCGGGTTGGGAATCGGACCTTCGTTGCTCAGCAACCCGGCCAAGGCTGGGTCGGCCAGGACCTGGGCTACGGTCGTGCTAGCGCCATTGACGGTCATCTTCTGCTGCACCAGCCGGGTGCATTGACTGTAGTCAACCCACGCGGCGGTGTGCTTCAGGTAGAGCGGTTGGATCGGTACGCCGTTGGTCCGCTGCCAACCGTAGATGGCGACCTTCCTCGGCGCGGACACCAGCTTCGCCGAAATCACCACGTCCTTTTGGTGCCCCGCGACCAGCGCGCCGAGCGGGTGCGCCTGCAGTTGCTCCGCCCGCTGAGCGCGCACGATGGCGTTGTGATTGCTGAACACCGGCACGGTGGTCATGGCGGGACTGGGCGGAATAGGCGCCGGCGCCAGCTTCACCTCAGCAGCGGCATAGATCTCGTCCACCATCTTCGGCGTCGGCAGCGAGCAGTGCAGCGCATCTGCGATTCGCTGGGCCGTGTTGGGCGAGACAGGCATCAGGAAATAGTCGTCGTCCGAACCGACCGCCAGGTAATCCGGCGTGACATAGAAGACCGCGCTATTGGTCTTGCCCTCGAATACGTTGGTGGCGGTAACCGGGCAGAGCTTGCGCAGGAAGTTGGGGACGTTGCCGGCGGTGACCTGGTCAAAAACCTCCTGCTCGCGTTCGGGCAAGGGAAGGGAATTGACGCGCGTGGCGAACTCCGTGCCGGTCAGGGCATCCGAGGGTCTGGGAGGAAGGTCGAGGGTTTGGGAGTTGGCTGATTCGATCAGGGGGCCGAACACAGAAAGGCAGCCAGCGATTATCGCCCCAACTGCCGCAACGCACTGCTGAGGAACGCTCACGGGCTAACGCGCTCCACGTCAACAATGCGCAGCAACTGCTCTCGCTCGCGCCTGGAGCATTCTCCGAAGCAGGCCAAGACCGCACCATCCACCACGTAGGTGTACCCAGTGCTCACTTGCCCTTGGCGTTGAGCTCGGCGTGGACAAGAGCGAGGTCGGCCGGCGTGGATTTTTGGCCCGCGTCCATCCTGGCCATCCGTGCGTCCAAGTCCGCCTGGTAGGCAGGATCATTCGCACGATTCCGGTAGGCAATCCAAGCCGCTATCTCAAGCCGGTCCTCCATGCTGAGCGCCTCGATGGAGTCCTTGATTTCACCCAAACTCATATGTGCAAGATAGCCGAACGAAGCTCCGCCTGAAAGACTAAATTAACTTCACGCTCTTTGGTCTGGCTCCTTCCGCGGAACCGGCGCGCCGGCTATGTTCGAGAGACGGACTGCGGGCCTCCCTCTCCCTAAGGGAGAGGGCTGGGGTGAGGGGGAACATACCGCCCGTCCTTCGAGACCGCTCGACGTGGCCAATCCTCCTCTCTGGCGGTTCATGGGCACACCTCAGGTGTCCTTCCTCGGGAACAGCGGGGCCGGGGTGCCGATGGCATGGCCAGCGGCCAATCCGCCCCAGCGCGCGCCGCTGACCTTGTCGGGGGCGCCGGTCAGGCCAAGCTGGGCGTTGATTTTGGAGGCCGTCCCCGGCAGGAACGGCCAGAGCAGCACTGCGAGAATCCGGCACACCTCCGCCAGGTTATAGAGCACTTCGTCCAGGCGCTCGGCTTTGGCGGGTCCTTCGCCAGCTTGAAGGGCGCGGTGTGGTCCACGTACTGATTGGCCCTCGTGACCAGTGACCAGATGGACTGGAGCGCCGCCTGGAGTTGGTTCTGTTCCAGCAAGGCGCGGGTCTCGGCGATCACCTTCTCGGCCTCGGGCGCAAGCTCGTTCGAAGCCTTGGGCACCACGCCGTTTCGATAGCGTTTGAGCATCGAGAGCGAGCGGTTGACCAGGTTGCCCAGGCCATTGGCCAGTTCCGCCGAGTAGCGCGCTTTGAAGCCGGCCTCGGTCCAGTTCCCATCCGGGCCGATGTCCAGTTCCCGCAGCACGTAAAAGCGGAACGCATCCACGCCCCACTCGTCAATGACCGCAATCGGGTCAACGACGTTGCCGGTGCTCTTGCTCATCTTCTGGCCGTCCTTCTGCCACCAGCCGTGGACCAGCACTTGTCTGGGCAGCGGCGCGCCCATCGCCTTGAGCATGATCGGCCAATAGACGGCGTGGAACTTCACGATGTCTTTGCCGACGAGATGGATGTCGGCGGGCCAGGCGGATAGTTGAGGGTTGGCGGTTGAGGGTTGAGGGCGCAGGGCGTCAGGGACGCCGGGGTCGCCCTGCGGCGGCGGGGACGGTGATGTAGTTGGACAACGCGTCGAACCACACATAGGTGACGTAGTCGGGATCAAACGGCAGCGGGATGCCCCAGTTCAAGCGCGCGGCGGGCCGGGTGATGCACAAGTCCTCCAGCACGTTGTTCTTGAGGAAGCCCAGCACTTCGTTGCGCCGAGAGGAGGGGGCGACAAAGGTCGGGTTCTGCTCGATGTAATCAATCAGCCACTGCTGGTGGTCCTTGAGCCGGAAGTAGTAGTTCTCTTCGTCCAGTTCGATCACCTCGCCCCAGGCCGGATCGAACGTGCCGTCCGGGCGGCGGTCTTTGTGGGTCAGGAAGGTCTCCTCCCGCGTCGAATAGAAGCCGCGATAGACTTCCTTGTAGAAGTGCCCCTCGGCGTGAAGCTTGGCGAGGATCGCCTGCACTACCTGCTTGTGGCGCGGCTTCGGTGGTGCGGACGAAATCATCATTGGTCAGCTCCAGCTTGGCCGCGAACGCTTTCCAGATGGCGGCCAGTTCATCGCAATAGGCCTGCGGCGTCTTTCCTTCCGCCACCGCCGCCTGCTGGACCTTCTGGCCGTGCTCGTCGAGCCCGGTCAGGAAGAACGTCTCCTGCCCCAGGCTGCGGTGCGCCCGCGCGATCACGTCGGCGACAACCTTCTCGTAAGCATGACCCAGATGCGGCTGGCCATTGACGTAGTCTATAGCGGTCGTGATGTAAAAGCGTTTGCTCATCGGCCCCCCAGTCTGCCGAACAGCAGGCTCCCTGGCAACTGCTACCAACACGACCAGTGACAAACTCCTGCGTAACCCCTTGTAGGAGACGACGTAAGGAGTCTCTCACTAAAGCCAGTCTGGTCCTTGCGTAAGCTGTTGATCAGAGACTCCTTACGTCGTCTCCTACAACGTTTTGGGCCAGACTTTGTCACTGGCCGTGCTACCAACAGCTTGAGCGCTTGCGTGTCGCGCGGCGCACGGTGTATCCTTCACGGTATGCGAAGCGCGACTATTGAGCCGGAAACCATCGAATCCCCGCGCTGGCAGGCCGTGGGATTGGTGCTGGACCAGAACGCACGCGATTTGCGAGCCAGGCGTTATGGCCGTTTGCAGGAAGTGGTCAGTTGGTTCAAGGGCATTGACCTCTTCCGCCAAGCCGAGTTCGAACGAATGATCGAACGCAAACCCACGCCGCTGGACAAACGCTATCACAAGACGTGGCTGGCGGCCCTCATCGCCGAGGGCGAACGGCTGCTGACCGAGATTCGCCGTGCTGGGGGCCTGCCCCGGAATCCTGCGGGCATTAAGCTTTCCGACATCGAAGCCACGGTTGAGGAGCTTTGCGACACGCAAGCTGAATGGCATGGCACCCTCAACGCGGCGCGCCGGAGCGAGTTGTTCCAGCAACTGTTCCATGTCTCGCAATCCTGAACTCGAGGCCATATTGCAGGCCCGATACGAGTTAGAAACCTGCGAGCCAAGCCAAAAGACCAACCGCCGGGCAAAACTCGATGCTCTCCTCGAAACGGCTTTGGCCAAGGCAGGCAACCAGGGCCTGACGCCCCGCACTCTTATCGAGATTACTGCGGAAGCCTATCAGGAATTCAAGCTGGCCCGAAGGCGGGTGGAGCGTACGCGCCTGGCTCGCCTGCGCTGAATCCGAGGTAACCGACTGCGAAGGCCAAGGCGGTCGTTTCTGGCGGTTGCTTTGACACGTCAACGCCTCAGATGCTGATCCAGAAACTCCTCCGCCACCGCGCGGGCCTCGGGCGAATAGCGGTGGCCCTGGTGATGGTCCCACCAACCGATGTTTCGCGGCGCGCCCAGCAATTGGTACACCGGCATCACGGCCTGGATGAAGGCCCAACTCCGGTCGCTGTCCGCTGAATCCCCGGCCAGCAGCAGAAACGCCCGCGGGGCGACCAGCGCCAGCACCTGGTGGTTCTCCAGGTCGAATCCGGGGTGCGTTATCCGCACTCCGAGATACCACGGCGCGTCCCAATTGCTGAACTTCAATCCAATTCCGCCCTCACTCGACACGCCCGCTTTGTATCGCTCATCAAAAGCCATCGCATACAACGCCTCCTTGCCGCCGAGAGAATGTCCGAGGCAGCCAATACGCTTCGGATCCACGTAGGGCAGCGATTCCACGAAATCCGCCGCCCGGATCGCATCCCAAACCATACGGGTCATGCCGGTCCAGGTGGGATGCCGCGCCCGCACATGCGCGGCATTGCCTGCCCAGTGCGCCCCCGGCGTCTCGATGTAATTGCGCGGGCACCAGACCACGTAACCGCGCCGGACAAGCTGGACCCCTTGCCACTTCTCCTCCGGATATTCCGGTGCCAGCCCCGCCACGCCTTTCGCCTGCAACGGGGTGGTCGGGTGAAAGACGACGACGGCGGGCAACCTGCCCTTCAGCGGTTTTGGGGTCAGGAGATAGCCGTCCGTGTAAAGACCATCCTCGACCTGATACCTGACCAACTGGCGCGTAAAGCCATCAAGGTCCTCGGTGGCGGCCACTTCGGTCTTGAGCGGCGCTTTATGTCCCGGAAACTCGCCCAGCACCGCCTGCCACTGCGCCTTCAACCCCGCGCGCCGCTTCAGCCAGCCCGCCTTCGAGGTGATCGGCTTGCCCTGTGAATCCACCAGCAGGGCCGACAACTGCGGCGCGTTCGTCGGCCAGCGCACCGGCGGGGCCTGCAAATCGGGCTCGCTCCCCTGCAAGGCCAAACAACTCAGGCCCAATAAGACCGTCCAGATTATCATGCGTGGCATCACGCCCATTCTGGCTTTCCGTGCCCCGGTCACAAGCATTCTGTTGATGTCATCCCCCAAATACGAGAGCAGTGTCAAGCTTGGTGGGTAAGCTCCGCTAGGAGCGTCATGTCTGTAGCAGCCCGGAACGCCCATGCGCCAAACTTCCTCAAGAATCGGATTCGCTTGCATACATTGAATCTCCCATCAGCTCCAAGGAGGTGCAAACAGTCGGCAGCTTCCAACCCGCTCGCTTTGCCTCCGCGTCGAGGCGGCGCTGGATTTGCGCGTTGGCGAGGCGACGGCAGTTCCACCTGAGCAAATAATCGGCCTCGACCGCCGCCGCGATGGCCAGGTGCGCGGCTTCAGGTTGAGCCCGCGCCGGCAATGCCCCGGCCGCGAGCAACGGCCGCATGAGCCGGTCCGCTTCCTCGGTCAACAGGAGCACCGCGAGCCCCGCCAGAATCTCCAGCCGCTTGCGCACTTCCGCCGGGCCGCCTTGGCTGGCTTCGCGCACCACTTAAGAGGATGCCACCCCGACGAATTCCCCCCACTCCGCATCCCACGTTTCAATCCGCGCCCCGCCCTCGCGGGCGGGGCGACACAACTGGCTGCCCCGAGTGGAATACGCCTGATAAGTTTCAATCCGCGCCCCGCCCCGTCATCCGAGCCCTTCGATGACCTGTCGTGCCCCCCCGAGCCCTTCATCGTGCGCCCTCAATCCCGAAGGGATTGCGTCCTCCAGCCCAGGGTTGCGAGCTGCGAGCTACCCTGGGGAAACGCAGCCGCAATGGTCAACGGGGTTGCGCCCCGGGACACAGCGCGGTGGCCATAACCCCGTTGGGGTTGAGGTCGCGTGGCGTAGTTCACCCAGGGTAGCTCGCGGCTCGCAACCCTGGGCTTTGTGGCGGAATCCCTTTGGGATTCAATGCGGGTGATCACGGCCTGGGTGCTGGAATGTGCACGCGGGGCGGAGCACTACTCTACATGAGGTCAATCCCGGCCGGCGTCAGGGCATAGGCTTGGTTGGCGCAATCGCTGAGTGCGCGCCCCAGCTTCAAGGTTTCGGCGGCGAGGGCGCGGGCGGGTTCGAGGGTGCGGGTGTTTTCTTCGCGCAACGCGTGGAGGTCGGCGCCGGATTAGTGTCAATAGTCAGGGCTCACACTTGCCCGAAGGACGAGTTTCATGGGTTGTATATTGCACTTCCCGCATAACGTTGTCACGATCTGCCCGCAGCTTGCAACCGCGCGTGATATTGAACCATCATACTGAGCCGGCGAAGTCCGCCATGACATCTACTTTAGCGAGCGCCCTTGGGTTATGGGCTTTACTGGCAGTCACCGCTTTCGCCACTTGCCAGGCGGCGAGCGCGGAAGACCCGAATCGGCCGCTAACCAACGCCGCCCCGGCCACCACTGCCCTGACCATCACACACGGGCCGTTCCTTCAAGCACCGTCGGAAACTGCCATCACGGTCTCGTGGGCTACTAGTGGCAAGTGCGTGTCCAGAGTCGAGTACCGGCCGGAAACATCAACGCGGTGGCTCACCAACAACTCGGTCCATCATGGATTAGTTGATGCCGATGTCACCGTCCACAATGTGAAGCTTGCCGGCCTGGAGGCAGGGACCCCGTATCGTTATCGGGTAGTGTCGCGCGAAATCGTTGAGTTCAAGGCTTACAAGGTGACTTACGGCGCAACGGTTGCCAGTCCGGAGTACCATTTCACCACCTTGGACGCCCGCAAACCAGTCACCTCCTTTGTCGTAGTCAACGACCGTCACGAACATGTCGTCCCTTTGGCCGCCTCGCTGGCCAAAGTGGAATGGAACAACGTGGACCTCGTCTTCCTGAATGGCGACATGGTCAACTCGGTCAGGGACGAACCTCAGTTGTACCAGTGCGTGGTGGATCCCTGTGTGCAGAGCTTCGCGACGCACACCCCGCTTGTCTATGTCCGGGGGAACCACGACACGCGCGGTGGCTTCGCGCGCCGGCTGCTGGATTACTTCCCCACCGATTCCGGGCGTTATTACTACACCCTCCGTCAGGGGCCGGTGGCGTTTCTGGTACTCGACAGCGGAGAGGATAAAGGGGATGAGAACAACGAATATTATGGCCTCGTGGATTTCGAGCCTTACCTGCGCCGGCAGGTGGAGTGGCTGGCCCGGCAGATCAAAGAGCCGGGCTTCCGGAGCGCCCCATTCCGCATTTGCGTTATGCACATACCCCCGGCCCGCAAGCCCGATCTCAAGTTCATCCGCCGGCAATGGTTGCTGGAGAATGTGGTGCCGCTGCTGAACCGGGGCAAGGTGGACCTGCTGATCTGCGGCCACACCCATCATTATGCCATCCAACCCGCGGGCGGGGACGGACTGAACTTCCCGATGATCATCGGCGGCACTGAGACGGTCATCCGGGGCGACGTGACGGCGGAACAGATTCGGATGACCAGCACCGACCTTTCTGGGAAAGAGTTGCCCCAACTGCCTCCCATCAAGCTGCCCGACTGATACTGATAGGAATTTACACTGATACTGATAGGAAACCCTTGGCACAGCCGGTGCCATGGTCGGCGTGGGAGGTTCAAGCATAGGTGGCATCCGCCACGCTGTTGGTTGCCGTTCCTGGTCCGAACTGACGCTTGCTCCGAAGGACCAAGCGGCCACCATAAAACCATAGCTTGCTCGTCAATTGCTGCTGGCATTGACGGCCCAGACTCTGGTTTGACCCGTGCTCTCATCGTGCGCCCTCAATCCCGAAGGGATTGCGTCCCCCAGCCCAGGGTTGCGAGCCGCGAGCTACCCTGGGGAAACGCAGCCGCAATGGTCAACCCCAACGATGGGGTTGCGCCCCGGAACACAGCGGCGGCCATAACCCCGTTGGGGTTGAGGTCGCGTGGCGCAGTTCACCCAGCGTAGCTCGCGGCTCGCAACCCTGGGCGTTGTGGCGGAATCCCTTTGGGATTCAATGCGGGTGATCACGGCCTGGGTGTCGGAAGGTGCACGCGGGTGGGGAGCACTCCTGCGTCCAATCATACATCGCTTTAATGAACGGACCATCCCCACGCGGGTGGGGAGCACCCTGACTGTGAGCAGCAATCTAACGGTCGGCACGGACCATCCCCACGCGGGTGGGGAGCACGTCACCTCCCGCGCCGCATCGGCCTGGGTCGCCGGACCATCCCCACGCGGGTGGGGAGCACGGTACCGCGCCTTGCAGTTCGGGCAGCTCACGCGGACCATCCCCACGCGGGTGGGGAGCACGCTATCCCCCAGCCCGGACGAGCGGGAATGGTCGGACCATCCCCACGCGGGTGGGGAGCACCATACGCCAACCGCAAAAAGTCAACCTAGGGCCGGACCATCCCCACGCGGGTGGGGAGCACTTGTTTCCAAGCGGACAGATCGTGCAAGGCTTCGGACCATCCCCACGCGGGTGGGGAGCACGGCAAAGAAAAGCCCTACATCCTCGGCAAATACGGACCATCCCCACGCGGGTGGGGAGCACCACGTCGAATTCCCTGACAATCGGGTTGCGTCCGGACCATCCCCACGCGGGTGGGGAGCACAAACAGGTCAGCGGAACAGCCAGAACATTCGACGGACCATCCCCACGCGGGTGGGGAGCACAGTTGAAGGTGTCAATCGTTTCATGCCTGAGGCGGACCATCCCCACGCGGGTGGGGAGCACTGCACGGGCCGGATCAACCCGCGGCGGCGCGTCGGACCATCCCCACGCGGGTGGGGAGAACCACCTCCTCCCAACTCCAAAACGGACCGTAGGCGGACCATCCCCACGCGGGTGGGGAGCACGGTCAGGCCGCGGCCCTGGCCGTAGGTGGTGCCGGACCATCCCCACGCGAGTGGGGAGCACCTCCCCGGCCAGGTCGGCCCCGACCGCCTCCGCGGACCATCCCCACGCGGGTGGGGAGAACTGATAGCTCAAGTCGCCGAACAGCATAAATACCGGACCATCCCCACGCGGGTGGGGAGAACGCTGGTTAGGCGGAGCACGTCCAGCTTCGGCCGGACCATCCCCACGCGGGTGGGGAGCACCTCAACCCGGAGATGCCGTTCGGCCACCGCGACGGACCATCCCCACGCGGGTGGGGAGCACACGGGGCTGGAGGAGGGATGCCGCCGATCAGACGGACCATCCCCACGCGGGTGGGGAGCACATCTCCAGGGCGAGCCGTTCGTCATTCCAATCCGGACCATCCCCACGCGGGTGGGGAGCACAAATTGCCGGCGGTGGAACGCGAACAAGCGATCGGACCATCCCCACGCGGGTGGGGAGAACCAATGCACTACGCCTGATTTCCACGACCGTGTTCGGACCATCCCCACGCGGGTGGGGAGAACTCCGCACCGGGCAGTGTCAGGACAACGCCCCAGCGGACCATCCCCACGCGGGTGGGGAGAACTGATGCGAAGGCGTCACGGGGCTGCCGGTGTGGCGGACCATCCCCACGCGGGTGGGGAGCACTGACGATAATTCGGTCAGCATCACCGGCAACTCGGACCATCCCCACGCGGGTGGGGAGAACGTGGCCGGGGCGTTTGCCGAGGCGGGATTGGACGGACCATCCCCACGCGGGTGGGGAGAACGCGCTGGTGGAGAGCGCGTTTGCGAAGACCGCCGGACCATCCCCACGCGGGTGGGGAGAACGAGTGCGCATGGACGCCCTTGCGACCCGTTTCACGGACCATCCCCACGCGGGTGGGGAGAACCATCGCGATCCCTACCTTCCACGCCATCCGCACCGGACCATCCCCACGCGGGTGGGGAGCACGCACCGGGTCAGGCATACTGCAGGTCCTCCAGCGGACCATCCCCACGCGGGTGGGGAGAACCAGCTCGCCGGAGATCGTGCTGTCGTCGGCGCCGGACCATCCCCACGCGGGTGGGGAGAACGGCGCGCTGGCGCTGGCGTGGTGTCGCGGCTGGCGGACCATCCCCACGCGGGTGGGGAGCACTGATGCGCGTAACCACAGCATTCGTGCTCGGACGGACCATCCCCACGCGGGTGGGGAGAACTGAAATTTGCCGTATCCAGCGGCGCCGATTCAACGGACCATCCCCACGCGGGTGGGGAGAACATCGCAGCCTCAGTGCTATCGGAAGCTGGTCGACGGACCATCCCCACGCGGGTGGGGAGCACTGCGGGTTGATCGCGCTCTCGGCCGCATACACCCGGACCATCCCCACGCGGGTGGGGAGCACAGGGCGAGGCTGATTCCATTCGGCACCACGACCGGACCATCCCCACGCGGGTGGGGAGAACGACCGCCGCCGTCGCCGCCTCCCGCTCCGCGTCCGGACCATCCCCACGCGGGTGGGGAGAACACCGTTCGTCACCGCCGCGTTCGCGAACACCAGCGGACCATCCCCACGCGGGTGGGGAGAACTCCGCCAGGCACTCGATCCGTTCCTGCCGGTTCGGACCATCCCCACGCGGGTGGGGAGAACACGGTGCGGCATATCTAGAAGGCATACCTGAGCGGACCATCCCCACGCGGGTGGGGAGAACCAGCCGGTCGCCTCGTGTGATGGCCCCGGAAGCGGACCATCCCCACGCGGGTGGGGAGCACAGCGCCACCAGCCCGGTGGTCATCGCCGCTCCCGGACCATCCCCACGCGGGTGGGGAGCACCTCTCCTCGGATGCATCGGCCGGCTAGCCCAGCGGACCATCCCCACGCGGGTGGGGAGCACTCTGGATTGACAGGGACTTACGGAGGCATTGGTGAGATTTGGGGTCTTCAGAAGGGCTGGTTTTCGGGTTCTACCCACTTTTCGGCCACCAGCCAGAGGCCGGAGATTTCAGTGTCGCGACGGTGCGTGTCGCCGTGGGTTTCGATCTTGAAGCCCTGGCAGTTGTTGTCGCTGGAGACGATGAGCATACCCAGGCCCTCGGCGTTGCGTTTGATGTAGTCGAGGGTCTTGTCCCGGGTGCGGCGGTTGAGGGTGCCGACGAAGACGTTGGGACGCGGCTCAATGAACCACCGCTTCAGGATGCCGCGGATGGCGTCCGGGATGTCGTTGGCGACGATCACGGTCATGGGGTGACGGAAGGCAGGATTCCACCGGGGGCGGGCTGGGCCTGGCCGCGACGGGCGAAGCGGCTTCGGCGAAGAGCGCCTCCAAGTCCTTGGGGATGCGCTGGAGCAGCCGCTCCTCCTCGACGCGTTGCTTGAGGAGCTTGCGCACCAGTTCGCCGTCGTCGTCCGGCTTCTGGCGGATGGCCATGAAAGCGGCGGGGATGCTGGTGAGGTGCTTGTAGAGGTCGGCCACGTCATAAATGAAGGGGAGGGTGCCGGCATCGTGGACAAAGCCGAGGCTGGGCAGGTAGCCGAGCGAGCAGACCACTGCCGCGCACAACCCGTAAAGGCCGGCATTGGCCGCCGAGAGGGCCTTGTTGATGCCGTCGGCCATGTCCCAGTTGCTCGGGTTGTAATTACGCCCTTTCCAGGTGACGCCGTGCTGCGCTCCCAACTGCGCATAGAGGGTCCTGACGCGCAGCCCCTCCATGCCGCGCAATTCCTTGATGGAGCGGCTGGCCACCTCCACATCCGGGAAGCGCATCCGGAACATGCGCCGGGCGATTTCCGCCCGCCGTTTCTTGTCGGCCCATACGGTGGCGTGCAAGCGCGGCATGTCATTGGCGTGATTGGGCGTCAGGCCAAAGGCGTAGAAGCGCAGCCCATCCTCACCGATCCAGCACACCGGGGTATTCGAGTCGGCGCAAGCCTTCATGGCCGCGTGGGTAACCGTCGTGCCCGGCCCCAGCAGCACCGCGGAAATGGTGGCCACCGGCAGCCGGCAAAGCAGTCCGGTGGCGCTGATCCATTTCACGCTGGAATCGTCCACCTCCAGCCGCCCGTGCTCCAGATACACCGGCGTCCAGCGGTCGCGGGCCATGGCCAGCGTTTCCAGGGGTGGGCGTTCAAAGAGGGGCATCGAGTGGAAGCGTGATGCGTGATGCGTGAAAGGTCAGGGTGAACGTGGGGCGACTTTCACGCGGCGAGGGCTGAAGCGGCGGCCTTCGGGACCGCTGGAATCCGCCGTGCCAAAGGACAGCGGCTGGTCCTGGATGGAATCCGTGCCGTCTTCGAAGCGGGCGACTTCTTCGACGCGGGAGAACTGTTCGCGCTGGGCATCGCCGATAAGGGCGTGCCAGGCGGCGGCTTCGTCGCACGGGCCGGCGCGGTAGAGCGGTGCGGCGGGGAGGCAGCACTTGCGGCCAAACCACACACCCCAGACGGGGTCGCGCAGGGCGTCGGCAACGCGCTTGAGCACTTCGAGTTCGCCGGCCAGCACGACGCCAAAACAGGCGTCGAGCAGGTATTGGCGATGGGTAACCACCGGGTCATGGTTGGGAGCTCCGCTGGCACGACGGGTGTTCAGGACCGTGTGGAAATCCTCCAACCGCCGGAGTGGCAGCCCCGTGGGCTGGGTTCTGTTGGAGGCGGGCGCTGTCCGCCGGGGGATGGTGACGACGGTCATCCGCAAGCCGGCGAGCTTGGGCAGCCATTCGCGCTCTGCGGGGGAGCCTTTGGCGGCGCCGAGCGCGGCACAAAGCAAGCCGACCACGCCGCTCTTGGTCGGGTGCAGGCCGGTGGTACGCCGCTGGAAACGGCTGGCGAAACCCCAGCTCTGCAGCGGGGCGTCGAGCAGCAGGGCCAGATGGACTTCAGATGACATGGGCGGTGAGACCTTTCACAAAGGCATCGAGGTTCAGGTGTTGGGGAATGAGGTCCATCGTCAGTTCGGGTTTTTCGCCCTCGTCCGGTTTGGGGATATACATTCCGGTTGCGAGCGAAACCTTCGGTTTGGTTCCCAGGAAGTCATTCAGACGCTGATTGTGCAGCAGCGCCTTTCGCACTGATGGCGCCAACATTCCGTTCTTGCTGCGGATCGATTCCTCAAAAGCGTTCGCCAATTGTAGCGGTTGTCCTGATTCGCGGTAGAAACCGAGCGCGTAGTCCACTGCAACGTTCGCATTCATGGAGTTCTTGCGCGCGCCAGGCACCGCCAGCAGCGCGGCACGGAGAAAGGCGTCCACCACGTTCTGCCGCTCATCGGGAGTAAGAACAGCGAGATGCCCCGGCTTCTCCTCGGTCCCGAAAAGCAGCGTCAGGTTCAGCGCGGCGTAGCGGTAGTAGCAGGCGGAGGTGAAATCCAGTGTGCCGGTCATACCTGCACCCGACTCCTCGGCCTTCTGGAGGTCATCCACGGCGGCAAAGAAGTCAATTTCGTTGTCGGCGCGATGGGTCGAAAGCGCATGGCTGAAGAACCCGGCCCCTTCGAGGGTGAGACTGTGGTCGCTGGCGACCATACGGCCGAAGATGGCGATGTCGGCTGCGTCTTTGAGGGCCGCGCTCTTCACGGCTTTGGCGGCCGCTTTGCCGAGGTCCTTGGCCTTGGGATTCTCCTTCAGGATGCCAGCGAGCGCCTTGGCCATTTCTTCGATTTCGGACGGTGAAAGGAACATGAGCGTCTTGACCTTCAAAACGCCCTTCTTCTCAGCCTCTTTGTCGAGTGTGGCCAGATGTTCGCCGATCAGCTTGGCAGCGTCAGTGGCGGTCGAGTCACTGACGCCTTGCTTGACGAGGGCCTCCTTGAGCGGGCCGATGATGAGGCGGCTGCGGTGGCCCTGGAAAAGCGCAGGGCAAAGCTCCTGCGCTTGTTCCCGGATTGCCCGCTTGAGACACTGGCTGGAAATACGGGCTCGGTTCACTCCGCCGAAGACGGCGGTCTTGGGAGAGCCCACGTCATCGCGGTTAAGGCAGGAGACGGGGAACGATTGGAGGATATGCAGTTCGATCAGTTTCATTTGTTGTGTTGCTTGTTTGTTCGCAGTTGAGAGTTGAGGGTTGGAGGTGGATCAAGTAATTTACCGGCATGAGCACAGTCACGGAAATTGAAGCGGCCATCGCCAGGTTGCCGCGGCAGGAACTCTGGCGGCTCAAAGAACACTTGGACCGCCGGTGTGAGGCCGACTGGGACGCGCAGATCGAAGAAGACGCCCGTGCCGGCGGGCCGCTCGACGGCCTGGCCCGAAAGGCGATGGAGGATTTCAAGGCAGGACGCTGCAAAGCGTTGCCGTGAAGAGCTTCACCACGCCGGAGTTCTGGCGGCAGTATCAGACCTTGCCGGTGGCACTCCGGCGCCTGGCGTTGAAGAACTACCGGCTCTGGAAGGACAACCCGCGGCATCCAGGTCTGCACTTCAAACCGGTCGGCCCCAATACCTGGTCGGCCCGGGTCGGGGACAACTATCGAGCCGTGGCGGCCAGAGTGCCCGAGGGCTTTGTGTGGTTTTGGATTGGGCCTCATAAAGATTACGAGCGGCTCATCACTTCACTGTAACGGCGCAATGACCAGCAGGCCGAAGCCGAAGGCCTTGCCGCTGCCGAGGCCGGTTTGGAAGGTCCGGTGAAAGGCCGCGAGATCGGTTACGCGCAGCGTGCCGCGAAACTCCACGCTGGCGTGCGCGCCGTGCTCGCGGCCACGGTTAAAGTGCTCCTGGCCTTCGGGAACAATGCGCAGCGAATCCGCCTCGACTGCGAATCCCCCGGCGGCGGCTTTCCGCTCCAACCAGGCGACGAGGTCGGTCGGCTGGCGCAGGGGAACGCGGCGGGCGTTCTTGTTGCGGTTGATGCGGCCGTCCGGACCAACGGTCTTGGGCTTGTTGGGATCAATGATCTTCTTCGTCGGGTTGGCCCGGAGCTGGAAGGCATAGCGCGCCCGGTCGAAGTAGCCCTCCGGAATCTCCCGGGATTGCCAGGCGTCCGGCGAACACCACTCAGGACGCGCAGCCGTTTGCAGCGAAACGATCAGCAGGCGGAAGCCTTGCGGCGACTGGTCCAGGCGGGTGAGGAAATCGCGCGTGCCGGTGGGCCGCCCCGGAAAACACTGCCATGCGGCCTGATGCCAATCGTAAGTGTCGCGCAATTGGCGGCGAGCTACTGCGGCGTGGTCGAGGGTAATCTGGGTAAGCCAGCTCATACGGCCTCCTGCGTGGCGGCGGTTTCCTCGGCGGCAGCAGCCCAGAACGCCTGTGCCCAGCGGATGCGCACGCGTTCGCCCCACCAGCAGAGGTCTTCGATCAGTGTCTGGTAATTCACCGGGAAGCCCTTCGCTTTGGCGGCAAGGACGATCGGACGCAGGCGCTCGCACAACTCGTCGCGGTCGCACATGAGCAAGCGGCGGAAGCGTCCGTCGAAGCTGTTATGTGTTCCCGCGAGCTGGCGGCAGGTGTCGCCCAGATTGCCGGTGCTCGTTTCATCCGGGTGGTACGCGTAGAGGGCGGCGACGGTCTTGGCGACGGGGTCGTCAATGCCGCCGATGCGGGCGAGCAACGGCCACGCGCGGTGGCGGCGGGCCGGGACCAGCGCACAGCGCAGACTGGCCATGGCGCCCCGGTCGTTCTTGAGTGAGCGCAGCCAGGCCAGCACGGCGGCGGCGCGTTCGGGTGGTGTGGTGGTTTTCATAGGCTCTGATCAATTCGAATGGTTGGCGGAGTTTGGAAAAAGGATGGCGAGGCCCTTGACGAACGCCTGGAGCTGCCGCCCGGTCTCGTGTGGGCAGGCTGTCTCGTAAGCCAGGCGGGCGGCCTGGTTGACGGTTTGGCCCCAGGCCGAGCGTCTCCATGCGTCGGCGTCGGGAAGTGGATCGGCGCTTTGCACCGCGGTCAGCAGCAGCGACAGCTCCCGCTCGGCCTGTGTCCAGAATTGGAACGCGGCCTTGTTTTGGAGTGCGTCACGCCGGTTGCTCTTGTCTCCGTTCTCCTCGAAATAGAGCGCTACGGCGCGCTTCAGCGCCCAGGCGGCCTGCTCAGCGAATTGGACACCCTTCTCGTAGCGCTCCCGGCCGGTGGACTGGAGCATGGCCGCTGGCAATAGGTAGCTTCCTTCGATGACATCCACAATCTTCGCGCTATTCGCTGGAATGAGAGCACCAACCCAGAGGTCGAAATCAGAAGTGCCGTCAAGGTTGGTCAAGGCAAGTGGCCCGCCAACATCCTCGCCAGCTTTGCACAGGTCCTACCACCGGGTGAATTTGCCGCCAGAGGGCCTTGGTCACATCTGCCCGGAGCAGGGAACGCTTGTCCGCCTGCTTCTTGTTGGGGATGAAGACGGTTCCCATGATTTCGCGGACGCCGTCAGGGGTTGGCGCCACATAGTGCAGGCCATTGGAAACAACCGCCGTGGCGAGGTCCTCGGAGAGGAGAATCGCACGTGTGAAAGGAACCAGACGGCCCAAATAGGTCCGTGCGAGAGCAACGTCGTCTGGGCCAGCGGGTGGCTTCTCCCAGACTGGGCGGCCCCACCCTTCGTAGCCCGGCAGGCGCAAAACAGATCCTCTCACCGGAAGGTTGGCCCAAATGGTATGAAGGAGCGATTGCTGGCGGATGATGATTGCGTGAATCATGCCGCCGCCAACGCATGTTGCATCACCCGCGTAGGTTTTCCCGCTCTTAGCTGCGCCGGTTGGGTTGTTATGGCTTGGACTGCCTCGAGTTGGTTTGCCGTTCCAATTGGCGACGCCGAAGGGTGTTTGGAGTGAGAAACACTGGAAGGTCAACAACATCAGGGCGAGTTGTTCGGGCGGAAAGGTGCGGCCGCCGCCGCCGGAGTTATCGAAGAGTGTCGGGTTGTTGCCGGTAGCCAGGGCCATATCGAGCTTGCTGACTGAGTTTCCCTCCTCGTCTTCGGCCTTCGTCGCCTTCAGGTTAAGGACTTGGAGAAACCGCTGGGCCACCGCCAAACAACTCGAATGCGGGCGCCCAGCGCTGGAGGTAATTCCCGGCGGCCGTCGGCAGGCGTGCCAGGCAGTCCTGCCACGCTTCCCGATCCCCCGGCCCGTCCAGCGCCACGTGGGCGACGCACAAGAACAAGCGCATAAGTGCAATGCGCTCGTGCGGGCGCACGGCGAGGTCGCGGATTTCGTGACCGCGCACAAAGATGTCCGTCAACGTTGCCGCCCGGGTGGCGCCGTCGTTCCATACCACGGGAATCCAGGGATCAATCGTAAGATTCATAGTCGTCTTGGGGATCGGGAGATTTCGCCTTGCGCACATGCTGCGGGATGAAGACGCCTTCGTCGGAGTGCCAAGTGAGGCCGGAAGGAGCGTCGGCTCCCGGCCAGTAGATCTGCCCGTCGCGTACCAAACCCAGCGCGCACTGGCCGGACACATGCAGGCGCAGCCAGGCGGGTGTGGCAGGCAGCGCGCCAGCGACGGCGTAGCGCGGGAGGCGGACGAGGTTCCAGTGTATGGCCTTGGCCGCTGGGAAACTCCAGTCGCGGTCGGCCGCTTCGATGGTTTGTCCGTTGACCAATGCTACCCGCGCATAGCCTTTCGTGAGTGGTTCGACACTGGTTGCGAGGAGAAGCTGGGCCGTCGGGCGCGAGTTGTAGCGGGTTTGGACACCTTCTTCATCGTCGAGGGCGGGTTGGTTCCAGACGTTCGTGTTGTTGAGGGCTAGTCGGCTCAGCTTGTCCTTGGCGTTTTCCAGTTCAGCGCGCAGCTCACTCCAGGCCGGCGGTTCGTCCAGCCATTCGGCGTAGGTGGCTTCGAGCAAGGGGCGAATGTCGTCCGGCAAAACAAGGCCCGTGCGCGCCTGCCATTGGGCGAGGGAGCGCAGGAGGACGTAGGGCGAATACACGCGGCCAGTAGGCCCGAGGGCCGCTTTGAGTTGCTGGGCGGAGGCCATCCGTACGTCCAGCGCGGCCAGGGATTCGGGCAGTAGGACATGAAGCTCCGGCGCGGCGCAGGGCCGTTGGGGCCGTGTGTGGCGCCAGAGGCGGCCCAAGCGCTGCAAGAGCATATCCGTTGGCGCAAGGTCGCTGACGAGGTGGTCCGCATCAATATCCACGCTTTGCTCGACGACTTGGGTCGCGACGAGCACGCAGCCGCGGGGGCGTTTGGCGCCATCCCTGCCGAGGCGGTCCAGCCAGGCGTTCTCCAGTTCCTCGCGTCGGAACTGCGGAAAGCGCGAGTGCAGCAATCCTACCGGCGGGCCGTCTTCGCGGCGGTGGCCGCACAGCAGGCGGAAAGTCTCCTGGGCCTCGCGCACGGTGTTGCGGACCCACAGCACGCACTCGCCGGCGGTGGCTCGGTCCATCACGCCTTCCGCAACGCGCCGGGGAGCTTGAGCCGATATGGTCATTTGCACGGACCGCGACGGTTCGGCAGGAAAACTGATCTCGCGGGACGGCTTGCCGGGCGTGCAGGCCGTGAGCAGCGGGTAGCTGTCGGACAGCTCGGCGGGCGGTTGGCCGGCCAGTGCGAGCAATTCGCGCCGCCGGGCAACGGTGAGAGTGGCCGAAAGAACGATGACCGTGCATTTCAATTCGAGGAGCCGGCGGATCAGGACATCCACGAGTGTGCCGGTGTATAGGTCGTAAGTGTGGAGTTCGTCGAGAATGACCACTTTGCCCGCAAGGCCAAACTGCCGCACGAAGAAGTGTTTGGCCGCGAGGATGCCGAGGAGGGCTTGGTCAATGGTGCCGACGCCATAGGGAGCAAGCAGCGCCCGTTTGGAAGAGGCGAACCACGAGCGGCCCGCAGAAGCGTCGTCAGCGGCCTCAGTCGTCGGTGCGGCAGGACGGAACTTGGGCGGCCCGGCTTTGTCGAGCAGCCACGAATTGCAGTGGGCCAGACGGAGGCGGCGCGGGTCGGGCGCGACCTCGGCCCGGCCCAGGAAGTCGGACACGCGTGTGTGTATGCGGTTGCTCGTGACCTGGGTCGGCAGCGCAAAGTAGAGGCCGCTTGCGTGGCCACCGGCGATGAGTTGATAGGCCGCCGCCAGCGCGGCTTCGGTCTTGCCCGCCCCCATCTGCGCCTCCATAAGGTAGAGGCCCGGTTCTCGCACTTGGTCCAGTGCAGCCGTCTGCAGAGGGCGCGGAGGAGTGCAGACGGGAAACAGAGTGGTGAATGCCTGAGCGGTCTGGAACCTGACCGGCTCCCAGTCCAGTTTTCGTAGTGCGGCGCTGGCGTTGGCGCGTGCTTGGTGGCTCTCTCCGCCCTTTGGCGAGAAGTGGTCCTCATCCGAGCCGATCCAGTCCGCCACGGTGATCAGGCCGGCCACGAACCAAAGCACGGCCTCGGACTCTTCCGGATTGTCGGGGAGTGGGCCGAACTCCGCCTTGAGCTCGTCCACTAGCCGGAGCCGGGCTTGTTCCCAGGAGTTGCCCCCGACGGCACGGACCTTCCACAAGCCGAGCGTCCGTTCGTTGAGCCTACCGTGATGCGCGCCCACCACTGCGGACCAACCATGCAGCTTGGAATTGCGGAAAAGCTGTTGAAGCGTCCACTGGCTCACGAGGGCGTGATTGGACTGCTGGTTTACCCAGTTCTCCTTCGCGGCAACAGCCTCCAGGTTGAACCTCGCCAGCCAGAGCGCGCACTTCACCAAGAACCCCGGTGAAACCTTCCCCACATCGTGCAGAGCCGCGAGGGTGACAGCGCCCGGAGGAAGCAGCTTGCGCAGGGCGGCCGGCAGCGTGTCCCGTAGCGCCTCGGCCACGCACCCGACGTTGAGGCAGTGATCGCGCACGTTGATGCCCGGGGTTTCCAAGCCACGGGCGTCACGCACGGTCTTCGCCCAAAACATGGCACTATCCTCGGTCATGCGCACGACTCCGGCACACAGGCTAGCCCGGCGAACGGAACCCGACAAGATAATTTGTAACGTGACGCGCTATTTCGTGGCCGGCGTTACTGTTCGGGTCCGTGCTCATAGCCCGTGCTTTGGCGGGCTGGCCTGTGGAAATAGTAGCTCCAGGCGGTTCTCCGCGGCCATCCGACCGCTTTCTGAATCGCTGTGGCAGGCCGTTCGCTGGCCACAGTCACCTAAGTCCGCTATTGAGAGGCATTTGGGATTTGCACAATCCTCCGGTGTCCACGAACCTATTTCCACGAGTGAATTCGCTGCCGTCTCGACTCCGCCCCCACGAAATAATTCGCTGCGTTACAGAGGGGGGCCGATTGGGTAGCTTGCCCGTGTGCCGACGGAGATTGAACGCATCGGCGACCGGTTCGCCCTGGTCTTGCCCAAGGAACTGCTGGAGGCGTAGGGTTTCGGGACCGATGCTGCCGCCGCCATTCCAGCTCCCATTAAAGCGCCTGATGCTCCGGGGCCGTAGAAGCCCGAGATTGTGGCGGTCCGGGGGCTGTTATCGGGCGATTGCGCGGGGGTTCTATGGTACCAGGGTATGTCCAGGGTATGTCCAGGGTACCTCCAGGGTTGGGCCGGGGCGGAAAGGGGGCACTCGGCGCCTTTCTCAGTATTGCGAATGCTTATTCTGGGTGCAGGGGAGAAGGCAGAAGGCAGAAAGAAGGGGAATGCAGAAGGAAGAATGCAGAATGCAGAAGTGGCGGCGCATCAGAGCCACCCTCAGGCCACCCTGAAGCCACCCCTAGGCTATCTGGTGGCCAACCGGTAGGCACCCTGAGGCCACCCTGAGGCTACCCCGAGGCTACCCTGAGGCTACCCCGAGGCTATCCTTAGTAC
>CAVXLO010000015.1:0-68864 GCA_963762555.1 uncultured Verrucomicrobiae bacterium
CTCACTGGATGTTCGATGTTGGATGTTTTCCTTCGGATCAAGGCACCGGTATATTGGCCCCAATCGCCCGCTCGAGCCTCGCCCGCGCGACGTCGTAATCGTGCAGCGCCTGGATTTGCGTCGTGCGCGCCTCGGTCAACGCCGTCTGGGCGCTTAACACGTCGAGCTGTGTCCCGGTGCCGGCTTCGTAGCGCGCCCGGGCCAGGCGCAAGGCTTCTTCGGCTTCTTCGACGACTTTCTCCTGCGACTTGAGCACCTCATCGGCCTCGGTGAAGTTCGAGTGCGCGGTGCGGACTTCCAGCTCGATGCGCCGGCCCGCGTCGTCCACATCCACGCCCGCCCGTTCGTAGCGGGCGGTTGCCTCCAACACCTTGCCCCGGGTGCGGCGCCCGTCGAAGATATCCCAGTTCAGCATCACGCCGGCAATGGCGCCGTGGTCCTCGTAGGAGAGGTTCTGGCTGAGCTGCGAGTTGTGTGCGTCATAGCCGCCAAAGGCCTGGAGGGTCGGCTTGTAGGCTGATTTGGCATTGACGATGTCCTCGCTGCGCAGGGCCTGGGTCTTGCGCAGGGAAGCCAGTTCGGTGCGCCGCTGGAGCGCCATCGCAATCGCCTGCGGCAGCTCGACCTTGTATGGTTGGGCCTCCAGCTTGCCGGCCAGCGTCAGCGGGATGTCCTCCAGCGCCTGCTTGGGCACATTGAAGCCGAGTTGGTTGACGAGGTTGTTCTTGCCAATCCGATAGCTGTTCCGGGCGCGGATGAGGCTCGGCTGCGCGTTGGCCAGCTCGACTTCGGCGCGGAGCACATTGAAGCGGGGGACCGTGCCGGCATCGTAACGCCGCGTGGTATCCGTCAGTTCGCGGGTCAGCAGCTCGACGGAGGCTTCCTGGACGGTGATCTGCTGCATGGCCAGCAATACGTCGTAGTAGGCGACCTGCACCTCGACGACCGTATCCGCGACCGACGTCTGGTAATCCAGCAGAGAGCGCTCTTTGGTCAGCCGCGCGGCGCGCAGCGCCGAGAGAATGCGGCCACCCTCATAAAGCGATTGCACCAGCTTGATCTGGCTCTGCCAGTTCTGGTCCGTGCCGAAGGTGATGGCCGGGGTGTTGATCATGTCCACGTCAGAGGACTGGGCGGCGGAAAAGTTGCCGGTCAGGTTGATTTTGGGTATGGCGATGGCCCGGGTCTGGATGACAACGCCCCGTGCCGCCTTCAAGTCCTTCTGAGCGCGCAGGATGTTCGGGTTGCGCTGCAAGGCCAGGTTGACGGCGTCCGCAAGTGACAGCGGCTGGGGGATAAAAGCATTGGTCACGGGGGCGGACGAGAAGGGTTGGGCTTGCAGCGCCGAAACCGATAGCCAAGCCAGGACCAGTAACCGCGAGAGAAGACAAGGACCACATAGGAACACGCCCTTTTGGTTCTCCTTGCGCTCTTTGCGTTCCTTTGTGGTTAATCCTGCAATTGGCTCTCGCCCTCCGGACTTCGGACTTCGGACTTCGGATTTACTCCTTCGGCCGTTTCTGTTCGCTCGCGCTTGCATTTGTTGCCCTGTCGGCTGCTCTGTCATCGGAATCACGCGCGATGGTGTAGCACTTTAGCCGGTCGCGGCATATCTCAAAGTTTGGTCAGCCGCTCCCCCCGTTGGTATGGGTTTTAGCGGAGTGCGCCCGTCCCCGGGCGCACTCCGCTAAAACACATACTGGGCAGGGTGAGAATTCCACGAAACCAGGGCTCCGCGCATTGAACCCCTGAACCAGAAGAAAACATCCAACATCGAACATCCAACATGCAACACCCAATGGCCTCCGGTCGGGCGCTTCGCATTGGATGTTGGATGTTCCCGGGGTTCATGGGGAGGGGGAATGGGTCCTGCTGGCCGGACTGGCGGTGGCCCTCTCCCATTCTGAAGGGGAGAGGGAGAAACATCGGCAGTCTGTGTGCCAGGTGGAGTTCATGGAAATACTCCGCAGCATAGGGTGGTAATGCCCCGATCCACCTCCTGGACCCGGCGGACGCCGGCCTGATCCAAGCGAAAGCGCGGCGGGCCAGATGGTCAATCCCTGCGGTGCGTCAGTCCGTGCTGTTAAACAACGGACCAGTACCACTATCCCCGACCGTCCGAGCGCCCGCCGCGCCAAGCAACCTCACGGAATCGAGATCACGTAGAAGCGGTTCTGGTGATTCGGCGCATCCATGTCAATGAAACTGACCGGGCTGCTGCCGAAGGTGCCTGTATTCAGCACCTCCCAACTGCCGATGGGCAGGTTTATATCGTCCGAGGCCCGCACCGAATAGCCATAACCGGCCGGACCACTGAAGTTGAGCTGGAAGGTGCCGTCCGACAACGGCACCGTGCTGGACACAGTCGGTTGCGTCGGCACCGAGGCCGAAAGCACCTGCACAGTGCCGTCAATCGCCGTCATGTTGGTCCAGACCACTCCGGTGACGGAGGGCAGTTGAACATCGGTGAACTCGTTGTTAAAGGCTCCCGCCGTGAACAGCACGAAGGTGTCCCCCGCTTGGAGCGCGTCGCCCGAGTAGGTCACCGTCAGGGTGCCCCCCAGGTCAAGCAGGCCGGTGACCGCAAGCTGGTCTCCGCTCAGGACGGAACCCGCTTTCGAGATAGCCATCACTGTGTCGCCGCGGAGGGTGGTATCGCCCGTGACGCTGATCGTCCCCATCGAGGCGCCCGGCGAAACTGTGCTCCCGCTGGGTGAGTTGAGAATTCCGACGACTGTGCCGCTGCCGCTGAGAGTCTGGCCGCTGGCCAGCGTGAGGGCGCCGTCAACCCGCGCGCTCGCGTCGAACGTCGTGCCGGAGAGCACAATGTTGGGAGACTTGGTGACGGAACCGTCGTTGACCAGCGCAACCGTGCCGGCCTGAACGAGCAGATCACCCGTGAACGAGTTGCTGACGCCGAGCGCGAGCACGCCCGGATTCCCCTTGATCAACGGGCCGGTGCCGCTGACCTCGCCTTGCACAGTCACCAGGTCCGTCGCCACCACATTGACCGTCACCGTGCCACCCAGGGTGATAGGCCCGGGCACCGTGCAATACTGCGGCAGCAAACGGTTCGGCAACGCGCTGGCGAGAGTTGCGCCGTCGTCCAGCACGATCGGCTTAGGCGTCAGGCTGTCGCCGGTATTGTCAATTTCCAACGTCGCGTTGGTGCGCACCGTGATGCTCTTGGCGGGATCGCCCAGGCCGACGGAACCGTAAAGGCTGAACCTCCCTGCCTGGACCTCCACGTCTCCGAAGCCGGGATCGGCAACGTAGGAGGAATCAGCATTGGCATATTGCAGGTTGTTCGAGCCGATCTTGGTGACCTTGTTGCTGTTGGCCTGGAAGGTCACGACGGACGAGGCGGGCGCAATGGTCCAGGAGACGCTGCCGCCAAAGGTGGTGGGACCGGATAGCGTCAGGCTTTGCAGCGAGCCCGCAAGAGGCCCCGAATTGACAATGGCGCCCGCGCCACTCACGCCCGTGCCGGAAGCAAAGATCGGCTCCTGGACGAGGTTCTGGCCGCCCAGGTCCAGGGTGGCCCCGCTGTTAATCGTGGTTCCATAGGAGGTATCGCCCAACGCGCTGCCGTTCCCAGTCTTCAGCGTCCCTTCCTGGTTGGTCACCCCCGCACCGAAAACGTTCGCTCCAGCCAGCACCGTGACGCCCGGCCCGCGCTTGATGATGGGACCGTTGCCGGTGATAACGCCGAGCACAGCCTGCGAACTGGCGCTGTCGAGAATGAGCGTACCGTAGTTGTCAATCTCTCCAGTGCCGATGCCGCCATCGGCCGTCGTGCCATTGCCCACCTGGAGGGTGCCACCCGAGATGGTAGTGGTGCCGGCGTAGTCGTTCGTGCTCAGCAGGGTGAGCGTGCCAGTGCTGGCTGCCACCAAGCCGGCCGGGCCCGTAATCTTGCCGCTGCCGGCGAAGGTGTAATTTTTCGCGCCATAAACATTCACCACTGAAGGCAAAAGGTCCCCGACGAGGTTTATGGCCGGACTGGCTGAGCCGCTATCATCAAAGGTCACCGTGTCCAGGTTATAGAACTGTGCATCGTTGGCTCCATTGCCGTCATTCCAATTGGAGGCCTGATGCAGGTTCCAAACATTGCCCACTCCGTCGCCCGACCAGGTGAGAAAAGCCGCCGGCCCGCCGCTGACGTTGAGGGTTACGGTGGAAGGCATCGTGTTGGTCTCCAAATACAGGGTGTAACGGCTATCCGCCATAGCGCCCCCCACGGCCAGGTTGTTGGTCACATCGCCAACCAACTCAGTTCCCCAGCTCAGCAGCGGGTAGAGCCCCGGCCCGAACCCGCTAATGGCGTTGATCAGCACCGAGTTGTGGCCTTGCAGGGTCAGACCGCCGAGAACCTGAACCTGGTCGTTGAACCCGCCGGGCGTGCCAAGATCCACTGCCACGCTGGCGTTGTTCAGAACCAGGTTCGTGTTGACGGTCATGGTCCCGGTAAGGCCGGGGCCAACCACTCCCAGGGTTTGGCCCGGATAGACGACAAACTCGGTGCCCGGGCTCAGGACGTTCAGATTGCTGACACTCAAAGTCACATAATTGGTGATCACTCCCGCGCCAATATTCAGTACGCGCACGGCAATGTTGCCGGGGGTGGGGTCACCGGCGGGCTGCAGATCCAGGCTCCCGTTGTTGGTCACCGTCAGGATGCTGTCGCCGCCGCCGTCAACGATATTGCCGGCCACCCGCACCGTGCCCCCGTTAATATTCAGATTGCCGATGCTGTTGGTGACCAGGGAGCTCGTTCCCGGCCCAAGGTTCCGCGCGAGGCGGAGGTCATCATTGATATTCAGCAAAGCGCTACCGTTGACATTCACGACCCCCATGCCGGCGCTGGAGCCCGCCGCCACCTGGTAACCCAATTCCATCGTATTGACGTCAATCGTCCCGCCGTTATAGGTGAGGATTCCCCTTCCGCCGGCGTAGTAAGTCGTATTGGCTGACTGCCCGCGCCCCACGTAAATCGTTCCTACCAAGGCATCCACCGTTCCTCCGGTGAAGTCCACAAAGGCGGTGCAGGAACCGCTCGAGCCGGCAGTGGCATCGTCGGCGATATACCAGGCCGTTTGACGTCCCGTGCCGGCGGCATTGCGGAAGGTCACCGAGGGGCTGGTCAGACCGCTGTTAAAGTTGAGGGCCGAGTTGGAGGTCTTGGCGCCGCCGATCCGGATCGAGTTGACATTGAAGTTGTTGACCTGCCCCAGCCGGTTGGTGGAGGCCTGGCCGCCTTGCTGGACGACGTGGCCGATCTGGTATCCGAGCCCGGTCGCCGTGCAGGTGATATTGTTGGTTTTGGCAAAGAGAACCGTGCCGGTGGGCCGGCGATCGGTGGTCAAGCCGTCGTCTTCGTAGCCCGTGACGAAGCTCAGCACATTGGCGTTGAATGTGTCCAAGCCGGTGAGGTCAAGCGTGGCCCGGTGCGCGCCGCTGCTGGTGCTGGCCTGGCGGACGATAATGCCCGAGTTGGGGTTGTTGATCGTCAAGGTGTTGCCCGAAATGAGCGTCAGGCTGGTTACGGCTGCGGCGCCATTGTCGCCCGTGCCGGCAAAAAGCGGGTTGGGAGTGCTGTCGGTGCCACTGATGGTCAGGGCCGGCGCGGTGATAACGGTTGCATGGTCGGCATTCGTCTGGTGGTAGCTCAACGAGCGAATCTGCGCCGTGAAATCGGCGTCAACGATGTTGTTGGTCGTCGGAGTCGAGGTGCTGCCCGTATCGTCGAACACCACGTCATCACCGGTCACCGGCACGCCCGTAGGCGACCAATTGGCCAGCGAGGACCAGTTGATGTCCGCGCCGCCGATCGCCCAGTTCTTGGTCGCGGCGGAAGCGGAGGGGGCAAGGAGCATCGCGCTGGATAACAGCGCGAGACTTGTGAGGAGGGCAGTCATTCTTTTCATAGCATCAGGATCCATGCTTTCGTGTTGATGGTTTGGTTGTGGTACCAGCACTGTGGGGAACTTGCATAAACCAAGTCAGCCTTGGGCCGACGGTCGAAGCTTGCGCTAATCGGATGCAAGCAGGCAGTTTGGTTGCCGGTGATCACAAGCGGTTATTTGAGTGAGAATAGCAACTTCACCCCAGGGACGGGAATACACATAAAAATGTGTAGTCGCTGTTACCTCCGCAGGTATTTAGCCACCACCTCACCTCGCGAATGCACGTGGAGCTTGCGGTAGATCCCTCGGACGTGCATGCGGATGGTGTCCAGACTCAACCCGAAGCTCTCGGCAATTTCCTTGTAGGCGGCCCCCTCGCCCAGCCGTTCCAGGATTTCGCGCTCGCGGGGCGAGAGCGTATCCAGTTCCCGGGGAACCTGGCCAAGCTGCTTAAAATACTGCACGACCTTGCGGGCGATCGAGCTGCTCATCGGCGAGCCGTCGGCATGGACATCTACTATCGCTTCCATCAGCTCGTGCCGGGGGGCGCGCTTAAGCAGGTAGCCATTGGCCCCGGCTTTGAGCGACTCGAAGATCCGCTCGCTCTCCTCATAAACGGTCAGCATCAGGATATTGACCTCCGGGAGCAGTTCCTTGAGTCGCCGAACGCATTCTATGCCGCTCATGCGCGGAAGGTTGATGTCCATAAGCACCACATCCGGATGGCTTGCGGTCATCTGGCGCAGCGCCTCTTCTCCCGTGCGGTAATGCCCGACACAACAGAAGTGGGGCGAGGTGTTGATCTGGTTCACCAGGCTCTCGCGCATCCAATCGTCGTCCTCCACCACGGCGACTCGTATCGCCGTGCCGCTGTTCGCAGCGCCCGGGGTTGATGCGGTTGAGCTTGATCCGGTTGGGCTCATGTTCGGGGTATTCTTAGCCAGCCCGGACGCCGCCCGCAATACGCACAAAAATGTGTGGCACAAAAAGAAAGGCTAAAGGCTAAATGCTAAAGTGGCGACCTGCTTCGCTTTTAGCCTTTAGCCTTTCTTCTTGCTGTCTCCCGAATCCGTTGACCGGCCTCGGCTGCGTTGAACTCCATGCGGACGGTCGCGCCCTTGCCGGGCTGCGTTTCGATATCCAGCCGTCCGCCGAGCAACTCAAGGCGCGACCGCATGTTCTCCAGCCCCCGACTGCGCGCCAGGCATTCGGCGGCATCGAAGCCACGGCCATTGTCGTGGACGGAGACAATGAAAGCCCCGGCGGCAAACTCAATTTGTAGCCGCACCTCAGTTGCGCCCGAGTGCTTGGCCGCGTTGTTCAAGGCTTCCTTGACAGCGAGAAAGAGGTGATGGCGCGGGTCGGCGCCGATGGGCAAACCGGGCACATCTCCCAACACCTTGAACCGGCAGCGGATCTGGGTGTGGCGGAAGAATTCCTCGGCGTAGTTCATGAGGTAGTCTGCCAGCCGGTCGAGGCGGTCATTGCGCGGGTTGACGGTCCAGACAGTCTCGTCCAGTCGGCTGAGCGTCTCGGTGGCAGTGTTGTGAATGTGTTGGACCAGCCGGCGAGTCGGGCTCGCGAGGGGTATCTCGCGCTCGGCCTGTTCCGTGAGGGCGGAAATCTGGGTCAGGCGGGCTCCCAGATCGTCGTGAATGTCACGAGCAATACGGGCGCGTTCACGCTCGGTGGCGCGGTCCTGCTCCAGGCGCCGCAACTGGGCTTGCGTCCGCCGCCGTTCCACGGTGCGGACCGTCAACGCGACGCTGCCGGCCAGTGCCGCGCCCAGCAGCGCGATGAACCACCACGTCTGCCAAAAATGCGGCAGGACCCTCAGCGCGATGCTTGCGCCCGTCTTGCCCCAGACGCCGTTGCCGTTGTGGGCCTGGACCTTGAAGCGGTAATGGCCGGGAGGCAGGTGGCTATAGTAAGCCGCTCTCTGCGCACCGGCCTCGATCCAGCTCGCATCCAATCCCTCCAATTGATAGCGGAACCGCACCTTCTCCGGCGCCGAGAAGTTCAACCCCGTATAATGGAACTCGAAGCGCGACTTGCCTGGGGGAATCCTCAACCGACCGGAGCCCGGCGCGGTCGCGCCTCCCGTCTCCACCGGCCACGCCTCGCCATCCACCAGCATTTCCTCGAGCCAAACCGTGGGCGGCGCCCCTTTGTCCCACGACTGCTTGGGATCAATCACCACCAGGCCGCTGCCGGTCGCAAAATACAGCAGGCCGCTGCGGCTCTTCAGGCAGGTGCCGAATCCGCCGACGCACTCTTCGGATTGCAGGCCGTCCGACCGGTCGAAAACGCGCGCGTGGAGGTAAGCAGCCCGGCCTACGGCCACCTCATTGAGCGCGCGGCGGGAAATGCGGAAGATGCCGTGGTAGCTCCCCAGCCAGATCTGGCCTGCGCCATCCTCCAGAATCTGGAGGATGGTCTCATCCGGCAGCCCTTGTTCCTTGCCGAAGCTGACAATGCGACCGTCCTTGAAACGGCTCAACCCTCCCCCTTCGGTCCCAATCCACAACGTGCCCTCGTGATCCAGATAGAGCGCCCGGATGATGTCGCTGCGCAGGCCGTCTTGCTTCGTGAAGAGCGTCCGCTTCCCGTCTTTCAGCCGGGCCAACCCGCCTCCGTACGACCCGATCCAAAGCGTGCCATCAGGCTGCTGGATCAATGAAATCAACTGACCTCGGGGCGCGAATTCAGTGAAGTCCCGCAACTGCCCCCCTCTCAGCAACCGCAGCGCCCCTTCCTGGTTCCCGATCCATAAACCCTCCTGTACGTCTTCGCACAGACAGCGCAGCCAACTGTTGCCCCGGATCGAACTGAGCTTGCCCTCCTGCCAGTGAAACAAGGTTGGGCCGGCGGTGCACCACAAGCTGCCGTCCCTCGCTACCACCACCGCCCCGACCTGCGGGTTGTTGATCTGGAACTCGTCGCGCAAGACCATCGCCTGCCCCTGGCTATCGAGCCGATACAGGCCGTGCCCCATCGTGCCCACCCACAAAACGCCCCCCGCTGATTCCGCCAGCGAGAACGGCTGTGCTTCGGTCGGGCCGTCCCAAATCTTGCGCGTGAACACTCTTCTGGGCTGCAACCGGTTCAGCCCGCCCGACCGCGTGCCGACCCACAGGTTGTTCTCGCGGTCGCTCAGAAGCGCCCGCACCGCCTCGTCCGAAAGACCCTCAGCCTGCCGCACCCGCTGGAATCTTCCGCCGCGCAGGAAATAAAGTCCCTGGTCGGTCGTTCCCGCCCAGATCGTGCCGTCAGCGCTTTCGCCCAGGCAGGTGATCGGCACTGCCGGCAGGCCATCCTTCGCCCCATACGCCTGCCAGGAAGCCCCGTCCACGCAGAACACCCGGCCCTGGCCGCTCACCCACATCCGGCCACCGTGGTCCTTCAGCAGCGAAAGCGCTCCCGATCCCTGAATCTCCGGCACCCCGACCGCCTCGACGAATCCCGCCTGCGTGGCCGGAGCCGGTCTTTGCCCCCGCACTCCAGCCTCCGCCGACATGCCTTTGGCGGTTGGTGCCCCGACTTCGGCGCGGCGAAGGCCCGCGCTGCTGCGGCGCTTCAATCCCTGCTTCACCAGTGAAACCCAAACCTCCCCGTCCCGGTCAATCGCCAGCGCGCGCACCCCCGCGTCGGCTGGGTCCTCCGTCAGCGTGATCGTTTCAAACCGGCCATCGGCCCACCGGCTCAGCCCCGAGGTCGTGCCAATCCAAATCACGCCCCTGGGATCCTCCGCCAGGCGCGAGATAATGTCTCCCGCCAGTCCGTCCCGCACCGTCCAGGTCTGGAACTTGCCCCCCGCGTACCGGCACAACCCCTTGGCCGTGCCAATCCAGAGCGCGCCGTGCCGGTCTTCCAGCAGCGCCCGCACATGCAGACTGGGCAAACCCTCCGCCATGCCAAACACCTTGAAACGGACTCCGTCGAATCGGGCCAGGCCCCCGCCCGTGCCAATCCAAAGGTATCCATCCCGGGTTTGGACAATGGCCCAAACCGAGTCTTGCGGCAACCCCTCCTCTCCCCGCCATACCCGGCACACAAACGGACTGGCTGATCCTAAAGCACCGCCGCCCGGGGACTGGCCCGGCGCAGACAGGGACCCGGCCCCGGTGCACGCCATCGCGGCTGCGACGGCGAGAAGGTACCCGTGTTTCAGTACCACGCCGCGATTATGCCGAGGGGCGGTTGGATAGACAAGGACACAACCCGCCCCCTGATCCTCGCCTAAGCCCGGAATGGCAGCTCTTCGGGGAGCACACGCGCCCCCGCGTGTCGCAGCCGGCGCCCTCGCCGACTGCTTCACCTCAACTCAATATGAACCCTAGAGCACCAGCCAGGTGTGGCCGGCGAGGGCGCCGGCCACTACACGCGAGGGCGCGTGTGCTCCCCAAGCCTCTGAGTGCGTCGCCTTAGGCGAGGATTTGGGCCGCCCATGCCCGCCGGTGTGGCACTTTGCGCCGTCACCACCCCCCAGGGCATACTCAGGGGAGCCTCGGGGTAGCCTCGGGGTAGCCTCGGGGTGGCTTCGGGGTAGCCTCCGGGTAGCCTCAGGGTGCCTACCGGTTGGCCACCAGATAGCCTCGGGGTGGCTTCAGGGTGGCCTGACGGTGGCTCTGATGCTCCGTGCTTTGGACCGGCCCTTCTGCATTCTTCATTCTGCCTTCTGCCTTCCCCCCTGCACCCAGAATAAGCATTCGCAATACTGAGAAGGGCGCCGGATGCCCCCTTTCCGCCCCGGCCCAACCCTGGAGGTACCCTGGACTAACCCTGGACATACCCTGGTATCATAGAACTTCCGCCGAACCGCCCGATAAAAGCCCCCGGGCCGCCACCATCTCGGGCTTCCACGGCCCCGGAGCATCAGGCGCTTTAATGGAAGCTGGAACGGCGGCGGCAAGCAGACGCGGGATACGCCAACAGTTGGGCCTTGAGCGGGTGCCGTCCAAAGCCGTTGGGAGGAGGCTTAGACACTCTGATCCCGTGGAAACAAGGTGAGCCCAGTTCCCCCTCACCCCGGCCCTCTCCCTTGGGGAGAGGGTGCCCCGCCGACCGTCGCGGGATATGCCCGGACGCTCCGATTCCTCGCAGCACGGCCGATGGTCCTCCCTCTCCTCAAGGGAGAGGGCCGGGGTGAGGGGGAAGTCACCGCCCGACTCGAAAACCGGCTCCGGCGGATTCCACGCCGCTCCAAGATCCTGCGGCCAGTCACGAGTTCTGAAGCTCGGACTCCACGCGCAGGCCGAGCCGCACTGGTTCAGAAACCTCGTTCCGACCCCGGCGCGTGCCGACTCCGGCATGGCCGAAGGTATGGCTGCCCCCCTGCTAGAGACAGTCCAGCGGGCTCTTCATCCCGCTGCCCCCTTGGCGCAGCACGTGGGTGTAAATCATCGTCGTCGAAACGTCATTGTGCCCCTCAGTTGCTTCATCTCGAAGTCCAGGTCGTGGACCCGCAAGCGCAGCGCCTCCAGCAGGCGTAACCCACTGCCGTACAACAACTTCACCACCAATTGCGGCGGGCCGGACATCGCGCTAATCACCCGCCCCACCTCTTCGGGCGTCAGCACCGTCGGCACGCGCACCGGGCGTTTGGCCCGGACCGCCTGCACGTTCTCGAACGGCTGGTGCAATACCTCCCGGTAAAGGAACAATAACGCGTTAAAGGCCTGATTCTGGGTCGCCGCCGCCACACGGCCATTGACGGCCAGATCACTCAGGAACTGCTCCACCTTGGCCTCTCCGGGCGTCAACTCCGCCCGCGAACGCATCTGGTGGAAGCGCACGTAACGCCGAATCCAGTCGCAGTAAGATTGCTCGGTGCGGATCGAATAATGTCGGAGCCGCAGCACCTCCCGGACCTGGTCCAGCAGCTTGAGCTTGGGATTGGGAACCACCGCTTGAAAGCCCACCCGCCCAGCCTGCGATTGAAGCGCTTTTTCTATTTGACTGCTCTCGCTGCCCTGCATAGAATCCCTTCCGATACGAAGTGAAACTAGGAATCTTTTCCCGGTTTGTCCACCATTACCTGCTTAATGGGAAAACTTTCCTAACCAATAATAGTTCGGCTGATTGATGCCATCGTCGTGAAAACCATATGGATCGTTCTCGCCGCTCTCGTTGCGCTGATCACTGCAAGCGTGCTGGGCATTCGTTCCTGTCAACGTGCCGGGTGGGAGTCGTCGCTTCGCGGGCCTTACGTTGGCTTGCCGTTCACAGGCGACCTCACGAATTGACCGACTTCGGTGTTAGCGGTCCACTCGCATGGCGAGTTGGAGATTTACGAGCTTGCGTCGTACTCGGCACCCGTGGTTGTGCTGCGCTCTGACGCTGGCGCAGTCCAGTGGTCTCGCGTGCTCGTTCCAGAGCAGCGGTTCGACGACGGACGGGTCGAGCGCGCTGGTGTCCGTGAAGTGCGCCTCCAGAGGTTGGTGCGTGACAAACATGGCCACGAGGTGTTCTTTAGTTGTGATTGGGATTGGGGCGGCAGAGAGGGCGGGCTGATTGACTTGGACGGTGACTATGGATTCAAGAGCTTCAGGATCAGTTGGTGAATCGCCGAACTTGGCGCTGGACCGAATGACGAGGAGCGCGATCAGCCGCTTGCGGCAATTCGGGCGGGCTTGGCGCGCTCCTCGTCATCGGTCAGCTTTGCGTTCGGCATGGGTACCGGAATGTCCCCACTCACGTTCCACAGGCGGCCGTCGCACGATTGTGCGGTCACGGCTCGAAGGTCGCCCGGCTTTGTGATTCTCCCTTTTGCATCGCGCCACACACTGCCGCCATGTAGCCGAACCAAGCGGGTCGAGCCAACAGCCGGATCGCTGGTAATTGTGTGTTCGTCGTGCATAGTTACGTCCTTGGTAGTGGCGGCTGTGGCTCACCCGCAGCGTTAGACGACAGTTAGACGACAATTACAACAAAGGAAGCAAATATGCCGCGTTTGATTCTTGGGCTGGCGATCTCGTGGCGTTGTGCCATAGCCTTCGCGGGCACACCACACGCTTCTACGCATGTGGTGAGTCACTTTGACCGCACCATTATCAAGGAGCCGACGTATCAATCTACGCCGGAGTATAGCTTGATCACCCTGGGCAACAGCGGCGATGTGAAAGTATGGATGGTCGAGGATGGCAAGCGATTGTTCGTGGACAAGAATGCGAACGGGGACCTGACCGATGACGGGCCACCCCTCGAACCAAGCAAGGTTCGGGACCTGGGCGGGAACCGTTGGGACTTCGAATACTCGCTTGATGCCATCACGCCGACCAATGGACCACGACACACCAACTTTGTGTTGCGGCGCTGGAACTACAACGACAAAGAGGATAGCTACGGATTGTCGGTGTCCGTCAACGGACAAATGCCCATGTATGCCGGATGGTTCGGCACGTTTTGGTCCACGAACCGTGAGGAGGCTCCTGTTATCCACTTCGGCGGACCTCTCACACCGAAGCTGCTTCGGAGGAAAGAATTCACGATTGGCGAGACGCGACAGCGGTTGAGCTTGTGCTTCTTTAATCCCGGCTCGGGCGCAGGTGCGCAGTCGCTTCTCAGCATTGACGCATTACCTCGTTATGCCGTGCTAAAGCTGAATGTTCAGTGGCCAACTGCCGATGGGAGCGCGCCGCTACGGACCTCCTATCTGCTAACCCAGCGGTGTTGTTATTGGGAGTTTTATACGACTGAGTTTGCGGTGCCGAGAGGCGTAGTGGCCGGCAAGGCGAAGGTGTCAGTCGAGATCCTCAGCTTCACGATGCCAACCGAGTTGACGACGACCGAGATGGAAGCGCCCGTAGTGGCGCCATCCCACGAGCCAGGTTCGACGCACTGATATGTGCGACGAATGAACATGAGAACGTCACCTAACAAGCACATGCACTGGACGCCGCGATGAGCATCGGTTTACATATCGGGCGTCACGGGCGCGGCGCCAGTGATGTGCAGCGTTAGTCGTCTGGGAAATATGAAAATCCAAAGCCTCGAAAAAAGCATGTCCCCCATGACCTCGTTCCTGATCGTCACGGGCTTCGCGGTCGCTGCCTGCGTTGGACTGGCTTTCTTATCCAAGACAGCCGCCGGATGGCAGGTTACGCTTGCCATATTGGCCGGCTTGGTGTTGGTGGCGCTGCTTGCGGGCTGTGGCGTACGCGCGGTCGTCAAGGAAGGCGCCTCAATGCGGAGCATGTCGGGGGCCCTTCTGTTGGGCTGTGCGGCGCTGGCCCTGGCATATTGGTTTCCGCTGGCGAGTTCCTTCGGGCTCTTCGTCCCTTTCGGCCTCGCTGGCTGCATTACGATCTGGATGAGAAGATCACGCACATGACGACTAACCCGCTCCCTCCAGCCAACAGCCGCCGGCCCTTCTGCTTCGGACGGGTGGAGCCGGTTCGCTGCTCGTTGGCTTCGTCGAGGCTTGGCTCCCCGGCGGCTGTGGCTGAGGGAGGTCGTTGGGGCGCAGTCGCCTGGGTAACACTATGAGCACATCTATAAAGAACGCCGCCATTCCGGCAGCGGTAATGGCGTTGGTTGCGGCGCCCATCTTCGGGACGCCTGATCTACTCACCGAGATCATTCTCGCGTTTGCGGGTTTCGTTTCAGCAATGGTTGTCTTGGTCGCGTTCTGGCGGTTGGCACCTGTTGCGTCGTGGGCTCGCTGGAAGCAACGACTGGTGACTTGGCTCATCGCTGCCGGGGGAGCGGCAGTGGGCTGCTGTATCATGCTGGCACCTGTGATCTTCAGACGATGACCAACCGCCCCAACCATCCGGCTTCAGGCAACGGCGCGAGAGCGTCCCTGTTCCATTCTGAGCGTCCCGGGCGCGCCGTGCCTGAGCCGAGCTGCTGGAGCGTAACGCGCATGATCACTCGGACGATGTTTTTCCTGCTGCTGGCTCAGTCAATCCTCGCGCAAAATGTCTATTCACTTCGGGTGATTGGGCACACCCCTTCTTACGAGCGCATTCTCCTGCCGAAGGGCAACATACTGAGACCGCCGACACTTCGTGGTGTTGATGATCTGAAGCCAGGGGAGCGTTACGCCGGGACGAATCGAATCAACCGCATTTTTGCGGACGCGTGGCGGGAGAGGACGAACGGCTTCTACGCTTCGTGCTTGCCGGAGGTGCCAATCAGCAGCCTTTCTCTGCGGTGCCCCGGCGGTCTTTTGAACGCAGAGCAGGTTCGTGAGTTGCTGCGTGATACGGTGGCGATTCCGAGGAGTGCTTGGACAAACCACGTGCTGAGCGGCACTGACTGGCGATATGTATTCTCTTTGGCAGGCTCGAAGGGTCAGGAGTATGTCATCGATGAGCGCGTGGGGGCATTTGCCTTGGTTTTTTTCCCAGACGGGTGAGCCACAGGTGCGTTGTGGGTGATGGATACTCATTCATGGACGGGCTCCAACAAGACCGTGCAGCGAACCGGAGCCAGCCGATTCGCTCACAGACAAATCGAATACCTGCGGCGGCTGGCTCCGGTCGCTGACCTCTCCGTTAGCGCCACGGTCCAATGAAAAAGCGTGACGACTACATCTCCGGACCGCACAGCTATTGGTTTCACTTCATTGCGGGCCTGGCCCTTGGGGTGTTCCTGGGCTGGTGGTTTTTCGGGGATATTTCCGACCATGCCTTCGTCAATCTTTTGGCGGTTGGCGTAACGGCGGTTTGCTTCGCCTTTTTCTGCGGCCGCTGGGGCGAGCCAGCTTGGCGGCGAGTCTCAGATTGGTTGGCTTGGTGGTTTGGTACGTTGCGATGAGTGGCTCAGCCGCCAACTTTTCGGCGCGGCAAATGGCGGCGGGCGGAGCCGGTTTTCCGATTCAGGCATTTGGAGTCCGCCGCCATCGCTCACCTCGTCGTTATATGAGGGCCTCGCCCTGAAGCGGGAGTTGGAAATGGTGGTGCTGGGTTACATATTATTGATCGTTGGCTTGGCCGGCTGCCTGTACTGGCAGGTCAGATTCCTCGTGCTGGCCTACAACCGGAGCCTTTGGTGGTTCTTCGGGTGCTTGTTCGTCCCGCTCGTTGATTGGATCTTCCTGTTCCTGAACTTCAAGGCAGCCGTCAAACCATTCGGCCTTTCACTTCTCGGCTTGCTCGTGGCCGGCTTGGGCGGCTATATGGCGGGGATCGAGTGGCCGGCGTGATATGACCGGAGCATATTCACACTCCGCCGTCACTCACGGGTGGCGCACGAAGCCCATTTGATCCAGAATCTCCTGGCCCCGGCTTGACTGGACAAACTCGACAAAATCCCGCGCTTCCTGTGTCTCCCGGGCCTTGTCGGTGTAAAGACGGAGGAAACGCGCATACGGGTACTGGCCTTTATCCACTGCTTCCATCGAGGGAGCCACGCCGTTGATCGAGACAGGTTTGACGCCTTGCGTGCCGGAGAGGCGGATCGTGGAGTAGCCAATCGCGTTTGGGTCCTGGGCGACCGCTGCAACGAGGGCGGTGTAATTGGTGAAGGTCTTCACGTTGAGCGCATAGGGTTTGTTCTCCATCGCCAACTCCCGAAAACCCAGGTAGGTCCCTGAGATGGGGTGGCGGATGCACAAGCGAATCGGCGCATCCGGCCCGCCGACGTCCTTCCAGTTCTGGGTTGCCCCGGTAAAGAGGTCGCGCACCTGTTCCCGCTTCAGGTTGCCCACCGGACAGGCCGCATTGACAATGACCGCCACGTCATAGGCCCCGATCACGTGGTTATTGAACTCGACACCCTGTCCCTGGGCCAACGCGATCTCATTGGTGGTGGCCTCGCGGGAAGCGGCAGCGATGTCACAGCGGCTCACCATCAACGCCCCCAACCCGTAGGTGGTCCCTTTAAACTCCATCTCGAACGCCACGTTCGGATGGTCCTTCCTGTATTCCGCAACCAGCCGGGGCGCCAGCTCCTCGCCAATGGTGTTGGAGCCCAACATGACAACCTTCTCTGGCTTCCCGCCGGAGCAACCCGTCAGGAGCGCGCCGAGCAGAATCAAACCGAGGCTGCGGGGGAGAATCGTTGTCTTGAGGCCGGACCAGTTGCTGCGCAAACCTATCTTCATGTCACATCCTTCCGTTCATGGTTGAACCGATTGTGTTCCTGATGCTCCGGTGCCCCCCCAGAGGTGTCAAGGAGGAAGATGAGGACAGCATTGACAGGGGAGCATCTCAGATTTCGTGAGGGCCAACGGGAAACGGTATCTAACCCTCTGGCAACCGTGAGATCTGTTCCCCCTCACCCCGGCCCTCTCCCTCAGGGAGAGGGAGCCACCCACGCCAACGCTCGAACATACCGGATGGCTCAGATTCGCCGACACGCTGCCGGCCGTTCTCCCTCTCCCTCAGGGAGAGGGCCGGGGTGAGGGGGGAACGGGGCCTACGCCGAGGCAGGTGCCGTCGCAAGCAGCCTGCGGTGCACAAAAAGTGAGTTGCGCCCCATTGACAGGCAGGCGGCGAATTGGTTCGATGCGTCAGACGTTAACCAGCACACCTGATATGAATGTTTATCCAGACTCCCACCGCACGGACGACAATGCTCACATCACCCGCCGGCGCTTCATCGCCGGGACCGGGGCCTCGGTCCTGGCCTTCACCGTCCTGAAGCCCGAGCTGGTGCGCGGCGCCGAGGCCAACTCGAAGATCAATATCGGCCTGATCGGCTGCGGCGGCCGCGGGCAAGTGGATTGCCGGCCTGTTCCAGAAGAACGGAGGCTATAACGTCGTCGCGGTAGCCGACTACTTCCCGGACCACGCGGAGGAGGCCGGGGCGAAGTTCAACGTGCCCGCCGCCAACCGCTACACCGGCCTGTCCGGCCTACCGCAAGCTGCTGGAGCAGAAGCTCGACGCCGTTGTCGATTGAGAGCCCGCCTTACTTCCACCCCGAGCACGCCGCCGCGGCAGTCGAGGCCGGCAAGCATGTCTATGTGGCCAAGCCCATTGCCGTGGACGTGCCCGGCTGCCAGACCATCGCCGAGAGCGGCAAGAAGGCCACCGAGAAGAAGCTCTGCTTCCTGGTGGACTTCCAGACCCGCGCCAACAAGCTCTACCAGGCGGCGGTCGAAGCCGTGCATGAGCGGCCAGACTCGGGAAGATCGTCTCCGTCGAGGCCAATTACCAATGCGGCGATACGTGGGAGGCATGGACCAGCTCCTGCGCAAGGACCCGAACAACCCCGAAGTGCGCCTGCGCGCCTGGGGCGTGGACCGCGTGCTCTCCGGCGACGTCATCACCGAGCAGAACATCCATGCCCTGGACGTCGCCTGCTGGATGCTCGACGCCGAGCCCTGCGCGCCTACGGCACCGGCGGCCGCAAGCGCGAATACTGTCGGCAACTGCTGGGACCATTTCGCCGTCATCTTCTACTTCCCGAACGACCTGGTGGTCAGCTTCAACTCCCACCAATCGGGCTTCGGCTACGATGACATCATGTGCCGCGTCTATGGGCTTAAAGGCACCGCCGACACGCATTACTTCGGCAACGTCACGGTCAAGGCGCACCGAGTTCCACATGCGACGGCAGCGTGGGCAATCTTTACACCACGGGCGTGGTGACCAACATAGCCACCTTCCATGACAACATCACCCAGAGGCGAATGCTCCAACCCGACCGTGCCCGCCAGCGTGCGCAGCAACCTGACCACCATCCTGGGCCGCACGGCGGCCTATAAGAACGGCGTGGTCACGTGGGACGAGATGATGCGCGCCAAAGAGAAGCTCGCTGCCGGACCTCAAGGGGTTGAAGGCGTGAGGGGCCGCGTCTCCTTATAGACGCCTCTCGGAGTCGACCGTAAGCCTGGCACAGCCGGCGTCCTTTTCCCCCTCACCCCAACCCTCTCCGCTAGGGAGAGGGAGCAGGGAGGCCGAGTCTCGCCCAGGTCCCCTACAGTGTTCGGATTCGGTCGATCCGACTGCCGACAATTCGCCCTCTCCCTGAGGGAGAGGGCAGGGGTGAGCGGGAATTACCACGTCACGAGTCCAGCCGGCCTTGGTGCCAACTGAGGACCGTGTTAGGGCGAATATCTATGTGCTCTTTGCGCTCTTTGCGGTTAATTGTCCCGACATTTATGACCAGTGCGGAAATACGCCAATCGTTCCTCGACTTCTTCAAGTCGAAGGGGCACACCATCGTGCCCTCCTCGAGCCTGATGCCTGATTCGCCCGAACCTGCTGTTCACCAACGCCGGCATGAACCAGTTCGTGCCGATCTTCCTCGGCCAGCGCGCGCCGGACGTCTCCAAGTGGGCCGGCGCCATCCCCGGCAAGCGACACCCGGGCCGCCGACACCCAGAAATGCATCCGCGCCGGCGGCAAGCACAACGACCTCGAAGACGTCGGCCTCGACACCTACCACCACACCTTCTTCGAGATGCTCGGCAACTGGTCCTTCGGCGACTACTTCAAGCAGGAAGCCATCGACTGGGCCTGGGAACTGGTCACCAAGGTCTGGAAGTTCCCCAAGAACCGCCTCTACGCCACCGTCTATTCGCCCGACAAGAGCCAAGGGCGATCCCAGCGAGTTCGACCAGGAAGCCTACGACGTCTGGGCCGAGAAGTTCCGCGCCGCCGGCCTCGACCCGAAGGTCCACATCGTCAACGGCAACAAGAAGGACAATTCTGGATGATGGGCGACACCGGCCCCTGCGGCCCGTGCTGCGAAATCCACGTCGACCTCACGCCCAGACGGCGATACCAAAGGCAGCCTGGTGAACAAAGGCGACGCCCGCTGCATCGAAATCTGGAACCTCGTCTTCATCCAGTTCAACGCCAACCCCGACGGCACCTTCTCGCCGCTGCCCGCCAAGCACGTCGACACCGGCATGGGCTTCGAGCGCGTCACCGGCATCATCCAGAACACGCAGCAACTTCACCGACTTCACCCGCATCATCTCGAACTACGAGACCGACATCTTCCGGCCGCTCTTCGACAAGATTGGAGAAGCTGAGCGGTAAGAAATACGACTCCACCTTGCCGGCAGCTGGCACCGCTGCCAGATCCGAGCAGGAGAAGATCGACATCGCCTTCCGCGTCATCGCCGACCACATCCGCACCCTGAGCTTCGCCATCGCCGACGGCATCCAGCCCGGCAACACCGACCGCAACTACGTCCTGCGCCGCATCCTCCGCCGCGCCGTCCGCTACGGCCGCACCCTCGGCTTCCACGAGCCCTTCTTCTACAAGCTGGTCTCCGTCCTGGCCGACACCATGGGCCACGTCTTCCCCGAACTCCGCGCCAAGCAGGACCACATCGAGCAGGTCATCCAGCGCGAGGAGGAGGCGTTCAATAAGACGCTGGATAGGGGAATAGAGCTATTTGAAAGCGAGATCCAGCTCTCTGGAGGGCCGAAGGGGCCGGATGCCAGCACCCAAACAAGCAGGCTGGAGATTTCCCTCGGTTGATGGTAGCAAGAGCGAACGGTCAGAGGTTTTCCAGAAGACTCAATGCGGAGGGAAAGTCGGCTCGACAAGGAGCGTTACAGCGGAGTTCGCGTTCAAGCTCTACGACACCTACGGCTTCCCCCTCGACCTCACCGAACTCATGGCCCGCGAGCGCGGCCTGACCGTTGATGTCGCCGGCTTCAACAAGCTGATGGACGAGCAGAAGGCTCGCGCCCGCGCCGCGCAGAAGAAGCAAGTCATCGAACTTTCCCAGGTCGAGACCACCACGCCCACCCAATTCGTCGGCTACGACAAACTGGAGGCCCCGGCCAAGGTCCTCGAAGTCGTCGGCGTGAAAGACAAGACTGCCGTCATCCTGGACAGCTCGCCGCTCTACGCCGAAATGGGCGGGCAGGTCGGCGACACCGGTGAGACTGAACGCGGCAGCGAGCTCTGGCGCATCGCCAACACCCAGAAAGCCGGCGACGCCTGGCTGCATTTCCTGGCGTCTGAGATTCAAAGATCTCGCAAACTAAACGCCGAGGCCCCACCGTCGGGTCCGAGTCACGCTCACGGTGGATCGCCCCCGCCGCGAGGCCATCCAGCGCCATCACACCGTCACGCACCTGCTGCACTGGGCGCTTGCACGAGGTCGTCAGCAAGGACGCTACGCAGAAGGGCTCCTATGTCGGGCCGGAGAAGCTGACGTTCGATTTCAGCAGCGCGCCGCTGACGCCGCAGCAGGTGGCGGACGTCGAGCGCCTCGTCAACGAGCGCATCCTGGAGAACGCCCCGGTGACGTGGACCGAGGTCAAGTACGCCGACATCAAAGGCCGCAAGGACATCATGCAGTTCTTCGGCGAGAAATATGGCGACGTGGTGCGCGTGGTGCAGATTGGCGGCAGGGCCGGCGGCGCTCAACGGCTACTGCGATGGAGCTTTGCGGCGGCACGCACACGCGGGCGACGGGCGAGATCGGCCTGTTCCGCATTGTCGGCGAGTCGGCCATTGCCGCCGGCATTCGGCGCATCGAGGCGGTTTCCGGCCTGGAAGCCTACAGACGGGCGAACGAGGAGTTGCAGCTCATCAAGACCCTCTCCGGCAAGGTCAACTCGCCCGTCGGCGAACTGGAGAAGAAGATCGAGTCGCTGCTCGCCCAGCAGAAGGAACTGGAGAAGCAGCTCAAGGCGATGCAGCAGAAGGAGGCGGCCGAACTCGCGCGCGGCCTGGCCGCCAAGGCCCAAACCATCGGCTCGACGCCGGCGATTATCGAGAACCTCGGCGCTGCCGACGGCGATTTCCTGCAATCCATTGCGGACGCGCTCAAGGGCCAGTTCAAGGGCGTGGTGGTGCTCGGCGGCACGGCCAACAACGCGGTGGCCCTGGTGGCGACCGTCTCGCCCGAACTGACCAAGCAGTTCCAGGCCGGCAAGATCATCCAGGCCATCGCGCCCATCGTCGGCGGCAAGGGCGGCGGCCGCCCCGACAACGCCCGCGGCGGCGGCAAGGATGTCACCAAGCTGGACGAGGCGCTGGCCAAGGCGAAGAACACTGCTCGGGTAGGGTCCAGGGGGCCCGCGGTTGCGACAAAGACAGCGCAAGCCATTTATTTACAGATACTTAGCTCCACAGACTCGGAACCAATCCGATCCCGGACTCCCGCCGTGGTCCTCGCCGGAGCCTCGCCGTCACCTCGCCGTCACCTCGCCGTCGGTCACCTCTGCAAACCTTGCAGAGGTACGACGGCGAGGTGACGGCGAGGTTCCCGGTGGGCTCAGGCGGGGATACGAGGGTTTTAGCTGCTTTTGGGGGAAAGGGAAGCATCTCAGCTTTTGTGAGGGCCAACCGGAAACCCTGTATAACCCTCTGCCGACTGTGCAGCACCGTTCCCCCTCACCCCGGCCCTCTCCCTCAGGGAGAGGGAGCCACCCACGCCAACGCTCGAATATACGGGATGGCTCAGATTCGCCGACACGCTGCCGGCAGGTCTCCCTCTCCCTGAGGGAGAGGGCCGGGGTGAGGGGGAACGGTGCGCACGAGGAGGCTGGCGCCGTCGCGAAGCAGCCTGCGGTGTACAAAAAGTGAGATGCTCCCGGGGGAAAGCAATCCTTTGAATTCTGCTTGATCGGGCGCCGGCCTGTGGAGTAGGTATTCCGCCGTTGTTTGTTGAAGTGCGATGGCACGACAGCTTTTTGAGACGAAATGGTATCCAGGAGAATTTATGCGTAAGAGAATTACCCCTGCACTGTTTGCACTGTTGTTGGCGTCCGGGCCGGCTTTTGGCCAATTCGAGGGCGTGCTGCAAATGAAAACGACGATGGCCGCCAGGGACGGGGAGGGCGGTGGCGGCGGCACGATGAATATCGCGGTCGCAAAGGCCGGCGCCCGATTTGAGATGGACATGCAGATGGGGCCGATGGGGATGAAGATGGTGATGCTGCAGAAGAATGATACGCCGAACGTTCTGTATCGCATTGACGACGCCAGGAAGACCTATACGGAGCTGGACCTGGCTAAAGTGCGGGAAATGGCGGGCCAGCGGCAGGCCCCCCATGAATACACCGTCGAGAAGCTCGGTCAGGACGATATCCTCAATTACAAGACCCAGCATGTGCTGGTCAAAGAAAAGGCCTCCGGCAACGGGCCGGGCATGACGATGGAGCTCTGGACCGCAAAAGACCTGCTCGACTACGCGACCTTCAACAGAATGCAGGCTGCTCGCGGCGGCGATGAAGCCCTGGTGAAGGCGCTCAAAGAGGCCGGGGCCGACGGGATGCCGCTCAAATCCATCACCACCACCCCGGACGGCGGCAAAGTGACCATGGAAGTCGTGAAGGTCGAGAAGAAGTCGCTGCCCGCTTCGACGTTCGAGATTCCCGCCGGCTACACCAAGTCTGAAGGCGGCATGATGGACATGATGGGCGGCATGTCGGGGTCCCAGGCGGACGAGGCCAAGAAGAGAATGGCGGAGGCCCAACAGCGAATGCAGGAGATGATGAAGCAGATGTCACCCCAGCAGCGCGAGATGATGGAGAAGCTGATGAAGCAGCGCCAGGGCGCCCCGCAATAGGGTCCACAAGTTTTGCTTGCGGTAAGAACAAGAAACGGTTACAGTGCGCCTTATGAAAAAGATTATTCTGTCGCTAATGGTGGCGGGCTTTGCCATCGCGGTCCAGGCCGGCGATGCGAAGACGTGCCCAAACAAAACGGCGGACACAGCGGGTTGCTGCTGCCACAAGACGAAGACGTCGCTGCAAGTGAAGACGTCGCAGGAAGCCAAGGGCACATGTCCCTTTGCCAAGAGCGCGTGCACCAAGCAGACGGCGGCCAACAAAACCAAGGTCAAGCAGACCGTGTTGCTCAGCCCGAAAGCGGTTGATCTGATGTGGTAAGCTGGCCGGTTGTTCCCTTCAACCCCGCTCGCAGGCTGCGCGCGGGGCTTTTTATTTCAGCGGTTCAGGGGCCGGCGAGACGCGCCGGCTGCGGTCACAACCGGGCGAGGAGCAGTTCGCGCTGGAAGATCAGCTCCTTGGGCAGGCGGGCGTGCAGCTTCATGAACAGCTCGTCCTGCATGATGATTTCGCGGCGCCACTCCTCTTCGTAGATAGCCTGCGCCTGTTCCAGCCGTTCGGGGAGAAGTTGCGTCAGGCCGCTCCAGGTCAAGGCTGGTGGGGCCGGGCACCCAGCCGAGCGCGGTTTCCTCCGCGTCCGTGCGGGCGTGGCAGCGGTCAATGATCCATTTGAGCACGCGCATGTTCTCGCCGAAGCCGGGCCAGAGGAATTCGCCCTGCCCGTTCTTGCGGAACCAGTTGACATGAAAGATCCGCGGCGGGTGCTTGATGGTCTTGTGCATGTTGATCCAGTGCCGGAAATAGTCGCCCATGTGGTAGCCGCAGAAGGGCAGCATGGCCATCGGATCGCGGCGCACCTGGCCGGCTCCGCCCACCGCGGCGGCGGTCATCTCCGAGCCCATGGTCGCGCCGATATAAACGCCGTGGACCCAGTTGAAGGCCTGGTAGATGAGCGGCGTCGTGTTGCTGCGCCGGCCCCCGAAGATAATGGCGCGGATGGGCACGCCGGTGGGATCGTTGACCTCCGGGGCCAGCAGCGGGTTGTTGGTCATGGGGGCGGTGAAGCGGCTGTTGGGATGCGCCGCCTTTTCTTCCGAGTCGGGCGTCCATTTGTTGCCTTTCCAGTCGAGACACTCCTTGGGCGGCGGGCCGTCTTTGCCTTCCCACCAGACATCGAGATCAGGCGTGAGCGCGACGTTGGTGAAGATGGTGTCGCGGGAGATCATCTGCACCGCCGCCGGGTTGGACTTCGAGTTGGTGCCCGGGCACGACGCCGAAATAGCCCGCCTCGGGATTGATGGCATAGAGGCGGCCATCCGGCCCGGGCCGCATCCAGGCGATGTCATCGCCAATGGTCCAGATCTTCCACCCCTTGAGCTGGGCCGGGGGCATCATCATGGCGAAGTTGGTCTTGCCGCACGCGCTGGGGAAGGCCGCCGCGACGTAGGTCTTCTCGCCCGGTCGGGCGACTCGACGCCGAGGATGAGCATGTGCTCGGCGAACCAGCCTTCCTGGCGTCCGAGATAGGAGCCGATGCGCAGGGCGAGGCACTTCTTGCCCAGCAAGACGTTGCCGCCGTAATTCGAGCCGACGGAGATGATCGCGTTGTCCTTGGGGAAATGCGCGATGTACCGCCGCTCCGGGTTCACGTCCAACATGCAGTGCAGGCCCCGGTTGAAGTCGTCATCCTTGCCCAGTTCCTCGAAGGCCACCTCGCCCATGCGCGTCATGGTCCCCATGCTCAGCGCGACATAGATCGAGTCGGTCAGCTCAATGCCGACCTTGGCCAGCGGCGAGCCGGGCGGGCCCATCAGGTAGGGGACGACGTACATGGTGCGTCCGCGCATCGAGCCGGCGGCATAGGCGCGCAGCTTCTGGTACATCTCCTTGGGCGCCATCCAGTTATTGGTCGGGCCGGCTTCTTCCTGGCTCTCGGTGCAGATGAAGGTGGACTGTTCGACGCGGGCCACGTCGTTCGGGTTCGAGCGGTGGTAGTAGCAGCCGGGCAGCTTCTTCTGGTTGAGCTTGATCAGGACCCCTTTCTCGACCGCCTCGGCGAGCAGCGCCTTGCGCTCCGCCTTCGAGCCATTGCACCAATAGACGCTGGTCCGGCTTGCAGAGCTTGGCCATCTCATCCACCCACGCCAACGACTGCTTTATTGCTCGTATTGCACTTCCCGCTCGATGTCCTTTGTCATAATTATTGTCCTAGCCGGGAAGGCTGATACCGCACCAACGACGAATGCAAGAAACGTTCTCCCGCTAATGATCAGCGACGGCGGTAGGGCGCGTCACTCCGTGCGCGCCGGGCGGCCAAGGCATGGCGGCGCGCACGAATGCGCGCCTTACCCGCGTTTACTGAGGCATCTTCTCCCGTCCGGTTGGCATTGCGCACCGGTCATGGAAATGTTAGGAAAGTAGAGCTGATTTATGAGCGCAACGCCCAAGGCCGACGCCGTGCGCAAGCCGGACCCGGGAAAGTGCCTGGCGCGTTCGGTCGCCCAGGCGCTGGCCGAGGACCCCACGCTCGAAGCGGTGACCGTGGACCAGGCGCACCACACCATTTCTGTCGCCACCCTGGGCAAGACCGACGTTCCCAAACTGACCGAGCGCATCAGCGCGACCATCCAGCAGGCGGAAGAAAGCGACGCCTTGCAGCCCTGCACGCTGCTGGCCGGCGAGACGAATTGCCGGACTTGCGGCCAGCCGCTCTCCGACGTTCGAGCGCCAAAAGCTCACCATCAGCCAGGAGGCCGACACCACCACCATCGCCCGCCTCACCTGTCCCACCGCGCCGAAGTTCTGGCGCTGGCGCGACATCCCCTGGCCAAGAGTCGTCCAGCGCGACGTCGAGTTTCTCGAACACGCCGAGGAGACTGTCGAGTGGAAGGCGGAGCTGATGGCGGCCATCCTGTGCGGGTTGTTGGGCCTGGGCGCCTGGTTCTTCCGCGCCCAGCCGATTTCGGTGATCGGCTATGTGCTGGCCTATGTCGCCGGCAGTTGGTTCACGGCTCAGGACGTTTGGGAACGGCTGCGACAGCGCGCCATAGACGTCCACTTCCTCATGCTGGCCGTCGCGCTCGGCAGCGCCAGCATCGGCGCCTGGGGCGAAGGCACGACGCTGCTGTTCCTCTTCTCGCTGTCCGGCGCGCTGGAGGGCTTTGCGCTCGGGCCGCACGCAGCGGGAGATCCGCTCGCTCTTCCGCGAGGCGCCCAAGTTCGCCACCGTGCTCGACGCCCAGGGCCAGGAACGCGAGGTGCAGGTCGAGAAGCTGCGACCCGGCATGCGGCTGCTGGTCAAACCGGGCGCCCAGTTCCCCGTGGACGCCGAAATCGTCAAGGGCCAGACGCGCCAGCGACGAGTCCAACCTGACCGGCGAAGTCACGCCCGTGGCCAAGGCCATCGGCGACACCGTCCTCGCCGGCACGATCAATCTCTGGGGCGCGGTCGAAGTGCTCGTCCTGCGCCCGGTGGCGGAGAGTTCTTTGCAGAAGATCATCCACCTGATCAAGGAAGCCCAGCAACGGAAAGCCCCGGCCCAGCAGTTCACCGACCGGTTCGGCTCCATCTACACCTACAGCGTGCTGGGCCTGTCGCTGGTTATGTTCTTCGTCTGGTGGCTGGGCTTCGGCCAGGCGCCCGTTTGCGGCGCTGAACCTCGGTCACAGCGCGTTCTATCACGCCATGACACTGCTGGTGGTGGCCTCGCCGTGCGCGCTGGTGCTTTCGATCCCTTCGGCGGTGCTGGCGGCCATTGCGTGGGGCGCCCGCCACGGCATTCTCTTTCGCGGCGGCGCGGCGGTGGAGAAACTGGCCGGCGTCAATACGGTTGCGCTGGACAAGACCGGCACGCTCACCACGGGCGAACTGCGGCGTCGAAACCGTCGAGAGCTTTCCTCCGGGCCGCGAGGCCGAGGTCGCCCAGCTCGCCTTCTCGCTGGAACGCCTTTCGACGCATCCGCTGGCGCGCGCCATCACTCTGCTATGGCAAACGGCAGCGACTGCAAGCGCTCGAGTTGGCCAGTTTCGAATCCATCACCGGGCAGGGCTTGCGCGCCCGCCGCGATGGGGAGGATTGCCTGCTGGGGCGGCGCGAATGGCTGGCTCGGAGTCCGCACGCCGCGGTGATTGCCCAGGTGCCCCCCACCGAGCCGGGCTTTTCGGAAATCTGGCTCGCGGAGGGCGGATTGCTGGGCCGCCTCGTCCTGCGCGACGACATCCGCCCGCAAGCCCGCGACCTCGTGGAGGAACTTCACCGCGCGGGCTTGCGTGCCGTGGTCCTGACCGGCGACCGCAAGGCCACCGCCGACCATCTGCGCCGGGAACTGCACATCGAGGACGTGCGCGCCGAACTCAAGCCCGAAGACAAGCTCGCGGCCATTCGCTCGCTGACGGAGCAGGGGAAATGCGTGGCGATGGTCGGCGACGGCGTCAATGACGCCCCGAGCCTGGCCGCCGCCGACATCGGCGTCGCGATGGGCGCCCGGGGCTCGGATGCCGCGCTCGAACAGGCCGACGTGGTCCTCATGCACGACCGGCTGGAGAACTTCCTGGCCGCCTTCCGCCTCAGCCAACGGGCGCGGCGCGTCATCCGTCAGAATCTGATCATCTCCCTGGGCACGGTGGTCGTGCTGGTCACCTTCGCCCTGCTGGCCGAGATTCCCCTCACGCTGGGCGTCGTGGGCCACGAGGGCAGCACGGTCGTGGTCGTGATGAACAGCCTGCGCCTGCTCTTCGGGGCGGCGGGACCGAAGCCGGCTCGGTCGTAGCGATTGGCGTCGGAAGTTTCTTCGCTGTCTCCGGCGCGACGGCTCTGGATTATCACACCTTTCCTAATTAATGGTGTAAGATTAGTGCTGTTGCTCCATATTTTGCTCCTCCATTGCAAAAGATGTAAAGACAAAGGCAAGGAATGGCGAGCAGAAAACAGCCTCCCCGCTAGTCTCGCAGCGTGAAGCCCAACTGGCGACTAGTATTAGTCCATCGAAGTGCAAGCTATGGCCGGGAATGTCCGGCCCTGATTCCCTTTTCAATCTTCACCCAGCCTGTCCCCGCGGTCGTATGAAGCTGTTCGTCGCCGGATTGAGCTACAAGACCGCGCCGGTGGAACTGCGCGAGAAGCTGGCCGCGCATCCCTCCCGGCTGCGCTGTCTCGGTTGCCGGCTCAAGCTGAGTGGCAACCTGTCGGAGGTCGTACTGCTTTCCACCTGCAACCGGGTGGAAATCTATGGTGTGAGCCCCAACGTCAATGGCAACGTCCACCGGTTGTTCCAGCAGCTTTCTTCCAGCGAGGTTGATTTTGCTCCCCATCTTTACGTCAAGGAAGGCGACCAAGCCGTAAGCCACCTCTTTTCGGTGGTGAGCGGCCTGGACTCGATGGTGATCGGCGAAACCGAAATCGCCGGCCAGGTCAAGCAGGCCTACCTGGCCGCGCAGGGCGCGAAGCTTACCGGGCGGGTGACTAACCGCCTTTTCCAGACCGCCTTGCAGGCGGCGAAGGAAGTCCGGACTCAGACGCAAATCGGCCGGGGCGCGACGTCGGTGGGCAGCGTCGCCGTCGAGCTGGCCGAGCGCATCTTCGACCGCGACCTGTCACGGAAGACCGTGATGATCATCGGCGCCGGCAAGATGGGCGAGGCCTGCGTCCGGCATCTGGCCAAGAAGGGCGCTCGTTCCGTGCTGGTTTCCAACCGTTCCTACGACCGGGCGGTCAACCTGGCCAACGAATTTGGCGGGCGAGCCGTGCGCTTCGAGGACTACCTTCCCGCGATGGCGGAGGCGGACATCGTCGTCAGCTCAACGGGCTGTCCCCAGACCATCCTGCATCGGGGGGATGTGGCGTCGGTCATGGCTGGGCGAACGACCCGGCCGCTGTTCTTGATAGACATCGCGGTGCCGCGGGACATTGACGCCGAGGTAGAGCAGCTCGACAACGTTTACCTCTACAACGTTGACCACCTCGAAGCGATTGTCCGCGAGAATGTGCGCCATCGCGAGCAGGAATTGGCTCGCTGCCAGGCGATTATCCGCGAGCGGACGGCGGCGTTGATGACGCGGATTGCGCCCGTCCCGGAGAATGCGCGCCCCTCACTCGCTCCGTCCCAGCACCCTTGGGGCCTGAACCCTGCAGGGGCTTGCCCCGCGTGAGCAACGGCGCAGAAACATTTTGATGAATATGAAAACCCTTTTGACGAGAGAGCCGGCCAGTGAGTTCGCTGCCGGGCCGAACTCCCGTCGGAAAGCGCCGCATCCAGTAGATGCGGCGTCAACCAATCGCGGCCCCCAGTAAGTGCCGCGGCAAATCCGCAACACCTAAGCAGAAGAAAGCACGTGCTAAGTATGAAATACACCTACAAAGTCGCGACCGCCCTGATGGCGGTTGCGCTGACGACCCTGGTCGCCGCGTTCACGGTGAACGCAGCCGCCCCGGCTCTCACAGGCCAGATTGTCCTCAGGCCGGTTACGCCCGGGGATGTCACTGTCTATCACCTCCCATCCACCACCGAGACTTCGGGCGGCCTGAATACGGTGGGTGTGGGCACAGCGGTGTATCTGGAGGCCGAAGTGAACATCGCTATTCCCGCCTCGGATATTGTCAGTGTTGCGTGGGCAGCGACCAACCTAACCACTGGCTTGCCGGTGACGTTAGCCCCCAGCCCGCTGGGAACGAATGTGCCGGTCTATTCGCCTTCTCAACGGCTGCTCTACCAGGAGGCGGGGCCGAGCGGGCGTGCCGTTTTGCGCCCGGACAAGGAGGGACAATACATAGTTGTCGCTTCCATTGTCACCGGCAGCAGCGGCACCACGAATGTGACCAAGACGATCACGGCCGCCACGTACCGGGGCATCAACACGTGCGCCCTGTGCCATAGCGGCGGCATTATCGCCGAGGACAAGTTCCATCCGTGGAGCACCACTGCCCACTCGATGATCTTCTCTAACGGCATTAACGGCTACCTGGGCCACTATACCGAGTCTTGCGTCAAGTGCCACACGGTCGGCTACGACACCTTCGCCACTGCGACCAATGGCGGATTCGACGACATGGTAAAGCTGTATGGGTGGGTAAATGGGGCGACGAATTTCCCGGCGGTGCTAACCAACAGCAACTGGGCGAACCTGCCGGCCAAGGTTAGGAACGTGGCGAATATTCAATGCGAAAACTGCCATGGCCCGGGCAGCCAGCACGCCGACAGCCTCGGCGATACCAGCCTAATCACCAAGACCCTCAGTTCCGGCGACTGCAACCAATGCCATGATGCCCCGACCCACCACGTCAAGGGCACTGAATGGTACAATTCGATGCACGCCGTGGCCACAACCGACCCTGCGGGCAACGCCGGTTGTATCGGTTGTCACACCGGCGCGGGCTTCATTGGGCGGATTTCCGGCACCCCGGCCAGCACTGGGTATTCAGCGATCGGCTGCCAGACGTGCCATGAGCCTCACGGCGAGACTATGCCCACCAATGGCCCGAACCTCCTGCGAACCTTGGCGTCCGTGACGCTCAAGGATGGCACCGTTGTCACCACCGCGGGTAAGGGCGCGCTTTGCATGAACTGCCACATGAGTCGGCAGAACGCGACCAACTATGTGGAAACCGCGAGCGCCAGCAGCCATTACGGGCCTCATCACGGAACCCAGGGCGACATGCTCATGGGCGTCAACGCCGTCACCTATGGCAAGACCATTCCCAGCTCGGCGCACCGTGACGTTGTGGCGGATACCTGCGTTACCTGCCACATGCAGACCGTTGACCCGACCAATTCGGTGTTCCTCAAGGCTGGCGGCCACACCTTCAAGCCGGCCTGGGAGGGCGACGCAACCCATGCCGCGGTGGACCTGACCGCTGCGTGTGTGCAGTGTCATGGGCAGATTGCTTCCTTCGACTTCCCGCGGCAGGATTATGATGGCAACGGCGTTGTCGAGGGCGTGCAGACCGAAGTACAGCACCTGTTGGATAAACTGGGCTACATGCTGCCGCCGGTGGGCGTGCCGAAGTCCACGATCGCCATTGATTCGAGCTGGACGAAGCAACAGTTGAAAGCCGGCTATAACTACCTGTTCGTCCAGAGTGACGGCAGCTTGGGCATCCACAACCTGGCCTACACCGTCGGCATCCTCAAGGCGTCCATCGCCGACCTGAGCGGCGACGCCAACAACGACGGAATCGCCGATTGGTGGCAGATCAAGTACTTCGGCTCGATCACCAATCCGGATGCGGCCCCGAATGCCTCTCCGGCGGGCGACGGCGTCCCCAATTGGCTCAAGTACTCTTTGGGCCTGGATCCCACGATAAAGGGCATGGTCGTGCCCGATGGCGTGGTTTGGGCTTCCGGCAAGGAAGTGGGCAATCCCGACGGCACCAACACCGTCCACATCTACACTGCGGCCGAGGTGGCCTTTGACTCGCAGGTGGACACCAACTACTACATCCAGGAAGTAAGCGCCTTGAGTGGTGGATGGCAGACGATCGCTGGTCCGATCGCCGGCACCGGTGCGCAGATCAGCTACGTCACCCCGACGCGGAAAGGCGTCCAACAATACTTCCGCGTTTACCACACGCCGTAAACGCCTGAGGTTCTCTGAGCCGGTCAGTCAGACCGGCTCCTAGCAAACCCCTCCGCACTCGTGCGGAGGGGTTTTTGCTTTCGCTAAGTACCCTAATTCATAAGTCCGCGCACGTATTTTTTGTTAAGCCGCCATCCCTAATTCCGTGGGTTTTGGGGTAGCTAACTTGGTTAGGAGTTGATTGAGGTCCTCGCGCGTAAACTTCCACTCGAAGGGCCGTCCGATCGTTTCGAAATGGCGTTCGAATTGCCAAAGGGCGTGGGCGACTTCATCCAGGGATTTGAAATCGTTTGGCGTGAGCACTTTTCGCTGGATGATGGAAAAGTAAACTTCGACCTGATTGAGCCAACTGCCGTGAACGGGTCCATGGACCAAATGCAGACGGGGGTAACGTTGTTGGAACCGTTGGACACTGGCCGTTCCGCGATGAGAGGAACCATTGTCCACAATCCAGAACACGCGGCGGGCTTGGGCATAGGGAGGCTGATTCATCACCCGGTTGACCAAGCGATCAAAAGCCACAATGCCGCTTTGCGGTTCGCAGTGGCCGAAAAGCTTGGCCCGATGAACATCCAAGGCGGCCAGGTAAGTAAGCGCTCCGCGCCGCTCGTACTCGTGTTCGACCTTCATCGGTTGGCCGGGTTGGGGTGCCTGGGTAGGATGGATGCGAGCACGGGCTTGGATGCTGGTCTTTTCATCGGCCGAAATGACGAACTCGTCTGCTTGCAAGGGTTGGCCCTGCCAGACGCGCTGGTAGAGGTCCAGCAAGCGTGCGGCTTTGGCAGCGAACTGCTGTTCCGCTGCACGATAATCTGGGAGAGAATTATCGTGACAATTTGGGCGAATCCCTCTCAAGCGCGAGATTCTGTGTCAGACGGGCCACAATTCCCGCTGATGTGCGCCGCCGGGATGAGGCGCAACGGCATCTGGGAGGTCGCGCAGGGCTACTTCGGGCTCCGGCGGGAGGGGCCAGCGCGTGCATAACTCGTTGCGGTTTGGCTGCTTGAGAAGTGACCAGCCGCGATGTTCAGACCGCTGCAAGATCGCGACGGATGCCCCTTTACTATGGCGAACGATCCTGGAACAGCCTGAAGTTGAGGAGTTTCCTCCAAGCGGTCAACGCAACTGGCTTCACGCCTACGACTTACGCGACTTCAGGTTCGGATCTGAGCAATGGTGTCACGACGGAGCGTGAGGAGAACCCCCCTCTTACTTCAGTGATTTCCCTGCAGCGGAACAGAACTGCGGGTCACGGGGAAAAATCCAACAACGGTGAAACCAAGGTCGGATGGCATCTTCATGCAGCCAGCGCCAAAGAGTGCTATCGCTGATTTTGGCCACCAACCCGGATTGACAGACCTGCTCGTTCAACTCGGCGAGGCTCCAGCGGGAGAGTGGCAAGCCGAACTGGCTGGGCAACTCGCAGGCCAAGGCCTTAACCTGCACGACCAGTTCTGGGGGGAAAAGCCCGGGGGCGACCCGGGCGGGGCAGTTCTTCCAGTCCGCGTAAGCGCTCGTAGAAGAAGCGTTTGCGCCATTGACTGACGACTTCACGCCGTGTGTCCAGCCGAGCCGCAATGAGGTCGTTGGGCAGGTTTTGAACGGCCAGAAGGACGATTCTGGCGCGGAACACCTGAAAGTAAGGCAACGTATATTTGGCTGATCTATGTCGGAGTTCTCGCTCCTCATCTTGGGTGAGAACGATAGAGAATGGGCTATTTCGTGGCATATTATCCGCACATTTCCGTGCTGCGACAAGATACCACTATCCAGTCGGTATGGCCAGTTAAAATACGTTATTGTATTTAAGAAAACAAGTACGTAAGGGCGGGGTTCGCCCGGCGCGCGCCCTAGCTACTCGAAGCTTTCCCAGGGGATATTCACCCTGGCGCCATTATTGATTATCTCGTCAATGTGGACGAGGAGCGGATAATCGCTCAGCTTTGCCTTGCCGTTCGCCGCCCGTCGGCGCAATACGCGCGCCGTGGTGGTGGCGATGGCGACCGATTCCAGCGTAATCCCCGCCAACTCATCCATCGCGCGTGCAAAGGGCAAGCCGCGCCCCAGCAGCGTGCCGAGCTTGCGAGTGCGCCCGCCGAAAATGGTGACATACAAATCGCCGGCAGCAAAAGGCAGGCTTTCGGCTCTGCCGCCGAGCAAGTTGAGCCAACGCGCCATTTCCCTGACGCTTTGGCCAAACAGCGCCGCCTGCGGGTTATACGTTTGCGCGCAGCCAATGCCATGTCTGCTTTCTTCCAGCCCCACAGCGAGCGACACTCCCAGGGCGTAGCAGTTCTTCAGCGCGACTCCGCATTCCACACCCATGACATCCGTCGAGAGATTGATGTGATAATAGGGAGTGGCCAGCATCTGCTTCATCCGCGCAAGCGTATTCAGATCGTCACCGCAAAAAGCCACCGCCGAATGATTCCGGTCGGCCAACTCATAGCTGGTGCACGGGCCGCCGACCGCGTTGAGCGAAAGTTGGCGGCGGGGACGCATCCTTTGCGCCATGTCGTGAGGGAATGGGATGAGCCGATCCTCCGCTTCCGCCAAACCTTTGGTTACGGACAGCACCGGCAGATTCACGGGGATAAGCGGCAGCACGTCCCGTGTAAACCAATCCACGCCAAAGCTGCTGACGCCGTTGATCAGCAGATCCGCGCCCGCGGTGGCCGGCATCAGCTCCTCGATTTGCAGAAATCGAACCGCTGCCGGCAGCTTGCGCTGATGTTTGGGGTGGACGCCATCCGTTTGCAACCGCTCGATAATCTCCCGGTCCAGCGGCGTGCCCACCAAACGCACCTCGTGGCCATTATCGGCGGCCGGAACGCTCATGGCCGAACCCATCATGCCCGCACCGACAATGGTAATAACGCTCATGTGGCGTTGGTTCCCCTGGTCATTGAGGCCCCAGCTTAAGGCGCTCGAAGGCCTCGACTTGAGCCTGAGCCCTGGCGGCAATGTCCTTGAGTTTCTCGGCCTGTTCGGCCTGAACTTGCTCGAGGTTTTTCATGGCGGCTTGCTGCTCAGCGGCGGAGCCGTTCTTCTGCGCCTGGATGAGGCGTTGCTGGGCTGCTTTGACCTGCACCTGGAATTGCTGCGCGGCGGTGGTGAAGTCTTTGAGCGCCGCTTCCCGCAAGATACGCGTGCCTTCCTCGACCGATGTGGTGGTGGGATTGGGAATAAGGGTCTTTACTTCCTGGACGACGTTTGTGTCGGTTACCTGAGGTGTCGTGCGGGCGGCAACAGCGCGGGCCGCCTCTTCCAGGCGGGCGATAGCGCGCGTCAGGTCGGGCTCCAAAGCCTGTTCCCACTCCGGTGAAAGGTGGGGCAGGACTTCTTTTCGCTCCCCGTAAACCAGCGCGATGCCCAGGTAACAGCCTTGGCCCTTTTCCAGGTCGAAGGCCTGCACGCCGTCAGCCAGGGCGGCGTTCGCGTTCGGTGTGGACATTGTGGTGACGGTGGACACATTAATCTTGCCGCCGGACGCCTGCTGGTAGGCTGAGAGTAATTGTTCGACGCGGCTTGCGAATGCATTCACCGACTCGGACACACTCGCGGGATCGAGCAAGGCATAGAAACGGATTTCCAGGGGGCCGTTCAGCCGGCTCAACACCTTGAGGGTGGCAGGGGAGAGCCGAGGAAGCGATGTTGTGCCCGTCTGCCCCGGGATGGCGGCTGGGTGGTGCTTCCAGCCGTTCCGGAACCAGAAGGCTCCAACCGCCAGACCTAAGAGAAACACCACCACGATCAGGAGGAGGGTCCGAACGCCGCCGTTCTCGCCTGCGCGCTGTCGTCTCGTTCTGTCGCAATGGTTGAGCGGATATGGGTTCATAGTATGCCGTCTTTGTGCTGCCGGACCGATGCCAAGCTTCGATTCCAATCTGCCAGAAGGGCAGAATCGAGGCGAGCGAAATCTGTTCGCGACCCCGTTGCAAGATGGGTAGTCATACCTGATTTGCCTCGTGTAGGACAACCGATGGTAAGGCTCTGGGAGGGGGCGCCTGGCCTGGCTTTTCTACCCCCGGAATGGCCCACGCAACAAAGTTGATTCGCCGCCCTATTCTAGTGTTGCGCGGCTCCGGCGAATGGTTCAAATTCACGACGCATGAATTCACCACGCCCTTGGACGACGGGCTTTGCTATCGGCAGGCACGTATTGCCGGCGGCAGCGAGCTTCACGCCCGGCAACAGCGCGAACGCAGTCCGTGTTTCCCGCCAGATCTCCGCCTGGGTTTTAGCGGCCGCCGTTTTGCTGGCGGGCGCCTGGCGCGCGGGCGCGCAGGACGCGGCGCACCTGAGCATCATTGTGCCGGGTGGCGTTCCCGGGATGCCTACCATGACCGGTGCCACGCGAGTCACCAACGGGCTGAACGTGACGTGGACCGGACCGTCCGGGTATTACCAATTGTATCAGCGCCCGGCTTTGCAGGGTTCGACCTGGCAGCCGATCGGCACGCCCTACAACCTGAACCGGAATGCCACCATCACCACCTTGCAGAGCAACGCATTCTTTCGGGTTTCCGGCCCGCCACCCAATTACGCCGGGTCTCAAACCTGCGCGGAGTGTCACTCCGAAACTCTCAACACGGTAATTCATACCGAACATTTCGGCGCCTTCAACAGCGCGCGCTTCATCTCGGATGGCGGCCAGACCAACACGTCCTGTCTGCCCTGCCACACGGTCGGGTATGGCTTGCCCACCGGGTTCGTCAGCGCGGCGGCGACGCCGCAGCTCGAAGGCGTTCAATGCGAGAACTGCCACGGTCCTGCGGCCAACCATGCCGCCAATCCGGGCGACCCGACCGCCATCCCGCAGGTCGAGCTGGCCGGCACCATGTGCGGCGGCTGTCATAACACGCGCTTCATTCCGAGCAGCCCCCCGGGACCCAAGACCCATATCCCCGGCATCTACGAGGAGTGGAGCGCTTCCCCGCATCCGCCGGTGGTGCCCGCCGTGGCCCAGGACTTTGCCGGTTCTCGGGGTACGAGTTTTTACATCCCTACGTGCGGGCGCTGCCACTCCGCTCCGGTCCGGCACGCGTTCCTGAAGAATCTGCCTCTGCCCGACGCCCAGGAGGCCAGCACGATGGGCGTTGTATGCGCGACCTGCCATGATCCCCACGAGACGTTCACCTTTACGAACGTGCTCAGCGGAGTGATCACCAACCCCGTCACGGGAGCTGTCGTTACCAACGGGACCCCAGATTCAACTTACACCCTTCAAATCCGCAATCCCCTTTCTTCAATCCAGGACTACCATACCCTGGGAGATTTCTCGACCAACTACAACCCGGCGATCAATCTCTGCGCCCAGTGTCATAATGACCGGGGCGAAACCTATACCGACTCCGACCGCGCTCCTCATCACTCACTCCAGTATAACATGTTGATCGGGACCACCGGCGTTCTCGCAACCAACCTGGATACCAACCCGTCTGCGCCGCCGCACTTCGAGCCGGCGTCGCACGCCCTGTTCATTACCAACCAGTGTGTCGGTTGCCACATGCAAACCGCTCCCTCGCCGGGCCCGGGCCAGCCGCCCTACGAGGGTCACCTGTTCCTGGTCAACTCTTACGGAGTCTGCGCCTCGTGCCATGGCAGCGCGGAGACTGCGAGCAATTTGGTGTTGTTTGTGCAGGCGGTTATGACCAACGAAATCCAGGTGACCCTCGACCTGCTGGATCAGTGGGCCCTTGAGAAGGCGCCCGCGATACTCGGAACCACCAACTTTGGGGCCCTTGCCTGGGAATACACCAGTCCCGGCGAGCTTTCGCCCAGCGGCTCGGGGCCCAATTCAACCCAGCAACAGTTGATCCCGGCGAATATCAAGGGCGCCCGGTTCAACCTCTACCAGGTCTTTCACGATGGCAGCTTCGGCGTTCACAACCCTCTGTATTCCCTGGCTCTTTTCGACACCGCCCAGAAGCTGGTGAAGGTAGAGCTGGCAAAGCCACCGCCCGAAGACGTAGTGCCGGCTTTTGCGCACCGTTCCGCACCTGACCGTTGACGGCTGACAATCTGAGACCGCATGAAAATCCGCAATATCACCCTGTTCCGAAAACGCCCCGCAACCTGGGTTCGATGGCTGGCACTGAGTGGCAGCGCCTTGCTCCTGCTGTTCGTATTCATTGCCTGCCAGAGCGTGCACCGCTCGGTGGTGGTGCTGCCCGAGGTGCCCGGGGCCCATTACATCGGCATCAACGAGTGCTCAATGTGCCACGATCAAATCTGCCGGGACTTCGCCACGGCAGATCATGCGCGGTTGATCGCCCAGGGAAAGAACGCGCTGGGCGCGGGCTGCGAATCCTGTCACGGGCCGGGCAGCCTGCACTCGGATTCGGGCGGAGAAGTCAAGCCGCCGTTTATCTTCACCGCCGGGCGGCCCCAGACCAGCAGCTTCGATGCGCGTGTCGGCATCCCGCCGGCTCGAAGGGTGGAGACGGCCTGCTTCCGCTGCCATCCGGACGTGCGTGCCCAGTTTGACCTGCCCAGCCACCACGGTGTGCCCGAGGGCAAGATGAGCTGCATTGATTGCCATTCGCCGCACAAGGGCTCCATTTTCCGTGGCGGCGGCACCCAGTTGGTCTCGGCCAACGAAGCCTGCCTCAAGTGTCATCCCGCCCAGCGCGGGCCTTACGTGTTCGAGCACGAGGCCTTGCGTGAAGGCTGCACGACCTGTCACACGCCTCACGGCTCGATCAATGCCAAGCTGCTGACCGTTCGCGACGCCAACCTCTGCTTCAAGTGCCACTTCCAGCAGGTCAGCGGAGGCAAGGTGCTCATTGGGGGGTCCGATCACACCCTGCGGCTCCAGCAGGGCACGTGCTGGACTGCGGGCTGCCACGAGGCGGTCCACGGTTCCCGCGTCAGTTCTTCGTTGCGCTTCTAACCCTCAAACCAACCCGTCAATGAACCTGAACCACCTTATGCAAACGGAACGGATGGGTTGGCGCTGCGTGTCGGTGCTTGCCCTCTGGATGGCCGCTTTCGCCGTCTCGGCGGCTGATACCAACACCCCTCCCGTGGCCGCCACCAACGCGCCGCCGGCAGCCGTTACCACGGCGCCACCGGCAGCCACTACCAACGCCCCACCGGCCACGACCACCAATGCGCCGGAGCCCGAGGCTGAGGCACCGGCTCCCATCACGCCGGAGCAGATGTTTGAAGGGGGTACCAACTCTTACAGCAACTGGATTGAGTTCGGCGGGGGCGGCTTCATCACGGGCGGGAACAAGTCCCAGTTCCAGCAGCAATCGCAAGCCCGCGGCGGCGCGTTCGGCGGCTTGGAGGATTTTCATTTCAAGAAGGACATTGCCAAAGCCACCACGCTCACCTTGGACGGACGGGCCATGGTGGATGAGAACGACTACAAGGCGCGGATCGGCGTGAGCAAGGACGGCCTCGGATACGTCCGCTTCTCCTACGACCAGTTCCGCACATGGTACAACGGTGATGGCGGCTTCTTCCCGCCCACGGGCACCTATTACGGGATGCAAGGCGACGCGCTGGCACTGGACCGGGGGCAGATTTCATTCGAGGCGGGCCTGAGGATGGATAAGGTACCGAAGATCACCTTCAAGTACACCCGCACCTACCGGGAGGGCGACAAGAGTTCCACCAGTTGGGGAGGCACACATCCCACCGGCAGCACACCTTTCGTGCGGGGACTTGCTCCTTCGTTCTACGATATTAATGAGCACAGCGACCTTTTCGAACTCGACGCTACCCACCACATCAAGGCGACCGACCTCGGCCTCGGCCTGCGTTACGAGACCGGCAAGCTGGATGATGCCCTGAAGATTGACCAGTACCCCGGCGAACCGACGGAACAGAAGATTACCAACCGGCAGGGCACGACCTACGACCTTTTCAATGTCCACTCCTTCAGTGAGTCCTGGATCAAGAAGAACCTGATGATCTCCTCCGGTCTGGCGTATTCCGACTTGGACAATGATTGGTCGGGCAGCCGCGTTTATGGCAATGCGTTTGATGTCGGTTACCTGCCGAACCCCCTTGCCAGCTATGGTTACTACAATTTAAACGGCGGGTCGCATCTGCATGAATACGTCGGGAACCTGAATCTGTTCTACCAGCCGGTGCCGCATCTTTCTATCGTGCCCTCCGTGCGGGTTCAGAAGGAAGACACTGATGCCAGCGCCACCGGCATGGAAACGGTTGGAACCGCCGCGCCCTTGGCTTTCGACGGCGGCAGCGACCAGAGCGATCTGGACGTGCGGGAGCGGTTGGACTTGAGCTATAACGGCATCACCAACTGGGTGTTCTACGCCCGGGGTGAGTTGTCGGAGGGTAACGGGAATCTCTACCAGCGGGGCGGGCTGGTTCCGATCCCGCCGTATAACGGGATACCCCAGCCGGCGGGTAACTACCATTCCGACCAGGACCGTTTCTTTCAGAAGTACAGCGCCGGGGCCAGGTGGTACCCATTGGCCCGCCTCACGTTCGACGCCGGCGGCTACTACAAGCGCGACAAGTACAATTACAACAACACCGTGGACGGCAACCCGAATACCACCACCTATCCCGGCTTCCTGGTATTGCAGAGCTTTGATACCTATGACGGGAACTTCCGGATGACCGTCCGGCCTCGGATGAACATCAGCGCCGTCAGCCGCTATGAGTTCCAGTATTCTACGATCCATACCACCCCGGATCCCACCTCAGGTCTGACGGAGGCCGGCTCCTCGAAGATGACCAGTCACATTCTCGCGCAGGATGTCACCTGGACGCCGTGGTCCCGGCTCTACCTCTCGGGCGGCTTCAACTATGTCTTGAGCACCACGAAGACCCCCGCTTCCGATGCCACCGCGGCCATCCTCGAGGCGGAGAACAACTACTGGACCGTCAACTTTTCCACCGGCCTGGTTCTGGACGACAAGACGGATCTCAAGGTGAGCTATTTCTATTACCAATCTGACAACTACCAGGACATCTCGCTGAACGGTGTGCCTTACGGGGCCGGCGCTCAGCAGCACGGCATCACCGCTACGCTCACTCGTCGGATCACCCAAAACCTGCGCTGGAACCTGAAGTACGGCTTCTCCCATTACCACGACGAGCTTTCCGGCGGCAACCAGGACTTCAACGCCCACCTGGTTTATACCAGCCTGCAGGTACCGGTTCTGATCTGAAAGCCGGGTCCACCGGCTTGCTCTTTCAGGGACTCACCCTATCTTAGGGCGACTTTGAGCGAGATTCTTGCCGAAGAGATCAAGCACCTGACTGGCCGTTTGGATGCGATCATCCGCGAGCAGGCAGGGCCGAGGGTATTGCAGCACCTTGACCGGATACGGCGGCTGGCGGCTGCGGCGCGCCAGAGCCGCGACCGCGGCGCCGCCCTGAAGGCCCAGCGCACGCTCATCAACCAGCTCAGCGTCACCGAGGCCTACCAGATCACCCATGCGCTGAGCTTGTTCTTCCAGCTCGTCAACCTATGCGAGGAGCGCGCCCGGATTCGCCATCTTCAGACCACTCCCGCGCCCGCGATGTCCCTGCGCCGCCTTTTTCGCCGGCTCCATCAGGCCGGCGTGCCCGCCAAAAAGGTCCAGCGCTGCCTCGACCAACTGGAGATTCAGCCGGTGCTCACGGCCCATCCGACCGAGGCCAAACGCCGGGCGACCATGACGCAAATCTGGCGGCTCGCGGAGCACTGGGCCGATCCGGATGAAGTGATCGAGGCCCTCTGGCAGACCGAGGAGGTGCGCGAGCGCGCCGTCGGGCCGATCCAGGAGGTCGCTAACGTAGTATTCTATTTCGAGCGCACCATCTTCGAGGCGGCGGCGGATTTCTACGCTGCCTTTGATGCCGAGCTGGCGGCGCGTTACCCTGGGGTCAAGCGCCGGCGGCAGTTCCTCACCTTCGCCAGTTGGGTGGGTGGTGACCGCGATGGCAATCCTTTCGTCACGCCGGAGATCAGCCGGCAGGCGGCGGATTGGCATGGGTGCGTCGCGATGGATTATTACGAGCGGCAATGCGCGCGGTTGGTGCGCGAGATTACCCACGCCAGTGAGCCTCCGTCACGAACCCCGCTGTCCGAACCCGGCAACTCCATCCACTTGTTTCAGCCATACGAGGGCCTGCGCGTCAAGCTGGCTCAGCTCCGCGGGCACCTGCGGGCGGGCAAGGCGACGTTGAGCGACCTCACGGGGACGCTGGAGACGGTCCAGCAGGGTCTGCTGCGGCAAAACGCCCACCGCGCAGCGCACGGGCGGTTGCAGCGGCTGCTGGCGCAGGTTCGGACCTTCGGGCTGCACCTGGCCGAACTGGATTTTCGCGACCATAGCGGCAAGCTGGATTCCGCCCCGGCGGAGCTGCTGGCCGAGTTCCGCGCCCTGCGGGCCATCCAGAAGGAACACGGGCTGTTGGCCGCCCGGCGGTTCATTCTCAGCATGACGCGCAGCGCCGGGGACCTGCTGCGCCTGTTCCGCCTTGGCGAGCGCGCCCGGGTGACCGAGGTGGACTACGTGCCGCTGTTCGAGACCATCCACGATTTGGAGGGGGCGGCGGGTATCCTCGGGGAGTTGTGGTCAGCGCCGCGTTATCGCGCCCATCTCAGAAGGCGGGGAGACGTGCAGGAAGTTATGGTCGGCTACTCCGACTCGAACAAGGACGGCGGCTACCTGGCGGCGAACTGGTTTCTCTACCGGGCGCAAAAGGAGATGTCGCGCGTTGCCCGCGAGCGCGGTATCAAGCTGCGGTTGTTCCACGGCAAAGGCGGCACGATTGACCGGGGCGGGGGCGCCAGTCATCGCAGCCTGCGCGCCCAACCGCACGCCGCGCCGGACGGACGGATACGCATTACCGAGCAGGGGGAGGTTATTTCGCTGAAGTATTCCAACCCCGCCATCGCGCAGCGCAATCTGGAGCAACTCACTTCCGCCGTCATCGCCGTTCATTGCCTTCCTACCGCCGAGCCTGTCGCCGCCCGGCTTTCGCGTTGGGAGGAATCTATGAATCGGCTCGCGCGGCTGTCCATGGAGGCTTACCAGCAGTTGGTCTATCACACCCCCGAGTTTGCCGAATACTTCTGGCAGGCCACACCGATTGACCTGATTGAGCACTTGCGGCTGGGCTCCAGGCCGGCGCGCCGCCAGCAGACCACCGACATCCGCCAGCTCCGGGCCATCCCGTGGGTGTTTGCCTGGACCCAGTCGCGGCACCTCCTTTCCGCCTGGTATGGTGTCGGCCATGCCCTGGAGGAGTTTCAACGGCAGGAGCTTGGTGGCCTGACGAGGCTGCGCGAGATGTATCAGCACTGGCCGTTCTTCCATACGCTGCTAGAGAACGCGGAAGTGTCCCTGGCTAAAACTGAGCTTGGCATCGCGGCGCAATATGCCCGCCTCGTCCGCTCGCGGTCTGTGCGCGACAAAGTGTTCGGCCTGATCCAGCGCGAGTACGACCGCTCGGTCGAGATGGTTTTGAAGGTCAACCAGCGGCGGGAGTTGCTGGAAAGCCAGCGTGTCCTCGCCCAATCCATCCAGCGCCGCAACCCGTACGTGGACCCGCTGAACAGCCTGCAAATCCGCTTCCTTGCCCACTGGCGCCAGGCGAACCCGGCGCGCCGCACCGAAACGCTGCGCCGCCTGCTGGCGCTCACGGTTCACGGCATCGCCTTTGGCATGAAGAGCACGGGCTGAGACCGCATCCCGCGGTTACGGCACTTCGAGCGTCCGTACAGCCCGTTACGAGCCTGATTGTCTGGCGCTACACTGGAGTATAGATGGTGTACGGATGGTGTACGCATGGTGTACAGATCGGTGTACAGATGGTGTACGCCTAGCGTAGCTAAGGCGTATCGCTAGTGTATATGGCCTCTTGCGAGCCGGGCGCAGGAGCGCAGCCTTCAGGCTGCAGAAGCGTGGAAATTCCAGGCGAGCCTTGAAATAAAGCGGCGCCGCAGGGTGTCCCGAGCTTCTGCAGCCTGAAGGCTGCGCTCCTATGGCGTGGCGATGCTTCTGGGTCAAAGCGCGGCATTAGGAAAGCGCACCCGCCAGGTGGCCCCAGCCGCTTTTCCGGTTGACTCACAAAGCCGGGTGAGGTCAAATCGCCCACATGAAGGCGGATGTGTTCGGTCAGGGTTGGCGGGCCTTCGCCGCGCCGAAGTGGAGTCTCCAACGGACTGGGGCATGTCGGGAGAAGCTGGAGTTCGCCAGCGCCAGGGACAGGCTCCGGCCCCGCAGGCGGGCTTACGCCCTGTTGACGGCTGCATTGCTCGGTTGCTGCGCCTATGCACTCCCCAGTCAGGCCATGTCCCGGCAGAGCGCTTTAGTGGGGAAGCCGGCCCCGAACTTCCAGCTCAAGGGCATCTACGACGAGAGTTACTCCCTGGATCAATTCAAGGGCCATATCCTGGTGATGCAGTTCGGCAGTTCGTGGTGAGGGGGTTGCCAATCGTGGGCCAAGGCGGTCCACCGCGTGATTCGGGACTTCTCGCCCTCCGGCGTGTATTACCTGGAAGTGCCGTGCGGCGAGAACGCGCGGGCGGCGCTGGATTACCAATGCCATTATCGCAGCCCGCGCATGATGGGGCTGGATACGGATTACTCCGTCAGCCGGGCCTACGATGCGGGGAGTTGGCCCACGTTTGTGGTGATTGATGCCGAGGGGATTATCCGGTTCCACGGCTTTGATCCCGACCGCGAACTCTACGGCGTCCGCAGTTGCCTGAATGGGCTGTTGAAGGCGAAGCCCTCGGATACGAAAACGGCCGTAGCGAGCAACGGCGTCGCGTATCCCGCAGGCGTGCTGGCCGCGCGCGGCGCGCGTCGCGACCGCTCGCCGAGGCTGGCTTTTAATGCCGCGGGCAATCCGCTGGTCGTGTTTTACTCCAACCGCGGAGGCACGAACTCCGTCTATCTGCGCCGTTACAATCAACAGGGCAAGCAGGTGAGTGAGGAGGAGGTCAGCCCTCCGGGCGTGGAGAGCTATGCGGCCGATTGCGTAGTGGACAGCGCGGGGGCCCTGTGGGTCGCGTGGTGCGCGCACACCGGCATCCATTACGACATCTTTGCCCAGTGCCGTCAGGAGGGAAAGGAACCGGCCACAGAACGGCTCACGTACAGCGACGATGACGCAATGGCCCCGAAGATCACCGCCGGCCCGGACGGCGCGCTCCTGGTCACCTATTATCAATGGGCGAAAATGAACGGGGTTTCCCGAGACCGGAACATATTCGCGCGGCGCTACGACCCGGCCCAGCACGCCTGGGAGCCTGAGCAGGAGGTCAGCCCGCACCAACCCGAGGTGGAGGACCACACTGATCCCGACCCTGTGATTGACCGGCGCGGGACCAACTGGGTGGTGTGGAGCTTTGACTACCATCCGCAGCTTTACAAGCGGCCGGTCCAGGCCGGGCAGCCGACCATCTTCGCCGCGCGCGTGGCCAGCAATGAGGTTTCGCCGCCGATGCTCGTTGGCGAGACCGGCCGCTACCGCTGGGCGATAGACCTGTTTCCGTCCGTTGCGCTGGACAGTGAGGGCACGCTTTGGTGTGCGTGGGATTGCTCGGAGCCGCACCGCTGCATCCGGTTGGCGCGGCTCGACGGGGCGAGTAACACGTTCAAGGCGGGGGCGTTGTTCGGCACGGAGGGCGAGACCTCCTCGACGCCTGAACTGTCCCCTGCCGGCGACAAGCGCCTGCTATTGGCCTGGTCCCTGCGCCGCGGCGATCAACCCTGGCAAGGCAAAGTCATCCTGGTCGAGGAAGGCCTGCCCGGCAATGGAACGATGATCACCGAAAAGAGCGATGTGCTGTTCCCCCAGGCTCAGACCGATCCTAAAGGCCGTTACTGGGTGGTGTACGAGAAGGCCGCCCCGACCGGCTCGGAGATCGTCCTGCGGGACCTCTCCCCAGAGCTTACGGCGGGGAAGTGAGTAGGGCGTGTTCGCAAGTCTCAGGGTGTTTCCAGGCGGCCTGCCGCTTGGGGCCTATGGAGTGTGGCCAACTCGCCCTGTACGTATTTGGATGCCCGCCGGTCTCGGAGGCTGCTTGGACTGGCCGGGCCCGTTCCCCCTCACCCCGGCCCTCTCCCTAAGGGAGAGGGAGCCACGCACTCCGTCTCTCCCAAATCCCTGGCGCGCCAGGCTCGCGGACGTGCTGGCGAGGTTTCTCCCTCTCCCTAAGGCGCATTTTGTTTGGGTCTGAAGCGCACTAACCCTCTGACGGCGAAGTGGATAACGCCGTTTTTGGATTTCACAATAATGGCTACAGATTCACTTTGAGCAATTGGAGGATTCTTTGTTGATCTGCTTCCGGAACGGTGACTTGGTCGAATTCAATGCCGTTGAGTTTAGCTCGCTCCTGCCGGATGGTCTTGAGGCGCTCCAACACGTTGGCGAAGCTCCAGCGCCGATGCTTCTGGGTCCCGTCCTGCGCGAACAAAGGAGCCAGGCGCTCTTTGATGTGCCACTGCAGGTAATAGGCCAGCATACACAAGAACACATGACTGCGGATGCGCCGATCCAGCTTGTGGTAGACCGGACGCACTTCCAATTGCACGGTCTTGATCTGCCGAAACGCCTGCTCGACCAGCGCTAGTTTCTTGTAGCCGGCCACCGTCTGGGCTGCCGCCAGCTCCGCCTTGGGCACGTCGCTGCGCACCACGTAGCAGCCATCCCAGATCTCTTCGGCTTTGACTTTCTCCTGGTCCACGCTCCAGAGCAGCTTGCGACGCTTGACTTGCCAGGTCACGAACTTGCCCATTTTGTACTTGGCCAGGAGTTTACCCACCCGTGCTCCGAGCTGGGCGGCGTCGGCCTTACGTTTGGACCTGGCGATCTTCTCCAGTCCGCTTTGGGTCAACTCCAGCAGTCGCTGGCGAGTGGCGCCTTCCCGCGCCTTGGTCTCGGGATTGCGGCATAGACAGTAGCGCAGTTTGGGGTTATCCGGATCAATCACCTCCACCACCTTGCGTTCATCAAAGAGCTCGGGCGTGATCAGTTTCCGTTCCAACAGGTCGAGGATTTGCTGGTGCGTCAGCGCGCTGATGGTCCACAGTCCTTCCCAGTCCTTGACCTTCTCGTAGTTGGCTTGCGTGACCATGCCCCGGTCCCCGACGAAAATGAGCTTCTTGATCCCATAGCGTTGCTGGACCTCGCGGATCTTGTCGGGCACGGTGCTGGCGTCCTGGGTGTTGCCCGCAAAGACCTCTACCCCCACGGGGCAGCCGTCCTGGTTACAGATCAAGCCGATGACCATTTGTTCATGCTGGCGCTTGCCGTCGCGATTGTAGCCAAAGGCCACGATCTGACTGTCCGCATATTGGCCCTCGAAGTAGCTGCTGGTAATATCGTAGAGCACCAACCGGCCCTCTTGGAGATGTTTGCCAGCCAAGGCCTTTTGGATGCCCACCTGGCGCTGGAGCAAGCGGTCCATCGGTTCATAGCAATGGGTCTGGACGTTCACCGGTCCTTGGACCCCGCATTGCTCCCAGAGAGTGGTGTTGGGGCCCTGGTGGGACAGAAAGAGCTTGCTGCCCTGATAGATGAGGCGTCCGGCAATCATAGCCAGCACGTCTTTGACCCAAGGTTCTGGCCGGGAATAAAGCGCCCGGTCCAGTTCGAGTTCTTTGGCCAATTGGAGCACGGCCCGACTGGCACCGTATTCGCGGGACTGAAGGATTTGAAGCGCGTCGGGGTGGCCCTTGGGCAGAGCGTGCCCGGCGAAGGCGGCTTGGATGAGTTTGAGTTGTTCCAGGTTCAGGCCGGTGAGGCGACCATGGTTGGAGTGCATGACTTTGCCCGCTTGGCGGAAAGAGGAGCGGAGGATGCCCACGGGGTTGAGGCGGTGGGTCTGGATTTCGAGATGGATAGGACGGAGCGGCTTCATGATGGCTACACTGTACTACACATACACACGCATGTCAAACTATACTATTACGTTGTATGGCTACATATAAAGTCCAAAACAGGGCCTAAATCCTTTACAGGTCAGAGGTTACCGCATTTTAGTGAACGCAAAATGCGTCAAAAGGTGAACCGACATGCCCCCAGTTCAGCACAGCCCCAACAGGCCAGCCAGAAAAATGTGATAACTCCTTACGGCTCCAAACCTTTACGTCACAGCTTGTCAGCCGCCGTGTCGGCTGTGCCCCGAAGCTGCGCCTGCCCTATTCCACCTGCAGTGCCTGATCGAGAAACTGGGGCAGGTGGGTCAGGACTGCGGTGTCGCTGACAATAAGTGTCACGCCCGCCGCCTTGGCCGCCGCTTGCAGTTCGAGCGTGTTTTCGCCGCTAAAGGCAATCACCGGCAGGTGCCGAGTCGTCGGGGTTTGCTTCAGCCGGGCGAGCGCGGCACAAACATCACTCCGTTTGGATACTAGATCCGCCAGTACCAGCATGGGTTTGGTCGCTTCGGCGCATTCAACCAGTTCGCCCGCGTCGGCGATCGTCTGAACGCGGTAGTTCAGGTCCTGCAGCCGGTTGACAAGTTGGCTGCCAGGCAGCAACTTCTCATACAGCACGAGCGCGAGCGGTTCGGTCATACCGCCAGCTTGGAAGATGCGTTAGCGGATTGCAAAAGAATTCGCGCAAATGGCCGTACGCCAGTAAGATGCAACTGTTCCCGGAATAATTCCCGGGCGCAGCCGAATCCGAGCTTGACTGCTTTTAGCTAAACCGATAGTTTTTTCACTAGAACGGTACAGATTGCTGGTTTGCCAGCGCGCGAAAGTCGGAAGACCTTAATCTGCCGACTTTTTTGTTCCCCTGAGGGGAGTGCCGTTGAAGATTTATGAACGCCGACTTTTTAGCAGTCCTGGAATTCTGGGAACGGGAAAAGGGCATCAATCGCGATGTCCTGGCCGCCGCCGTCCAAGAAGCGCTGTTGTCCGCCGCCAAGAAGGCGGTAGGCCCGGCGCGCGAATTGCGTGTAATAATTGACCAGAAGAGTGGGGACATCCGTGCCTTTGCCAAGCTGATTGTTTCGGAAAAAGTGATCTCCAAGCATGACCAGATCGGGGTGTTTGATGCCCGGCGAATCAAGGCAGAAGCCCAGGTGGGCGAAGAGGTCGAGGTGGAAGTCACTCCCGTCGGCTTTGGCCGGATTGCCGCGCAATACGCCAAACAGGCCCTGATGCAACACATCCGTCGCGCCGAGAAGCAGCTCATCTTCACGGAGTTCAAGGACCGGGTGGGCGACATCATCAGTGGGACTGTTCGGCGCTTTGACCGGTCGGACGTCCTGGTGGATTTGGGCAAATATGAGGCCCTGCTGCCCAACCGCGAACGCGTCCCGACGGAGGAGTACCAGGTGGGCGAGCGGCTGCGTTGCTACGTCAAGGCAGTCGAGGAAGGCCCGCATGGTCCGGAAATCATTCTGTCCCGTTCCGACCCGCGCTTCGTCATTAAGCTGTTTCAGCTCGAGGTGTCGGAGATCAACGATGGCACCATTGAAGTCAAGGGCATCGCCCGCGAACCGGGCTTCCGGACCAAGCTGGCGGTCTGGACCCGCGACGAAAAAGTGGATCCGGTGGGCGCCTGCGTCGGCTTGCGCGGCCAGCGGGTTAAGAACATCGTGCGCGAGTTGAACAACGAAAAGGTGGACATCATCCGCTGGGACACAAACATCAAGAATTTCATGACCAATGCGTTGGCTCCGGCCAAGCTGAAGGCCTTTCAGATTGATGAAGACCGCAAGCGCGTTAGGATCACCGTCAGCGAGGACCAGCTCTCCCTGGCCATTGGCAAGCGGGGCCAAAACGCGCGGCTGACCTCCAAACTGACCGGCTGGCAGGTGGATATCGAGCCGGAAGTGGTTGTGACCAAGGGTTTTGAGGAGAAAGTCGCCGAAGCTGTGGGATTGCTGGCCGCCATCGAGGGGATCTCCCAGGAGCAGGCCGACGTGCTGGTGCATCACGGCCTGACGCGGCTGGAAGATTTACTGCAGGCGGATGAGAGCGATTTGGCCGGGATTCCCCAACTGGGCGATCAAGCGGCCGCCATTATGGAAGCAGCGCGCGCTGAAGCGGCCCGGCGCACGCTCAAAGTCGGCGAGACGCCCATTTCCGGTTGAGGATGGTGCTGGTGTTGGAAGCTGCTGTCTATTAAGATTAAAGCCTATGAAGGCTGTGTGGCAAACAGGCCCTGAAGCAATAGCGAAATATGCCCGTTCGGATATACGACATTTCAAAGAAGCTCGGCATGGAGAACAAACAGGTTCTCGCCAAGGCGAAGGAGTTAGGCCTCGCCGCCGCCCGGGTTGCTTCCAGCTCGCTGGATAAAATTACCGCCGAATATCTCGAACTAGAGATTCTCAAAGAGCACCCGGAACTCCTCGCTCCGCCCGCTCCTCCGCCTCCCCCGCCTCCCCCGTCGGCACCTCCCCCGGAGCAAGAGACGGCCGCTCCCCCGGCCCCGCCAGCTCCGGAGGTCGAGACGGTGCAAGAGCCCGAAGTCACCGCGCCGCCCGCTTCGGCCCCGGTTGAACCCCCCGCGCCCGCTGTGCCTGCACCACCCGCCGCGCCCGTCGCGGAACCCCCGCCGCCCGAGGTCCAGGTCGTGCCCCCGCCCGTGGAGGCACCCGTCAGCGAGCCGCCGCCGCCGGAGACTATGCCGGAGCCTGTCGCCGAGGCGCCTGCCGTGCCGCCGCCTCCTCCGTCGCCGCCTCCGCCTCCCCCTGCGCCGCCTCGCCCCAAGGTGGGAGATAAGGTTGGATTTATTCAATTGCCACCTCGACCGGGAGGCAGAGCCGGCGAAAGATCCGGCGCGGGCAGAGCGCTCGGGCGAGGGCAGGACCAGCGAAAACCCGACTTTAATCGGCGAGGCGACATTCGGGGTGTGCGCGGCGTCGGTGCGCCAGCGAGTCCCGCTATGCCCGGGGCCAAGGGCGCTCACCAAAAGGGCGCTGGCGCGGCCAAGTCCCCCGACACGGGGGCTGCCGCACCCAAGATCCTGCTGCCTGCCGATGCCCAGGTCATTTCCATCAAGCCGCCGATTGTCGTTCGCGACCTGGCTGAGCAGCTCAAACAAAAGCCCTTCAAGATCATTGCCGACCTGATGGAATCTGGCGTCTTTGCCAGCGTCAACCAGGCCATTGACGAAAAAGTGGCGCAGAGAATCTGCGCCAAATACGGTTTCCGGTTCGAAGTTGAGAAACGCGAGCGCGGCAGCGGACTCGTCCATACGACCACCAAGCCCCTCGAGTTGGACTCGGAAGACAAGGCCGAGGAGCTGCGCCCGCGCGCGCCGGTCGTGACAATCATGGGCCACGTTGACCACGGCAAGACTTCTCTGCTCGATGTGATCCGCAAGTCCAATGTCGTGGCCGGCGAGGCTGGCGGCATTACCCAGCATATCGGGGCCTACACCATTTCCTTCCCGCACCCCGAGCGTAAGAAGGAGTTGGCGCAGATCACCTTCCTCGATACCCCCGGCCATGCCGCCTTCAGCTCCATGCGCGCGCGCGGCGCCAACGTCACCGACATCGTTGTCCTGGTCGTCGCCGCCAATGACGGCGTCATGCCCCAGACCGTCGAGGCGCTCAACCACGCCCGCGCCGCCAAGGTGCCGGTCCTGGTCGCCGTCAACAAAATGGACCATCCGAACGCCAACTCCCTCAAAGTGCGCCAGCAATTGCAGGACCGAGGGTTGGTCCCCGACGATTGGGGCGGCGACACCATTTTCGTGGACGTGTCCGCGCTGACCAAGCAAGGCGTGGACAAACTGATCGAAATGATCCTGCTTCAGGCCGACCTGCTGGAGCTCAAAGCTAACCCGGAGCGCCGCGCCAAAGGCAATGTGATCGAATCCGGCCTCGAACCGGGCGGCCCCACGGCCACCGTGCTGGTGCGCAAAGGCACCCTGCGCGTCAGCGATGTGATCATCTGCGGCCAGTATTACGGCCGCGTGCGGGCCCTGATCAACGAAGAAGGCAAGCGCCAGAAGGAAGCCGGCCCTTCGGTCGCGGTGAAGGTTCTCGGCTTGAATGGTGTCCCGGAAGCGGGCCTCGAGTTCAACGTGGTCGAGGACGAGCGGGCCGCGCGCGACCTTGCCGAGCAGCGTGGCCAGGAGGCCAAGGCGCTGGGCCAGGAACTCGCCCGCCCCAAGGTGACCCTGGAGAATCTGTTCGACCAGCTCGCCTCCTCCACCGGCAAGGTCCTGAAGCTCGTCGTCAAGGCCGATACCCAGGGCTCCGTGGAAGCCATCGTGGACGCCCTCAAGAAGATCGAATCGGAGAAGGTGTCCCTGGACGTCATCCATAGCGCCGTGGGTACCATCACAGAATCCGACGTTTCACTCGCTTCCGCCTCGCATGCGGTCATCCTGGGGTTCCATACGCGCGTGGACAGCGGCGTCGCCGACAAGGCCAAGCACGAGGGGGTGCAAATCAAGCTCTATGCGATTATTTACGAGCTGATTGACCAGGTCAAAGAAGGCATGGCCGGTTTGCTCGAACCGCTGATGAAGGACATCACCGTTGGCGTGGCGGAGGTGCGCAAGGTCTTCGAATTGTCCAAAGGCGCCCCCGTCGCCGGCTGCATGGTCACCAGCGGCCGAATCGTCAAGGGCAAGGTCCGCGTGCGCCGTCGCAAGGAAATCATTTACGAAGGCATCACCCACTCGCTGCGCCGCTTCCAGGACGAAGTCAACGAGGTGCGCGCCGGCATGGAATGCGGCATTCGCATCGAGGGCTTCAGCGAGTTCCAGATCGGGGACAATATCGAGTGCTACTCCGTCGAGAAGGTGGCGCAGAAGCTGTAACCTCATCCCCATGCCTTCTCTCCGACTCCAGCGCGTGCGCGAACTATTGAAGCGTGAGATTGGCGAAGTCATCCGTCGCGAATTCCCGGTCAGCCAGGCCGGCCTGATCACGGTCAACGACGTGGACGTAGCCGGCGATTTGCATTCCGCCGCGGTGTTCGTGAGTATTCTGGGCGACGAAGCCCAGCAGAAGCGGGGCTTTACCTTGCTGGAGCGCCACCGTAAGCGCATCCAGGGCCTGCTGGGTCGCGCCGTCGTCCTGAAATACACCCCGCGGCTCAAGTTCCTCATGGACGACTCTGTCGCGCGCGGCAACCGGGTCCTTGGCATTATCGAGGAACTCGAAAAGACGCAGCCGGCTGATGTGGATGAATAGTTCCATGAGCCGGGGTTCCTTGCCCCCAGCGCGGCCACAGCCGCACCCTCGGAGCGCGGACATTCCTGTCCGCACGGCGGCCGGAGGGAACACGCGGACAGGAATGTCCGCGCTCCGTTGCCTGCGCTGCGATTCCACGTTGCATCCTTTGCAGGCAGGGCCAATTCATGAAAGGGGCGGGGACGGCCTCGTCCCCGTGATACGGCCCAACTCAGCAGCCAGAGGGGGGGACGAGGCCGTCCCCGCCCCTTTCGTGAATTGGCCCTGCTTCGTATGACGCCCCACCCCAAAATCATTGACCGCATCATCGCGGCCCTCCGCGAGAGCCGGACCTTCTGCATCGTCGGCCACATCCGCCCGGATGGGGATTGTGTGGGGTCGCAACTGGGCCTCGCCCTGGCCTTGCGCAACGAAGGCAAGCAGGTGACCTGCTGGAACGAGGACCGCATCCCGCAGAAATACGAGTTCCTCGATCCCGACCACCTCTTCCGCAAGCCGCGGCGCGGCCTGAAATTCGACTGCGTGATCGCCACCGACGCCGCCACGCTTGACCGCCTCGGCTCGGTGGGGCGCTGTATCACCCAGCGCAAAGTCTTTATCAACATTGACCACCATGAGAGCAACACCCGTTTCGCCGACTTGAACTGGGTCTCGGCGCATGAGCCGTCAACCGGTGAACTCATCTTCCAGTTGCTCAAGATCGCCCGGTGGCCGATCACTAAACCAATTGCCGACTGCCTGTTCACCGCCGTCTCGACCGACACCGGCTCCTTTCAATATCCCAGCACTCGTCCCGGCACCTATCATGTCGCCGGCGAACTCGTCCGCCGCGGCGCCAACCTCGCCCGGATTTGCGACGAGGTCTATCAGTCCTACCCGCTCTGCCGCGCCCGGCTGCTCCGGCACCTCTACACCCGCTTCCGCCTGACACACCGTGACCAAATCGCTTACTTCTGGCTCAAGCAGGCCGACTTTGCCCGCACCGGCGCCGATAAGAGCGACTCCGAAGGCCTGATTGATCACATCCGTGCTATCGCCCCTGTCGTGGTCGCCTGCGTGTTCGAAGAAGTGGAGCCGGCGTTGACCCGAGTCAGCCTGCGCTCGAAGAGCGACAAGGTGAATGTGAGCGAAATCGCGGCGCGGTTCGGTGGAGGCGGCCACCCCGCCGCCGCCGGCGCGCGAATTCCCGGCAGCCCCCTTTCGGCCCAGCGAAAAGTCATCGCCGCCGTCAAGAAGGCGCTCAACTCAGCTCACTAAGCAGCAACCCTGTTAACGGGTCGTTACGTCCCTATGCCGGGGCTCCCTCGCGAGGGTCAGCGGCCTCACGCACCCCTCAGGGAGACGTGGCTGAAGGAATCTCAGGAATGTCTCGGGGCGGCGGCACCTCCCCGCCCGCGCGGGAAGTCTCGTCCAGCGGGCGATTCATGCCCTCGGTCCCTTTGAAGCACCAAACCAAGGCCGCTATGGGGCCAGGAAGACTCAAGACGGCTAAAGCCAGCAACGCCGAACCCGGCTTGTGCGTGTACTCATAAATCAAGGAGAGCAGAATGGGGGCCCCGAAGGCTCCTATCCGGCCCGCCGCCACCGAAAAACCCAATCCTGTGGCCCGATTACTCACCGGAAGGATCTCCGAGGTCACAACATAGGCGGCGTTGGTCGCCCCGACGACGCTGAACATCACCAGGGAATAAGCCCACAGCACGCTGTGGGGCGTCCCGGCGAAGCACAAACAGAACACCCCAAACGTGGTCCCAGTAAAGCCCAGTAGCACCGTTCCCTTGCGCCCCCAGGTGTCTATGAGCAAGGCCGCCAGCAGCCCGCCTCCCAGGGCCGCAAGATTGCCCACGAAATAGAAGAAGGGCATCCGCTCGGCCGGGACTTTTACCGTCGGCAAGATGATCAGGCTCAGCGTTGCCAGCATCCCATACAGCACCGAGGCTTGGGCGAAGTTCAGAGAGCACGCGAGCGAGAGCCGGCCCAGGTACCGGGAAACCAATTCCTTCACCCCACGCCCAAAACTGTGCTGCTCGGCCACCGGCTCGGTGGCAAGCCTGGCCGCCGGTTGGGGATTCTCACGGATCGCCCCGATTTGCCCGGTACCCGCCGCCAGGGATTTCTCGATGGCGCGGACAATCTGGTCGGCTTCGCGAACTCGGCCGTGGGCAACGAGCCAGCGCGGGGACTCCGGGATCGCGTAACGAACCCATACTCCTGCTACCGCCAACACCGCTCCGGCACCGAAGCCCAGGCGCCATCCCACATCGGCGGAAAAGTGGTTCAAGAAGTAGCCGGCGAACAACGAGGACAAAATCGAGCCCAGCGAAGCCGCCGCCAGGATCAACGCGCTGGCCTTTCCTCGATGCTTCTGCGGAATGAACTCCACCATGGCGGCTGTGACGGCCGAATACTCGCCACCCACCCCGAGCGCCGCCAGGAACCTGAACGCGAGCAGCGCGAAGAAATTCCAGGAAAAGGCCGTTATTACGCTGAACGCCGCATACCAGACCAGCGTGAAGATGAACATCTTCTTCCGGCCCGTGCGGTCCGAGTAGTGCCCGAACAGGACCGCTCCCACAAAGATCCCCAATACCCAGGAGCTGACCAAAGCCGATCCTTGGGTCGCCGAGAGCTTCCAAACCTTGGAAATCTGCCCCAGCACGCTGCCAATAATAGTGCTCTCGAACGCATCCAATGCCCAACCCAAGGACAGGGCCGCCATCACTACCACGTGGAACCTGCCCCAGGGGAGCTGATCCAGGCGCGCGGTCAAGCGGCTGCTCAAGGTGGCGTCTGGCGCCAGGTTGACGTTCCCTTGCGCTGCAGATTCCGTACTCATGTTCGTCCGATTCAGACAAAATCCCGGCGCACGCCGGGAAGTGGTCAGTCGGAGCCTACAGCGCTCTGCCCGGGTTCGCAACCCGGCACCGCAGTCCTGCCGATTCATTGATCCGCGCAGATATTTCTTTTGCGCGCCCACCAGATGCGGCATGCTGCGGGGGCTCAATTGAAAGGATACAATGTCTGCTTACGACCAATTACAAACGGAACTTAAGGCCAGGCCCCAGACCTGGCTGGTGACCGGCGTCGCGGGTTTCATTGGCTCGAACCTGCTTGAAGCGCTGCTCCGGCTGAACCAGCAGGTCGTCGGCCTGGACGACTTCTCGACCGGCAAGAAGCAGAACCTCGACCAGGTGCAGGCCCTGGTCGGCCCCGAACGCTGGGCGCGGTTTCGTTTCCAGGAGGGCGATATCGCCGATTTGGCCACCTGCCAGCAGGCCTGTAAGGGCGTGGTATTCGTCCTGCACCAGGGGGCGCTCGGGTCGGTGCCGTTCTCCATCAAAGAACCGCTGAGCAGCCACCGCAGCAACGTCACCGGCTTTCTGAACATGCTGCTGGCCGCCCGCGATGCGCAGGTCAAACGCTTCGTCTATGCCTCCAGCAGCTCGATCTATGGGGACGACCCCGGGCTGCCGAAGATTGAGGCGAAATTGGGCCGGCCGCTTTCACCCTACGCGGCGACCAAGGTCATCAACGAGGTCTATGCGACTGCGTTCGCGCAAGCTTACGGGCTGCCGTCCATTGGCCTGCGGTATTTCAACGTGTTCGGCCCGCGCCAGGATCCCGAAGGCGCGTATGCCGCGGTGATCCCGCTGTGGATCGCGGCGTTGCTCCGCCGCCAGCCGGTCTATATCAATGGCGACGGCGAGACGAGCCGCGATTTCTGCTTCATCCTGAATGTGGTCCAGGCCAATCTGCTGGCCGCGACCACCACCAATGCCGGGGCCGTAAACGAGGCCTACAACGTCGCTCTCGGCCAGCGGACGACGCTCAACGAACTGTTTTACCTCCTGCAAGCCATCTTGCGCGCGAAGGGCGCCGAGCTGCCCGATCAGAAGCCCATTTACCGGGATTTCCGTCCCGGCGATGTGCGGCATTCGCTGGCGGACATCTCCAAAGCTCAGCAGTTGCTTGGCTATGCCCCCACCCACGGCATCGAGGCTGGACTCGATCTGGCGATGGATTGGTATCGGGCCAACGTGGTATGACATGGCTTGAAAGGTCCTGTGGATTGCCAAGCCCGTTCCCCCTCACTCTACACTCTCCCCAAGGAGAGGGAACACCCCCGCCACGCGATCACCAGATCTGAAGCGCTCAGACATTTCAAGCAATGCAGTCCGGGGCTCCCTCTCCTTGGGGAGAGGGTAGGGTGAGGGGGAATTGTGCCCTGATCCAGACCATATCCGAGACAAATGAAAACTCGTGTAAGGTGCGGGTATTTCCCCGCACTCGCTCACCGACTTCGCGCCGCCATTTCCTCGAGCATCTGGCGCAGCGACAGATCCCTCCAGCCGTGACCCTGGCCGGGGCCATAGACGATTCTGCCGACAAACGGTGGGTCGGCCTTGGCGAGTGATTTGTCCAGGAGGTGGACCGCGTTGTTGAGGAAGTAGGTGTCGGCATCGCCGGCGGCGATGTGGAGTTTGCCGCGCAGCTTGGGACCGAGTGTCTTCCAATTGCCTTCCAACACAAGGCGCAGGTCGTACTGCTTCCAATGCTGCGCGACGGCGTGGTTAATCTGGCCGGTCTGCGGGTCCCACAGCGGGACGGGTTGGCCATCGGCGCCGCGAGGGCCGAAGACCGCATTCCAATCGCCCCATTGCTGGCCCGACAGCGTGTAACTGTTGCCGCAGCCCAGGAGGTTCTCGACGCCAACCTCGCGGCGCAAGGTGAGCTTCACGTCACCGAAGGGGTCGCGGGCGCTTGGGCGCTCATAGCCGTATTGGTTCACGTAGGCATTGCCGTCGCGGTAGATGTTGACGAGTTCGAGCGCGCGGAAATCCACCGGGTCAGGACAGAAGGCCCAGGCGCCGTTGAAGAAGTCCGGATAGAAGATCTGGAGTCCCAGGCAGACCCAGCCGCCGGTCGAAACGCCCGAGAGGAAGCGCGCGCGCGGTTGGCCGATGGTGCGGAACGTGGCCTCGATGTGCGGGATGAGTTCCCGGATGAGCGCGTCTCCAAAAGGGCCGTTGTTCGCGGAGTTGACGTAGTAGGGGTCGCCGTTAGGACCGGCGCCGTCCAGTTGGAGGAGGATCAAGCGCGGCGTATCGTCCGCCAGCCACGTCTTGCGGAACTCGGACTGCTTGCCCATCAGGCCCTGCACGCTCGTGTAGCGGGCGTTCAGCCCGCCGATGCGCACCCAAAGCGGGTAACGCCGCGACGGCTCGCGCGCGTAATCGCGAGGCAGCACCACACCCGCCCGCAGGAAGATCGGCCGCCCGTAGAACTCGCTCAAAAGCTTGGATTGGATCTTGACGAACTTGACGTCCTCCGTGTCAGCCGGCAACTCCTCGGGCGGAACCTGCTGTGTCAGTTCCAGCTTCCAAGTCCCGCCCGACGCCGGGTCAAAGCGGATCTCCTGCGGCTCGCTGTAGAGGTTGCCGGGCGCGCGCGTCGAGCGCAGGTCGGTGTTGGAATCGAACAGGGCCTGCGCGAAATAGTCGCCCGACGGCAGTGCCTCGATATTGGTGACCGGGAAAGCAAAGGCGCTCTGGTCGAGCACCGCGAGTGCGCCCGGGACAACGGCTTTGAGGTCGTGCGCCAGGACTTCGGGCGCATCAAGGCCGGTGCGGCCCAGCGTAAGGCGCGGTTCGGGATTGTTCGTCCGGGCGAGGATGAGGAACAGCCGGCCATCTCTGGCTGGAGCGGTGAGCTGTTGGCTGATCGTGACCTCGAACCGGACGGGAGCCGCGAGCGCAACTAGCGGCGCGAGGCAGGCCAGGGTGCAGCCAAACCGTCTCAGACGCTTCATAAGAGGTCAGATCGCCGGCTGGCTCGGCCGGCACAAGCGTTGGACCACGAACCCGGTCGTGGCCAGCAACACCCCGGCGCAGATCAGATAGGGCAGGGGGGGAGAATAGGCCAGCAGCGCCGTCGCGAAGATCGGTCCGAAGATGCGCGCCAGGCTGCCGCTGCCCTGGGCGACGCCGATGGTGGCGCCTTGTTCATGAGCGGGCGTTAGGTTCGAGAGCATGCCGAACAGAGGCGGTCGAGTCAGACTGGTGCCGACCGACAACAACGCGAGCGCGAGCAGCAGCCATACCCAGGGCAGGCCATCGTGTTGAACGAGCACTTTCCAGGAAAGATGCGTCGAGCCTTTGAGGAACGGCAGCCAGGCGAAGCTGGCCGCGGTGAGGATGAGGCTCAGAGCAATGAGCTTCGGCTCCCCCATTTTCTTGACGAGCCGCCCGATGGCCCCGCCCTGCACCAGCGCGCCGATGAAACCGCAATAGACAAACAGGTAGCCGATGGTGCTCGCCGAGGTCGCATCGCGCTTGAAGTCGAGGTGGAAGTTGGCCCCAACCAGCAGCGGCAGCGTGCTTTCAAAGCAGCTAAAGCAAAAGGTGGTGAAAAAGAAGGCGATGACCAGGAAGCCCACCTTGGGCTGGCTGAGCGTATGCAGCCACTGGTCGAGGTGAGGGCGTGGCGCGGCCTGCGCCGAATCAGGACGGTGGCTCTCGGTAAGAATGAAGAACGCCAGGACGAAATTCGTCGCGCACAGTCCCGCCGCAACCCAGCCGGGCCCCGTATCGCCGAAGTGACGGAGACTCTCCGCGCCGATGAACGGCCCGAGAATGAACCCCAGCCCGAATGCCATTCCAATCAGCCCCATCCGCTTCGAGCGATCGGCCGGGGCGGTGATGTCGGCAATGTAGGCCTGAGCCACGGTGATATTGCCGCCGCACATCCCGGCGAACAGCCGCGAAGCCACGATCAGCCAGAGCGCGGTGTCATGGTTGGCCAGGCCCGTGGCGCGCGCGAACAGCACATAAGACAATGCCGCTCCGGCAGTGCTCAGCAGCAGGATGGGGCGGCGACCGTAGCGGTCGGACAATCGGCCCCAGATCGGCGAGAAGACGAACTGCATCGCCGAGTAGGCGGCGAAAATCAGGCCGATGACAAAACCGTGGGCGCCGAAGTGCTCGCTGTACGACGGGATGAAGGGCACGATAATCCCAAACCCGACGAGGTCTATGAAGACCGTAAGGAAGAATGACGAGAACAGAGGGCTTTCTCATGCGGGAAAGCCTGACGACGACCGTGCGGTATCCGGTTGATCCTCAGAAGACATAAACAGAGTCTATGGGCAGATCGCCGCCAGTCAAGTGAGGCGCAGCGGGATTGTCCCAGTGGCTGACGTTCCCTGTCTTGAAGCGGGACAGCCTCACGGTGAGCCGGCAGGCTGGCCGGCAGCCCTTTGCTTTTGCCATTTCTCAAGCGCCAGGTTGGCGCGCAACCTGCGGCTGGATCCGCAGGATTGTACGCTGCCGCACCTCTCGCAGGCCGTGCGGGACGCGCTTCCTTGGGCGGATCGCTTTTTGTTCAGGGTGTTATCGGCGCTCGACGCCGAAGCCTCCGCCACAAACTGATGGGAATGACCATGGCTCAGGCCAAACAAACTCAAATAAAGGACAACCGGAAGCGGATCCTCCTGGTGGACGATCACGCGGTCGTGCGCTACGGCATCGCGCACCTCATTAGTCAGCACAGTGACCTGATGGTTTGCGGCGAGGAAGAGGACGCTTCCAAAGCCCTCAGCGCTATCGGCAAGCTGAAGCCCGATCTGGTCATCGCCGACATTTCACTCAAGGACAGCAGCGGGCTGGAGTTGATGCGGAACATTAAGGCCCAGTATTCCGGGCTGCCGGTGCTGGTGGTCAGCGCTCACGATGAATCCATTTATGCTGAGATCGCTTTCCGCGCCGGGGCGCTCGGCTACCTGATGAAAGGGGATGCCCTGGATAAAGTGGTGCCGGCTTTGCGCCGCGTGCTGGCCGGGAACATTTATGTCAGCGATGAACTCGCCGCCCGGATGCTCCAGCAGCACGTCCGCGGCGGCGCCGAGATCCGCCAGTCCCCGGTCAAAGGACTCAGCGACCGGGAATTGGAAGTCTTTCAGCTCATCGGCCAGTGGAAGAAGACCAAGGACATTGCGCAGGCTCTCCATCTGAGCATCAAGACCATCGAATACTACCGCGAGCAGATTAAGCAGAAGCTCAACCTCGTGAACTCCGCGCAGCTCACCCAATACGCCACTTCCTGGGTGCAGCGGGAGAACCCGACCTGAGCCGCCGCCTTACTTCTTAGCCTTTTTTCCGTCCTTCTCGGTCGCGGTCGTGTCGTCTGCCTTGGGCAGGTCGGTGGGTGCGCCGGCGTTGAGTTGGGCCAGCACGTCTTTGGTTATGTCGTTCTCGTTGTTGGAGAACAGCACGATGGGAGTGCCGTTGACGCTGTCGGCCGCGGTGTCCACCACCAGTGCGTAACCCGCGGACCTCGCTTTGCCCTCGACGGTGGTGCGGATTTCCTCGATGATCTTGTCGCGCATCCGCTTCTTCTGCTCATCCAGCGTGGTGCGCGCCTGACGTTCATACTGCGTGATCGCGTCCTCCGAGTCTTTGATCTGCTTCAGCTTGTCTTCGGCCTCTTTCTTGCGGCTGTCCCGTTCCTGGAGGGAGAGCGTCTGGTCATTGGCCGCGGTCAGCAACGTTTGATACTCGTCCTTGGCCTTCTTCCATTCGTCGAGCATCGTCTTGTGGTCCTTCTCGATATCCGCCGCCCGGTCCTTAAGGGCGGCATCGGCCTGCTTGGTCTTCCAGTAATTGTCAAATATCTTGCGCAGGTCCACCGTCCCCACGCGATTTTGGGCCCACGCCGGGCTGCTCATCAGGCAGAAAAGCAACAAGCCGGGCACCAATTTACATAACAGGCTGTTCACAATCTTCATCGGCCAGAGAGAGAATCAGAATTCCCCCTCGCCGCCAACTTAAAACTTACTCCGTGGCAGCACTAACCAAATGCTCCCAGATCGCCGCCACCTCCGCCATCTGCCCACCCCCATCCGCCATCCGCCATTTCGGTGATCGGCTGTCGGCACCCAGCCACTCCATGCGACCATCTCGCGCCTCAACCGCCAACCTGCTGGGAACTGACCGCACCCCACCGTCACCTCACGTCACCTCACGCACCTCGCCGTCACCTCACGTCACCTACCGTTCAGGCTGAGTGCGTCTCAGCGATCGTCTCAGCGTCACGCGTCACCTCAGTGCACTCACCGTTACTTACATCGTGAGACCGTGGTAGCAGTACGTTGTCTATCGGCTACGGTGGTCGGGGATCGGTATGGCAGCGGTCGGTGGTGAACGCGCTGGTGGATGCTGGAGATGGGCCTGTCGGGGGGTGACGGTTGAGGTTAGCCCGATCGGGGTTGCGCGAGTCGTGGCTAGGGATCTGGGCTTCTGGGGGCGTGGGCTGGATTCTTGGTGTTGGGACGCGGGCTGGGTCAGCGGGCTACGGGCTGTGCAGGCGGAAGAAGGCGCTGGCGCCGTCGGCGGGGAGGGTGACGGTGTACCAGCCGTCCACGAGGGCTGGAGTTTGGGGCACGACCGTCCATTGCGCTTGCGGGGAGAGGCTGGGGGTGGTCTGGAGGGTGTATTCCGGCGCGAAGACAGGCCATTTGAGCTGGAGGGTGTTGCCGGTCCTTGTCACCGCGAGGGCAGGCGGTCCCAACTGAATCTTGGCGACGAACGCGTCGCTGCTGCCGGCCTGGAAGGCCTGGAAGGCGTTAGTGTTCGGGAAGTCCGTGGAGAAGGTCTGGCCAACGACGTAAGCGTTGCCAATCGCGTCCACCGCGATGCCGTAACCGAAGTCATCAAGCGTGCCGCCCAGGTAAGCGGAGTAGAGGAAGGCGGAAGCGTCCGCATTGATAGCGGTCACAAAGACGTCATTGCCGCCGTGGTTGGTCGCGCTGAGGGCGCCCGAGGTCGCGGCGGTCGGGAAGTCCGCTGAGACCGTGACGCCGACGATGTAAGCGTTGGTGTTGCTATCAAGCGCAACCGCCCAGCCCTGGCTGCCAGTGTCGCCGCCCAACGCGGTGGAATAGACGATGGCCCCCGTATTCGCGTCGAACTGGTAAGGAAGGCCATGTTCGTGTTGAGGATCGCAGAGGTCTGGGTACCCGGCGACACCCGGGACGGGTCGGCGGGATTCACGGCCAGCGCGCGATCCAGAGCGGCGCCAGACTGTTCGTCGAAGGGTGCCAGTTAGCGCCGGCGTCGCCTGCTCTTGAAGACGCCTTCGAGGTGCCAGCGTAGAGGTGGCGGGCGCGGAGGGTCCAGGCGCGAGAGCGTTGACTGAGAGCCGTCGTAAACGCCGCCCCCAACGTCAAGGGCTCCAGTTCGTGCCGCCATCGGTGGTCTTGAACAGGCCGGTGGTCGTGCCGACATATAGCGTCGAGGGAGTCTGGGGTCAGCGCGATCGCCAGGCAGTCGAGGTCGCTCAGGCCGTTGTTCATGGCGGTCCAGACGCCGCCACGATCGCTGCTGCGATAGATGCCCCCGAAGTTGTCGCGGCATAGACGTTGGTGGGAGACTGGGGATCAACCGCCAGCGCCAGCGCGCTCAGCCCGCCCAGCCCGTAGTTTGCGTCAAACCAGTTGGTGGCCGCGTTCGTGCTGAAAAAGACCCCGCCGCTTGTGCCCGCGTAAAGCGTGGCCGGGGTGACGGGATCCACCGCGAGCGACGACACATAAGGAGCGTAACACGAGGTCACCATGCCAGTGCTGCTCAAGGTCCAGTCCGCGCCGGCGTCAACGCTTCGATAGACTCCGCCGGATGTGCCCGCGTAAAGCGTTGACGGAGTAAGCGGATTCACCGCCAACGAAAAGACGTAGCCCGCCGCAATCTGCGGCGCCAGGCCATCAGTGATTTGCGTAACGCCAATGGCGGTATTCCAGGAGGCCCCGCCGTTGATGCTCCGGGCGACGCCATGGCCCGTGCCCGCGTAAACCCGGTTCGGCGAGCCTGGATCTACTGCGAGGGCATTGATCTCCGGATGGAGCAGTCCGGCGTTGGCCGGGCGCCAGTTTGCCCCGGCGTCGGTGCTCGTGAAGACGCCGCCCGGGTTGAGATTGCCCGGCGTGATCGGGAAGCTGGCGTCGTAGAGCCAGCTCGAGGCTTCGGTGCCGACGACATACGGATTGCCCGCGCTATCCACCGCCACGCGGTAACCGGAGCCATCCGCCGCGCCGCCCAGATAAGTCGAGCGCACCAGGCTGCGCCCATCCGGCGCAAACGTCGTGACGAACGCGTCCTGTCCGCCGCCCAGCAAAGGCTGAATGGCGTTGGTCGTGGGGAAGTCGAAGGACTCCGTCACGCCGGTGACCACCGCGCGGCCCAGCCCATCCACGGCGATGCCCTGGCCTTGATCCAGACCGCTGCCCCCGAGATAGGTCGAGTAGGCAAACGCGCTGCCGTCCGGGTTGTCTTGGCCACAAAGGCGTTCATGACCCCGAGCAGGTTGGTTTGCACCGCGTTGGTCGTGTAGAAAATGGTCGAGTCGGTGAACCCGGTGATGTAGGCGCCGCCCGCGGCATCCACCGCGATTGCGATGCCCTGATCCTCCGTATCGCCGCCGACGTAAGTGGAATAAACCAGTGCGGATCCCGTCGGATCGAGTTGGTGACAAAGGCGTCGAAGGGAAAGACGCTGAAAATCGGGTCGGTGCCCGTGAGAGCCGGCCTGATGGAGTCTTCAGCGGGAATCGGTTGAGTCCGTGAGCCGGTTAGATACGCATCGCCCGCTGCATCCGGCAATGCCTTCGGCCGCGTCATCGCCCGCCCCGCCCAGGTAGGTCATGTACACCAGATTCGAGCCGGTGTTTCGACTCGGCCACAAAGGCGTCGCCCCCGGCGCCGACATAGCCGCCGCCGTAGTTGGTTTGCGCGGCGTTCGGGGTTGTCGGCAACCCCGGAGAAAGGGTTTCGCCCGCCATATAAACATTTCCCGCCCCGTCCACCGCAACGTCCCAGGCGGTATCGGAGTTGGGCCCGCCGAAAAAACAGTCATAGCTCAGCACCGGATCAATGATGAGCGGTGATCGCGGATCGAAGCTGCCGATCTCCAAACCAATCGTCTGCGGGCCTTCCAGCCGATAGCCGCCCGCGATCTCCGTGCGCACGCCGCCGATGACCTGGCGCAGGAGGGGCTTGCGCTGAAGCAGCCGGGCGGCGCCGACATTAAGCACCAAATGACCCTGCCCATCCCAGTCGATTTTGTCCGCGCCAGTCACCGCGGCGAACCGTATCCGCGTCCGCCCCGGCGCGAGCACAAGATCATACTCCAGCTTCCGGTCGTTGCCGCAATAGACTACATCCACACCCGGATAAGCTTCCGCGACTCCAACCTTCTCAAAAAGCGGTAGGTTCGTGCGCCAGTGCGAAGCGCCGCTGCCGAGCAAAAAGTTCGCCTTCCCGGGACAAAAGCCCCAGGCCAGTCATAGCGGCTCCAGGGTTCGCCCCAAGGAACTGCAGCGAGATCGTGCGGCTTTCGGCACGGCGGTTGGGGCGGCGCCAGGTAACTGCGTGCGCGAGGTTTTCTCCGCGGTCATCAAAGTGACGGTGGCCTCAGCCGGGCCGAGGACAAAGGCGCCGCGGCGGCTGCGCGCAACGAACCCGGTATCGGGGTTGGTTTGTCGCAACCGGCCTCAAAGATAAACGGCATCCCGGCCAGGCGCGCCGGGGCAGGCGCGTCCGCCCGCCTAGCCGCCGTGCCCAAGCCGTCAGGCACAGGGCCGTCACCGGCGCAACACTGGAGTTAGCGCATCGTGTTTCATACCGAACTGCCGGGTCCACCCGACGCCGAACTGGAACTGGCCGGATGGGCTGCTGAATTCATCGTGACGGATGGGGATGGCGTCAGTCGAGACGAAGCGGGCCGATGGGGAGGTTGAGGGCAGGCCAAGGCCCCAGTTATCGCTGGACCGGCCGGGGTTTGGTTTCCAGGGGCTGGCCCCCACGCTGCCATGTCGTAAAACACCGCGAAACGCACGCCGACCCCGTGGTCCTGCTCGAAGACGGGGACGCTGTATTCCGCCGAGCCCGACCAATAGGCGTCACCGCCTATCGGTTGATTTAGCGGGGCTGGCGCGGGCGGAGAAGCGATTGAAACTGCGCGGGAATAGGCCGCCCAGGAAGTAGCGGTCAAGAAGGGCACATCCCCCGATTCCAGGCTGTCGGCCATTCCCGCCCGGCCGTCCAACTCAAGCACGTGGCGCGGAGCCAGGCCCTTGAAAAACCAACTGCTCTTCAGCTCGAGCTCTAGAATTGGCGGTCGAGCGTGGTGAGCTCAGCGTCAAGCTCCGTCCGCTGGCCCTTGTTCGGGAGTTGGACAGGGTTGCGGGGTCGTAGGCGAGGAAGGTCCAATCGCGCCAGCGTGTCGTTGTGGGGGGGATTGCGGATGTCCCGCGCAACATTGCCGAGTTTTCGACGTAGCTCGGGTGCCCGCGCCCGATGCCCGGCGAGGCGGAAAGATAAGGCAGGACTGCGTCGCTGGTCAGACCGATGCCCACATCCTCGAAGGTCGAGCTGACGCCCCCCCGCAGGGAGCTGTTGCCCCACAGGGCGCTTTCGAGCCCGACTTTGGCCCCGGCCCGAGTCTGGTCATAGATGTTATTCGGGTCAGGAACGCGTAGTCGTGATAATACAAGTCTATGCTCAATTGCAACTTGCGATCCAGGAACCAGGGCTCTATTAAGCCACTGGAAGTTCCTGGCGCTGGGTGCCCACCGTGGCCCGCAGCCGGCAAGCTCCGCCCGCCGCCACGAACCAGGGCGGCTGGAAGGGATGATTGACGTGAAATTGGACTCGTTGTATTCCGCAATGCCAACCAGCGAGTCCACCGTGCTAAAGCCCGCGCCCGGAGGAGACATGCTGCCTTAATTCTCCCCCTCCACAACCCCACCCACACGCGTTTCGGGCGGCCCCTGGCACCCCCGTTGCCTCGGGGGCGGGTGTCCACGCGGTCAAAGTAGCCCAGGCCTTCGAGCCGCGCAGCTCGCCGCTTTTGACCCGCGTCAACGTCCAACAGCTCGCCCTGGCCACACCGCCAGTTCACGGCGGATGACGTGGTCGCGGGTCTTGGTGTTGCCTTTGATTTTCTCATCTTCTCGATGTAGGACTTTTGCCCTTCGTCAATCTGGGCACCCAGGTCCATCGTATGCGTTTCCGCGTTGGGAACCTGGACGACATCCAGGTTGCGCGAACCGGCCCGGACATCAATATAGCCCCTGGCGCCGTAGAAATTCTCCACCGCAGTATCGCCGCTCTTGGGCTGAGCCCGTCGGGGGCGAAGATGTCGCCCACGTCCTCGGCAGCCCGTCCGGGCCGACGGTGGCCTTTGGCGCGGCTGCGCTCATGCTGCGCCCGCAAGCCGGCGATGAGCTCCGGCGTCGTGAACACCCGGTTGCCGGAGAACTTGACCGCCGTCTATCTTGGTGGATTGGAGGCCCCTCATAAGGAAGACGAAGTAAGCGGATGATCATGGTCCGGGGAGTCGGATAGACCAACCGCACGTCCTTGATCTCGAAAATCATTAGAGCCCTTGTCGCGAAGAATAAGGTCGGCTCCAGCTTGTCCTTGTCCCTCGTCTTACTGGTCTTCCCTTACAACCCCGCTGCCGGTGATCCAGCAGAATATCCGAGCGTCTGCGGGATCTTGATGACGCGGCGGAGTTTCCTTCGCTAGAACGCACTGAGCCCGACGAAGTCCACCTCCAGAATCTTGTATCTTGATGCCCTCCTTGATTCCTGGCAATGTCACCGTGCCCGTGGCCTCGGCGTTCCTGGCCCCAGTCGCAGCACGGTATTCGCACCTCGGTGTGCGGGTAGCCTTTCTTCGATAAAGCTTCTGGATCTCCTGCGTATCCGTAAACAGCTTCCGCTCATCGAGCGGTTCGCCGACCTTGGACGAGATCTTCTTGAGCAGCTTTTTGGTGGTGAACTTGGTGTTGCCCTGGAAGTTGATCTCCGTCACGCGCGGCTTGCCCTGGAGCTTGTAGGTGAGGATCACTCCGTCCGGCGTGTCGTCGGCGGTGACCTGGACGTTGTAGAAGAAGCCGGTCGCGTAGAGGTTGCGCACGTCGTCATCGATGGTCCCCTGGCGGTAGGGGTCGCCCACTTTGACGCGCAGGTTGGAGCGAACCAGCTCCTCGCTGGCGGCCGGCGGGCCGACGTTCTTGATGATGATTTTCGCCACTTTGAGCGGCGCAAACTGCGCCCAGCCGAATGGATCCAGGCGAAAAGCAGGCAAAGGCCGCAGAGGCCAAGCAGGGCTCTCATCGTCGCTCGGTCAGTTTGGCACGTCTTCGTCGCTCACTTTGGCTGCGCTCTCAAAGCGCGTATAAGGCTTCAAAAAGGTCAAATTCACATCGCCCGTCGGGCCGTTGCGCTGTTTCGCAATCATCAGATTCACCGGCGACCGCGTCTTCTTCCACCGTGCTGCCTTCCTCGTCGCTGCCGCCGCCTTCGGCTTGTAAGCAGACCGACCACGTCGGGGCGTCCTTGTTCAATCGCGCCTGATTCCCGGAGGTCTCACAGCCGCGCGTGTGCGGCCCTTCTCGCGCTCGATCTCGCGGTTCAACTGCGCTCCAAACTACCGCACTGAACTTGGAGGTTCCTTGGCGAGGGACTTGACGCCGCTGGACATGTCTGCAATCTCCTGCTGCCGGTTTTCTGCGCTCCGCGCAGTAGCAGCCTGCAGGAGCTGCGCGATAGTCAATTACGAAAAGCTTGATGCCGTATTGCTGGCTCATCCGGCGCGCCTTGGCCCGCAACTGGAGAATGGACAGCGCCGAGTGGTCGTCGATGAACAGCGCGGGGCGCCGGCGTAGCCGGCCGGCCGCAACCGGCTCAGCCTGCGGAAAGTTGCGCTCCTGGCTAAGAAAGCCCTCCCACACGCTGCGCAGGTTGACGCGCGAGCGCGAGCACAACATGCGCAGCACCAGCGACTCGGCGGTCATTTCCA
>CAVXLO010000016.1:0-88101 GCA_963762555.1 uncultured Verrucomicrobiae bacterium
TTACCATTCACGACAAGCGAGTGCCACTCCAAGAATATTTGCGGTTTTCCAGCCTACCAGACGAGGAGCGAGCAGCACTGTCAGATGGGAGGCTGCTCGAAAGGATAATGGACGAATGGCCACACTACCAATGAGGGGGCCTAACTTTTCGCTGCACTCCTATGAGGGTTGTCAAGAGGGTCGTGCGAATTCCGTCAGGTTTTTTTGATGGCTGAAACTCATCTCGTGCGGAGCGCAGCGGATGCGGAGCGGAGTCACGCGCGCTAGCGGTGAGACTAAGGATCCTCTGCCAGCGTGGCCTTGGCTCAACGGCTCCGACCCAGTCATTTCTTCGAAGCTCTTTTTCCTTTCTCCTCAAGACTGAGGGTTTCTGCAGAGCAGCGTGGGAAGCAGGTTGCCGATCGGTGTCACCGCCATGACGAGTGCCTGACCGCGAGGTCCCGCACCGACTCCTATCCGGACAGTTGGGAGCTAACCCAACGCCCATCGTGTCGTTCTTGTGTGACTGGCGGCGACCGGGGGGTCCGTCCCATCTGAACCACGGGCGAACCAGGGGTTCGCCAAGTGCAGCTACGGACTGGACCCGCCCGATCGCAAAAGGCTTTTTCACGGATGCTCTGGAGGTTGCGCGAAGCAAAATTCTAGGGGTGGTTTGAACGGAGGTGACTCAAGCGGCCAGCAAGCCCAGATCGGCCAGGGTGCAACGGCCGGTGCGCCAGCGCCACAGATCAATGGCCAGTTGGCGGGCCAGGGCGATGACCGTCTTTTTGCGCATCGCCTGGCCGTCGGCGAGTTTGACTTTCATGCGTTGGGCCGCTTTCCAGTTGGGTTGCCAATGGAGGAAACGCCACACCGCTTCGACCAGGAGCGCCCGGACCCGGCCATTGCCCATGCGGTCAATGGAGCCGACTCGCCGTTTGCCGCCCGAACTGTGCTCGCCCGGGCAGCAGCCCGTGTAGCTGCCGACCTGCTTGCGATTATGAAACCGGGCCCAGTCGCAGATCTCGCTATCGAGGGTGACCAGCGTGAGTTCGCCCAAGCCTTTGGGACGTTCCTGGCCCTGGAGGCGCTGCAGGAGCTCTTCCTCTAGGGCCTTGAGCTGGAGCTCCAACGCCAAGATCAAGTCGCGCAGCTTTCCCAGTATTCCCAGCAGCCAGGCATCCAGCTTGGTCGAGAGCTTCTTCCAGAGCCGAGGTCCCCACCAACGGGTGGGCAAGGACTGGTGGCAATACTCCGCCACTTGGCCGTGGCCGCGATTGGCCAGGCAACGAACTTCGCGTTTGAGGAACTGTCGGCGGCGGGTGACTTCGCGCCGGCGTTGCTCCGCCTCGGTGGGAATGCGGATAGGGGCCAGTTCATCGGCGTTGCCGTCCAAGTAGCGGGACAAACGCAGGCAGAGGGCCCGGGCATCGAGCTTGTCGGTCTTGCGTTTGCCGTTCAGGGCCAGGGGGGTGATGAGGAAACTTTGGGCGCCGACGCTCACCAGTTGGCGGTGCAGCACGAAACCGAAGCCACAAGATTCCTGCACGCAAAAGACCTGCAAGCCTTGGGCCACCCACTGGCGAACTTGCTCGACCAGTTGGGCGGGGGTGAACTCCCGTGGCGCCTGGGCGGAGGTATTGCCGCGTTGGGATACAGCCGTGATGGATTCCAGATGCACGTCCAGACCGAGTTGGAGTCTGGGCTTGGCGGAATCGATCACCGGCTGCGGCAAGGGTTGGCGGGGCGGCAGGGTGGGCTTGGGCAATGGAGACGGCGCAATGTGCTGGGTCGTGGCTTGCACTGCCTGAGCGCGCGTTAGGCCTAGGGCCTTGCCTTGCATGGGCGAGGTGGTTAGAGTTGCGAACGTCGTGTTGGGATTGAGGATGTATGTTTTTTGCATAATTACTGCATTCAGAGTGGCACTGAGTGGTGTCGCCATTCAACCCAACATGACATCTGGACCGGGAGCAGCCGGTTCAGTTTGTTCCAAGGGTGGCGTCACTGGCGGCTGCTCCCGGCCAGTGAGCTTCATCGTTGGGCGGCGTTACAATCTATGAAGCACCTCGCCATAATTATCTCGCTTGTATTCATCACTACCTCACTAGTTTTGGGGCTATCTTCGTGTGCACGGCGGGCTAGCGCTCCGCCTGCAGCCAGCGACGTCACAAAGTTTGTCCGCGTAGCTGTCTTCCGGCCGGAGATCAAGGAGCGGGTGTCAATGTCCTTTACCCGAGCCGGCATCCCGGGCATGGTGGACACGAGAGTCCACTCTGACGGGACGATCCCGGCAGGGTTCTACGCCATTTCAGTTCCGCCCGAGTTCCGCTCGCGAGCTGTGGACTTGCTGCACAAACTGGCAATTGAGCATCCGAACCAGATCCAGTTTTGACGGCGCTGCCCAACATGTCACTCCAGCGAACGGCGGTTTACGCTTCAGGCCACTTCCAGGCCCAGTGGCCCGCCGCCGCTGAGTTCTGGCGTTACGCAGCATTACCGATATGATAAATCCATGAACGACGCACAATTCCAACCACCACCGTCCACTGACCCCGCATCAAAGCCCAATCGAGGCAGGTTCAACTTTTGGCGCTGGTTCTGGCTCAGCTTCCTCGTTGTCTCCCTCGGCTATGCATGGTATTCCTTCTACGTCCCCTCCAACCACGTCACTTGGGCCAAAGACTACGCCTCGGCTCAACGACAAGCCGCCCAATCCGGCAAACCCATTATCCTCTTCTTCACCGCCAAGTGGTGCGTTCCCTGTCGAATCATGAAGCGCAACGTCTGGGCGGATGAGCAGGTAGAGGCTGTGGTCAAAGCGGGGTTCACCCCTGTGATGATAGACTTGGGTGATCCTAACGCGGCGGCAACGGTGAGTGGTTATCGTGTCGTTGCAACGCCAACCACGATCATCACTGACTCACAAGGGAACGTCTTAAAACGGGTACAGGGGGGAATGGGCAAAGCGGAATTCCTCGATTTGCTCGGAAAGCTGAATCCAGACGGGAGCAAGGTTCCGATTTCATTGACCAGGTGAGTTATGATTATCAGTCGGCCTAACCGGACGGTGGAGACGAACCGCCGCCCCGCCTCTCCGCTCAACGCCGGGTGGGAATTCGAGAGCGTCTTGTGCGGCCTGACGAGATCACGGGAGCGGATGCGGGCGGGGCACTCGGCGGGCAGATTCGAGCGCGGCGGGCCGCCCGCGGCGCTCGGTACTGTCGTTCAACGGCAGGAGCATCGAGCGGATGAAAACATCCCTCGGGCTTTTTTGCCGGCCAGACCGTTGCCCCGTCGGCTGCCAGGCACGTCGCTTTCCCAGGGGCACATCTTCGCGCACCCAGGAACGTGGCAGGAGACGACGTAAGGAGTCTCTGATCAACAGCTTACGCAAGGACCCGACTGGATTTAGTGAGAGATTCCTTACGTCGTCTCCTACAAGGGGTCACGCAGGAGTTTGTCACTGGCCGTGAAGTGTTAGCGCGGCTGGATGCCGCTTGAGCTTGACCGCAGGTCATTCCCGAGGCAAATAGACTGTGTATTGCAATGCAACGCACAGTCTTATGAATCATCGTTTGCCGCTCCGTCGTTCCATCCAGATCCTTAGCCCGCTTTGCGCCGCGGCCCTGTTGACCGGCTGCAAGACCACCCCCCAGCCCGGCGCAGCCGAGCCCCGCAGAGGCGATGAGATCGTCGTCGCCGGCCAGTTTTTCCATACCGGCACGCGGGTGGTGACCTGGATGGACCCGGGCGGCTATGACGCTTACCGCGTCGAGCGGCGCTTCAGCCCCATCGGCGAGTCGGATTGGGGGACCTCTCACGAGGAGGTGCGGGGCCTCGATTCACCCAACCGCTACAACATGCGCCGCGCCGGCCTGACCGACGAGGAGATCGAGCGCGTGCGCGGCGGCGGCTGGGACTTGCCGCTGCTCCAGCGGGTCGTGGACCAGTTCGTCATCCACTTCGACGTCTGCGGCACCAGCCGGCAATGCTTCAAAGTCCTGCAAGACATGCGCGGGCTGAGCGTCCATTTCATGCTCGACCTGGACGGCACGATTTACCAGACGCTCGACCTCAAGGAGCGCGCCTGGCAAGCGACCACCTCGAACAGCCGCTCGGTCGGCATCGAGATCGCCAACATGGGCGCCTACCCGGTCAATGGCCGGAACCCCTTCGCCCAATGGTATGCCAAGGAGCCCAACGGCCAGACCCGCATCACCATCCCGCCGCAGTTTGGCGACGGCGGCATCCTCACAAAGAATTTCGTAGGCCATCCCGCGCGCCCCGAGCCGATCACCGGGACCATCCAGGGCAAGGAACTCATCCAATACGATTTCACGCCGCAGCAATACCAGGCCTTGATCAAGCTCACCGCAGCCCTCTGCAAGGTGCTGCCCAAGATCAAGTGTGACTACCCGAAGGACGCCGAAGGCCACCTCATCACCCACAAGCTGCCCGACGCCGAACTCAACGCCTACGAGGGTGTCCTGGGCCACTTCCATGTCCAGACCGACAAAGTGGACCCCGGCCCGGCCTTCCAATGGGACTACGTGATTGGCAACGCCCAAAAGCTCCTCAACGGCGGCATGTCTCCCATGGCGAACCAGACGAGCCAGGGCCAAATGCGGCCAAGGTTTTAGCTCGGCTAACTCCCGACCCGAAGCAGCTCAAAGACGGCAAGCCCGGCTTCAGCGCTTGTCATTACCCACGAGTCAGACGCGCTCAGATTAGCACGTCTGTTTGGCAGGCTGGCCCCCAACCCCGTAGGGGGTGGCCTGTGTATAGGGTCAGGCGCCCCCGAGCGAGCTCCCAAACCCCGCCAGTGTGGCGTTCAGCAAATAGGTGGGCCGAATTATACAGAAGGTAACGAAGGAAACAAAGACTTTGCCTTCGTTATCTTTGTTGCCTTCTGTGTGAATTGTGTCCACTCATTTCGCGAACACCTAGGGGTGGCCTGTGGCTGGGGCAGCTCCGCTACGGCAAGGGAACGAACGACAGGTCACCCCTACGATAGTGCCATTTGGCAACGTCAATCCTGTTTGTCTGATTTCTTTTCATCTCGTTGTTTCTCCTCTTCTATAAGTTTGATGTATTGACGGACGACCTGTTTGGCGATGTTAGTGCATTGGTGAATGAACACCGGATCGGGGTTAATTGCGTGGAGGGTTTTAACCCGGTGGTAATCGCGCAAGTAGCGGTTAACCGAGGATTGGGAGTGATTGATTTCACGGGCGACGGCGGCGGGGTCCTTACGTTCGAAGATAGCTTTGCGCACGGCTTGGGTCTTGTGGGAGACGGTGGAGCCGACGTCCTGGAGGCTGCCGGGATGAGGCAGGATGCAATCGTGCTGGGTTTCATAGCGTTGGCGGAAGCGGGAGATGTGCCCTTGGTTCCGGTGCAAGAATAAGGCGGCGTCGCGCACGGAGAGCAATCCGCCTTGGGCATGAGCTTCCCGGAACAACCGGGCCAGGACTTGCTGGAAGTTATCGGGCAGGGTGGTGCCCTGCGCCAAGCGCTGGGCATCTTCGGGGCTAGCGAGGGTGAGGATTACTGGAACGAGGGGGCGATGGCGCGAGCGGGGACTGGTATTGCTGTCGGGGACGGTCCAGAGGAGTTGGCCTGGTTGGAGGTGCTCGGCGGCGGGGCAGAAGGCTTCGAAGAGGCCGATGACTTCGGCGGCCAGGCGCCCGGCGAGCATGGGGCCCAAGCGGGTCAACTCGCGCTGGAACAGGGCGCTGAGGATGGGGTGCAGGAAGCGTTTGAGCGCGGGCCGGTAGTGTTTTTGGTTATAAGAGGGAGCGATCACGGCAGGTCCTGGGATAGGGGCGGCAGGTTTTTTTTAATGGGCGAATGCAGTTCGGCTTTTCGGTGTTGGATGGCCTTTTTGTCCTTGAGGAGGGTGAGATATTGTTGGGCCAACGGCTGGGAAAGGCGGGCCAGGAAGGCGACGGATTGGAGGTCGAAGCCCTCGGCTTGGAGCAGGGCGACGCGTTTGAACTTTTCCACGTAATTGCGCACCGAGGAGATGCAATGGAAGGCGGTTTTGGCGATTTGGGAGTATTCCTGTCCGTCGAGCCATAATTCGATGACGCGCCGGCGATGGGAGAGAGTGCGTCCGATGTCTTGGATGGTGGAGCGCAGGGGCGGGGAGATGTCGGCTTGGCGCAAGGCATGCAGATCGCGGCAGAGCGTGCGTTGGCCGCAATTAAAGAGGCGATAGGCGAGGTCCTCCAGGGTGAGGAGCCCGCCCTGCTGGAAGGCTTCGTGGCAGACGCGCACGAGGCGATGGCGGCGCAAGGCGGCGACGCCGCCCTTTGTGCGGGCGACTAGATCAGTGGCTGGGTCTTCCCAGGTAAGGGTGACCAGGATCTGAGGGCAGCGGGTCAGGCGCGGGCCTGGCGGCGCCTCGATCGAGACTACCTGGAGAGAAAGTTGGCCGGGCTGTAAACCCGGAGCGCACTGGAAGAAAGCGGCGTAGGTGTCGTGGACGTTTTGGAGGATGGCTTCGGCTTCAAAGGGAGAACAGTTAAGGCCGTCGGTGATGCGTTGCTTAAACATTTGATCGAGCTGTTTGGCGGCGAGCCGTTCCCAGAGCTGCAGGGCGGTGTTATTGATCATGAGCTTAGAAGGTTAGAAATGGACCGATGGAGCGGCAAGGTGCGGCACGGATCCGCTTCGCTGGGCTGCACCACTCCGGCTCGCTACGCTCGCCTCCGCGGTGCAGCCCAGCGAAGCGGATCCAAGCCAAGAAATTAAACGATACTAATGGTTCCATCATGCACAAATGGCCAGATGCCAAATGGCACAAATGGTGGGGTTTGGGATCCGGGTTGGGCTCGGACTGCTATAGACAGGCCACCCCTAAAGGGGTTTGAAAGCGTCGGCCAACCTGCGCCATCAGTTTCCCACAACAAACACTGTTCCAGATGTGGGTAATGACAAGGGCTTCAGCCCGCTACCCGCAAGCCTATTACGGCTTGCGACGCCTGAAGGCCGGGCCGTCGTTCTTCGCCGTCATTCAAGGTTCGTCCATCCTCCGCAGCAGTGCTGGTACGGAGGACGGGCTACGGAGGACGGGAGGTTCGAGGTTCGAGGTTCGAGGTTCGAGGTTCGAGGTTCGAGGTTCGAGGTTCGAGGTTCGAGGTTCGAGGTTCAAGGTTCGAGGTTCAAGGTTCGAGGTTCAAGGTTCGAGGTTCAAAGTTCGAGGTTCGCTGTTCAGCGTTCGCCCTGGGGGAGCAGAGCGTATGCGGAGGTGCGGGCTGCACCTTACACGGTTCTTTGAACACGGCTGGTACGCCAAGCTCCGTTAGGAGCGCCATGTTTATAGTGTTCCGCTGCAGGGAAATCACTGAAGTAAGAGGGGGGTTCTCCTCACGCTCCGTCGTGACACCATTGCTCAGATCCGAACCTGAAGTCGCGTAAGTCGTAGGCGTGAAGCCAGTTGCGTTGACCGCTTGGAGGAAACTCCTCAACTTCAGGCTGTTCCAGGATCGTTCGCCATAGTAAAGGGGCATCCGTCGCGATCTTGCAGCGGTCTGAACATCGCGGCTGGTCACTTCTCAAGCAGCCAAACCGCAACGAGTTATGCACGCGCTGGCCCCTCCCGCCGGAGCCCGAAGTAGCCCTGCGCGACCTCCCAGATGCCGTTGCGCCTCATCCCGGCGGCGCACATCAGCGGGAATTGTGGCCCGTCTGACACAGAATCTCGCGCTTGAGAGGGATTCGCCCAAATTGTCACGATAATTCTCTCCCAGATTATCGTGCAGCGGAACATTTATAGCCGCTGCGCCCCAAAACGCCGAGCCAAGCTCCGTAGGAGCGGCATGGGTTGTGCCCGATCCGGGAGCTGTCGCCAGTCCCATTCATGCCGCTCCTACGGAGCTTGGCGGACCCTCCGGGCATGCGTGGCTATAAACATGGCGCTCCTACCGGAGCTTTTCGCACCCCTGCTGCCCCGCCCCAGATATGCAAGAGATGCGTGTAAGGAGCAGGGTGCGGAACCGCCCCCTTCACCAGAACAAGTGCCCTGCCGGCCAATTTTGTTGGTTGACGGGCGCGTGCCGCTCTGGCATCATCCCGCCATGATACGCGGGACCAGCAACCAATTCTCCCTCACCCGCACAGCCCCAATAACAAAGGGAGCACCTAAAACCAAAGACTTATCAGTTTATGAAAACCATACCTGAACCGCTAGAGCCGCGCGCGATTACAGTCCGTTCCGCGAAACTGTTCTGTGTGGCGGCGTTTTGTGCCACCGCAATTCTCGCGCAGGCGCAACCGCAGTTTTATCTGCCTCTCAATGAAGGCGGCGGAACCACCATCACCGATTCCGCTGGCGGGCTGAACGGCCCGTTGGGTCTTTACCTCGATCCGGTTGCGGACGCCGCCTCCATTTCGCTCACCAACGCGCCGTCCGGTGCGCCGGGAGATCATTCGCTTCAAATCCAGGGCGCGGGCTATTTGATGGCCGACGACAGTACGGAGCGGGCATTGGACATCACCAACGGGCCGATTACGATCGAGGCGTGGGTTTATCTTACGAGCGGGTCTCCGGGAGCGACGCTGTGGGAAGCGATTGCGCGTTACGGCGGTTCTTACAAACTCGGAATGCGCGGAAGGAATCTGGCGTTCACGCTTTTCGGCAAGGCGGATATTTTCAGCGGCAGAATACTTGTCAGCAATGAGTGGGAGCACGTCGCGGCGGTTTGGACTCCTGGTGTCGGAGTAACTTTCTACACCAACGGCGTGGCCAACTCGATTGCGAACACGCAAACCGCGGCGCGGCCGGTGTTCGATAACTTCCTGACCGTGGCCTTTGAAGGGCCCAGCACGTCCACCACGCCGCAAAGGTTTCCCGGTTTCCTGGATCGCGTGCGCATTCATCACGCGGCCCTGGCGGCCAATGAGATTGACAGCGACGCCGCCAACCCCAAGCCGGTTTATGCCAGCACCGTCGTAGCTTACAATTTCGACGAGGCCGCGCTTCCGGCGCAGAATTCCGCGAGCGCAAACCTGCCGGCGGTTCCGGCACAGGAATTCCTCCCTGCCTGGAGCAGCCCCACCTGGACCAGCGATTCTCCCACGGGCCAGACGAATGATTTCGCGCTGGAATTCAATGCCCTGGAATCCGGCGGCATCACGCCGCAAAGCGCCACGGTCCTGGATCCAACGGCAACCATCGCTTTGAACGGGACGAACGGCGATTATACGCTCGAAGCGTGGATCAGGCTGCCCACCAACTTTCCAAGTTCGAGCCGCCGCACCATTTTCCAGTATCAGGGGAATCCGGGTTTCATATTCTCGCTCAACACGGACCGCACGCTGCACACAACGGCCATCGGCAAAATAGACCAGGTTTCCAGCGCCGCCGTGCCGAACGACGACGCGTGGCATCATGTGGCGGTAGTTCACCAGGACGGCGTCGAGTTCCGCTTTTATGTTGATGGCGTTCTGGGTGATACCCGCGCCTACACTGCGGGAGCGGGCAGCGGCACGCTTCCGCGATTCACCATCGGATCAGGTTTCAACGGCTCTCTGCCGTTCATTGGCAAAATGGATCGCCTGCGCTACAGCAACCAGGCGCTTACTCCTGAGCAATTTGATTTCCCAGCGGTTTCCACCGTTCCTTCGCTCGCCATCCATCGGGTCAACAACGATGTCGTGATTACCTGGCCCGCCACGCAAACCGGCCTTGTGCTCGAAGGAACGGCAAGCCTCACCACGCCGGATTGGTTGCCCGTGGACTACCAGGACATAGGCGGACAAAACGCCGCCATCGTGCCACCAACTGGCACGAATACATTCTATCGTTTGCGCAAATAAGACCGAATCGGGGTCGGAACAAAGCGTTTTCCACTCCGCTCATAAGTTTTCTGACCCGAGCCCGCCCCATGCGCCGGGTATGTCAAGCTCGACCGTTGAGCTTCAAGCTCGCCGTCGGCCCCTTGGGCGTCGGGCGTATCTTGCCAGTGCCACCACGACTTTGGCGCCGCTTCCTCTCCTCCTCTGGAGGAGAGGAGGCCCCATGTTTTGAAGCCTAGCCAATCCATTGGTCTTCGAGTGTACGAGCCCCCCTCTCCCTGACCCTCTCCCCGCAAGCGGGGAGAGGGAAATGCCTGGCAACGTATGGTGGTAGCGGCCAGATGCACCCTTGGGCGTCTGGCTGCCGCAAAAATCCTTTTCCAGCCGCCTGGTTGAAAGCAAACTGCGGGGGGAATTGACCGTTGAAGAATTATGGCAGCCAAAACCATCATCACGCCAGTGCTCAAGTTCTGGGGCTTTGAACGGCATCCGTTCGACGATCGGGTGTTACGCGGCGACGAGCTGGATCTGTTCATTGACCGCAAGGTAGAGTTGCGGCGGCTGCAGAACTCGTTGAGTCACTCGTTGTGCGGCGTGTTCGGCACCCAGGGCGTGGGCAAGAGCTCGGTGCTGAACCGGCTGGTGACGTTGACGTTGAAGGAGGGTTATGCCGTGGCCACGGTGCAGATGACCGGCACGAGCGAAAACTTGATCTACCGGGAGATCTTGGCGGCCATCCTGCGGGGGATTAAGGCGGGGAATGTCAAGGTAGCCGCGAAGCTGGGCTTGAAGGTGGATCAGGAGCTGGAGCGGGTGCAGAGCAGCATCAAGTACACCTCCTCCGTGGAAGCCAGCGGCGAAGCCGGGTGGAAGGCATTGTTGAACCTGGCGGTTAAGACCGGCATCAAGAAGCAGGCGGAACGCGAGGCGGCGAAGCACACGGAAGACACCGCTCTGGAGTTGATTCGGGATATCGCCCGGCACAAGAAAGAGCCGTTCGTGGTGGTGGTTGATAATCTGGAACGGGCGAAGTACATGCTCAACAGCGAGGAGGCCTATTTCCGATTCATCACCAAGTTTGCGCAGACTGTTGACACGACCTTTGCGGAGCTGGGTGTGCCGTTTGTGGTGTCTTTGGATCAGAGTTTCCCGGACCGCATTGACGGTTACTTGCCGGGGGCAGAGGAGGCTTATTCCTTTTCCTTCGGCCAGTTGGTTGAAATCGGAGTGTTCCCTCCCGGTGACTTTTTCAAGATCGTTAATCGTCGCTTGAGCCATCGGGGTTGGCCCGGCAAGGTTGATGACTTTATTGAGCAGGAGGCATTTTGGGCACTGATGCTTGCCACCGGCGGCCATCCGCGGCGGGCGTTCGCAGTGTTGCGCGAGGTGATGGAGCTGATTGCCTCGGAGAATGGGGCAAAGAAGATCCGGCTGAAACAGATCCGCGCCGCCATCGACGGATGCGGCGAGAAGCTTACCGACACGGACATGCAGATCTTTCGGTTTCTTGCCGTCAACGGCCCGCATTCCTCTTCGGACGATGCCTTCATGAAGACGGCCGGCATTGGCCGCGCGCAGCTTCGGACCCGGCTTGCCGAGCTTCAAAAGAAGGCGCTGTTAATTGTTACTGAGGAAACCAGCGGCAGCGCCAAGAAGGACGTTTACTCTCTGGATAGGCTTGATCCGTCGTGACCGGTGATGGCGATGATGGCGGTGATGGCGATGATGGCGGTGATGGCGATGATGGCGATGATGGCGATGATGGCGGTGATGGCGGTGATGGCCATGGTGATGGTGATGCACGCTGGCCGCCGCCTCCTGCGAATCGCTGCACCCGGGGGGGCTGACCCGGGCTGAATGGGGCGCATCCGCGCACTGCCATCAAGTAGTGGCGGGCATCCTGCCGGCCGGCGCGGCGCCCGAGCGGTGCAGTACGGCCATTCCGCCGGGCAAGATGCCCGGCTCTACGGCAGGCAGGATGCCCACCGCCACGGGGCAGAGCGGTGACGGTAAGCCACCTGGGTGCTCAATTGCCAGCCGCAAGCTGTGCCGATTCTTGTCGCGGCACGGCTGCTCAAGCAAACGCGTGCAGTCACCAGCTCTGCGCCCAGCCGGATCGGACCGGGGTCAGTAGACCGTGCCACTCGCGGTCGAGGGATTGCACCACAGTCGGCCGGGTTTGGATTGGGCTTCGAGCAGGAAGGCTTTCTGTCGCATCCACTCGGTATGTCCGTCGAAACAGGCGACGGTTCCGCCCCCGTTATGCCGGCGAGTCATGTCATCATCAACACCGGGATCATTGCAGCCATCATTCCAGGCGGGCCAGCCGGAGAATTCGTCCATTTCCCAGAACGTCACTGCCATCGGCGCGAAGCTCTGGAGTTTGAAGGTGGCATAGACGGGGCGAAAGCCGACGACAACATCATTGATGCAGTAATTGGAAAGGAGTTGCAGGCGCGGCTCGGGCGGAGAAGAGCCCATCGTATAAGGAGGCCGGTCCAGAGGACAGCGATAGGTTGGCACGCTGGTCAGGTAGCCCCAAATCATGCCTCCCTTCAGGTGTTCCGGCTTCGCTTCGTCGGGTCCTTGATAAAGCCAGCCCGGCCCCTGGCTGTCGGTATCGAGCCGGTTGGCCCCGGGCAGGAAGCCGGAGTTGTCTTCGGCGTAGAGATGCGTCGCGGTTATCAGTTGCTTTTGGTTGTTGAGGCAAGTGATCCGGCAGGCCCGCTCCTTGGCACGCGACAGAGCCGGCAGGAGCAGCGCGGCCAGGATCGCGATGATGACGATTACCACGAGCAGCTCGATCAACGTGAATGCTCCCGGCTGTCGCCCAATTCCTGTTGCGGCTGATGTCGTCATCGCTTGTCCGGCTCAATCTGGCGAAAACACTGATGGGAAATCGCCTCTCGCGCCCCGGTTGATACTGAACGCTGTGTGCGCGAGGGAGAAATGGTTTCCGGGCTCACTACCCACTGGGCGACCCTATCCACTGCTAGGCGCAGCGTCAACAGGCGGTTTTTGCCCGGCTTCGGACGGTCTTGGACCGGACATAGTGAAGAGGGTGTTCTTGAGATCGGTGGAACGCCGGAGGCGCGGGGAGGGGCGGGAGCAGGTACAGGTAAGTTGTTCTGACCCGGTCCGGCACCCTCTGTCCTGCGCCAACCCCGCACGCCCTGAGCGACGCATACTCTCGCACCATCATCCCCGCCCGCAATCCCGCCGCCGAAGCCCCGACCCTGAAGGTTAACCCAGACTCGCACTGTCGCCGAGAGGAATGTCCTTGATGGAAAGGGCCGTCTCCTGGCGCCGCCGGGCGGCGAGCTCCAGTTTGGCGGGGTCATTCTCTCTGGAAAACCTGGCCGCCCGCATGGGGGCCCGAAAACCGGCCTGCCCGTCGGAAGAGCTTGCTTCCACAGGCGCGATCTAATAGCATCGTACAGTTCCATTTACTTCGTGCACCAGACTATGAAAACCACCCCTGGATTCCTGCTCGCCGCTCTGCTGGCGATCGGTGCCACTCCCGCCGCACTCGGCACCAATGTCGTCATCAACGAAATCATGTACTTTCCCGGCTCGGGAAACCTGGGCGAGAGCTATGTCGAGCTTTATAACGCGGACACCGTCGTCGCCGACCTCTCGGGGTGGGCTTTCACCAAGGGCCTGCAGTTTTCGTTTCCGGCCCACACCGTGCTGGCGCCGGGGGCCTACCTGGTTGTGGCCGCCGACGCCTCGGCGTTTGCCGCCAGGTATCCCGGTGTGACCAACTTCCTCTCCGGCTGGGTCCCGCCTATGGGCGCCCACGTGATTCTCACGGACGGCGCCGGGAATGTCGTCAGCGAAGTTCATTACTCCAATGACGGCGATTGGGCTGTCCGCTATTTGAGCGCTCCCATGTACGCTCATCAGGGTTGGGAATGGTCCGCCCCGTTCGATGGTGCGGGAGCGTCGCTCGAATTAATCAATTCGGGTGCTGCCCAACTCCTATGCGCTAAACTGGGGCCCGAGTGCGGTGCCGGGCGGCACCCCTGGCCAGGCCAATTCCATCGCCCAGACCAACGTCGCGCCTTTTGTCACCAGCGTTACCCATTCCCCCATCGTTCCCCAACCCACCGACGTGGTGACCGTCAGCGCCCGCATCATCGACGAGCACACCAATGGCGTGCTGGCGACCCTTTACTACCGCAACGCGACTACCGCCACCCCGCCGGCTTTCACCGGCACGCCGATGTTCGACGATGGCGCCCATAATGATGCCCTGGCGTCCGATGGGATTTACGCCGCCATTCTGCCGCCCAGCCCGCCGGGACCGTCATCGAATTCTATCTCCAGGCCAGCGACCTGGAGGGCAACCTCCGCACGTATCCCAACGTCCTGCCGCCCACCAACTCCCTGCGCACGGCCAACCTCCTCTACCAGGTGGATAGCGGCGCCTACACCGGCAGCCAGCCCCTTTATCGCATCATCATGACCGAAATGGAGCGGGCTGAGATTATACGCGATTGGCCGGCGATGCCCCGACTCGGACAGCGACGCCCAGATGAACGCCACCTGGATCACCACCGACGGGGTCAATACCGGCGGCACCACCACTCAACTGCGCTACAACGCCGGCGTCCGCAATCGCGGCCACGGCTCCCGCCAGTCCAACCCGAACAATTACCACGTCAATATCCCCGGCGACCGTCCCTGGAAGAACCTCACCGGCATCAACCTGAATTCCCAATACGCCTACAGCCAGGTGCTGGGCAGCGCCGTCTTCCGCCGGCTCGAAATCCCCATGGCCGAATCCCGCGCCGTGCAGGTGCGCATCAACAGCACCAACCTCATGAGCCTGGCGGGGCTGCCGAACAATAACTCCTTCGGCTCCTATGCCGCCAACGAACAATACAACAACGACTTTGTGAAGCGCGCCTTCGCCCTGGATCCCCTCGGCGATTCCTATCGTGGCATTCGCGACTCCGTTTCCTGCGACTCCTCCAGAAACGGCGTTGCCGACCTCACCTGGCACGGCGCCGACTACTCCATTGCCACCTACACCAACGCCTATTTCAAACAGAACAACTTCCTCACCAACGATTGGTCCGACCTCATTGACCTCATCGCAGTCCTCAATTCGGTCAATGGCTACCAGGCGGCTGATTATGCCGCCGACGTGGAGCGCCGCATCAACGTGGATGAATGGATGCGGTACATGGCCGCCAACACTCTGCTCGATAACGACGAAACCTGCCTCGCCAACGGCACCGGCGATGATTACGCCCTCTACCGCGGCACCCTCGACACCCGGTTCCTCGTCCTCCCTTACGATCTGGATACCGTGATGGGCCGCGGCCTGACTCCGATCCCGCCCCGCCACAGCATTTTCCGCATGAACGCCCTCCCGGTCATAGCGCGGTTCATGCAGACCCCGGCCTTTGCGCCCAGTTACTATCGCTGGCTCAAGACCTATGCCGACACCGCCTTCGCCCCGGCGCAGATGAATCCCCTCCTTGACCAACTCCTCAACGGCTTTGTGCCCCAGGGCACCATAGACACGATGAAGGCCTTCAACGCCGCGCAGGTCAGCTACGTCCTGTCGCAAATCCCGCTCAGCCCTCACCGTCAGCACCGGCCTCGCCGTCCAAAGCGGCTACCCGCGCACCACCACCGCTTCGGTCACCCTCACCGGCACGGCCAACGCCATAGACACGCGCTCTGTCCTCGTCAACGGCTCGCCCGCCTCCTGGGTGGCCTGGCAGGCGACGTGGACGGCCGCCAACGTGCCCCTCACCCCGGGCATCAATCGTCTGCTGGTCCAATCCCTCGACAGCAACGGCGTCGCGTTCGCCCAGACCAATGTGGATGTGTGGTATGACAACGGCAGCGTCACGACCACGGGCGGCACGATTGGCGCGAACACCACCTGGACTGCCGCCGGCGGCCCGTATAGCGTCACCTCCAGCCTCACCGTCGCCAGCGGGGCGACCCTTACCATTGAGCCGGGCACCTGTGTTTATCTCGGCTCCGGTGTCAATCTAACGGTTGCCAACGGCGGCCAACTGCTGGCCGAAGGGACCCTCGCCGCGCCCATCCGCTTCACCGTCGCGCCCGGCTCAGGGGTCTCGTGGGGCGGCCTCACGATCAACGGCGCGGGCAGTTCGCCCGAAACGCGCATCGCTTACGCCTTCTTCGAACACAACGGCACCACCTGCATCGAAGTCGCCGGTGGAACGCTTTCCCTCGACCACGCCACCTTTGGCACCACCACGCATCAATATCTCGCGCTCGACGGCAGCTCCTTCCTCGTCAGCAATTGCGTTTTCCCCACCAGCACCGCTGCCTTTGAACTCGTGCATGGCACCGGCGGCATTAAGGCTGGTGGCCGCGGCATCGTGCGCGACTGCTTCTTCGGCACCACCAGCGGCTACAACGACATCATGGATTTCACCGGCGGCAACCGCGACCTCGGCCAGCCGATCATCCAATACTACAACAACGTGTTCAGCGGGGGCAGCGACGACGGCCTTGATCTTGACGGCACCGATGCGTGGATTGAGCACAACATTTTCCTCCACGTCCACCGAAACGGCGCGCCGGACTCCTCGGCGGCTGTCTCCGGAGGGGATTACGACTTCGGCGCCGGCGGCGGTGGCGACCGCACGTCGGAGATCACCATCATCGGGAACCTCTTCTTCGATTGCGACAACGCCGCCACGGCCAAGCAGGGCAACTTCTTTACCTTAATCAACAACACGATCGTCCACACCACCAAGACCGGCGGCTCGGATTTTGCCTCGGGTGTCGTCAACGTGCGCGACACGACCCCCTCGCTGACCACCTTCGGGCTGGGTTACTACCTGGAAGGCAACGTGATCCTGGACGCGGAGCAACTGGTTCGCAACTACGACCCCGCCCAGACCACGGTCACGTTTAACAACAACATCCTCCCGTACGCCTGGAGCGGCCCCGGCACCAACAATGTCATCGCCGACCCGCTCCTCAAGCACGTCCCCCAGGTATCCGAAACCGCTTTCTCCACGTGGGACCAGGCCCAGGTCCTTTGGGATTGGTTCAGCCTCCAGCCCGGCTCGCCCGCGCGCGGCACCGGGCCGAATGGACGCGACCAGGGCGGCGTGATTCCCATCGGCGCCTCCATTGCCGGCGAGCCGCCTGCCACTAACAATGAAACCAGCGCCACTCTCACCGTCGGCGTGGTGCGCTCCGGCAGCGGCATACCGGCGGCAGGCTGGCCCAACGGCTCGGGCTACACTGACTACAAATGGCGTCTCGACTCCGGCGCCTGGAGCGCCCAGACCCCCACCACCACGCCGATCGTCCTCAGCGGCCTTGCTAACGGGCCGCATCACGTCGAAGTCAGCGGCCTGCGCGACTCCGGCTGGTATCAGGACGACCCCGCTTTCGGCCCCGATGCGCTGGTGACCACCTCCCGCACCTGGACGGTCGACACCAGCTACGTGCCGCCGGCCCTGCCCACGGTCCGCCTCAATGAAATACTCGCCCTCAACTCGACCACACTCACCAACGCCGGCACCACGCCCGACCTGATCGAGCTTTACAACTACGGCACCGCGCCGGTTGACCTTTCCGGCATGGGCCTCACTGACACTGCTGCCCTGCCGTACAAATACACCTTCCCTGGCGGGACGCCGCTGCTGGGCGCCGGCCAGTTCCTCGTCCTTTATGCCGACAGCCAGACCGCTGCGCCGGGCACTCACCTCGGCTTCAATCTCAACGGCAGTGGCGAGGCCGTTTATCTCCACGACAAATCCACCAGTGGCGGCGCGCTGCTTGACTCCGTCGTCTTCGGCATCCAAATCCCCGACCTCTCGCTTGGCCGCGGCGCCGACGGCGCATGGGTGCTCTGCCAGCCGACCTTTGGCGCCAGTAACCTCGCCGTCCCGCTGGCCGACCCGAACAAGCTGAAGCTCAATGAGTGGCTCGCCGAGCGAGCTATTCCTCGCCAAGAACGACTTCATTGAACTCTACAACCCGGCGCCACTGCCGGTCGCGCTGGGTGGTCTCTACCTCTCGAATGCTGAGGGCGCGCCCGGACTGAACCAGATCCCGGCCTTGAGCTTCATTGCCCCCAATGGTTACGCCTCATTTACGGCTGATGGCGATGTCGCCCAAGGCGCCGACCACCTGAACTTCAAACTCGATGCCGAAGTGGGCATTATCATCCTCTCCGATCCGGCCCTCACCACGATTGACGCCATCAACTACGGGCCGCAGCAGACGGATGTCGCCCAGGGCCGCTCTCCCAGCGGCAGCGACACGCTCGTCAGCTTCTCCCAACCGACCCCGGGCAGTCCCAACCCCACCCCCAACGGCACCATCACGGTCACTAACGTCTCCACCGTGATTCTCCCCCTGCTGATCCATGACCAACACCTGGAAATACAGCAACTCCGGCGGCACGAACTTTGGGCACCACCTGGCGCCAGGCCGGCTACGACGACTTCGCCTGGAGCAGCGGCACCGGCCTTTTCGGTTACGAAACCACTCCTTCCGAATACCCTTATCCGTTTCATACCTACATTCCTCCCCCGAACACGAACGGCGGCCAGATCACCGTCTATTACCGCACTCACTTCCAGTGGAACGCCACGCCTCACCAACTTCTCTCTCCTCGCGACTAACTACGTCGATGACGGGGCCGTCTATTATCTCAATGGCAGCGCAGGTTGGCTCCTTGCGCATGCCCGCCACCTTCACCTACAACACCTTCGCCAACAACCAGCCGAACGAAGGCGTCGCCGAACTGCTTTCCTTCGCCACTGACAGCCTCGTCACCGGGCGACAATGTCATGGCGGTCGAAGTTCACCAGACCGGGACCACAAGTTCAGACGACGTTTTCGGCATGTTGCTGAGCGCTATTCAGTCCTCTACCAATATCATCACGAGCGCCGTTGGCGTGCCGGTCGTCCTCAACGAGGTCCTCGCCAGCAATCATTCGCTGACCAATCTAGTCGAGCGCCACCTCCGACTGGATCGAACTGTTCAATCCCGCCACCAACGCTGTCGCGCTTGCCGACCTCAGCATCAGCGATGACCCCAATGCTCCCCGCAAATTCGTCTTCTCGCCCGGCACCACGCTCGCCTCGGGCGGTTACTTCGTGCTCTACTGCGACAACAACCTGCCCGCCTCGGCCACCAATGCCGGCTTCTCCCTTGGCGCCAACGGCGGTTCCCTCTATTTCTTCGATAGCCTGGCCAATGGCGGCGGGCTGATTGACTCGCTGACTTACGGCCTCCAGACCCCCGATGTCTCCATTGGCCGGGTCCCCAATGGCTCCGGCGTCTGGGCGCTCACTGTCCCCAGCCCGGCTGCTCCCAACGTGGCCGCCGGTCTTGGCGCTGCCGCCGAGCCTCGCGGTCAACGAATGGATGGCCGACCCCGCGACGGGGAGCGATTGGTTTGAGCTTTTTAACAGCGGCGCCCAACCTGTCGCCCTCGGCGGCCTGTTCTTCACCGATGATCTCACCAAGAAAACCCTCTCGCCCATCCCGCCGCTCTCCTTCATCGGCGCGGGCGGCCACGGCTTCGTGCAGTTCTTCGCCGACAGCCAACCCAGCGCCGGGCCCGACCACGTCAACTTCAAGCTCAGCAAATCCGGCGAAGCCATCGCCTTGTTTTCTCCCGACGGCACACTTATCACCGCCATCACGTTCGGCGCGCAGCAGACCGGCGTCTCCCAAGGCCGTTTCCCGGACGGCTCGACTAACCTCGTCAGCTTCACCACCACTGTCTCGCCTGCCCAAAGCAACTTCCTCCCCCTTTCTAACGTCGTCGTCAACGAAGTCCTCTCCCATACCGACCCGCCACTCGAAGATGCCGTTGAATTCTACAATCCCACCGCCGCTCCCGTGGACCTCTCCGGCTGGTTCGTCAGCAACTCGCAGGATAACCTGAAGAAGTACCGCATTACGGACGGGACGATCCTCCCCGCGCACGGCTTCAAGGTGCTCTACGAGTACCAGTTCAATTCCGCCGACGGCTCCACGGTTCCCTTCACCTTCAACTCGGCGCACGGTGACCAGGCGTGGCTCTCGCAGGGTGACGCCAGCGGCAACCTCACCGGCTATCGCGCGTTTGCTGACTTTGGCGCGGCTGCGCATGGCGTTTCCTTCGGCCGCTACACCAACAGCATCGGCGAGGTTGAATTCGTTGCCATGAGCGCGCGCACCTTCGGCGTGGACAATCCCGCAACGGTAGAGGATTTCCGCACCGGGGCCGGGGCGCCGAATGCTTACCCGCTCGTCGGGCCGGTGGTTATCAACGAACTCATGTACGAGCCGCCCAGCCAGGATGGCGTCGCGGACAATATCCAGGACGAATATGTCGAACTGCTGAACCTCTCCCCGTCTGACGTTCCGCTCTTTGATCCTGCGGCCCCGACTAACACTTGGGCGATCTCCGGCGGCATCGCTTACACCTTCCCCCAGAATGTTACGCTGCCTGCCGGTGGCCGCCTGCTGCTCGTCAGCTTCGATCCCGTCATGGACCAACCCGCCCTGGCGGAGTTCTTCAGCCGGTATCAGTTGACCAACCCAGTCGCCCTCTTTGGCCCCTACTCCGGCCACCTCGCCAACTCCGGCGAGAGCATCGCCCTTTACAGACCCGACCCGCCCCAGTTGCCGCCGCACCCCGACGCCGGCTTCGTCCCCTACATCCTGGTGGAGCAAATCAGCTACTCAGCCGCCTCCCCCTGGCCCGCCGGCGCCGGCGGCACCGGTTCTTCGCTCCAACGTCTCGTGCCCGCCAGTTACGGCAATGACCCCGCGAATTGGTTTGTCGGCGCGCCCACCGCTGCCCAACTCAACAGCTCCAATCCGTTGGACGCCAATCGCGACGGCCTGCCGGACGCCTGGCAAATCCAGTACTTTGGTTCCGTCACCAGCCCAAGCGCCGGTCCAGACTGCCGACCCCGACCACGACGGCTTTACCAATCTGCAGGAGTACCTGGCTGGAACCAATCCGACGAACTCCAACAGTTACTTGAAACTCGAATCGGTTGAGGCCGGGCCAACCAGCAGCGCCGTCCGCTTCCAGGCCGTGGCTGGAAGAACTTACACCGTCCTTTCGGCCTCCAATCTGTTCAGCGGTTGGTCGAAGCTGGCAGATGTTGCCGCTCAAGCCACTAATGGCGTGGTAACCGTTCCCGATCCCGGCCCGCACTCTGGCACCGCGCGCTTCTACCGGTTGGTGACTCCGGCGCAGCCGTAAATCACCGGCGCAGCGCTGAGGGCATGCGGGCGCGCAAAGAGCAGATTCCTGCGTGCAGCCGGCAATTGGAAATGAGCGAGACCGCCGCACACTACCTGTAGCGGCAGCCGTCGGAGTGCGAGCCCCAGATATAGTGGTGTTTTTGGCGTTTCTGACTTAAAGGGCTCCAGAATGCAATGGTTGGGCTCGCGGACGGGTTTCGGGACGGGGATGCGAATGGGGCCGAGAAGCGGTGGGCGAGGCTGTGAATAACTTCCCCTTGCGGCGAGCCGTTGATGGATTAAAGTGCCGATGCGCGTCGAATGTGCCCGGGTCCAAATACCGGCTTCCAGATCTTTGTGCCGGGGCGTCAGGACTTATTCGCAAGACGAATCCTAATCCCGCTTGCGGGAGCGCCTATCTGTATTGGGACTTCGACGCGCCTTTTTCTTTGTCCCCCCAGCGCCCGGCGAGGAGCGTTCAGTTCGTGAGGTCCGCTGCCGTTCAGCGTGGCGCTTTGCCAAAGAATTATGGCGCGCCGTCCGTCGCTGTGGATCTCGCTGCGCACCGACCAGAGATTCTCTTGTTGATTGTGTCTCATAAAGCTTCCTTTCGTAGTAAGGCCGAGGCGGTTTCAGCCCTTGGATTGCTCCTGCGGCATCGCCGGGGACTCGGCCGGATGGGTGCTCGTGTTCTCCGCCTTGCCTGGCCTCCTGGCGTCCGTCTGCGCATCCTGCGCGTCGGGCGAGACCTGGCTGGCACGTCCTTCAGATTTAGCCGGCGGCATCTGTGCCCCGGCTGGGGCCACGACCCTGCGGACTGGTGCGCCGCGAAAGCGGTAAGCGTCCAGTTCGTCCTGAGTGACAGGCTTGGCGACGGTCTTCTTTTCCGAAGCGGCGGCATTCGGCGCGTGGCCAGGGTCCGCAGGCGCCTGCCCGTTTGAGTTTGAACTATTCATAGCCTAAAGCGTTTTGTGAGTCTGAGGGACAATCGTTCTGATCACTGATATAACAGACCTCCGCACGATTGCGGGAACCTTTCCGGCTAATTACACTTCTGAAAGGATCGGCGGGGAGGCAATGGGACTGGAGCCAGGCGCGGGAAGTGATCGAGAGCGGGTTTTCAACCTCACACACGCCGGCATCTACCCTGCCGCCGGAATCCGGGCCTGGCCGTCAGGGTCTGTGACCGTGGCAACGCAAGCGTTCGCCCCCGTGTTGATGCGCGAAGAATTTGTCTGCCGGTGAGCGTCTCCGACCGCGACTACCGGGCGCGACTTGGTCTGGCGTTATTGAGCGTACCACCAGCCGTGGATCTGCGAGGCTCGAATCGTGGGGCCCACCGGACCTTTGCCCCAGTAGTAATCTCCGAAGTCCCACACCCCGCCCGGCCCAATGGGTCCCATCGCAGCCGGTGAGCCCGTGCCGCGGGCGTGTGCGGCGGCGAACCAGGAGTTTACGATGGGCATGGGAGGCTGAATGAAGCCCCAGAAACCGAGCATGTTCTGCGAGAACGCGAACGGAAATCCTGTCCCCGCCTAGGCCTCCGAATGAAAACCTGTGAGGATATGGAGCCCGTCGAAATTGGGTCCCCACCGCTGCCAGACGTTCCCACTGGCATCATTGAATTCGAGCACGTCGCAGGAAAGCAGGCAAAGCCATTCCAGGTCGTGGTTGCCCCAGGCGTGTGGCGCTTCATTATAGAATAGCGTCGTAGGGTTCGGCCCCGGCCCGCCCGTGAAAGTGAAGACGACTGGATTCCCGTGGCCGATGTAGAAGACCAGGTCGGCGTTGTCCACCTCCGAGTCGTCAATGCCCACCGGTTCCTCGATGAAATCCTTCTTCCAAGACAGCGTGTCCGTCCAGAGGAACCGCGGCACGCCAGCGCCGCCAAGGATCATGCCGGTCGTCCAGCTCGTGCGGTCCCCGGTGCCCAAGCCCGGGTCATAGGGACTTTCGGTGCCCCAGTCCACTACTCCGGCAATCCTGGGGCCGACACCGGGGGTGGCTGGCTTTGGCACCGGAAACACTTGAACCTCCACGGTTTGACTGGCTTGGGCCTGCACGCCGTTGGCATCGGTGACGGTCACCGCAACCGTCTCGGTGTCCAGCAACGGCGGATCGGCCAGCCGCAGCCGGAAGAACCTCGTCGCAGGGGCGGCGGGGTTGATGATGACGCTGCTTACACCGTTGCTGGTCACCATCGCTTCCGTGACCTGACCCCACGAGGCCGGGGCCAGAGCCGGCGTGGACTCCAGGACGAACCAGGGACTCGGGTGCGGATCAGCAGGCCACGAGAGCTGCACTCTGCCGGCTGGCGGCCGGCTGATGCTCAACTCGGGAGGATCGAGCGCCACCAAGGGTGTGAAAATCACGTTCGTGCCGCCGTTCGTTGCGAGGTCCGGGGCGCTCCCGGTCCATTCAAAGGTGTAGGGAGCCATGCCGCCGGTCACGCTCACGTTCGCCACGACTTGAGTGCTTTGGAACGTCGAAGCCGAAAGTTGCACGGCCGGAACGAAGGCGGGGTCGTCGGTGGCGGGAATCATTTGCGCCAGTTCTTGCAGCGCGGATTGCCCGCCGGTGACGGGATCTATGACCGGGATTGTCGCCGTGCATTGGTACCATGGAATAATGGAACTGACCTGCCAGGGCGGGGGCGGACAGGGGCAGGGCCAGGGCCAGTGCCACCAGAACGGCGGGCACCAATAAACGAGTTGCGGGGTGATCTTGGCGTTTGGCGGGAACAGTCTGGATACGCGGCGCACAGCTTCGTCGGCGGGAATGATCGGCACCGAGGGCCCGGCCTCCAACTGGCGTGCGGCGTAGTGCAATCGCGCGACCTTGCCGTTGGGGCCGAACGCGAGCTGCACCTGCGCGCCCGGCCCGATTATCGGGTAACCGTCCGGGGTGGCAAACTTGTATTCCACCCGCGTGTCCAGCAATTGCAGTGTTCGAAACCACGACGTTGTTTTCGTTCGAATAGTAGGCCTGGAAAACGGTGTGGTTGATGGCGGGGCTGCCAAATTGCGGGCCAAGACCCGATTGACCAAATGCATCCCCTGCCAACCGCAGGGCCACGTCGCCAGCTGGGGACGGTCAGTTTGCTCAGCGCGTCAAAGTCAATCTGCTCGAAGCGCAGCGGGATCTTCGGGAAAGGGATTCTCACTGGTGGCGAGCAGGTTGCTGATGACCGCGGGATCGGTTACCGGCGCCGTCGGAACGGCCATGAAGTTCGTAGGATCAATGAAGCTGAGCTGGCCGTTGCTGATGGACAGCAGGTTGAACGGCACGTTCAGCATGTCCGCCAGCGTCCGAGCCTGCACGGCGGTCGCGCCGGATTGAAGGACATGGTACACCGGCAGGGACAGGTTGGTGGACTGGCCCCAACAGGGCGGAATGGCGAAGCACAGCACCGCCGCGGCGGCCCATAGGGATTTCGAGCGTCTGGTTTTCATGGCTTCCTTTCGTGAAGGTGGCAGGCAGGCGGCAGCCCTGCCAGGTCGTTGATCGCATACATGTATGCTAATCATTAGCGTAAACTCTACTACAGTTCGCCGCGCCGTCAAGAATTCCTCAGCCGCCACCCGCGGAGAGGCGGCTCTGAACTCACCGATTAGCCCGGCTCTTTCACAATGCGATGGAAATGCAGACAGACTGCAAGGTAGGGCGCGTACTCCGCTGCGCGCCTCCACAAGGGTTGAAATCCGGCCCGAGTCAAGGGGTTTGTGCCGACGAGCGGCGCGCAGCAGAGTACGCGCCCTGCCGTTGAAGGACCCGGGCAACACGGACCGGAAATGGTCCCCAGGTCAAGGCAGGGCCGGCCGATTCGTATCGCCGACTGATAGAGGCGAGGTGATCCCTTTCGCTAACGTGGCTTCCTTATCCAGTTCCCGGATCGCGGCAATGGGAACAACGTAGGCTTTGAAGTCCCCGCCATTATCGCTGCCGCCTACTTGCAGCCAGACCTTGTTCGTCTGGTGCCTTATGACATTCAGCAACTCCTGCCCTGGAGCCGTGTTGAGCGGCACGTCAACCAACTGCGCATATTCGGTAGTGGGGAAGCGATTGGTTCCGAGTGAAACCTCGCAGGCGAGTGCTCCCAGGTTGTTAGTGCCGCACCTCAAGTAATCCGGCCCTCCCGACAAATATGGTTGATCCGCGATCACCAACCGCAAGACTGGCGGTCTCGCCGGATTGGTTGACCCGATCACAAAAAGCCTGCTGCCGGTCGGCTTGAAGTCAATCTTGCCCGTTCGGGGATTGTATTGGGCTGAAAGCAGCCCGCAGGCGTTGGTCTGGCCGCGTACCCAGATACGGCGCACAGCATCACCACCAGGCAGGCCAGATTCATTAGGGCTGTTCTTTTCATGTCCGCTGGCAGGGTGGCGGGGACGGGTTGGAAGGTCAACTTCAGCGCCGCGGTCAAGGCGTCGCTAAACGATAGAATCTGGCGTCGGCTGGCACGGGAATGGTTACTTGGTTGTTCCCCTGGCCGTCGAGCACTACGGAATCGGTGACAACCGTCCAAGTGGAGCCGAGCGCCGAAGCCTGCTGCAACACGAATCCGGCGGCTGAATTCGGCCAGGTCACGGCAACGGTATTCGTCCCGGTGGTGCGCGCTGAAAGAGAAGTTAGGCTCGCGAATTGGAAGTTGCTGATCACCTGCTTTGAACTGATTCCGCCGTCAGCGCCCGTCATGCCGACGTAGGCCGTGTCGCTCCCCAGGACGCCGACGATGTCCACCACGGCATTGGTGGCAAACGTAGCGTGGGTCACCAGATCCGTCAGGCGCGTGGAGAGCTTTGTCCCATCATAGGAGATGGATACGGCGATCGGGTTGCCGCCTGCCAGGTTGACCGGCGCGGTGCTCATGTAAGGCGCGCCGGTTTGGCCGTTGGCGCGCAAGGCCATGCCTGCTCCGTAAGAAGAATAGATGTTGAACTCGATTGCCAGGCTGGGGCTCATGCCGCTACAGCCCAGGCTGCCGCCCGGCGCCCCAAGCGCCGACGGCCCAGCCGGGGCGTCATGCAACACGAAGGCGCAGCCGTCCGCGCCTCCTCCGCCAACGTCCTGGTAGGTAAATGAAGCCGCAAACGCGCCGACGTATTGTGGGTAGTTCAGGAAGACCGAAGAAGCCTCGCTGCCGTTGCCATCGGTCAGCGTCACGGAATTGTTCGTCAGAGGACCGGCGTTGCCGTTGCGAGTCCAACCGGCGGCGGCGCTGAATGCGTCACGCCCAACCGTCACGCTGCACACCACGCTGGTCGCCGAACCCAGTGAATTGGAAACGATCACCTGATATTGGCCGACATCGCCAACGAAGGCGGGCGCGACGGTGAGGCTCGCGGATTGCGACCCGACAACACGCGCGCTATCGGCAAGGTTTGCACCGTTGAACCGCCATTGATAATTCATCGGCTGCGCGCCAACGGAATAAGCCGTCAGAGTCAACGGGAAGCCAGCCGGCAGCTTCAACGCCGAAGGCAGATCACCAACCAGCCGTGGAGGCGCCGGAATCCACCAAACCCGCCGCCTGGCGGTAGAGCAGGAATAAGTGATCAGGCCGCACGACGACGTATTCATTCGCGTCCAATGAATCGGCTATCGTCCGGCAATCCGCCGGGGTGATGTTCCAGCCGCTGCCCTGGACGGCAATGAACATCGGCGCGGACCCGTTCCAGCTTGCGGCGGCGTTGGTGATGCCGCTGATTAACTGGGCCGGCGGTCGAGGCATAGTTTGCGTTGGCCGGGAATCCGATGACGGGAAGCATTCCGTAATTGGTCGCGTAGCTCCCGCCATCGTGATCGTTCAGGCCCAGCAACGTCGGGCAGTTCGCGGCAAAGGCGGAGGCCGTCGCCGGAGACACCGTCATCCATACGGTAATGCCCCGCAGCCCGCTGCGTTGCAGGTAGGGCTCCGATGCTTTGGCGTAAGCCACGACGTTGGCCCGGCCCCAATAATTGAGCCGCGCGTAACCGGCGCCCGACGGGCCGGCGACCAGGCAATCGTTCGTCGTCGCCGCGGTCCAGTAATAATTCAACATGCCCGGATCCAGGTCAGCGGCGAGCGGTTGCGCGGTCCAGCCGATCGGAACGCTGCCGCGCGCGGCGTTGCCCCAGTTCTTCTTCATGTAGTGCTGCATGTACTGCACGTTGTCGCCGTCGCTCAGGGTGATGGAGACATAGACCTTGTTTTGCAATGGAGGCGTGGGAGGAATCGGAGGAATGGCAACCGGCGTCGCCACGCCCCCAAAGAGCGAGGCATTGTCAAACCAATCGCTGGCGAGGACCGGAATCCCGTAGGCGGCGATCCAGCTCAGGCCGGAGGACTCATCCGGCCACCACCCCATATAGACTCCCCCAACCGGCGCCATGCCGGCCAGGAACGGCGCCAGTGCCGCAGCGTCAGCGGCCACGCCCGGGTCCAGCCAGACCACCGCCGCCTTGACCGCTACGAGGTATTCCCGCAAATGCCCGTGGCCGCCGGTCTCCATGCCCGCGATGATCCGATGGGTGCATTGCGGCCAGTAATTCGTATAAAGATATTGATAGACCTGATACTTGTCTGAGAACCTGCCGCGCAGGTCGTGCTTAACCGGTAGGTTGTAGGGTGCGTTTGTCAGCGTCGCCAGTAAACTGGGATCGCAGATCAGTTCGTTGTTCAAGCCGGCGATGGTGGTTGCGAGATTGAGCGTGTCCGGTTGGCCGGGGTCCGTGACCACCAGTCCGGTCACGCTGGTTTTATACTTGAGGATGGCGCGTAACCGTTGATCAGGGTATAGGGGAGATTATGGATATTCAACCAGGTGAACTTCCCTTCCTCGGACGAACCCCGCACGCAGGCAATTCGCGGCTGTGCTCGGTTTACAATTCCCTGCAGGGAAGCGAACAAATCAGCCTCCGCGCCGCTGACGGAACTAACGTCAATGCAATCTATGATTTGCGCGGGGGTCGGAAACGTTGGCAGAAACCGGTTGGTCGGCCAATCCAGTCCGTCCGCATGTACACTACTGGCCGCGGCAAGGCCAAGGCACCAAATCAACAGTCTTCTCACTCTACTTCCAGTACCAGCATTTCCCGCGGATACAAGCAAAAGCCGCGAATTCCCGCGGGAGGCGCGCAGCCTCGCACTGCCACCACGGCTTGCCGCACACCGGGCGCAACTCACGTTTTCCTGGAGCGCGGACATTCTTGTCCGCCCGACCTTGATCAACTACTGGAAGCGGACAAGAATGTCCGCGCTCCAGGAAAACGTGAGTTGCGTCCGGTGTGCGGCGGAGCCGCCACCAAGGCCCAGCGAGACAGGAAGATTGAAGACACGAAAATGTACAGAGTCCCATTTCCCTTTCTTCAATCTTCCTGTCTTTATGCCTTCTTGTGGCCCGGTTGAGGAGTTCCTCCCAGTCTGCGGACAATTCAGGGTGTTGCCGCGCAAAGGGTTGAAGCGTGGGCCTCCTCTCCGGCTGCACGGAATAAGGTTGAGCCACTCCCCCCACGTCGCGTTACCCTGTCCTCATGGTGAAGAAACTCTTTCTGCTGGACGGGATGGCGCTGGTTTATCGGGCGCACTTTGCCTTTATCAGCCGCCCAATCCTCACGTCCAAGGGCGTGAATACTTCCGCGCTCTACGGGTTTACCCAGACGCTGCTGGACATCCTCAAGAACCAGCAGCCCACTCACCTGGGCGTGGCGTTCGATACCGCCGCCCCGACACAGCGGCATGTCGAGTTCGCCGAATACAAGGCCAACCGCGAGGAGATGCCGGAGGAACTGAGCGCTGCCCTGCCCCATGTCCGCCGCATGGTCGAGGCGTTCAATGTCCCCGTGCTCATCTGCGACGGCTACGAGGCCGACGACATCATCGGCACGCTGGTGCGGCGGGCGGAGAAGCACGGCTTCCAGTCCTACATGGTCACCTCCGACAAGGATTTCGGCCAGCTCGTCGGGCCCAGCACTTTCATCTACAAGCCTTCGCGAAGCGGCGAGGGAGTGGAGGTCATCGGTTTGCCGGAGATTCAGGGCCGCTGGGGAGTGCAGCGCCCTGAGCAGGTGGTGGATGTGCTGGCGCTCATGGGTGATGCTTCAGACAACATCCCCGGCGTGCCCGGCATCGGGGAGAAGACGGCGATGAAACTCATCGCCCAATACGGCACCGTCGAGAACCTGCTGGCGCATGCGGGCGAATTGACTGGCCGCGCCAAACAGACCCTGGAAACCAACCGCGAGCAGGCGCTGCTCTCCAAGCGCCTGGCCACCATCATTTGCGATGCCCCGTGCCCGATCGAACTGGATGCGCTCAAGGTCGAGCCGCCAGACGAGGAGAAGCTGAAGGACTTGCTGGTCGAGTTTGAGTTCAACTCCATTGGCCGGCGCCTGTTCGGCGAGGACTTCAAGGCGGGAAGAGGGGGAAGTCTGAAGTCCGAAGTCCGAAGTCCGACGCCTCCTGCGGCGACGCTGGGTGACCGGCAGGGCGAGCAGTTGGTGCTGGTGTCAGAGATGGAGGGTGAAGCCGAGGCAGAAAGGGCCAGGCCGCCGGCGACGCCTGCCAACCTGAAGACTATTGCGGACGTGCCCGCACGAGTACCACCTGGTGGACTCTCGGCTGCGAAGCGGGCGAAACTCATCCAGAGCGTTGCAGGGCGAGGACTGCTTCTGCCTGGACACGGAGACCACCAGCCTCGATCCCAAAGAGGCGCGTCTGGTCGGTCTGGCCTTCTCCTTCGCTCCCCACACCGGCTACTATGTCCCGTTGCTCCCACACGACGGCTCCGGGCAACTTCGGACTTCGGACCCCGGACTTCGGACTTCCCCCATCCTGGAAGAGTTCCGCCCCGTGCTCGAATCCGACCGCATCGAGAAGGTCGGGCACAACCTCAAGTTCGACCTGAGCGTGCTCAAGATGGCACGGCATTTCGGTGGGCGGGAAGCTCTTCGACACCATGGTCGCGCACAGCCTTATCGAGCCGGAGATGCGCCACGGCGATGGATTACCTGTCCGAGGTCTACCTCGGCTACACGCCTATCCCGATCAGCAAGCTGATCGGGGACGCCAAGACCAGCCAGATCAACATGGCCGACGTGCCGGTGGCGAAAGTGGCGGAGTATTCCGCCGAGGACGCCGACGTGACCTGGCAGCTTCACGCGATCCTCGAGCCGCTGCTGAAGGAGAAGCGGCAGGAGAGGGTTTTCTACGAAGTCGAGTCGCCGCTCATCGCCGGTGCTGGTGGACATGGAGTTCGAGGGCATCAAGGTGGATGCCGCCGCGCTGGCCGATTTCGGCGCGCAGCTTCCAAGGAGATGGATGCCGCCGAGAAAAGCATCTATCGGCTGGCCGGGACAACCTTCAATCTCAATTCGCCCCGCCAACTGGGCCAGGTTCTGTTCGACGTCCTCAAGATCGGTGACGCGCCCAAGAAGACCAAGACCGGCCAGTATGCGACCGACGAGCAAACGCTGCTCGCGCTGGCGACCGACCACGAAATCGTCCAGCCGCCTGCTCGAATACCGCGCCGCGTCGAAACTCAAATCCACCTACGCCGACGCCTTGCCCGAGGCGATCTGGCCCAAAACAGGCCGCGTCCATACCACCTATAACCAGGTGATGACCGCCACCGGGCGGCTCAACTCGCAGAATCCCAACCTGCAGAACATCCCCATCCGCACCGAGCGCGGCCAGGAAATCCGCAAGGCGTTCATCCCCCGCAGCAGCGAGTATCGGCTGCTATCGGCCGATTACTCCCAGATCGAACTGCGCATCATCGCCGCCCTCAGCCATGAGACCGCCATGCTGGAGGCCTTCAAAGCCGGCGTGGACATCCACTCGGCCACCGCCGCCCGCGTCTTTGGCGTCGCGCCCGACGCGGTCACCCCCGAGATGCGGCGCAAGGCGAAGATGGTGAATTTCGGCATCGCCTACGGCATCTCGGCGTTCGGTCTGTCGCAGCGTCTCGGCATCCCCCGCGCGGAAGCGGGCGAGATCATTGACCAGTATTTCAAGCAGTTCCCCGGCATCCGCCGCTACATGGACGACACCATCGCGTTCGCGCGTGAGCACGGCTATGTGGAGACCATCACCGGCCGCCGCCGTTACCTGCGCGACATCCGCTCCGCCAACAACACCATCCGCGGCGGCGCCGAGCGCAACGCCATCAACGCCCCCATCCAGGGCACCGCCGCCGACATGATCAAGCTCGCGATGATCAACATCCATCGCGAGCTGGCCCGCCGGAAGCTCAAGACCCGCATGCTGCTCCAGGTCCACGACGAACTCGTCTTCGACCTCTACCTGCCCGGAGCAGGACGAAGTCCTGCCGCTGGTCGAGGAGAAGATGAAGACCGCCATCCCGCTGGATGTGCCGATGGCCGTGGAAATGGGCGTCGGCGAAAATTGGCTGGAGGCGCATTGAGATGCTGACCTGCCGATTCTGCCTTGAGGGCAACGGATTGCCCCGGTAAATTCCCTCACAGTGACGCCGCAAGCCGCATTGGAAGCCCAGATCAATCGCTACCGCAGCATGACGCGCGAGCAGCGTGTGGGCATTGCGCTTCGCCTGCACGAATTAGCGTGCGAGATGGCGCGCCTGGGCATCCGCCGGCAGCATCCGAATGCCACTCTGGCCGAGGTTGAAGAGTTGCTCCGCCGCCGGTTGGAGTTGAGCAGAACTGAGCTGGCTTGCCGTGGCGCCGCACAGAATCAGCCCACCGCCTGCAGGCAATAGCTCAGCGCGTGGGTGTAGCGGCGGGCGTGGCCCTGCGCCGCGCGCTGCTGCTCTCGCGCTCGGATCAAGTGCTCCAGGCACAGTGAGCGTGAACCCGCGGCCACCGGAGCCCCGCACTGCGTGCAGCGCTGCTGCCGCTTCATCCGCAACTGATACCGCCGCTGCCGCGAGAGCGTGACCCATGACAGCTTGTCTTTGACCTGCCTTCTCATGGGTCAATTCCCCGCCTGTGGCCGCGAAGCCACCGGCTCCCCCGTGCCCACGCCGCTTTGCCAGAGCCTGGACTCCGAAAACCTGCGCTCCCCACCCGTCCCGGCAGAAATCATCACGGTGCCGTGCGGCCCGGTCAGGGGTTTGCCAGCTGTGCCCGGCATAACAGGTTGTTCGGCAAACAGGAACACCGTGCGCCCGGCCAGAATGCGGTCGTTATCGCGCAATTTCTCCGCAAACACGCGCTGGCCGCCCAGCCAGGTGCCGTTGCGCGAGTTCAAGTCCTTGATGACATAGCCCTCCCCCTCGCGCAAGATGAGGAAATGCCGTCGCGACAGGCCCTCGTCTTTGATGCTGACCTTGGCCTGCCCGCTGCGGCCCACCACGATTGGCTCTCCGCCAATCTCCCAGCCTCCGGCCCGGGCACCGTCATTACCGATTTGATAAAGCACTGCCATATTCACCTTCATATTCAACTGGCCGCCCCGGACTCAATGTCTCGCGGCAGCCGCTCCACCTGTTACTTAAGGAAAACCGGCAAGAGGTTACAGTTGCGCAAAAACCGCACCGACCGCCGAACCGGTTCCTTTCTCACCAGCAAACTGCTTCCCCTCATACGACACCGCCACCCGCGCTTTCTTAGAGCGTGCTTTGAAATGCCGGTTCACTTCCCTATAGTGCCTCCGAGAATCAAATGGTTCGATTATTATGGCCGTAGAAATCAATCTGACATACGAAGGCGGACTGCACTGCAGCGCCACCCATGGTCCCTCCAAGAACACCCTGACCACCGATGCCCCGGTGGACAACGGCGGCAAGGGCGCCGCCTTCTCGCCCACCGACCTGGTCGCCACCGCGCTGGGCACCTGCATGGCGACGGTCATGGGCCTCGTCGCCCAGCGGAACCAACTCGACATCAGCGGCCTCCGCATCCAGGTGATCAAAGAAATGACCGCCGACCCGGTGCGCCGCATTGGCGCGCTCAAGACCCGCCTGGTGTTCCCCAACGGCAAAGCCCTGTCCCCCTCCGACCGGGCCGAGCTGGAAGCCGCCGCCAGGACCTGCCCCGTCAAGCAGAGCCTGCATCCCAAGGTGCAGACCCCGGTCGAGTTCGTCTGGGACGGCTCAGCTCACTCGTAAATCTCATATACCGTGTTATCCAGCACGAACTGGACGTTCTGACCCAGCGCCAGCCACGGCAGCGCCTGGGGCTGCTTCGCGACCAGGTCGAAGTACTCGTTCGAGCCGAACTGGACGCGCACGCGCTTGGCGTCGGGATGCTTCTGGATGGCCGAGTCAATCCACTGCTTCTCGTTCTGGAAAAAGCTCTTGCCGGCGACGAACTGCGCCTGCTGCGAATACTGCACCAGCCGCTCCCGGCTCCGGTTCGCCGGCGTTTCCGTGGCGACGGCGCTTGACAGGTCCGAGAGCCCGAGCGAGCGCCGGGCCTCAATGCCACCGCCGGCGCCGCCGGCGGGAGCGCATTCGCGCTTCTGAAGGCCAGGCCGTATCGCGCGCTGGCCACAGCGGCCTGACCGGTGTTCTCCGTCTTGAACTTGCCCCAGGCGTCTTTCGCCTCGTGCAAGGCCCCGCTGTCGCGGTCAAAGCTCTGCAGCGAGCGCGCGGCCATCGGCACGTTGCGGCCCCTCTCGTCCTCCTGGATCAAGTACGCCGTGTAGGGCGTCACGATGCTGTACCGGCGCGCCAGTTCGGTCACCTCATCGCGCAGTTCGGCGTTCTCGCCGTGCAGGCGGATTTCATCCAGCAGGTAGCCGACCCGCCGCGTCGCCCACAGGCGCGGGATGAATTCACGGCCAGAGGCTTCCTCGGGGAAGCGCACTTCGTAGGTGAACTTCCTGGTCGCGCCGTTCACTGTGCCCTCGACCACGACCGCCGAGTCGCCATGGCCCGAATAGCGGCCGACCAGCACCAGTTGCTCGCCCTTGAACAGGTCGGGCAGCGGCGAAGGATAAAGCTTCGTCGCGCGAATGCCGCCCGTGAATCTTAGCGTCGGGTTCGCCAGCACCGGCTCCTTGATCTTCGAGAAGAAGTTCGAGACCTTCACTTCCAGGTCTTCGTCGGGCAGCACGTATTGGCTGACGGCGCGCGTCTCCTCGGTGATCCGGTCGAGCAAATGCGTATTCACATCCGTGCCGATGCCGAAGCAGAAGATGCGCGTGCGGCCATCATTCTCCTTCTTCACATTCGCGACGATCTGGTCCTCGTCGGTCGTGCCGATCGTGGGCCGGCCATCGGTGAGGAAGATGATGACGAACGGGCGGCCCTCCCTTGCCCGGTCCTGGTCGTTGTCGTCCCGCGAGTGCCCCCTGTTGTGCGCAAGCGCGATTGCCTTGCGCAGCGCGTCATCAATGGCCGTGCCGCCAATCGGCTTGAGGTCCTTGATGAAGTCCTCGGCCCTGGTGCGGTTCTGCTCGGTGGCCTTGACCAGCTTGTCGAACAGCGGCTCGACCTCGGTCGAGAAGCGGATGACCTCGAACCGGTCGCCGTCGTTCAGATTCTCGACGCAAAAGCGCAGCGCCTTCTTGGCCTGCTCGAGCTTCTTGCCCGCCATCGAGCCGGACGTGTCCAGCACGAAGGCCACGTCTTTCTTCACCACCTGCTTCTCGCTCACGTCCACCCCCGGCGAGGCCAGCAGCAGGAAATAGCCGTCCTCGTCACTGCGGCGGTGGGTCAGCAGGTTCACGCCGATCTCGTCCTTCTCAGGGGCAAAATAGAGCGCGAAGTCGGTGTCAGGCTGGACATCGGTCGCCTCGTAGCCGGCGCTGGCGCGATTCGGCCCGTGCCGCTTTACCTCGACCGAGTGAGCTGGGCGAGTAGATGGACTTGAGAGGCCGCTTCGTCTCCAGGTCCACCTTCACGCTAACGCTGCGGATCGGCTTGGCCGAGATACTTCTCGGTATTGAGCGGCAAGACGTAGCTCACCATGCCGTTGTCGGCCTTGAGCAGTTCGGTGTAGGAAAGCGTGATGCGCTTCCGGCTGTTCGGCTCGATGGGGAAGATGCGGACCTTGAAAATGTCGCGCCCGGCATATTCGAGCAGCGCCGGGTCCCGCATCTTGCGGACGATGTCCTCGTAAATCCGCCGCGCCTTGTCAGCGGGCAGCAACTCGGCTTCCACCTGCTTGCCGTCTATCTCCATCGTGAACTTGTCCATATGCGCGCCTTTGGGGAGCGGGAAGATGAAAGTGCCCTCCAGCCGCGCCGGGTTGGGATTGTAGAACTCCTGGTCCACAGACGTCACCGCCACCTGGTCGGTGATGCGGGTGTGGACCTTGACGTAATCCACGTCCAGCGGCGCGAAGGGGTGCGGACGGGGCGGCGGAAATGGATGCGGCCACGGCGCCGGGCCAGGGTGCGGAGGATTGGGTCCCGGCCACCAGTGCGTATCCTCGACAATGATGAGCCCGGCCGCAAACGCCGGCGTGATAGTGCAAATCAACCCGAGCCAAACTGCCGCGAAGATCCATCTTTTCATAGCGGATTAGACGGGCCCCGGCAGGAAATGCTCCGCCATAGCCGGCTCCCCCGTGCAAAAGCCAACATTCCCCTGCCCTCTCGCAGCACAACGCGCCCTCCGGCCCGAATGGCCCCTGGAAACGGTTCAATAAAGCCCCGTTCTTCAGCAAAGTCGGGTTCACGTTCCGGCCCTCCGGCGCCCCCTGCTTGGATTCGGCACAAGACACCCGACTCGGCCAGCCTGCCAAAACCATTTCGGGCAGCCACAGACCGGAAACCCGAAGCCCGAAACCCGAAGGCCGAAAGAAGGCCGAAGTCCGAAACCCGAAAGGCGAACCCGCGCCTGGGCTGCGACCCAGCCGGCAGCGGCTCAATCAGCGCTACCAGAGGCGCGAGAGCAGGCTTTTCGGCCTTCGGGTTTCGGGCTTCGGGTTTCCGGCCTGTGGCTGCCCCCGCCGCCCCACCCCAACCTCACCGTCACCCCACCGTCACCTCGCCGTCGTACCTCTGCAAGGCTTGCAGAGGTACGACGGTGAGGTGACGGTGAGGTGACGGTGAGGCACCCGGGCGAGGCCGGGACGGGTGGGGTGTTAAATTGTTGTGGGGACAGAAGGTTACAACTCTGCGGCGCTGAACCGGGTGGACAGGCTCCGATTCGCCGGAGACTGTTGGGGTGGGGAGGGCTTTCCTGTGGCCGGAAGCTGATGCTTCTATGGAAGTGCCTGCTGTTAAGTGCCTTACGCTTTATAGCGGGCGGTTCGTGCCGCAGCGTGGCACTGGCTACTCCCGAACACTCAGCAGCACCCCACCGCCGACCAGGAAGGCAGCGGCAACCAGTTCCACGCCGGGGAGGGTCCGCAGGAAGAGACAGAGCAGGAACGTCGAGAGGATGGGGGTGGCGGCGGCAAGGAGGCTCAGGTCATGGACCCGGGCCTTGGGAAGGGCGATTTCCCAGAACAGGTAGCCCACCGCCAAGGGGCCGGCGCCATAGCAAACGGTCATGAGCATCCCCCAGGGAGGTCGGCGTGGCGGGCTCCTTCCCCACGGTACCAGGATCGCGCAGGCGATGATCCCGGTAAGCACGAAACCGATCGGACTGGTGGCAAACCGGTGCGCCCAATCGCGCCAACGAGCGAGCAGCGCCGAATACATGGCCCAGGTGACAGCCGCCGCTAACGCCAGCGCATAGGGAAAAAACCGGGTCGTTGCGGAAGCTCCCGCGCCACCCCCGGCAGCCAGCAGGTCGTGAATGTTCCGCAAGTTGGCGCAAACCAGGCCTCCCAGGGCGAGCAGCACCGCCAGGGCCGTTCGCAGTGTCAGCCGTGCCCCAGGCACCAGCCAGGCGCCGAAAAGGACGGTCAACACCGGCCAAAGATAATTGATGAGGCTGACGCCAAAGACCTGTTCAGCGCTCGAACTGACCAGCGCCCACGGCCAGACCAATCCATACACGACGAAGCACAGCAGAGTCACCGCCCAGAGCCGCCCGGGCAGCAAGAGCGCCGAGCGCCACTCTCCCCGGTAGAGCCGCCAGCCGATGAGTTGTGCCCCGCCGCCAACCAGCGACGCAATGGCCACAAAAGGCCAAGTGCCCACCTGCTTGGCCCCTAAGAAGATCAGGGATGACCCGAACGACCAGAACAAGACCGCCACGCCGCCCAGAAGAAGGCCCAGGCGAGTCGCTGGGGTTGCAAGGCCCGCGCCTGTCCCGGTGGTCAGGGCGGGGTTGGGGAACTGGAGCCGCTCGTGAGGCATGAGTTCAGCCTTTGGCACCCACAGATTGCGCCGTGGCGGGCACTTGGCTCCACCGGCAGCGGGGTGAGGGTCTTGGCGGTGTGCTGGTCCATTCATCTGCGGGGAATGGGTATCAGGCGTCGCTACGCGACGCACGACAATTCCTGAGTCCGTGGACTGAAGGGGCGCATTCGCGAGTCCTTGGCGCCTGGGAGCGCCGGCATCCCTGCCGGCACTTCCCCACGTCAGAACCTGGCCGGCAGGGATGCCGGCGCTCCCAGGCGCCAAGGACTCGCGAATGCGCCCGGACTGAAGTCCACGGCTGCCATCAGGGCATCGCTACGCGATGCGGGGGTGGGCGGCCACTGCCGGTCCACCCCCGTGCCATCGTAATCAGAATGATTGCGGCTTAGTCGCTCCAGCCTTCGCGGTTGTTGCGTTTCACGAACTGGGCGGCTTCGGGGATATTGGGCGAGCGCATATTCGGGCCGTCCCATTCCATGCGCCGGTCTTCGCCCACGCGCAGCGCCACGCAGCCGAGCAGGATGATCTCGGTCAGGTAGGCGGCAATGTCGAAGTTCGAGTACGCCGGCGTGCCTTCCTTCATCATGCGGAACCACTCCTGCATGTGGCCGGGAGAGCGCGGGATAGTCTGCGGCACAGCCTTGCAAGCCTCGTCCTGTTCGCCGGATATATACTCGTCTTTGCCCTTCTTCACCACGAAGAAGCGGGCGCCGTAGTCGTCGGGGGAGAAGATCTTGCCCTTTTCGCCAACGATGAGCGCGCCGCTGCCCGGCAGCTTGTCGTAAGTGGCGATGATTTCGCGGACGACGTTGGCCTCCGGGCGGAGCGGTTGAGCGGGATCGCCGGGGTTGCCGTCATACCACCAGAACTTGAGCGGCGGCAGTCCCTCGCGCTCCGGGAATTCGTAGCGGATGCGGGAGGTCTTGGGGAAAGTCTCCGGGTAGAGGCGCGAGGCCAGCTCCAGTTCGACGACATTGGGATAGCCCAGCTTGCAGGCGCGGAAGGGCATGTTGACAGTATGGCAGGCCATGTCCCCGAGCGCGCCGGTGCCGAAGTCATACCAGCCGCGCCATTTGAACGGCGCATAGACGTCCTTCTTGTAAGGCCGCACCGGCGCCGGGCCGAGCCACACATCCCAGTCCAGAGTAGGGGGAACCGGGTCTTGCCCTCCGGGCGATCCATGCCCTGGGGCCAGATGGGGCGGTTGGTCCAGACATGCACTTCGAGCGGGTTGCCGATGACGCCGGCCTGGATGACCTCGACCGCGCGGCGCAGGCCGCTTTCGGCGCTGCCCTGGTTGCCCATCTGGGTCGCCAGCTTCTTTTCCTTGGCCACCTGCCGCATCTGGCGCGCCTCATAGACCGTCTGGACGAGCGGCTTCTGGCAGAAGCAGTGCTTGCCCATTTTCATCGCCCTGAGCGACGGCCACGCCGTGATGGTGGTCGGGCGTGGAGACGGTGACGGCGTCAATGTCCTTGCCGATTTCGTCCAGCATCTTGCGGTAGTCGCGGTATTGCTTGAGCTGGCGGGAACTTGTCGGCGAACTGCTTGGCTTCCGGGCGCGCGTATGGTCGTCCACGTCGCAGATGGCCACGATGTTGCCCCCGCAATTCGCGGCGTCGCGGCTGTCGCTGTCGCCTTTGCCGCCGACGCCGATGCAGGCGACGTTAATGCGGTCATTGGCGCCCAGCACCCGGCCCACGTAGGGGAAGGAGAGGGTAGCCGCGCCCGCGGCCAGCGCGGTGCGGCGCAGGAATTGACGACGAGTGAAGGAGTTCGGTTTGATCATGGTAGCTAGAGTATTGTTTTGCATGTTCAGGACATTTCACAAAGGCCACGCGGCACGCATGACCAAGAGCTTTGACACAATCAGCTAATAACCCATTCAACCAGACTGTCCAGCAGGAAAATGGCTGAAATGCGTGATGCGTGATACGTGAAGGTTCACGTATCACGTATCACGTATCACGCATCACGCAGGCCCGGCGGGACGTTCCTACTTCGCAAGACCTGTTCCTGCGCGGGGTAATCCGGGGACCAGCAGAAGTCCTCAATGGCCGCCGCAAGGCATCGTCATCCAGGCTGTGGCCGAAGCCTTCATCACGGGCGGTTTGGGCGACGTTGAAGGCGATGAGGCGGCTGGCGGCGCGGAGGTCGTTCAGGCTGGGTAGAGGCAGGTTGTCGCTGGCCGCATGGGTGATAGTGAATTCCGCCAGGGCGCGCGCGGCGGCCAGGAACATGGAATCAGTGACGCGGCTGGCCTCGCTGATGAGCACGCCCAGGCCGACGCCCGGGAACACAAAGGCATTGTTGCACTGGCCGATGACGTGCTTGCGCCCCTTATACCTGACAGGGTCGAAGGGGGAGCCGGTGGCGACCAATGCGCGGCCATCCGAATGTTGCAAGGCTTCGGAAGGCGTGCACTCGGCTTTGCTGGTGGGGTTGCTGAGGGGAAAGATAATGGGGCGTTCGCAGTGGTCAGCCATCGCGCGGATGGCCGCCGGGGTGAAGTCGCCCGGCTGGCCGGTGGTGCCGATGAGGACGGTGGGTCGAACGGCGCGGATGAGCTTTTCCAGCGAATCAGGCGGCGGACTGGACAGGCCGACGGCGGCCAATTCGTCTTTGTGCAGGGCAATCTCGCGTTTGTGGTTTTCCAGGTCCGATGCGGCCTTCCCAGACCAGGCCGCCCGAGTCGAGGAAGATCTGGCGCTGGCGCACTTCAGCGTCGGTGAGGCCTTCGGCGAGCAACGCGGTGCGCAGCAGCCGGCCAATGCCGACTCCCGCAGCGCCCGAGCCGGCCAACAGGAAGCGTTGCTCGCGCAAGGGCTTCTCGGTCAGCCGCAGGCCGGTAAGGACTCCGGCCAGGGCGACGGCGGAGGTTCCCTGGATGTCGTCATTGAAGCTGGGGAGCCGGCCGGCATAGCGTGCGAGCAGGCGGAAGGCGTTGGCCTTCTTGAAGTCTTCCCACTGCAGGAGCGCGCGCGGGAACACGTTCTTCACCGCTTGCACGAACTCCTCGACGAACGCGTCGTACTCCGGCCCGCGCAACCGGCGTCCGCGGTAGCCCAGATAAAACGGGTCCGCCGCCAGCGCGCTGTTGTCAGTGCCGACGTCCAGACTGATCGGCAGGGTGAGGGAGGGATGGATGCCGGCGCCGGCCGAGTAGAGGACGAGCTTGCCGATAGGAATGGCCATGCCGCCGGCGCCTTGGTCGCCGAGGCCCAGGATGCGCTCGTTATCGGTGACCACGATGAGGCGGACGTCGCGCTGGCGGAAGTTGCGGAGGCGCTGGGCGATTTGGCCGCGGTCGCTCGGGGCAGAGGAACAGTCCTCGCGGGCGGCGGTAGATATGGCTGTATTGCTGGCAGGCCAGGCCGACGGTGGGGGTGTAAATGATGGGGGTCAGGCGCTCGAGGTTCTCGACCAGCAGCCGATAGAAGAGGACTTCATTGCGGTCCAGCAGCGCAATCAGGCCGATGTATTGTTCCAGGGGGTCGCGCTTCTGGAAGATGTGCTCCAGCTCCATGGCGACCTGCTGCTGGATGGTGAGCACCGCGGGCGGCAGTAGCCCTTCTATCCCGAGCTGTCTGCGTTCGGCGCCAGTGAAGGCGACGTCTTTGTTTTGGGACGGGTCACGAAGAATCTGCTCGCCGCGCGACCAACGGACGTTAAAGGTTGGTTTCTCGCTCATGGGCCAAGGGGCGAATGCCGTTGCCGGATCTTAGTATCGTATCTGGAGAAGTTGTCTCCCCATTAGCCGCTCTCTTGCTACGCGCCAATTGCCATTCCCTTGGCTTTTTTTGCTGGCCTTTCTGCGCAAAGCCGTGTGGCCGTTTCGGCCACCTGTCGCGCGAAGCGTCTGGAGTGCGACGAGCTTGCGCTGCTCCTTGCACGCATCTGGTAATAGCGGAGACTCTGGCACTGCGGGTGTCCTGTTCCCGCGTTTGGACGCACGGGATGGTTCGAAAGCGCCAGCAAGCTGGTCGCACTCCAGACGCTTCGCACCGTCGAGTTGCGGGGGGCAGTCCGCCCTCACAGCCGGCTACAGAGCGTATGGACGTTCTCTTTTTCGCGCCCTTTGATTTCGAGGGTGCGCTGGCCGTCGAACTGGTATTTGTGCTTCAGCCGTTCGTAGGCGGCTTCCGAAACCAGGATGCTGCCGGCCTGGCCCAGCGACTTCCAAACGGCAGGCGAGGTTCACGGTATCGCCCCAGAGGTCGTAATTGAATTTCCGGTGCCCGATGACGCCGGCGACGACCGGGCCGGTGCTGACGCCGATACGCAGGTGGATGGAGGTATTGTACGCGCGGTTGAACTTCTCGATCTCTTCCTGCAGGTCGAGGGCCAGTTCCGCAATGGCCTCGGCATGGTCCGAGCGGGGCATCGGAACGCCGCCGGCGACCATGTAGGCGTCGCCAATCGTCTTGATCTTCTCCAGGCCACGCTTTTCCGTAAGCCCGTCGAAGCCGGAGAAGATTTCGTTGAGCAAATAGACGACTTGATCCGGGCCGATGTGCGCGGTGAGTGTGGTAAACCCTACCAGGTCGGCCACCAGCACGGTCACGTCGGGATGATGGTCGGCGATGTTGACTTCGCCCTGCTTCATCCGCTCGGCGATGGGCCGCGGGAGGGTGTTGAGGAGCAGGCGTTCGGACTTCTCCCGCTCGGCCTGAAGTTCATCGAACAGCCGTTTGGTCTGGGCGGCGTGACCGACGCGCAGGATCACTTCCTGGAGATCAACCGGTTTGGAGAGAAAATCATTGGCGCCCGCCGCGATCCCCATCAGGCGCTCCATGCGCTCGGAGAGCGCGGTAACAATCAGGACCGGGACATGAGCCGTGCGCGGGTCTTTCTTCAGCCGCCGGCAGACTTCGAATCCGTCCATCCGGGGCATCATCACGTCGAGCAGGACCACGTCGGGGGGCCGCAGTTCGGCCATCTGGAGGGCCTGCTCTCCGTTTTCGGCCTCGACGATTTCATAGCCATGCGTCTCCAGCGGATCACGCAGCAGCATGCGGTTGGCTTCTTCGTCGTCCACGATCAAGCACCAATCCGCGGCAGCGCAGGGCGCGAGCGGCGGTGGATTTATTACGAACGAGGATTTCAGTTTGCATATTGAGAGGTAGTCAGGTAGTTCGCGGCGCCGCGACGTTGCCGCCGCGATGAAGCGAGTTCACTTTGGCCGCGAAGGTCCGGGTATCAATGGGCTTGGACAAATAGCCGTCGCAGCCCGCGCGCAAGGCGGCGGCCTCATCGCCTTCCATCGCGTGGGCCGTGAGGGCGACGATAGTCAAATGGCGGGTGGCGGGGTCAGCCTTGAGGGCTCGAGTGGCGGCCAACCCGTCCAGCCCGGGCAGACTGATGTCCATGAGAATCAGGTCCGGTTCACAGCAGGCGGGCCAGTGCGGAGGGCCTCCACGGCGATGTCGGCGTGGTGGACGACAAAGTTGCGCACTTCCAGCAGGTCGGTGACCAACTCAAGGTTCAATCGGTTATCCTCAACTATCAGGATTGTCTTTCTCATGGGTTCATTCCTGTCGCACGGTCACTGCGGGCGCCTCGCCCAGGTGTTCGAGTTCGGTCAGCAAGGTTTGGGGCTCGGTCTTGGAAGTAATGGACTGGACATGGGCCGCCAGACGTTGCCGCTCGGATTCGCTCAGGGCGGTGCCGGTGTGGATGAGGATGGGGATGCTCTTGGGTCTCGCAGCGGGCGCGGAGGGTCTCGACCACTTGAATCCCGCTGCAGTCGGGCATCGTCAGGTCCAGGATGATCACGTCCGGATGGGAGCCGATGGCGAATTCGATGCCGCGGCGGCCGTTGGCGGCTGGCAGCACCTGGAAGCCTTTGAAGAGCAGGGTCTTGGCCAGCAGCTCCAGCAAGGCGGGTTCGTCTTCGATGATCAAGACCGTCTTGACCTCCTTGCCGCGAGGATTTGCCGTTTTGGCGGATCGCGTCAATGAGCCGCGGCCTGACTGCGGGATTCGCGCGTGCGTTCCCCCGCCAACAGGCGGAAGCCGGACTTCCCTTCCGCATCCAGGGAGAAGCTAACGGCGGGAATCCCGGCTGGAATGCTGGCGCGCAGGTCGCGCAACTCCTGCTCGCCGCACTGCCGGGTGAGGTTGCTGGTCAATCACCACGGCATAGGGCCGGTTGTTCTTGAGCGCCGCGGGAAGCGCGTGGAGCCCGGTGATCACGTCAATGCCATAGCCAACACCCGCCAGGTAGCCGCCTGCCCAGCGCTGGCTCCGATCATCCGCGGCGAGAACCAGAACCTGCGGCCGCAGGGGGGCATCCACCTGCGATTCCGCCAGGGGTTCTGCCGGAACGGGCTGCGCGGGGGCCTTTTGCACCGGGATCAGGAACGTGAACCGGCTGCCCTGGCCTTCAACGCCCTCGCTTTCCACCCAGATCCGCCCGCCATGCAACTCGATCAGCCGTTTGGTCAGGGCCAACCCCAGCCCCGTGCCCTGTTGCCGGCGGCCATAAGAGGAATCCACCTGCTCGAACTCCTGGAAGATGCGCTCCTGGTCCTGGGGGCGGATCCCGATGCCTGTATCGGCCACCGTCACGTTCAGGTGCTCGCCGGCAGGCTGGCGCTTCGGGTCAGCCGCGCCGTGCGCGTCGGGCTGGGTCTGGCAGATCGCCGTCACGGTGACTCGCCCTTTGTTCGGGGTGAACTTTATAGCATTGCTCAGCAGGTTGTACAGGATTTGCTTAAACTTGCCCTCATCGGCCCACAGCGGCGGAAGCTGCGGGTCCACGTCAAACTGGAGCGTAATGCCCTTCTTGTAAGCGAGCGTCTTGACGATGGCCTGCGCATTCTGCAACGCGCGCGCGACGTCAAAGGCACTGCGGTTCAGCTCCATCTTCCCGGCTTCGACTTTGGAGAGGTCGAGGATGTCGTTGATGAGCTGCAGCAGGTGGTCGCCGCTGTTGAGGATGTTGTTGGCATACTTGAGCTGCCGTTCGTTCAACTCCCCGAAAGTGCGGTCGGCCAGGATTTCGGAGAAGCCGATGATGGCATTAAGCGGCGTGCGCAACTCGTGGCTCATGCTGGCGAGGAACTGGCTCTTGGCCCGGTTGGCCCCCTCGGCGGCGTCTTTGGCCCGCTGAAGCGCCTCTTCAACCTGCTTGCGCTCGGTGACATCCGACAGGAGGCCGTCGGCATACCGCGCGCCGTCCCGCATATAGGTCGAGGGCGCCCGGCTGTGTAACCAAAGCCACGGGCCGTCCTTGGGCCGAAGCCGGTACTCGACGTCGAACGCTTGCTCTTTCTCGAACAACCTGTGGGCGGCGAGTTCCAGTTTGGGGAGGTCATTGGGGTGGACGCGCTCCAGCCACAAGCGTCCCCCGTCCTGAATCAGCTCGGCGGCCGTGTAGCCGAGAATGCTTTTCACGTTATCACTGACATAGACCAGTTGGTGCGCCGCATTGGCCGTCCAGACCACGTCCGGCAGATTGCCGACGAGCGAACGATACTTGTGCTCGCTCGCCTCCAGGGCCTGCTCGGTGTGCTTGCGATGCGTGATGTCCTGGATGACCGCCTGGAACTCAAGCGTCCGACCGTCGTCCCCAACGAGACGCCGAACGGTGTATTGCTGCCAGATCGCCACTCCGTCCGCCCCGGTTACCCGGTGATCGAAGGAAACCACCGGCTGTTCCCGCGGCAGGGCCTCGAAGCAGCTCAGGGGGACGTCGAGATCTTCGGCCGGCAGCGCGAGCAGGAAGCTGGCGCCGAGCAGCTCTGCTTTGGACTTGCCGTAGAAGCGGCAGTAGGCGCCGTTAACAAAAGTAAGTGTCCCGTCAGATTTGAAGCGGCAAATCAAATCGGTTTGGTCTTCCACGACGGCGCGCAGGCGCTTCTCGCTCTCGGCCATCGCGCGTTCCGCCTGCCGGCGTTCGGCGGCGGCGGCCGCCAGCAGCATGTTCGTCACTCCCAGAACGCCGATGTAACTGCCAATGAGCATCAGGCTGTCCCGCTCGCTGGTGGCCAGGAACGGCCCGCTGCCTCTCAACAGGGAGTGAATCGCCAGCGCCGAGACCAGCAGCGTGCCGGTAGTCGCCCCACGTTGGCCAAATCGCAGTGCGCCCCAAATCAGAAAGGGGAAGGGCAGATAGGCCAAAGGGTAGTTGCCGATCCCATAGACAAACCACGAGTGGAAGGAGATCAGCGTGCCGGCCACCAGACCAGCGCCACAAACGGCTGCCTCGACTACCAGCCGGGGCTCCCAGCGCAGGGCCGACGGCGTGGCCCAGGTGATGAGGAACGGGGCAACCACCAGCGCGGCCAGGGCGTTGGGCACCCACCATTCCAGAATCGTGGGGAACAAATCCGGCCAGGCAACCGCGCCGCCATAGACCAGGCTGACGACGTTGAAGGCGGCGTTGACGGTTGTGCCCAGAAAGCAGGCCAGCCCGACGAAGCCGGCCACGTCCGCGACACGCTCCAGGGCGTTGTCGAAAGCGACAAATCTCCGGAGCAGAAACGCGCAAACAATCGCCCCGAAAGTGTTACCCAAGGCGGTGCCGAAGGTGAAGAAGCCCAGCGGATAGCCATTCATGAAGGAGAACAGCACGGCCCCTACCGCCACGCCCGGCCAAAACCGGTAGCCGAACAGCAGAATCGCGGCGAGCGCTATCCCCGCCGGCGGCCAGACCAGCGCCACACTGCCGGAAAAGAAGGACGCCTCTTTGCCAAGCAGCCCGCCGAGGAAATACAGCGCGATGAGGATGACGACCCGGCTCAGCGTCGTAAGGCTCGGCGTAGATCTAAGCTTCGCGCTGGCAGCCGCCAACGTCATCTTCGCATGGCAAGCACGTTCGTTTGCCCCCCTAATGCCACGACGGCGTGCTCCGCATCCACCGCCACCAGCACGACATTGCTGATGTCTTCCCCTACCCGGAGCACGCGGCCGTTAATCAGCGCCGAGGATTTGGCCCCGTTGATGACCACCCCCTGGAGTTCCAAGCGGGGGAAGACAACGATTGGGGCTTCGTTCGTGATCGTGACAACATTAGTGACGGTAACCGCTACAACCGGCAGAGGGCGGGCGCGAACGACGAAGGGGACGCGCCGGGACCAACTGGCCAAACAGGATATCGCGCCCGCAGAGAGGATCACAATGAGCCCCCAGTACTTCAGGCTCACCAGAAACGCCAGCGGGTGCTCCTCCAACACCTCACCCTCAGCCGAACGCTTGCTCCGATTGGCCTCCGTTCGTTTTGACTCGCGCAACCAGCCGACCATCCAAAAGAGAAACCCGAGCAGTCCGATCCCGATGCAAACGTAGCCGTCATTCTGACTCAAGAATTGAGTATTGACGAGGATTTCCTTGCCCACGATACCGATGATTGCGACCAGGGCGATCAGGAATCCAGTCCGCGACTTGGTCACCGTGGACACTCCCAGGAGTTTCTTGATCAGGACGTTGGCGTTCATCAGCGCATATCGAGCAGTTTCAGGCTGGAGGGATACATTCGCTCACCGTTGATCCAGCAGCATAACTACGCTTCCGCGATGCAGCAGTTAACGGGGAAATAATGCGTGCAGCCGGAATCCTGCAATGAACGCCGCGATCTTTGCAGCAAACGCACCGGGGGGACGCTGGTTGGACCGCGAAACCCATCCTCCTGATAAGGATCGTTCGCAGCTTTGAGAACAGCCCCAGCCGAATGGGTTGCGCCCGAGCTTACGAGACGATTCTTGCCCAAGCTCGGGACATGTGCCGACTCAGGGACGCAGGCCTTTGAGCTTGCGATTCAGGACCGGCACCAGGCGCAGACTGACCAGGATTGGTTCCTCGGTCTCGCGCAGGTGAATTTGCATCCGTCCGCCAGGGAGCTTCTCGATCCGGTCCAGACACGCCAGGTTCACAATGGCGCGCCGGTGGACACGGATGAACTGCTCGGCTGGCAGCTCCGCGACCCACTGTTTTAGAGACTTCCTGAGCAGCGCCCCCTTTTGGTTCCGGTGCCAGTAAACCCAGGAATACTCGCCGTAGGCGATAATTCGTTCGATTTCGCCGAACTTGACCAGCCGTTTCTCGGTCAACGTCTTCACCAGGAATGAATCCCCGACTCGGGAAGGCGCCTGCGGAGCCGGCGGAAGCTTGGCCGCCGGCCGCTGCCGCACGCGCGCCAACGCTCTTTGCAGCCGCTCCCGACTGACCGGCTTGAGCACGTAGTCCGCCGCTTCGCAGTCGAAGGCGTGGACGGCATACTCCTCCGCGCTGGTCACAAAGACCACCGACGTGCCCGGCTTCAGGTTCGGCAGCAGATCGAACCCGGAGGCATCCGGCAGGCCCACATCCAGGAAGACGACGTCCGGTTCATGCTGCTCCGTCAGCACACGCGCCTGCGACACGGTGCCCGCCTCACCGACGATCCGAACCTCGCTGGAAGTCTCCAGAAGATCGCGCAATACGCTGCGCACTAATGGGTCGTCATCCACGATGATGCCCCGCAAGACACCGGCATTTCCTTCTTCACCCCCCCCAACCTCAGAGCCGGAGCTGAGCAGCGCCTCCAGCCGACCTTGGATCGCACCCCCCTTTGCCTGGGGCTGGGCCAGGCCAGCGGGACCAGTCCGGCTGGCCTGGCCCAATGCCTTCGCCGGCAGCGACCGGGGCAACTCCACGAAAAACGTCGTCCCCTGCCCGCAAACGCTGGCAAAACGGACGCCGCCCCCATGCTGTTCAATGCAGCTCTTAACCGCTGAAAGGCCCAGACCGTGCCCGGGCCGGTTGCCGGTGTTCGAGGCCCTGAAAAACGGTTCAAAGATTTCACTCTGCTCCTCCGCTGGTATCCCAATGCCCTGGTCCCTGACCTCGATCAGGTAGCGTTCGGGGCCGGCGCTCAAACTGAGCGCAACCGGGCCGTCTGAGTACTTCAGCGCGTTGGACAGCAGGTTGTCCAGCGCCTGGCCCAGGCGGAGCGCGTCGGCGGCCATTGGAAAGCTTCCTGCCGCGCATTGAAACTGCAGTCGCGGCCTCGCTTCGTGATCCGCCACCATCTGTTCACAGAAGTCACGCAGATCAAGGGGACCCGGATCGAAGGGCAGGCGCTGCATCCGGGAGCGCGCCAGGAAGAGGGTCTCCGAGATGATCGCCTGCATGCGCACGACCGCCTGGTGCATACGTTCAAGAATCCGTTTGGAGCTTTCTTCCTCGCCAACCGGCTTGCCACCGCCGCCCCGGAGCAGATCGGTGTAGCCTAACACGACGAAGAGCGGGTCCCGCAGGTCATGCACCACGCCCCCGAAAAGCTGCATCGCCCGCTCCATTTGCTTTTCCTGCCGCTGCCGCTGGGCCTGGCGGCGACCGAGCCTGACCTCAACGGCCCGGAACAAGTCAGCCAGGTCCACTGGCTTAGTCAGGTAATCATCCGCCCCAAGGTTCATCCCCTCGCGGACCTGGTTCGGCTCGGATTGGCCCGTGAGGAAGATGAGCGGGATGTCGGCCAGCCTCGGGTCGCGTCGTAACGTCGCCAGCACCTCGTAACCGTCCATGAGCGGCATGTTCAGGTCGCAGAGAATCAAGTCCGGTTGCGCTTCCGCGGCCAGGCGCACGCCCGCCTCGCCATCCGCCGCCGCTAACACCTCAAATCCTTCCTTGCGGAGGGCTCTGGTGACCATCTGACGAAAGCTGTCCTCGTCATCAATGACAAGGATCTTGCCGGGCGCGCTGCTGGAGTCTGGTTTCACGTCACCCGAAGATGAACCCGACACCATTTCCTGCCAAGTACTTCCAAGAGCAGTAGGGTGAACACCCCATAGCGGGGGCACGACGGCGAACTAGATTGAACGCGAAATGAGAGTCTTTCTAAAAGCGAAGAAGAGCGGCCTTTACTACAATGGTTCCGGCCAGCCGGCGGCCGAACTCAATCAGGCCCTGGAGTTTCCGAGCATCCCGGCCGCGGCCAAACTCGCTCTGTCCGAAAATCTGCTTGATGTAGATATCTCCCTGAGATGCGATTATCTGGATCGCGAAATCCTGTTGCCGCTGTTGCCAGTATGGTGCGGATTGGATGAAAGCTGCTCGCTGCCGGCGGGCGGGCCAAACCGGTTGCCAACGCCCCCTGCCCCTTAGTTTTCGCCCCCTTCCTGAAGCCCTGCCCGGGGCGCGGGCCTCCTTGGGTTGGAGACATTCCTCGAGCGCCCTCCCCCACGCCGCGAAACAACAACCCTTTCGGTTTGGCCATCCGCCCGGGAGACGCTATTTTCGGCTATGGCTGATCCGTCCGCCGAGCCGATTACGAGTCTCTACGTTCATGTGCCCTTCTGCGCGCGCAAATGCTCGTATTGCGCCTTCTACTCGGAGGCCTCCAGTGGTGAGCTGATCGAGCGCTATGTCGAGGCGCTCATCAGGGAGTTGGCAATGGTTGCAGCCGACTTGCAGCCGGACACAATCTATGTTGGCGGTGGCACGCCCTCGCTTCTGAACTTGCGGCAATGGGAACGAATCCTGAACGCTGTGGATCGCCTCCACTTGCGGGGCGCGCGGGAGTGGACGGTGGAATGCAACCCGGCCACGGTTTCGCTCGACAAAGCCAAACTGCTGCGAGCGGGCGGCGTAAATCGCATCTCGATGGGTGTGCAATCGCTCGACGAGGCCCTCCTCGAACGGTTGGGCCGCGTGCACACTCGCAGGATGGCTTTTAAGTCCTTTGACATCCTGCGGCAGGCGGGCTTCGACAATCTGAACCTCGACCTGATGTTCGCCATCCCCGGCCAGACCCTTGAAGTCTGGCGCGAGACCCTGGGCGAGGCCGTTGCCATGGGCAGCGAACATCTCTCCAGCTACGAGGTAATCTACGAGGAGGACACCGCCCTCTACGAGCAACTCCAGGCCGGCAAGGTCAATGCCGATGAAGACCTGGCCTGCGCCATGTACGAGGAACTGGTCGAGCACGCCATGAACGCAGGCTTCCAACAGTATGAGGTCGCCAACTTCGCCCGCAACAGCACGCCCCAAGCCCGGACCGCGCCCTTCAACCTCCCCAGTCACGCCTGCCGGCATAACGTCAACTATTGGCGGGGGGGCTCCTTTTACGGGCTCGGCCCCAGCGCAACCAGCTATGTCCGCGGCGTGAGGACCAAGAACTGGTCCAACACGCAAATCTACTGCGAACAGGTCGAACAGGGGCAACGCGCGGTCGAATCACGCGAGGAACTGCTTCCGCTGGCGCGAGCCGGCGAGACGGCGGCCTTCGGCTTGCGCATGGTTGCAGGCTGGCCATTCGAGGAGTTCCGCCACATAACCGGATATGATCTGCGCCGCGAATGGGCGGACGACATGAACCGGTTGGAGCAGCAGGGCTGGGGCCGAATCCTGCCGGACCGCTTTCGCCTTACTCGCCAGGGCCTGCGCTTCGCCGACGCTGCCGCCCAACTATTGCTCCGCTAATCCGGGAGCAGTTCCTGGCTTGCTCCCCGGCCGCCATTGCTTTAGCACTAGCCGAGATTTGGAATCATGAGCAACAACGCCGTCATCGGGCTCGACTTGGGAGGCACAAAGCTCGCCGGCGCGGTCTTCACCTCCAGCGGCAGGATTCTTCGCAGGCGGGTGGTCCCCCTGGCGGGCTGTGAGGGCCACGCGGTAGGAGCGCTGATTGGGCGGGAACTCAACAGCCTTCTCGCTGCCGCGCGCGCCCGACGCGTCAAGGTGACTGCCATCGGGGTCTCCGTCCCAGGCATCAGTCATTCCCAGACCGGGAAGGTTTGGGCACCCAACATTCCTGGCTGGGAAGATTATCCGCTGCGCCGCGAAATCCTGGCTGCGGTCCGGGACAAGCGCATCCTCGTCGCCCAGGACAGCGACCGCGCCTGTTACATGCTGGGAGAAACCTGGCGAGGCGGCGCCAGAGGATGTCGTAACGCCATCTTTCTGGCGGTTGGCACGGGCGTTGGCGCGGGCATTTTGGTGGATGGCCAGATCCTGCGCGGCGCTCATGATATCGCCGGCGCCATTGGGTGGCTGGCCTTGGATCGGCCCTTTAGGGGCGAGTATGTGGGCTGCGGTTGTTTTGAATACCATGCCTCGGGCGTCGGGCTGGCAAAGGTAGCAGGCGAGCTCCTGGCACGGCGTCCTGCCGAGGCTCCTGTTGCTCCATCACTCCACCACCCCAATCCCTCAATCCACCAATCCACCGATCCAGCCATCGCGCGCCCCCTCGCAACCGCACAGGACATTTTTGCTGCTTACGGCCGTGGCGACCCGGTGGCAAAGGAGACCATCGCCCAGGCCGTGGAGTTCTGGGGGATGGCGGTTGCCAATCTCGTGAGCCTGTTTAACCCCGAGAAGATCATCTTTGGGGGCGGTGTATTCGGCCCGGGCGCGAAGCTGCTCGACGACATCTACGCCGAAGCGAAGAAATGGGCGCAGCCCATCAGCATCAGACAGGTGAAGCTCCAAACCTCGAAGCTGGGGGCCGATGCCGGGCTGTATGGGGCTGGCTGGCTGGCCCTGCAAGCAACGAAGCCGCCTCTCTAGCCGGCCAAACCGTTAGGCCGCAAAAGCCGAAACCCGAAGATCGAAGGCACCACGTTCCTTCGGCCTTCGGATTTCGGCCTTCCTTCGGGTCTCGGGCTTCGGCCTTCGGATTTCCCCGTCCCCACGCTTTGCCTTGTCTCTGCCTCCCCCGCCCCGCTATAAATACCGCCCGCATGTATAACCGCAACCGCGTGTTCGCCGCCGCCTGTCTGGGCATGCTGCTTTTCGGCATCGTGTTCCTGTCACTCGGCTCGGTGAACAACATGCTGGCCGAACGCTTTCACCTGGACGACAACGGCATCGGCACTCTTACAGCGCTGTTGCCGTTCGGCATCCTGGCCGGCTCGCTGATCTTCGGGCCGATCGTGGACCGGTTCGGCTACCGGTGGATGCTGATTGTCTGCGCCCTGCTCGTGATGGCCGGGTTGGAAGGAATGGCCTTTGCGAACAGCAAGGGGCTGGTCCAGTTCTTTGTGTTCCTCATCGGCTTCGGCGGCGGGGTGCTCAACGGCGCGACCAACGCCCTGGCCGCCGATGTCAGCGAAGGCGAGCGCGGCGCCAGGCTGAGCTTGCTGGGAGTCTTCTTTGGCATTGGCGCCCTCGGCATGCCCAGCACCCTGGCGGCGCTCTCCAAGCATTTCTCCCTGGCAGCCATCGTGGCCGGCATCGGCTGCTTTGTCCTCGTGCCGGTGGTGTATTTCGTGATCATCGCCTTCCCGCCGCCGAAACAGAAGGCCCAAGCGGGCTCGATCACCAGCGGCCTGGCACTGCTCAAACACCCGATTTTCCTGCTGGCGGGCCTGGCGCTCGCAATCCAGAGCGGCATGGAAGGCATGTCCAACGATTGGATGACCCGCTATTTCAGGAAGGTGACCCTCTCCGGCCAGCAGGCGCCGGAATGGCAGACCCTCCTCGGCCTGATGGCGGTGACTGGGGCCATGGTCCTCGCGCGTCTTGTCCTGAGCGGCCTGCTCAAGCGCATCAAGTCCCAGATCGTCCTTTTCGCCAGCATTGGGATCACGGCCACCGGCGCATTGCTGTTGATGTTTGCAACCCGATTTGCCACCAGCTATGGCGTATCTCTCGCCGCGGCGCTGCTGATCGGCGCGGGACTGGCCGCCGGTTTCCCGGTCGTGCTGAGCTACATTGGCGACCGCTATCCCGCGCAATCCGGCACCGCCTTCAGCACCATCTTCTTTATCGCCCTGATCGGCAACATGACCATCAACAAGTCCTTCGGCCTGCTGGCGCAAATCCACGGCATCGAGCAATACACCAAAGTCCTCCTCGGCTGCCTCGCCGCCTCCGCGCTGCTGCTGCTGCTGGTTGTCAAACAGCTCCAGGCCCCGCCCGGCCAATCCTCTGCGCCGAGGCCATACCCTCTCCCAATCCAACAATCCATTAATCCACTATTCCATTATTCCAATACCCCATTCCCTATGAGTACCGTCGCCCAGCAATGGCTCGCGAACACCCGCGCGGTCATGGACCGCATCGAACAAACCCAAATGGACAGCATCCGCAAGGCGGCCGAAGTCATGGCCGATTCCATCCAGGCCGGACGCTGGGTCCACACTTTCGGCTGCGGCCACGCCACGATCCCCATTGAGGAAATGTATCCCCGCATCGGCGGATTCGTCGGCTTCCACCCGATGTGTGAGCTGCCGCTGACCTTTTTCACGCGCATCGTCGGCGAGGGCGGCGTGCATCAGTTCGTGTTCCTTGAGCGGGTCGAGGGCTACGGCGTGCAGATCATGAAGGGCTACAACTTCGACCCGCGCGACACGATGTGGGTGTTCTCCCACTCCGGCATCAACAACGTGAACATAGACGTTGCCCTGGAGGCCAAGAAGCGCGGCATGAAGGTTATCGCTTACGGGTCCGCCGCCGCCGCCAAGGGCAAGCAGACCCGCCATTCCTCGGGCAAAACCATCTTCGACATCGCCGACCTGATCGTGGACACCTGCGCGCCGATTGGCGACGCCTGCGTCCCGCTCAAGAACCATCAGGATAAAGTCGGCCCCGTATCCACGATGGCCTTCATCACCTGCGTGTGGATGACCGTCTGCACGGTGGCTGAAATCCTGGCGGAGCGCGGGGTGAAGCTTTACATCCATCCTTCCCATAACGTTCCCGGGGACACCACGGCCAAAGAGCGCCTCGACGCTGCGCTGGCGGAATACAAGCGCCGCATCGCGGGGGTTTAGCTACCCAGGGGTGGTTCCGGCCAGACCGGGTGTCGGGCCTTTCTCCCAAGCTGGGGTGTAGTATTAGGCTTCGCAATAGTGCGCCGGGCGTCTGCCAGACGCCCTGCGCCGGCACTTCCCTGGTGTTGCCCTGGTGTTGCCCTGGTGTTACCCTGGTATCATAGAAGGGCCTCCCGCCTGTCTCAGGGGAGGGCATGGGCGTCCGGCGCCAGGTTTCCTCCATTCCAGAAACATTACTCTCACTAATAGGTCTTGCGATTTGTGGTGGCGCGGCGGTGTTTGAGGATTCCCCGACGGCGCGCAAAGGCGGAATGCGCGTCCTACCCTCGCGGGCGCTGGATTTCGAGGAAGCCGTGCAGTTGGCGGATGCGTGTGGGGTGCCTCATCTTGCGCAGGGCCTTGGCTTCAATCTGGCGGATGCGCTCGCGCGTGACCCGGAACTGGCGGCCAACCTCCTCAAGCGTGCGCGAATATCCATCACCCAGGCCGAAGCGCAGCTCCAGGACCTTCTGTTCCCGCTCGCTCAAACTGGAAAGGACGTTGGTCAATTTGTCCTTGAGCATCCCGAAGCTCGTTTTCTCGATCGGGCTTTCAGAGGCCTTGTCCTCGATGAAATCGCCGAAGTTGGTTTCGTCGCTATCGCCTACGGGCGACTGGAGCGAGACCGGTTGCTGCGCCATGTTCAACAGGGCGCGAACCCGCTCGACGGATAATTCCATTTCGTCGCCGATCTCGTCCGCGGTCGGCTCGCGGCCGAAATCCTGCAGCAAGCGCTTCTGGGTCCGCATGAGCTTGTTGATGGCGTCAATCATGTGGACCGGGATGCGGATGGTGCGGGCCTGGTCGGCAATCGAGCGGGTAACGGCCTGGCGGATCCACCAGGTGGCGTAGGTCGAGAACTTGTAGCCCCGGCGGTATTCGAACTTCTCGACGGCCTTCATCAGGCCCATGTTGCCCTCCTGGACCAGGTCGAGGAAGGAGAGGCCGCGGTTGGTGTATTTCTTGGCGATGGAGATGACGAGGCGCAGGTTGGCTTCGACCATTTCGCCTTTGGCCTGGAGCGCCTGGCCGGAGAACCGTTTCAACTGCTCGCACGCCTTGAGGTAATCCACCCAGGGCGCACGCACGAAGCGCTCCAGGGCCTGGATCTTGCCCTGCTCCGACTCGATAATAGACCGGCTCAGCGGCGACTGGACCTGCGTTGTGTGCTCTTGGATGAGGTCCAGGCTGGACTGGATCTTGTCGCGCACGTTCTGGGCCACCGAGGCCATCTCCTCGATGACCTTTTGTTTGTAGCAGAACTTCGGGAAGGCGTGCTGCAGCCGGCGGTCGAGCCGGCGGAGGCGCGCGCGGAGCCGGTCGCGCTTCCTGCTCTCCGGACAATCCTGCCAGGCAGAAAAAGCTTCATCCACCTTATCATCCGCCGCCCGTACCGCACCGATCAGCTTGCGGAGCGCCCGGAGATGGGCCTCGCGATGGGCGGCTTTCTTCTCCAGGACGACACGGTCAAACCGCTCTTTGGGGGGCAGGCAGACCAGCTTCTCCGCCAGCGCGATGTGTTCCTTGCCGGCAAACCCGAAGTTACTGATGATCCGCTTGGCCTCGGTCTCGGCGGCTTCAATGCGCTTGGAGATTTCCACTTCCTGCTCGCGATTCAGCAGCGGGACCTGGCCCATCTGCCTGAGATACATGCGGACCGGGTCGTCCAGAATGTCGAGCCGCACTTTCTCCTCTTCCTCTTCCCGTCCGGGTTGTTTAACGCGGTCCACCTCGGCCTGGTCCACGATTTCGACCTCGAGGTTGCGCAGCTTTATGTAGATCTCGTCCAACTCCTCCGGGCCGACTACCGAGTCGGGCAAGGACTCAGAAATATCGCTATAGGTGAGGTAGCCCTGCTCCTGGGCCAGGCGAACCAGGTCTTTGACCTTTTGCGTGAGATCGAGGGGCGGCGGGCTGTCGGGCGCGGCCCTGCTCGCGCGGGCGGAGTCAGAGGCGGGTAAGGATTGCCGTTTGGCGCGGGGAACCTGCGGTGTCTTGGTTACCTTCGGTCTGGCCATAGTGCTTCAAAATCGAGTCATCCAGCGACGGAAGTTGAGCTTGAAATATGGGAGCGATGCGCAGCGCAGTCAAGCGGGTAGCGAAATTCAGCCGGCTGGGACCGGTACGTTTCGATTTCAGAACGGCGGGCTTGGCTTACCTTAGTCTCAGACCACCGGTCTTACCGTCCGACCGGCACGGAGACACCCACGTTAACCGTGCCGCCGCCGGCGCGGATACCCTCGTTGGCAGCGACCGTTGTGATGAACGAATTCACGACGATGTTGAGATACCGCTTCAGCGTGGTGAAGGGCGAATTCGGGACATAGATAATATCTCCCGGCTCAAGCCGGACATCCTGCGCGCGGCCTTTAATGATGGCGCCGTAATCTACCACTGTCATCTGCGGCTCAGACAGTGATCCGCGCACAAGGGCCACGTGCGACAGGTAGGCATCGGGCACTAATCCGTACGAACCAGGCGTCAGCCAGTCCACGGTCGCCGCGCCGCTGGCGTTGGCAATGGCCGCCACGAGAGTCATGCCGTCCGAATAAGGCACGGCGTGCGGGAACTTTACGGCGCCCAGCACATAAACCTGCTGCGCTACGGCCGAGGGCACATAGACAAAGTCGTCGGACTGCAAATAGATGTTTTGGGAGGTATCGCCGTCATGGAGCAAGTGGTAGAAATCAACGGGGAGAAAGTGGCCCTGGCGCATGACGAAGGCATGGCGCAAATCCGCCAATTCCTGCAGGCTGAGTTCGACTCCCGAACTCGAGGGGCCGCCCGCCAGGGCGATGGCTTCCAGCAGCGACATGGGCGCGGCCATGGGGTAAACACCGGGCCGGGCCAGACGGCCCAACAGCCAGACATGCTTGCTGGCAACCTCGCGCAGGGTAATAGCGACCTCGGGCCCGGTCAGATACTTGCCCAATTCCTTTTGCAGCAGGGCCTGGGTTTCGGCCAGTGTCATTCCCCACACATTCAGCCCCGGAAGCAGGTAATAATAGATCTTTCCGTCCGGGCCGACGGAAGTGAGGATGCGGGAGGTCGGCTCCCCCAGAATCTCGATCTCCACGCGGTCCCCTGGGCCCAGGGTGAAGGGGGCCTGGCTGGGTCGCAGCAACTCGGGATCTATGTGGTTGGTCGTTACCAGGGTTATGGCATTGGCGCCCAGATCGGCTGGGTGAGGTGGCGAACCGCTCCGCCGTGGAGCACTGGCACATCCGGCCAGAAATGCCAGCAATAGTCCCGCTGAACAACCGACGATTATCCTTTTCATGTTACTTGATCCAAGGCGAGGTGATCCAGGGCCCCACTTTGCGGGAGGTGGTGTTAACCACGAATCCCTGGATGAAAGCAGTGGCCACCGTGTCGAGCAGTTCTTCGGCCGTCGCCCAGGGACTCTTGCTCACGTAAACGATGTCCTTGGCCTCCAGCTTGAAGTCAGGCTTCTTGGCGGAGAGAATCGCCGCGGCATCCACGACAAAGGTCTGCGGGTGGGTGATCGAGCCGCGCACCACCAGCACCCGGCTCCGGAAAGCCGCGGGAGTGAATCCTCCGCGCGCGGCGATGGCGCTCATCGCGCTGCTTCGCGACAGATACGCCGCCACCCCCGGAGAGAATACTTCGCCCAGAACGTAGATCTCGTTCGCGCCGGCCGGGGCGAAATAGAGGAAGTCGTTTGGCTCCAGGGCCACGTTCTGGGACAGGTCGCCGTGCTCGAACAGCCGCTCAAAGTCCACCGGCACCCGCTGGTCGTTGCGCACTAGGAAGCTGTGCCCCAAGTCCGCCAGTTCGACGGTGTCCCGGCCATAGAGACCGGTCTGCAGCCCCCCCGCGCGCGCGAGGGCCTCAATCACGGTCAGTGGCCGGTCGAATGTGAACACCCCCTTGTTCGCCACCGCGCCGAGGACGACGTATTTCTTGCTGTGAAACGCCACGGGCACAATAATCGTGCGGGGGTTCTGGTAATACTTCGACAGCGCCTCATCCATTTTGGCCCGCAGCTCATCAACAGTCAGGCCCGTCGCCATGATGCCGCGTGCCTGCAAGAAGCTGATCCGCCCGTCCGGGCCAATCGGCACGGCCGGTTGGGCTGCGTCCGGTTGGTTGAACAACGCGAGGTCCAGAATATCTCCCGGGCCGAGTGTCAGCCGTTCCTGCCAGCCGGCCCGTTTGACGGGCGCCGTGACGGAGAGGGACACGTTAGTCTCGGTCGCTGACGTGAGGGTGGCGTCAGCGGGCTCTGCGCTTTGCGCGGCGGGCAAGAACCCTGCGCCCGGTGCGAGGAGGAACAGACAGGCAATCCAATGACGAAAGCAATTGCTATTCATATTTGAAATACTGGGTCCAGCCAACCACTCAGGACGGCAGTCATCCCTCGGCGCTGCCTAGCACGCGAGGCTATCTGCTGAAAACGACCTTCGCGCGGACTCGCTCTGGCGCTGACGATCAGCCTTACCGGCTGTGGCACATTCTCCACCAGCAACATGGCTGCGACAAGCGTAAGGTCCGGCCACTGCGACGGCAACGCCGGATTGTACGGATTGGCTGGTGGGGAGTTTTTCGGATGACCGACGCCAGAAGCCAGGATTCCATCGGCCCAGCGGGCAAGGTGAGTTCGACGGCGCCAGACCGTCACCGCCGCCCCACGCATCACGCATCACGCATCACGTTCCACGTCTCACCCTACACCTTGCCAAACTTCCTCAGCGCCTCGAAGTTGCGCCGTGCGGCATCCAGCGGGTCTTTGCTGCTCTCATGCTCAACCACATACCACTCGGTCTTGCCCTTGGTCTCGCAGAACGCAAAGACCGCCGGCCAGTCAATCTTGTCCTCGCCGATAACCGCCTCCGGTCCGCCGCCATGCGCCTTAAGATGAATACTGCGCGCGCGGCCGGGATACTTCTTAAGCACCGCTACCGGGTCCGCGCCGCCTTCACAGCAGTTGCTGGTGTCGAGTTGCATGATCACCGCGGCTTTGGTGTTGCCGAAGAACAGGTCCCACGCGGAGACGCCCTCGATTTGCTTGAAATCGTGTTGGTGGGCGTGGTAGCCGATCCACATGCCTTCGGGTTTGACCTTGTCGGCGATCTCATTGAACAGCTTGGCCCGGTTGAGCCACTCCTGCTTTGAGTTAGCCTCGTTCATCCAGGGGACGATGAGGAACTTGTTGCCGATGACATGGTTGAACTCGACGGTCTCCTTGAGCTTATCACCCTGCACCGACTCGTAAGGCGTGTGGGTGCCGCAGGCGACGAGGCCGTTGTCATCGAGCAGCTTGCGCAGTTCTTTGGCGCTCCGGCCATGATAGCCGGCGAACTCAACCCCGGGGTAGCCGATCTTCGCCACCGCGGCGAGCGTGCCGGGCAGGTCGGTCGTGCACTGCTCGCGGACCGAATAGAGTTGCAGGCCGACGGGAATCTTCTTGCGGGCGGCCGCCTGCGCCTGGGGCCCGATGCCGAAGCCAAGCGCGGCTCCGGCGACGCCGACGGTGCCAAGAAACTCGCGACGGGTTACTGCGGAAGATAAAGAACGGCTCATAGGATGATCCTTTTGGTTAAACGATGTTGCACGACTGCCTGACATTACGGGCGGCATTCTACGGCTGGCCGCCCTGCCGGGTCAAGCGGGCGTGAGTAGCGGGTCCCATTTAAACTTGCGGCAGGCCGGTTGGTGTGGCAACTGGAAAGCAGGCACGCGCGAGGCTGTTTCCCCGGCGCGCACGACGGGCGATATAGCAAACCAACTATCATGAAAGTCCAAATCCCAGACCAACTGAAGGCTGATATGCCGCCAAACCGCTGGGGCAAAATGCTCGCGGTCACCCCGGTCGTAATGGCGGTGGTGGCAACGCTGCTCGCGGGGCTGGCTTCGAGCGAGATGACCCGCGCCCAATACGACCGCGCGCTCGGCGCCCAGCAACAGTCCAAGGCCGGCGACCAGTGGAGCTTCTTCCAGGCCAAACGGCTCCGCGGAGCGATCCAGCGCAATTCGATTGACCTGCTTCAAAGCATTGTCTCACTGCGTCCGCTGACACCGGCGGCGCTCAAGGCTGCCGCCGAGCAACTGCCCCCCGAGGCCGCGAAAGTGAAAGGCGAAATGCTGGCGGTGCTCGATTCGCCAGCCGGGCAGGAGGCGCTGTCCTTTCTGCAGCGGGGCGAAGTGCCGCAGGCGGGCGCAGCGCCGGTGCTGGATCCCAACGTGAAAGCAGCGCAGGACGCGGTCGAGAAGCTCAGGCCGGAGTCGGAGGTTGCACCGCTTCTGGCCCGGGTAAGCAACAAAGTCCTGGACGAAGCGCTCCACGCCGACTGGAGCCAGGTCCAGGCGTTCGATGCGGCCACCCGGCCGGTTAACCAGGTGATTGACCAACTGGACGACCTGTTGAACGGCCAGGCGGCAGGCGTGCCGGGCCAACCCGCCCTGTCCGCCACCGACGCGTCAGCCGCCGCAGCCGGCCCCTCGGTCAACCGCGACTTTACGGCAGCGCGGCTGCGTTACACAGCGGCGCGGTATGAGATGGAGGCCAGGCTGAACCAGGCGATTGCCAACCTTTACGAATTGCAGGTCCGCAAGAGCAACATCTCGGCGGAGCGGCACCACGCCCGGAGCCAGCGATTCTTCTTCGGCATGTTGGCGGCTCAACTCGGGGTGATCGTCTCGACCCTGGCTATGGCCGCCCGGCAACGGAACCTGCTCTGGGGCATCGCCGCAGCGGCGGGCTTGCTGGCGATTGCCTTCGCCATCTATGTCTATCTGTATGTCTAGCCGCCCCGCCGCGAAGTGAAGATTATCACCGACGAACGCTGCACCGGCTACGAGCGCGCGGGCCACCCGGAACGGCCTGAGCGCATCATTGCGACCTGGGCGAGGTTGCGGAGCCAAACTGAGGTCCCGATCACCTGGGGCAAGCCCGGCCCCGCCGACGACGCGGACATCCTGCGCGCGCACGCCGCGGAGCATCTCGCCCGGCTGAACCAGGCGGAGGACTTCGACGAAGACACTCCCGCCTACCCCAACCTGGCGGACTACGCCCGCGCTTCCGCAGGCGCCGCCCTGGAAGCGCTCAGGTCCGCGCAGTCGGGGGAACCGGCCTTCAGCCTGATGCGCCCGCCGGGCCACCACGCCACGCGCAACCGGGCGATGGGCTTTTGCTACCTGAACAACATCGCGATTGCCGCCCTGGCAGCGGTGGCCGCAGGCGCCAAACGCGTGGCCGTCCTCGACTTCGACGTGCATCATGGCAACGGCACCGAGTCAATCCTCCTGAACCACCCTGAGGCAGCCTTCTTTTCCATTCATCAGTTCCCCTGCTATCCGGGCACCGGCACGCGGAACCTTGGCGGCAACTGCTTCAATTTCCCTGTGCCGCCCCAAATAGCGCGCGGCGAATACGTGTACGTCCTTACCAGCGCCCTCGAACACTTGCGGGCCTTCAAGCCGACCCTGATCGCGGTCTCCGCCGGCTTCGATGGCTATGTGCGCGACCCGCTCGCACAGGGGACGTTGGAAATAGAGGACTTCTACCGGCTGGGCCAGTCGTTGCGAAACGTGGGCGTGCCGCTGTTCAGCCTGCTGGAAGGCGGTTACAGCGTGGACCTGCCCGACCTGATCCTGGCCTATCTGAAGGGCGTGGAAGGGAAGTGAAGTGAGGTGGGAATTCAAATTCCAGCTTTCACGCCTCTCGGTTAGGCTCGTGCGATGTTCTCTGCTGACTTAAAGCACTGGATCGGCAAACCGCTCGCCGAACTGGACACGCCCTCGCTGCTCCTGGACTCAGACGCCTTGCGCGCCAATATCAGGCGCATGGCTGCCTTCTTCACGGCCCGGCCCTGCCGGTTGCGTCCGCATTTCAAGAGCCACAAGTGCACGCGGATTGCCCGGCTGCAGCTCGAGGCCGGCGCAGTCGGCATCACCTGCGCCAAGTTGGGTGAAGCCGAGGTGCTGGCTGACGCCGGCATCGAGGACATCCTCATCGCAAATGAGATTGTCGGCCCGGTCAAGATTGCCAGGCTGATGGACCTTGCCCGGCGCGCCAGGCCAATGGTGGCGGTGGACTCGCCCGACAACGTGAAGATGCTCTCGGCGGCAGCCTCAGCCGCCGGACTGCGGCTCCGCGTGCTGGTGGAGGTGGACATCGGCATGCACCGCTGCGGAGTGGCGCCCGGCCAACCCGCCCTCGATCTGGCGCGACTCGTCGCCTCCGCGCCTGGACTGTGCTTCGAAGGACTCCAAGGTTACGAAGGGCATTCGGTGGACCTCCGCGATGAGACCGAACGCACCGAGAAAACGCGGGCTGCCGTGAAACTGCTGGTCGAAACCCGCCGACACCTCGAACGCGCCGGCGTGCCTGTGCACATCGTCAGCGGCGGCGGCACCGGCACCTACACGATCACCGGCGACTGCGAGGGCGTTGACGAGGTCCAGGCCGGCTCCTACGCGGCGATGGACTGGTATTATCAGGACATTCGGCCCGAGTTTCAGCAGGCCCAGTCAATCCTCACCACGGTCGTCAGCCGCTCCAACGCCGGGATGGCGATCATTGATGTTGGCCGAAAGGGAGTGGGGGGAGAATGGGGACCGCCGCGCGTCAAGAACCTGCCCGGCGCCCAAGTGGTGACGTTCGGCTCGGAAGAACACATCGGCATCGCCCTGCCGGATAGCGCGCCGGTCCGCGTGGGTGACCAGATTGAAATCATCCCCTCGCACGGCTGCACCACCAGCAACCTGTATCGCGAGTATGTCCTTTACCGGGATGGGATCGTGACCGGCATCTGGCCCATCGAAGGCAGCGGCAAGCTGCGGTGAAGGTCAGGAGGTCTCTCTAACCGCAGATTCCGTTCGCTCTGGCGTCTCCGTTGGGCTGGGCTCATCTCCGGCCCATCCGCAAGGCCACGGCTCAGTCGCCCCCGTTAGTTGCGGGCGCCGGCGCGCTCTTGGCCTTCGCCCCGGCTCCGCGGTTACGAAAGCAGGTACGGTTCAGTGCGTTGAGCAGCGAGACGGTCTTTTCTCTGGTGCATTCGCCCATCAAACAGACCTGGATCCAGTTTCGCCGCCGCAGATATTCGCTGTTGTAGCTCACCAGGTAGCCGGATTCCTGGGTGAGCGCGCCGATCTTGACCGAGTCGAGGCCGCTCGGGAGAGCGATGGTCACGACCGCCGGCGAAGTCGCGACTCCCTCGGCAATCAGCTCGAACCCCAACTCGCGCAGGCGCACCCGCAGCCAGCCCGAGAGCTCGACCAGCCCGGCAAAGCGTTCCTGCCAGCGAACGCGCTTGACCGCCGCGTGAAGCGCGTGGAGCAGGTTGGAGGAGAAGGTGAATGGCACCCCCGCCTGCGCCGCATAATACCCCAGGTCCAGATACCTCGGCAGGCGCGGGTTGAGCGCAACCTCGTGATGATAGAATACCATCGAGAGGCCGGGATACGACCGGAGCGCTTTGCCGCTGGCGCAGGAGGCCAGGAAGACTCCCCTCAAGTCCACCGGCACCGTGCCGATCGAGCTCATGCAATCCAGGCAGAGCTTCACGTCGAACTCCGCGCACAGCGCCTTGAGCCGTTCCAAATCGTTGAGGACGCCGGTCGAAGTCTCGCAATGCGCGCACCAGAGCCAACCCGGCGCCGGCTGGCGTTCGAACTGCCTCCGCACCGCGGCCAGATCGAGCGGCTGGCCCCAGGCAAACTCCAGCGCGTCGAAAGCCAGACCGAACCGCCGCGCGTGATCCACCAAGCGCTCCCCGAACTCGCCGTTGCTCAGCACCAGCCCGGGCTTTTTCTCCAACGAAAGCTGGCCCCCAACGACATCATTCGCCAGCGTGCCGGAGCCCAGGAGCAGTTCCACTTTCCCGGCCTGGACCAGCTCACACAGGATCTCCTTCGTCGCCTGGAAGTCCTTCACAAAGGCGTCGGCGCGATGCGATTCCGGGGCTTGCTCGAAGGCGCGCCGCACCTCGCGCCGCACCGTCACCGGCCCCGGCAGGAAACTCACCGCGCTGGGCTGGAAGGCGCGCGAGGGCGACGAGCGCAGGAACTCGCGCGCGGTGGACTCGAAGGTTTCCAAGGTGACGTACATCGGCTGAAACCGCGCCTCCCCAGTCCCCACCACCGGGCCGAACGGCACGAAGCCGAGGTGCTGATACAGTTTGAACTGCCGCGTCGTGCCGGAGATGATCGCCAGGTCGTAGCCCTTCTCGATGCCGTGCTGCCACAACAGGGCCAGAATGCCCTGCAGCACCTGGGCGCCGCGGTGCCGGCGCTCAATCGCCAACAGCCGGATTTCGCAGATGCTGCGCCCGGCCGGCAAATACGTATCCACGTTCGGCAGCTTCTGATCCAGCGAAAAAGGCCGATTCCCGCGCACCGCCAGCATACCCGCCAGCTTCCGTCCGCACAGGCAGATCAAGTAGGTGTTTTCCGCGTGGAACTTGTCCACCAACCGGTGGCTGGGCGAGACGTGATGTTGCGGGATCTCCTCCACGAACGTCTTGTAATTGAGCCGGTGGATCTGCTCGAATTCCCAATCCTCGTTGGCGAACTTGAAAACCAGTGGGAGTCGTGTGCTCATGCTTGTGGGGGGTGATGTTTCGGGTCAATGCCGCGCTGCTCAAGCAGACGCGAGAATTCCGACACGAGGTTCTTGCGGTGCGCCATCAAGACCAGCGCCGCGAGTCCTGAAAGGCCAAAAGCCTCCGCCGGCTGGCGGCCCAGATACGGACTGACCAGCGGCAAACAGGCCAAAGCAAACAGCCCCGGCAATACAGTCCGGCGCAGCACGGCAAAGGCGCCCACAAAAACAAAAACGAATACCACCGCCAACTGCCAATCATAGACCAGCAGCGCCCCCAGCGCGCTCGCCATTCCCTTCCCCCCGCGGAAATGCAGTTGCGCCGGCCAAACGTGTCCCGCGACAACCCCCAGGACGCCCAACGCCACCAGGCGCTCATCCGTTGTGTAGTGCCACGCCGCCCACACCGCCGCGGCCCCCTTGGCAAAGTCCCCCGCCACCGTCAGCCAAAAACCCCGCCACCCCAACAACCGCCCCACGTTCCGCGCCCCCACGCTGCCGCTGCCCACCTCGCGAATATCCTGCCCGGTGCGCCAGCGAACGAGGTAATACCCCGTGGTGAAGCAGCCCAGTACATAAGCCGCCAGGCTAATGCACGTTGCGTCGCTCCAGTTGGCCGACCAAACCTGTTCGATCCACGGCATGGCTTATGTCAGATCATCTGCTGCCGACTCTCTGCCCATGTAATTGCCCATGAGTCTAGCGGGCAGGGGGATCAGGAGGAAACTAAAAAACCGTGGTTCTCCCGTCACGCAGGGCGTATTCATGAAGGCGAGAATAAAGGGGCGGGGACGGCCTCGTCCCCGTGATACGGCCAAATTCAGCAGCCGAATGGGGACGAGGCCGTCCCCGCCCCTTTCATGAATACGCCCTACCCGTCACGGGAGCATCTCACCTTTTGTGAGGGCCAACGGGAAACCCTATGGAGCCCTCTGCCGACCGTAAGCCCCGTTCCCCCTCACCCCGGCCCTCTCCCTCAGGGAGAGGGAGCCACCTACGCCAAGGCTCGAACCAACCGGACGGCTCGGATTCGCCGACACACTGCCGGCCGTTCTCCCTCTCCCTAAGGGAGAGGGCCGGGGTGAGGGGGAACGGATCTGACGCCGAGCCAGGCGCCGTCGCGAAGCAGCCTCCGATGTGCAGAAAGTGAGATGCTCCCCCACGTTGCCGACCCTGATTCGGCGCTTGTGGCTGGGAGTCAGCACCCTTAAATTGAACCTTCCAAACGCTAGTCATACTTATGTCGCGAGCAGCAACCAAACGAACGCGAATCCTCGCTTTCACCCTCATCGAACTCCTGGTGGTCATCGCCATCATCGCCATTCTGGCGGCGCTGCTGCTGCCGGCGCTGGTCAAGGCCAAACAGAAGGCCAACCGGATCGCCTGCACCAGCAACCTCAAGCAGGTCTCTTACGCCATAGCGATGTACACCCACGATAACAGTGATTATCTGCCGGGGCCGTGCTGGCTGGGCATGTTCTTCACCTACCACAAAACCACCTCTGCGACCGACCCTTACGATGGTTCGCTGGCCGGTTTCCTCACCCCGTACCTGGCCTACCCTGCGCCGGTGTCCATGGTGCAGACGGCCAAGGTGGCGATGTGCCCGGCTTCGATGCCGATGCTGCCCAAGAAGACGCCCAGCCCGCCGCTCTATGTGCCCATCAGCTATCTGTCCCAGGAATGGATCACAAATGACCCACCCACCGGCCTCGACCGGATTCATTATCCCTTTGGCCGGCCCGGCACACCGGTGACACGATCAGCGAAGATCGAAATGCTCAAGAAGCCCTCCGAGTCCTGGGCCATGACGGACTGCGACAAGCAACTGATGGACTGGCTCGGCTACACGTCCACCTACTACGATTATGTGCCCGTCCTCCCCGTGCACGGCACCATAACGCCGGCGCTGCGCAATTGCCTGTATTTTGACTTCCACGTCGCCTCGCGCAAGACCCCTCACTAGCCCGAACACGTCACACGCCCCGCTCGGTTTTCGAGTGAGCACCGCGGCTTCCGTGTGCAGGGTCGGGGCGTGCTCCTTATACGGATCTGCATCTCTGGCCTGGGCTATGTGGATTGCCAAGCCCGTTCCCCCTCACCCTACCCTCGAATGGCGCTTAGATAAGGGTCAATAAGACCAGTGGCCACACGCCAGCCTCGCCGTGGCCTCGCCGGAGCCTCACCGTAGTACCCTCTAGCCCAGGGCTAGAGGTACCTACGGTGAGGCTCCGGCGAGGTGACGGCGAGGTTCCCGGGCAGTGCCGGCGCCGGTGGGGTGCGCTGGTGTCGTGGGGACAGAATGTTGCGAGTCTGGGGCGCGGAAACGGGCGGAAAGGTCCCAGATTGAGCCTGAAGCGGCTGGGCTGGGGAAGGCTGCCCCAGGGCCGGACCTTGAGGCCGCTATGGAAGTGCCTACCGCTGAGTGTGTTACGCCTTATCTAAGCGCCATTCCATCCTACCCTCTCCCCAGGGAGAGGGAGGACCCTCGCCAGACGGCCGCCCAATCTGAAGCGCTCGGACCTTTCGAGAGCTGCAGCCCGGGGCTCCCTCTCCTTGGGGAGAGGGTGAGGGGGAATTGGTCTCTCTCATCCAGACCGGATTCGAGACAAGTGAGAATCCCGATAAGGTGCAGGTTGGGGCGGGGCTTGAGCCGTTTCAACGGCTTCTCATCCGGCGTGACCGACTGTTGAAACAGTTCCCGGCCCCACCGCGCGTCCCCACACCGGGCTGAAGCCACGGTGTTAATGAGAGGTGGGATTAGCGTGTGAAACATCCGGGCTGCAGGCCCCTGGCGTCACCGCAAACGCGTAGCGGCCCGAGCCGATGGACAGGATGGCATTAGGCCCATCCATGCGAAGGAACTCCACGCCGCGAGCCCGGTCGAGCGGGTGACCACCTTCGGTGATGTCGGACGCTGCCCTTGGCTGGCAGGGCCACCTGCGCCGTCGTGTTGGCCGGGATGGTGACATTGAAGTGGAGCTTGCCATCTTTCTCCTCCCAATCGGTGGCAATCAGGCCCGCGGATGCTGCGGTAGGAGACCGCCGCCGACTTGAGCGCGGGTCCAGCTGCGGCGCGATGAGGATCTGCTTGTAAGAGGGCGCGGCGCTGCGGATGCCGCCGATGTTCTCGACCATCCACTGATAGACGGCGCCGAAGGAGTAATGCGCGAAGGAGTTCATGCCGGGGTCCTGGAAGCCCTTTTCGGGCGTCCAGCCGTCCCAGCGCTCCCAGATGCTGGTCGCGCCCTGCTTGATCGAGAAGCCCCACGACGGGAACGTGTCGTTGTGCAGGAGGCGATAGGCGACGTCGGGCCGGCCGATCTTCGAGAGCACCAGCATCAGGTACTTGGTGCCGATGAAGCCGGTCGAGAGATGCCAGCCGCGCTGCTCGATGTTCTCGACCAGGTGCTGGGCCGCCAGCCGCGCCTGCTCGCCCTGCACCAGGTCGAAGGCCAGGGCCAGCACGTAGCAGGTTTGGGTGTCGCCCTTGATGCGGCCATCGGCGGAGACATAGGCGCGGTAGAAGGCGTCGCGGATGCCCTCGAACAGTCGCTCGTAGTCCTCGGCCTCGTGGGTCTTGCCCAGCACCGCCGCCGCCCGCCCCGCCAGGTGCGTGCTGTAGGCGAAGTAGGCCGTGTAGATGACGTCCTTCGGCGTGTCGGCCTTGATGCTGAGCCAGTCGCCGAAGCAATGATACTTTGCCGGCGGCAGCAGGTCGGGCGTGCTGCGCTGGCGGCAGAACTCGATGAACCGCTTCATCGCGTCGTAATGCCGCTCCAGGACGCGGCGGTCGCCATAGACCTCGTAGATGGTCCAGGGGCAAATCACGCCGGCGTCGGCCCAGGCCGGGCCGCCGTCATCGCCGGCCACGACGCAGGGCGCGACGCACGGGAATTGGCCGTCGGCGCGCTGGCCGTCGTCCAGATCGACCAGCCACTTGGTGAAGAAGGCCTCGACGTCGGTGTTCAACGTGGCGGTGCGGATATAGACCTCGGCGTCGCCCGTCCAGCCCAGGCGCTCGTCGCGCTGCGGGCAATCGGTGGGGATGTCGATGAAGTTGGCGCGCTGGGTCCAGTAGATGTTGCTGTGCAGCTGGTTGAGCATCGGGTCGGAGCACGTGAAGCTCGCCCACCACCGGCGTGTCGCTGCTCAGAGCGACGCCGACCACCGTATCGCTGGCGGGCTTGCCGCTCAGGCCGGTGACCTCGATGTATTGGAAGCCGTGGAACGTGAAGCGCGGCTGCCAGACCTCGGTGCCCCTGCCCTTTGCAGATGTAGGTGTCCGTGGCGCGGGCGCTGCGCAGGTTGGTGGTGTAGATTGTGCCGTCGGGATTGAGCCGCTCGGCGAACCGCAGCGTGATCTTCTGGCCCGGCTTGCCGCGCACCTTCAGGCGCGCGACGCCGGCGAAGTTCTGGCCGAGGTCGAGCACGAACACGCCCGGCTTCGGCTCGGTGATGGTCCGGGCGCGGAATTCCTGGATGGCGCGCACGGGCGGCCCGGGATGCGCCTGCACCAGCGGATGCACCTCGTCGCTGCCGACGTCCACCGGTCTGCCAGTGCACGTCGTCAAAGCCCGCGGCGTCCCATCCGGGATGCTCGAGCCGGGCGTCGTAGGTCTCGCCCTTGCAGGAAGTCGGCTTCCAGCATCGGGCCGGTGGTGGCCTTCCACTCGGGGCCGGTGGCCACGTCCGCCGTCGAGCCATCGGCATACTCCAGATGCAGTTGGGCGCGCACGCGCGTGTACTTGCCGTAAAGGTCGCGGTTGCCCCGGTAGCCGATGTAGCCGCTGAACCAGCCATCGGCCAGCACCGCGCCGAGGGCGTTGCCGCCGCGGCGGATGAGCCTGGTGACATCGTAGGTGCGGTAATAGACCCGCTTGTTGTAGTCCGTCCAGCCGGGGGTGAAGAAGTCATCGCTCACGCGGTGGCCGTTCAGGCGCATATCCACGAGGCCCAGCGCCGTGGCGTAAAGCGTGGCCCGAATGACAGGCTTGTCCGCGCGAAACTCTTTGCGGAAGTAGGAAGCGGGCGGAAGAAAGCGTCCCGCGAACTTGCAGTTTGCCCCAAGGCTGCATTCCGTAATCGCCCAACACCCGCACGGGGCTGACCGACGAAGCCGCCAGACGGGCTTTCATCCAGTCGTCGCCCGGCTGTTCGACCGATTCCCATGACTTGCCGGTGTTCTCTTCGATGACCCGGCCATCTTCGAGCGTGATGACGAGCCGGGCAATCAAACCGGCATCCCCGGGTTTGGCATTCTCGACGAGCACCCGAAGCTGGTTCCGGCCCGGCTTGAGTTCGGCGGCAACGCTGGCCTTCCGGGCCTCGCGCCAACTGTCCCCTGAGCTTCGGTTGTAATGCGCAAGTGGCCGTTGATGGCGAACTTCATCCCGTCATCAGCCGAGGCGCAGAGATCGGCGTCCTTGATCTTCGCGTCCTGCGGCAGCGTGAAGGTGCAGAGGAAAAGGCGCTGGCATTGGGGCACACTGCCGGGCTTGTCGCCCGCGTGCCAAATCCACTTGGCCTGGCCGAGCGGAGCCGCGAGCGGCGGTCTCTGCCGGGCCTGGTCGTAGCCGATCCACTCCGCCTTCCAATCGCCAGGCTGGAGCAGCCCCATAGACCACATCGCCGGTTTGCTCCAGGCCGATTCGCGGCCCGCCTTGTCCCAGACCTTCACCTTCCAGAAGCATCGTTGTTGGGACACAAGCGGCGTGCCCTGGTAGGGAGCGCCGATGGTCTCATCGCTGGCAACCTTGCCGGTGTCCCAGAGATCGCCCTGGTCGTGGCGCAAGCCTTTCTCGCTGCTGGCGACGAGCAGGCGGTAAGCCGTCTGCCCCTGCCCTCGCTCGCCCGACTCGACAACCCAGCTCAGCCGCGGCGCCGGCGCATCAATGCCGAGGGGATTGACGCGGTATTCACAGCGCAGGTACGAGGGGACGAGCCCTTTGCCGGTGTAGGGTTTGGGGTCCGCGGGTGCGGAGAGGGACGAGGACAGGAAGATTAAAGACAGGAAAATGACGGAGAGGGCTGTGCGCGCGTTGATTGCCATAGGGGATGTCTTTTAACAGGAAAGCGCGCCGCGGCAAAGGTTTTGGTAGCCGAATCAGCGGTCGAGGGAGCATCTCATTCTCTGCGCCCACGCGGACGCGCCCTCCTGAAGACCTGCACCTTACACGCTTCTCTTTCGGGCTGCCGGGTTGTTTGGGTTGGCGGCTGGTCCGTTCCCCCTCACCCCTGCCCTCTCCCTCGGGGAGAGGGAGCCTGGCAGCCCGTCTCCCGAGCATACCGGATCCCTTGGGTTGGCCGCCGCCCTGACGAGAATTCTCCCTCTCCCCAAGGGAGAGGGCAGGGGTGAGGGGGAACTGGGCGCAGGCCAGACCGGACTCTCGAGTTCTCGAAGATCCGTGTAAGGTGCGGCCTGAAGACCCCGCCTCATTGGGCTTGGCGATGCAGGTTCGACGCTCAACCGCTTCACTCAGCGGGTTTCGGGGACAGATAAACCGCTGAACCCGACCTGGCCGCCGCGGACGGAGTGCGGTGCCAGGCTGACCCGCCACGGGGGAGCCTCAGGGTAGCCTGAGGATAGCCTCGGGGTAGCCTCGGGGTAGCCTGAGGATAGCCTCGGGGTAGCCTCGGGGTAGCCTCAGGGTAGCCTCGGGGTGGCTTCGGGGTGCCTACCGGTTGGCCACCAGATGGCCTCGGGGAAGCCTCGGGGTGGCCGTAACCCGGGTCCTGGCCGACTTCATCCAGAGCCATCCAACGGTCAAAGGCAGTTCACTCGGGCTGGACAATAACCCCCGCGCCAATCGTTTGCCCATTGGCCGGATCAGGGGCTGGTTACACGATAAAAGCGGGCTGGAACATTGGTCGCTCCCGCATCCTGGAACTGGAAATGTCCGGCAGTGACTTCCGCCGGCGGGGTCAGAACGGTCCAGTTGCTCAGCGGCAAGGCAGGGTTGGTCGCCGCCAGCACCGTGAACGGGGCGCCGGGGTTGTTCGTGAACTCGAAGCGAAAGCTTCCATCGCCGGGAAGAAGCGGATTGATCAGTTCCAGCGGACTGGACGCGAGGCTTTCCGCCGCCAGGCATTGGGAGAATTCAGAGGTGTTGCCGCTCGCGTCGGTGGCGGTCGCCGTGATGACCTTCCCGCCGAGGGGGCCGGACGGCACCACCGCCGAGAACGAGTTGGTGCAATCCGGGGAGACGGTTACCATGATTGACCCGAGGAATTCCTTGCCCTGGCCAAAGCCGCTGAAATCGCACGCCTCGCTCGCGAAGAACTCCAGCCGGTAGATCCCATTCGCGGCGCTGGGAAGATAACCCTGGATGGTCGTGCTTCCGGGCGTGCTGATCACGTTGGTCAGCACCGGGTAATTCTGCAACAAGTTGGCGCCGGCGGAGTCGGAATCGCAGGCATCATTGGCGGTCGGGCCGTCGAGGCTGTTCCCCAACGAGAGATCAATCCCGTGCAGCGCATTGCCGTAGATGGAATTGCGCGTGATCAAATCCGCGGTCGCCGCCGCGGACACCAACGCCAAGCCGTCGCCGCCGTTGAAAGCCAGGATGTTGTCCGGGCCGATGGTGCAATCGTGGCCGCCCGAGATGCGGATGCCATGCGAACCATTGCCCAGCGGCAGTGTGCCGGTGGCGTCTGTCCCAATCCAATTGCCGGCAATCCAGTTGGTGCTGCCGCCGTTGCCGGTCGTGCTGATACCGATGCCCGTGTTGGCGCTGATTACATTGCCTTCCCCGGCGTTCGTCCCGCCGATCAGTGTGCGGGCCCCATCCGCCAGGATCGCGTCTCCCACGTTCGGCAGCGCCCCGGTTCCGACGGCATTCAAGCCGAACACATTACCCTGGATACGCTGGGCGCTCCCGCTGAACTCCAGCCCGCGGGTGGTGTTGCCCGAGATCACGTTCCCCGGGGCCGCACCCGGCGTCGAAACCGCTCCCCCGACCAGGTTGGATTGCCCCCCGACGCTGACTCCCACCAGGCTGTTGGGCACGGCGAACATCCCCGTGACATCCGTTCCAATGAAGTTGCCCTGCACCGCATTGAAGCGGGCGTTGGCGGAGGTGATATAGACACCCACCACGTTGCCCGAGATGACGTTGCGCGCTCCAGGAGTGCTGCCACCGATTATGTTATAACTCGACTGGACAGCCAGACCGTAGTTCGTGTTGGGCAGCGCGTTAGTGCCCGTGCGATCGGTGCCGATGAAATTGCCCTCAATGATGTTGCAGGACCCGTTGCGGATATCCATCCCATAGACGTTTCCCGAGATGATGTTCCGCGAAGCCGGTGTGACGCCGCCAATGATGTTGGTGCCGGGCGCGCTGCTGGTGAAAATCCCGGTGCCGGCGCCCCGCGGGCTGGCGTTTGTGCCCGACGGCGCCACGCCCAGAAAATTGCCCTCGATGAGGTCTCCTCCCCCGACCTCCAGAGCAATGCCGGTGGTAAAGCCGTTCACCGCGAGGCCGCGCACCGTGCAATTGCTCGCGCTGAGCAGCAAGCCCCATGAAACCAGGGCGTTCGCCGTGGTCAATTCCACCAGCACCGACGCATTGTCGCCGTCGGGCAGGCTGTTCGGGTGCGCCCCAGGCTGGCTGTAGCCGTCAATAATCACGGCGTTGGTGATGGTAGGCAGCAGGGAATTGATGAAGATCGTGTACGGCGGCCCGGGAATGCTGAATGCGACTGTGGCCGTGCCCGCGTTGGTGTTCGCTTTCGTGATCGCCTCACGCAATGAATCCGGTCCGCTGTCGTTGGTGTTGAGGACCGTGAAAGTGGCCGCCGCGCCGGGCAGCGCCGCCGCCAGTGTCCCGGTGAAAATCAGCCGTTGGATGGCCTGGGCTCTTGCGTGCATACGATATGCCGTGGGCTATGCTTATGGGCAGATGCAGTTTGGATTATCATAGATATCTCGCACCGGGAGTGCTCGTTTGCAAGCCGAATCAGCTTTTCTTTATGCCCCCTCCCGCTCCTGACTTTAGCGCCTATTTGGAAAACCTAGCAGCCGACGTAAGGGCGTGTTGCCCAAGGGCGACCGGAGAGACGCGGGAGCCGATTGCCTGACGTGTGCGCCGCAACTGGCCATGAGACTCTCGACGCACTGCTGGAATTCAGCCTCATGGGGACCGGGGTGTCCACCAACATGCGGAACAGGCCGAGAATGAAGCAGGGGTCAAGCCTGCAGGCCGCAATTGCCTTGACGGCATTCCCCTGCCAGCGGCAAAGTCGCGACATGCCGCGACAGTTGCGCATCCAATACCCGGGCGCGATGTATCATCCTCCTTCGCCCGGCTTCGGCGGGACAAGCGTGATGAGCTGCGGCTGGTGTTTGGGCAGCCGGGAATTCAAACAGCAGCGGCTGGAGGAGATGGAGGGCCAAGTCGGTGAACACCATTATGGTCAACTGCGCCTGGAGACGGCAGAAGCGAAGGGCGAGCGCATTATCGCTGAGGAACTGGGCCGCCTGTGCTGGCAAGAAACGGATTCGGTGTCGCGCCGTAAGCACGACCCGGCCAAACTGGCCATCGCGCAGCGCCTGCGCAAGGAGACCACGCTCTCGGTAAAGCAGGTCGCCATCCGCCTTCACCTGGGCACAACTCGAAGCGCCGGTGTCTGCCGGCTGCCCGCTTCGGCGGAGCGGGCCGCATCTAATCCCCTCCAGACCTCTCTCGGAATTTGAAAGCAAGCACAGACAGGCGACTTGCAGGCTTGACCCTTTTTTGGTGCAACTGGCCATATGACCAACGGAGCTGCCAGAGATGACCCAAGCTATGGGTTGACCTCTTTAGCGGGGGAGCCTCAAGGTAGCCTCGGGGTGGCTTCGGGGTGCCTACCGGTTGGCTACCAGATGGCCTCGGGGTGGCCGCAAGGCCCAGGCCCGGCGAGTCCCTCATGTGAATTGCGCAAACCATTGGTATTCAAGCACTTGTGGGCTTAACTCTGGCGGCAGGTGAGGCGCACCTTTCACTCTCGTTAAGCAGCCCCTTTACGCGCCCAGATTCGACTGCCCCCTATCGGCTACCCGATGCGTGAGGACGAATCTCCGGCCAGCTCCTCGATTTCTACCGCCAGCCGTTTTGCCTCCTTCTCCAATTCGGCGCTCTCTTTTTCGAGCACCTTCGCCCGCTCCGCCGCCAGTTCGGCGAGCAGGCTTGGCGTTCTCTCGCTGAGTTGACAAAGCTCGTAGTCTGGGCTTTCCCGCAACTGACCCAGCGACTCAATGACCCCGATAATCTCAAGTTGCAGCGTTTCGTATAGCCGTCGCAATTGCGTGAGTTCCACTTCCTCGCTGAAGTCCAAACTCTCCCAGCCCTGCCGGAGAATGAATCCGTGCGGGTCTTCGGCGATTTCCCGCAGCGTCTTGATGTCGCCGTTGTCCTTCGCCCGATTGATGGCGCTGGTCAGTTTATGATACGTTTCGAGCTTGTCCGGCTCGTGGGCGTAGCGGTCGGGATGATAGAGCTTGACCAGCTTTTTCCAAAGCCCGGTCAATTCGGCTTCCTCCTCGCCGGTCAACAGCTTCTTCCTGGCTACGGCTGCCGTGGCTTCCTCGTAATCTGTCTGTCGCTTTGGGCTTTGGCCTTCTCGTAACTCTCCTCAGCCTGTTTCGCTTCTTCCTCCCCGCCGCCAATCAGGGAATCCAGATACCTCTTGCGGTAGTCAACAATGAGCCGCAGCCGGTCGCATTTCTGATAATGCTCGCGCAAGCGCCGGAAAAGGATCGCCTGCATGGCGTCAACCCGCGACTTCTCTTTGGTGAAATTGACCTCCAACTCCGCCAGCCGCGCCCTTGCGCCCGCCACAAGCTGCCGGAGTTGTTCCAATTCTGGATTGACGTAAATAACGAGCGCCGCGAATCCAACCGCGCCCGGCTTTTCAGCCCGCTTGCCTTTGCCCTTAATGGCCGGGGCGGCGAATACGGCGGCGGCTTGCGGCTCCGCTTCAATTTCGAGTTGCCGCAAATACCAGCGGCCCATCTTCGCGCTGCGGGCATTGGAAGAACCGGCCAGCCAGCCGACCCAGCGACGCAATTCCGCATCCTTCCGGGCTTCTTGAAACAACCGCCCCTTGTGCTTTCCAAACGCAATCCGGGACGGAAACCACTCTTCCGCCGCATACGCCACCAGCTTTTCCCACGTATCCAAACCGCGAAGTTCGGCGACAGGGCGGAGCACTTGCGCGAACAAATCCACGACCGTTTGCACGTCCCCCAGCGCCGTGTGAGCGCCGCGTTCGGGCAGGCGATAATACTGGCGCAAGCGTTTGCAGCTTGCAGTTGCCAGCCGGCACGGGATCGAGAAAGCGCTGCGCCAGCCGCAGAGCGCAGAATCCTTGTCCGCCAATGGGAACTAGGCGAAGCCGGTTCCACTCCGGTTTCAGCACTTCATCCAGATCGTATTCCAGATTGAAGGAGACCAGCGGCAGGTTACCTGCGTATTCGCCAAACTCACGATAGACTTGCAGCGGCGGCTCGCCGTCGCGCTCCAGAATCTCGCGGGTGTAGCCGTGAACGCGAGAGGCTTCGGCAGGAATGTCCGCGTTTTGATTCAGCAGCTTGCGGAACGGTTCGCCGTCCGGTTGCCAGCCGCGCATCCGTTGCGCAGCCAATTCGACAACAAAAACGGGCGCGGCGAAGCCGGTCGTTTCGGTGTCCAGCAGAATCCAGCACTTTCCCGTCATAATCTCAGTCCTTCAGCTTTATACCACAACCGACTAGCGCGAGCCCCAGATGCTCCAGCTTAAATGGCATCGGAAAGAAGGCATCGGCACCTGCCTTAATAAATGCGGGGGCCGCCGTCCGGCCGTAGGTGGTCTCGTTCGAGATGATGATAACTGGGCTCTGAAACTCCGATTTGAGATTTCCAACCACTTGCCGAGCATCAGGATCATCAACCCTCCAAAGAATGTTGGGATTCAAGAACACGAACAGCAGATCAAATGCCTTTGTGCCAGCTTCTTTGAGCAAATCGTCCACGTAAGTGAAGATGCTAAGCTCGACTGCGGGCTCACCGAATAGCACTTGGCGGAGGTAAGTCGCAAGGTAATCGGCAAGGCCGCCATGATGACCGCATATGGCAGCCAGAAACACACGTTTGGTCGGTTGGCCCTTCTTCGCAAGCGCGAGGGTGTCTGCAACCATGCCAGACAGGATGCGCTTCGCACCCGGCTCAGCCTTTTCGAGTGAGCCTGGCGGCTTCGGCACCAGCGCAAGATCGTTCTTCTCGTTCATGGCGTGTCGTTCAAAATCTGCCGTCGGAGGCTCTTGCCGGGGCCGATGTGCTTGAGCAACAGCGAGCGCAATTGCTCAACCGTGAAGGGTTTCGACAACAGCGTGACGTTCAGCCCTGTAGCCAGGTAATCCCTCAACAGATTTCCTTTCTGAATCATGTCAGCGCACGCGCTTATCACAAAGATTGGGCACCTCACCCCCATCGTCGCCAGCCGTTGGAGAATCTCCGGCCCTGGCATCGCGCAGTGGGTCCAGTCCATCGTAAACAGATCAGGGTGCTGTTGCTCCACTTCCTTTAAGCCATCACCAGCCCACTGAAACGTCAAAATAGTGGCCTCGGGCAGCAGAAATTGCATCATGTATGTAATGCCTTCCAAAGTAGTGTCCACATCGTCCACCATTATGATTCTGAGCGGTCGTGCCTCTTGCGGTGACTCCTTCTTCGCCAGCGCGAGCGTATCCGCAACCATGCCGGACAAAATGCGCCTCACCCCCGGCTCCGCTTTTTCAAGCGCACCTGGTGCTCTTGGTACCAGCGCAAAATCGTTCTTCTCGTTCATGCTGCGCCCTTCCGAGGCTTCAGGCCGTCGCCGGGGCCGAAGTGTTTGAGCAGTAGTGGGCGCAATTGCTCCAACGTGAATGGCTTTGGCAGAAACGTGATGTTCAATCCTTGATCCTTGAAAAAGTGCGATGCTGCATCGCCTTACTGATGGCGGCACGCATGGTCAGGACGTCGAAGGGCTTGGTGATGTAATCACATGCCCCCAGCCGCAACGCCTGGCGGAGGGTGTCGGTCGTCTCGAACGCCGTCCCAATGATCACCTCGATGTCCGGTTTTAAGCATTTGAGCCGCTCCAGCAGCTCGATGCCCGACATCCCGGCCATGTGGAGGTTCGTCACGGTCACGTCAATGTCGTTTTGCTTCGCCAGCTCGATGGCCGTCCGCCCGTCCCCGGCCATGAACAAATCGTATTCGTCCATGAAAACCACGCGCATGAACTGACGGACGGTGTCCTCGTCGTCCACGATCAGCAGCTTGCCGCGACGATTGAGCAGCGTCAGGTCTGCAACTTTTTCCATGTTGCTGCTGGATTGCTTCCGCGCTGCTGATATTTCGCTTTCGAGCCTGCGATGCTGCATCGCCTTGCTGATGGCAGCACGCAGGGGCGCGACTTCGAAGGGCTTGGTGAGGTAATCACAGGCCCCCAGCCGCAACGCCTGGCGGATGAGGTCGGTCGTATAGTGCGCCGTCAGAATGATCACCTCGATGTCCGGTTTCAAGCATTTGAGCCGCTCCAGCAGCTCGATGCCCGACATCGGGGGCATGCAGATGTTCGTCACGACCACGTCAATGTCGTTTTGCTTAGCCAGCTCGACCGCCGTCCGCCCGTCCCCTGCCAGAAACAAATCGTATTCGTCCTTGAAAATCACGCGCATGGACTGGCGGATGGTTTCCTCGTCGTCCACGATCAGCAGCTTGCCGCGAGGTTTGGCGACCTGTTCCTTCCTTGCCAGCGCCAGCGTGTCTGCGACCATACCGGACAGAATCCGCTTTGCACCCGGCTCCGCTTTTTCAAGCGCACCCGCTGGTCTTGGCACCAGTGCAAAATCACTCCTTTCGCTCATGGTAATTAAGACCTCGGCTAAAAAGGTGTTGGATCAAACTCCAAGCGATCCTTGAGTTGGCGGTAGCTCTCCAAGTTCCTCCTGACATTAACCTTGTTCTGAATGACAATCTTTTCGCATGTGGCCTTGCTGAGGAGTTGGCTGACCATGAGGCGGCTGTCAATCGGATTGAACGAGTAACCGATGACCCTGACCTCAGTAGCGTTGGCCACGACGCTAGCAGCGTGCTGCCAAACCGCGTTGATGTATGGAGCCCAGTCCCGACCGCTGGATTCACCTCGCTCGTTGAAATACTCCTGCGATTCTTGTCTCTCGTGAGGGAACGCAAGCAGCGGTTCCCAGCCAAACGGGCCGCCGCACTCCTTGGGAATTGTCTTCTCAATTTCTTCCACGCTGAGCCCTTGCACTGGAAAAGCCGGGCAGTAACACCGTTCTCCTCGCCCACCATCGCGCTTCACCTTGACCCACCAGCCCGCCGAGCCGTGCATCTTCAGAAAGGAAAACCGGCCTGGCGTGGGCTGGATAAGCGACCACTTACCAAAGTTGAAATCTAAGCCCGAATTCAGAGCGTCGCTGGCGTACAGGGGGTCGTTGCGCAGGTCGAACGTCGGGAAACATTCCGGGAACGCGATCTCGAAAAGCCGGTCGTAATTGAAACTCAAAATGTGGCACTCCGCTTCCCTTGCTTTTGTCCAAGGCGGTCCTCCGAGAATCTGGGTGATGAAGCTCTTGTAGCTGCGCAAGCCTGTCTGTCGCGCCTTGTTTTCTCTGGCGAGAAACATCGCAGACGTGGCAATCTTGGCGTCCAGAATGCGCCTGGCGGCGATGTTCTCCCTCTCCAGGTACTCGGAATCGGCAACTGGGCCGCCCCTTTGGCGCTTCCAGCCGTTCAGGTCTTGTTCGATGCGGGCGGCCAGTTGGTCCACAGTCTCTACCCCTGGGGTTTCGCGGAGCAACTTAAGCGTGGAGATTAGGCTGTGCTTAATGCGGTTGCATTTCTCCTCGGGAATCTCCTGGAGATCCCGGAGAAACTTCTCGAATTCGGCTGCAAAGCCGGTTCCGGGTGGATAGCCGCACTCGACCGAACACCCCGCGCCAAGAATGAAAACTCTGCTCTCTTTAGATGGGCTCATGTCCAGTGTTCTTTTCCGATGCCAGATATATGGGTGTTCGGCCTCGAATTGTCATACGCGTTCAACGTCCCGCTCCCAGATCGAGGCCGGCGAACCGCAGAAACCAGAGAACCACGAATCCGATAAGTAAAGGCCACCAAGACATAATGGAGGCTGAAGCTGTCGCAGATGCGAGAAAAATGATGCCGGCTAGTAGCTCTCCGATGCGCCTGGACGCAGCGTAACCCGAAAGCACTAGGAGTCCACTCACGACAAAAAAGCCGTTAACGATGCAAAGAGCGATCTTCATTCCTTTCCCCGAACGGTAAAAAGGGAGACAGCCAATAAAACTGCCGCCCCGAAATCAACTAGACCCCAGGTTGCTCGGCCAAGCTGAACTGGTATGAGTGGATTGAACATCAGGGCCATGATCCCAAACGTGATTGCCCATCCTCCTCTGTTCATTTCAGCCGCTTCAAAAGCGGAGTAAGCGCTCACCCCGCACACAACCCACCGCAAGAGCTTGTAGTAGCCGTAGGGGTGGGGGGCCAGCGCCCAAAGAAGCAACACCCCGGCACAAATTCTTGCTGCTGCGCTCCATTTCGGTTTGTACGCCATTTCAAAACCTCACCCGCTATTCCGGCGCAAATCTCAAACCTGCTCCACGGTCTGGTAGTGGCACTTTCAGAGCTTCTGCCGTCGCGTGCCGAGCGGGGTTACAACCCCACGCGCCCATGCACGCGACGCCGACGGCAAGGCACAGACGCAATTCTTTTGCGGGCTTCTTCATTGTCTCAATTCCGGCGGAAAGTGTCCCTGAGTTAGGCACGACGGCGACACTGCCGCTGTCACCCAACCACAGCGCATTTATCGGGCCATGCTTGAGGTGGAAACGCCGCCTTCGTTTTGCGACTGGCCGTGCAACTCGCCGCCCTGCCTGCCTGCCGGAAATAGTTTAGTATCCGGCAGCGGCAGCAGGCGGATGGATTACCTGCCGGGAATTAAGTCGGCAGCCTACGCAACAAACCACGAGCCGGACCTGTTCCTAGCCGAGCGCATCCCCGCCCCGCTCTTATACTCCCGCCATGATCGTGCTCGCCATCATGCTACCATGCCGGCGGAGAGCAGGACGGGACAACCGTTCCCAAAGATCAACGACAACCGCAGACCCGCCTAGGGAGTTGCGACTACGGGGAGAAGATATTGCGGCCTGCGGGAAACGCTGTCCTACTGCTCGGTTGATAGAGGAACAGGGCCTTCGGCCACCGAAACTGGTCGGAAGCGTAATTGACAACAGCATCGAAGAAGCTTTGCCACGTGGAAAGACGCCTTGTGCCCGCCGAACACCCCCCTCCGATGCTCGTAGAGCAGGATCAGCTCGTTACTCCCCGCCTTTACGCCAGCGTCCAGATGGGCACGGCAGAGCGATTTGTAATCGCTCTTGTGCTTGATCGGCAACGTCACCACCCTCTGTTCCAGTTTGACGTCAGGATTCGGAAGCTCAGCCTTCGCAAGGCCATAGGTACCAAACATAGCAGAGCCGACGCTGTCGCCCGACACCTCCGCCATGGGGATGAATGAACGAAGGCACAGATAGAAGCCGGTGATGTATTCCCACGGAAATGTCTCCCCTGCGACTAGTTCCTGCCCCTCACTCATCTGTAAACCTCCGCGGCAAGAAACGGATTGGGTGTCGCGCCGTAAGCCCGACCCGGCCAAACTGGCCATCGCGCAGCGCCTGCGCAAGGAGACCACGCTTTCGGCAAAGCAGATCGCCATCCGCCTTCACCTGGGCACAACTCGAAGCGCCGGTGTCTGCCGGCTGGCCGCTTCGGCGGAGCGGGCCGCATCTAATCCCCTCCAAACCTCTCTCGGAATTTGAAAGCAAGCACAGACAGGCGACTTGCAGGCTTGACCCTTTTTTGGGGCAACTGGCCATATGACCAACGGAGCTGCCAGAGATGACCCAAGCTATGGGTTGACTCCTTTAGAAGCTATGGGTTGACTCCTTTAGGGTAGCCTCGGGGTGGCTTGAAGCCATTCATCATTCATCATTCAACCTTCTGCATTCCCCGGTTGCGGGTGGCTTCGGGGGCAGCCCGCAGATGGTTTTCGGGCATTCGAGAAAATTGTGTCCGCCGCCCTGCACGCGCCAGCGGCTGGCCGGCGGTTGGGCCTTGAGCGGGCGGCGGCCGAAGCCGTTGGGATGGGCCTCATGACTTCGCACGCAAGACGAGCCGCCACTTGTTCAGAAACTTCGTTCTGACCCTGACACGACCAGTTGAAAGGGGTCTGGACGGCCGCGCTGGCGGTTGAGGGCCCAGCTAAGCATTGCCCGGCCGAGGCTCGAAGGCTTGTGGCTGACAGCCGTTCATCGCGCCTATCCAAAGATGCACCGCCACCGAACGAATGGCTGGTTCACCGGATCGCGGTCAATCACACGGAGACGAGACGAGCCACCAGCCGCGCACATCCAGGATATCCGGACCGGTGCTGCCTTTGCCCCAGAAATGATCGTTCCAGTTGGAACTGCCGCTGGGACCGATGACCCCCATGACGGCAACGCGCTCGGTGGCGCCTTGCACGTCAATACCCGTCTGCATCCAGGCTTGCCGGACCGTCCACCCGTTCACCATGTAGCTGGCCCACTTGCCGCCTTCCACCGTGTTGTCGTACGTGATGGTCTGGTAGCCACACAGAAGGTGAAGCCCGTGGAACGCGGGTCCCCAGCGCTGATACCAGCGACTGCCGGCTGACCCGACCTGCAACGGCCCGCAGGCGGCAATGGTCAGCCATTCCAGGTCCACGTTATTCCCGTAGCGGGCCTCGGTGTAATTGAGGAAACCATCGTCATGCGTGCCGGGGAAGCTCCAGCCGTTTTGGCTGGCATGGCCGGTGTAGAACACGGCGTCGGCATTGTCCACCCAGTGGTTATCATCGCCGCCGAAGGCTGGGTCCTTGAAATCACGTTCCCAGGCATTGTAGTCGCCCCAGTTGAACCGCAGGAAGGTGTTGCCGCCGCCGAAGATGTTATCGAAAAGGAAGCGGGCCAGGAAGCCGTTGGCATTCGCCGAAGAGCCGCTCAAGCCCATTGATGTTCCAACCCATTCCGTGCCCACGTCGAAAGTGCCGGCCACCTGAGGCCCAGGCCCTGGGCCGACCCGCAACCCGGCGTTGGCCACGCTGAACGTCTCGCTGGCATTGGCCGCGATGCCATTCGCATCGGTAACCACCAGTGTCAGCGTCTCCAGGGTGGGATTTTCCTTGCCGGCGAGCACGTGGTAGCTGACCGACGGGGTGTTCGTCGGAACCAGCGAGCCGGTGCTGGAACTCCATTGGTACGAGTACGGCGCCAAACCTCCGCTGACGACGGCTTGGGCGGTGATGGTGCTGCCGGATTGTTCGGCGGAGATGCTGACCGACGGCAGGAGCCGGGCATCGCGCACAGCCGGAATCAACATGCGGCGCAGCGGCACCACCTCGGGGCTCCGCCGGGTATCACCATCGTGCCGCCGATTTCGTAGTGCGGCAGGATCATCTCTGCGCCCGTGAAGTCAGTTGGTGGCGCGAAGTACACCAACCGGCTGTTCAGGTAGAATTGCGCCGCGCTGCCCAGGGCGCCCTTGTAAGCGGCCAACGCCATGAGCTTGGGCATCGCCTTCCGCAAGGATCGGCATTGTGGCCCCTTGGCTGAGCCGCCGGAGCGCGTAGGTGACTCGCGTGGCCGCCTGGTCGCCGTCGAAAACGAGATTGATATGCGCGCCCGGCCCCACGACCGGCAGCCCGGCGAGTTGCAGACCGTAATGGACTTGGGTATCTATGGGCTGGTCCGCCAGCATTACACCGTTGCTGTCCACCGCTGTGAACTGGGAGTGAGCCAGGTGAACGCTCATCTTATATGGATCCGCCGGCGTCAGTTCGGACTGGCCGAGCGCGGTCCGCGCCAACGAGAGGGCCGTGGCGTCGTCGGGCACGGTCATCTTCGCGATCTCGTCAAACAGAAAACCTTCCATCACCACGTCCGCTTTATCCTCATCGGACACGCCCTGGCCGATCACTTCCGTGGGCAGGAATTCGAAGCTCTGCGGATTGATGAAATGGACCGAACCATCTTGGCCGTAAGCGTCGCCGGGCAATTTGAGCATCGCCGCCAACGTTTCAAATTGGGCCGGGGTGACGCCCGGTCCGGCGACTTTGAACGTGGGCAGTCGCGGGGGGAGGTGGAGGCGGAAGAACTCGGCGGGCTTGGACCGGGGATCAATTACCACGCACAACTGATTGTTCATTATGACCGCCGGCAGATCCACATCCTGCCACTGGATCGGGGGCCTCAAGTCGGTGGTGGACTGCAATACCCAACCGGCCGAGGGATTCGGCCAGCAGATCGTGTACTGGCCGTTGGTGTGAGGGGCCACGGCGAGTCCCGGGACCTGCAGGGGGTTGAGAGACACGATGGTTTCGAAGCTTCGCGCCAGTCCATCGCTGGCCTGATAGACGAACGCGTCCGACCCGCTGAACCCGGCGGCCGGGATATAAGTGAATGAGCCGTCGGCCAGCAGCATCACGTCGCCGTGCTGGGCCGGGCTTACCAGCACCGCCGAGAGCGGGTCGCCTTCAGCATCCGTGTCATTTCCCAGCACGCCCGCCGCCTGGACACGAAAGCGGACGTTCGGCGCGAAGCTGTAAGTATCGGGAAGGGCGGACGGGGCTGTGTTCGGGTGGGCGGTGAAGCCCCTAATGCTCAGCCCGCCCAGTTCGAACATCTTCGGAGGATTCTCGGCGAAGCCCAAGATTTGGATATTCACTTGCTGCTCGCCCTGAACCCCCGCCGGGGGCGATCAAGTAGAGGTCCACCTCGTGCGGGCAATCGGCAGCCCCCATGGTGAAGGTCTTTTCACTCTGTTCCAGCGTCCAGCGCGCTTTCGCGGGCAGATCGTTGCTCAGGGCCACGGTGATATTCAGCCCCGTCGGGTTGACCACGCGCAGGTGGAAGTGGGCCGGCGATGAGGTCTGCTGGATGTTGATGTTATGCTGCGCGCAGTTGTTGTCATAGTCGGTATCGAACGGGGTCACGATCTCGGCTTTCAGGCAGGCATGCACCGTTCCCGGTGGCGGCCCGGAAATACTGGGGGTCCACGGCAGACTGACGGACATCGAGCCGCCGGGGGCCAGCGGGCCAGGAACATTTACCGTGCAGATGTTGTAGTTCAGATCGCCATTACTGAAGTAATACGCGCCCAACCGGACCTGGAAATTGACCGCGGCATTGGCGCCGTTGTTCTGGATGATCGCCTGAATGGTGTTCGGCGACGCCCTCGACCACGGTCGGCACCACCGGGAACAAATCGGCGGATAACCAATTCATCGGGATTGGGGCTATGGCAGTTTTCCACGAACCGCAGGTCGGTCTTGGCGGTGGAGAACAACTCGTCCAACGCCGCGAACCCGTTGATCGAGTCCGTGACCCCAAAAGTTGTCGTAGCCCGCCGCCCCTTTGTCCTCGGCCGTGTCGCGAATGAGCTTGCGGACCGAATACGGGCTCATAGTGGGAGCGACCTGGCGGATCAAGGCGGCCAGCCCGGCCACGTGCGGGGTGGCTTGGGAAGTGCCGCTCAGCATGACGTAACCCGCCGCCGTGTTGAACTGCGCCGACGTAATGCCGGTGCCGGGCGCCGTCACATCGGGCTTCATCTCGTCGGTCGTGTCCCCGTCGCCGTCACTGGTGCGCGGACCAACGAACGAGTAGGCGGCAAACGTGCTCAAGGCGCGGTTGACCACATTGTGATCGTCCGAGGCCGCCACCGAAATGGCGTCATCCGCGGCTGCCGGGCTATTGACTTGCGAGGTGTTCGTCGGCAGGCCGCAGTTGGGCGTGTTGCCCATCGCCACGGCCACGACGATGTTGGCCATCACCATGCGGTTGACGGCTTGGGAAAGAGCGTCGGAACCGTTGGACGGTACGCAGCCGCCCAGGCTGATGTTGGCCACGCCGATGTTCCATGCGACGCGCCGTTGGATGCATTTCTCCATGCCTGCGAGCACGCCGGCCGCGGTGCCGTGGCCGGCGGCATCCAACACTTTGATGTCCACCAGGCCCGCGCCGGGGGCTACGCCCCGATACGTGCCGGAGGGGCCGCCGGTGCCCAGGGCGGTCGCGGCCACATGGGTACCATGCCCCTGGTCGTCGTCGGGATTACCCTCCAGCGAAGTAAAGGTGTTGAAACCGCCGACGAACTTGGCGGCGGGGAGGCTTTCATGCACCCCGTCATCCACGCCCGTGTCCAGGGTCGCGATGTTCACACCGGCCCCGGTGATGCCGGGGTAGGTATCCTCCACCGTGGCGGGGCTGTAAGTGGGACTGGCGCGCACCCGGATGTTCGGCACGCTGACGTCGAGCATCGCCTGCACCTCGTGGTCCATCTCCACCATTGCCACCTTGCCGTCGAGACCCAGCTTAATGGCGTCGCTCACGGCCACGCCGGTCAGGCAGACGACAGTGATATAGCGGCCCACGTAACCGATCTCGCCGAATCGGGCGAACCGATCGAGGTCGGCTGTCTCGGCGCAGTCGTTTAAGTCCAGCAGGATTCGCACTCGATTGGTGGCGTCGAGCGACTCTATCTCGTCTTCCACGAAGTTCTGGTTCTTGTCGCCGGGCCAATTCACCAGCTTGGGTTGCCAGGCTCGCGGCGTCCAGATTCGTAGATCAAGTCCGGTGCAAGAACACCTTGGGCTTCGCTGGCGACGGCCCCCAGGAGGACGGTGAGAACGCCCATGACCAATCCCGCCAGACGCGCCCTGCCTGGCCGAGGCGATGGTGCGCTCCCGATGCCGCCCGGCGGCCCAGCGGCGGCTGGGTTCGTGCTGGAGACCTGGCAAGTCTCCTGGGGGCAGGTTGAATTCAGGACCTCGGCGGCGGACCGGCCACCGCGAGTAATGACGTGGTTGGGTTTCGTTCGCATGGCAATTTTCTTTCGGATCGCTTTAGTTTGGTTCCTACCGCCCTCGCCGCGGGCGAAGCGGTCGCCGACGGGACTGCGGGCGGACTGCTTCACCCCTGGCGCCCGGCCGACACACGCAGGAATCGAGCCGGACCCGCGGGTTGCCCGTTCAGCGGCAACCCATTCTAATGCTCACAATTAGAATAATGCCGAGACACGGCTGCTTTATAACCGCCACCCCGGAGGAAAAGTCAACCGCGGTCGCGTTCGAGGAAGGCACGCAGTGCGCGGAAAATCCGCTGTTTGCGTTTGTTCACTGCCGGCTGGCTGATGCCCAGCGAACGGGCCACCGTTGTCTCACCTCGATCGTGCCAGAACAGTTGCTGCAGCAGCCACCGGTCGGTCGCCGGGAGCTGCCCCAGGAACAGGGCGATACTCTCCCGCAGCCCCAAGGGGCATTCAGTGCTTTCGGCGCGGCACTCCTCCGAACCGTCCTCGGCTGCCGCCACGTGGCGGAGGGCATAGCGCCATTCCTGACGATAGCGAGTGCGGGCGCAGGTCAGCATCCGCTGGCGCAAGAACGCGCCTAAGGGCACGCCACGGAGCCTGTCGTAATCCGAGACGGCCCGGCAGGCTGCCGCCGCGCAGAGGGCAGTCATTTCCTCGCGCCAATCCACCGGGGCCCAGTTGGGCGGCGCCTGCCACAAGTCAACCCGCCGCAGACAGTTTCTCACCGGCCCTTTCCATTCCGGCGGCGGCTCGGCGCTGAACGCAGCCGCGTTTGGAGAGCAATCGCCGTCCGTGTCGTGAGCACGAATTTCACGCTGATGCGGCCGCCGGAACAGGTGCGCAGGGCCCGCGCCGTGAAGCGCCGCAATAATCGCTGCGATAACAAATGTCCCGTTCATAGAGTGACGGGGAGTGAGCAAGCCGCGGCAGCCGGCTCAATGCGCAGATTTAGAAAGGTCGTGTTGGCCTTGGAATTCATGTGCGACCCGATTTTCCGAGGCTCACCAAGGCGTCTTCCGCCCCGAATCCAGCCCTCTTAACCCTAAGCGAAGTCTGCCTGAACGCAACCGTATCGGGGGCATAGCGGGGCCATAGCGGGGTCAGATAGCCAGAGGAGACCTCGGCCGCCCGGCAGGGATTTGAGCGTCACCTGGAGGCCCGTCGGCTCGAACCGGGCGAGGAGGCGGGTCTAAAGGCACTGCGCCGCGGCTGGTGTTTGGGCAGCCGGGAATTCAAGCGGAAGCGGCTGGAGGAGATGGCGGGCCAAGTGGGTGAACAGCATTATGGTCAACTGCGCCTGGAGACGGCAGAGGCGAAGGGCGAGCGCATTATCGCGGAGGAACTGGGCCGCCCGTGCTGGCAAGAAACGGATTGGGTGTCGCGCCGTAAGCACGACCCGGCCAAACTGGCCATCGCGCAGCGCCTGCGCAAGGAGACCACGCTCTCGGTAAAGCAGATCGCCATCCGCCTTCACCTGAGCACAACTCGAAGCGCCGATGTCTGCCTGCTGACCGCTTCGGCGGAGCGGGCCGCATCTAATCCCCTCCAAACCTCTCTCGGAATTTGAAAGCAAGCACAGACAGGGCGACTTGCAGGCTTGACCCGTTTTCCTTTTTCGACGAAGTCGCGGACTGTGGCGCAGCGGAAGCTGCGCGGTCTCTGAGCGCAGCCCCGGCCGCCTTTAGTCCGCGCTCGCCATGGCGCGCCCGCGACGTCCGCTG
>CAVXLO010000017.1:0-129253 GCA_963762555.1 uncultured Verrucomicrobiae bacterium
TGCAACCGCCCTGACCTCCTTCGCCGGCCCTGAGCAAACGGTTGATCATTTTTGCCCCGGCTCGCTGCCGCGAAGGTCGAGGATCGTTATGCCCCGCAAATGGAGCTAGAAGCTCACTCTCAATGCCGCCCGGCCCGGCGCGGAGGCCGAGCGCGCCGAGTTGGCGACTATTCTCGCGGCCAAGGCTACTGACGCGGCGGTCCCGCAGCCGGCTCGTGTTTGGGTTGTTCGCCAACTGGAGTACATCGGCGGAGCGGAGTCCGTCCCCGCGCTGACGAAGCTGCTCAGCGACCCGGATGCCCATGAAGGAGTGCGCCCGGCGAGCTTGGAGAAAAACCCGGCCCCGGCGGCCACCGAGAGTTTGCGGGCGGCGCTCAAGGAGGGCGGCGATACGACCTGGACCATCGGTCTCATCCAGTCGCTCGGTGAACGCAGAGATACGCAGGCGGTCGAGCTGATCAAGGCTCACTTGCGGAGCAAGGAAACTGCCGCAACGGCTGCGGGGGCCTTGGGCAAGATTGCCGACCAGGACGCGGTCGCCGCGTTGTGGAGGGCTATGATGGAGGGATCTGGGAGCCGCCGACCATTGCTAACGGCGGGCAACTTTTCAAGAGACCGGAAAGAAGGTGGCGGCTGGGAACCTGTTCAAACGGCTTTACCTGGCGGGCACTTCGCAATCGGGCGCGACTTCTCAGACAGCACCAGAGCCCGTTGCGGTCGTGCAGGTCCGGTCGGCTGCGCTCATCGGTTGGGCTGTGGCGGACCACGAGTCGGCGGGCCCCGCCATTGAAGGCGCGCTCAAACAACCAGAGCCAGAGCTCCAGGTCGCGGGAGTCACCGCCGCGACGGCCGCTTACGGCAAGGCGGGCGTCAGCGCTGCCCTGGCACTCCTGCTGCCGACTCTCCCCCCTGGCGCGCAGGTCTATGCAATGCGCCAACTCGACCCCCCGGAAGAACAGCAGGTGATTGCCGCAGCCGGTGAACCAACGAAGCGGTGCGGTTGGCCGCGCTCGAACGGCGGGGCAATCGGCAGCGCTGCCAGTGTCCCCGTGCTGTTCAATGCCGCGATGAAAGGCGCCGACAACGCAAAGAAGGTGGCCACTGCCGCGCTCGCGAGCATCACCGGGGCGGGAGCGGGCGAAGCGATCGAGAAACTGGCCGCTCAAGGCGATGCCGGCGACCGCGCCGCGGCGATAAGCATCCTGGCACGCCGCTATGACCAGGCCGCGCTGCCCGCCCTGTTGCAATACGCCGCTGAATCCGACCGCGCTTGAGCGGTGCCGCCTGCGACACGTTGGGCAGGATCGGGACCGACAACGAACTGGAAGGCCTGGTCCGGCTGGTTCTTGCCGAAAGACCCCCGGGGCGGGGGCCGCCTTGCAAGCCGTCGCCAGCCGCGCCCAGGATCGGTCCGCCGCCGCCCGAAAGGTGATCGCGCTCACGCACTCGGCGGAACCGCAGCAACTACCCCCGCTCTTCGATATTCTCGCGATGCTCGGCGGGAAGGAGGCGAACAACCCTGTCCATTGCCGCCGGCAATAGCAACGAGGTGGTCCAGGACGCCGCGGTGCGGGCGCTGGCCAACTGGCCGGATTTCTCCGCCACCAAGGCATTGCTGGTGGTTGCCGACAATCCCCACGTCACCCAAGTCCATAGCGTGCTGGCCATCGAAGGCGTGGCTCGGCTGGTGAAGTCTTCCGACAAGGAGCCCGCTGACGCCCGCCTGGATGCGGCGCTGGAGGCGATGAAGGTGGCGAGGCGGGATCAGGACAAGACCCTGCTCCTGTCCGCGCTGGCCTCGGTGCATGATCGGAAGGCGGCGGAAGCTATCAAACCCTATCTGACTGTGCCGAAATTCCAAAAGAAGCCGCCCTGGCAGCGATGAGCCTGGCCGAATCGCTGCGCCGGACGGACCGGGCGGCCGCGAAAGAACTGGCCCAGGCGGTGAAGGACGCCGGTGTCTCCGCCGACCTCAACCAGAGGGCGGAGGCTATTCTGGGCAGGAATAGAAAGTGATGGGGCGTCGGCACGGGCGAAACCCGGAACCCGAAGGCCGAAGGCCGAAAGAAGGCCGAAATCCGAAGCCCGAAACCATCCGGCGGCGCGGTGGCAGTGCGGGTTAGCAGGACGCCGAAGCCGGCTGGCGGCAGCTCTCCCAATCAATCCGCTTCCATTGTTGCAAGGGACGCGGTGTCTTCGGGCTTCGGATTTCGGCCTTCTTTCGGGTTTCGGCCTTCGGATTTCGGGTTTCCGTGCCCGGACCCAATTGAGACGTCAAGGAACCTCAACCTTCCAGCCCCTTCCGCTCACCGCTTCACCAGCAATTGCTGCTCGATGACCGCCTCGCGGGTCGTTACCGAGAGCGTGCCGCGGGCCGTGGCCGGCGGGTTATCGCCCTCCGCGCGCACTTTGGCTTCCACCTTGTAAGTGCCGGCCTGCAGTTGCTGTTTGAAGTCCGGGTCCTGCCCGACCAGGATAATCGCCCCATCCTCGCGCTCGATGCGCCAGTTCTGAATATGCACCCGGGCGGCGGGATGGCCGTTCCACCTGACTCGCAGGCGCACTTCCACCAGGTTGTCGGCGGAGGCCGCGCGGTTCGGGCGGCTTCGATGGTCAAGGGGCCGCTCCAGCCTGAAGTCGGCGTAGAGACTGCGGCTCCTCCCCGGGATGCCTTGGGCGGGGACCCTGCGCGGACGGGTGCCCGGGCAATTGGCGGAGGAGCCGCGAGATTCACCTGCACGAGATTGGTCAGCGGCTGAACAATCCAGTTGGTTTAAACAGGACGACTGTCTCCCAATTGGTCAGGTCGAGTACGCTCCAGTTCGGTGATAGCAGTCCACCAGGTTGGTCCGGAGGCACTCTACGGCCACATGATTGGTCAGCGTCCGCGTGGTCCAGTTGGTGTGGAAGGCAGTGGCGAAATTGGTCCAGGTCGCGGCGACTTCAATCTGGTTGGTCGCCCGGCGCATCATCCAGTTGGTGGTATAGACGTCCACCCTGTTCGTGCGCAATTGGGTAATCCAGTTGGTGCGATACTCGTTCACGAACCGGTTGACCGGCATGGTGATGTCAATGACGTTCGTGATCCACCGCTCGACCTTGTTGGTCCGGGTAAGCGTTACCTCCGCGCCAGGCAAGGCCGGGCCCGATCCCAAAAGCACTAGACTGACCGCGAACCCTCGGACCCACCTGACCAAGGCGGCATTGCAACACATACGATGCCCCTGGAACAAGCAGGCCAAGTGCCAAGGCGACCCACTCGTAAGTTTAGTCGCCGCAGTGGATAGGCACGGTGGCGTATCCAGGCCGGCATTGCACAAGTGCTGCTCTAGACATGCGCTGGTGGAGGTCGGGAGTAGCGATGGTGTACAGATGGTGTACGCCTAGCGTATATCTAGCGTTGATTGGCGGCAATAGAGGATAGCTGCGAGGCTTTCGGCCTTCGGATTTCGGCCTTCTCTGGGGTTTCGGCCTTCGGGCTTCGGACCTCCCCCGCCACTCCCTTACCCACAGAGAGCTATAGCCGACATCCTCCCCGCGCTCCGGGCCCTCGGCTTTGCCCGCAAAACCCACCGCTGCAGGGTTACCGTTTCGCAGTCGCCCGCTTCCGGGGGCGGCTTTGGCCTTGGGCTTGCGGGTGGATTTAGGCTTCGCGGCCTTCTTCGCCGCCGGCTTCGGAGCCGTCGTTTCATGAATCACCTGCCGCATCCAGTCGAGATTTTTGTCAATCTGGACCTTGGCGCGCTCGATGCCCTGCTGGCTGAGGTTGATGGCATCCGCCAGCAGCGAGCAACTCGCTTGCACCGCTCGCGGGTAGCTGCCGTCTTTCATCTCGATGCCCTTGGCTTTGAGGAACTGGCTCAGGTGCTCGTAGAGTTCGTCTTTCTTGATCGTTTCATAATCAGTCCCGTTGTTTGCGCTCAACATCGTCAACAGGGACCCGCCCGACAATTACAGAACGCCCGCTGGTTTATAACCTGGAATGAAGGGGATCAGTCGTAGAAGCCGACGTCATACGCCGTGTCGAACAGCGCGACGCGGTCCGGCGGCACTTCGCCCTGGATGTTGTGGACGTTGTTGAAGACATAGCCGCCGCCGGGCATGAGTGCTTGCACGTTCTGACGCACATTCGAGGCCACCTCGGCCGGAGTGCTCCGGGGCAGGATGTGCTGGGTGTCCACGCCGCCGCCCCAGAAGGCGATCTGCTTCCCGAACCGCTGCTTCAGGTCGGCGGGGTCCATGTTGCGGGCGCTGACCTGCACCGGGTTGAGGATGTGGATACCGTTGTCAATGAGGTCGGGAATCAGGTCCCGGCAGGCGCCGCAGGTGTGATACCAGATCTTCGCCTGGGTGCGGGAGCGGATGTACTGGACCAGTCGCTTGTGGCGAGGCTGGACGATGCGCCGGTAAATGGCCGGGTTGTATAGGGCCCGTTCTGGCCCGCGAGATCGTCGCCGATGACTACTACGTCCACCACGTCGCCGACCTCGTCGAGGAAGAGGCGGAACCAGTCCAACCAGAACTTCAGCGTCTGGTCGAGCATGGCTTCGCAGAACTCGATGTTGCCCATCAGGTCGCAGAACCATTGCTCCAGGCCGCGCATGTACCAGCAAATCTCATACACGACGCCCGATATGCCGCTGACCACGGCATAGGGATCTCGTTCTTGAGGGCCAGCGCCCGTTCGCGCAACCCGGCGAGCCGCCCGGGTCGTCTCCCTTCGGGCGAGGGATGAGCCCGCACGTCGGCCAGGCTCGCTTTGGCCAGCGGGTTCAGGGTGATGTCCATGTAGTAGGGCGCGTCCTCGGGCATGGACCACCGGATGCCGAACTCGTCCGTCAAGATCATCCCAGTTCCGCCCGTCGCGGTGCGCCTTGACGATGCCGCCTTTCCAACTTAAGGCGCCCCGGCGGCAACGTAGCGGGTGTCCACATGGAATCGCTCGAGGACCTGCTCGCACGGCTGCGCCAACTGCTGGACGGCGTCCATGATGCGGATTTCGTCCGCGATGCCGAGGTGCTTGATCAACGACCGGTAAGCATTCTTGTGAATGCCGGTCTGGTTGCCGCCGAGGTCAATCGGCACGCGGTCGGGGATTTGGTGGTTGAGCGCTTTGTTGACCCGCTCGCGCGGAGTCAGGGTTTCCTGCTTTGGCATAGGCAATGGTTTTGGTTCGAGTTCGGCAGCCGCACGACGCCGGCCAGTCTAGAGGGGAGCTTGTGGGGGAATCAAACGTGAAACGTGAAACGTGAAACGTGATGCGTGATGCGTGATGCGTGAAGGACGCCTCCCACTTCACACATCACGCATCACGCATCACCCATCACGTATCTCCCCACTCCGCGCTTGGCAGGCAGGCCGCTTTTTCCTACGGTGGTCAGGTGATTGGGATCTTGAGATTTGTCGGTATTCTGAACGCGGCGGTCTGGTTTGGGAGTGCGATTTTCTTCACCTTCGGGGCAGGGTTGGCCCCCTTTTCGCCGGAGATGAAGAACCTGCTTGGGCCGAGGAAATATCCCTACTTCTCGGGCGCGATCGCGGAGATTCTCATTGCCCGCTACTTCCATTTTCAGATCGTCTGCGGCATTGTGGCCGTGTTGCATTTGTTCGGCGAATGGCTGTACTTGGGCAAGTATCCGCACAAGGTCCAGGCGGGATTGCTGACTGGGCTCTCCTCGGTTGCGCTCCTGGGCGGCTATTGGTTCCAGCCCCGCCTGAAGGCCCTGCACGCCACCAAGTACGGCGTCAACACTCCGCCGGCGAGCCGCGAGATGGCGGACCGGTCGTTTAGGACTTGGCATGGCGTGTCGCAGGGGGTAAATCTGTTGTTCGTCGGTGGCCTGGCCGTCTATTTATGGCGCGTCGCCAATCCTGCTGACTCGAACCGTTTCGCGCGGATGACGAAATTCACGATGCGGTGATGTTGGGAGGGGGTTGACAAACCGGTATTATCGTTGACCTTATTTTAGCGGTTAGAGTTATAGATTGGGTTGCCTTGGGGCGCCCCGATCGGGAAAGAATATGATTTCGAATGAACGTCCATCGCCTTATGGCAGCCGTCCTCCAGATGAACATATGTACCGGGCCCCCAAACCGCCCGTCAATGAGGAGACCCTGAAGTCGGCCAAGATCCAGATCGAGCGCAAGACCTTCGTGCTCGCGTTGAAGGAGAACCCGCGCGGACGTTTCCTGCGCATCACCGAGGATGTCGGTGGCCGTCGTGATACGATCATCATACCGGCGCCGGGGCTGGAGGAGTTCAGGAACCTCCTGGACGAGATGGTGAAGGCTTCAGCCGAAACCCCCCCAAAGCGGCGTAGCCGGCCCTCGCCCGCGGCCTGTTGCTCCCGGAGGGTTATCCCTGCGCCTTAGCCGCAGGGCGCTTCCTCGACTTGACCCGGGGCGCATCGCCCCACAGCGTTTCCAGGTCGTAGCGCTCCCGCACGTCCTGGCGCATCACGTGGACGATGACATCGAAAAAATCCAGCACCACCCAGGCGTCTGCGAAGTCCCATCAATAGCCCGGGGCCGCAATCCTGGTCTTCGCGCAGCCGGTCGGTGATCTCGTCCACAATGGCCCGCAGGTGCGGCTCGCTGGTGCCCGAGGCGATCACGAAGTAGTCCGTGACCGACGACAGCTCACGCACGTCCAGGATAACGATGTCTTCCGCCTTTTTATTGTCTGCCAGTTCGCGGCAAAGCAACGCCAGTTTTCTTGAATCCATCTGCTGGTATAATGGCCCAGGCCGGCTCAAAGATAAAGCCGATTATTGCGGATCGCCTCGGCCACCAGGTCCGGCACCAGGTGATCAATGGGCAGGCCGGCTTTGACCCGCGCGCGAATCTGCGAGGAGGAAACGCCCAGCGGAAAGCCCGTCAGCCAGCGCCCGCGAAACGGCGCGGGAAAGGGCGTCTCCGCCTGCCCGGGCCGGGGTATGACCACAAACTCCGCCAGCCGCGCCAATTCCTCCGCCGCGCGCCACTGCGGCAGTTGCGGCAGGTGATCCGCGCCAATCAGGTAGAAGAGTTGCGTCCCGGGGAAGCGCCCGGCGTAATCGCGCACGGTGTCAATGGTGTAGGAAATGCCGCCGCGCCGGATTTCCTGCTCGTCAATCTCGCACCAAGTCTTGCCCGCCAGGGCCAGCCGCAGCAGGCGCAACCGCTCCGGCGCCGGAGTCGGCGCGCTCTCCGGCTTGAATGGCGATTGCGCCGCCGGGATGAAGAACAGCCGCGCCAGGCCCAGTTCCTCCCGCGCCGCCTGCGCCACGAGCAGGTGGCCCAGGTGGACCGGATCAAATGAACCGCCGAATAGACCAATGGGTTCCATCGTGTGGCTCGTTGCCCGACTCAACAGCATCGTTTAACACCCTTAAATTTCCTCTCGGCCACTTCAAGGTAAACCCGCACGGTTACCTGGCGCGCCTGGGTTCCATTGATTGCCGCGGGGTGGCTTTCCGCGTATGGCCGCACTCGCAGACGCGGTGCTCTGGCGGGCCCGGTCCATCTCCGCCTCGCCCGAAAGTTCTTTGGTGAGCGCAAACGCCAGCGCCGCCGCCCCGGCCACGCGGAGCGGCCTGGCTTCGCTACAGCGTAATCCGGCAGCCAGACCGGCTCCGTCTCGCACAGCACCGCCGGTTTGCGCCGCCGCAGCAGCAGCACCCACTCGCGCACACTGAGCGCGACAATGGCGGCGACCAGAACCATAAACACGCCGGCCACGACGGCGTCGAGCACGTTGTTGAAGTGTAGCACCCGATTCGTGTGGAACGCGCGCTCGGCCTGCTCGATGGCCCGGCGTCGCCCGCCGCCTGGGCGGCGGTCACTGCCTGCTCCAGCGTCGGGAGTTGCTCGTTCAGGACCATCGCCTGCGCCAGAAACCCGATGCGCGGATCGGGGTGCCCGATCTTCTGCGCGCCGGCCGTCAAGGTCGCCGCCAGGAGCCACGCGAGCGGTAGCAGCGTGATCAGCGCAAAGGCAGGCCTTCGCGCCCCGGATGCCTGAGCCTCGCCGTTGGCCCCTTGCAGCGACATTTTCAAAATGATCGTCGTCGCCAGGCAAAGCGCGATCGCGGCGAGCATCTGGTTGGAGATGCCGAAAATCGGCCAAAGCGCATTGACGCCGCCTTCCGGATCGCGCACGCCCATGATCAGGAAGAAGCCCCAGCCCAGACCAGCGCGCGCTGGCGAGCACATTCGCGCCGAATTGCCCGTTTGCCGCAGCGGCTTCCACAGGTGGCCCAGCGCGTCCTGCAGCAGGTAGCGCCCGACGCGCGTCCCGGCGTCAATGGTCGTCAGGATGAACAGCGCCTCGAACATGATGGCGAAGTGATACCAGAGATCGAGCCAGCGCCCTTTGACGGCCGAGAAAATGTCCGCCATGCCCACCGCGAGCGTCACCGCCCCGCCGGTCCGCCCGAACAGGGTCTTCTCGCCCACTTGCGCGGCCAGTCGTCATCTGATCGGCGGTCACCGGGAAGCCCCTGCGCGCTCGACTTTGGCGACCGGTTGCGGCCGGCTTCGCCCTCCACGTTCATGCTCAGGTACACGCCCGGCTGCAGCGTGCAGGCGGCGATCATGGCCATGATGGCGACCAGGGACTCCAGGCACATGGCGCCGTAGCCAACCGGGCGCGCGTAAGATTTCGCGGGTGATGATCTTCGGCGTGATGCCGCTGGCGACGAGCGTGTGGAAGCCGGAGATCGCGCCGCAGGCAATCGTGATGAAGCAGAACGGAAACACCTTCCCCGGCACGACCGGTCCCGAGCCGTCCATGAACCGGGTGAAGGCCGGCATCTCGCAGGTCCGGCAGCACGATCAACATCCCGAGCGCCAGCGCGAAGATCGTCCCGAGCTTCATGAACGTGCTCAGGTAATCCCGCGGCGCCAGCAGCAGCCACACCGGCAGCACACTGGCCGCCAGGCCGTAAAAAATGATCGCCCACGCCAGCGTGCTGTCGCCCACCCGAACAGCCGCGCCAGCTCCGGCTGATGATAACATATTGCCCGCCCCAGACCGCCAGCAGCAGACAACACGACGCCAATGACCGTGACCTCCATGATTTGCCCACGCGCCAGAACCGCAGGTAGCCGCCCATGAACATCGCAATCGGGATCGTCGCGCCCACGGTAAAGACGCCCCACGGACTCTCCCCCAGCGCATTGACGACCACCAGGGCCAGCACGGCCAGCAGGATGATCAGGATCGCGAGGACCGCCACCACCGCGACCGCGCCCGCGGCCGTGCCCAATTCCTCTTTGATCATTTGGGCCAGCGATTTGCCGTCGCGCCGGATCGAGCAGAACAGGATCACGAAATCCTGCACCGCGCCGCCCAGGACGACGCCGATCAGAATCCACAGCGTGCCGGGCAGATAACCGAATTGCGCCGCCAGCACCGGCCCGACCAGCGGGCCCGGCCCGGAGATGGCCGCGAAATGATGGCCGAAGACGATCCACTTGTTCGTCTTCACGAAGTCCTTGCCGTCATCGTGCACCTCGCAGGGCGTCGCCCGCCGGTCATCGAGCATCAGCACCCGCGTCGCCATCCATTTCGAGTAAAACCGGTAGCCGATGGCGTAGGTGCACAGCGCGGCGATGAGGATATAGGCGGAGTTCAGCGGCTCGCCGCGATGGAACGCGAGCGTCGCGTACGCCCAGGCGCCGGCCACCGCCACCAGGACCCACGACAGTTTGGCCATGGCTTTTTTCATGCCGAGCCTTCTACATACCTCGTTTGGTGGCGGGCTGGAAAGCCAAGAATATGGATGTGGGCGCCGGCCTATGGCACACCTTTTCAAGTTGGTGAACGCCAAGAGGTCGGGGACTTGGTGAACATAAGGGCGCGCAGGCGATCGCGCCCGCCGTCGTCGCGTCGAAAGCGCTGCTGGAACTTGCGGGTGGTCGCCCGACTCTTTGGATTGACCTTGCGGCATTGGGTCAGCCAGACCTGAGCGAAGCTGACCACCAACCGGCGAAACAGGCTCAGGGCGAAGGCGGCCTTGGGATTACGCACGCGGCTGTGATCCTCGCGTAGAGTTACGTCCAAGGCGTGATGGAGTCGGCTTTCAATCACCCAGTAGCCCCGTTTGAGTTTGAGAAACTCCGCCGCATCCAATTGCTCCAGGGTGAGACTGCTGATCAGGTAAACCGTTTCGGTGGTTTTGTGGCTCTGACGCCGCACGCGGCGCCGCAGCCGCGCAATGGTCTGCACCCCTGGGAAGCCCACGCGCTGGGGTGAAGCCTCCCGACAGTCCAGCAGCCGGATCTCGCGGCGGCTGCGGTTGCGCTCGCGCGTCAGCGCCCGGGTGCGCGGCGTGGGCTGAGGGGGAAAAACGCTGGTCGGTGAAGAGCGTTTCCAGCGTGGCAAAGAGGTCCTTTTGGTTCTTTTTGACCGTCAGGAGGTACTCGCCGCCTTGGTCGTAGAGGATTTGTTTGGCGTGCGCCACTTGGGTGTGGGCGGCGTCGGCCACTACGATCTTGTCCACCAGGTCCAACTGGGCCAATTGCTGGCGGCCCGCGGGGATTTCGTTGCTGCCCGCCCTCACCAGCGTCGAACCCAGCCAGCGACCGCTGCCGCTGACCGCGCTGACCGACTCCACGTCGGCATGGCGGATTTCCTTGCCATCGATAATCACCAGACGGTCCTGCACCGGCCCCAACACCTGCTCCTGCCACAGCAAGAGCACCTGCTGCAAGCGCGTCTCAGCCACGCCCTTGAGCACCCGTTCAAAGGTGGTCCGCTGCGGACAGCGCACCCTCCGGGTGTGCGGATCCTGCCGGAAGCGCAAGGCCCGCAACTGCGGTTGGGAGAGCGTAGCCGCGTAGTCAGCCAGGTCTTCGTAGCCGCGGCTCACGCCGCTGAAGGTGGCCATGGCAATGAGCACCAGCATCCCTGGGAGCGGGTAGCCCAACGCTTGGAGGCGCCGAAACTCCGGCACGTCTCGGCCCAGGCGCCCCATCAAGCTCTCGATCTGCTTGACCTTGGCGGTGCAGCGGGGGCGGGCGGGCCGCAGGGCCCTGGCCCAGGCCAGCGGCAACTCCGCCGCCCGGAGCTTGACACACGCGTTCTTTTCCAACTCGCGAATCCACACTTGCTTGGGAACCCCATGCTCCTGGTAAAAATCCACCGCGCTACGCTTCCAGCCGCGCGTCTGGCCCAACTGGCTCCAGCCACTGACCTTGTAGGCCGTGCCGCGATAGAGGTTGGGGTCCACAAAACTCTCCGCCAACGCCACCGGATGTCCCCACACGCTCTGCCAGTCCGCACTCAATCGTCCAAGCATGAGCTTCATAAACCGGCTGACCAGATTGGGATAATGGCTTTCCGGCAGCACATACAGGCGCGAGTTGTTGACCACCAAGGCCAGGCGCTCGCGCCGTTGCGCCTCCGTCCAACCGATGAAGGCGTCCCGGGCCTTGAGATGCAACGCCGGCGCGCTCCAAGCAGCCACCGCCAGCCATTGCCCCCGCCAGACCACCGCGTAGCGCAACTGCTCGCCCACCAACTGGGCGCTGTGCAGATAATGGTGCTCGACGAGGATCCGGTCGCACTTTGCGATGTCCTTGGCCCGGACCAGCAGCTTGATCTGCATCTGGCCCAGCACGGTTTGCTCGTCTGCACTGGGCCGACGAAAGGCACCTTTACGTTTTGACATGGGTCAAACGGTAAAAGAGTTGCGGGCAGATGTCCCGCAAAAAGGGTCAGAACCCCCGTGGCGCAACGGGTTGGTGACCAGAAAAGGTGCGCCCTACCGCACCAGACACGACCGCGATGAACCGGTTCTTCAAAGATGTCCGCACCATCGAACGGGTGAAGCAAGGCCCTCTGGGCCGCTACCTCACCCAGTACGCCGATCAGCTATACATTCAGAACTACAATCGGCTCTCTGGTCAACGAAAACTCCAACTGGCAGCCGATTTTTCCCGCTGGCTGAACCGGAGGAGCATCGCGACCAATGCGATCCTCTACCGGCATGTGGAGGACTATCTCCGGTGCCGCAAGCGGTCCGGCATTCACCTCCAGCTTGGAGACCCTGCCGCCGTCGTCGGCTTCTTAAACCTCTTGCGCGACCGCGGGGTGACCAAGGAGCGCATCTCCCAACCGCCCCTCACGCCGACCCAAAAGGTGCTGCGGGAATACGACCTCTACCTTCAAAAGCAACGTTGCCTCGCACCGGCCACGCGCATCGGCTACGCCCCTTTTGTGCAACAGTTCCTGGTAAGCCGATTTGGCGGTGACAGGATCGACCTCTCCAGGCTCAAGGCCCCGGATGTCCTGAAATTTGTCCGGCGCAGTGCCGGGCAACTCAAGAACAAGCGGGCACTGTTAATGACCACCGCCCTGCGCTCCTTTCTGCGCTTTGCCCGTTATCGGGGCGACCTCACGCTGGATCTGGCCGTCTGCGTGCCGCCGGTGGCCAGTTGGTCGCTCTCCACGTTGCCCAAGGCTCTGCCAGCAGCTCAAGTTGACCAGGTGTTGGTGGACGCACGCGAACGTCACTCGGCTGTCGCGCGCCGGGATTACGCCATCCTCTTGTTGCTGGCTCGATTGGGCTTACGCGGCGGGGAGATCTGTCACCTCGTCTTGGAGGACCTGGATTGGGAGAACAGCCGGATCGCCATTCGGGGCAAGGGAGGCCGAGTGACCCACTTACCCCTGCCTGCGGATGTGGGCAAGGCCATTGCCGCCTATTTACGTCATGACCGGCCTCGAGTCTCGCACACCAGGCGGTTGTTCCTGCGCAGCCGGGCACCGTTGGCCGGCTTCAAAGGCCAAGGCTCGGTCGGCTCGGTGGTCAAGCATGCGCTACAGCGAGCCAAGATCGATTCGCCACGAAAGGGCGCACATCAGTTCCGTCACTCGCTGGCCTCGACGATGCTGCAACAGGGCAGTTCGTTGAGCGAGATCGGGGAACTGCTGCGGCACCGCAGCCCGGACACGACGGCAATTTATGCCAAGGTGGATCTCCGCTCCCTGCGCTCACTGGCGCTGCCTTGGCCAAGAGGCGCGTCATGAGCAGCCTGAAAAAGGCGGTGCGGGATTACCTACACCTGCGACGTGCTCTGGGCTATAAGCTGACCGATGCAGGTCACTTGCTGCCCGACTTCGCCGCCTTCCTCCAGGCACAAGACGCGGATCACATCACGATCCCGTTGGCTTTGCAGTGGGCACAGCGTCAATCGCAGCGACCGGCGGGGTGGGCACATCGGTTGACCTGCGTCCGTGGGTTTGCCCGCTACTGGAGCGCATTCGACCCCCAGACCCAAATCCCGCCCTGGAGCCTGCTCCCCCATCGCCCTTCTCGCGCACGCCCCTACCTTTACACCGATGAGCAAATCGGCCAGTTGCTGGAGGCGGCTCAGCAAATGGGCGGGCTGCCCGGGCTGACGTACTATTGCCTGTTGGGGCTGCTGGCGGTGACGGGCCTGCGTCTGGGCGAGGTGCTGAACCTAAAAACCAAAGACGTGGATCTGGCCCAGGGCGTCCTGGTCATTGTCGGCGCCAAATTCGGTAAAACTCGATTGGTACCGATCCATGCCTCAACTCAGAAAGTGCTCTCCAAATACGCGCACGAGCGCGATCGGGCCTTCGGTGAAAACCTGTCCTACTTCTTTGTCTCACGTCGAGGCCACCGCCTGGACGGAGGAGAGGTCCACCGCACCTTTTACCGCCTCTCCAGGCAGATTGGGATCCGAGGCCCTGCCGCCAGCCATGGGCCGCGTTTGCACGACTTTCGCCACCGGTTCGCCGCTCAGGCCCTGGTGCGCTGGTATCGTTCGGGACAAGACGTCGAACAGCGTCTGCCAGTCTTGTCCACCTACTTGGGCCACGGCCATGTGAGCGACACCTACTGGTATCTGACGATTTGCCCCGAACTCATGGGTGTGGTGGTCAACCGTTTGGAAGAGTATTGGGACAAGTCCTCATGAAAGGGAGCCACTTTGCCACGCTCCTGGAACGGTTCTTTCTCGAGCGTTTGATGCGTCAGCGCCAAGTCAGCCCGCACACCGTCGCTAGCTATCGCGATACGTTCCGTCTGCTGCTTGAGTTCGCGAACCGGCGTTTGCACAAGCAGCCTTCTCATCTGATGCTGGAGGAGGTTGACGCTCCCCTCATCACCGCCTTCCTCGATGACCTGGAGGCCAACCGCAAAATCACAGCCCGCAGCCGCAACTTGCGTTTGACGGCGATCCGCTCCTTCTTCCGTTACGCGGCTTACGAAGAACCTGCGCATGCCGCGCAGATCCAGCGCGTCCTGGCCATTCCGAGCAAACGCTGCGTAAAAGCCTTGGTCAAGTTCTTGGACCGGAATGAAACCCAAGCCCTCTTGGCAGCGCCCGATCCACACACTTGGTTCGGTCACCGGGACCATGTGCTACTCTTGGTGGCGGTGCAGACGGGCTTGCGCCTCTCGGAGTTGACGGGCCTGCGGCGCGAGGAGCTCCACCTGGGCAGCGCTGCCCACCTCCGCTGTGTCGGCAAAGGACGCAGGGAGCGCACCACCCCACTGACCAAACAAGCCGTGACCGCCTTGAGAACCTGGCTCTCGCAACTCCGTAAGGATACTGCCTGGCTATTCCCCAATGCTCAGGGTGGCCGGCTGAGCGCCGATGCGGTCCAGCGCCTCCTGAGGAAGTACCAAGGGATGGCTGGCCACTCCTGCCCGTCCCTGAAAAGGAAACGGGTCACGCCCCACGTGCTGCGTCATACGCTCGCGATGACGCTCTTGCAGGCGGGCATCGATCGGTCGGTCATCGCTCTGTGGCTGGGGCATGAGTCCGTCGAGACCACCCAGATCTACCTCGACGCCGATCTGGCGCTGAAGGAAAAAATCCTCGCCAAGACCACGCAAGGGGGCCAACCACCCCTGCTCTTCCAGCCGGGCGACCGATTGCTGGCGTTCCTTAAAAGCCTGTGACCCCGTCGGGACTATGCCGCGTTGGGTGCCACGCGCCGAGTTGAGGAAAGCCCTGGCGGAAGGGGCGTCCAACAGCCTTACTCGTGTTCCGGTCGGCATAGTCCGGTGATCGGCATAGTGACGGAACACATGGGGTGAGACGGTGCGGGTTTTGAGCGTGGGACATTGGAGGGCGGCTCGCGCTACCGTCTGGTTGAGCCGTTTTTCGACGCCGGAGCGTGTGAGGGGCTGGTGGAGGGCTGGTGGAGGCGGTTCACAAACAACAAGGCGTCAGGGGTGTTGGAACTGTGAGTCTGGGCCAGGGCCCGTTTGAGCTCCCCCGCCAGCGGCTGCAGCAGTGGAACGGTGCGTTCTCGGCGCCCTTTGCCGTGGAACCAAATCAGGCTGGGGGGTCTCCATTGCAGGTCTCGGTGCCGGAGTTGCAGGGCTTCGGAAACGCGGGCACCGGTGTAGTAGAGCAGTCTGGAGGGCCAACTCTGGGAAGTGCCCCTCCATTTACGCGGCCAGGTCATCCAAGTGCGCTTCAACCCCTTCGATTGGAGCCGGGTTGAGGTCTGGTGGGAGGATAAGCTCGTCGGCCCGGCCCGGCGTTGCGACAAACAACTCAACTCCAAAACCTATACCGACCGCGACTATGACCGCCCCGATAAATCCTCCTGAGTTGGATATTGCCCTCAAAAGCCTCTGGGGCGCCAGAGAGCTGCCCTTCGGGGTGGCCGTCGAAACGCCCTATGCTTCCGATACCTTCAAGCAGACCCGCCACCGCCTCGAACAGTTGGTCTCCGTGCGGGCCTGCGGCCTGCTCCACGGCCCCAACGGCGTGGGCAAAACTCTCCTGGTCCAGCACTTCCTTAAATCCCTGCCCGACAAACGCTACCAGCCGCTGGTGCTCTCCCATTCCTCGGTCACCGGCACCAACCTCTTACGCCTGCTGTGCCTGGAACTGGGGCAGCCCGCCCGCATGCGCCGCAGCGATAACGTCATGCTCATCCGCCAGGGCTGGCAACAACTCGAACGGCTCTGGCCCGTGGTCGTCCTGGACGAGGCGCAGAACCTCAGCGCCACCGCGCTCGAAGAGGTACGCCTGTTGAGTTGCGATCGCCGTGACACCCAGCCGCCCTTTAGTCTGCTGTTGGTGGGCGACGAGCAACTCCTGCCCCGGCTGCAAATGGGCATCAACGCGCCCCTGCTGGCCCGCCTGAGCTTTTGCCTGCGCCTGGAGCCCTGGACGGGAGACGAACTGGCCGGTTATATCCAAGCGCGCCTTGAGGCTGTCGGCATTCACGCCAACCCCTTCGAGGCGGCGGCCTTGCAGTTGCTCCTCCAGGCCGGCAACGGCTTGCCTCGGCTGCTCAATCACCTGGCTCAACGCGCCCTGGAAGAAGCCGCCGCCCAGAACTCCCGCGCCATCACCACCGCTCACGTGCAGCGTGCCTTGGAACTTCTGCCCTGGGTCGCCCAGTTCCCAAAATGAACTCGCCGCTCCCCTTGCTGGTTCAGTTGGAGGAACTCCACCAGACCTATTGCCGTCTCACCGGTCAAACCCTCTCCTGGCGTTTTGACCGGGAGCGGCTCTGGTGGGAGTTCCTCCACGCCGGCTTTACACGGGCTGACCTCAGCCAGATCATCCGCTACTTGCAGAAGGAAATCCGCCACACCCGCCGCAACGTCGGCGCCCTCAAGCTCTCCAATCTCCTCCAACTGGATCGCTTCGAAGAGGATCTCAACATCAGCCGGGTCCGTCTCGTTCCAGAGCTGCCGCCAAAGCCACCGATCACACTGGCTCCGACGGGTTCTCCGGCCGAACAAGAGCGGGGTCGGCAACGCGCCTTGGAACAACTGCGCCAACTCAAACAAACCCTCTGCTAACCAGCCTATGCCACTGGAGCTTTCCGTCCTCGAAAAACTCGAAATCGCTCACCGCCTGGTCGCCGAAGCCCTGGGCCAAACGCCCCAACTCTACGACTGTCGCCTCGACCAGGCACTGCTGGTCCTGGAACTATCCATTAAACGCGCTCACCGTTCGCCGCACATGCGTCGGCGTCTGCCCCCGGATCATCGCGAAGAGCAGTTCCTGTTCTGAGTCCCTGGCGAACACGCGCCGGAACTCAGGGCGTGACGGGGCGATTGCCTGTCCGCACCACACCCCGGGCCTCAACCTTCTCGATTATCTCGATACGCCTTGCTCTGGCTCCTTTGATTATCAAGATACTTCTCTCCCAGAAAAGCGTGAACCGGAACAGGAAACACTTGGGCACAGAATGGTAGTAGTGACCGCTAAGCCTGTGCGCCGGTTTCTCCCAAAACAGCGGGCGACAGCTTGCGAATTGGACTTTGGCCACTAACGGGAAGAAGGGGTTGGTAGCGGGCACCCGCCCCTAATCGGCATTTTCTGTTGGAGATCGGGAGGGGCCATCGCAAGCAGTCTCCCGCATTTTTGGAGAGGGTTCGGGGCATTCTCTTCCCAGACGCTCCTGACCGGCACGCGCCCCTCTCTTCCACTGTGACCAGGTAGTGACCATGTAGTCACCAGGTAGTGACCAGGTAGTAGCTCTACTACCTGGTCACTACCTGGTCACTACCTGGTCAGAGTGCAAGACAGACCCCGGAGTGGTCGAGCATCGGACATCCGGAGGTTACCAGAACAGCCTGTCTTCACAACTTTCCCTCTGGGTTGCACAAGTCTTGGATTTCCAGGCACTTGGGCAGCGTTGCTTCCATCCCGTTGCCTGCTGTCGGCCTTCCTTCAGACCTCGCTAAAGGGCCCCTTTTTTCCGGAACTGACTATCGCAGGTTCATTTCCCGGTTCCGGGCCATGGCGACCAAGTGGGAGCAACAGGTTCCCTCTTCAACAAACGGGAGTTCTCCTGGCGAATGTTTTTGGCGCGAAACTGGCCTTTCTCTGAGGTCTGACCCCGAGGCTACCCCGAGTACCCTACCCGTTGGCTCCACAAATGCCTGGCTGCCAGGGGAGTGCGATCACGCGTTGGTGCCGGGGCTGCCCAACGACCGGCATCGGGCCGGTCGGGATACCCTGGCTGACTCCTCCCCTGCCGGCGTGAGTTGCGCGGGCGGCCCGATGCGGGTCATCGGGCAGGATGGTCAGCAGGGGTTCAGCGTAAGTTATTGGCAGCCAACCATTTGCGGAGCCACCGATGCTGGGGGGCGTGCTGGCGCCAAACAGTTCCTGGAAGTCTCCGTTGGACCGCAGTCATTCCCCCCGTCCGACAGGTCGGAGCGGTCCTTTCTCCATTGGCAGGTGAACGGGCGCGCCGGAGAGTCGAGCCCCGACGAACGGCGCGCCGTCGGCTATCTTGAAGAGGGCGGCGTCACCCCCGTTGAGGTTAAGCACCAGTTGGCGCCGGCTGCTGACGACGGGCAGGGTCTGCACGCGCGTTACACCGGTTGCCGGATCGAGTACTTCCAGGCTGGTGAAGGTGTTGAGGAAGCTGAGCTTAATCTCCTGGGAGCAGTCGGCGGCGGTGCCGTTGGTATCGGTCAGGCCGCGTAGTACAGGGCCGTTGGATTGCTGTCGCCGCCCGGTCGCTTGAACAGGGAGGAGGAGCCATTGTTATAGAGGAAGTCAATGAGCACCTTCGCATTGAATGCGAGGGCGCCGAAATGGTTGAGGCGCAGCTCGGAAGGCGACGGGCTGCGATAGACGTTGTAAGGCGGATACTCCTCGACGGAGTGAAATGTCTGCACGTAGCTGCCGAAGGGGATGTTGAAGCGTTAGCATCAGTGAATTGATAAGAGGCCGGGGAATATCCAGATCGGGTTGGCCACCGGCAGGCCGCTCCCCCAGGCCACGTCAGCGTTCTTCCATAGCCCCGAGGCGGCGTGGTCTCTGCAAAGCCGATTATTGATAAGAAGTGCGTTCCCCCACCCACGTGATGTCTCGAATATCGCTGCCCACGGTAATGGGAAAATCACTGGCGGTCTTCCTCACGGGCCGGATGGTGCTGGAAGCACGCCACTTCTTAATCTCCGAATGCCCGTCGGCAAAGGAGAATCCCCCGGCGCCATTGTGGTAGGACGCGGGCAGGTCGCTCCACGTGGCTCGCTCGGCGGGATTGGCCGCGGTGCAAAACACGAACCAGCCGTCGTTGATGCTGTCCGGGTGCTCGTCCAGGAAGACGAAAATGCCCGAAGGATTACGGAAGTCACTCAGCTTGAGGAATTGCTTCCACGCGCTGTTGATCGGCGTGCCGGCGTCGTTCTGCGGGCCGACAAAGGCATTCATCGAGAGACTTCGGGCTCGGGGGCCGAGCGGACACGGCACGCGGTCCGCGGGGCACTTAAAGACACCGACGTTCCTGGCGACATAGGGGCCCAAAGCCGAATCCCTGAGCAGATTCAGGTTGGTGACTTGGGAATCGGCCGCCCAGCTCATGACGTCCCCCGCCCAGTTATTGGTGTCCGTTGCGAATGAGGGCTTGTTGTAAACGAGCCGGTCGTTGTAGTCGCCGGCATACGTGATCCAGGCGAGGGTCAGTTGTTTTGTGTTATTGAGGCAAGCGATACCTTCGGCTTTTTCCCGGGCTTTCGCCAAGGCAGGCAGCAGCAAGGCGGCCAGGATGGCAATGATAGCGATAACGACCAACAGTTCAATCAGGGTGAAGGCTTGGCAGCCCCGGCGTTCGCGCATGGGTAGGTTCATAAGTTCGGGACAAGAGTGACCACCTGGCCGAACGGTTGGCCCCCCTCGCATTTGCCAGCGCAACGCCACATTGGGCGCTCCACCCGCAAAACCGGTGTGCTGTCTGTTGATGCAGGCACGAAAGCTATCTACAGTCCTACGATGCCCCGGCAGGGGGCTGAATGCAAGAGAACAACGGCCTACGCCCACCGCAGGCAGGGCTGCATCAAGCTCCCGATTTCAACAAAGCGTGGTAGGGACGTTTCGCCGAAACGTCCATGCTGGAGTGTGGCCGGACGCTTCGGCGAGGCGTCCCTACCAGGCCTTGCGGCGAGCTTGATGCAGCCCCCCACCGCAGGGCTTGGGCCTGCGGTGCAGGACGAGACGTCAGATCGGATCGCGGGTGCTACCTCTGCAAGCGATAGAACAGGCCTGCGCTGGACGGTGTGTTGGTGACGACGTACTGGGCGCCGACAATCGTTCCGGTGCTGACGTTCGTAAAAGTGGCCGGCGGCGAGACCGACCCGCTGGCTGCCAGGGTGAAACCCGTGAAGTTCGTCGGCCAGGACAGGAGCACATCTCCTCCTGAAGCAGCGATTGTCAGGCGAGGAATGACCTGAAAGGCCAGGAACCCGTTGTTGGCATCCAGAGCCCACACCCGGTCGTCCGCAAAGATCACTCGCCCGCAGCGGTTGGCATTGGCCTGAAAATTAGTGGGGAAATTGTAGCTGGCGATATAGACCGGCAGCGTCGGGTCGGAAATGTCGTAGAGATCCAGCGTGTCGGGCGCGTTGGTATTGTCCAGGAAGTTGATGCCGCAAAGCAGATTCAACGAGAAGTTGAAGCCGCATACCCCCATGGTGCTGGGCAAGGGATAGTTTGTGATCAGCGTGCTTGAGTATGTGGTTAAATCGTAGCTCGCGAGGTTCAAAGCCCCGCCCCGGTGGTGTTCCCAGAAGGAATTGGGACCGAACCGATTTGTATCGGCAAAGAGGATGGTGCGGCCGCCCGTCAAGCCCCCAATCACGTTGGTGAACTGTCCTCCGTAAGGAGCGTATGGCAGGAATGACGTCATGCTGGAGTCAGTGGGACCCATGATGTCCCCATACAGCCCCCTGGAATCATCCAGGAGGACTTGTGTGCCAATGCCGACCGCCCCGACCGCCAGCGAATCGCCGTATCGTTCGGACCCGCCGCCGAAGGGGAAGCCGGTGAACACGTTCACAGGGGCGGTGCCGGGGTCGGAGTTGTCCCAGCGATAGAGGCTAAACATGGTGCTGCTGTTGAGGTCGGAGATATTTGCGGCATAGACGGCGCCGTCATCTGCAACGTCAATCGAGGAGAGTGTGACGCCGTTCAGGCCGCCGGAAATGATGCCTGAATCCGCATTCATCTGGTAGAGGTCTGCGCCGGTGGTTGCATCCAGCACATAAACCATGCCGGTGGAGGCGCCAGGGTGTCGGTGTTCGTCCGGCTGACAATGAGCACCTGGTTGGAGAAGGAGTTGTAAGCGAAGTAGCGCTGCATCGGGTTTTGCGAGGTATCCGTCGTGATGTAGGGCCGGCTGAAGGGCGCGATGCTCCAGAGCGGGGACAACCGCGGGAACGTGTCAGCCTTGACCGTCAGGACGGCGTTGCTGCTCGTCAGCGGCGTGGCGACGCCGTTGCCGACAATCACGTGGTAACTGCCCGCGTCGCCGAGTTGGGCATTGCTGATGGTGAGCGAGGTGGTGGTTGCCCCGGCAATATCCACCCCGTTGTGCTGCCATTGGTAGGTAGTCGCGAGATAAGCCGTGACCGAGAAGGAGGCGTGAGCCCCCGCGATGATGCGCGCATCCTTGGGCTGAGTTGATGATGGCCATCGAGTTGGCGGTGGGCGTCACATCCGCCCAGGTGGTGCCGACCCTCAGTTCGTCGAGAACGATTCCGTGGGGCTCGCCGGCGCTGCGATTGAAGATGCAGAAGCTGGCGATTTGGTTGCCGTTCAGATCGTTGCCCACCGTGTTGGTGAGCGGCGCCGGCGGGGGGGTGGCGGCGGCGAAATCGGCCGGAGCCGGGTTGACCCACATTATGCGATACGTCGTCCGAGGTGCTCGCGGTGTTGAAGGTATAGCTGCCTACGATAAAGATCACGTCGTCCGTATGGAACGTAGTCGGGGTCACATTGTCCGGATACCACTGGAAGTTGGCCGCACCGCCGGAACTCTTGTCCAGGCCGATATTGAAGCCGTCGCCGTCCGCTCGAGTGTCCACCCGCGTGCCCACGACGCCGGGAAGGGTGGTCTGGCTGCCGGCAGTATTGTTGAAGCCAACCCAAAAGATGCCGGAAGTGCTGATCCCGGTGATGTCCGTGAGCTTCACAATAAAAGAGTAATACAGTGTCCCGCTGCTCACCGCCGACGGCAGGTTAAGCCGCGCGGCCATTCCCGCGCTGCCGATGTTGCCGAACCCCACGCTGTTGCCGATGGATGGCGCCAAAGGCGGGTAGCTCAGGCTGCCGGCATTGATGTAGGGCTGAAGGTCAGTGCTATCGGCAGGCCCGGCATAAACCCAGTTGGTCCCGTTGTTCGTCATCTGTCCGACGAGGTTGGTGTAAATGGGCGCCGGCGAAACGAGTGGGTAATCGAATCCATCGTAAGCCAGCGGCAATCCGAAGGCGGTGACACTAATACTGGCAATGGCGCATGCGAGTAGTTTTCTTCATAAGACCAATTACTTTTAGCCAGGCGGAATGAAGTCTAGCCGCGTGAACATAGGCAACCATGATGTGGTGATTTCCATTCCTGCTACGCATTATCCACCAATCTGCGATACTTTTCCGACTTGCAACCCATACCAAGTCCCATGCGGCATCACTATTGCCGGGTGCCGCATCGTTTTAGGGAACAAAAAGGCCCAGCGGCAAGGCCGGGCCTTCGCAAACCTGTCTCACGGGTTCAACGACGGCGCGCGCGATGCAGCCAAATCAAGCCCAGCAAGCCTAAGCCAGCCAACGCGAAAGTTGAGGGTTCAGGCACGGACGTCACGTCCGCCCAGGTTGTGCCGACCCGGATTTCGTCTATGATAGTCTGGTTCGGAGTGGCCCCCGCCGAGATCCCTGCACCGATGAGAAGCGAAGCGGCGTAATTGAGACCGGGATTGGCCTGATTGATCGTTCCCAGCGAACTCCCGTCCGGAGCCGGCTCGCTGCCTTCGGGAGCCCCGAAAGACAACGCAGCCGGATCAAGCCACAGGTCATTGGAATCATCCGTCCCGAGTGGAGGCATCGGCGCCCTGCACATAGCGCACGACCACCAGGTGCGTATCGCCGGGGGTGAGGTCGCCGCTCCAGTAGGTATGTCCGGGATTGACGCCGGCGGGCGTGCTGCTGGCACGGATGCCCAGATTATAGGTGTCCGCCACGCTGCCCAGGCGAATCACCAGTTCTCCCGCCCAGTTACTGGGCCGCGCGTCCGCCGCCGGTGGTGTTGTTAAACGCAATGATCATGTCATTGTTCGCGTTGAGATTCGAGTTAGGGATCGGTCAACCCGGTGAGGTCGGGGACGTCCAGAAGGAGTGAGTAATACAAGGTGGAGTCAGTGCCGTACGTCGTTGCTCCCAGACTCAGCCGCGCCAATTCGGTAATATCGGCGTTCATCATGCCGCCAGCGTTTCCGATGCTGGCGGGAAAGCCACCCGGTCGCCGTCAAACGAGCCGGTAACGCTTGATGGACGGGGGACGTGGCCGTGCCAGCCTCAGCCCAGGTCGGGCTGCCCGGCGAGTACGTGTCTGTCTGACCAATCATGGCAGCTGCCCGATGTGTAATCAAAAGGCTCGTAGATCAGCAGATCGGCGAAGGCTGGAGTGTTCGAGAGGGCGGCGACAATTCCACCACCACGAGTAAAGCGAAGGATATTTTTCATAGTCTGTTTGGCTCGTGACGCGATATATAAACCTATACGCCGCGAAGTCAAAAGTTTTGTGAGGCATACTCATGCTTGAGTCCCAGGCGGGCGCTATAGGCATGGAGTAAATGGTCTTGCAAGCCGGGAATCGAGGCTACACAATATCCGTCAATCTGTGATACTTTTCCGGCCTATGGCCACATCGAGGGAGCAGATCGCATGAAACCCATGTTTCAGCGACTGACGACGGAGCCGGAGGAAGGCTTCGCCTTCAAGGAAATCCGCAGTTCGGGTTTTGATTGCCCCTGGCACGTCCATCCGGAGTATGAGCTCATCCTGGTGATCCAGGGCCAGGGCTATCGCATCGTTGGCGACAACATCTCCCGCCTTGCCGCCGGAGACCTGGTCCTGGTGGGACCGGGCTTGCCCCATATTTGGCAGAACGCTCCTGCCGGCCAGCGAGCGGAGCTCGGTCCACTTCCTGTTGGTCCAGTTCGAGGAGAAGTGCCTGGGCGACCGGCTGTTGTCGGCTTCCCGCGATGGAACCTGTCCGGCGCTTGCTGCATCGGGCCTCACGCGGGCTGCACATCGTGGGTAAAACGCACGGCAAGGTCGCAGCCCTCATGAAGCAGATGGCCGAAGTGAGGGGCATGGAGCGAGTGGCCGTGTTTCTCCAAATCCTGGTCATCCTGGCCGGCTCGGAAGACTGCGAGCCCATCGCCAGCCCCGGCTTTGCCGCCAATACCAGCTTTACGACCAGGAGCGTATGGACCGGGTCTTTCAGTTCCTGAACAGCCAACTCGGAGCGGACGTGCGGCTGTCCGAAGCCGCCCGGATCGTCCACCTGAGCGAGGGAGCCTTCAGCCGCTTCTTCCGCGCCCATACCGGCAAAACCTTCCCTCAATTCGTAAACGAATTGCGCATCGGCAGGGCATGCACGCTGCTGATTGAGGACGACCTGAACATCACCGAGGTCGCCTACCGAAGCGGATTCGCCAACCTCTCCAACTTCAACCGCCAATTCCGCAAGCTGAAGCGCGTCAGCCCGCACGAGTTCCGGCGGCAACTTCGGCACCGGCTGCGCTGAAGCCGGAAGTAGTTAGAAAAGTATCAGAGAATGATGGATAACAGGTTGCATTAATTCGGCTGCTGATCCTAGTTTGGGCTACATGCGGTTGTGTTGTTCACCCCGGGGAAAAGCAGCCGGGCAGAAGCGACGCATGTTCCTGCGTGTGATGGTTAACACTGATTGGCGACGTTCCTGTAAACATGAGAACCGGTTCGGTCCGACCTGGCGCATTCACGCTGATTGAACTCCTGGTGGTGATTGCAATCATAGCCATCCTGGCGGCCCTGCTGCTGCCGGCTTTGTCCAGGGCCAGGGAAAAGGCCCTGCGCATTGCCTGCCTTAACAACTGCAAGCAGATGGGCCTTGGAAGCCAGATGTATTCCGATGACGACTCGCAGGGTCAGCCTTACCGGGTCGCTGGAAACCGACCCCACCAAGCTTCAGGCCGATGATGACCTGAACTGGTTGTACCCGACGTATATCAAGCAGTTGAAGAGCTTCGTTTGCCCCTCGACCCATAACACGGTCTCCGCAAGCAAGCCTGGGAGATATTGTCTACCCTCCGGCGCCCGCCGAGCCATACGTCTAGGACTTGAAGTATAAGGCCAAGAACACGAGCGACCGGACCCGGGACAACTGGGCCCGGGGCCACAGTTACGAGGTGTTCGGTGCATGGCACAACCCGGATCATCCGACATTGGGAAAGTACCCGCGCAAGACCCAGAAGATCGGTGGTCGATTTACGCGAACATCGAACCAAGGGCCCGTCGGGCGCCCGCCTTATCCGGGCCAGAGGGTCGGGCCGTCAGGGGTTTTCATCATCATGGACCAAATGGAGCCCCACCCGGCTCAAGGCTGGCCCTGGGAGAATTGGCCCAACCCGTACAACAACCACGGCACCTCCGGGGGCAATGTGGTTTTTGCCGACGGTCACGCGGCATGGATCCCGGTGAAGAAATGGTGGGATGCCATCGCGAGTTCCGAGGATTATGGGTCTTCCTACCAGCCCAGACCCGGCTACTGATCCAGGAGGATTTCCCCCGGCGTGCCTGAATCAAACGCCTGATCCCCTCGGGATTAATACCCTGTGATGCGGTAGAATTTCTGCGCGACGCCCGTGGCCGGGTTTGTGAAGGCAATCCTCGTCTGCCCGGCAACAAAGTCAGCCTCGGTGAACCAGGCGCCTGCGGCGAGATTGGTCGTGCTCTGAAGTTGGTAGTGCTGGCCGGATGACAGGCCGCTCAAATTCAGCACGAGGTTTGTCCGGTCCGTCCAGGAAACTGCGTTTACGGTCAGCGGTCCTGGCGGCGGACTGGCCTGGCCAAACGCCGCCAGTTCGGTATAACCAACGCCTCCATTTTGCTGGGCAGCGGAGAAGATCCAACGGAGGTATCGCACGCCCGTCAGATTCGTGACGGCAAGCGAGGTGAGCGTGCCGCCAGTGCCGTCCTTGGTCGGATAAGGAGAGGGGTTATAGGCAACCGAGGCGATGGTGGAAAAGCTGGTGCCGTCGGCAGAATAGCTGACAGCGTAATTGGCGTTCTCCCGGCCATTGTCCCGCCAAGCCGTGTAGGTGTTCAGGTTGGTGATCGTGTAACCAGTACCATTGGCCCCCGAGCCCAGGTAAAACGTAATCGCCCCGCCGCTGATCTCGTAGCTGCTATTAGTCGTCAACGGGGAGCCGATGTTGCCGTCGTAGAGGACAGAGCTGGGCAAGATGTTCTCGTAAGCCACCGTAAGAGTATTGCCGACTACAGTCGTGGTGGCGTTGGTGAGCAGGTCGCCGGCCGGTAACGGCGGAAAACTACCGCCGGCATAGACCGCATCCGTTTCCGTCACAACAAGTGACGGCGGCGGAGTCGGGAAGGGCGAGGCCCAGAGATAGTGGCCGGAGCCAACGGAATAGACTGCGCATCCGTTTGAAAGGCCGATATACGCGACGCCGGCGGCATTCATCGCCGGCACACCGCTTTCGGTGATGGCGCTGGCGTTAGTGGTGGGCACATAGACTTGCGCTGTGGTATTTGGCGGAATCACGACGTCCAGGTTGAATGTGTTAGCCAGGTTAGTCCATGCCGTCGAGATGAGGCCACGCGTGGAATGGTAGCTCGTATTGGCCCAGGTCAGGCCGGTGCCGGGAACCGGCTGGATGAGGATGGACCGGTAGCCCGAACTTGCGGGCTTGATGCCGCCGACGACGCTATACAGATACTCGCCGACCGAGCCGAAGGCATAGTGGTTGAACGAGTTCATGCCGACGCTTTGGAAGCCGCCGGCGGGGGTCCAACCGTCCCAGCGTTCCCACATGGTCGTAGCCCCGAGCTTCACTTGGTAGAGCCAGGACGGATAGGTATCCTGGAGCAACAGCAGGTAGGCAAGGTCGTCGTGACCGGCGGCGTGCAGGGCGGGCAGGAGCCGCGGCGTGCCAATGAACCCGGTGGCGAGGTGGTTGCCGAATTGCGCAATGGTGTCGGCGAACTTCTGCGCCGCTTGGGCCCGGAGAGGGGCGGGCACGAGATTCAGCGTGAAGGCCAGCGCGTAGCCGGTCTGGCTGCTGCCGTCTTTAAAGGAACCGTCGGCGTTGAAGAAACCCCCGAATGCGGTGGCGATATTGGCGTGCAGCGTGTCGTACGTCGCGGCGTCGGCGCTCTTGCCAATAACTGCGGCCATCTCGGACATCGCCTGTGCGTAGTAAGCGTAGAACGCGGTGTCCATCACCAGCGAAGTCGCGCCGCCGCCCAGGTTCAGCCAATCTCCGTAATCGGCGGGCAGACTCGGCACCGTGTAGTTCGAGGCGTGGGCGGCGAGGTATTGGCCGTAGCGTTGGAACGAGGCGTAGTGATCGGCAATGACATTCGTGTCGCCATAGGCGCGGTACATGGTGTAGGGGCATATCCACCCCGCATCGCCCCAGGCGGCCGCGCCGCTCCCGGCGCCCAGGTCGGGCGCAACGTTCGGATAGGAACCGTCGCTGTGCTGCGAGTCCTCGCAAAGCGTGATCAGGTAGCGGCGGAAGAACGACTGCACGTCGAAATTGTAAGCGGCGGTCGGGACGAAGAATTCAGTATCGCCGGTCCAGCCCATGCGTTCATCGCGCTGCGGGCAGTCGGTGGGCACCTCAAGATAATTGCCTTTCTGGCCCCAGATGATGTTGTGGTAAAGCTGGTTCACCAGGGGATCGGAGCACGCAAAGTCGCCCGTCAGCGGGATGTCGGAATGCACGACAATGCCCGTTACCGAACTCAGCGTGGGCGGCACTGATAGTCCTCGCACCTCGACGTAGCAGAACCCGTGGAAGGTGAAGCGGGGCTCGAAAACGGCAGGGCCGTTGGTGGCGAGAATGTAGGAATCGGTGGCGGTGGCGCCTCGGAGGTTGGCCGTATAGATCGTGCCGTCGGGGTTGAGCATCTCGCCATGCCGCACCGTAATGCGGTCGCCCGCGCTGCCGCTGACGTTGAGCCTCACCCAGCCAACCATATTCTGGCCAAGATCAAACGTGTAGCAACCGGGCTTGGGCACGGTGAGACTGACCGCCGGGAGTTCTTCGAAGCACCGGGCCGGTTCGGTGACGGCGGCTTGGACCTCGAGCCCGCCGCTGCCGGGAAGCAATGCCGGGTCGCCGTAGAGCGCCTGAATGATTGTCAAAATCTGCCCCGCGGCGCCGATGTTCACCGTGGAGTTCTCGACGAAGCTCCGCGTGTCGTTCGTGGTGCCGAGCTGGTAGGTGATTTGCAGGCTCTTGACGGTGCCGTAGGCCGGATCGCCGCCCAGGTTCGTGTTGGCGGCCACAAAGTGGAGCTGGTTGTTCGTCACCAGCGCGGCGACGATGGCCGTCACATTGGTGACTCCAGTGCCGGATACCCCCATTCCGGTCGCCACCGGCGACCAGGCGCTGTCATTGAAGTTAGTAGTGTCCCATCCCGGCATCTCCAGGCGCGCGTCGTATTCCGATCCGATGAGCAAGTCGGCGTGGCGGATGGGGCCATAACTGGCCTTCCAGGAGGCATCGGTGGCGATGGTCTGTTTGCTGCCATCGTCAAGTTCGAGAACAAGCTGGGCGAGGAAGCGCGGGGTGCCACCGTAGTTGTTTCGTTGACCCTTGTAGGCCAGCACGCTGGCATACCAGCCGTCGCCCAGGATGGCGCCGATGGTATTGGCGCCGTCCCGCACCATACCTGTGACATCGTAGGTCTGGTAATAAACGCGCTTCGTGAATTGCGTCCAGCCCGGGGTGAGTACATCGTTGCCGACTTTCTGGCCATTGAGGTGTAATTCGTACGCGCCCAGTGCCGTGACATACACGGTGGCGCGCGTGATGGCCTGCCCGACCACAAAGCTCTTCCGTAAGTATGGCGCTGGCATTCGGGCGATGTCATTGAGCGCGGGCGTGCCCCACGGTGTGCCGGTGCTCTCCGCGGTGGTCCACGCCGAGTCGTTGAAATTGGGCTGGATCCAGTTGGCGGGAGGTCCTTGAGCGGCTTTCCACGAGGTATCCACCGGGATATTCGATACGCCGCCAGAGGCAAATTGCACGACGAGCCGGCCAATCACGCTGGCCGGTTGCGCGTCGCTGTTCGTGGCGGCGAGCGCTATTACATTAGTCCCGTCATGCAACCACGCGGTGACGTTGATCCGTGCCGTGGCTTCCCACCGTGCCGCGGAATTCGTTGCGGCCTGCCCGTTCACGAACACGCCGCAGACGTTGTCGGCGTAAAGCGCGACGGCGGCGTTGGTGATGGTCTCCCCCACCGGCAGAACAACTTGCCTTCGCAATGCAGACTGGTAAACACCCGCCTGTGCCTGCGCGACAGGGAAACGGATCCAATTCAGCCCCGCTGTATTGAACAATGCGTTATCCGCGGCTTGTTGAGGCGTCGGCGTGTAAGCTGCGTCATAGCCTATCCATTGCGCTGTCCAATCCGTCGGGGCCAGCAGGCCCATTGACCACTGTGCCGACGCACTCCACGCCGAGACGTTGTTGCTCCCGTCGTACACCCGCACCTGCCAGTAACATCGCTGTCCACTAGCCAAGGACTGGCCGGCATAGAGTACGTCCACCGTTTGGGCGCTGGCGACTTTTCCGCTGTCCCAAAGATCGGATGCGCCCGGGGCGGAGCCGACCCTGACCTGATAGGCGGTTTGGGTCAGACCGCGATAACCTGCGCCGGAGCCGGCGCTCTGTAGTTCCCAGGAAAGCTGCGGCGAGGAGTCGCCGATGCCCAGTGGATTGACGCGGTGAGCGCAACGCAGATTGACTGGCACCAATGTTCCCTGCGCCCGGCCAATCGCGGGCAAGGCTGCGAGGGCGACAGCCGCCAACAGAGCCCCGAGGTGAGATTGCGTCATCTACCGCAGCATACCGGGAAACGGAGGCGAGGCAACCCAGGAAACGAAGCGCCCGGGAGGCAGGTGCCCCCCGGGCGTTGTCGGTTGATACTCGTGTTTCAGTTACCGCACCCCAGCCGCCTCAGGGCGTCTGGAGTCGGAAGAACAGCGCAGGCTTGTTGGTGTCAATCGGCAAGGCGGTGGAGAAGTTGCCGTTGGCGTCAAAAACGCCGGTGGTGTAGGTCTGCCACGTGGGCAAAGGTTCCCCTACGTTAGTTGAGGCCAACCAGGTGTAAGGGCCGCCCGCCGTGCCGCCCGAGCCGGCCACCATCAAGTTGCCTCCCGAAACGGTCGAGGATGAGATCGTGAGAGGAGTGGACGACGGGACGCCAAAGACCTGGATTTCGGAGTATCCGGACCACCCGTTCTCGACATTGGCGAAGGTGAATCTCACCGCCGCAACATGCTGGGCGAGCGGTCCACCGGAGGCGGAATAGATGGATAGCCGGTCCGCGGAAGGAGTGCTCGCAGGGATAGAGGCAGGATTGTAGCTGGCGGTCGTCAAGGTGATGAACGTCGTGGGGTCCGCCATCGTAGAATAGGCGAGAGTGTAACCCTGTCCGTCACGGCCGTTGTCATTCCAACCGGCATAGACCACTGTCTCAGTCAAGTCGTATCCGGTTGACGAGCCGTTCAGGCCATAGGTTACGGAAGTGCCCGCGGTGGTGCCGGCGGAAGCCAGGGTGGAGTTGCCGGCGTAAAAGCCTCCAACCCCGCCGTCGGTCAGAGCCGCGGTGCCCCGGCAGCCTTCAGGTACCTGAAATTGCCTGAGCCCACGGCGCTGGGAACCGAACCGGCAATCAAGCTGCCAGTCGCGGCGGTCCAGGTAGGATACAGCGCCCATCCGCTGTGGCCGGTCTGGTTGGCCGGAGCCGCGATGATGCCGCCCACCGGCGCAGGAACTGAATTCACGATGAACGGGCTTGGGCTGCTGGTGTTGGTGCCATAAGCGTTCCAGGCCACGAGATTGTATTGGCCGGAATTGGTCAACTGCAGGTTGCTGAGAGTAAGCGTCGTCGTGGTGGCGCCGGAAATCGGAGTGCCGCCGCCGATCTGCCATTGGTAATTGATCGGGGGAGCACCCGCGAAGCTGGCGGTGAACGTGACCTCGCTGCCGACCACATCAGAGCCGCTGCCCGGGAGGGTGTCCTCGATCACGACCGGGGCCAGGGACTGCGCAGGCGACGGAGTACCGAACAACTGCACCTCGGCGTAGCCCTGGTAGCCGTTCTTGGCGGTCGGGGTCTGGAAGTCAAACTGCACGGCCGCCACGTTGGCGGCAATCACTCCGCCCGTAGGCGAGCTGATTGTCACCCGGGTGCCCGTCGGCACGTTGAGGACTGCGGGGACATAATTGACGCTGTCCAATGGGATGAAGGTATTGGGGTCGTTGACCGTCGAGTAGGAGACCGTATAGGCCTGGACGTCCCGGCCCGCGTCACTCCAGCCGCCGTACACCACGATGTTCGTAAGGTCGTACCCATAAGCCGAGTTGGGGGTCAGATAGGTAAGGGTGTGGCCGGCGTTGCCGCCGCTGCCCGCAGTGGCCAAAGTGCCGTTCATTGAACTGCCGACAGTGCCGAACTGACCGTCGGAGAGAATCCTGACCCCGCCCGCGCTTCCGGAGGTGAACCCGGTTCCCTGATAGGTCGCGCCGCTGGGGGGCGCGTTGGCGATCAAGCTGCCGGGCACGATCGTCCAAGTGGGCGTGAAGATCGCACTGCCGCCAGTCTGTTGCGCGGGAGCAACGATGAGTCCGGCCCCATCGGGAGCCGGGAGCGGGTTAACGGTGAAGGCGCAGGGACTGCTGAGTGTTACCCCGGATGCATTACTCGCCTGGAGGACGTAGCCCGGGCTTAATGCTGTGTCAGCAAATTGGAGGTTCGAGAGCGTGAGAGTTGAGTTGGTCGCATCAGGAATGGGAGCACCATCCTTGAACCACTGCAGGGTCATCGGCGTAGTGCTGGTAAAGCCCGCGGCCAGCGTCACCTCGCTGCCCTCAACGTCCGCGCCAGTGGCTGGCCGGATGTTTTGCGCCAGGACCGGGGCCGGGGCGGAGGGAACCCCGAACGCCTGCAACTCCGCGTAGCCTTCATAGCCATTTTTGGGGGCCGAGGCCAGCGTGTTGAAATACCATTGCAATCCGGCAACGTTCTTCGCCAGCACGCCATTGGCCGCAGTGAGGATTACGCGGGTGGCAGATTGAAAGGTGTTGGGAACTGTCGCCGCTTGATTTACATCAGCGATCATGCTGGCGAAGTTGGTGGGATCCGCGATCGTGGAGTAAAAGACCTGGTATCTCTGTTGGTCGCGCCCGTTATCACTCCATCCGCCATAGACAACGATATTGGTAATGTCCCATCCGCTGGGGGAGGCCGGAAGCATATAGGAGATAACGTAACCGGCCCCGGACCCGGCGGTGCCGCAAGTGGCCACACCCGGGCTGGCATTGCCCTCGGGAGCCAGCGCGCCGAACTGGCCGTCCGTCAGAACGGGAATGCCGCCGGCGCCTTCGAGTTGGAAGTTGCCAGCGCTGTTGGTAGGCGAGGCTCCAGCGAGCAAGCTGTCGGCCGCCAGACTCCAAGTCGGGGTGAAACGCGTGCCGGCGCCAAGACCAACCTGGTTTGCAAGTGCGGTGACAAGTCCGCCCACATCCACCGGGGCCGGGTTAACGGTAAAATAGGTTGGAGTGCTCGAAACAACGCCCAGTTCGTTCGAAGCAACCAAGCTGTAGTAACCCATGTCGGCGAACTGCAGATTGGCGAGCGTTAGGGTCGAATTAGTGGCGTCCTGGATGGGGACTGGTCCGCCTCCTACATCAGCCTGCCACTGGTAGGTGATGGGGCGACTGCCGTCAAATGAGGCCGAGAAGGTGACGCTGCTGCCCTCCACATCCGCCGAGCCGGAAGAAGGCAAAGTGTCCACCAGAATCACCGGCGGCCCGGAGATAGCCGTCAAGGCCACCGGCGCGCTGGTGGACGCACCGAGACTGTTGGTTACAATCACCAGGTACTGGACGGGGGTGTTCAGAGCGAAAGCAGCCGTATCCACAAGCAGGTTGGCGCTGTTGGCGCCCGGGACGTCGGTAAAGGCTGTGCCGCCGCTGCCGTTGTCCGTCTGCCATTGGTAAAAGAATGGAGGCGCCCCTGCCGGGTTCTCGGACAGGGTCACCACGGTCCCGGAATAGACCGTGTTGGACGAAGAAGAAAGCGTGGGGGGCAGGGCGGTGGCGGATTGCGGCAAGGGCGTGGCTTCCAGGCGCACGTTGTCGAATATGAGCTCCAGGCCGGTATCACCCTCCATCAGGATGGTCAGGTCACCGCTGACCTGGTATCCCGAACTAAACACGACGTTGGCGTCCTCGAAGGTTCCGGGCGTGAAGAGGCTTGTGTCTATGGGCGTTTGGGCCAGGACGGTTTGGAATGGATTGGTGCCGTTGACGAGGGCGATCTTGCCGGCGCCAAAGTTGCCCAGCAACGACTCGCCGATGGCGACGGTGAGGGTATAGGTGGTGTTGGGTTGCAGCGGTCCGACGTCTTGATAACCCCACCCCGGATTGCCGTTGATGTCTATAACGAAGAAGTTCGTGCCGTCGCCTGGAGCCGGCAGCGTGCCTGTGCCCGTGGGCGTGAAGAAGCCGTTGGTTATGGACTGGATAGATACGCCCCCGTTCCCCCTGGCGTTCCAATTCGTTGTGGACGTGCCGTTAAACAGTTCATTCGTTTCGAACGAAGGGTTTACCATGGGAACGGGAACGGCGATGGCATTCGAGCCAACTACACCGGCGATCAGCAACGTTGCCAGCCGGAGGTGTTGTATGGTTTTGGATTTCATGGGTCTTGTCTTTTTTTGTTTGTCCGTGAGCAAACGCAAAATGCGACCAAGCGGGTTTGCCTGGCCGACGATGCTTTGAGTTATCTCTGCGGCAAATCTAAGAGCCGGGCTTGTTCTTGCAAGTCTTAAATGCCGCCTTTATATGGCGCCCGGCCAGGGCAGATCTCTAACGTCCTGTAAAATCCCGAGCTCTGGGCGCCACGCGTCTCAGCAAATACCTGTGGTCATTGAGGGAATGCGATGTCCGCTGCGGAAACTCAATGGTCGGGGCGGTGAGATTTGAACTCACGACCTTCTGAACCCCATTCAGACGCGCTACCAAGCTACGCTACGCCCCGAACCATTTCGCCGACGGTAAGCCGCCGACAGGAGAGATATTACTCGACGCAAGCGGGAGTTCAACAAGAAATGAAGAAGGAAGAATGCAGAATGCAGAAAGCCGAATCGGACCGTTCTTTCTGCATTCTGCATTCTTCCTTCTGCCTTGCTTTCGGATTTCCGCTGCTGCTGTCGAGGTTCGGGCCTTCTATTCCGCCTTCTTTCGGGCCATTGTGTGGGTCGCGTGGCCGTAGAACGCCTCGGCAGCTTCCATCAGGGTCTCGGATAAAGTCGGGTGCGGATGAACCGTCAGCGCTAGGTCTTTCGCCGTGGCGCCCATCTCGATGGCGAGCACGCCCTCGGAGATGAGTTCGCCGGCCCCCTGCCCTACTATGCCCACACCCAGAATGCGCTCGCTGTCCGGCTCGATGACCAGCTTGGTCAATCCGTCGGGCCGGTCGAACGTCAACGCGCGGCCGGAGGCAGCCCACGGGAACTTGCTCACCTGCACGGCAATGCCTTTGGCCTTTGCCTCGGCTTCGGTCAAGCCGCACCAGGCAATTTCCGGGTCGGTGAAGACCACCGCCGGGATAATGACATCCACAAACGCGCTTTCTTCGCCGGCGATGACTTCGACCGCGATCCGGCCCTCCTTGGTCGCCTTGTGCGCGAGCAACACACCGCCGGCAATGTCGCCAATCGCGTAGATCGCCGGGTCGGTCGTTTGCTGTTTCTCGTTGACGTGGATGAAGCCCTTGTCATCGAAGGAGACCTTGGTGTTTTCCAGGCCGAGGTCCTCGGCATTCGGGCGCGCGGCCAACGGCAACGAGCACGCGGTCGTACAGCTCTTCCTTCTTCTGCCCGTCGGTTTCGGACGCGACTTTGATCTGCTTGCCGCTGGTGGCCATCTTGCCGACCCGGGTCTTGAGCCGGACTTCCTTGAAGGCCTTCTTGGCGTAGGCGACGATCGGGCCGGGCGAGGTCGGGGTCGGCGCCCGCGAGGATGCTGTCGAGTGCCTCGATCAGGACCACCTTGCTGCCGAGCGTGGCATAAACCGTTCCCAGCTCCATGCCGATGTATCCGCCGCCGATCACCAGCAGGTTCTCGGGGATGTCCTCCACCTCCAGCGCCTCGGTGGAAGTCATCACGCGCGGGTTGCCCAGGTCGAAATCCCGCGGCAGGGCCGGCCTTGGAGCCGATGGCGATGATGGCGTGGTCGTACTTGACGAACTGCTGGCCCTGCTCGGTCTCGACGCGCAGGGTGCGCGAGTCCTCGAAGTAGCCGCGTCCGTGCATGACCTGAACGCCGCGCATCTTGGCCAATTGCGCCATGCCGCCCGACAGCCGGGTCAGAATGGATTCCTTCCAGGTCCGCAGTTTGTTTACGTCAACAGTGGGGGTGCCGAAGACGATGCCGCGATGCTCGGACTCGCGCGCGGAGGTGATGGTGTGGGCCGCGTGCAGCAGCGCCTTGGAGGGGATGCAGCCCTGGTTCAGACAGACGCCGCCCAAACGCTTCTCGCGCTCGACCAGGATGACTTTCTTGCCCAGGTCCGCCGCGTAAAAGGCCGCGGCATAACCGCCCGGCCCGGCGCCCACCACTACGATTTCAGTTTTAATCGGTTCCATGTCAAAATGGAGTGAGGGAGTATGCGCTCAAGTATCTTCACATCTTCCTCTTTGAAGTTCTCGAAGGCCTGCACGAGATCCACCGTGAAGCGCGCGGCGGCAGCGCCATCAATCACGCGATGATCGTAGGAGATGGCGATCGGCAACATCAGCCGCGGTTCGATCTGGTGTGCCGCGCACGACGGCCTTGCGTCGCGCCGCGGCCCAGGCCGAGGATGGCCACCTCGCGGCTTGTTGACGATCGGGGTGAAATGGCGCGCCGCCGATGCCGCCCTGGTTGGAGATGGTGAACGTGCCGCCTTTGAGTTCCTCGGTCGACACCTTGCGCTCGCGCGCCTTGCCGGCCAGCTCTTCCAACTCCCGGGACAGCGTCGACCACGTCCTTCTTGTCCGCGTCGCGGATGACCGGCACGATCAGGCCCGCATCCGTATCCACGGCTACACCGATGTGGTAATACTCCTTGAAGACAATCTCCTGCGCCACTTCGTCCAGGCTCGCATTGAAGATGGGATGCTTCTTGAGCGTGTCCACGACCACCTTCAGCGCGAAGGAAGTCAGGGTGAGCCGCGCGCCTTTTTGCTCGTAGGCGGCGGCATACTTCTTCCGCAACCCCAGCAGGGCGGTAATGTCGGCCTCGTCGAATTGCGTGACGCGCGGGGTGGTCGTCCAGCTTTCCGTCATCCGGCGGGCGATGACCTCGCGGAGGGGGGAGAGGGGCTTCTTGTAAATGGGGCCCCATTTGGAGAAATCAACCTGCTCGGGCGCGGGCTTGGCCGGAGCCGCGCCGGCGCCCCGCGCGGTTGCGGCAAGCCGTTGCAGCTTGTGGATGTAGCTGCGCACATCCTCCAGCATGATCCGGCCACCGCGCTGCGCTGCCTCGCACGCGGGTGAGGTCAATACCCAAGTCGCGCGCCAGCTTGCGGATAGACGGTGCGGCGGCAGGGCTGCTGCCCGGCCTTGCCTCGGAGCCGGGCTCCGGCAGCTCGTCTTCCACTGCAACCGGCACCTGCTCCGGCGAAGGAGTTTGGATGATGTCGTTCGCGCGCCTTTCGCGGGGCCGGTTCAGCCGGCTTGGAGGTGGTGTGGCGGCGCCGCTCGCGTCTCGCCGAGCGAGAGGATGCGCTGTCCGACCTTGATCTTGTCGCCGGCCTTGACAAAGATCTCTGTAACCGTGCCCGACGGCGGTCGAGGGAATGGTGGCGACCGCCTTTTCGTTCTCCAATTCGAGGACGGGCTGGTCCTTGGCGAGCGTGTCGCCCTCTTTGACGAACAGGTTCACCACGGTGCCCGAATCGGCGCCTTCACCCAGATGAGGAAGTTTCAAGTCCATATTACTGCGGAGCAATGTGCCCTAAAAGCGCCCGACTGCCAGCAAAATTGCCATTTCCAGGAACAGCAAGCCTGGGATGGTGAAATCCGAAGGCCGAAACCCGAATCAACGCCACAAGTCCCCTTCGGATTTCGGCCTTCGGATTTCGGCCTTCGGGTTTCCCCACCCGGCCCCATCAATCGCCCATCGCCTGCAAGCCCGCCCGCAGATAGCCGAGCGCGTAGGCCATCCCGGCGTGCCAGGGTGCCGCGCAGCCATTTGCGGCGCATGGTCGGGGATCACCACGCCGGTGAAGCCGTTCTGTTTCAGGATGCGGAGAACGCGCAGCACGTCCACGTCGCCCTCATCAATAAACGTCTCTTTGTAAAAGGGCGCCTTGCCGTGGACATTGCGCAGGTGCACGTAGGCCAGCTTGCCCTGGCGGCTGTAGGTGTCCACCACCTCGTAGATGTCGCCCTCAGTCATCTCGGCCAGCGTGCCGACGCAGAATTCCAGCGCGTTGCGCGGGCTGGGCTTGAGGTCAATCAGCTTCTGGTAGAGGCGGGGCTGATAAACCAGGCGCGGCTGGCCGCGAACGGTCGGCAACGGCGGATCATCCGGATGCGCTGCGAGCGTCACGCCCGCTTCCTCGGCAACCGGAATCACTGCCTCCAGAAAGTCCGCCAGTCTTTGCCAGAGCTGGTCTGTCGTGGCCGAGGGCACGGTGCCGGGCGGTGCGTTGCGGTCATAGACCATGTTCCACGCCAGCCCGTTGGGCATCGGTTTGTCAAAGGGCCCGTCCATGCCAACCGCCTCGGCGCCGCCTCGCGCGAAGGGGCCCTTCACCCGCCCCGCGACGCCCGCAATCGAGAAGTTGTAGCCGAGGACGGGAATGCCGGCCTTGCCAACGTTGCGGATGATGGTCTTGACGTTCTCCAGATGGAGGCCCTTCTTCGGCCCGTCCAGCAGCACGTCGTGCCAGTGCGCGGGATCGAAGTTCTCGATCGCTTCAAGTTCCAGCCCGGCGGCGTTGACCTGCCGCTTCAAGGCGGCCAGTTCTTCGTAGGTCCACAGCTTGTCCGGGTCGCCCGCGAGCCCCCAGCCGGTATCATCGCCGACCGGCTGATCACCCGGCTGGTTGCTGCGCGAGGAGCGGAAGTAATCCACGAGGTGCGCCACGACGTGCGAGCAGCCGCACTGTTTCGCGAAGCGGTAATGCTCCTCGTTCAATTGGTGGCGATAGAGGCCGAGGCCGAGTTTCATGGTTTAGAATCCAATGCTCACACCGCCGTCCACCGGCAGAACGGCGCCGGTCACGAACTTCGCGGCGGGGGAGCAGAGATAGACGGCGGCGGCGCCGATGTCGTCGGGTTCGCCGAAGCGGCCCAGAGGTGTGCGGGCGATGATCCGCCGCTTGCGCGCCGGGTCGCTGGCCGTGGCGCGGCGCGACATATCGGTCTCAATCCAGCCGGGGGCGATGGCGTTGACGCGCACGCCGGAGGGGGAGACCTCGGTGGCCAGCGCGCGCACCATGCCGACATACGCGCTCTTGGCGGCGGTATAAGCGAAGACGTTGGGAATGCCAAAGAGCGAGGCCATCGAGGCGATGAAAAGAATCGAGCCGTGCCTCCGCCGCAGCATTCCGGGCAACACTCCGCGCGTGAGCGCGTGCGCACCCAGCACATGCGTGTTGAACACACTCAGGAACTCTTCCTCGCTTGTCTGCAGCGCCGGCTTCTTTAAATGGATCCCGGCATTGTTGACGAGAATGGTTATCGGGCCGAAGAGCGCTTCAGCCCTCGCGAGGACTTTCGTTGTGTCCTTGGCCCGGGTGACGTCGCAAGTCACACAGCCCGCCTGCCGGTCCGATGCCTGCAGCCGCCGTCTTCAACACCGCAGCCCGGCGTCCCGCCAGAATGACACTGGCGCCAGCCGAGGCCATGCACCGCGCGATGCCCAAGCCCAGGCCGGTGCCGCCGCCCGTGATCAAGGCGATTTCACCCTCGAGCCGGAAGGGATCTTCCCTGCTCGTCTGTCCTCGTCGGTTGATGGGTCGCTGTTCGGTTGGGCGTTTGTTCAGGTGACAAGCTCCGGATGCGCCTTCTCTGGGTCCACGCCCAGGTCTTTGATGGCCTTCGCGACCACGCGCTTGTCCAACTGGCCCTTTTCGGCCAGCGCATGGAGCGTGGCGATCACCGTTGACTCGGCATCCACCTCGAAGAAGCGGCGCAGGCGCTCGCGGGTGTCGCTCCGGCCATAGCCGTCGGTGCCCAGCGTCGTCAGGCCGCCCGGGACCCAGGGCGCGATCTGGTCGGGCACGATCTTCAAGTTGTCCGAAACGGCGACGAAGACCCCTGCTCCTTCGCCGAGCACGGTTTCCACGTAGGACTTCTTCGGCGGCTCGGCGGGATGCAGCATGTTCCAGCGCTTCGTCCGCAGCGCGTCGTTGCGCAGCAGCTTGTAGCTGGTCGCGCTCCAGACATCGGCTGACACGTCGTAATTGTTCGGCCAGGATTTGCTGCGCCCGCAGCGCCTCGCGGATGATGGGCCCGCTGCCGAAGATATGCGCCTTGAGCGCCTTCTTGTCCGGGCCGGCTTTGAACTTGTAGAGGCCCTTGAGAATGCCGTCCGCCACGCCCTCGGGCATCGGCGGCATCTCGTAGTTCTCGTTGTAGAGCGTCAGATAGTAGAACGTGTCCTCGCCCTCGACGTACATCCGGCGCAGGCCGTCGGCGATGATCACCGCCAGCTCGTAGGTGAACGCCGGGTCGTAGGTCAGCAAGCGTCGGGATCGTGCTGGACAGGATCAGGCTGTGGCCGTCCTGGTGTTGCAGGCCCTCGCCGTTGAGCGTCGTGCGGCCCGAGGTGGCGCCCGAGCAGGAAGCCCTTGGCCCGGATGTCGCCCGCCAGCCACATCAGGTCGCCGATGCGCTGGAAGCCGAACATCGAGTAATAAATATAGAAGGGCACCATGTAGCGGCCGTGCGTGGCGTAAGCCGTGCCCGCCGCCACAAACGACGCCATCGAGCCCGCCTCCGTGATGCCCTCTTCGAGAATCTGGCCGTCCTTCGGCTTCGTTGTAGTAAAGCAGCGATTTGCTGTCCACCGGCTCGTAGAGCTGGCCCTTGGACGAGTAAATGCCGATCTCACGGAACAGCGCGTCCAGGCCGAACGTGCGCGCCTCGTCCGGAATGATCGGCACGATCTGGCGGCCGATGGTCTTGTTGCGAATGAGCATGCCCAGCAGCCGCACGAACCCCATCGTCGTGGACATCTCCGTCCGCGACGCGCCTTTGAGCAGGTCGCCGAACGCTTCCAGCTTCGGGCACGTCCAGCGGCTTGGCCGTCACGATCGCGTTGCGGCAGGAAACCGCCAAGCTTCTTGCGCAAGCCCAGCAAATACTTCGTCTCCCGGCTCTCCGGCGCCGGGCGGAAGAAAGGCGTCTCGGCGATTTCCTCGTCGCTCACCGGGATGCCGAACCGCGCCCGGAATTCGCGCAGCTCCTTTTCGTTGAGCTTCTTTTGCTGGTGCGTGATGTTGCGGCCTTCGCCCGCTTCGCCCAGACCGTAGCCTTTGATCGTCTTGGCCAGGATCACCGTCGGCTGGCCCTTATGCTCGATCGGCGGCCTTGTAAGCGGCATAGACCTTGCGCGAGTCATGGCCGCCGCGCAGCAGCTTGTGAATCTGCTCGTCCGTCAGGTGGTTCACCAACTCCAGCAGCTCGGGATACTTGCCGAAGAAATGCCGGCGCGTGTAGCTGCCCGGCTCGACGGAATACTTCTGGTAATCGCCGTCCACGGCCTCCTCCATCCGCTTGAGCAGCAGGCCGCTCTTGTCGGCGGCCAGCAGATCGTCCCAGGCCGAGCCCCAGATCACCTTGATGACGTTCCAGCCCGCGCCCTGGAACGCGGCTTCCAGCTCCTGGATGATCTTCCCGTTGCCGCGCACCGGGCCGTCCAGCCGCTGCAGGTTGCAGTTCACCACCCAGATCAGGTTGTCGAGGTTCTCGCGCGACGCCAGCGTCAGCGAGCCCAGCGTCTCCGGTTCGTCCGATTCGCCGTCGCCGATGAACGCCCACACCTTCGGCTCCTCGCCGTTGATGAAGCCGCGCGCGCGCAGGTAGCGGTTGAACCGCGCCTGGTAAATGGAGAGCAACGGCCCCAGCCCCATCGAGACCGTCGGGAACTGCCAGAAGTCCGGCATCAGGTACGGGTGCGGATAGGAGGACAGCCCGCCGCCCTCGGCCAGCTCCTGGCGGAAATTGTGCAGGTGCCGCTCGTCCAGCCGCCCCTCCAGGAAGGCCCGCGCGTAAATGCCCGGCGCCGCGTGCCCCTGGAAATACACCATGTCGCCGACGAAATCCTCGGTCCGCCCGCGGAAGAAATGGTTGAAGCCCACCTCGCACAACGTCGCCGAGGAGGCGTAAGTCGAGATGTGCCCGCCCAGGCCGCTGTGCTCGCGGTTGGCGTTGACCACCATCGCCATCGCGTTCCAGCGGACGTAGCTCTTGAGCCGCCGCTCCATCTCCCAATCGCCCGGGAAGGGCGCCTGCTTATCGGCGGGGATGGTGTTGATGTAGGGCGTGCTGACCACGCGCGGCACCTCCACGCCCCGCGCGCGCAGCCGGTCGGTCAGGCCGTCCAGGAAGCGCGCGGTCTTCTGGGTGCCCTGGTCCTTCAGGGCGAACTCCAGCACGGTCTCCAGCGACTCCAGCCATTTCTCTTCCTCGTTCTGCTCCGGCTGCGGGCAGCACGAGCAGATCAGGCGTTGCATCCTTCTGTTCGTTTCTTGACAGTTTCACTTTGTCAATCGGGAGCTAATTACTTAATCTCTCACTGGCCGCGCGTCAAACGGCGATATATTATAACACGCAGCCAGCCAGCCGGAGCGGAGCGCGGCGCCTGGCTCTGCCCGACGAACGAGTATTCTCGGCAGCCGCAGAGCAATGCGCTGCGCTCCGGGCCGCGATCATTGACCAACTACTATAGCACATGAAACTCTGCGACCTGACTCTGGGGACACCCGAGGAGAATCTCGCCTGCGACGAGGCGCTGCTCGACCTGTGCGAAGCCGGCGAGAGCGACGAAGTGCTGCGGCTCTGGGCGCTGCCCAAATACTTCGTCGTGCTCGGTTACGCCAACCGGGCCGCCACGGAGGTGAACCTCGCCTTTTGCCGTCAGTTCGGCATCCCGGTGCTGCGTCGTTGCACCGGTGGCGGGACGGTGCTGCAAGGGCCGGGCGTGCTCAACTACTCGCTGATCCTGCGCACAGACAACTCGGGCTCCTGCCATAGTATCTCCGCCGCCAACAGGTTCGTGCTCGAGCGCCACCGCGACGCCTTGGCGAAGCTGCTCCTTGGCCCCCGTAGAATGGCGGGGCCAGACCGACCTGGCCATCGGCGGCCTCAAGTTCGCCGGCAACGCCCAACGCCGCCACCGGCGTTTCCTGCTGTTCCACGGCTCGTTCCTCCTGCACCTGGACATTCGCCTCGTCGAGCAAGCCCTCCCCCTGCCCTCCCGCCAACCAGATCTATCGCGTGAGCCGCTCCCATGCCGATTTCCTCATTAACCTCAATGTCCCCGAGCCCACCATCAAGACCGCCCTCGCCAGGACGTGGAACGCGACTTCCCCGCTGGACCCGATCCCCTTCGATCAGATCACCACACTCGCCCACAAGAAATACGCTTTGGACGAGTGGAACCTCAAGTTCTGACCAATAACGTTAACGCCCGCCCCAACTGCCACCCAACCCCGGTCTCAATCTACCGCGGGGAATTCACTTGAAAGCGAGGGGCAGGTGGCTAATGGTTTGAGCATCTGAGCATGAATGCTGTCGCACAAAGTTGTTCCTCCCCTGCCCTGCCCCCTCTTCACCGGACGGCCAGGCCGGGCGAGGTGGGTATCTGGTTGAGGAAGATATTGCGTGCCGGGGGGGTGCTGGTGTGCGCGGTGGGTGTCTTCACGTTGATGGGCTGCCAACACCCGGCCCGGCAAGCCGCGTCGGCGGAATCACTGCAAGTGGGCGTGGCGGAGGTGGACATCACGCCGCCAGTGGGCAGCCGGATGGCGGGGTATTTTAACGAGCGGATTTCGACGGGCATCCATGATCCGCTGCACGCCAAGGCAATTGTGCTGCGGCAGGGCGGCACCCAAGTCGCGCTGGTGTCGTGCGACCTGATCGGGGTTTCCCTCAGCCAGACCTCCAAGGCGCGCGCCGAGGCAAGCGAACGCACGGGGATCCCGGTGAAGAACATCGTTATTTGCGCGACGCACACGCACACTGGGCCGCTGTTCGACGGGGCGTTGCGGGACTATTTCCACCAAGAGGCGACGCAGGGCGGCGCAACCGATCCCCATGAAGCGGTGTATTACCCGCCGTTCCTCGTTGACCATCTGGTGCGGGTCATCGTCGCGGCGCAGCGGAACCTGCGGCCGGCGGAGCTGGATGCGGGCATCGCGAAGCAGGCAGGGCTATCGTTCAACCGCCGGTATTGGATGAAGGACGGGACGGTGCGCTTTAATCCCGGCCAGCTCAACCCGGACATCGTGCGGCCGGCTGGGCCGATTGACCCAGACGTCGGGATCGTGCTGGCACGCGACGCGCAGACGAAGAAGCCTTTCGTTGGGCTGACGGTCTTTGCGGTGCACTCGGACACGACCGGCGGGACGCTCTTCAGCGCGGATTACGAGTATTACCTGGAGCAGACACTACAAGGGGCGTTTGGGAAGGATTACATGTCCGTTTACGGCCTGGGCACGTGCGGGGACCTCAACCACATCAACGTGAAGAAGAAGGAGCCGACCAGCGGGCCGGAGGTCGCTGGGCACATCGGCCGCACCCTCGGGCGGACGGTGCTGGCAGCGGTGCCGAGCCTGCAAGCGATCACCCGACCGGAACTGGCGGTCCGGAGCACCACGTTCCAGGTGCCCTTCCGGGAAGTCACGCCGGCGCAAGTGACCGAGGCTCAGGCAGTCATGCGGAAGTTCGCCGACCACGGCACACCTTTCCTGGACAAGGTGGCCGCGGTGAGGGTGCTGGACCTCGAGAAAATCGGCCCGACGTGGCCGATGGAGGTACAGGTGATTCGGCTGGATGCCAAGACAGCAATCGTCTGCCTGCCGTGCGAAATCTTTGCCGAGCTGGGGTTGGCCATTAAGCGGGCTTCGCCGTTCCCACGCACGCTGGTGATCGAGATCTGCAATGACCGTCCGAGTTATGTGCCGACGGACAAGGCTTTCGCCGAAGGCAGCTACGAGGTGACCAATGCACGGGTCAAGCCAGGCGCGGGGAAGCTTCTTGTCGCCGCGGCGGAGAAGCTGCTGGGTGAGTTGAAGGAGTAAATCACGCCGCTCACATGGAGGCAGTGAACGAACCGCCGCGCGCCGCAAAAGACCGCCACGCCGGCGCGGGGCTGATTCCGTCGCTGGGTTTGTTCACGACGATCATGATGGTGGTCGGGGGCGTGATTGGTTCGGGCATATTCCGCAAGCCGGGGGTGATGGCGGCGCAAGTGGGGTCACCCGAAATCCTGCTTGGAGTGTGGCTGCTCGCCGGCGTGCTCACGCTGTTCGGCGCGCTGACCAATGCCGAGATCGCCAGCATGATTCCCGAGACCGGGGGGCAATACGTTTATTTCGAGCGGATGTACGGGCCGTTTTTCGCCTTCCTGTACGGCTGGGCCATTTTCGCCATCATGCAATGCGGCTCGATTGCCGCCGTCACTTACGTCTTCGCCGAATATGCGGGCGAGTTTGTGAGACTGCCGGTGTTCTCGGCGGGGTTAGCGGGGTGGTCGTTTCATCTGCCCTTTATCGGGGACATTTCGCCGCTGAAGGAAATTGGCACCAAAGGGCTGGCGGCGGCGCTGATTGTCCTGCTGACCGCCATCAATTACCTCGGTGTGCGCTTCGGCGGCTTCGTGCAGAACGTCTTCACGGTCGCCAAAGTGGCCGCGATGTTCCTGCTGGTGCTGGGCGCCTTCTGCCTGCCGGCTGGAGGGGCGGTGGCCAATCTCACCACTCCGAGCGCGCAAATCCATTTGACCGGCCTGGCCCTGGTGGCGGGCATCGCCGCCGCGCTCCAGGGGGCCTTCTGGGCCTACGACGGCTGGAACAAGCTGACTTACATTGCCGGTGAAGTGAAGCAACCCCAGCGCAACATTCCCCTGGCCTTGCTTTGGGGCATGCTGATCGTCACCGCGGTGTACCTGGGGGTGAACGTCGCCTACGCCTATGTGCTGCCCATTGATCAGATGGCGCAATCCAAGCTGGTCGCCGCCGACGTGGCGGAACGATGCTTCTCCGGGGGCGGGCGCTGGATCGCGGCCGCGGTGATGGTCTCGACCTTCGGCACGGCCAACGCAACCATCCTCGCCACCGCGCGCCTGTATTTCTCGATGGCTCGCGCAGATTATTTTCCCCGCCGCCTGGCCCGCGTCCACCCCCGGTTCCACACGCCAGCCGCTTCGCTGGTCGTGCAGGGGATTTGGAGCACGCTGCTGCTTTTGAGCGGGACCTTCGATACGCTCACCGACACGCTCATCTTCGTAAGCTGGGTGTTTTACGCGCTGGGGGCATACGGCGTGTTTATCCTGCGCCGCAAGATGCCCGACGCGCCCCGGCCCTATAAGGTCCCCGGCTATCCGCTTGTGCCGTGGATCTTCGTGATCTTCGCCGGCCTCTACTTGGTTTTCACGGTCTATAACGACATCGTCGGGTATCAGGCGGCGGTGGCCGCCGGCAAGCCGGCCCTGATCAACTCGGCCTTCGGCACGGTGCTGACCCTGATCGGCGCGCCGCTGTACCTGTTCTACCGGGCGCGGCGAGCCCGGCCCGGCGGGTGAGGCGCGCCACGCCAAGCGACCAGGGGAGCCGTTAGGGCGCTGGAGGGGCGAAGGGTGTTGAGGATCAGGACGCGGGTTTTGGACGGCATTCGCATTTTTTCCATTATGTTGTAAGATGGAAGCAATTAACTAACGCCATACAGGGCGGAAAGGACAAGCAATGAGAAAGCAATTAGTAACGGGAATATCCGTGGTGACTCTGGTGCTGGGCGCCAGCCTGGCGCTGCCGATGGTCAGCCGGGGGGCCAGCGGGGAAACCAAAACCATTAAGGGCGAGGTGGTGGACCTGATGTGCTACCTCGACCACGGAGCGAAGGGCGAGAAACACAAGAGCTGCGCCGAGAAGTGCATCAAGAGCGGCGGTCCGGTGGGGCTCCTCACGCCCGAGGGCCAACTCTACCTGGTGATCGGCGAGCATCAGCCCATGAACGACCAACTCGCCCCCAAGGCAGCCCAAACCGTGACGCTCAAAGGCAAGGTTGTTGAGCGGAACGGCATGAAGATGATCGAGAACGCCGAGTTGCAGGATTAGGGGCGGGGCTACGGGAGCTGTCGTTGATGCTGGAGCAGCCGGAGTACGTTCATGTCGTCCTGAATCACCTGCCGCTGATCGGGCTGCTGGTGGCGATGCTGGCGCTCCTGGCGGGCTTAGTGGCGCGAGACCGCACGGCGACTCTCATCGGGTTGGCGCTGGTTGGGCTGCTGGCTCTGTCGGTATGGCCCGTCTATGAGTACGGTGAGGACGCCTACGACCGCGTGCTGTCAATGACGGACGATGCCGGGGGTCAGTTCCTGCGATACCATCGAGCGCTCGCGGAGCGGTGGGTGTTCCTCTACTTCATTACGGCGGCGGTGGCGGGAGTGGGGTTCGGGCTGGCTTGGAGGTGGCCGAAGACGCTGGTGTATTCGGCGATCCTGGCGCTAATGCTGGGGACGGCCAGTTTGGCGGCAGGGGTCGTCATTGCAAAGGCGGGCGGGCCTATAAGGCATAGGGAGTTCAGGGTGTGGAAGCCGCCGGTGCAGAAGCCGGACTAGTTGGACGGGCCGGACGAGTCAAGATTCGGCTAATACGTCCAACGCCTACTTCGCCATCACCATCTCGAGGGTCTCGTCGCGCTTGTGTGGCGCGTCTTCCTCTTTGTCCACCGGTGGGGTAGCCGTGGGCGTCTCCAGTGAGGCCGTCGGCTGGTCGGTCGCCGTCTCGTTGGCCTTGTGGAACTTCACGCTGACAATCTTGCTCACCCCGTGCTCTTGCATGGTGACACCGTAGAGCACATCCGCCATGCCGATGGTGCGCTTGTTGTGCGTGATGATGATGAACTGGGAGTTGGCGAGGAAACGCTGCAGCACGCGGATGAACCGATTGATGTTGGACTCGTCCAGCGGGGCGTCCAACTCGTCCAGCACGCAGAACGGGCTCGGCTTGACCTGGTAAATGGAGAACAGCAGCGAGACGGCGGTCATGGTCTGTTCGCCGCCGGAAAGGAGGGAGATGGTCTGCAACTGCTTGCCGGGCGGGCGGGCCACGATGTCAATGCCGCTTTCCAGCAGGTCATTCTCGTCCATCAGCACCAGGTCGGCTTTGCCGCCGCCGAACACCTCGGTGAACATGGCGCGGAAGTTATCGCGGATCTTCTCGAAGGTCTCCCGGAACATCTCGCGGGTTTGCACATTGATGCGGTTGATCACTTCGAGCAACTGCGCCTTGGCCTGGACCAGATCGTCGTGCTGCTTGCTGAGGAACTGGTAGCGCTGCTCGGTTTCTTCGTATTCCTCGATGGCCACCAGGTTGACCGGTCCCATCTCATCAATGCGCTGCTGGAGCGTCTCGACTTGCTGGGCGACGGCCGTCCAATCGGTCGCCGCGCCGGCCGCGGCCATCTCCTCCGGGGTCATCACGTGCACCGGGCCGGGCCCTCGTCGGCGTAGGTAATGGTGATGCACTCGCTGCGGATGCTGTCGAGGCTGAGGTGGTATTTCTGCTGGACCCGCTCGCGCAGGTTCTGCACAGCCATGTTCTTCTGGGCCAGCTCGACGTCAATGGCGCCGCGCCGCTCCTGCAAGCTCGGTCAGCCGGCGGCGCTGCTCGCGCAGAGCCTCCTCGCGCGACGCCGACTTCGCCGTCCTGGGCGTGCTTTTGCGCGGCCAGCTCAGCCGTCTGGGCGTTAACCTGCTCGCGTTCGTGGTGAAGCTTCTCGATCAGGCCGCGCGATTCCTGGATCTCCGACTCCGCCTGCTCCTTGCGGCCCACAAAAGAGGAGAGCTCGCTCGCGCCGCTGCTCGATGACCTGCGTCAGCTCGCGGATGCGCTGTTCCAGCGACTGCCGTTGCTGCTGGAACGAGGCGCACATCTGCTCTTCGGCTGCGAGCGCCACACGGCTCTCGGTCAGCCCGCCATTGGCGGTGTCCCGCTGCTGGCGCAGGCTCTCCAACAAGGCGCTCAAATCCGCGACCTGCGACTGGCAAGCCTGTTCCCGCGTTTCACACTCGCCGGCATGGGCGCCAGGCCGGCGCGCTTTTGCAGCCCCTCCTGTTCCTGGGCGGCCAGGCTCTGGACCTCATAGACGACCGTATCAATCTTCTGATGAAGCAGGCGCTGCGAGTTGTGCAGGGCGTTGAATTCGCCTTCGTGCGTGGCAATGGCCACTTCCTGCGCGCGCAGTTCCATCTGGGCCTGCTGCAGGCCGGCCTGAAGCTCGGTCTGCTCGCTTTGCAAGGCGCCTTTGGCCCGGCTGATTTCGCGCCACCTGCTCCTGCAACCGGCCCAGGGCAGCCTGCAAATCGGCGATCTGATTCTTCCGCCCCAGGATGGAGGCGGGCGCTTTGCCGTCGCCGTTCCCGTTGCTGCAGCCGCCGGTGTAGATGCCGTGGCTGCTGAGCACCTCACCGCCCAGCGTCACGTAATGGAAAGCGCCATTGCTCTCGCGCCAGGCGGCGGTGGCCGCGCCAAGGTCCCGCACGATGCGCGTCATGCCGAGCAGACGCTCCATCAGCGGGCGGACGGAAGCCTCGCTTTCGACGACGGCCATCGCGGCGCAGCGGCACGCCATTCAGTTCGACTGTGCGGGGCCGCAGTCGTCGTCGGTTGCTCGCCTGCGGAGCAGCCTGGCCGTTGCCGACGAAATGCCAGCGGCGCGACGCTGGCGCGGCCAGTCTTGCTCGCGCTGAGGTCGGCCAGGATCTGGTGGGCCGACTCCGGTTGCTCCGTCAACACCAGTTGCAGGTGATGGCCCAGGGCGGTTTCGATGGCCGTCACGTATTGGTTGGGCACGCGAATCTTGTCCGCCAGCGAGCCCAGCACATGCTGCGACTGCTTGAGCGACGGTGAGCGGGCCGGCGCTGAAGCCTTCGTGGTCGGCCTGCAATTGCTCCAGCACGTTCAGCCGGGAGCGGTTCCCGGCCTGCTGTTCCAGGACCTGGTCCTGCTGCCGGGCGGCGCGCTCGAGTTCCTCCTGGATTTCGCGCAGGCGCTTCTGCCGTTCTTCGACGGTGCCGCGCTGCGTTTGCGCATTGAGCTTCTCGCGCGGCCACATTGGCGACGAACTCGTGCAGCCGGGCTTCCAGCCGCGTCCGCTCCTCTTCGAGCTGGATCTTCTCGGCGGAGAGCTTCTCCAGGCGGACCACGTTGCCCTGCTTCTGCAAATCGAGCGCGGTGATTTCATTGCGGACGCGGGTCAGGTCCTGCGCGGCGGCGAAGGCATCGGCCTGGGCCTGGCGCAACGCCTCCTGCTGCTGGCGCAGCTCCTCTTCCACTTGCCGCAGCGCCTCCTGCCTGGCTGCGAGCGCTTGGCGGTGCTGTTCAAGCGCGGACTCCGCTTGCGGTTCAGATGGCCGGTCACCGCGGCGAGCTCCTGCTCGGCGGCGCGGCGCCGTTCCTCGGCCTGGGTCAGGTCGGCCATGGCCTTGGTGTTCTGGGCGGCGAACTCGCGCAGCCGCTCCTCGTTGAAATGGATGCGGCTCTCGTGCCGGTCGACTCTCGCCTTTCAGCTCCAGCCCGCGCTGCTGCTGCGCGCTGATTTCGTGTTCCAGCTCCGACAACCGCTCGCGCAGTTGGGCGATCTCGTCCTCGCAGCGCAGCACGCTGGCGGAGTTGGCCTCGATTTCGTTGCGGAGATTATCCGCGGTGGTCTGCCGTTCGGTGATCTCGGCTTGCAACTGGTCAAACTGGTGGCGGGCGAGCTGGGTATCCAGGTGCTGCAGTTCCGGCGGCAAGTTGCTTGTAGCGGCGCGCCTTGCCGGCCTGACGCTGGAGCGAGCCGATCTGCCGCTTCACTTCGCGGACCAGGTCGGCGACGCGCAGCAGGTTCTGCTCGGTGTATTCGAGCTTGCGCAGCGCCTCTTTCTTCTGCGCCTTGTACTTGGTGATCCCGGCGGCCTCCTCGAAGATCATCCGGCGGTCTTCCGGCTTGCTGGACAGGATCTGGGTGATGTTGCCCTGGGCCATGATGCTGTAGCTGGTGCGGCCCACGCCCGGTGCCCATGAACAGTTGCTGGATGTCTTTCAGCCGGCAGGGCGTCTTGTTGATGAAATACTCGCTGCCGCCGTCCCGGAAGACCCGCCGCGTGACGGTCACCTCGTTATAAGCCATCTCGACGCCCGCCGCACTCAGGTGCTCGTCGTCCACCCCGCCAATGGTGAGCGAAACCTCCGCCATGCCCAGCGGTTTGCGCCCGTCCGTGCCGTTGAAGATGACATCGGCCATCTCGCCGCCACGCAACGCCTTGGCGGATTGCTCGCCCAGTACCCAACGGATAGCGTCCGACACATTCGACTTACCGCACCCATTGGGGCCGACGATGGCCGTCACCCCGGCTGAAAGTTCAGCGACGGTTTTATCTGCGAAGGACTTGAATCCTAAGACAGTTAAGTTCTTGAGATACATGATCTTGCTAAAAACAACCAAACCCGCCCTGTTCAGTAAAGTCTAAAAACCACAATATACAGGGCACACCTGCCGTCGGAGCACAACTAATTGGTGAGGAACCGAGATTTGGGTTGTGCCGCCAACCGCTGCCAAAATTCTATCATCTAATCTATCGATGCTATTTTTAGCCCGATCCGCCCCGGTTTGGCAACAACTTTTTGCAGGGAAATTTGAGTGCCTGGGGCGGGTGCGAGGTGGGTGGCAGTGGTGCGGATCAGAAACGGCTCCCCGAATGCCTGGCCAGACCGTTGAGCAGCGGCAAGGGGCAGACCCTTCCACGAGGGGCGGCATAAGGCCGACCGCGGCCTACAGCGGGAATACAGGGCCATACAGTGAATTGCTGACCGAGCAGCTCGGGGAACATTCGGGCTGAGCTCTTGCTCTCGATAACCCCCTCGCCTGCCCCATGCTGCCACTCCGAACAGACGACCTTATGATATTCAGCTCACCTCGCGCTGATCGGTGCCTGCGGCATTCGGTCTGCCCTGCATCGCACAGGCTGCGCAGTACGAACCTTCCAGGGTCGTCCCGCCCGCAACCGATGCGGGAGTTTCGCGGGGCCTGGGTGGCCACAGTCGCGAACATTGACTGGCCGTCGCGGAAAGACGCTCAGCACGCAGGAACAGAAGGCCGAGTTGCTGGCCATTACTGGACCGGGCCGTGCAGCTCAAGCTAAACGCCATCATCTTCCAGGTCAGGCCCGCCTGCGACGCCCTGTATGCCTCGCGGATCGAGCCGTGGTCGGAGTATCTCACCGGCACGATGGGCAAAGCCGCCGGAGCCGTTCTATGATCCGCTGGCCTTCGCCGATCGAGGAAGCGCACAAGCGCGGGCTGGAATTGCACGCGTGGTTTAATCCCTACCGAGCACGGCTGCTCTGCGTCCACTTCGCCCGTCGCGCCCAACCACATCAGCAAGACCCGCCCGCAGCTTGTGCGGCCAGTACGGCGAATTCCTCTGGCTGGACCCGGGCGAGAAGGCAGGTGCAGGACTACTCGCTCAGCGTGGTCATGGACGTGGTGAGGCGCTATGACATGGACGGCATCCACTTTGACGATTATTTCTATCCGTACAAGGCAAGCGACAGCGTCGGGCAAGGAATTGGATTTCCCCGACGACGCAAGCTGGCGGCGCTTCGGGGCGGGCGGGAAGCTGAGCCGCGACGACTGGCGGCGCGAGAACGTGAACACGTTCATCCAGCGCGTCTATAAGTCCATCAAGGCGGGCAAAGCCCTGGGTGAAGTTCGGCGTCAGCCCGTTCGGCATCTGGCGGCCCGAAGAATCCGCCGCAGATCCAAGGGCTCGACTCCTATGCGTCACTCTACGCGGATTCGCGCAAGTGGCTGGCGAACGGCTGGGTGGATTACTTTGCGCCGCAGCTCTACTGGGCGATCGACCCGCCGGACCAGAGCTTCCCGGTGCTGCTGCGCTGGTGGGCGGCGCAAAACGCCACAAGGCCGGATCCTTTGCCCGGGGCTGGACTCGACCAAGGTCGGACGGGCCAGAGTCGCGCGCGCGGATGGCCAGCCGCAGGAAATCGTCAACCAGATTCGCCTGACCCGCACGCCAGCCGGGCGTGACAGGGCCATATTCATTGGAACATGAAGAGCCTCATGCGCAACAGCGCCTTTGATGAAGTGCTGGAACGGGAGGTGTATCAGCAACCGGCACTGATGCCGCCCTTACCCCTGGCTGGGCCGGGGCCGGCCAGCGAAACCGCAGGTGACAGTCTCCGGCAGTGCGTCCGGTTCCCAGCTCGAGCTTCGTTGGGCGCCCGGCGACTCAGGCAAGGCCTGGCTCTGGGTGTTGGAAAGCCGCACCGGCAGCGAGTGGAAGCAGGAGATCTTGCCTGGCACCAAAACCACTCGCAAATGGAATGGGGCACTGCCCGATGTCGTTGCCGTTGCCGCGGTTGATCGCAACGGTGGGGTGAGCATACCCAGCGTGGTCCAGGCGAAAGCCCGCGCGAGATAATCGGGGCAGCGCTGCTTACTCAACAAAGCCCCAGCGCAAGGGAAAACCGCTGCCGCGGTTCGCTTTTCCGCCCTCCCAACGCATCGTAAAGCCGGTCAAGGGACTGATCGCTGACAGGTTGGCGAGCGCGGCTGGCTTTCCCGGCAGCTTTCGCTCTCGGGGCAGGAAATCCAGGCCGGCCTGTCGCGCCACGCTTTCCAGGTAAGCATGCGCCCGGCCCGATTGAGCGTCGGGCTGCGACGGCACACCGATGAGCGCCACCAAGGCGCCCTCGCGCCCCGTGCGATTCGGCAGCCAGGCGTCAACCCACATATAAAGCGACATCGGCAATTCTCCGGCGTCGCGGACCGAAACCACCAGCACATCTGCCTCCCTGGCCGCCTGGACGCTCTCGGCGAAGATGTCCGGCTTCATCAGGTCACCAATTTTCCAGGATCGGTGGCGCCCCCCCCCAAGACCGACCAGCTTCTCAACCCGGCCCCATAACTCCGCGGTCCATTGACGGGTCAGAGAGTCTTGATAGAGGGTGACAACCCTTAGCGCGGGCTCGGTTTCGCTTGAAGCAACCCCGGCACGGTTGGAAGGAACCATTGCACTCTGGTTAGAAGATCGTCGCATGCTCAATGTCGTTTAACAATTCGGATTCGCTTTCGCCACGACACCTCCCGCGCCCAAGCCACGCCGATAACGGCGCTCCCCGCCAGCGCGGCGGGGAGCAAGGGCGAGGAGCCAGCGTCCCGGCTCGACCTCTCGATCCCCCTGAACGAAAGGCCACACCGACACGCCGGCTCCCCTGTTCCCAAACCCCGGTTCTCCTGTCCCACCCCAAAGCTAATCACCAGCCCATAGTGCATACGTTTTTCACCTTCGCTTCTGGTTTACGCCATTCCCGGTTGCTTGCCCTCAGGCGCTGCACGCTTTCCTCGTCCCGGTGCCGGTGCGAAAACTTGGGTAGAACCTAGCCGTTAACCGCAAAGCGGAGTAGTCGGGAAGAACAGAAAGATGGTGTCGGGGGATTCCCTGACACGATGCGAAGGGGGAGGCGTGAAGTCCGAAGGGCAACGCCGGCAGCCTGTTCGCGCCACGGAGCGCGGCTGTCGGTCATTTCGCCGATCCCACGAAAGGACACGCCTCGTTGAGCCACCCCTGGCGCAAGGCGTATTGCACAATCTCGGCCCGACTGCGGAAATGGAGCTTCTCGTTAATGCGCACCCGGTAGGTCTCGACGGTTTTGGTGCTCAGGTTCAGTTCGCCGGCAATTTCCTTGTTGCTGTAGCCCCAGGCCAGGAGGATCAGCACTTCCCTTTCCCGCTCGCTCAGGTCGGCCTGGTGCAACCCGTTCTTGTTGGTTGCGTCTCGGGGCTGGCGGGCCAGCGCTTTGCTGGCCAAGGTCGGGTCGAAGTGCACACCCCCGCCAGCGACAACGCGGATGGCGTTGATCAGATCGTCGCCGGCGGAGCGTTTGAGCACATAGCCGACGGCGCCGGCTTTGCACAACTGCAAGAGGTAGCTCGGGTCTTCGTGCACCGTCAGGGCAACGACCTTGACGGAGGAACGTTCGGCCTTAAGCCGTTCGGTGGCCTGCAAACCATTGAGTTCGGGCATGGAGAGGTCCATGACCACCACATCCGGTTTGAGGTCGTGCACCTGCCGCAACGCCTCCTTGCCGTTGGCGGCTTCACCCACCACTCGCATGTCCCGCTGCGTTTCGATCAGCAGCCGCAGGCCGTCGCGGACGACCTTGTGATCATCAGCCAAAAGGACACGAAGCTTCTTCATAATAATTTGGCGCGCGGGCGCATTAACACGCTTCAGGTTCTCTTGCGGCCAATCTTGCGAGAGGACTTAGCGGGCTTGCCTGCGCCCGCCTCGAATGCCAACGGCAGGCGCACGAATACCGTCGTGCCGGCGCCCGGTCTGGACTCAATTTCTACCGAACCGCCAGCCAGCGTGGCCCGTTCCTGCATGCCGAGCAAGCCCAATTTGCCCTGCGTCGCCGAACCCCGCAGCACCGAGCCCGCATCAAACCCGCGGCCATCATCTTCGACAATGAGTGAGACGTGATCGGGCCGCCGGTGGAGCAGGACGCCGACGCGCCGGGCGTTGGCGTGGCGGAAGACGTTGGTCAGCGCCTCGCGCGTAATGCGGTAGAGGGTGGTCTCCAATTCGCGCGCCAGGCGGCGCTCGGTCACGCCCCGGCTATGGAAATCCACCGGCACACCGCTTAGGGCAGCCCACTCGTCGGCGTAGCGGCGCAGGGCCATCTCCAGCCCGAAATCATCCAGCGCCGCAGGGCGCAGCTCCCAGGCCAACCGGTGAATGTCCCGCATAAGGCTGTCGGTCAGTTCTTCGAGGTTGCGGACGCTCCCCCGCACCGGCGCCGGGCAGGAGCTTTGCTTGCAGACGACCTGGAGCCCCAATTTCAGCGCCGTAAGGTCCTGGCCTAAGCGGTCGTGCAATTCGCGCGAGACCCGCCCCCGTTCAGTTTCCTCGGCGGCAGCCAGGCGGCGGAGCACCTCGCGATGGGCCTCCTCGGCGCGCTGGCGCTGGACCATTTCGGCCTGCAAGGCCTGGTTGGTCTGGGCCAACTCGGCGGTCCGTTCCCGGACATGCACTTCCAGTTGATCCCGCTCCCGCTGGAGGTTGGCCTCGGCCTGCCTGAGCGCGCGTTTCGGCCTGTTGGCGTTCGATGGCATAGCGAATTGCCCGCGCTGTGTGCTGCCCAAAGGCCTGGCCCTTGATCAGGTAATCCTGGATGCCGTGCCGGACGGCCTCAAGCCCCACTGCCTCATCTGTCTGGCCGGTCAGCACCACGATGGGCAGATGCGGCGCCGCCGCCCGCGCGCGGACGAACGTGTCACGTCCGCTGCTATCCGGCAAAGACAAATCCAGCAACAGCACGTCAAAGGACCGCTCCTGCAAGTGGGCGGCCGCCTCCGCCCAACACTCGACATGCGTGAATCTGAAACTGCCCGCCGCCTGCTCCAACAGGGACTCCTGCAACAAGACAGCGTCCGATGGGCTGTCTTCCACGAGCAGAATTTCTACGACTCCCGTAGTCATGAGCCTGGGGGTTTGGCGCCCAGCCGTACGGGCAGCCGGTTGTGCAGCAGCCAGAAGTCGCGCACAGCCAGGACCAGTGTGGTCAGGTCGGCCAGCGCGTTGGGCTTGACCAGGTACCCATTGGCGCCGGCGTCATACGCCCGGGCGATGTCATCGGGCCGGCTGGACGAGGAAAAGACGACCACCGGCACTCGCCGAAGGTGCGGCTGTTGGCGGACCCATGCCAACACTTCGAAGCCGGACCAATAGGGCAGATTCAGGTCCAGCAGCACCAGGCCGGGCAATGGATACCGCTTGCGGTCGGCGAACGGTCCGTCGCCTGCCAGGTAATCCCTTGCCAGCTTCCCATCCTTCACCGTCTGCAGCGGGTTGGAGATGCCGGCCTTGCTCAGGACGTGCTGGAGCAGCAGCACATCCGCCTCTTCGTCTTCCACATAAAGGATGGAAACCGAGTTCATTTCAAGCGCCTGAGAATTCGCCGTCATTCTCCGCCTCCCACAGCCTTTAGTTCGACCCAAAACCGGCTCCCCTGCCCCGGCTCGGACTCCAGCCCAATCTTGCCTCCCATCTTCTCGACCGCCTTGCGCACCACTGTGAGGCCCACTCCCGTCCCCTCATAAGCTTTGTCCAGACGCTGGAACATCTTGAAGATGCGCTCCTGCGCCTCTTTCGGAACACCCAGACCGTTATCGGCAAACCAGAGGCGGACGGGCGGGAGGGACGAGGACTGCGTGGGATGTGATCCGTGATGCCTGGTGGCCGATGCCGGCTCCCGTTGCCGGCTGTTCGGGCTTCGGTATTGCGGACTTCGGACTTCGCCCCTTCCCTCTGTTCGGCCCAAATGCGTACCCGCGGCCGAGTGCCGGGGGCGACGAACTTGACCGCGTTGCCCAGCAGGTTGGAAAAGCATTGGGTCAGGGCGGCTTCGTTGCCCAGCACGCAGGGCAAGGCCCCTTCGATTTGAATCTCGACCTGAGGGGACTGAAACGCCGGGTAGGTTTCGATGATACCGCGGAGGAGCGCCCCGACGTCCACAGATGCCAGGTGCAGTTCCGTGCGCGCCAGCCGGCTGTATTGCAGCACGTCCTGGATAAGCTTGTCCATGCGCGCGGCGGCGCCAGTGATGCGGTGAATATGTTCCTGCGCCTTGGGCCGGCCACAGGCCAGACACTCCTCGCCCAGAATTTGCGCAAAGGACCGGATCGCCCGCAACGGCGCGCGCAGGTCGTGGGTGATGCTGTACGAAAAATCCTCCAGGTCGCTGATGGTCTCCGCCAGCGTCGTAGTGCGTTCGGCCACGCGCCGCTCCAATTCCGAGTTCCACTGGCGCAACTGCCGCTCGCTTTCGCGCAAAGCCCGCTCCGTCTGGCTCAGCGTTTCCTCGACCTGCTTGCGCTCGATAGCGTAACGAATCGCCCGGGCCGTCTGCCGGCTGTAAGCCTGGCCTTTAATCAGATAGTCCTGGATGCCGTGGCGCACAGCCTCCAGGCCTAATGACTCGTTCGTCTCCCCGGTCAGCACGACGATCGGCAGGTGCGGTGCCTCGCCGCGCGCGCGCAGGAACGTTTCCCGGCCAGTGACGTCCGGCAGGGACAGATCGAGCAGCAGGACATCGAACGTATGTTGCTCCAACTGTTGGCCCGCATCGGCCCAGCATTCCACGTGAGTGAACTCGAATTCCCCGCGCGCGATCTCGCTGAGCGATTCCTGCAGCAGCGCCGCATCCGAAGGGCTGTCCTCGACCAGCAGAATTCTTACCGGCGCCACCAGCATAGCCGCTCCTGACTGTTAGATTTAGCCCCCCGCCTGCGTCGCCGAGGGCAGCGTCACGACGCACAGCCAGAACGACTCAATGGAGCGCACCACGTCCAGGAACTGGTTGAAATCAACCGGCTTGGTGATGTAGCAGTTAGCGTTGAGTTCGTAAGCGCGCAGGATATCCTGCTCCGCGCGTGAGGTGGTCAGAACCACGACGGGGATCGTGCGCAAGTCCTCGTCGGCCTTGATCTCGGACAGGACTTGCCGCCCGTCTTTGCGCGGCAGGTTCAGGTCCAGCATGATCAGGTCCGGCCGCGGCGCCTGGGCAAAGGACCCTTGCCGGTGCAGAAACTGCAACGCCTGCACCCCGTCCTCAACTACATTAACGTGATTGCGCACCTTGAAATCGCGCAACGCTTCAAGGGTTAGATCGGTGTCACTGGGGCTATCCTCCACCAGCAGAATCTCAATAGGCCTGCCTTCAGTCTTGTTGTACATGCGCTTTGTTCCTACTTGCGTTATGCCACACCAACTGCGGGTTGAGAAGCGAAAAGTGGATTCGGGCGTGGTTTGGACGGACTAGCCCGCCGCTGTCACGGGCTGGGTTGTTCTCCTTTATCGCCAAAGCCCCCAACCCCAAACGACCTCAGAGAGGAAAGCAAGCAGTGGCGCCTCAAGAGTCGCCCCGGCTGGGAGATTGAAGGTAGCGCGCGGGTGGCCCGTGGGTGCAGGGTGGGTGGCTCGCAAGTATTCGTGTACACCATCTGTACGCCATCTGTACGCCATCTGTACACCATGCCGCTAGGCTACCGGGTGGCCAGCAGGGGCAGGGACGCTCCAGAGCGGATCGGGCGCGTTACGCTGGAGGCCCGCGCTGCGCGCCGGTTTCAACCGGGGTGGGGTCGGTTCGGGTCAGGCGGCGGCTTTCGACCCCTCGCCCGAGGCCGGCTTCTTCCGCGCGAGGGGAAGAACCAGGTCGCAGTCAGGCATGTCTTCGTAAGTCACCAGTACTTCCATAGCCTCAAAGGATTCCACACGGCTCAGCTCAGCCGCCCGCTCGATGGATTCCAGATTCAACGCCGAGGACGGATTACCCACCCAATGCTTGCGGCCCGCATAATACAGGCCGATTCCCGCGTGTCGTAGAAGCACTTTCATCCCATCTGGCCAGTTTCACAGGACTGTCACCCAGAGGATAGCGGGTGCAATGGGGTGTACACCCCATATTCGGGCGTGACGAACCGCGGCAACGGCATCTCGCTCCCGCCGCGTCAACAACTCCAAACTGGACGCGCGGGGGGAATTGTCCTAGTCTCCTCTTATGCCGAGTGCTCCTAAGAACGCGGGACAAAATGACCCCGCCAAAGCTGTCAGTCTGCCGTTTGAGGACGCTTTGAAGAAGCTGGAAACCATCGTCTCCACGATGGAGGGAGAGGATTTGCCATTGGAAACCTTGCTGGCCAAATACGAGGAAGGCACGCGCCTGGCTAAGGTCTGCCAGACCAAATTGGCGGAAGCCGAGCTCAAGATCCAGCAGTTGGAACGGACTTCGGCGGGGGAAATGAAGCTGAAACCGCTGGCCGAACCGGGGGGTTCAGCCGAATAGAAAAATGGCGCACCGGCGCGGACGCGTCTTGACTCCGGCGCCCTAGTATCCCATCACTCCAATACTTGCACCCTGATCATGAGCCAATATCTCGAGATGGTGGACAGCCCGATGCACGTCAAAAAGCTGACGCTGGATCAATTGCAGCGTTTGGCCGAGGAGATCCGACATGAACTCATCACCGTGCTGGCCAAGAACGGCGGACACCTGGGGCCAAACCTCGGGGTGGTCGAGCTGACCCTGGCGCTGCACTACGTTTTCAATACCCCCAAGGACAAGTTTATCTGGGACGTCAGCCACCAGATTTACGTCCACAAGCTGTTGACCGGCCGCAAGGGCCGCTTTGATACCATCCGCAGCACCGGCGGACTGTGCGGGTTTGCGCTGCGCTCGGAAAGCGAGCACGATTGCTACGGCGCGGCGCACGCCGGGACCGCGCTCTCCGCCGCGCTGGGCATCGCCGCGGCCCGCGATCAGCGCGGCACCGATGAGAACGTGGTGGCCATCTTTGGCGATGCGGCCCTGACCAACGGCATTTCGTTCGAGGCGATGAACAACATCGCCCATACCACACAGAAGTTCATCGGCATCCTCAACGACAACGAATGGGGCATCGCCAAGAACGTCGGCGCCATCTCCACCTACCTCAATCGCCTCATCACCCATCCCTCCTACAACAAGCTGGCCCGGGATTTCGAGCGGTTCCTGCGGCGCCTGCCCAAAGGCGAAGTGGCCCTGAAACTCGCCCACAAGGCCGAAGAAGGTTTCAAGGGCGCGTTGACGGAGTTCGGCCTTAAACCCAGCCCGAGCGGAATGGAAGTGGACGGCCGCGGCGGCTATGGCAGCAGCCTGATTTTCGAGGAGATGGGGATGCGCTACCTGGGCCCGATTGACGGCCACAACCTGCCGCTGCTCATCAGCACGCTGGAGTTCGCCAAGACCTGCGACCGCCCCATCGTCATCCACGTGCTGACCCAGAAAGGCAAGGGCTACGAGGCCGCGCTCAAGAATCCCGAGAAGTTCCACGGCCTCGGCCCCTACGATGCCGCCACCGGAGCCACACTGCCCGCCAAGCCGGGCACGCCGCCGAACTGGCAGGACGTGTTCGGCCAGACCATGGTCAAGCTTTGCCAGCAGGATAACACCATCGTCGGCATTACCGCTGCCATGCCCAGCGGCACCGGCCTCAAGCTTCTGGAGAAGGCGATGCCCAACCGCTATTACGATGTGGGCATCGCGGAGGAACACGCCGTCCTGTTCGCCTGCGGCATGGCCACCATGGGCTTCCGCCCGGTCTGCGCGATCTACTCGACCTTTCTCCAGCGCGCTTACGATTGCATCGTCCACGACGCGGCCCTGCAGGACTTGCCGGTCATCTTCTGCATGGACCGCGCGGGCCTCTCGGCGCAGGATGGTCCCACGCACCACGGCCTGTTCGATATCTCCTACGTCCGTTCGGTGCCGAACTGCATTGCCATGGCGCCCAAGGACGAAGATGAGCTGGTGGATATGATGTTCACGGCGACGCACCAGCGGCATCCGGCCTTCATTCGTTATCCGCGCGGGCCGGCGGAAGGTGTGCCGATCAAGGAGCAGCCCAGCCGGATCGAGATCGGCAAGGCCGAGGTCATCCAGAGTTTCTCGAACAACGGCGGGCGCAAGGTCGCCCTTTTCCCGCTCGGCAATATGATGGCGCTCGGGCGCAAGGCCGCGGCGCAATTGGCCGCTGAGGATTATGACGTTGCCATCATCAACCCCCGCTTCGTCAAGCCGCTGGATGCCGGGCTGACCGAGTTCTTCGGCCGGGCGGCGGACGTGGTCGTGACACTGGAAGACCACGTGTTGATGGGCGGCTACGGCAGCGCGGTGCTGGAGTTGTTCGCCGAAAAGCGGATCACGACCCCGGTCATCCAGAGTCGGCTGGCCCGATCGCTTCATCGAGCACGCCACGACCGTCGAAGACCTCCGGCGCAAATACGGCCTCACGGTGGAGAACACGGTCGCCCGGGTGCGCGCCGAATTCGCCGATGCCGTCCCGACCGCCAGAGCGTATCGCCAGCCGGTGACCGCGCGGTCGGTAGCTCGGCGAATTCTGTCCTGGCCGGCTGGACCAGCTGGGCATTTCTATTCTTGAGTTTCCGCCCGCCTGTCGTTACCTGTGTAGATACAGCAAATCAATATAGCTAACGACCATGCCTTATAAAGACGTCACCCCGCCCAGCGGCGGCAAAATCTCCATCCAGAACGGAAAGCTGAATGTCCCCGACAATCCTGTCCTCCCTTTCATCCGCGGTGACGGCACCGGCCCGGACATCTGGGCCGCCAGCCAGCGGGTGTTCGATGCCGCGGTGCAAAAGGCCTACGGCGGCAAGCGCAAGATCGCCTGGTTCGAGGTCTATGCCGGCGAGACGGCCAAGAACAAGTTCGACAACTGGCTGCCGGACGACACCGTCGAGGCGTTCAAGGAGTTCCTGGTCGGCATCAAGGGTCCGTTGACCACGCCGGTCGGCGGCGGCATCCGCTCGCTCAATGTCGCCTTGCGGCAGATGCTGGACCTCTACGTGTGCCTGCGCCCGGTCCAGTATTTCCAGGGCGTGCCTTCGCCGGTGAAGCACCCGGAGAAGGTGAACATGGTCATCTTCCGCGAGAACACGGAGGACATCTATGCCGGCATTGACTACCAGGCCGGCAGCCCCGAGGCGAAGAAGATCCTGGAGTTCATCGCAGCGGGAGCTGCCGGCGGCGCTCAAGAAGATTCGGTTTGGCAAGGAGGCTGCCGACCAGATCGGCATCGGCATCAAGCCGGTCAGCAAGCCGGGCACCGAGCGCCTGGTCCGCGCGGCCATCCAATACGCCGTGCAGCAAAAGCGCAAGAGCCTCACGATTGTCCACAAGGGCAACATCATGAAATACACCGAAGGCGCCTTCCGCGATTGGGCTATGAGCTGGCCAAGCGTGAGTTCGGCGCGGTGGAAGTGGACGGCGGCCCGTGGTGCAAGATGCCGCAGGGCATCGTCATCAAGGATGCCATTGCGGACATCACCCTCCAGCAGGTGCTCACGCGGCCCGAGGAATTTGACGTGATTGCCACGCTCAACCTGAACGGCGATTACCTGAGCGACGCGCTGGCGGCGCAGGTCGGCGGCATCGGCATCGCGCCCGGCGGCAACATCAACTACGTCTCCGGCCACGCCATCTTCGAGGCCACGCACGGCACCGCGCCGAAATACGCGAACCAGGACAAGGTGAACCCGGGCAGCGTCGTGCTCAGCGGCGAAATGATGTTCCGTTACCTGGGCTGGGACGAGGCCGCCGACCTGATCCTCAAAGGCCTGAACGGCGCCATCAGCTCCAAGCGGGTCACCTACGACTTCGCCCGCCAGATGGCCGGCGCCACGGAGATCAAGTGCTCCCAGTTCGGCGACAACATCATCGAGCACATGTGCTAAAACGCCTCGGCTGGGTGAGCCGAAAGCCACTCAGTCAGTCCGGGCAGCCGGAACGACAGGAGTTGCTGGGCCTTGGCGCAGTTGAGCGAGGTGTCCGGTGCGCGCGGTGCGCCCTGGTATTCCTTCAGCGAGGCGGCCTCGATTCGGGGCTGGAGTAGCGGCCAGCGCGCGGCGAGCAGTTGGCCGATTTGCCAGCGGGAGAGCCGCTCGCTGCCGGCGACGTGATAAAGGCCGGGTCGGTTTAGGGCCGCCAACTCCCAAATCGCCCGCGCCGTGACCTCTGCCGGAATGGGCGAGCGGAATTCGTCGGTGAACAGGCTGCAAGCGTCTCGCCCGGCTTGCCAGGCCCGGCGCATCTGCTCGTTGAACCCGCGGTCGCCCGTAGGCGAGGTGCCGCCGTTCAGGGAAGTGCGAATGACGGTGTGCCTCGGGTTGGCCAGCACGAATTGCTCCGCCGCGACCTTGGTTTCGGCATACACACTCAGCGGATTGACTGCGCCGTCTCGTCGTAATTGCCGGCCCGCCCATCGAAGACCAAATCGGTGGAGAGGAAGAAGAGCGGAATGTCCGCCGCCAACTCCGCGAGCAGGGCAGTGACTTCGACATTGAGCTTGCGGGCGAGCGCGGGGTTGGCCTGGCAGTCCGGGCTCCGGCTGAGCGCGGCGCAGTGGATGACGAGCTGCGGTTGCCTGCCGGCGAAACTCGGCGCGCACGGCGGAAGCGTCGGTCAGGTCCAGGCGGTCGCGAGTGAGGGCGACCACGGTCGCGTCCGGTGCAAAGCGCGGCGCGCTTCGGACCAGGTAACTGCCGATCAGCCCGCCAGCGCCAGTGATCCAGACCGTCTTCAATCAAGTCAGCCGCTGGGTCAGGCCCGGCGTAGGCGTCAATCCGGCGGTCGCGCAGGAAGGGCCAGTGGGTGCGCGTGTCATCCACCTTGCCGAGGTCGAGCGGCACGACCAGGGTCTCGCTTTCCGCGCGCGCCGGCTTTGGCAAGGATTTCGCCCGAGGTGCCGGCGACAAAGCTTTGGCCCCAGAACTCGATGCCCGTCGCCCGCGAGCCGTTCATGCCCGACGCGGTTGGGCACGGCGACGTAGCAGCCGTTGGCGATGGCGTGGCCGCGCTGGACGGTTTCCCAGGCGGAATGTTGCCGCTCGCCAAGCTCCGCTTTCTCGCGCGGATGCCAGCCGATGGCGGTGGGGTAGAACAGAATCTCCGCGCCTTGCAGCGCGGTCAGGCGCGCAGCCTCGGGATACCATTGGTCCCAGCAGATCAGCACGCCGATCTTGCCGTAGCGGGTCTGCCAGGCGCGGAAGCCGAGGTCGCCCGGGGTGAAATAGAACTTCTCGTAATACAGCGGGTCGTCCGGGATGTGCATCTTGCGATAGATGCCCAGCAGCGAGCCATCGGCGTCAATGACCGCCGCCGTGTTGTGGTAGAGCCCGGCGGTGCGCTTCTCGAACAGGGAGGCGATCATCACCACCTGCTTCGTCTTCGCCGAGTGCTTGGAAGGCTTGCGTGGTGGGCCCGGGAATTGGCTCGGCCAGTTGGAAGCTGCTGGTGGTCCTCGGACTGGCAGAAGTACTGCGAGCGAAACAGCTCCTGCGTGCAGATGATCTGGGCGCCGTGCTTGGCGGCGCGTTCGGCCGCGGCCAGAGTATTCTCCAGGTTCGCGGCGGGGTCGGGCGAACAGGCGGCCTGGATCAAGCCACCTTGACGATTCGATCACTCATGCTGGCTTGGATCATGCATGATCCGCGCCGGCGCCTCTGCCGAAGCGTGCCGCTCGACTCTTGGCCGATGCCGCGTGGTGCGTTTGAGATGCTTGGTGCTGCCGGTGACGGCTTGAGTCGCAGCGGGCGGCACTGCCTGGCCAAACAACTCCCGGATGAACTTGCCCAGCGTCTCGTTCGTCGGACCGTAGCCCGAGTGGTAGATGTAGTGCTCCAGATCATAGAGCAGCTCATCGCCGCTCTGATACCGCTGGCTCAAGGTCGCGCGACCAGCGCGCGGTGGAGGATCTCGTTCAGCCGGTCGTCCACGCGCGTATCCAGCGAGCGGAAATCCGGGATGGGCAGGCTGATCATGCGCTGGCGGGATTCCTCCGGCGGTGGCGCCCTTGAAGATGTTCTTCCCGAGCAGCAGGTGCGCCAGCACGACACCGGCGGAGAACAGGTCCGACCGCTGGTCGGTGATCTGGAAATCCGCCTGCTCGGGGCTCATGTAATCGGCCTTGCCCGCCACCACTTCGCCTTCGTTGTCCACCAGGAAACCGCGCGCCTTGGCGATGCCGAAGTCGGTCAGCTTCACGTCGCCTTCGAAGGCGATCATGATGTTCTTGAAGCTCACGTCGCGGTGGACGAGGCCCGAGCGGCTTGCCGTCTTTGTCGGTCTTGGCGTGGGCGTAGGCCAGGCCGCGCGCCACGCGGCTGACGATGAACACCGCCAGTTCCTTGGGCAGCACCCGCCGCCGGTCGGCCAATTGCTGGGCGAACTGCTCGAGGTTCACCCCGCGGATCAGCTCCATGGCAATGAAATAGACCCCGTTGGTCTCGCCCAGGTGATAGGTCTGGACGATGTTGGTATGGATCAGATCGGCCACCAGCTTGGCTTCGCCGATGAAGTTCTCGATGAACTGCTTCTGGTCGGCGTAGTTCTGGCGGATGACCTTGATGGCGATGCGTTTGACGAATTCGCGCGCGCCGTGCTGCTCGGCTTCATACACGATCCCCATGCCGCCTTCGAAGATCTTGCGCACGATCTCGTAGCGGAACTCGTTCTGGATAGTGAAGAGGGCCACGCGCGGATGTTGGTTGAACGGGACTTGAAGTCAAGCCCCGGTGCGAGCGCCTGCCCTGCCGGGGCGGACCCCATCAGTTTTCCTTAAGAAATATATCATTTTCCGCTTGCGCCACTCGGCCAAAGAGCTTTAATTCAGGCCAAGTCGAAAGACTTTAGCCAATAACCAAACAACATCAACACACTACACGGACTATGGCAAAAGCACTCTCTAAATCACAGATCGCCGCCGCAATCGCTGACAAGAACGGGATCACCAAGAAGCAGGCTGTCGAGATCCTCGAGACTATCTGCGATCTGGCCTACAAGCAGGCCAAGAACACTTTCACCCTGCCTGGACTGGGCAAGCTCGTCCTGGTAAATCGCGCCGCCCGCATTGGCCGCAACCCGGCCACCGGCGAACAGATCCAAATTCCCGCCAAACGCGTCGTGAAGTTCCGCGTCGCCAAAGCCGCCAAGGACGCCATCCTCGGCGCCAAGTAACCACCCGCTTTCCCCACAGGCACCCTGCCCCATCGTCAGGGTGCCTTTTTCGTTGGGGGGCGAGGGGAACGGAATGGTGGAATGGTGGAATGGTGGAATGGTGGAATGGTGGAATGGTGGAATGATGGAATGGTGGAATGGTGGAATGGTGGAATGATGGAATGGTGGAATGATGGATTGGTGCATTGACGCGGCAGGGGCGAGTTGGAAGAAGGGAAGGTCGGCACGACAGTATGCCCCGCCAGGACGGTTCTACCCCGCGAACCCATTATTAATCCACCATTCCATTATTCCATTATTCCACCCTTCCATCATTCCACCATTCCACCATTCCATCCTTCCATAATTCCACCCTTCCAACGTTTCTGCCTCCCATGAAAGTCGCGGTCGTTGGCTGCGGAGCGGTCGGGAGCTTCTACGGCGCCAAACTGGCGCGCGCCGGGCACGAGGTTCATTTCCTGCTGCGTTCCGATTACGAAGCGGTGCGACACCGTGGCGTCCAAATCCGCAGCGCGGACGGCGATTTCCAAGTCCTGCCCGCGTTGTGCCCGAATCCCGGTGGAAATCGGCCCCGTGGAGCTGGTCCTCATCGGGCTGAAAACTACGGCCAACGAGGAGTTCGCCAAACTGCTCCCACCCCTCGTCGGTCCGGCCTCCGCAGTGGTGACCCTCCAGAACGGTTTAGGCAACGAAGAGCAGCTCGCGCGCCTTTTCCCCGCGGAGCAAATCCTGGGCGGGCTGTGCTTCGTCTGCTTGAACCGCATCGCGCCGGGTGTTATCCAGCATCTCGGCTACGGGCAGGTGGTTCTGGGTGAGTTTCAGCGCCCGCCCGAGAGACGCACCCAAGAACTCGCGAACCGACTCGGCGAAGCGGGCGTGCCCTGTACCGTAGCCGAGGACCTGGCAAGGGCTCACTGGCAAAAGCTGGTTTGGAATATCCCATTCAACGGGCTCGGCGTGGCCGGCGCCGCCGGCTTCGATGCCTTCGAGCAGCCTCGCGCTGACCCAGCCTCGTCAGCCTCGGTCAAGGTCCCCTCACAGCTCCTCCCCTGCCTGCCCACCAACGAGCTCCTGACCGACGCGCGCTGGGCCCGACTGGTCCGGGAGCTAATGCTTGAGGTGATCGCCGCCGCACGCGCCCTGGGACTTGATGTGCCTGACGCTTTTGCCGAGCGGCTAATCGAGCGGACACGGAGCATGGGCGCCTATAGGGCTTCCACACTGATTGACTTCGAGCGTGGCCAGCCGTTGGAATTACAGAGCCTCTTCCTGGAGCCGCTCCGGCAAGCCACCCAGGCAGGCGTGGCCATGCCCAGACTCTCCACCCTATGCGCCGTCCTGAAAGCTCTGCACGCCAATGCTCCTGGAGGCCCGAGCGCCGGTCCGCTCCCGGCTTAGCGCGTAGCCCCAGTCAGCCCATACGGCATCGGAGCGCAACACGCGCGGTCACCGACCTCGCCTCGACGCTCCAACGCTCTGGCACGATGCGGCGCACCTACGGCTGTTTACCATCCGCCTCAGGGTGCGGTCCCTCCAGCAACCAGCCCTCGGCCGCCTCCGGTGTTTCGAACACTCTCGTGCGATAGCCCCGCTGTCGCGCCGCCAGCGAATAAAAGTCGTACAGCTCCTGGTTGCCCCATGTGCTGGGACAGACCAAAGCGAGCCGACTTCCTGCCAGCAGGCCAAGCTCGGGCAGGCGCTTCGTCACGAAATACAGTTCCGGCACGGAGAGGTGTAATGCAGCGCTCCGCAGGTCAATCACCGCGAGGTTCGTAGCGTGTGCCTCCATCAGGCGGGCCAAGTGGGGCGCTACCTCCATCAGGTCGGCGTAGCGCGTTTCGCCCGCTTGCGTGACAAGGATCAGGCCTTTCTCGGCCAGGTATTCTGAATGATAAGTCATAGCCCGGTGTTACAGATCATTTAAACACTAATTCAATTTAGGACTTCGTCCACCAGTGCCGCAAGGCTACGCTAAAGCCTTTCAGCCCGGGCGCTCGATTCCGCGCCGAAACCCATCTCCGCCAACCTGGCGACATGGGGCGAACACCCCATAGGCAATTCCGCAGTCGAGCGATAAAGTAGCGCACTAAGAATAGCGCGTTAGATGAGAGTGTTGCTGAAGACTCGAGGGACAGACCTCTATTATCGTGACGCAGGGGAACTGACGGCCAACCCGGATCAGGCGCTGGAATTCCCCAGCGTCGCGGCTGCCGCGAAGCTCGCCCTCGTCCAAACGCTAACTGAAACGGAGATCGCCTTGCGGTGCGATTATTTGGACACCGAGATTGCCCTGCCGATATTGCCGGAGCTGTGTGGGTTGCAAGACGGCTGCCCATTGCCCGTTGGCCACGCGGAGCCGCCCGGTAACCGCGCTGTGCCTCCGCCTTCGATGCATGTCTAAGGGCTCCGTTTCTGTGCCCGTGGACGGGCTGGCAACACGAAGGGTCGCCGCGCTCTGGTTGATGGTCCTCGCCAGCCTTGGCCTGACGGGGTCAGTGGTGAATTTCTGCCTCGCGCGCGAAGCTTCGCCACCGGCGGCGGGCCTCGCCGCCCCGGAGTTGAGTGGCAATGCCTGGCTCAACCTGCCGAAGGGCGACCAGCTCACGCTCGCCTCCCGGAAGGGCAAAGTCACCATTATTCACTTTTGGACTTACGGCTGCATCAATTGCCGCCACAACCTGCCGGCTTATGCGCGCTGGCAGAAGCGTTTTGCCGCCGCAGGCGTCGTGGTGATCGGCATCCACAGCCCGGAAACCGAGGCCGAACGCAACCCGGCCAATGTTGCCCGGAAGGTAAAGGAGCTGGGTATCACTTACCCGGTGCTCATTGATTCAGATCGTCGGAACTGGAATCGCTGGCGCCAGCACGCCTGGCCCGCCATTTGCCTGATTGATAAGCAGGGCCGCGCCCGATATGGCTGGGAAGGTGAACTCGGTTACCACGGCGCCAAGGGCGAGGCCAAAATGACCCGGCTCATCGAGGCCCTGCTCAAAGAGTAACAGAGTTTGCCTGCGGCCGGGTTTTGCGCCAGACTCGGGCGGTGAAACCACGTGGTTCAGCTAAAGTGCGCCGAAACACGCGAAACAAGGGATATTTGGCGGAAAAGAGTACAAGTACAAGCACAGAGCGCGTATCGCGCATTATTGTGCAAGCCTTCCGTAATTGCCCTGAGACGTTTACCCCCCGTCCGCATACCACCCGCCCCGGAAACGTCGCGCCCGGGGCAACCGGTGATCGTGAACGGGCTCAGAATTGCGGGTGCGCTCTCGCTGGTGATCGTCAGGACACAATCCCCCGCTCGCCCCTGCCTTGTCCCTGCCACGATTCGAGGCGAGGAGGTCCAATCCACCGCAGCGGATGGCCCGGCGCGCTCTGGGGCATCCTGGGGCCTTATTCTTCTGGCAAGTCAGGATAGCGTTCGCGCAACAGCATCCGCACCAGCTTGGACACGTCGCGGCCTTCGGCCTTCACCTTTGCTTGCAGGGCATCGCGGAAAGCCTCTGTTGCCCTGAAAGGAATAGTGACCTTGCTGGGCTTGACCTTGCTCTTGCCGCGTTCTGATTTCACTTGGGCAGGTTGCTTTCCCCGGGCTAAAAGAAACAACAGAATTCGCTTGCATACTGTGCGCTATTTGTATCATATTTGTATGCAGAGCCTTGACCGGCTCCCAAAAATGCGAACCAAAGAACACTCTCCCCGGCCCCCCAAGATGCGAGGTATTCGCAACCTCAGGTCAGCGTTTCGGGGGCGCCGGGGCTTCGTAAAAACAAGAGCATGACAACTACCACCACGAATCAAACAGCGCGGCCCCTCGGGCAGCGGAAACCACTGAAACCCGAATTCAACCACAAGGCGGTGGTCGCGACGGTAGAGCATTATCGGGCTCACCCGCGATACCGCTCCAGCGGTTCAATCTGTCGAAGGACAGTCGCGGCCAAAATGCACGCGCTGGCCGGCCAGATCGCAAAGGAGCATGGACTCACGCCGATGCAGGGCAGGAGCGTTCTCATGGACCTTGCTTTTCAGCGGCTCATAGGGTGTGAATCCGCGATGTAAGGCCGAACAGTCACGGCCCCGGGGCAGGTCCCTGGGGCCTCTCTATCATGAATACGCAAACCGATAATCCGAGTCTATCCCCTTGGCCGATGTGGTTCGCGCTGGCAGGCCGGCAACGGCTGGCGCTACGAGGAGAAGCTGGACGGTCGCTGGCACGTCGAGGATATCTTCTCCATGCTACCGTCGCGGGCGAATTGATGTGCGATGGTACGCTTCTTTCGCGTTCGACGTGTTGAAGGACAGGGGGCAGGACTTGCGCCCGCTGCGCCTCTAAAGCGCTTGGTGATACTGGATGGCATGAACCTGCCCCGGCCCGCTGTGGGCTGCCGGGGGCGCCTTCCTGAGCGCAGTCTTGCCGGCGGCGGGCGTGAGGGTGTGGTTGCCGGGGAGCGGTCTGGACGCGCCCTGGGGTGTCCCCTGGTTCAAATGCAGAAGCGAGGAGCCCAGGTCTATTACTGCCGGGTGGTCGGGCTTGGACCAATGGACCGGGAGGCGCAATGCCGGGCAGACGGTGACGAGCGGAGAGAGGCGCGGGCGGATTGCGCTACGTAGCCGCTTTGACCGCGTGCGGGTCGGGTCGGTGATCAAAGTTGAGGCTTACGGATTGACGGCGCGGGGACTGCTCCGGGAGGCTCGGCCAGACCGGGATGCGCCCGGTAGTTGGTTGGTCACCTTCTGACTTCGTTCTGGACGATCACGGCGCCGCATCACCCGCGGCGCCCTTTTGCTGTACGGCCGCAGCGGAACATGCCAGTCGCCATACTGCTTCTGTCCCCTGCCGGCGTTCGCTGCGCTGGCGAGGCTGGGCGATTCGAGGCTCCAACGTCCAGTCTATGCGGCCACGGCCCCCGGCGCGTCCTGGGGCATTCCCGGCCCTGGGGCTGGAAAACGTAGCGCCAGGATTCGATTGGAGAGGCTTTGAGGACTGGGGGCTTACCGGATGGTGGGGGTAAATCGGGCGCCGGGCTCTTGGCTGGTGAGCTATTGACTTCGTTCTGGACCATCACGCCGCAGCTTCACCGGCTACGCCTTTTTGTTGGCCCCGAACGCATGGGAAGTTGGCTTGCATGTGGCGACGGGAAGGGGTTTGCTGGATGGAACAAATGAAAACACGCACCAATAAGAAATCGAATTCATACGAATATAGCATGGAGGCTATGATGCTTGTGGTATTAAATCGCCTCAATCTTATCGAAGCAAAGCTGGACATGATCCAGCATGATATCTGTGGAGACGCCACCGTCACCCGGCTTGGATTCTTGGACGCTAAACGGACTCGGATAACCAAAAAGCTTGCAAGATTTCGCAAGAGCAGACGATTTTCCGAACTTGTCTCATTCGGCGTTGACTTTGGCGGGGCTCGGAAGACGAAATCAGACCAGACTTGATTAAGATGGCGTATTGCGCTTTTGGCAAGTGGATAGGCGGCGACTAAAAAGGGAAACGGGGCGCGCGGCGGAAAACTTCTGACAGGAGCCACCTCGCCCTATGGCAATACGCTGTGTGTTGGCTCGCAGCTCGAAATCATTTCCGCGCTTCGCCGCCGGGCTCTTGGCTGGCCGCAATCCTGTCAGGCCCCTTGGTTAGATCCACAACGGTTATCTGCCAGAGGGGGCCGAAATTGATCCATGAGGCAATCTTGCAGTGCCTCAATATGCCGGTGCCGTCCGTCACGTCGAGAAGTTGCCCAGTGGAGATCGTCAAGGTGAGACCATCGGGGACATCCTCCTCCGCAATTTCCAGAATGCCCATTAGCCGGGGAGTACGCCCACCACCAGCAGCCAGCAGAGGATTTTCAAGCGTGAACACTCCTACCGTGCAGGGGAACACGATGCCGGGAGCCGACGCGGGGAATTAGCAAGTTCCGCCCTGCACGTCGCTGGTGGTCATTTCGCGGAAACCTGCGAGGATGTAATCAGATTCGGCCATAAATCAAAACCCGCCCGAAGTAGAAAATTTTAAGCCTCCGGGCGGGTTGGCGGTGCCGTGGTGCGGGCACGGCGCGCGAAGTTATTTCGTCGGGGGCTTGGCCAACGCGGCAAGCTCGGCAATCTCGTTCTCAGTGGCTTCCAGGGCCTCATGCTTTTCGGTCAGCCAGGTTTGCAACCAAGGAAGGATGGTCAACGCGACCAGCCCATGCGGGCGCGCCGTGAGCAAGGACAAGAACGCGCCCGGGCTGGACTCGACAAGAGGATGGCCGAAGTTACCAATGGCAAGGCGGCGCCACTCGGAAGCAATGACTTCCTGCTGGGCAAGTTGGCCTCGGCCAATCCGTAGTTCCCCAAGCAGCGCATCGCGCCGTGAGGTCAATTCGGTGAGCCTGTTCGCGAGGGCTGCGGCGGCCTGGGCTACGGGTTCGAGCGCGGCTTGGTCGGCCACATGTTTGGCGGCCAGGGCGAGACGTTCGGTAGCAGCCTTCTGCCCTCTGCCGCGTTGACGACGTCCCGATGCTGGGCGATGACTTTTTCAACTGCGCTAACGAGGGGTGTGATGGTTTTTGGCATAAATGGCGAGGTTCAGGAATTGCCGAAGCTGCGGGCGGCGGTTGAAAGCTTGCGGGTGCTGGCGGGCAAGTCGTCAATGACCTTCCCGCCGCCGAAACAGAATTTGCTCTTGGCCGCGAGGCTGAGCCGATTGAAGTCCGCCAGGCTGAGCGCGCCACCATCGGCAGCAAACTGCGCGCGCGTCGCGGCGTCCATTCGGTAGAAGTCCGCAAGGGAGACAGTGGGTGGTCCGTCCATCGGGGCGGCGACTACCGGGGCGGCGGCGAGGCGGGCCGGCGCGGGGTGTGCGGGCGTGAGGGCGGTAGTGGCCGGCGCGCCCTTCGCGGCGAGTTGGCTTTCCAGTTCCTTCAGCCGCGCGAGGCGCGGGGCACGTTGAGGTGATGGGCATCAGCCGGGCCTTGAGTCCAAGTTGGGATTCCAGCATGGTGATTCGGCAATTGACCTGGGCCAAGGCTTCCTTTTTCGACACGCCCGGCGGGGTGGTCGCGGCGAGTACGGCGATTGATTCAGATAGCATAAGCGTCACTCTCGTTTGGGAGTCAACTTTTCGGTGTGAAGCGTCGGGAAAATCGCCCGGGCGCGCCGGGCGTATTTGTAGCAGGCTTCCGCTGTGACCCCATGCTTCAAGGCGACGGCAGCCAGGCTTTCACGAGAGACGCTAGCGGCCAGCACGGCGAGGCGGAGTCTGCCGGCCTTGCCAAGGTATGTTTCCATCCTGGGATCGGATAGCCATCGCGCAAGAGATTTGCCTCCTGTTCGTCCGGGCCGACGACGAAGTCAGGCGGGGGCGTTGGAATGTGTAGGTTCATCGTGTTTTCGTTTCTGTTTTTGATAGGACAGCACGCGGGCTCGACGCATATTGTCTCGGCCCGAGTGTTGGCGACGGAACTTCAGGCCAAATTGCGTTGTGAACTGGAGCGCGGCTTTGGACAAATTGGCCTTTGTGCAACCAGCGTCGCGTCCAATTTGCTCAAGAGTCCTTCCATCAAACAACTCGGGTCTCAGGGCTGCACTTAATGCGAGGAACTTCCGAAAAGCTGCCACATGGGTACCAGCGCTGGTCTTGGCCGCGGCGCCACGCCCAGCGAAGTATTGCGTGCAGGACTTCCCCGGCGAGTTCAGTTGCCGGCGCGGTCTGCGGAGGCGTACCGTCAAACGATCCACAACGGCGTCCATCGGGAAGTCGGTTGTCTGGATGGCGCCGTGGGTTGCGAGGTCGAATGCAACATGCTCGGTGGGTTGGAACGTCATTTCAAGTGCGGCAGAGTCACATTGACGGCGGCAGCGGCCTATTCCCGCGGCTCGGTAGGGGCCGGCGCTTCGGGCGTAGCTCGTTCTTCCGGCTGGGTCTGGTCGGCTTGTGGCTCGGCCTCCGTCGCATAGAGCGCCGCCTTCAGGTCCTGTTTGATATCGCGTTAGCTTCGCGCCCGAGGTCACAGAACGTCTCGACCACGAAGGCCAGTTGCTCCGGGGTCAATGGCGGGGTGGCTGGGCGTTGGCGGAAGCGCTCAAGCGCGACCACGCGCAGGCGCAGTTCCAGGTGGTTGTCGAGCTCGGCCTTGAGGATCTTCCCGATTCCGTCCACTGCCCGAAAGACGTCGGCTCGCTTCAAATACTCCCCTTCGGTCTTGGCCAGCTCGTGCTCGCGAAGCTTCCTCTCTGCCGAGCACTTGAGCATCTTCTCTCTCTGGAGGGTTTCGCTATCTCTCTGATAGAATTGAAACAACCGCTTAACGCATCGGGCATTGGGAAACGGCCATGCGCTGGTGCTGGAAGCCGTTTCTCTTGCACCAACTGATAGATGCGGCGCTCGGTCAGGTTCGCTAGCGCGGCCAGGCCGGCGGCGCTAATGGTTTTGATGGTTTTGATGGATTTATCGGGCTTTTTCATAAATTGTTGTGAAGGAAGCGCGTTTTCGCGGGCTTCTCACCCGTGAGACTGTCGGATCGGTATCCCAGCAGAACTGAGAATCCGGCAAAGAGATTCCTTTGGGGGGAGTTGGCATGAAATATGCTAGCAACAAGGCCGTGCCTTGCCGGCCCGCGCCATGCTCCCTCACCTGTCCATCCCCAAGCGCTGCCCAGGATTGTGCGCTGCGCGTGCTCTGCGGCGTTCATCCATATCAGTCGTCTCGATATGGCTGCCTACTCTCCGGCGCGCTGGCGGGGCTGCTGGTGATGCGGGAGGCTCTGACTCTCCACTGGCAGCCGGGCTCCCGCGAGCGCTCAAAAGACGTAATCCTCCAATCGTCCATCGCGCAAGCCGCAAGGAACTGGTCGCCAGTCAGGTCAACCTCAACTGTGCCGGTCTCGGTATCGAACACGGCGAGCGGATTGGCGCTTGGTTCACTCACGATCCGGTTCTCCTTTGGGTGTCATGGTGCTATGGTGTGTCATGGTGTTTCCAACGTACTGGGAAATGTGTTTTTCCTGTACAGACCAAAAGACCATGACAGACTATGACACCATGACATGCTCATGGGACTAATTCCTCCACTTGAAAGCGCCGATTGCGCCTTTGCCCAAGAGCGTGAAGCGGTGGCTCCCGATGATGCGCCGGTCGTAGCTTTTGAGCAGTCGGGCGAGGGTTGGCTTGGCCTTGGCGTCAAGGTCGCCTTCTGCGGGAATGAGCCAATCGAATAGGCCGTTGGCCCGGGCCGTCTCCACCACATCCCCGAACTGAACCGCCTTGAGCTTGGCGCCGTCTGCTATGGCCCTGATCAATGACCGCATATCGGTTCCATTTTGATCGGCTGCGGCTTCGATCTGCGGCGTTTCCGGCGCAGCCGTAGCCCGCGTGTTCAACAATACCGCCGATGATTTCAGACCAGTCCGCAAAGCTGGAATTGCTGCGGGATGGCTTCGGGCGCATGTCCTTGTCCCATTCCTGAATCAGCGCCCAAAGCGCCGTCAGGATTTCAGACCGCCGCTCAAGCAAGGTCGGCACTTCCAGGTCTGTTCTTGAATACCCGGTCTTCCGCGCGCTCGGCTTTAAGGAATAGCTCGCAAAACAGGCTGCGCCGCCGCATATCCGGGGATACGGTGCAGCCGTTTCCGGTGATGAATACGACCGCGTTGTTTTCGCCACGGAAGTTCTCTGTCAGCCCTAAGATTCTGCCCCCATACTCCTTGAGTAGTCAGGAACGCTTCCAGGGCCGCGCCAGCAACGTGCCCCTTCACGTTATCAAAGAAGATGACGGGGGCAGCCTCGACTACGGCGGCGAGTAGCGCCTTCCGCATTTCGTCCTCGTCTTTTGGCTTGGTCCCGACTGGCGCGTAACCCAATACTGGCACGGTCGCACACTTGACCAGCAGCGTTTTCCCGGCCCCCTCCGCATTGGCCAGGAAGATGAAACACGGGCGTAATGACTTGGCCGGCAACAGTCCTCTGCCGAAAACTGTTAGCATGGCCCCAACTGCAACCGCCCTTGAGCGCGCGGCATCACCGAACCGAAATTCACTCAAGAGTTCGTCAATGATCTCTTTGGCGTCAGAAACGGCCATGCCAGTGATGATCGGGACCGCATCAAAGGTGAATGACTTTGTTTCCCAGTCGTAGCCATCGGGTAGAAGCTCGATGTTCCCATCCTTCCGCATGACGGGCACGCGAATGGGGTTGAACCGCTCGACTTGCTGCAACCGCTCCAAGAACTGCGTAGAGGCGAGAATGCCCTCCGCATCCGCCTTTGAGAGCGTGCGCTTAAATTGGATTGTTTCATCGGTCCCGCTGGGTCTGCGGACCTTGAAGCAGACAAGATAATCTTCCAGCCACGACCTGAAGCTTTCCGGGGTCATTAGCGCCAATCCATCCTTGCGGTCGTTCACGGTGAAGGCCAGTCCGCCGCGGGCGAATATATCTTTCTCCGCCAGGAGTTTGCCAATCTCCCGGGCGGTATCGGATAGAAGATAGTTGTCCCCGGGTAGCTGGACCTTTGGCCGGCGGTCGCTCAACAGGCTTGGCGGCGGGGCGGTGTTCACGGTTTAGCCTCCTTTACCCAATGATCGAGCCACCATTCCATGCCCCGGCGCACGTTGTCCTTATCGGTTACGACAACCTCAGAGTCGAACAGGTAGGGCAGGAACTCGGCACGAGCTTTCTTGCTGGCTCTGGACCACCATCCTATGAATTGCCGCCTGGATTTCAGACGGGGCTTGAATTCTTTCTGCTCCTGGGGCGGCGGCGAGGGCTGGGCGGGTTCTGGTTCCGGCTTCATTGCCTCGACATGCGCTACGACACGGGGCGGTTCATCCGGTTCCGAGGCGACCTGTTGTAGTTCACCCGCCCCACACGATGTGCAACTATGTCCGCATTCATCGCAAGTCATGGTTGCTGACGCTGGCGCCGGCGGCTTTGTCTGCCGCGGCTTCCGATCTGGTTCTGCCGGCGCGGCCAGCAGCCGGTAGGCGTCAGTAAGTCGAAATTCCGCAGCCTGCGGAATTTGGTCCCGATGTTTGAACACTACCATGTAACGACCAGCAGTATCAGGCGAGAATGGCAGGTGCTCCTTGATCCAGGGCAACCATCGGCCATGATCCAGCCGGGCCTTTTGTTCTACCAGCAGCTCGCCGATTCGGATGGCCTTATGCAGGCTGGTCCGCGCGGCGGTGAGGATCTCGCCGTGTAGGGCGATGATTTCTAACGCTGGGCCGGACGGTGGCGAGTCGGGCTTGCGCTCGTTCGCGCTTGACTGTGCGGATATGGTAGGTAGGTTTCGCATGTAGTTCCTTGTTTGGCCGGCTCGTAACCGGCCATTTTCTTTTCAGGCCCCGCGAGCACTCACGGGTGCGACAAGCCCATTGCTGGTGATGGACCTGCTACGGATGAAATGCTCCAGTTCGGCCTTGCTGAAAAACGCCGCCTTGCCCATACGGTAGATGTTCAATCCTTGCCGCGAATACGCGCGGACGGTGTTCGGGGCAAGGTCAACTGCCTGTTTCGCGTGGGACAGACGCGTCAGTCGAAGCCGCCACCGTGTTGCTGTTTGTTTGCTCGGCCAGTAGTATTCATAGTTTTTCACTGTTGGCCAAGTCAACTTGCTGGTGGGGCGAAATGAAGAAACCGCCTGATAAATCAAGCGGTTTGTGTCGCAAATGGTGCATAGTGTATGCACCACGTGATTCTCACTTTTGGAGCTTCTGCTTCTCCCTGGCAAGGAACTGCTGTAGCCGCTCGATGTTCTCCCGCACCGCGGCCCGCTGCTCATCATCCCATTGCGCCGCCGTCTTCAGCATCCCCTCGAATCGAACCTTGAAGTCGGTGGAGTATTTCCAGCTTTGCACGGAGGGAGTGAGATCGCGGCCTTTCTGGGCGGTTTTTCGCCTGGGCGGATTCATCCGTCTGCGCATTCCATCAGACTCGCGCTTTTGCTTCTCGGCCAACTCGGCCCGCAACTTCTTAATCTCTTGGACGACGGCATGACGGAAGTCGTTGATGTCTTTGCAGCCAGCCCGCCGCACAAACTGCTTTTCGCCGTGGTCGTATTTCCAATTATCGGAGTGCGAAATCTCGCACAGTTCCTTAAGACGTTCTGTGGGGAAGTCCCTACGCCAGTAAGGGCCGTCGCTTTTCCATCGCCCCGAATCTTTCTGGCGAACGCACCAGCGAACGCGGTAGATCGGGTCGCCGATCCGTACGACTAGGGGGAGATTGATGGCTTCACTTGAACACCTCCGGAAGTTTCTTGATTGCCTTCCTGAGGGTGTCTGTTGACGCGTGTGTGTAAAGCTGGTTCACGGCATCGCTGTTGTGGCCAACAAGCTGGCGAGCGACCGTTTGAGACGCTCCCCGATCTTTCAGTGTTGTGACGAAGTTGTGGCGTAGGGAATGGAAACTAAGCGGGCTTGTCTTGCGGCGGCACGACCTCCCCGTGCCTTGGTTGTTGGCTTGTAATCCCCCAGGAGACTGGCCGCAACAAGTATCTTGCGAAACTCGGCACTGAGGGCGCCGGAATCATTCTCACCGTCCTTTGATTTGGTCAGATACATGGCGGCGTAGTCGGGGAAGATGTAATCCTCCGGCCTGGACATTTGGGGCCTTCCTGAGCAGTTCGGCGAACACGTTCAGCAGGAAGGCTGAGCATATCGGAATGGTCAGCAGCTCCGGTGATTTGATGTCCACGACCTTGACCACCTGATTCTCCAGGTCCACGTCTCCCCAGCGAAGTGTTGCCACGTTTCCAAGTCGCAGGCCGGTGTAGAGCCCGAACGCGATAGCGAAGCGCCAGAAGCCATTAGGGGCGGCGTTGTATGCCGCTTGAAGTTCGGAAGTCTTAAATGGCCGGCGCCGATTCTCTCAACCTCCTCATTGTTAGCTTTGAAACTCTCAACGCTCCCCATTGGGCTTGCGCTAATCTTCTCCCCCTTCGAGTGCATGGTTCGAACATGGCCCTCAACACCTTGCGGTAGAAGTTCGCCGTCCCGGCGCTGGTTCGGCGCGGGCATCGTTCAGAAACTGTTGCACCGTTTCCGAGGAAATGTCTGCCGCAATGGGGGGCGGATTCGTCGGCGTGCAAGTATGCGAGAAAGGAATCCGTCACGAGCTTGTAGCGCACCAACGTTCCCGCGCGCGCTCGCCTTTCGACGTCGCGAGGAATGCTCGGGCGACACTGGTTAGCGGCTCACGCTTCGGGCCTGTCTTGGTCAGGGAGCAATAGACTCTGGTCAACCGTTTCCCGCGGTTGGCTTCGGCCATTAGCTTATAGAGCGCGAGGCTCTTTTCAGCTTGCTTGCGGTTGCTGGTTCCAGTACCTCGGTTGAACAGCTTTTTGCCGACGCGCCAACCCATGAACCAGTTGCTTGATCGTATCTGCTTGTATAGCCATGCCATATTGGCCGCAGTATATGCTATAAGCAGATGGTACAAGCAAGTCTTTATTGTTCAAGGGTGTTCACTATGCTAAAACCCCAGCAGTATATCTTCGCCCCTGTTTAAACCACGTGTTCGCTTTGCTCCTAGTCCCACGGGATTCCTGCATATCGGCGGGGCCCGGACGGCCCTGTTTAACTGGCTTTATGCCCGCCACACGGGCGGCACCTTCATTCTGCGCATCGAGGATACTGACGCCGCGCGCAATACCCAGGAGGCCGTCAATGTCATCCTCAACGGCCTGCGCTGGCTGGGACTGGATTGGGACGAAGGCCCGATCAGCGGCGAGCCCGGCGGCCCGAGCAAGGGCGACTGCGGCCCCTACTTCCAAAGCCAGCGCAAGGAGAACTACCGGCGGCGGGTCGAGAGCGCTCCTTTCAAAGGGCCTGGCCTACGAGCAGGACGGCGCGATCAAGTTCAAGATGGACCGCGCGCCGATCATCATCCCCGACCTGGTCGTCGGCGACGTGCGGCGCGAACTGACGGACCGCGAGCAGGCCGACCCGGATTTCGTCATCGTGCGCTCCGACGGGCAGCCCGTCTTCCACTTCGTCAACGTCGTGGACGACCTGGAGATGAACGTCACGCACGTCATCCGCGGCGAAGACCACCTGAGCAACACGGCCAAGCACATCGCCCTGTTCCGCGCGCTTCGGCGCCGAGCCGCCCAAATACGCGCACATCCCGCTCATCCTGAACATTGACGGCACCAAGATGAGCAAGCGGGACAAAGGCGCCTCGCTCACGACTTACGCCGACGAGGGCTACGTCCCGGCGGCGGTGGTGAACTACCTCTGCCTGCTTGGGTTGGTCGCCCAAGAACAACCGCGAGAAGATGCCGCTGGCGGAAGTGGTCGAGGCCTTCGACCTGCCGCAGATCCTCCGCCACAACGCGCGCTTCGACCTCACCAAGCTCATCTGGCTAAACGGCGAATACGTGCGCGAACTGAGCGACGACCGCTTCTACGCGCTCTGCACTGAGGCACTGCTACGCGCCGGGGCGGAGCTCGGCAAATACCCTGCCGACTATGTGAAGGCAGCCCTGGAGACGTGCAAGGGCAAGATAAAGCTGTTCGGAGAACTGCCCGCCTACGCCGGCTTCTATTTCAGGGAGGAGGTCGAATACGACCCTGCGGCCGCACAGAAAGACTTCACCGCGGAGAACAAGCCCCGGCTGGCGAAACTCCGCGAGGCCCTGTCCGCGCTCGATCCGTTCGAGCCAGACCCGATAGGCGCGACCCTGAAGGCCGTCGCTCAACAGCTTGGCGTCAAGACCGGCGTGCTGGTCCACCCCACTCGTCTGGCCTGCTGCGGCAACCCTGCCGGCCCGAGCTTGTACCACCTGCTGGCCATTCTCGGCAAGCAACGCGCCTTGCAGCGAATTGACCGCGCCCTGTTGCGAATGGGGTGAGCCCGAAACCGCGCCTGCCCACCGCGTTCTCGGCGCCAAGGTTGGAGCGCGGTTGGGCCGCAATGCCGCTCAAGTAATTATCAATCGCGTGGCCAGTGGCTGCACCTTAGACACTTCTCTTTCCGCCTCGGGAGTTGTTTGGGTTGGAGTTTGGTCCGTTCCCCCTCACCCCGGCCCTCTCCCTTGGGGAGAGGGAGAATGCTCGCCAGGGCGGTCGCGAACCGGAAGCGCCAGGTACGCTCGGGAGACGGACTGCGAGGCTCCCTCTCCCCAAGGGAGAGGGCCGGGGTGAGGGGGAACAGGGCGCATGCCAACCCGGAGCCCGGAACTCCCCAAGATCCGTGTAAGGTGCAGGCCAGTGGGTCGCACTCCCCCTGTATTCCCCCTGTATTCCCCCTGTATGCCCCTTGTATCGCCCTCGTATGCCCTTTGTGAGCATTTAGCCCGCAGGTTTTACACTCGGATTGAGACGGGGACCGGCTGTGAGGTGGGGCGGGCAGTCCTCTGCCCGGCGGAATCGCGGCGCGCGGCGGGGTGCGCGCCCTGCCAGCGCGACCGGCTTGGGTTAGCCCAGCTTGCGGTTCTTGGCCCGGGATTCCTCCGCCAGGCGGGCCTTAAAGGCGAGGAGCTTCCTCGGCAAGGCGGCGTCGCCGACAGCCAGGATTTGCACCGCCAGCAAGCCGGCATTCCGGGCGCCGCCAATCGCAACGGTCGCCACGGGGATGCCGCTCGGCATCTGGACAATGGATAACAGCGAGTCCATTCCCTTCAGGGCCTTGCTCTCGATGGGCACCCCAATCACAGGCAGCGTGGTAAAAGCCGCCGTCACGCCCGGCAGGTGTGCCGCGCCGCCCGCGCCGGCGATGATGACGCGCAAGCCGCGGTTATGGGCGGTGCTCGCGTAGCGCTCCAAATCCCGTGGGGTGCGGTGCGCGGAGATGACCCGCACCTCGTGTGTGATGCCGAATTCGGCGCAGGCATCGGCTGCCGCCTTCATCGTGGGCCAATCCGAGTCGCTGCCCATAATAATGCCGACCGCCGGTTTGGTGGAACGGTTCGTTTTCATAGTCCTCCTAGCTTCCGCTGCCATAGCTGAAGTCGTCAAATACTGTCACGCTGTCCGCCTTGGTCCAGACGCCAACCTTGCCCGCCTCGTTGAAGGTGTTGTCCTGCACGTCGAACAGGTGTTCGCCGTCGAAGTTGACCTTGAACAAGTGGTCCTTGAAGTCCACGCGCAACGTGTGCCATTCGCCCCGGGCAACAGGTTTCTTGACACCATAGCCGCCTTTGCGGCCTACGATCTCCAGCACCGAGCGCTGGCCTCTGAGCATCCGGTAGAGCACCACATTGTTCTCGAGCGCATTGGCGCGGCAAACGTAATAGTTGTCCTTGTCTCTCGCGCGCCAGACGACACCGCCCGCCTGATCTTCATTGCCCGAGATGGGCTTGAACCTTACCTCGACGAAGCCATTCTTGAGGCGCGTATCGTCTTTGAGGCAAACGGGGAACGCCGCCTCGCCCGATTGTTTCAGCACATAAGGCTTGCCAGGGCTCGAGCTGTCCTTTTCGACGCTCCATTTAGCCGTGCCCTTGCCGGTCTGGCTGCCAGTCCAATGAGGCGGAAGCTTGCCCGGCTGAGCGCTGTTGAAGTCCACTGTCTCGCCAAAAAGCCACGGTGCGAATCCGCCGGCCGCGACAGCCAGGAGGATTGACAGCTTCGACATTAAATGCGATGGCCTCATGGCGGGCATCATGTCCCGGAACACGCCTGACTTCAACCATGAAATAGAAACGGTGAACCGCTGGCGACCCATCGCAGAGTTCCTGGCGCTCAAGCGCAACACCGCGCTGTTGCTGGTCGCCCTCGTCCTGGCGGGCACTGGGGAAAAGCTCTGGCTCGGGTTCGCCCCCAAGTATCTCCAGACCCTTGGGGCGACCATCCTCATCATCGGCCTGTTTGACGCCCTGCAAACCTTCCTCGGCGCCGTCTATGCCTATCCCGGTGGCTGGCTGACCGACCGCTGGGGCCAGCGCCCCTCTCTGATGCTCTTTAGCGCGCTGGCGCTGTTGGGGTACGTGTTGGTGTTGGTTTGGCATCACTGGCTGGCGCTGTTGGCGGGCGCGTTCCTGTTTTTCGCCTGGAGCGCCTTATCGCTGCCGACGACGTTCACGGTCGTCGCCACCTCCCTCAAGGCCGGGCAGCACACGATGGGCATCGGCGTCCAGTCCATGGTGCGGCGCGTGCCGATGATGCTCGGCCCGCTGATCGGCGGCTGGCTCATCACGCGCTTCGACTGGACCCGCGGTGTGCGCTACTCCCTGCTGCTGTGCATCTCCCTGACGCTGCTGACCATGCTGTTCCAGTGGTTCATGTTCGAGCCGGGCAAAGGCGGGCTGGCCGCGGCGAGCGGCCCGAACCGGATCACCTTCCGGGCGGTGGTCCGCTCCTTCACACCGGGCCTGCGGGAACTCCTCATCAGCGACATCCTGATCCGCTTCTGCGAGCGCATCCCCTACGCCTTCATCATCCTGTGGGCCATGAACCATGCGGGGGTAAGCGCGGAACAGTTCGGCGTGCTGGTCGCCTGCGAGATGGTCACCGCCATGATCTGCTACATCCCCGTCGCACACCTGGCCGACAAGCATGGCCGGCGCCCGTTTGTGCTGGTCACTTTCATCTTCTTCACGCTCTTCCCGGTGACGTTATTATGGGCGAACAGCTTCGGCTGGCTGGCGCTGGCCTTCGTCGTGCGCGGCCTGAAGGAATTCGGCGAACCGGCGCGCAAGGCCCTGATCATCGGCGAGGCCAGGCCCGAACTGCGCGCGCGCACCTACGGCGCCTATTACCTGATACGGGATTGCGTGGTGACCAGCGGTTCCTTTCTGGGAGCGTGGTTATGGAGTGTCAATCCACATGCCAACTTCGCCGGCGCCGCCGTTTGCGGGGCCCTGGGGACGGCATGGTTCTGGTGGTTCGTTTATCGGCGCAAACCCGCTACAGGATTGACGCGCGGCTCGGAGTGAGCAGAATCAGCCCGGATTCAGTCATGACAACCGCGAACAAGATCACCATCCTGCGCATCCTGCTGATTCCATTCTTCGTGGTGGAGGTTCTGTACTACACGAAGGCCGGAAACGAGTCGTACCGGGTGCTGGCCATACTGGCCTTCGCGCTGGCCGCCGTCTGCGACGGCGTGGACGGCTATATCGCGCGGCGCTTCAATCAGCGCAGTGAATTGGGCGCGGTACTCGATCCGCTGGCGGACAAGCTCCTGCTGGTGTCCGGCATCGTGGTGCTGAGCTTTGATCATGAGCCCTATTTGGCGAGTGTTCCGCTGTGGCTCACCGGCACGATCATCGGGCGCGACATCGTGATCCTCATCGGCATGGTGGTGATTCAGGTGATGGTGGGCAAAGTCAAGGTCCGCCCGCGGATCATGGGCAAAATCGCCACCGTGCTCCAAATGGTCGTCGTGCTCTGGATTATGCTGAAGTGGCGGGAAAACTGGCTCCAGGCTCTGACTCTGACAACGGCTATCTGCACAGGCATCTCGGGGCTGCTGTACGTGTGGGACGGCAGCCGGCAGTTGAGCGCCCACCCATCGTCCAGCGCAAAGGCTAAAGTCTAAAGGCCAAAGTCTAAGACCGAAAACCGAACCAGACACACTTATGCGAAAAGAAATCGAGTTGAAACTGAAAGAAGGGGACGTCGCGCCCGACTTCACCGCCGAGACCAATGGCGGCGGCAAGGTGTCCTTGTCCGACTTCAAAGGAAAGAACGTCATTCTATACTTCTATCCCCGGGACAATACGCCGGGCTGCACGAAGGAGGCCTGCGCCTTCCGCGACGAATTTGCCGCGTTCAAGAAGCGCGGGGCAGTCGTCCTCGGCGTCAGCACGGATTCGCCCAAGTCCCACGACAAGTTCGCCGGGAAATACAGACTCCCATTCACCCTCGTGGCGGACGAGGACAAGAGGATTGTCCAGGCCTATGGTGCCTGGGGGCAGAAGAGCTTTCTGGGCAAGAAATACCAGGGAACATATCGCATCACCTTCCTGATCGGGCCGGACGGGAGGATCAAGCACATTTGGCCCACCGTGAAGCCCGCCGACCACGCCAAAGAGGTGCTGGCGGCGCTGTGACTCCCCGAGCCCCGTTCCCCCTCACCCTACCCTCTCCCCAAGGGAGAGGGCGCTTGGGCGCTCGTCACTGAACGTGCTCGCTCGCTTCGCCCACGCGCAGTGCCTGGACGGCGGATCTCCCTCTCCCCTGGGGAGAGGGTGGGGTGAGGGGGAACGGGGGTTAAGATTGGTGAGATGCTGTCGAGAACCAGCCTGGCGTGTTCATCCAATCCCCCATTCCCATTTGACACCGGCCGCAAGCGGATTTACCTATGTAACTGATTAAACTGTTGAACCCATTTAACCAAGAACAATTATGGCTATACCTGTAGGCTCGAAAGCCCCCGACTTCACACTCAAATCCAAGCAAGCGTCCGGCCTGGTGGACGTCAAACTGAGCGACAACTTCGGCAAGAAGAACACTGTCCTGCTCTTCTTCCCGGCGGCCTTCACAAGCGTCTGCACGCAGGAGATGTGCGACATCTCCAACGGCCTCAACGCTTACTCGGGCCTCGGCGCCGAGGTCATCGGGATCAGTGTGGATACCCCGTTTGCGCAGGAAGCCTGGGCGCAGAAGGAGAAGATTAATATCATTCTCGCCAGCGACCTGAACAAACAGGTGATCAAGCAGTACAATGTCGTCTTCCCAATGCTGGCCGGAATCGGCGACACCGCCGCGCGCGCCGCCTTCGTCATAGACAAGAGCGGCACCGTCCAATACAGCGAGCAAACCCCCAGCCCGAAGGAATTGCCCCACTTCGACCAGATCAAAGCTGCGCTCGAGAAGCTGAAGTAGCAAAACGAGCCGTACAGACTCGGGGTGGCGCGCGGCACCAAAGCGCCAGAGGACAGGCGCTTTTGACGGACTGCGAAAGGTCATCTCCATTCTGAGACACCACGCTAACCGGTGGGCCACCAGCCGCGCCGTTCCTTCAATCATACCCGGCCTAGCGGCTGCCTGTTTGACCAAGCAGGCCGGCGAGCCAGGACTGCATCAAACTCCCATGCGGACCGCGAGCCGTCCCGGCTCGCAGCACGCAGGAACGCGAGCAATGCCCAGAAAACCAGGGGTTCCGGGAGCGCCGGTGGCCGCTGCGAGCCGGGACGGCTCGCGCTCCGGGCGAGCTTGATGCAGCCCTGCCAGCGAGCGAAGTGGAATAATGGGATGCCCCATCATTCCCTCATTCCCTCATTCCAATCTTCCATCATTCCCTTCCTCCAGTCCGCGTTCAGCGCTTCGGATACCCCACCGATTGGGCGAGGACGATCATCTGGTCCGGACGCAAGCTCAGCTTCTGCCCCAGCGCCTTGCGGTCCACCGAAGCCCGGGCGCCGGTGGCCAAGCCCTCCGAAGCGCAGAACAAATAGGCGTTCTGGGAGATGTAGCCGACATCCATGTCGGCAAACGCCCTCCTCGACTCAAGGCTCCCCTGCCCCGTCTTCGCCAGATCGGACACAAACACCAGGGTCACCGGCGCATTGGTGGCGAAATCCTGCGTCCCCGACAGTTGCCGCCAATCGCCCTTGACCACCAGATCCAGCCGGTTCGACTTGGCGTCATACAGGTAGGCCCCCTGCTCCATAATCACATAGATATCCGCCTCCTGGCAGTTCTTGGCCGAGGGGGCCGTGCGTTTGCCGTCAGGCCGGTTGATGCCGAAACACGCCCACAGCAGGCTGGAAAGCTGCTGCGCGGACAAATTCCTGGAGTCGAAGGCCCTGCTGGTGGACCGCTTTGCCAGGGCCTCCATCAGCGGCATGCCACCCGCCTTTTGCGGGGCCGGAAGGTCAATGCTCTGGGCAATCGCCGCGCCGGCGACCAGGCTGGCCAGGAGCAGGTATATTATTCGCTTCATGGGGAAGAAGGTTTGCGTCATCGGCCGGATTACATGAAACCCGGCTAAACCCGTCAAGGGATTCTCGCAAAGCACGCGGCACGTGCGGAGTGCGTGGAGCCCGCTCCCCCTTTCGGTTTCGGGTGGAGCAGGCACGTGCCGATGATCGAGCACGCTGGGCATCTTGTTAGTACCATCATTTCGGGCAGCCACAGGCCGGAAACCCGAAGCCCGAAACCCGAAGGCCGAAAGAAGGCCGAAATCCGAAACCCGAAGTCCGAAAAGCCTGCTCTCGCGCCTCTGGTAGCGCTGATTGAGCCGCTGCCGGTTGGGTCGCAGGCACAGGCGCGGGTTCGCCTTTCGGGTTTCGGACTTCGGCCTTCTTTCGGCCTTCGGGTTTCGGGCTTCGGATTTGGGGGCCTGGGGATTGGTGGGTACTGTTGAGATGCGCCCGAGCACGCTATCTCTGCATCTTCACGCTTGCTGTGATGACGGTGCCCGATACACTCTCTTCATGCGCGTGCTCAACAGCCAATTCCGCCCAGCCGATACCGCGTCAAGCCGGGCTTTACCCCTCGTTTATTCAGCAATTTATGCCTAAACCTGTAACAGTATATCTCCCCTATAGCGGCCAGGAACACAGCCACAGAACGATTGAACAGTTGCGCCAGTCGCCCCTGGTTGAACGAATCTGCCTCCTCTCAACCGCCTCGGCTGCCGGAGGATTCGACGGCTGCGACCGGCTGGCCGTGGATTCACTTTACGGGAGCCGCACCATGCAGCCTGCTCGCGCAGAAGACTACGACCCCCTACGCGCTCCTGGTCATCCACGACACCACCATCGAGTTCGGGCAGTTCGCCTTGGAACGGCTGCTCTCGGTGGCCGAGTTGACCGGCTCGGGCATGGTCTATTCGGATTACCACGACATCCAGGGCAGGCAAGCGCGTCTCGCACCCGGTGATCGAATACCAGACTGGGCAGCATCCGGGACGACTTCAACTTCGGCTCGGTGCTCTTCTTCGACGCCAAAGCCCTCAAGGCGGCCGCCGCCGCCGGGCGGCGCCAGAAATTCCAGTACGCCGGGCTGTATGCGCTTACGCATGGCCGTCTCGCGCCACAGCCCGATCACCCGGGTGGGCGAACATCTTTATGGGAAGGTCGAGCTGGACGTGCGCAAGTCCGACCAGAAGCAGTTCGATTACGTTGACCCCAAGAACCGCGCCGTGCAAATCGAGATGGAGGCCGCCGCGACCGACCACCTGAAGCAGATCGGCGCCTGGCTCAAGCCCCGGTTCAAGAAGCCCGACCTCAAGGACACGGCGTTCCAGACCGAAGCCTCCGTGATCATCCCGGTGCAGGAACCGGGTTAAGACTGTCGGCGACGCGGTCACCTCAGTCCTCAAGCAGAAGACCACCTTCCCCTTCAACCTGATCGTCGTGGACAACCACTCGACGGATGGCACGACCGACCTGCTGCGCTCCTTCGCCCAGAAGGACACCGCGAATGGTCCACGTCATCCCGCGAGCGGCAGGACCTGCTCATCGGCGGCTGCTGGAACGAGGCGATCATGCACCCGGCCTGCGGGCGGTTCGCCGTTCAGCTGGATAGCGACGACATCTACAAGGACGAGTCCACGCTGCAGAAGATCGTCGATGCCTTCCACCGGGAGAAATGCGCCATGCCGTCATCGGCTCCTACCGGATGACGAATTTCAAGCTGGAGGAAATCCCGCCCGGGCGTGATTGACCACAGGGAATGGACGCCCGAGAATGGCCGGAACAACGCGCTGCGCATCCACGGCCTCGGCGCGCCGCGGGCCTACTACACGCCCGATCATCCGGCGCATCACGCTCCCCAACGTCAGCTACGGCGAGGATTACGCCGCCGTGCTGGCCGTCTCCCGCGAATACCAGATCGCGCCGAATCTACGAGCCGGTCTATCTCTGCCGCCGCTGGGAGGGCAACTCCGACGCCGGCATTGACGTCGCGAAGCAGAACGCCTTCAACTTCTACAAGGACAAGCTGCGGACGTTTGAGATCGTCGCCCGGCAACGCCTGAACAAATGCCTGAAGGCGAAGGCCCCGGCTGCGAAGAAGGCCGCGAGCCGCAAAGCGCAAGAGGCGCAAAAGCCCGCCGCTAACCCTCTACATCCGAGCTCGTGGCCAGGCCATTGGACCAGATTGCCATCTCGGCGGACGAGCTGGCGCCCTTTGTTACCGGGAACAGCCAGGCCGGCAAAGCCCACGCCCTGCTGGAGCAGCAGAAGGGAGTCTGGGAGATGCTGCGCAAGGGCTATGACACCCTCGCGCACCGTCCGGACCCGGGTATTCGAGTTCGACGGCTTCCACATCAAGGTGCAGTTCAACCCGGGCCGGCTCACCTCCACCGTCGCCAAGGTGGACGCCGCCTCGATCAAAGAGCGCAAATGCTTCCTGTGCACCGGAGAACCTGCCCCCCGCCCAGCGCGGAATCCCGTGCGACGGCGAATACCTGCGTGCTCTGCAATCCGTTCCCCATCTTCCCCGAGCACTTCACCATCCCCTCGGTGCGCCACACGCCCCAGCTCATTCGCGATTCCTTCGCCACGCTGCTCAGCCTTACCCGGGACTTGGGCACCCGCTACACGGTGCTCTACAACGGCCCGAAATGCGGCGCCTCCGCGCCGGACCACCTGCACTTCCAGGCCGGCAACCGCGAATACCTCCCGATCGACGCCGAGTGTGCGAGCCTGAAGCAGAGCCCGCCCCGGCTCGTGGAGTCCAGCCACCCTGCGTGCCTGCACCGCCGAGAACTACCTGCGGCACTTCATTACCTTCGAATCTTCGGACGCTGGCATGCTCCAACGCGCCTTCAGCGCCCTGTACGAGGTACTCCAGGAAGGCGGACCGGCAGGCGAGGAGCCCATGCTCAACGTCCTCGGCTTCTATACCAACGCCGAATGGCGCATCCACGTCTTCCCCCGGGCCAAGCATCGCCCCGCCTTCTACTTCAAGGAAGGCGACGAGAAACTCCTCTTCAGCCCCGCCGCCGTGGAGCTAGGCGGCATCTGCACCACGCCCCGCGAGCAGGACTTCGAGAAGGTCACCCGCGAGCACATCATGCGAGATGTACCAAGAGGTCTCCGTCTCCCCGAGCGCTTCGCCGGAAATCACCGCCCGCCTGGCCCCCAGGCTACCACCCTGCTGGCAGGAAACCCGTTAAGGCCGGTAGCGACCTGCGCGTAGGCTTGGTTTCTGGTGCCAAGCCCGGCAGGCCAAGACCGATTCCCGGGGCCCATCCCCCTCCCCCCCCGTAGCCTCACCGGGACCCCACGCGTACCACACCGTCGTACCTCTGCAAACTTTGCTAGAGGTACGACGGTGTGGTACCGGCGTGGTGCCGGTGGGGCCCGCGTCAGGCTCGGCTGCTATCCCTGAAGCGCCTTTCTTATGGCAGGCGCCGCGTATGTCCCAAAAGTGGACACTGCCGCCCCGATCCCTGCCAGTGACATCTTAGGACCACGCCTATTGAGAAAGCACGCTGCTATCGCCTCTTCCGCCTCCTTTGACGTTAAAGACGACAGACCTGTTCCTGGGGTTTGACGAGAGCACGGTTTCAAGGCAGGCAGGTAGGATGGACGTGGAAATCATTCGCAAGCGGTTCCATGCGGATCCCAGGCCGTTTGTGATCCGGCTCTCAGACGGACGGAAGTTCCCGATCCCCCATCAGGATTTCATCGCGCTCGGCAAGCACACAGCGTTCGTGGTTGACTCCGATGGCTACGGGGTAAGCATTGACCCGCTGCATATCGTCCCGTTGGATGACGTGCGGGTGAAGAAGAACGGCAGGAGTTAGCCTGCGCTCATACACGCGGTGCGTGGGTTGGGCTACGCGGCGACGTGCACCCGGGCGGCGATCGTCCCCAGTCCTGCTGGCTGTGGGCTGCGCATGGAACCGGGAGGCCCGCTGTGGACATGAGAATGAGGCTGGACGCGTATGGCCCCGGGGAGCAGAATGAACTGGAATGAGAGCGACCGGTGGTTTCCCGCAAACCCGGAGTCCGTTCGCCAGACGCGCGTTTGTTCTTAAGGCGCTGGGTATCCTCTTTCTGTTCGCTATCCTCTTGTGCCGCGCCGAGGATATCGAGGGCTCGAAGGCGGATGACTCGGATGCGGAAGTGTCCGAACTGGAAGCCGCGCTCCAGGCCGGCCGCCAAGCCCGGACTGCGGCGCCGGTCCGAATCTTCCTGGGGACCAACGGTCTGGCGGCCTTGCGCTCGGGCCTCCGAGAGTCCAACGGCACACTCACTCCGGCGTTGCGGGAGGCTTACCTGGATTGGGCTCAAGCCACAGTGCTCGCCAACCTCGCGACGTCCAAATGCAGCGTCCCGCCTGACTGCCTCGCGGAGGTGCTCTCCAACCCAACGCTGCGCGACGCAATGTTCGCCGCCATCTATCCGCCCGACCCGAGCATTTTACAGAACTACGCCCGGTTGCGCTCGGAATTGGGCGCAGGCTTTCTGAAGAAGTATCGCTCCTTGGTGGTCGGCGTGGCGGTCGCCGAGCGCGTTGGTGGTCTCCTGGGCGCGGCCCAAACGGCCCAGCCGCCACCACCCGCCCGCAAGCGCAAGGCGGTGCGACTGGCCGACAACAGCCAACTGGTCGGGGCGGTTGCCGAGTTCATGAGGCAAAACGCGGTCACGGCGCTGGACCTTTACACGAATGCCGACCAGCGGGAACGCCTGGTGGCGACGCTTGGCCGGAAAGGCTTTAGCGCCAAGGAACTGGCTGGGACCAAAGACCCGGGGCGGCTCTTTGGCGTGCTCAAGCAGGCGATGATCCGGCTGGGCCAGCGACCTGCCGCACGCGAAGCCATGCCCTCAACGGCCGATTGGTTGCGTCACCTCGCGACGATCTATGAGGCCGAACCCTCCTCCACCCCGCCGCGCAAGAAGGGCAAGGCAGACATGCCCTGGCCGCTCTTTCCCATGAATCGCGCCCCGTGGCCGTTGCTCATGCCGTTTGCGCGCCCCGTGCCTTTGGGGGAAGCGGACTATATATGGGAAACATTTCAAGGGCGGCACGGCAACCCGCGGTATCACACCTACGGACCCTACAAGGGACCTCAGGGCGAGCGGCCACTCGAGTCCGCGGCCGTCCCCTTGGCATTGGGATGCCTGGCCGGATCGGATCGTCCATGGCGGCGTTTGCGTTACCATGGCTACCATTGCCTTGGACACGCATTCGGCGCTGTGCGAGCCGAGCGTTCACGCCGGACAACCGCACCATGCCAACCTGATTGCCTTCCGGGCGGAAGGGAATCTGTGGAATGCCGTGATTGAACAGGCCTTCGCCGGCGGGCCGGATGTGACCCACGCCTCCTGGCCATTTCGCGACCTCGACTCCACGCCGGCACGCCTGACCAGACGGTACGCCGGTGCGGAGTATCACCTGGGCCTGGCCCAGGCCATGAACGTGGGCCTCTCGAATTACATCACCACGCGGATCGCGGTGAACCTCTTCCACATCTTGCCCCAGGCTGAACAGACCGGTCTCGGCACGAAACTGCTCACCGACGCGGTCCGGATCAATCCCTTCAATCCCCAACCGCGTGGCTGGTGGGCGAGTCTTTCCGGGAGAGCATCATCGGCACTATTCACTGTTACAGATGCTGGAGGTCAGGTCCGCTTTTCGATGGATTCACTTGACGGCGCGGTGTCAGTGCGGGTTGTTGGCCAGGAGGCCGATTCGTTGCCAACCTCGTCCTGCTTTGGTTCCCTTGCCGAGGCCTCCGCGTTCTTTGAAGGGGGCAGCCTTGGATATTCGGTCACACGCGGTGGGCAGCGGCTCGACGGCTTGTTATTGCGGACCATGGACTGGCGCATTCGTGCTTTGGCCGTCAGCGAGGTTTATTCAAGTTTCTTCGCCGACCGCCAGCGCTTTCCTGACGGTTCAGTGGAGTTTGATCATGCGTTGATCATGCGCGACGTGCTTCACGAGTGGCACAAGGCGGAGGATTTATATGTTCTTTCAAAAGCCGCCTAGCACCGCAGGGACGGGGGGCAGCCGTTCAGGTCAGTCCGCATTCGTAGCCCTTCGACGGCTGACCGCGCCTCCTCACCCAAATGGTTAGCTGGGCCATGGCGACCTCAGCACGCATTGCCCTGTTTGGTGTTTTAAGTGGTCTGCTCTGGTCGGCAGCCCCCAGTTGTTTTATTGGCACCCGCTCCGTCGGTGTATTCCTGCTTTATGCGCTGGCCGCAATATTCTCGGGCGTGGCGGTTTCCTTTTCCCTCTACAGGCCGTTGTTGCGCTGCGGACGTTGGGGTCAGTCTGGTTCTTGGGGTCGTTGCGCTTCCTCTTGGCGCATTCTGTTTTTGGTTTTGCTCAAGACTCCCATATCCATCGTTGGATACGCTGGTCGAGGCGGCCGAACGCTGCCGATTCAGAGCTTGAAGCTTGTGAGGTCGTCATCACGCTTTTTTTCGGTGGTTGTAGTGGTGGGCGGCTCGTTCTCCACTTGGAGGTCGCTTACCCCACCGTCATCCCGACGGACCTCCAACTGGCCCAAAAGAGCTTGCCAACTTGCTTCAGGGTTCTGCTCCAACACGGAGAGAAGGTTCACAAAAGCCGTGATAGTCGTCCGTGGTGTACGGAAGTAAGCCTCTCCGATCCGCTGGTGGCAGTGGACCATGAAGGCCTCCAGTGCCTCGTCGGGCACTCGGTACTTGTCTTTGTCGCCATAGGCAAAGACGTGCCGGATGTTGCGCAGTAGCACTAGGAACTCGTTCTCGCTCAGGCTGGAGAGGCGAAGTACCGGCTGTTCGTAATCCACCAACCCGCTCCTGGCGAAGGTGTTCTCCGCCAGACGGGACTGCAGGGCACTGTAGCTGTAGAGGCCCCGCCGCGTGTCCATAAGAAATTCAGGTGTGCCACCCGAGTACGAAGCCCAACCCCTGCACGTTGCCCTGCAGCACGTCGTTGAGGATGCCCAGGATCTGCTCGTAGTTGGTATCACGGGCCTGCTTGTTGGACAGCTTGTAGAGGTTCACCAGTTCGTCCAGACAGACCAGTAGCCCGGAGAAGCCTGCCGAGCGCACAAAGAGGCTTAGCAGCTTGATGTGGTCGTAGATGCGTGCGTCGTCAACGATGGTGCCCACACCCAGCGCCGTGCGGGCATCGGTCTTAGTGGGAAACTCACCCCGCAGCCAGCGGATGGCGTCGCTCTTTCGTTGCTCGCTGCTTTCTTGATGGCCCCGCCAGTAGGCCTCGATAACATGGGCGAAGTCGTAACTATGCGCCAGCTCTGAAAGCTTTTCCAACTTCCCGCGGATGACCTCCCCCACTCCTACGCCTTGGGCCTTGGCCTCGGTGGCGGCCGCGGAGATGAATTTCTCTACAATGCCCGAAAGTGCCCCACCTTCGGGCTTGGCGCGCGTGGCGAGGTTCTTGGTCAGTTCGGCGTAAAGGGAGCGGGCCTGGCCTCCCGTGGCGTGTAGGCGGCGGTCCGGATTCAAATCCGCCGATGTCGCCACAAGATTCTTCTGCATGGCCACGGCCCGGACCAGGTTGAGGAAGAAGGTCTTGCCGCTCCCGTACTCGCCGATCACAAGCCGGAAGGCCGTGCCGCCATCCGCGACGCGCAAAATGTCCTTGAGCATAGCCTCGATCTCTTTTAAGCGGCCCACCTGTACCAAGCGCAGGCCCGCACGCGGCACCACGCCGGCCCTGAGGGCCTGGATCACTGAATCGCGTTCTCTCGGGCGGATTGGCGTTGTCATGCTGTTTTCTCCTGTAACAGTTCACGGTTGATGTCGATCTGCTCATTCTCTTCAATCAAGGCTTGGTCAAAGCGCTCAAAAGCGGCCTCGTTGATGCACAATATGGCACCATCCACCATCAAGCCACGATCAGCGCAAACCTCTTCCAACTCGGCCCGGCTCCACTGCGGTCTTTGAAGCAGCACTTGTAGTAAGCGTTGATGCTCCGGATCCAGGTTCAGGAGCAATGCGGGCACGTCATCCGGAGCTGGGCTCTGCATCGGCCGCTCCTCGGCTTCAGGGGTATCGGGCTCCGCAAAGATGGCCCCGAGTAGCACCCAGAGTTTGGGGGCCTCCGCCATGAGTGCCGCCACTTTCGCCGGGTCGATACTCAAAGGCCCGTGGGGTGAGACTGGGCGTGCCGGAATGGAGAAGGACGTCGGCGCCCCATCGGCCTTCCTAACGGCCACTGGCTCGGAGGCGCACAGGTCGTGCAGGCGGGTGTATAGGCTAGCCTGCTTCAGGCCGAGCAGCTTCCAAAGCTTCTCCATCATGCGCACTTCGTCCGGCTTCACCACACCATCAGCCTGGACCACAAGCACCAGGAGATCGCCGAGGGACTTCCGCGCAACCCGATCGAGCCCCTCGATGCGCTTCTTGAGACCGGTCAGGCTCGGTGGTTGCACTCTGTACAACTGGAGACGGGCCGCAAGCCGCTGCCGCTCCGGTGGCGTGACATCCAAGCCTTGCTCGATGTGTTCTAGAAGCACGGTTTCTTCCGCCGCGGCGAACTCCCCGTCACAGCCGGCTACAGCGGCCGCCAGATGCAAAAGCAGGGCTCCACTGGCAAAGCCCTGGGAAAGCGGCCGATCCTCTCCCATCCCCTCGCACGGGAATAGCACGATGGGGTCACCGATGGCGGGGGCCGGACCACCGAAGCGGGTATCCGGCTCGACACCGATACCCAAGCTGCCGAGGGCGCGGCTTAAAGCAGTGAGTTTCGACTTGGTCAAGACGCTATGCTGAGGAAAGGCGCCTTGGAGGTCTGAGAGAGAAAGGACCCCACGGCTCTCACTGGCGCGCGTGCCCAAGGCCCTGATGGCGTCTTGTACAGAGGCTGGCCATAAGCCGGGTGGGAGCAATAGCAGGGCATCGAGGGTCTGGGCTTGGTCCGGATTCCGGCCAACGAAGCGGCTGTAAGCACCCAGCCGCTCGGCGCGGTTTTCCGCTAGGCCGCGAAGTTTGTTCACGGGACCACTCAGCACTGATACATCAGGAACGTCGAGCTCTACCGTATAAATCTGAAATGAGAATGAGGGCGACGCAGGTCGGTGCGCGATCTTTAGGCGCGTTCTGTTTAGGCGCGTTCTGTTTTCGGGCAGTTTCAGCCCCTCGCCAAAGGCCTTGGCATACTCGGACTTAAAAAGCTGAGTGAAAACCTCGGCGCAACGAGAGGCGGCGGTTGGAAGGTGAACTGTCGGGTCAGAATGGAGCCAGGCAAGTGCCCAGTCCGCTGGGACCGGTCGCTCAGATTTTGCCAGCAAGCCAAGCCCCAGCCGAATGTGCAAACTGGCAGCTCGGTTCCCAGTGCTCTCAGGCGTTTGAGCCGCCTCGAAATGAGCCGAGCCGTCAGTAGCCGCCGCTAAGTAATCCAGCAGGCTGCTCGCATAGCCTCGAAAACTGCGGTTTTCGCCATAGATCTCCATCAACCGCAAAACCTCGCGCCTGATTAGCGGGAATTCCAACTTGGCTTGATGATCGAGGGAGGCATCCCAGAGGACCCGACGTTCCATACCGTAGAAATACAGGAACACGTACCCCACGTCCGCGTTGGGATCGCACTTTCCCGTCGCGAGCCATTGGAGGTACGAGGCTCGTGCCTCAGGGCTGGCCGCGGCGTAGCTTGGCCAGTAACTCATCAACGGAGCATGGCAATCCGCTCGGGAAGGCTCGATGGGCCTGGCGGTGTCAATCAGACAAGGTTCGACCCAGCCGCTACGCACACTGGCGAGTCGCTTCCCGAGGTAAACCATACCGCCCGGAATCCGGAAGCCCTCGACCAATGCCTCAACGCCTGGCGGCACCCATTCAGCATCGTGGGCAGCAGGGATGGGGGTGTATATGCTGCTGCCTGTTTCGGCAGCCCGGTAACCGCTTGACACGGCCAGAATCGGGGGCAGTCTCGGTGCCGGGGTCGGCTCGATGGGAGTGCAGGTCGGCAGAGGCGGTGGACTTGGCGTGGACTCGTCGCCTGGAGGTGACTGGACGCGATCTGCGCGTGGACAGAACTTGTCCTCAGCAGCCGAAGCTGTTGATTCGTCTCTTTCCACCACGAATAGGGTGGTCTGCAGGTGGCAGTGGGGGCACTGCACTACGCGAGTTTCCTCGCCTGCCAACTGGTTGGCGTCGAATTCAATCCCGCAGTCACAATGCTCACAAGCAACTGTAACGTAATGTGGCTCTGCGGTGGAGACAGGGGGCTGCACCTGGTCAATAACGGGCGGCAATTCCTGTTCCTCCGGCACGAAGATGGCTGAGTCCTGTTGGCAATGGGGGCACGACACAAGACAAGTCTCGCCGTCCCCCAACTGGTTGGAGTCGAATTCAATTCCGCCAGCACAATGCTCACATACCACCGTGACGTAGTGCGGCGTGGTTTGTTGGCCCGGTGGACTCATGGCTCTACGCCCAATGGCTCATGAGCGGAGGGGCAGTGTTCCGTCACAATTTAACTGAACGTTCTGCACTTTGCGCTGCCGCCGGCTTGACGCCGCACGGGCGTGGCAGGATCGGCTTGGAATCCCACTCATTGTGACTACATGGTGCAGCCGGGGAGGAGGAAGTCAATTGGTATCTGTGTCAACCATAGTTTGGAATTACAATTGCGGGCATATTGTTCGTTTGGCTGGTCTCCGATGGTTTTGGATCCACTGGGACAGCGTCCCCCGGCGCTCCTGGCCGTGCCAAGCTGCAAAAACCCGGCCATCCAATTGATATGGGGAGGGGAGCAGGGTCGGAACAACTTATCTTCACTGCCCCGGCCTGCCACTTTCCTGCCTTGGCTTCACAGGCTTGACTTTGCAAACTTAGAGCAAGTGCTGCTGGCGCAGCGCTTGCACATGGTCTGCCAGCTTGGTAGATCGCACCACACCTAGTTTGGCCTCATAGCAGGCCCACTTCGCGCTCAATGATCAGAATCTCCTCTTGCTGAAATTCCCGCTTCAAATGCTCCTTGAGGCTGGCCAAGAAGTCACGGGCACGGGCTGGGTCCTGAGCGATCACTCGATAGATCACGATCTCGTCGCGGTAGGTGATGTTGCCGAATTTCCAGAATCCCTGATTCGGCTGCGGGAAATAGGTCAGCCCCTCAAATCGCTCCAGGAGCCGGCTCTGCAGGTCTTGGAATTTGGCCGGTTGGACGGGAGTTCCGTCGTTGTAGTAAAGAGGAATGAAGACATCATACTCTTTCACCGGCGACCTCCTCCAGGCGGGGCGCGGTAGCTTCACGACTCAGTTCGGTAAACCGGACGCCGGCTTTCCGCAATGCTTTGAGCGCATCTTCGACAAGCACATAGGTGCCCGGAGCCAAAACCATGCCCGGAGAATGACGCAAGAGGATCGGCAAGGCCTTGGCCTCCTGAGCCCTGGTCAGATGAATGGCGACTTTCATAGCCAAGACGTACGCTCCGCAGGGGGGCGGCGCAATGAAATATTTACTGGGCGGCGCGGGGAACCGCGAGCGTGGAGCGTTGGGCGTTGGGGCATGGTCTGAGCGCGACTAGCGTCGAGACGATTTGTCGTGCCGGGCGACTTAGACCAGTTGGAGCGGCTCAAACTTCCTGCCCAGCACCGGCTCACTCCGGGTCTTAAGCCAACCTTCCAGCACCGCCGCATAGACGCAACGGAAGTCAGTCTTGAATTTCAAGTCGCCCTGGAACAAATCGCCGGCGCCAGGCTGGGGTATCGGCCCAGCAGGCCCGCTTTCACTTTGTCGCCTACCACAAACATCGGCGCCGCCGCTCCGTGGTCGGTGCCGCCGCTGGCGTTCTCAGCGACCCGCCGCCCGAACTCGCTGAAGGTCATCAGCGAGCACCCGCGAGAGGTTCCCCTGCCCTTTCAGGTCCTCGACAAAGGCCTTTACCGAATCGCCGAGGTCCTTGAGCAAGCGCTCCTGCGTATTGATTTGGTTGGTGTGCGTATCGTAACCGCCCTGCGACACGTAGAAGACGCGCGTGGTCAAGCCGCCGCCGATCAGCTTGGCTACGAGCTTGAGCGAATTGGCCAGTTGCGATGCGGGATAAGTCGCCGAGTTACTCACGCGGCTGGCAATGCTGCGGATCTTGTCCGAACTGACCTGCGCATCGAGGGCTGTGCGTTCAATGAAAGTCCAGAGCCGAACCGGTGTGCCGCATCGGGCCGCGCAGGGAGCTTACCGTGCCGCCAGCATCCTCAAGTTCCTCTCCCTCCGGTTGGTTCAACTCTGCAAAGGCCTGCTCCATGCCGGTCATGTCACTCCTCCGGCTTTGCCGCCCAACCATGAACCGGTAGTTCTGCGGGTTCTCGAGGCTAACCCCCGTCGGCTGTTTTGCCATGAACGACTCCGGCATTTCGCGCCCGATGGAAATGCCGACGGTGGGGTCCCTGCCGGAGCAGGCATTGTCGAAATAGCGTCCCAGCCAGCCGTACCGCTCGAAGCGCGAAGAATCACTGGCCGTCTGCCATATCTCCGTCGAGCGGAAGTGGGAACGGTTCGGGATTCGGATAGCCGACACCCTGCACCACCGCCAGTCGCCCGGCATCATAAAGTGCCTTGAAACCAGTCAGACCGGGATGCAACCCGACCTCGCCGCTCAGCCGCAGGATCTTTTCGTCGCGCAGCCCGATTCTCGGTCGCGCGCGATGATAGTAGTCATTGCCAATCGGTATAACAGTGTTCAGCCCGTCGTTACCGCCGGCCATTTGCAGGACCACCAGGATGGTGGAATCCTTGCCCGTCGCCCCTTGTGTGGCCCGGTCAGCCGCCTCGGCTTGCAGCGCGGAGAACGTATTCGCCAGAAACGTCGGCACGGTCCACGACAACGCCCCGCCCAGGATTGTCCTGCGCAGAAACTCGCGCCGGGTGTGGAGTGTGATTTCATCTTTCATAACGTAACTTGCTTAACTCATGGAACTGATGCGTGATCCGTAATCCGTGATTCACGCATCACGCATCACGCATCACCTCTCATGTCAGTTGATATTCCGGTGTGCTCATCACCAGCCGAATCGCGCTGAGGACAGTCCCGTCATCCAATTGTTTCTGCCCCCCGAGGTATTCCCTCAGCACCTTCTCCTGTTGGGGAGTCAGCCGGGCCTGCAGCAGCCGCCTTTCGAGTGCCGGGATGAGCGCCTCGACATCCGCGCGCTCCATGTCCGTAAAAAGCTTGCGCGCTTCCACGCCGCCGACGCGCACCCGCGCCAGCCGTTGCATGATCTTCCGGTTGGCGTTTGCCCGCTTGGCCAACCTGCCGCCCATCGCCGGCTCGATGTCTCCCTCAATCAGCGTGGCCGCCTCGTTGTAGCGTCCCAGCAGGGTGTTTGTGGTGATCCAGCTCAAGCCGCCGTCCCATCCCTTGACGTTGGGCGGCATGAACAAATCCTGGCCCAGGTTGCGAGTCAGGCCCTCGCAGACCAGCGGCGGCGGCAAAGGCCGCTCCAGCATCCGCACACTGCTGACCAGCCATTGGACGGGGCTCTTGACCTGGTTGCGGATAATTGCCGGGGAATAAAAGTCTTCGCTGAGGAACATGGTTCGCAACAGCGGCCTGAAATCATTACCCGCATGGGTGAAAGTAGCCGCCAGCGCGGAGCCGAGTGCATCCGAAGGCATTTCTCCGGCGAAATAGTTCCACAGCTTGGCGGTGATGAACCGCGCCGCCTGTGGCCGCGCCACGATCATCCCCAGAAAATCCTCTCCATCGAAATCGCCCGTCTGCCCGAAAATAGTCTTGAGGCCCCAGGTCGTGCAGGAACGGGCGCTCGATGAAGTCCTGACCGGTCCGGTCGTAAGACCAGCCCGTCAGCGCCCGCGCCGCCTCGGTGACATCGTGTTCGGTGTAGTGCCCCTCGCCCAGGGTGAACAACTCCATGACCTCCCGGGCAAAGTTCTCGTTCGGGTGCTGACGCCGGCTTTGCGCCTGGTCCAACCAGATCAGCATCGCCGGGTCCTTGCCCACCGCAATGAGCAACCGCAGCCAGTTGCCCGTCCCCTCGCGCCGAAACAGGTCGTTCTGTCGCCACATCAGGTAGGCGTCCCGGACTTTCTGGGCACTGGTGGCAAAGTGGCCGTGCCAGAAGAGCGTCATCTTTTCCTGGAATGGCCGCGGGCCGTGCGCCATCCGTTGCAGCCACCAGCCGCGCAGCTCGAAGATGCGTTGGCGCTGATTCATTTGCTCCTGCCGCTGCAGCTTGCGCCGCTCCTCCGGGCTGGCCTGGCGGGCGGCTCGGTAACGTTCCGCCCGGGTCGGATCGGGCTTGGCCCACTCCGGATTGGGAGTGGCATCAGGAATACGTTCGTAATCAACAAGATACGACACCGCCCGCGCATGGCCGAGGGCGACCAGCCGGTTGATTTCCGCCGGGGTCCCGCCGAAACCCGCCCGGTTCAGCAGGTGCGCCGCCGTCGTAAAGTTCCACCTCTCGCTCGAAAGCGCCTTAAGCATACATAATGGGAGACGTAAGCGACCTTGCATAGGTTTCACATTAAATGCAGCGGGCGCCCGGTTGCCGTAATGCGCGCAAGACCGCTGCAGTTCACCCTGATCTCTTCACTTGTATTTTATGCTCAAGGACTTCGAAAGGCCTGTTCCCCCTCACCCCAACCCTCTCCCCAGGGAGAGGGAGCGGCGTTACCAGTGCGTCCTTCCACCATGCGGGCGCGCCGCAGGTGGAAGGACGCATGGTAATGGGTCTCCCTCTCCCTGGGGGAGAGGGTTGGGGTGAGGGGGAACAGGACGCACATTTGTAACTGGATCGCCCCGCTCGGAAGGTCGGTATAAGCTGCGTCCACCCACGGCGCCGCCCGGCACTTTAGCTTGCGCCGGACTCCCGAATTTCCTAAAAGCTTCCCTGCCTCGCGCTTGGCGCGCTGGATTAGTCCGGCGAAACCGCGCGATGCTGAACACTTAAGCCTGTTAGAACAACACAATCATTTATGCCCGTAGCGACCGATAATCCACCAGTGCCCACGCTCCAAACCCTGCCCGGGGACGACCTGCGCCAGATCATGTGGCGCTTCGCCGACCGGTATGACCTGCCATGCTCGTCCAGTCCACCCGGACGGTAGCGCGCGGGCCGGTCGCCCGCCTGGTTGCCCAAGGCGCGCGCAATTCCCACGAATGGACGCCCGAGAAGGCCAGCCTCCTGGCGGCTTTTGATGAGAGCGGCATCACCGCCGCCTTCCTGGACCCGCAGCACGGGGGTTTCATCGAGGGGCCGAAGAACCTGGCGCTGGCGCTGATCGCCTTCGAGCTTTCCTGGGTGGATGCCGGGGCGGCCACCTCCAGCCTGGCGGGCAATCTCGGCCTGGCCCCCATCCACGAGCGGGGCACGCCCGAGCAGCGCGACCATTACTTGACCGCCGCCGCGCCGGTCAAAGCCGGCGAGAACCGCAAGCAAGTCCGCGCCGCCTTCGCCCTCACCGAACCCATCCCCTTCGTCGGCGTCGAAACCGGCATGCTGGCGGGCAAGGTGCGCGTCGCGGAATGGAAGGACGGCCAGGAACCAATCCTCCAGGTCGAGAAGCGCGGCCGCTTCATCACCAACATGGGCTTCGCCAATGTGGTCACCGCCGCCGTCGAATCCGACGACAAGCGCCTCAAGGGCAGTCCTGCATGATCATCCTGGAGGAAGACGATCCCGGCACCTGGGATCGCGGCACCCCGACCAAGAAGCTGGTCCACCAGCTCTCCTCGACCCGCGATCCGGTGCTCAACGTGCGCGTCCCGGCCCACCGCATCATCGGCGGCTACACGCATCAAGGACGGCGTCATCATCCCGCGTTATTCGCACGGCGAGATCATCGAGGCCGTCTTCCGCCGCACGCGCGTGACCGTGGGGCTGATGACCTCGGCCAAGCTGCTATCGGCGGTCGAGCCGGTGATCATGTATGCCCGGCGGCGTTTCCGCGGCGGCGAAGGCGCGCCCGGCACGCCGCGTTACGAGCTGGGCCTGCAGCAAAAGGAGGACGTGCTGCACCGGCTGGTGGATATCTGGGCCACGGGCGAGGCGAGCGCTTCGCTGGGCTTTGCCGCCGCCCGACTATTCGACCAACTCGATCCGCTGGAGCGGAAGAAGGACGAGATTTTCGCCGCGCAGAACCTCACCGGCCGCGCGGCCTTCAAGGCCCTGGCCAAGACGCAGCAGGACGCGCTGGAGCTGTTGCAGCTTTCCGCCAAGCCGGCGGGCGCGCGCGACGAGCAGCGCCTCGAGGCGCTGCAAGCCGATCCGCTGGTTCAGTTCGTCGCTGCTCGACTCGCAGGCCAACGTCCTCTGCCCCGCCTGCAAGCTTTGGAACACCGGCCACGGCGCCAACATGATGCGCGAGGCCGTCAGCCTCATGGGCGGCTACGGCGTCACGGAGGATTGCCCGGGCTTCCTCGGCCAGAAGTGGATGGACGCCCAACTCGAAGCCACCTACGAAGGCCCCGAGGCCGTGCAGCGTCTCCAGCTCTCGCTCACCATGACCAACGAGCTATTCCTCGCCCAATACCAGCAGTGGATTGCCGAAATGGGCCGCATCGCCTCCCAGCGCCCGGGCACGGGCGCCTGCACGCTGGCGACCGCCATGAAGCTCTGGCTCTGGACGCTCAACCACCTGCAGACCGCCACCGACGCCGACGGCGCCAAGCTCTACCACAAGAGCCGTCAGAGCGTGACCTTCCCGCTGGCCGACGCCCTTTGCTGGCTGCTGGCCGCGCGCCAGTTCATCCTCGACGTGATCGAGCTGGCAGAGAAGGGCGCCGCGAACCCGGCGCTGGCCGATGGCCTGCCCGGCTTCGTGAACTTCTTCACCGACCTCTGCCACGTGCAGAGCGCCCGCGCCGCCGGCGAAGTCGGCCGCATCTGCGCCGAACTGGTTTATGGCTACAACCGCCATCCGGCCTGGGACGAGGCCAGCTGCCACGCCTGCTACTCCGCGGAAGAACTCGAATCGCTCGAAGGCATCATCCCCGGCATTGACGGCTCCGCCCGCGCCTGCGCCGACGTGACCGAAGCGAACGAAGCGCATCCCCTCAAAGCCGGCCCGTGCGTGAGGTTCACCGGCCTGGAAGCCTTCGTCCGCCTCCGCGCCAAGCTGGACGGCTGCCTGACCGGCGCCCGCCTGGCCAAAGACCGCGCGGCTGAGGCGCTGACCAAGGTGATGATCCCGGAGGCGCTGGATTATCCGGCATAGCCACGTCTGCCCTGGTTGTGATCAAGCGCCTCATGTGCTGACGACGAGAACTGGTTATGTTGAGTAGTCTGCCAGGATCGCACAACCCGTTCCCCCTCACCCCGGCCCTCTCCCTCAGGGAGAGGGGGGATCGAGGCCAGATTCTCTATACATACCGGCTCGTCGGCCTCACGTAAACGCTGGCGGCGGTTCTCCCTCTCCCTGAGGGAGAGGGCCGGGGTGAGGGGGAACACGACGTCCAACCGACTGCGGCTCCCGACACGTCCAAAGTCGGACAACCTCCAAAGTGATCCGCTTTGCCACGTACAACCATTGAGCCGCTGCACCGACGGCCCGCGGGCCGCCGCCCACGACTTGCTCCTGTAACACGTTTGACGTGGCCTTTATGGAGACGCCCCAATTAGCAGCAACAAGCCCGTTGAGGTCGAACGCCAGCGCATGGACGCGGACATCGTCTGCGTCGGCTTTGGCCCGGCCACGGCGGGCTTTCTCACCACTCTTTCGAAGCAACTCGTCAACCCGGACGGCACGCCCGCGGTCGAAAGCGCCGTCATGCCCGGCATGCCGCCGCAGGTCCTCTGCTACGAGCGCGCGGACGACATCGGGTTCGGCGTGTCGGGCGTCGTGACGCGGGCGCGCGGGCTCCGCGCGACCTTCCCCGATCTTGACCCCGACGGCAATCCCCATGGCGGCCCCGGTCACGGAGGAGAAAGTCGTCTATTTGCTCGATCCGATCGGCGCGAGCCGGCGCTCGTGGCCGCTGCGCGCGGCAGATGCCTGCGTTCGGGCCTTCCAGGGCTTGCTGCCGTTCGAGCACGACGCGGTCGAACTGCCGTGGTCACCGGCTTTCCTGCACAAGACCGGCGGGCTGGTGCTCTCGATGGGCCAGTTCATGCAATGGGTCGGCGCACAGGTCCAGAGCACGGGGACGGTGCAGATCTGGCCCGGCACACCGGTATCCGAAGTGCTGATCGAAGATCATAAAGTCCTCGGCGTCCGGTTGCTCGACCAGGGCGTGGATAAGCAAGGCAAGCCGGGCGACGGCTTCATGCCGGGCATGGACATTCACGCCGCGCTCACCGTCGTCGGCGACGGTCCGGTCGGCCCCATCGGCCAGCAACTCGACGCGCAGTTCGGCCTGCCCGAGGGCCATCACACGCGCGATTGGGCGGTGGGCATGAAGTTCGTCGTGGACTTGCCCGAGGATACTGCGCTCAAGCCCGGCACCGTCCTGCATACCTTCGGCTTCCCGGAGCCGGAGATCTTCGGCTTCTTCTACGTCCATCCCGAGCGGGTGGCTTCGCTGGGCATCTTCGTTCCGTCGTGGTTCGACACGCCCGATGCGCACGGCTTACCGCTACCTGCAGCACTGGATGCTGCACCCTTACCTCTGGCGCTACCTCAAGGGCGGCAAGCTGCGCTCCTGGGGCGCCAAGACACTCGGCGAATCGGGCCGCCGCGGCGAGCCGCACCTGGTCGGCGACGGCTACGCGCGCATCGGCGAGGGCTCCGGCACCACCAACGTCCTCACCGGCTCCGGCGTGGACGAAGCCTGGACCACCGGCGCGCAACTCGCCGAAAGCGTCCTCGAACTGCTCAAGGCGAAGAAGCCGTTCACCCGGGAGAACCTCGAAGAAACCTACGTCAAACGCCGCCGCGCAAGCTGGGTCGAGGCCGAGGGCCGCGTCGCCGAGAAGTCGCGCGACGGCTTCCAGAAGGGCGTCGTGCGCGGCATGATGGGCATGGCGCTGGCCGGCTTGACCAACGGCCGCCTCACGCTCAGCGGCGAGCCGGTCCCGCCCTACAAACGCATCCCCACGCTGGAAGAATACTACCGTGGGCGCATTCCCGCGGCGGAAATCGAGCAACTCCGCAAGGAGTGCGCGATCAAGGGCGTGTCGCTGCACGGCGTGCTGATGCAGCGGTGCGGCTGGCCGGCGATTCCCTATGACGGCCAGTTGCTCGTCTCGCACCAGGACGCGCTGCTGCTGGGCGGCAAGGTGCAGGCGCCGCCCGGCTACGCCGACCATGTGGTCTTCCTCTACCCGGAACTGTGCGAGCGCTGCGGCACCAGGATCTGCATCGAGCTGTGCTCCGGCCAGGCCATCACTCCCGGCGAGGCGGGGCGTGCCGGCGTTCGACCGCGAGAAATGCGTCCACTGCGGCGCCTGCTACTGGAACTGCGCCCAGCCCATCCCGGGGAACCCGGAGCGCATGAACATCGCCTTCCGCGCCGGCACGGGCGGCTTGCATTCGGCGGAGAATTAGAGTCCCTCCTGAAACGGGCTTTTCGGCAGGGCTTCGGCGTATTACACTTCGCCCCGAACTGACGGCCTATGCCCAAAGAAACCTGGATCATCGCAAGCGTCCTCACAGTGCTGCTGCTGCTGGGGCTGCTTGGCCTGGCTTCGTGGGAGAAGAAGCAGGAGGTCGAACAGGTCAGGGCCGAGCTGGCCGATGCCCTGGCAGCGGCAGCCAAGACTCAAGCCGAGGCTGCCGACCTCAAGGACAAGCTGGCTGAAAGCCAATTCCGGTTCGCCGAGCTGGAGAAGGAAAAGAATGCCACGGTCCAAACGCACCAGAGCCTGGAAGACGAGATGCGCGCCGCTCTGGAGTCCAAAGACGTGACCATTTCCCAGTTACAGGGCAAGCTGACCGTCAACATCCTCGACCGCATCCTGTTCGACTCTGGCGAGGCCGACTTGAAGCCCACCGGCGAGGCGGTTCTGCGCAAGGTAGCCGCTATCCTCACCGAGCACCCGAAGCTCCAAATCCATGTCATCGGCCACACCGACAACGTGCCTATCAAAGCCTCCGCCAGGCGCCGTTTCCCGAGCAACTGGGAGCTCTCCACCGCCCGCGCCACCGCCGCCGTCCGTTTCCTGACCGAGCAGGCCGGCGTGGACCCGCACCGGCTGGGCGCGGTTGGCTACGGCGAGTACCGGCCCATTGCCGACAATTCCACCCCTGAGGGCCGCGCTAAGAACCGCCGCATCGCCATCACCATCCTCTCCGAGGAAATGGCTGGCGCGGACACCGCCCCGGCAGCCACCCCCAAATCCCCTGCCCCGGATGGGTCGCCGACCGCAGCCACCAACGCTGCGGCTGATCCCTCCGCTGGCATTCGCTCCGCCGACAACCCCGTCCCGGTGGGAAGATAGCCTGCCTTCGCTCGATGGCATTGAGTAGAGGATGCCCGATGCCACCCCAAGGCGAGCATCGCCTTCAAGACCAGGGAATCGCCCTTAACTCCGGCCTTTTCAGGCCGATATGGATGGAAAGGCCCGGTTCTTCACTGTTTCGGCTTCGCCTTCGCGCTCGTGCGACCGGCACAGGAACGTCCCGCGGGCCCCACCGGAACCTCGCCGGGACCTCACCGTAGCACCTCTGATAGCGAATCAGAGGTGCTACGGTGAGGTCCCGGCGAGGTTCCGGTGGGGCCACGGAGGGTGCCCCGGGGCCTGCCCAGCCGAGTTTACCCTCGCAATGGGGACCATTCCTCTACGCATATCCCTGATTCCAAGCAACTTGGGAAGATTTTCCTCGTTGCCGTCGGGTTGCCCCAGAGTTTCAGGCTTTCCAAACGCGCTGGAACTTCTGATCATCCTGGCCACATGAGCACCGCGTATCAAATTGTAGTCTGTGGTACTATCGTGCCGGACCCGCTCCAGACCCTGGAGCCGGTTACCGGCCCGAGCGGCCCGGCGTTGAAGAATGAAATGATGCTGCCCGCTGTCCTGGACCCGTGGGCGAGCCATGCTCTCTATGAAGCCGCCAATCTGGCGAAGAGCGCGCCCGGCAGCAAAGTCTGGCTGGTCAGCCTGGGCCCGAAAGCCAAGCTGCAGCAGGTCATGATGACCGTCGCGCAGAAAGTCCCGTTCGAGCTTGTGGCCCTCGACGGTCCTGCCAGCGGGTTTACCGAAGCCGCCGAAGTGGCGGCCGCGCTCGCCGAGGCTATTCAGGCCATCCCGGCGTTGGACCGCTCCAAACTGCTGGTGTTCGGCGGGTGGGAATCCGCCTCTCGCGGCGCGGGCGCGACGATGCAGATGGTGGGCGAGCGCCTTGGCATCCTGGATCAGTTTCAAGGCGTGGACGAACTCAAGGCAAACGCCGACGGCACGCTCGACATTCTGGAGCGTATCGAAGGCGGCAAGCACCAGATCTCACGCTGCGCCGGGCCCCCTGCCCTGCTCGGCTGGGCTACGGGCAATCTGCCCGAGCCCAAGAACAACCCGCAGGTGGGCATGGTCAACATGCGCACCGTGATGCCCGCCCTCCAGAAAGCCAAGCCCACGAAGCTCCCCGGCGAGGGGTTGGCGTTTGCGAGTGTCTCGTTGCCCAAACAGTTGCGCGAGACGAAGATCGTCAAGGACAAGTCCCCGGACGAGATCGCGCGCGAACTGGTCGAATGGATTAAGAAGTGAGATCCGCCAATTGCGCTAATTGACGCGAATTCCGCCCCGACATTCCAATATTCCAATACTTCAACATTCCACCCTTTCCCATGGAAACAATTCTCTTGCTCACAAACAGCGAAGCCGATGGCGCTCTCTCCAAAGCGTCCCTTGAAACCCTTGGCGCCGCCAAACGCCTGGCTGAGGCAATGCCCGGCTCGAAGCTGGTCGTCGGATTAGTCGGTCAAGCCGTGCAGCCCGCTGCCAACCGCCTCGCCGCTTGCGGCGCACAGGCATTCCTGGGCGTTGAGGGCGCGGAGTTCGCCCCCTCGCGTTACGCGACCGATGCCGCCGCTGCCGAGGCAATCGCGAAGGCCGCCCAGGCTACCATCATCCTCGCGCCGGCTACGTCGCGCTGGAACCGCGTGCTGCCCGGCGTCGCCCAACGGTTGGGCGGGCGCGCCGACACTCATGTGACCGGCCTCTCCGTCGGTAACGGAAAGGTCTCCGTCAATCGCTGGTATTACCGCCAGCGCATGGAGGCGGCGCTGCAGCGCACGCAGCGGCCTTGGCTCGTGCTCATTGATCCCGGCAGCCAGCCTGCCTGGCAAGGCGAGGTCGGCACCGCCACCGTCCAGACCATCGCCGTGAGCCTGCCGGAGAACTGTCGGCGCACCAGCGTCGTGGGTGTGCGCGAGCCAGCCGCTGATGCGCAGACCATCCGGCCTGACGCTGACTTGCTGCTCGTCGCCGGAGCGGGCTGGACCAAGAAACAAGCCGATGGCCAAGCGCACGTGAAGGATGCCGAGATGCTGATCCTCGGCTGCCTCAAGGCCGCCCGGGCCTCTCTGGGCAGCAGCAAATCGCTCGTGGATTTGGGCGGCGAGGGCCAGGCGGTGCTTTCCTTCCTTACCCACCTGAACCAGATCGGCCAGACCGGCTCCACTCCCCGGCATCCGAAGGGCTTGGCGACCTGCTGCCACGGCGAAGAGCCGCACACTGTCGGCTGGCGCTTCATCAACGAGCGCCGCGCGATCAACCTTGACCCCAACTGCGGTTGGGCGCGGGGCAAGGCCGACGTGCTCTATGTGGCCGACGCCTTTGCCGTGATGGCGAAGGTAAATGAGTTGCTCGCCACCAGCGGGGGCTCGTGATAATGAGGCGTGTTTAGCTCATTCGTGTCCCGCATGAACGCCGACGAACGCGCCATCTACTATTACCTCAAGTCGCGGCGACCTCAGTCCGTCTCCTCACGCGAGCTCGGCCGCCACGTTGGCGGGAAGCGCAGGTCTCAGTATGCCCCGGATTGGGCCAACCCTGTCCTGCTGCGCATGATTGAGCGAGGCATTCTTGAGACCGACGCTGAAGGAGATTACCGTCTGAAGCCGATCCCGCCGAAAGACACGAAAGGCAAACGTTGGGCCTCGCCTGAAATCGCCCGCATCCTCAAGGCCAGCGGCAAGGCGTTCAATGACCTTCTGACCGCCGAAGACGAAGACGAATACTACGACAAACTGTAGTTACCGGTCCGCTTAGCCGGACCGGTCGTTTGCTACCATTCGAGCCTCAGCGCTCCTGCACCAGGAGGCGCACTGGACCGATCAGCCCGGATTCCATCAGCGGCGTATCTTTGGTGAGCTTCCGGATATTGGTGCGGGTGAACCGCTTCTCGGGCGGCAGAAACTGATCGCCTATGATGCGGTTGGGCCAGAAGTTGACGACCTGGATTTCCAAGTGTTATCGGTGGGCTTGATGGCATCGGTCACATCCACCCGGAAAGGCAGCGCCCAGAGCACGCCCAGGTTCTTGCCGTTCAAGTGGACCTCCGCCAGGTCTTGCACGTCGCCCAGGTCCAGCGCCAGAGGCCGACCCGGACCGCGCAGATTCTCAGGCAGGTCGAAGGTCCTGCGGTAAGTCGCAGTGCCCGAGTAAAACTTGATCCCTTCCTCAGGGCGCTTGCTCCAGCTAACCAGTTGGTCAAATACAGCCGACTCCGGGCCACCCCACTTCGGATCGAACTGGACGGTCCATGGGCCGCTGAGTTCCTCCCCGGTCGCGTAAGTCGGGAAGTTGCTGTGGCCCGCCGCGACGGACGGATGCGCGGCCGGCTTGCGAAACACGACGAACATTGATCCATACGGCGCGAACTGAAGCGGCACGGTGGTCCGCCCATCCGCCTCGCTGAACGCCGCCGCTAGGCGCGTGCCGCCGCTGACCGGGTCCCACAGCTCAGGGGCTTTGCCGCTCACGCGGAACGTGCAGTCGGCTTCTTCCCAACCGTTCGACCGGTTCGCCACGAAGTAGATGTCGGTGTCGGCATTCGCGCGATGGATGTAGTCCAGCACGGTCGGAGCCGGGGACTCAAGGGCCGGCAACGGAGGTCGCAGGCTGTAATCGAAGTCGGGTCCGACGCCGTCGCCGGCAAGCACCTGCCGGGCGGTTTGACCAGAGATAACGCGCCCCCGATGCTGCAGTTTACCGCGGAAGCCACTCCCGCGCCGGTGGCTTCAGTGTCCTTCCCATCATTCCAATATTCCACCTTTCCATTTCCCCGTTCCCCCGCCCCCCAAAGTTCATCCGCCAGCCGGGCCACTTCCGTGTCCGACTTCGGGAATCCGGTGAGTGAGTAGGTTCGTGAGGGCTTGGGGCCGATGATGGTTGCTCCGGCTTTGACAAGCTGCTTCAGCTTGCGCAGCACTGGCAGCGAAATGCCTGGCCGATCCGGCAGCACCAGCACGCGGTAGCTCATCCCGTCCGGCAACACGATCCGCCCGTCCCGCACCGACATGCGTTTGAGAATCACCTCCTCGGTGACGACGTCGTAGTCGTAGCCGGGCAGCACGTGGGCCGGGTCGCTGCGCTTGAGCTGGGCAAAGTTCGGCACGTGATCGCCGTAGTAGTAACAGGCGTCCGCGACGAACAACCCCTGCTGCAGCATGAACTGGCAGCGATCAATGTAGCTCAGGAAAGCGGCGGACTTGGCCCACCACGTGGTGTTGGGGTTGAAATGTGTGCCGGCGAAATACTGCTGCCCCGGTATGCCCATTGCCGCCGGGGAGCAGACGAACGCGTGCCACACCAGCAGGTTCAGGCCCTCACATAGAGCCCGGTCGAAAGATGGCTTCAGGTTCTCCGAAAGCGACTCCTGCCAGTGCGGCCCGATGTCCGTGAAGCCTTCCGCCAGCACCAACCGGTGGCCGTAAGTATGCGCCGCCGAGGCCGGCTGCTTCACAAAGAACCGGTTCGTGTCGCCCACACGATGCCGCCATGACCACGCCCAAAACTCCGACATCGGCGCGTCGTCCATGCCGAGGCAACGCTGGGCGTCAATGGGGACCGCGTGCGGGCCGCCGGACTCGGGATGGATCTGCAAGCCGTGCTTGTGCGCCAGATCGCTGAAGAGCCGGTAATGGTTGTCTATGGCGAGGTCGCCGAGCGTCTTGCGCAGGTCATAGAGGAAGCGGTTGCTCGCCGGGCGCGAATCCACGATCCGGCCCGCCATGACCGGCAGGAAGGGCAGCAGGTCATAGCCGCGGCGCTTGCGGAACTCCTCGCGGAGCGTGGGGGTCCAGTTAAGCGCCTCGACCTCCCAGCTATCTGTGTGCAGATATTTGAGCGTGCTCCCGGCCAACGGACCGGCGTCGGCGATAAGCGGCTCGACCACGGCATTCCAGTAACGCCGGAATGCGCCCGCATCCAGCACATCCAGCGCGTAGCCCTGCCAGCCCTCGCTGCACGTTGAAACGCGGGAATGGTCGCCGATGGTGCAACCGAACCGTAACACCTGCCATGTGCCCGCCGGCACATCCCAGTGAAGCACGCCATCCTTGGAGAGCTTGGCGGTGAGGTCCACCACGTCTGCCGCGCGCGTATCCTCCTCGCCGGCTTCGGCTGGCGCTTCTTCGAACAACGGCGCGGTATCCGGTGCCGAGAAGTGCAGCGGCCGGTACAGCGCCTTTTCCCCCCAATTCACGATGGGGCGATGGCCGCTGCCGGCCTCCGGCCACGTGCCGTCCTTTCCTGAGAGCCGCAGTTCGGCGACCTGGACATTGCGTGGCGCGTCCGGCGAACTCGGGTCGAAAGCGCCGTAAATCACCAAACGAAAGGCTCGGCCGGAAACAGCGGGGAACTGCTCACTCGCCTCGCCGCTTCGGGATGCCGTGAAGGATTTTACCGGCTGGAAGCTCTTGCCGTCCTGAGAGACCTCCAGCTCGCAATCGCGGGGGCTGTAACCCGGTCGGCCCAGCAGCCTCAGGTGGTCGGCTGAGACCGGCTGGGTGAAGTTCAACTGCAACCATTCCGGCCGGTTGCGGGTTGGCCCTTTCCCGGGCTCCGCGCTCCCGGAGACCCAATAGGTGGCGGTGCTGCCATCGGCCCCGGCTTCCGCCGGGTGGCTCGCTTGCGCGGAACTGGCGGTGATCCCGGCAAACAACTGGGCCTTGGGCGAGTCCTTTATCCGATAGGCCACGGTGAAGACATCGCGGTAGTAATCGTCACGGCTCTTTGGAGCCGGAAGCGATTGGGCGAAGTGCGCGGGGCCGGCTACGCTCATGGCGGACCACACCAGCTTCTTGGCGGCGTCATCGGCCTTGACCATCGGACCGCCAAGGTTCCAACCGCTCTGGATGTTGAGGCTCATCTCCAATCCCAGTCGGCTGGCCTCACGCAGCGTATATTTGTAAAGCTCGCGCCACTCAGGGCTGAAGAAGGTCGGCCCGTGGGGAACGGGATCGTTGCCGTCCTGGTCGGCGCCACCCGCGTCGCAGATCAAGGCGCCGCCGAAGCCTTTGGCCTTCATCTCCTCGAGATCCCGCGTAATGGCTGCCTTGGTGACGTTTCCGTTCAGCCACCACCAATACGCCCGCAGACGGGCGCTGTTGGGAGGATTGGCAAAGCCCGACTCCAGGTCCTCGGCGCTAACCGCCAGCGTAAAGGCTGCCAGGGTCAGCAAAGCCAAGGCCAGCATCCGTCGGAGTGGCTGGTTGCGGATTAATACTCGTTTCATAAGTTAATGTCTGGAGGTTCGCCGCTCATTCGACTAACAGTTCCAACTGCTCCGGTTTCGCGTAGTGAAGCGTGCGCTTGAATTCAATTCTCCCCGCGCTATCCGCCGCGAAAGAGCCCGCTTTCTTCCCGTTGACGAGCAAGCGATAGGTGCCGTGTGGCTGCAAATTCGACACCTCATGCCGCACCTTCACGCTTCGGCTTGAAGCGGATTCGATCCACTGCCTGGCTCCAGTTTGGCTGGCGGGCCAGGCAACGATTTCAATCTCCAAAGGCGCCTCGCGCGAGCGTCTCACTGATAATGCGGGCTTGTCCTGATCGCCTGCAAAGAAGTCGGCGGTATCGCCCTTCGCATTGATCGCAAATGGCTGGGTCGCGCGCACGGCAAAGTCATCCACCGCCATCCGCGAGCCCGCCGTGCTCAGGTCAATCGCGTATGATTGCCCGCGCAATTGGTAGCGCAGTTGGGTGCCATTCAGCTCCGCCGTCAGATGCGGCTCCAGGTAAAGCCGGTTGTACTTGGGTTGGAGGCCGTAGATGTCCCGGTAAAGCCCCACGACGGTCATGCAATTACCCGCAAGAATATCATCGCCCGCGCCGTGCTGCGACTGCCGCTCATAACGCTGGTATGACAAGCCATCCTGCTCATACCTCTGAAGCACGTTCTTGACATACTTCACGGCGATTTGCGGCTCGGATTTGGCATAAGCGCGCACCGCCAGTTCCCCCCAGGACAGGAAGATGTCCCCGTTCTCGTATTTGGGATAAGGAAAGTTCACCGTTGTAACCCTCCTCCCGCTGGTATGGAAAGAAGCTCAGCGGCCAGAAAAACAGCTTCTCCTTCTGCATTTCCGCCTCGATTCGCCGCAGGATAGCTTCCCGCCGTCCGGCATCGTCGCAAAGGCCATAACCGATCGCGGCGAATTGGACCGGTGTCACCAGGTTATTGCCGTGAATGGAACCATCTTTATCCCGCCAATAGACATACCACTGGTTCTGCGGGTCCCAGAAGCCGCCGTCAGCGGTGGTCTTGTTGTAGCTCGCCTTCAGCCGCGCGGCGCTCTGGCGATATTGCGCCGCGTGCGCGCCATCCCCCAATAGTCCCTCCGCATCCGCCCACAGGTTCAGGGCGTAATACAGCTCGGCATTGACGAGAGCGTTCTCGTACGAGGCCCAGATCACGTCAATCCAATCACTCCCCCGTTGCTGGGTCTCGGAGTCAGTCATCATTTCCACCAACCCGTCCCCATCGCTATCGCGGCGTAACAGATAGTCCAGCACCCGCTCGCAAGCCGTCTTCTGGTTGCGCAGCCAGACCTGATCGCCGGTCAAATCAAACAGTTCGGCCACGCACATCACGTAGCAAGGCTGGGAATCGAGCAGGTAACCCCACTGCGCTTCATAGTAGCCGTTCGCGTCGTAAGTGCCGGGCATCGCATCGCCCGCGTCGTAAGCAAAACGGGACTTGACGCGCCCGCTCGGCTCGATGGCGTGGTCGCGCTCGAAATCGAACGTGGCAGCGCAGTTGGCCAGGTAGTCCGGGTCGTCGAGGGCGATGCCCATCTGTGAGAACCATTGTTCGTGCAAACAGGTAAACCCGGTGCGCCAGCCATTGGCGCCGAGGATGTGTCGGTCAATGACGCCGTACCGGCCGATGGTGTTGAGTAACTCGCGAATGCTGCGGCCATTCAGGCCGGCAAACGTGCCCCGGTCATAGGCCTTGTTGTAGTCCAATGCTTCAAGGCTATACGTCACGCTCAACCTGCCCGGCGTGACCTCGAATGGCGCCCACAGGTCCTGGCGGGAGGACAGGTAACGGCACAAGTTGTGTTTCGGCTTTAGCTCGCTGTCGGTCACAGAGAACGCGACAGCTTCGATCCCCGAAGGCTGATGCGAGAACCGCATCGCGCACGGTGAAGGTAGGGCAGCCGTCTCGGCTGCCCCGGCGGGCGTCTCGCCCGCGTTCGAATCGCTACCCAGACCCCCATAAGGCAGGCGAGACGCCTGCCCTACTCTCGTGATCCGCAGGCAGTCCCCTCGCTCCCGGTTCCAAAAGGTCACCGCGCCGGCGTGGGCGCCATAAGTCGCATTGGGCGTCTCCAGATACTTGTTCCAAGCCACACCACCGTCGTCCAGCATTCCGCCCGTCCAGGTGGCCATGTCCCTAAAATCCCAGCCGGGGAAGTAGGTATCATCCAACCTGCCGCTCGAGCCGTACGTGCGCTCAATCTGCCAATCTATCCCCTCCGGCTTCAATGTGAACGTCCAGGTCTCCTCCACCCGCACGCCCCCGCCGCCATACGCGATGTCGCTCACTTTGACCCTGTCTTGTGCCACGGCTATTTTCGGCGACGCAAGGCCGGACCGCGTTGTGAACCATTGATTGGATACCAGTATCGCGCTGCACACACCGGTTTCTGGCGCCACAACCTCGCGTCCCCGCACGACCACACTATCCAGCAGGCAACGGCCATCGTAGTTCAGCCGAAGGACGAGATTGCTCCCGGCGTCGGCCATCGTCACCAGCTTGGCGACGGGGTCCTGCGTGATGGTGCAAGCGCCAGCGCGAGCAGCTCCTGCCGAGGCACCCGACCCTTTGCGTGTGCCCGCGCCATCCGGTCTTTCCGCCACCAGGGTCACTGGCCCCAGCAGCCCGGACTCCAGCAAGGGCGAGTCTTTCGTGAACGGATTCCACGTCGTCCAGGTCAGCCGCTGCTCCACCGGCAGCGCTTGGTCACCAATCAACCGGTTCGGCCAGAGATCAGCCACCGCGATTTCCAACCGATTACCCTTGGTCTTGACCACGCCGGTAATGTCCACCCACCACGGTGCGCACCAGACCACCCCCAAGTCCTTCCCGTTGAGCCGCACCCGCGCCAGGTTCTTCACCACCCCCAGGTTCAGGTACAGCCGCTGCCCGCCCGGCACCTTGGGCGCGTCAAAGCTCTTGCGATAGACCGCGGTGCCCGAGTAGAACTTGATCCCTTCCTCCGCCCGCTGGCTCCAATCCTGCAGCGTGTCGAACGTAACGCGCTCCGGCCCACCCCATTTCGGGTCGAACGAAACTTCCCAAGGCCCGCTCAGTTGAGCAACTTGCTGTGGCTCTGGGGAATTAAGTGCGACCGCTCCCCCGGCACCCCTGCCCTCTCCCTCGTGGAGAGGGAGTCGCGACGTCCGTTTTCCGCCAACACCAGAACTGTAGCCTTCACCCGCTGACTGCCGGCCGTTCTCCCTCTCCCTAAGGGAGAGGGCCGGGGTGAGGGGGAACGAGACATCCGAACTCGAAACGCGTGCCGCCTTTGTGGGCGCTTCCCGGCCGGGTACCTTTCCCGAAGCCTTCCGGAATACGATGAAGAATGACTGCGCCGCGTCAAACCTCATCGGCACCCTCGTGCGCCCGTCGTAGCCGGTGAACTCCGGCAAGGCCCGAATCTGACCCGTCAACGGATCCCACAACTCCGGCGCTTTGCCGGATACTCGGAACGCGCAGTCTGCCTCTACCTGCCGATCTTCACGGTTGGCCACGAAGTAGATGTCCGCGTTCCCATCACACCGGTGTGTGTAGCGTATCGGCCCATCCGACTCGAAGTCGGGAGCCACGCCCATCTTGCCTAGCACATCCCTTACGACGCCGAAGTCGCAATAGACGTCCGGCTGCGCGGCATGCGTCTGCACCGCGCCCCACGGGGCGATACCCATCGCGCCCATTTCCATCGCCTCGCTCCAATCCCCCGCCTGCGTGGCCGGAGCCTGTCCTTGCGGCTCGCCAACTCCAACTTCCACCGACAAGTCTTGGTCCGTCAGGGTCTCCACTTCGGCGCGGCGAAGGCCCGCCGCAGTCGCACCCGCGGTCCACTTGCCGTGAGTGGTTTGGGCCGCCTGCCAGGTTTTATCGGTAGGAATGGTCAGCACGTGACCGCCACGGGACTTGACCACCAACGTCGCAATCAAGCCGGCTGGGTTTGGCGCATCGCCGCCGTTCTCGGCGGCCACGGCCAGCAGGTTCAAGCCCGGCCGCAGCATCCGCTTGACGTCGAACATCCCGGCCACGTGGAAATTGTCGCCCTTGCCCGCCTGCCGGCCATTGACCCACACCTTAAAGCTGTTGTCAGCCGCCATGAAGACCCGAGCCGACTCAATGTCAGTGGTTGCCTCGAGTGTAAAGCTGCGCCGGAAATAACGCGTGCCGGCCGGGGCGCTGACCGCCGGGTTGCCTTCGTGGTACCAAATCCACGCGGCTTGCTTGAGCGGGTTCCCCGCGTCCCCTGCCGCGTTGGGCGTCCGCCAGGCATCATCCCAAATCACGTGGCCAGGAGCGGGCGGAATGTTGGAATGTTGGAATGTTGGAATGCTGCTGCTGCGTTCCTTCCCATCATTCCATCCTTCCACCATTCCATTTCCCCAGGCTTGCGCCGCCAACTTCTTCACCTCCGCGTCGCACTCCGGATAGCCGGTCAGGCTCGGCGATTTCACCGGCGGCGGGCCAATCACCGTTGCGCCGGCCTGCACCAGTTCCTTCACTTTCCGCAGTAGCCGGGGTGTCATCGTCGGCACCTCCGGCAGCACCAGCACGCGGTAGCTCATGCCGTCGGGCAGCACCAGGCGTCCGTCCTTGACCGACATACGCGCCAGGAGCGTCTCGGGCGCACAGCCGTCGAAGTTGTATCCCAGCCGCTCGGGCGGGCTGCCGCGCGTCGCCGAGGCCGGGGGGCGGAACACTTGGGGCGAGCCTTCCGGCACCAGGAAGCAGACATCCGCCACCGGCAACCCCTGCCGCAGCATGAACTGACAGCGCGCCAGGTATTTGTGGTAGGCGCCCACCATGTCCCACCACGTCTCGGTGCGTTCCCAATGGACGCCGTAGGGCCCCATCGTCATTCCGGGCCGGCGGTCGAGCCACGGCTGGTGCTGGTAACGGTGAAACACAATGCGATTTACACCTGAGCAGAACGCCCAATCCCCCAGCGTCTTCATCGCCCCCGGATACGCTTGCCACCGCTCATCACTGCCGGAAGTGAACGACTCCGCCGCCACAATGGGCCGCCCGCACGTGTGTCCGATCGAGGCCGCTTCGATGACGCTGTAAGTCGTATCGAACCCGTAGAGCCAGAACTCGCACATCGGCACATCCGCCACCGCGCCAACGCTCATGTCCGCGCACGGCATCATGTCGTAAGGCTCCATGGACAGGCCGAAACCGTGCTCGCGTCCCAGCGCCTTCAGGTGCTCCACATGATTCTCGATGACCAGTTCCTGGGCCGTCTGCCGCAAATCCCAAAGGAAGCGTTCGGATACTTCCACGCTGTCCACCACCCGGCCCGTGATGACCGGCAAATAGTGCAGCGGGTCATAGCCGCGACGGCGGCGGAACTCGTCGCGGAAGGCCGCGGTCCAGTTCTGCGACCCCATCTCCCAACTGTCAATGTGCAGCATCGTCCAGCCTGAACCGGCCGAGTTCTTCGGCTTCCCAACCTCGCGCAGCAACGCGCCGATGTACGCATCGAAATGCGCGTCCAGCGCGGCCTTGCTGAACTTGTCGCACTCCAGCCCCAGGCCGGGCACAGGAGCCGGCCGCGTCGTGGCGCCGGTGCTCCTGCGGCCAAAACGCATAATCGTCCACTTCCCTTCAGGCACGTCCCAGGCCAGGCGCCCCTCGGCGTCCAGTTTCCCGGTGAGGTCCACCACGCGATCCGCCGCCACCACTTCCGCCGCCGGCAACGCCGGATAGCTCGCCCGCGATGGCAGACGCGCCTTCACGCCCGGTTGCGACGAATAGGGCGCCCGCACATACAGCGCCTTCTCGGCAATGTCGCTAATGCGCTCGTTCCCCGACGGCGTCGGAAAGGCCAGCACTACCACGTCGCGATAAAAGTCGTTCTTCGCCTTCTCCAGGTCCGGCGGCAAATGGCCGTCGCCGAAGAAAGCCGGCCACCGTTGCGGGCGCGGCAGCACGTCGTCGAACTGCTTCGGCCCCGCCACCTCGACCGCGCTCGCCACCAGGTCCTGCATGGACTGTTCCGGCTTCACCCACGGCCCGCCGCTCCCAGTCCACCCCGGCCCGGCGTTGAGCGTGATCTGCAACCCCAACCGCTTCGCCTCGGTCGACTGCGTGCTTGAAGATCTCGCGCCACTCCGGGCTCATGAACCTGACCGGCCCGCGCGGGATGCCAACGTCCACCTCCATCATGATCACCCCGCCAATCCCGGCTTTCTTCAGCGCCTCGAAGTCGGCCGTGATGCCTTCCCGGGTCAAATTCCCGTCCATGATGAAGTAGTACACCCACGGCCGCGCCGACTCCGGCGGCTCGCGGAAGCCCTTTTCCAGTTCCGAACCCCGCGCCGCCGCCTGCCCTGCCAGCCCCCAGGCGCATCCCAGCAATAACAAGCTGAAGAGCGGGCGGCAGCAGCGAAGCGAGCGGGCGACAGCGTTACAAATGATTCGAGCGTACATTTTTGTCGTCGGCCCGAATCGTGCGGACACCTCGCAGAGGGGTCAAGGCGGAACGTGCCGCAGGCGTCTCACCAGATGTATTTGGTTACTGCTGCCCTCTGACACCGAGACGTCGCCACGCCGTAGGAGCGCAGCCTTCAGGCTGCAGAAGCTCGGAATCCCCTCTGGCGCTGCCAGATTCCAATGGTGCCATGGAATTGCCACGCTTCTGCAGCCTGAAGGCTGCGCTCCTACGGTGAGGCGCTAATCGCAAGCTGCACACCGTCTCGGCTGCGGTCTCACGCGGCGCCCCGCCGCCACCCAAATCGCGCGGTAGTGGTTCGTTTGTGAGGCCGCAGCGTTGCCTGAAACCCAACGGACGGAGAACGGATGTGTAACGGACGTTTAACGGGTTTGAAACGGATGTGCAACCGAACAGGAACGGGATTCGAACGGACCGGTGCGCTGCCTCTTCCCTACAACCTCCCATTCCTCAAGCCTTCCTCGCCCTTCCCCCGATAGCGTCTCCCGCCCGCGCTACCCGCGGGTCGGCGGGTCACCCCAAACAGGGCGGGAAGGCGTCCCAGACGCGGCCGAGCATGGAGCGCCGAGCCTCCGGATAATCCCTGCGCTTACCTCCAGCTCAAGAGGTTGTCCCTGTTCGCTCCTTCCCTTCCCGCTTTTCCCGGCCCCGGATCAACCATCTTGTCCGGCCCGGCAGACCACACCATGACCGGCGAATTGGCCTCGTAAAACGTCCTCTCGCCGACCACCGTTGGGATAAGCCCGTTCAGTCCTCGCTTGGGAGTGTTCGCGTCGCCTGGGTCCGCCGGAAATGCTCGGCTCGCAATAGAATGCATCCCGCGCCTTGTCATCCCCGTTGAGATCAATCGTTAGGACATATGGCTGTCCCCATGGATCGCGATAAACCCCGTCGGGGCCGATTCCAGGAGAGGAGATGTCGCCGGACATTGTCGCGTCGAGGTAGTGTGTGTGATGCGGGTTCTTCGCGTGGCCCCGGTTAATGGTCGGCACATTCGGTGTGCCTGGCCAGGACTCCACGTCGCGCAGAACTGCCATCACTTCGGAGTTGTTCGCCTGGTAGGCCAAGGGGCGCCCAGCGGCGTCCAGCGCCCGAACGTCAAAAGTGCCGCCGGGTGTTTTGAGTCCAGTCGGCAGGCCGAAGGTGCCGAAGGTAAAGTCCTGACCGGAACCGGCCGCCGCAGTCATTGCCTCGTTTGAGACGGGAAAACTCCTGTGATCGGCGTCGTACCGCGCAAATCGCATTGGCGATCTGCCCCATTTCCAACTGCGCTCGCTTTAATCGAGGATGGGAATGGATCGGCCTAAGCACCGGCAACACGAGCACGGCCAGAATCGCGATCAGGGCGATCACGATGAGCAATTCAATGAAACTGAAGCCCCCGTCAGGGTGCTGCGCCAGCGCTTTCATATGTTTCATCAGTCAGCGTGCTTCCAACCACGAGTTAAGGCACGGCGCACCCATCAGGGCAAGATCATACCGGGGTTAAGTGCGGCTTGCTAATGCCCGCCAACACTGGCACAAAAGCATCCGACGCATGAAGAAGCTTCTTTGCCTCGGTTTGGCGTGCCTCGGCTGGACTTGCCTGGCCCAGGCGCAGGACAAGGTGGTGGCCCCGGCGGTCAGGGTGTTTCAGATTGGCGCGGCTGACGCGGATTACCACGAATTCGCCCTGGCGGGCAATTACCGCGACTACCTGCAGCAGTTCCCAGACGACGCGACGTTCGTCGTCGGCAAGAGCGATCCCAAGGAGAACTGGCCGTGGATTCTCCCCGGTCCTTCGGACGCCTGGGCGGGCAGCCGGCCACACACGTTCAGGATCAAGTTCGACCTGTCGGAGGTTGGCGAAGGGTATTACCGGCTGGTGCTCGACTTCGTGGATACACAGGCGGCGTTGCCGCCGGTCTTAACCATCAGTCTGAACGGCACCGAGCTGAAATTCCGCCTGCCGCCCGGTCACGGCGATGACTCACTTACCAATGCAAAAGTGGGCAGGAACTATTCCTTGCAGCAGGTGTTTCCGGCGAGGCTCCTGCGCACGGGAGAAAACACCCTCGCCATCGAGAACGGTCAGGGCAGTTGGGCGCTGTTTGATGATGTGCGCCTGGAGAGCGGCGCCCCGGCCCCGGCTGAGCCGCTGCGGCTGAGCGTCGAGGCGATGCCGTGGCTAAAGCATTCCGCAGACGGCCCTCGGCGCCTGGTCCAGGCCTTGGTTGAGGACCTAAGGAGCGTGCGCGAGCCGGCGACGCTGGTCTGGAAAGCGGGAAGCCAATCCGGACAGGAAGAACTCAACCTGCGCTTCGGTCACAACGAGGTGCCTCTCCTGCTGCCGGACGTAACGCTGCCCACGACAGTCGAGGTAGCTCTCAAAGCGGATGGCAAAGAACTAAAGGCCACCACCACGCTTAGCCCGACCCGCAATTGGCGCATTTACATCGTCCCCACCGTGCATACCGACATCGGCTACACTGACCTCCAGGAACGGGTCATGGCCCGCCATGCCGAGAACACGCTAGAGGCCCTTGCGTTAATGGACAAGTATCCCTCATTCAACTGGGACCTGGAAACCTATTGGCAGTTCGACTGCTTCCTGCGGGCGCATCCCGAGAAGGCCGAAGAAGCCTTCCGCCGGCTGCGCGAGGGGCGGATGGGGTTGTCGGATCTCTTTGGGAACATGCTCACGGGCCTCTGCTCGCACGAGGCGCTGAACCGCGCGACGCTGTTTTCCCGCGAACTGGCCGATCACGGCGGCTTTGACTTCACCTCGGTCATCCTCGATGACGTGCCCAGCGCCGTGGGCAGCCTGCCGATGATACTGGCCCATTCGGGCATCCGGTATTTCATCGAGGGCGTCAATCGCGACCGCGCTCCTTACGCCACCGAAGGCTTGCAGAACCCTTTTTATTGGGAAGGCCCCGACGGCTCGCGCGTACTGAGCGACATCGCTCCCGGCTACGGCCGGGCGCAGGGCCTGGTTTCCTCCCTGGAGCAGGCCAATGCGCGGCTGCCCGGCTTCCTCGCGAGCTACGACAACACCAACTACCCTTACGACGCGGTGCTGGTCAACGGCGCCTTTGGTGATAACCAGGCCATCGCCCCGTGGATAGCCGAAGTCGTTGAGAAGTGGAATGCCCAATGGGCATACCCCAAGCTCATCCTCGGCCGCCCGGAGGACTTCTTCCGCTACATCGAGCAGCATTTCGCGGCCAAGATCCCCGTGCTGCGCGCCGACTTCGGCGCGTGGTGGGAAGACGGCGCGGCCTCGAGCGCGCGCGAAACGGCGATGTGCCGGCGGGCTGAGGAGCGCGCCGTTACCGCCGAGATGCTCCATTCCCTGGCGGCGGTGCTGCGCGGAGAGCCTTACCCGAAGTGGGACTTCGACGAGTTATGGCGCAACATCCTCCTCTACGATGAACATACCTGGGACGCGGCCAGCAGCATCTCGGCGCCGACATCCGAGCAGACCGTCAAGCAGTGGGATGTCAAAAGCTCCTTTGCCCGGCAGGCCGATGCTGCATCGCGCCGGCTGCTCGAATCCGGCATGGTGAGGCTCGCGGCGGCGGTGCCGGCGACCGACCTGCTGGCCTTCAACCCCCTCGCCTGGCCCTGCACCAACCTGGTCACTACCGACCAGGCGGACACGGTCGAGGACGTGAAGACCAAGCGCAAGCTTCCCTGCCAAGCCTTGCCCGAAGGCGGCAGTTGCTTTGTCGCCACTGACCTGCCTTCGGTCGGTTACCGCTCCTACCGAAGGGTCTTTGGCCCCACGCCTGCCGCGAACGCCGTCTCGTTTGCTCCGAACCAGATGGAGAACGAGTTCTATCGCGTGACGCTGGACGCCACCAACGGGGCGGTCAAATCCATTGTGGACAAGGAAACCGGGCGCGAGCTGGTTGACCCGGACAGCGAATACCGTCTCGGCGAACTCATCTACGTCAGCGGCGGTGAGGGCAGTTACGCCGTGCACTCCAACCTGCGAGGCTTGCCGCCGCCGAAGTTCACCTACCATCGCCAGCAACCCCTGCGCGTAACTCAGGTCAACGGCCCGGTCTTTGGGGAACTGACTAGCGAGGCAACCGCGGACAACTTCCCGAAGATCACGCTGCGCGTGCGGCTCTACCACGGGCTCAAACGCATTGACGTCCGCTGCGAGCTGGAGAAGGAGGAAACCACCGCCAAGGAAGCCGTCTATATCGCGTTCCCCTTCGCGATGGACGTGTCGAGCGGCGGCCTGTGGCTCGAATACCCGGATGCCATTACCGAGCCCCTGAAAGACCAACATAGTTCTGCCTGTCGAGACTGGTATGCCATCCAGCGTTGGCTGGCAGCCTCGGACGGCAGCGAAACGGTGGAACTGTCCCCATTGGACAGCCCGCTCGTGACCCTGGGCGGCATGACAGCGTCCACGTGGCCCCGCCGGCTCTCGCTCAAGCGCGCCCACGTCTTCGCCTACGTGATGAACAACTACTGGCACACCAACTACAAGGCCTCCCAGGGCGGCAGGCAGGTGTTCCGCTTCTCGCTCACCTCGGCCCGAGGCGGCTTCTCCAGGCGCGACGCCGTCGTGCGCGGGTGGGAGATGTTCTCACCTCCCGTCGCCCAAAGCGGCGGCGGTCCCTTCAAGCCGGTGGTGTCGGCTCCAGCCAAGAGCCTGATTGGTGTCGAACCAGTCGGCTTGCCCCTGATGGCGTTCAAGCAGGCGGAAGATGAGAAGGGCTACATCTTCCGCGTATGCGATTTCGCCGGCGAGGGTGGCAATCTGAAGCTGACTCTGCCTGAGAAGGCCCGTGAAACCTTCACCTGCGATCTGGTGGAGGACCACCCGGCCAAGCAGAAATCGCATGGGAAGAAGATCAGCGTCCCGCTCAGGCCATACGCGCCTGCCACAATCAAAGTGCAGTTCCGGTAATTGGCCCCCCAGGGGAGCCCGACGGGGGAAACCCGAAACCCGAAAGAAGGCTGAAATCCGAAGCCCGAAGGACCGCAGCCGGGGCCTTGGTGGGGGGCCTTCTGGCATTCGAAGGAGGGACCTCCACCCGATCCAGGTTTGCATTTGTCTCGGATACCGTCTGGATCAGAGAGACCAATTCCCCCCTCACCCTACCCTCTCCCCAAGGAGAGGGAACCGCGGGCTGCAGCTCTTGAAATGTTGGAGCGCTCCACGCCCGGGCCCTCAGTGAAAGGCCAGTTTCGCGCCAAAAACATTCGCCAGAAGAACTCCCGTTTTTTGAAGAGGGAACCTGTTGTTCCCACTTGGCCCCCATGGCCCAGAGCCGGGAAATGAACCTGCGATAGTCAGCGCCGGAAAAAGGGGGCCGTTTAGCGAGGTCTGAAGGAAGGCCCACAGCCCGCAACGGGATGGAAGCAGCACTGCACAAGTGCCCAGCAATCCAAGACTTGTGCAATCCAGAGGGAAAGTTGTGGAGATAGGTTGTTCTGGTAACCCCCCCCCGGATGTCCAACGCTCAGCCACTCTGGGGTCTGTCTTGCCCTGTGACCATGTAGTGACCATGTAGTGACCATGTAGTGACCATGTAGTGACCATGTAGTGACCAGGTAGTGACCAGGTAGTCACCAGGTAGTAGGTTCACTACCTGGTCACTACCTGGTCACTACATGGTCACTACGTGGTCACGGTGGGAGAGGGGCGCGTGCCAGTCAGGGGCGTCTGGGGAAAGAATGCCCCGAACCCCGTTCAAAAAGCGGGAGTTCTACTTGCGCATGTTTTTGGTGCAAAACTGGCTTTTTGCTGAGGTCTGATCGTCTGGCGAGGGGGCTCCCTCTCCTTGGGGAGAGGGTAGGGTGAGGGGGAACGGCCTTGGCAACCCACAATTATATGGAGCAAGGTAGGACTGTTCCGAGTCGCGGAAATCGATGAACTAAGCGGATAGCCTGCTTCGCATTGAGGTGGGAGGGGGTGGAAAGATCTCAGTTGGGAGCTTGAGAAGAAGAGCGTGGCTTCGGACCATTTCGGTTGGCTTGTTTTGCTCGGGGGATAACCGTACATCAAGGCGTTTTCAGCGGGGGCCAGATCGGTTATGAAGCTGTCGTGCAAACAATCTTCACCACGTCACTGACCCCCGAACAGTATGCCGAGCAGGACTATCAGCGGCAAGTCCGTCCGCCGGAAACTTGTCCCAATTGTCTGCGGGCGCACAGCCTGGAAGCACTCTGCTATTACCATCGTTATATCACCAGCACGACCGCATTGGTGCTGTGGATTTGGATCCGGCGCTTCTGGTGTCGGCACTGTCACATCAGCGTGAGTTGCCTGCCGCAGTTTGCGCAGCCGTATCGGCCGGTCAACACCCCGACCATTGCCGAGGGGTTTAACGGCCAAGCTACGCCCCAGGTAGCGCGTTGGAGCGAACTCATCCGCGGTTACTGGCGGCGATTGGAGACGCATCTGCCGGGGCTCGTGCGACAGGTCGGCAACGCGTTTGGTCCACTGCCTCTTCGGCCCACGGCCCGAGGTTTGTGGCACCAACTCATCGGGCGTTGCGGCGATCTGGCCACGGCGACGCGCCAACTCATCCATCAGTTCCATACCTGTTTGTTTGGAACTTACCGCTGCCACCAGCGTCGGCAGCTTCAGGCTGCATGAGGTCCGCCCGCGCAGGAGCGCGGCGCCGGTTTACCCCCACACACCTCTATTATCGCGGATTGGGGGACCCGGGCCGAAGCTCCTGAGCGTATGAATCAACCTTCCGATTCCGATGCTTTGGCCCTGGCCCGGCACGCTGCCGCGACCTGGATCCAGGAAGCCTTAAAGCAAAACTTCACACTGGTCCGCGCTACCGCCCTGGCCAGTGAACGGACCTGGGGCGGCAAAAGTTATTCGGCTTCCACTCTGGAGAGCTGGTACTACCTTTTGCGCCACCAGGGGTTTGCGGCGCTCCAGCGTCAGCCCCGTTCCGACAAGGGCACGCGCAAGGCGCTCAGTCCCGAGGCCTGCCAAGCCATCGTGGAACTGCGTCAGCAGTATCCTCAACTCAAGATCAAGGTGGTGGTGCGCCAACTGGTCCAGAAAGGCGTCCTCCAGCCGGGCACCTTCAGCCTGCCCTCGGTGTACCGGTTGTTAGCCGCCCACCAGTTGGACGCCCGTTCCATCAAACGTAACCCTCCCCCGCAAGGCGGCCCCACCAAGGCCTTCGAGTGCGCCTTGGCCAACGAGTTGTGGATGACCGACATGATGTACGGCCCCACCCTCAGGCTGCCCAACGGCAAACTCATCCAGACCCGCCTCTTCGGCACGCTCGACGACTGTTCGCGAGTGGTTCCCCACGCGCAGTATTACGACTCGGAGAAGCTCTGCTGGTTCCTGGATTGTTTCCGCCAGGGGCTGGCCCAGCGCGGCTTTCCCGACAAGCTCTACACCGACCAGGGCAAGATCTTCACCAGCTATCACCTGCAGGTCGTTTGCGCCAATTTGGGCGTAAGGCTCTGCCACGCAAAACCCTATGCGGCGTGGTCGAAGGGCAAGCAAGAGCGCTGGTTTTCCACGCTCCAAATGGATTTCGAAGCCCGCTTGATCATCGATCCGGCCCACACGCTGGAAGAACTCAATGCCCGGCTCTGGCGTTGGATCGAAACCGAGTATCACCAAAGGCCCCACAGCGCGCTGGGCGGTCAAACCCCGGCCGAGCGCTTCGCCCAACGCGCCCTCAACTTGCGCGTCGCCGACGCCCACACCGACTGGGAAGCCCTCTTCCTCTCGCGCGCCGAGCGCCGGGTGCGCCTGGACGCCACTTTCAGTCTGGAGGGCCAACTCTGGGAAGTGCCCCTCCATTTACGCGGCCAGGTCATCCAAGTGCGCTTCAACCCCTTCGATTGGAGCCGGGTTGAGGTCTGGTGGGAGGATAAGCTCGTCGGCCCGGCCCGGCGTTGCGACAAACAACTCAACTCCAAAACCTATACCGACCGCGACTATGACCGCCCCGATAAATCCTCCTGAGTTGGATATTGCCCTCAAAAGCCTCTGGGGCGCCAGAGAGCTGCCCTTCGGGCGGCCGTCGAAACGCCCTATGCTTCCGATACCTTCAAGCAGACCCGCCACCGCCTCGAACAGTTGGTCTCCGTGCGGGCCTGCGGCCTGCTCCACGGCCCCAACGGCGTGGGCAAAACTCTCCTGGTCCAGCACTTCCTTAAATCCCTGCCCGACAAACGCTACCAGCCGCTGGTGCTCTCCCATTCCTCGGTCACCGGCACCGACCTCTTACGCCTGCTGTGCCTGGAACTGGGGCAGCCCGCCCGCATGCGCCGCAGCGACAACGTCATGCTCATCCGCCAGGGCTGGCAACAACTCGAACGGCTCTGGCCCGTGGTCGTCCTGGACGAGGCGCAGAACCTCAGCGCCACCGCGCTCGAAGAGGTACGCCTGTTGAGTTGCGATCGCCGTGACACCCAGCCGCCCTTTAGTCTGCTGTTGGTGGGCGACGAGCAACTCCTGCCCCGGCTGCAAATGGGCATCAACGCGCCCCTGCTGGCCCGCCTGAGCTTTTGCCTGCGCCTGGAGCCCTGGACGGGAGACGAACTGGCCGGTTATATCCAAGCGCGCCTTGAGGCTGTCGGCATTCACGCCAACCCCTTCGAGGCGGCGGCCTTGCAGTTGCTCCTCCAGGCCGGCAACGGCTTGCCTCGGCTGCTCAATCACCTGGCTCAACGCGCCCTGGAAGAAGCCGCCGCCCAGAACTCCCGCGCCATCACCACCGCTCACGTGCAGCGCGCCTTGGAACTTCTGCCCTGGGTCGCCCAGTTCCCAAAATGAACTCGCCGCTCCCCTTGCTGGTTCAGTTGGAGGAACTCCACCAGACCTATTGCCGTCTCACCGGTCAAACCCTCTCCTGGCGTTTTGACCGGGAGCGGCTCTGGTGGGAGTTCCTCCACGCCGGCTTTACACGGGCTGACCTCAGCCAGGTCATCCGCTACTTGCAAAAGGAAATCCGCCACACCCGCCGCAACGTCGGCGCCCTCAAGCTCTCCAATCTCCTCCAACTGGATCGCTTCGAAGAGGATCTCAACATCAGCCGGGTCCGTCTCGTTCCAGAGCTGCCGCCAAAGCCACCGATCACACTGGCTCCGACGGGTTCTCCGCCGAACAAGAGCGGGGTCGGCAACGCGCCTTGGAACAACTGCGCCAACTCAAACAAACCCTCCGCTAACCAGCCTATGCCACTGGAGCTTTCCGTCCTCGAAAAACTCGAAATCGCTCACCGCCTGGTCGCCGAAGCCCTGGGCCAAACGCCCCAACTCTACGACTGTCGCCTCGACCAGGCACTGCTGGTCCTGGAGCTATCCATTAAACGCGCTCACCGTTCGCCGCACATGCGTCGGCGTCTGCCCCCGGATCATCGCGAAGAGCAGTTCCTGTTCTGAGTCCCTGGCGAACACGCGCCGGAACTCAGGGCGTGACGGGGCGATTGCCTGCCCGCACCACACCCCGGGCCTCAACCTTCTCGATTATCTCGATACGCCTTGCTCTGGCTCCTTTGATTATCAAGATACTTCTCTCCCAGAAAAGCGTGAACCGG
>CAVXLO010000018.1:0-71787 GCA_963762555.1 uncultured Verrucomicrobiae bacterium
CAGTAGTGACCAGGTAGTAGCTCTACTACCTGGTCACTACCTGGTCACTACCTGGTGACTACATGGTCACTACCTGGTCACAGTGGAATAGAGGGGCGCGGGCAAGTCAGGGGCGTCTGGGACCAAATGCCCCGAACCCCCTTGAAAAACGGGAGATTGCTTGCGATTGCCCCTCCCGATCCCCAACGGGGAAGGCCGATTAGGGCGGGTACCCGATACCAACCCCTGCTTCCCGCCAGTGGCCAAAGTCCAATTCGCAAGCTGTCTCCCGCTTTTTTGGGAGAAACCGGCGCACAGGGTTAGCGGTTAGGGTCTGCATCACGTGGAAAAGCGGGAGTTCTACTTGCACATGTTTTTCGTGCGAAACTGGCTTTTTGCTGAGGTCTGGGGTTAGAGGTGCTACGGTGAGGCGACGGGGAGGTCCCGGCGAGGTGAGGGTCAGGCCCTCGGGCGGCGGGGCGGACTGAGCGAGGGACAACCGGGTGTCCTAATTCTGGACAGTGGGGAGGGCTATCCCGAAAGCGTTAGCGCATCCAATTGGGAGCCAGGCACTGGCCGAGCCGCCCAACAGCCCACGATGGGGGCGTTTAGCCTAGCCACTGTGGATGGTGAGCGGTGCCGTCGAAGTTGGCAGTGGTCTTGAACGGCTCGAACTGACCAGTCTGCGCCGCTTCGGCGGTGCGGGCCAGCAAGGCCGAAACCTGCTTCCTGGCCCATCGGCTTGAACGTGCGCGCTGCTTCGAGCGCCTGGTCGAGAATTTCCGTCCGGTCTATGCCGGTAATGACCGTCGAAGTAGGCAGGTTCAGCGCATAGTGGAGGCACTCGATGGGCTTGACGAGGTTGCTCCGCAGGATCACGCCGCTGCCCATAGATTTCATCCCGAGCACGCCGATCTGCTCTTTGACCAGCACAGGCAGGACCTTGTGGCCGAAGCTGCGGAAATGCGCATCCATGACGTTCAACGGCATCTGCACCGCATCGAAGCGGAACTTGTGCTCGCCGGCTACCGCCAGCATCCGCAGGTGGACGAGCGGGTCCTTGTGCCCGGTAAAGCCGATGTAGCGGATCTTCCCGGCCTGCTTTGCCTCCAAAGCCGCCTCCATCCCGCCGCCGGGGGCGAAGATGCGGTCGGGGTCTTCCATGCGGATGATCTCGTGAAACTGCATCAGGTCAATGTGGTCGGTCTGCAGCCGTTGCAGCGACTCCTCGATCTGACGGGCGGCGGATGCCTTGGTGCGTCCGTCAATCTTGGTCATGAGGAATACCTTTTGGCGGTAGCCATCGCGCAGGGCCTTGCCCATGCGCACCTCGCTGCCGCCGTCGTGGTAATCCCAGCAGTTATCCATGAACGTAATGCCCCGGTCTATGGCGGTGCGGATGAGGCGGATGCTCTCCTGCTCGTCCTGCTGCCCGCCGATGTGGAACCCGCCCAGGCCGATCGCGGAGACCTTTCCCCCGTCCGCCCCAGCCGGCGATAGATCATGCCGCCCTCGCTCTCGGCGGCCCAGCCCGAAGGCATTCCGGCCAAGACACCAGTGGCAACCGCCGCCAGCAGGAAATCCCTCCGGTTCACGCCCGCCTGGCCGCGCGCCTCTAAGCCAGGTTCCGTGCTCCGGTTGCCGGAGCCGGTATTCTTATTGAATTGCCGCATAACAAAGTCCTGTTCTCCGCCCGTAGCATCACCCGGGAGCGGGCGTTTTTCAAATCAGGTGCTGCCGATCAACAGCCCCACCCCAAACACCAGCAACCCGCCCAGCACGACTTGGACTACCGCCGACGACCAGGGCGTGTCCATGTACTTATGCCGAATCCAGGCAATAACCCCCAGTTCCACCAGCACCACCGCCACGGCAACCCACGTCGCCATCCTCACATCGCTTATGAGGTACGGCAGGCTGTGGCCGATCCCCCCGAGCGTAGTCATCAAGCCGCACACGCCCCCCCGCGCCCAGGGATGCCCACGACCTGTCAGGCTGCCGTCATCCGACAGCGCCTCGGCGAAACCCATACTGATCCCCGCGCCGAAGCTCGCCGCCAACCCGACGCGGAAGGCGTCGCCGCTGTTCATTGTGGCGAGGGCGGCCGCGAACAGGGGCGCGAGGGTTGAGACCGACCCGTCCATTAAGCCCGCCAGGCCCGGCTGGATCACCTGCAAAATAAACAACCGCTGTTGCCGGTCGGACTCCTCCTCACTCAGCTTGGCATGGGCGATCTGACCTGCCGTCTGCGCATGATGCCGCTCCTCCTCGGCCAGGTCTCCCAACAACTGGCGCATACCCGCGTCTCCCGAGCGCCGCGCCGCCGCCTCATAGAACCGTTTCGTTTCCAGCTCCATCTCTTCAGCCGCCTTTTGCACCGCCTTCAAACCCAGCGGACGCACCAGCCACACTGGCCGCCGGCCCACGAAACCCCGCACGTCCTGGCGCCGGATCAGCGGGATATGCTCGCCGAACCGCGTCCGGTAAAGCTCGATCAAGCGGTGCCGATGCCCATCCTCCTCCCGCCGCATCTGATCGAACTTCTCGGCCTGAGCCGGGTAGTTCTCCTTCAGCCCCTCGGCAAAATCGTCGTAGATGCGGGCATCCTCCTCTTCCTGGGAAATGGCCAGCGCCAGGATTTCCTTCTCAGTAAGACTGTCAAATGATCGCATAATTGTAATCCAGACCCGTATTGCTCCACCAACCGGGCCGGATTCTAGTGCACACCCCACCCGGCTTCAAGCGCGACGCCGGATCAATGAGATCATTGGATGTTCGTTGAGGCTTGCGGGTGGCTTTGGTCGCTTTCGCACGGCCAAGGGCGGAGGGAAGCTCTCCGCTGCGCGTGATTATCACGCATCTGCCGACTGCCCGCCCTGCACTTGGCCGCGGGGCTGCGGACATGGCCGGCGAGACACCTCGCCCGTTTGGTTTGCGGCTATACTTCGACGGCGCCGGCGCGGTAGCCGCTCTTGGTGATAACCTCTTGCAGTTCGGGAATATTGGTGCGGGTCCGGTCGAACGTCACCGTCGCGCGGCCTGCGATGCCGTCCACTTGTACTTCCTTGACGCCGTCCTTGGCGCGCAAGGCTCGTTCCAGCTTCCGCACACAGTTATCGCATCCCATGCCCGCGACTTTGATCTCGCGGGTCTCCAGCGCCTCGGTTCCCTGCACAGGTTGAGCTTGGTCCATAATCAATAAAACTCTTACGTCGTAAAGCTTACCACCTTCGGCCTCACCAGGCGCTCGAAATCTTTATACAACAACTTCATCACCTCGGTATGCGAGCCGGCGTTGAAGGCGATGTCCGCATTGTCCGCCAGGGAGGCGGCGGCGAAGACCTCCATCCCGTAGAGGTTGCCGAAGGGCGGCATTGCCCCTGTCTCGCAGTCCGGGAATTTCTTTTTGAAGTCGTCCTCCGCGACGAACTTCACCTGGTCGGACCCCGTCACCTCGCGCAGGTCCTGGAGCACAATCTTGCGATTGGCGGGCAAGACGGCCATCGCCATTTCGCCGTCGAGTTGCACGATCACGGTTTTGGCGAGTTCCCGGCCCGTGATATGGGCCGAAGCCGCCACCTCCTGCGCCGTATAGGCCGGCGAGTGGACGATGCTGACGTATTTGATTTTCTCTTTATCGAGGAATTCCTTCAGTTTCTTGACTGGCATAGCATGTTCCTTCCTGTTGGTTCCAATCTCACCGTAAGCCCAATTCCTTGATAATCAAGGCCCGCCGCGGGATGGCTGCGGCACCTCCGGTACAACTTACTTGTGCGGGAGCGCCCCACGGGCGAGAGTGCCTTCGGTCCCTGTGAGCTTTAACGTTGCGCCCGACAGCGCCGGGCTCGGGGAGCCAGAATGAGCACCACAATGTTATGAACGAACCATCTGCCAGGCTCCTTGCCCTCCTTTGTGCGGCGGCCCTTTGGGCGCCGACACTCAGGGCCGCAGACGCGCCTTCGACGGTGAACCCCGACGCTGCCCTCAAGCTCCTGCTGGCGGGGAACCAGCGTTTCGTCAACGGCAACCTCAACTCCGTGACGCAGGACGAAATCGCGAGCCGCCGGGCCGAACTTGTCCAGGGGCAGAAGCCATTTGCCATAGTTCTGTGCTGCTCGGATTCACGCGTCGGCCCGGAGATCGTCTTCGACCAGGAGTTGGGAAACATCTTTGTGGTCCGCACCGCCGGCGAGGTGTTGGACGCGGCCGGTATTGGCAGCATCGAATATGCGGTCGCGCACCTGGGTTCTCCCCTGCTGGTGGTGCTCGGTCATGAACATTGCGGCGCGGTTGCAGCCGCCGTCGCCGACGCCAGGGAACCCGGCCACATCGCGAGCATCGTGAAGGCCATTGAACCCGCCGTGGCCAAAACCAAGGGCCAGCCAGGCGACCCGCTGGAAAACGCCATCCGGGCCAACACGCAGGACATCGCGGCACAACTCCGCACCACCCGTCCGGTCCTTGCGGAAGCGGTCAAAGCCGGCCGGCTCAAGGTGGTGGGAGCCGTGCTTTCCTTAAAGACCGGCAAGGTGGACCTGGTGCCTGAAGAGCCGAAATGAGCCGGAAGGTGAGCACACTGAACAAAGCCGGCGCTGCGGCATAGCAGGGCGGGCTCAGCGTCGAGTGAGCGTGAACGAGCGCCATCGGTTCTTCGCTGCTTTGATTGGAAGCGGGCTTCGCGGAAGCTCCGTCAGGAGCGCCATGTTTATAGCCCATCCCGTTCTCGCCCAAAGCAAGCTCCGTCAGGAGCGGCATGGAGAGAAAGGCCACAAACATCGTTTTCGCGTCGCATCAAACCCCAGCCATGCCGCTCCTGACGGAGCTTGGATCGCATTAGGGGAATCGTCTGCTATAAACATGGCGCTCCTAACGGAGCTGTGCCGGCAAACCCGCGCCCCATTCCGCCGAAGACAACGAAGCATCGCCTGCTAGTGTGGTGTCTCAGAATTGCGCTGACATAGGCCAAAGCGCCAGAGGACTGGCGCAGTCCAAGACGCTTCGCGGTGGCCGACGCTGGGGAGAGCGCGCTAGCGTCTTGGACTGCGCCAGTCCTCTGGCGCTTTGGCCCCTCGCACTAAGGTATCTGCAATTCTGAGACACCACACTAGATTGGGCTTGCACCACAGCCCGGCGCTTGCCCCAGGCTCACGCCGGCGCGTCGGCGGCAGCCTTCGGCAGGGGAAAGTCAATCTCAGTCCGGGCCACCAGGTTGAAGTAATTGGTGAAGATGTTCAGCGCGATGTTGGAGACGACCTCGGCAATCAGCGCGTCGCTGAAGCCCGCCTGCCTGAGCGATTGGAAGTCCGCCTCGCTGATCTCCCCACGTTGCAGGGCGACCGCCTGGGCGAAACGCAGCATCGCGTGAGTCGGAGGCTCGGCGGACGCCGCCCGGCGCGCGGACCGGATTTCAGCCTGGTCGAGGCCAAGCCTGCGGGCAAGCGCGCAATGGGCGGCCAGGCAATACTTGGCCCCGTTGACCTCGGCCACGGCCAACGCCAGCAACTCCCGTTGGCGCGGCGTGAGCTGGCCCTGGGCAAGCGCATCGGCACAGGCGGCGTAAGCCTTGAGGGCAGCCGGCGAGTTCGCCAGCGCGTGGAGGAAGTTGCAGTCGGGCGGCAGTGGTGTATGGAGTGATGGCCGACCGGAAGCTGCCCGGTCAAGCCCCGAGGTGACAGAAGCGAGTCGTGCCATAGGCTTTGGGTCTGGTGCCCACAGCGGCATAAACAAGGGCCGTGCCAACCGCCACCAAATCGCCAAAGTCCTCCGATTCAACGGAAACCAGCACGTGCGGGAGCTCTCAGCGGCAGACGAAATCCGCCCGGAAGCGACATCTCGTAACGAAAAAGTGCAGTTCGGTGGATGGCGGGATGATTTGCTCGACTCGCCCGGCATTGGCGCTTATGCTTCTTTGGGCTGAGAACATGGACCCCGACCGCGCATTGCAGGAGCAGATCGAGCGTTATCGGCGCATGACCGGTGAGCAGCGTCTGGCCATTGCGCTGGAACTTCACGAGTTGTCTTGCAACGTCGTCCGCGAGGGCATCCGCCACCAGAATCCCGGCGCTGACGAAGCGGAGGTGGAGCGCCTGCTGCGTCAACGCCTGCAACTGGCCCGCCCATGACGGAGCAGGAACTTCTTGTGGATTGCCTGCGATGGCTGAACCGCACCGAAATCACGTATTACGTCACCGGCTCGATGGCCAGCAATTATTGGGGAATTCCGCGCACCACTCACGACCTGGATGCTTGCTCCAACGCTTAACGCCCCTGCGGCGGCGCTGCCGGCTCGGGCCGTTTGAGGCCGAACTTCTTCATGCGCGAAATGAGCGTCGTGGGCTTGAGACCCAGCAATTCCGCGGCGCCGCCGGCGCCGTGGATGCGCCAGGCGGATTTGGCGAGGGCGGCCTGCATATTCTCCCGCTCACGCTGGCGCCATTCGAGTTCGGTGAGGATGGATGATTCGGCGCCGTTGCCGCCGGGCGGGGCCGGGGGCGGGGGAGCGACCAGGTCGGCTTGGGCAAGGTCGAACTGGAGGATACCCTTTTGGGCGAGAATCAAGGCGCGCTCGACGGCGTTTTGCAATTCGCGAACGTTGCCGGGCCAATCATAACTCTGGAGCAAGCGGCCATGGGCGTCCGTGAACCGTGGCATCGGCAGCCGGAGCCGCCGGGCGGCCTGTTGGAGGAAATGGGCGGCGAGGATCGGGATGTCCTCCTTATGCTCGCGCAGCGGCGGCACCTCGATCGGGAACACGTTGAGCCGGTAATAGAAGTCCTGCCGGAACCGGCCCTCCTCCGATTCCAGCTTCAGGTCGCGGTTGGAGGCGGCGATGATGCGCACGTCCACCGTGCGGGTCTTCTCCTCGCCGACGCGCTCATACTGCTTCTCTTGCAGGACGCGCAGGAACTTGCTCTGGAGGTTGAAAGGGACTTCGCCCACCTCATCAAGAAAGAGGGTGCCGCCGTGGGCGGCCTCGAAGCGTCCGGCGCGGTCTTTGATAGCTCCGGTAAAAGCGCCTTTGACGTGGCCGAAGAATTCGCTCTCGTAAAGCTCGCGGGGGACCGAGGCGCAGTTGACCCGGATCAGCGCGCGATCGGCGCGGCGGCTCAGGCGGTGGACTTCCCGGGCGACGAGTTCCTTGCCGGTGCCGGATTCGCCCAGGACCAGCACAGAGGCGTCGGTGGGTGCGACCAACTCGATTTGGTGGAGCAACTGCCGGATGGCGGAGGTCTCGCCGATGATGTCGCCGAAGGCCCTGGCCTCGCGGACCTCCTCCTGGAGCCAGGTGTTTTCGAGTTCCAGATGCGTCCGAAGCCGCTCGATCTCCTCGAAGGCGCGGGCGTTGACTATGGCCCCGGCGATTTCATCGGCAAAGATGCGCAGCCAGGTGGGGCCTTCGTCAGGCGTCGGGATGGTGGTGAAAACGGCGAGCACGCCAAGAATCTCCCGCTTAAACTTGATGGGCTGTATGTTGAGGCCGCTGATGTTGGCCCGGGCGGCCCATTGGTAGCGGCGCAGCCACGAAGGGTCCTGGGCAAAATCCTTCACCACGACGGCCTCGCCGCTGGCGCCCACCCGGCCGACCTTGCCGACCCCCAGGGGAATGCGCGAGAATTCGCCATCCACCCGCGACCAATCGGTATGACCCTCCGACCGCGGCAGGCCGGCGCTGGCGGCCAGTTGAAGGCACGTGGTGCGGTCCGGGCAACGGTCGGCCATCTGGCAGGTGGCGCAGATGTCGCCCTGGTCCGCCAACCAGATGCGGGCCAGCGCAATATGGGGTCGCTCCGCCAGGACGGTGACCACCCGGTGCAGCAGTTCGCCCACGTGCCGAATCTGCGCTATTTCCAGTAGCCGGTCTCTCAGCGAGTTAAACTCTGGCTTATAATCTGCGCTCAATAGCATCCCGGGTCTTATAGAACAGAAGCGCTGGGAAAGCAACCTTTTGCGGTATTTCGCATCCGGGGCGCACGAGAATTCGCAATTGCGAAGTTTCGTTTGCCAGGCACCCCAGCGCCCAAGCGAAAAGCCTTGTAAAAGCGGTGGTTTGAGAGGAATGCCAACTGGCATGTGCCTTGCGTAGGGTGCGGCGGGAACTAGCCTTCCGCACGGAATGCGGACATGCCGGAGCGCGGACATTCTTGTCCGCCAGCCGGCTGGCGGGCCGTTCGCGGACAGGATTGTCCGCGCTCGGGCATTCGCTATGGCGCTCGATCGTTCCCACCGACTGCTGTGACACTTGTTCCTGCAATGATACTCGGTCCCATCGCCACTGGCGCGGGGCTGTTATGGCTGAAGCCCGACCAGTTTCGCAAGATACTGGTGAGCGGGATCACGCTGCTCGTCTGCGGCGGTGTGCTGGCGCTGGCGATGCTGCCGGTGCCGGGCGCGTGGGAGGGTTTGCCGGTGGACCATCATTGGCTGAGCGTGGCGATGATGGTGATCGAGGCCGGCATGGGGCTGTATGTGATTTACGTCGGCCTGCGGGCGCGAAGCGCGCTGATCGTGGCGCTGATGCTGGCGCAGACGGGGCTGATGGCGTGGCTGGAGTGGGCGCACGGGTCGGAGTTGGTGGCCACCCACAATTTCCTGGTGGACAAGTTCTCCGTCATCATGGCTCTGATCAACGGCGTGGTAGGCGGTGGCATCTGCCTGTATGCGCTGGGTTACATGCGGGAGTATCACGAGGTTGCCCATCGCGAAGTAGCCGACCGGCGCCCGCTGTTCTTCTCACTGCTGTTCATCTTCATGGGGGCGATGTTCGGGCTGATCTTCGTCAACAACCTGCTTTGGCTGTTCCTGTTCTGGGAGATCACGACGCTCTGCTCGTTCCTGCTGATCGGCTATACGCAGACTGAAGAGGCGCGGCGCAACGCCTTGCTGGCGTTAGTGATGAACCTGGCCGGCGGAGCTGGCGTTCGCGGCGGCAATCGTCTGGTTTCAGCGGCAGAGCGGCAGCATCGAACTGCAGGCGCTGATCACCTCGAAGCATTCGCTGGCGCTGCTGCCGGCCGCCCTGCTCTGCTTTGCGGGCATCACCAAGGCGGCGCAACTGCCCTTCTCCGAGTTGGCTGCTCGGGGCGATGGTCGCGCCCACTCCCGTGTCGGCGCTGTTGCATTCCAGCACGATGGTCAAGGCGGGCGTCTATCTGGTGCTGCGCGTGGCGCCGGTCATCACTGGGACGACGGTGGGCTTGCTGGTGGCGCTGGTGGGGGCGGTGACATTCCTGGCCGGGCTCGCTGGCGGCGATCACCAGCGGCGACGCCAAGCGGGTGCTGGCGTGGTCCACAGTGGCCAACCTCGGCTTGATCGTGCTGTGCGGCGGCATCGGGACCTACCAGGCGGTGTGGGCGGGTGTGTTGCTGATTATCTTCCATGCGGCGGCCAAGTGCCTGCTGTTCCTGTGCGTCGGCGTGGTCGAGCACCGGCTGCACAGCCGCGACATCGAGGCCATGAGCGGGCTGATCCTGAACATGCCGCGCGTGGCGGTGATGATGCTGATCGGCATGGCGGGCATGTTCCTGGCGCCGTTCGGGATGTTGATCAGCAAATGGGCGGTGCTCAAGGCAGTCGTGGATGCCGCCCCTGCCCTGTCGGTGTTTATCGTCTTCGGCAGCGCCGCGACGCTGTTTTTCTGGGTCAAGTGGATGGGCAAGCTGCTGGAAGTCATGCGGCCCCGCCAGGTGGTTGAGGGCAGGCTGGCACTGGGCGAGACCGTCGCGCTCTACGGCCTTTCCGCCGTCACATTCCTGGCCTGCTTGTTCTTCCCGCTGATCTCCTCTTACCTGATCGAGCCGTATGTGATTGGCGGTTTACGGGCAGTCAGCTTCCATGAGCCAGGGCAACATCATCATCATGACGATCATGATGGTGATGATCATGCTGTTCCCGCTCAGCTTCATCAATTACGGGCGCGGGGTCAGGGTTACGGATGCCTACCTGGGCGGGGCGAACCTGCACAGCAGCACGCGCTTCCTCGGCTCCGGCAGCGCCGAGCATGATGTGACGACTAACAACTATTACCTGCGCGGCTTGCTGAGCGAGGCCTGGCTGGCGCGCTGCGGGGTGATCTGCACCACGGTGCTGCTGGTTCTGCTCCTGGGGGCGGGGATATGGGGAGCTTCCAGCTCGAACCAGGGGAAAACCTCAAACCTCCAACATCCAACATCCAACATCCAATCGCGCGGGTTTGGGCGTTCATTGGATGTTGGATGTTCCCAAAACCCCCGAAAGGTATGAATCCCTGGCTTCGACTGCTGATTTACCTCGTGGGCGCGCCCGTTGCTGGGCGGCGTGCTGGCGGGCTGGGACCGGCGCATCTCGGCGCGGATGCAGGCACGCCGCGGGCCGCCGATATTCCAGCCATTCTATGACGTGCTGAAGCTTTGGCAGAAGGAGAACGTCGTCGTCCGCCGCTCGCAGAACTTCTACATCTTCTTCTTCCTGGTGCTGGTGATCTTCACCGGGGCGCTGTTCTTCGCGGGCTCGGACCTGCTGCTGGTAATCTTCGCTCTGACGCTCGCGGCCATCTTCTTCGTGCTGGGCGCTTGCAAGGCCAGCTCGCCCTACAGCTTCATCGGCGCGCAACGCGAGCTGATCCAGATGATGGCCTACGAGCCGATGGTGCTGCTGACCGCCATCGGGATGTACATGGTGACCAAGAGCTTCTACGTGAACGAGATCGCCAGCCATCCGACACTGCTGGTGCTGGTGTTGCCCGGCATCTTCCTCGGGCTTCCTCTACACGCTGGAGATCAAGTTCCGCAAGTCGCCGTTCGACCTCTCCTGCTCGCACCACGCCCACCAGGAGCTGGTGCGCGGGATGACCACCGAGTTCTCCGGCCGCGCTTTGGCGCTGATCGAGATCGCCCATTGGTATGAGACGGTATTCCTGCTGGGGTGGGTTTATCTCTTCTTCGCCGCGTCTCCGCCGCTCGGGGTGGCGGTCTCGCTGGCGGTGTTCGGGTTCGTAATCCTGGTGGATAACGTGTTCGCCCGGCTCAAGTGGCAGACGGCCCTGCGCAGCGCGTGGCTGGTGGCGCTGGTGCTCGGCTTCGGCAACATCCTGGTGCTCTCCTGGATGCGGCACCCTTAGCGCCGAACAAGCTGAATGCAACTAGATTAGAGCCCCCATGCCCGCCCTAAGCAAATCACCCTGGCTCATCCACTACGACGCTTCGAGCTGCAATGGGTGCGACATCGAGACCCTGGCCTGCCTGACGCCGCTCTACGATGTGGAGCGCCTGGGCGTGCTCAATACCGGCAACCCCAAGCACGCGGACATCTTCCTGGTGACCGGCGCGGTCAACGAGCAGAGCCAGGCGGTCATCCGCAACATCTATCATCAGTTGCCGGAGCCCAAGGTGGTGGTGGCCGTGGGCATCTGCGCGTGCAGCGGCGGCATCTTCCGCGAGTGCTATAACATCTCGGGCGGGGTGGATAGCGTGATCCCGGTGGATGTTTATGTGCCGGGCTGCGCGGCACGGCCCGAGGCCATCATTGATGGCGTGGTCAAGGCGCTGGCGGTGCTCGAAGAGAAGCACCGCGAGATGAAGGCTATAGCCAACAGCCTCGACCAGACCCTCTACCTGCCGGCCGAGAAGGCCGACGCGCCGGAGATTCTCGCCCTGCAAAAGATCGCCTACCAAAGCGAGGCGGAGCTTTACGGCGATGACAGCCTGCCGGCACTGCAACAGACGCTGGAGGACCTGGAGAACGATTTCGAGCGCATGCCGCAAAGGGAGGCCACCGTGCTGGGTGCCCGTGGCTCCTCGGATCACAGCGCCGCGGCTCATGACCGAATCCTCTTTCTGAAGGCGGTGGTCAACGGAAAGATCATCGGCTCCGTTCGCGGTTACACCATGGATGATACCGCCTATCTCAGCCGGCTTAATGTGCATCCCTATTTCCGCAAGCGGGGGATCGGACGCCGGCTGCTGGCCGAGATCGAGCAGGCCTTTCCGCACGTAAGCCGGTTCGAGACCAAGACCGGTCACCAGAGCAAGCGCAACCTCTACCAGTTGGCCAAGCGGCGGTTACCAGACCTTCAAGACCGAGCCGTTCACCCCCACCATCACTTGGGTTTATCTTCAAAAGGACCAGCGGCCGGCCCGCGCGGGAAGCAAAGGTGTAAAATGAGCAACGCAGCAGATCAGCCCGTCCAGACCATTCCCCTGCAGTCGCTCCTGCAGAAGGCGGGCGAATTGCGCCAGGAAGGGTATCGGCTGGTCCAGATCGGCGCCACCCGCTTGCCAGAGCAGGTCGAAATAACCTATAGCTTCGACCGCGACGGCTGCCTTGTGAACTTGCGCTTCCAACTACTCGCAGCAGGTGCCCGGCTGCCAAGCATCAGTTCCATCTACTGGTGCGCGTTTCTCTACGAGAACGAGATGCACGATTTGTTCAACGTGCAGGTGGACGGCATGGCCGTGGATTTCCATGGGCATCTGTATGAGACGGCGGTGAAGTTCCCATTCGGCAGCACTAAAGCGCCTTCGGCGAAGCCCGCGGGCCAGACGCCCGGCGCGGCAGGCGGGGCACCCGCCCCACTCCGCGAGCAGCCAGGCGCCAAAGGACCAACGCCGAGCCCCAAAGCGTAACCCCGCATCCTATGGCCCGCACTATCATCCCCTTCGGCCCGCAGCACCCGGTACTGCCCGAGCCCGTCCACCTTGACCTGGTGGTGGAAGACGAGAAAGTCGTTGAGGCGCGACCCTCGATTGGCTTCATCCATCGCGGGCTGGAGAAGCTCGTCGAGAAGAAGGATTACGTTGAGTTTGTCTATATCGCCGAGCGCATCTGCGGCATCTGTAGCTTCATTCATGGCCAGACCTATTGCCAGGCGATTGAAGCGATCATGAACGTCACCGTGCCGCCGCGCGCGCTTTACCTGCGCACCATCTGGGGCGAACTCTCGCGGCTGCACAGCCATCTGCTCTGGCTGGGGCTGATGGCCGACGCGATGGGCTTCGAAAGCCTGTTTATGCACTCGTGGCGGGTGCGCGAGCGCGTCCTGAACATCATCGAGGCCACGACTGGCGGGCGCGTCATCTTCGGCTCGTGCAAGATCGGCGGCGTGCGGCGGGATATTGACGGCGACGGCTTGAAGCAGATGCTCGCGGAGTTGGACCAGGTCGAGCGGGACATCCGCGAGGTTACCAGGGTCTTCATACAGGATAATTCCGTCAAAGCCCGCCTGAGTGGGGTGGGAGTCTTGTCCCGGCAGGACGCCCACGACCTGGGCTGCGTCGGGCCGACGATGCGCGCGAGCGGCATAGCGCAGGACATGCGGCAGTTGGGTTATGCGGCCTTCAAAGACCTGCAATTCGAACCGCTCACGCGCCCGGAAGGCGATTCCTATGCTCGCTGCGCGCGTGCGGTGCGACGAGTTGTTCCAATCCCTTGACCTCATTCGCCAGGCCATCTTCCGCATGCCAGCAGGCGAGATCGCCGTCAAGGTCCCCGGCAACCCCAACGGTGAGTATATAGGGCGCACCGAGCAGCCGCGGGGCGAAGTGGTCTATTGCGTGAAGGCCAACGGCACGAAGAACCTCCAGCGTTTCCGCGTGCGTACGCCTACGTTTGCCAACCTGCCGGCGCTGGTGAAGCTGCTGCAAGGCTGCGAACTGGCGGACGTGCCGGTGCTGGTGCTCACAATTGATCCCTGCATCAGTTGCACAGAACGCTAATCCTATGGCCTACTTTGAAATGTCACGGCTGGCCCTCAAATGGGCGCTGAGCAAACCGGTGACCAGCCGCTACCCTTTCGAGCCGCGCCAGGCGATGGCCGGCTCGCGCGGGCACCTGATTTTCACCAAAGACAACTGCGTCTATTGCACCGTCTGCGCCAAGAAATGCCCAACCGGCGCGCTGGTGGTCAATCGCGCGCGCAAGAAATGGGCCATTGACCGCCTGCGCTGCATCGCCTGCGGTTACTGCGTCGAGGTCTGCCCAAAGAAGTCGTTGGCGCTCGACACGGCCCACAACGCCCCAGCCGTGACGAAGGACCTGGAGTTCTGCACGTAGAGGAGATTTCGCAACCCCGCCAACGAAGCTTCGTCGGCAACGAAAGCTTCGTGCGGGAGGATTGGACCGGCACTATGGCCAATTGCTTGAAACCGCGAGCGTTACAGCAGCCAGGCGTGGCTGGCATGTGAATTGCAGAGGCTTCTACTGGCTCGTCAGGTCGAAGTACCCGGGCCAGGACCTGAGAGAGTCGGCTGCTCAAACTGTGTGGTTGCCAAAACTGGCTGGGGATAACAGATATGCACCGAAAACTGAACTTTACTATCGCTGAAGGGCCGATCTACTGGCGCACCCACCGCATCATGGAGTTGTGCGATTACCTGACCGGCAACGTGCTGGAACCAATGTTTGCCCGTGAGGGCGAGAAATGGGACCGCCGCTTCATGGACTTCTTCACCTTCGACAACGCCTGCGACCCGCTGGAACCGACGGGCACGATCCGGTTCACGGTGCCGCCGATGTTCGCCGGCCGCGAGAGCGAGCTGGAAAGCGCCATCATCCAGGAACTCGCCAAACTGCGGATCAAAACCGCTCCGTTCGAGTACGAACGCGACCCGGCACTCCACACCCTCCAAGCTATCCGGATCGCCATCACCGAAAACCCAACTGCCCTGGCGGCGCCGCCCGACGTCAATATGAGCCACACCCGCGGCTGCGTCGTGCTCCGGGACCTGCTGGGCTACCAGCGCGTCAACGGGCGCTACGAGTTCACCGCCGACGATCTGGTCAAACGGGTGGCCACGGTCACCGAAGACAAGATCGCCGCATGCACCGCCAGCCCCGTGAAGAGCGCCGAAGGTCTGCGCCGCACACCGAGCCCCATCAGCATGAAGGCCGTGCGCCGCTGTCTGGACGAGATCAAGCAGTTCGGGGTTTGGGCCTTGAACCACAACTACCGCAAGCTCGCAGCGGCATAGGTAGCCGCGTATTGAGGCAACGCAGCGACCCGGCGGCCGCGTCACCTGATCTCCGCATACCGGAAGCACTTCACGAGGTGGTCATTGACCATGCCCACGGCTTGCATGAAGGCGTAGCAGATCGTCGGCCCAACGAACTTGAATCCCCGCCCCAGCAGGTCCCGGCTCATGGCTTCGGAAGCCGGCGTGCTGGCAGGAATCTGGCTCATGGTCTTCCAGCGGTTTCGAATGGGACGCCCGCCGACAAAGCCCCAGATATAGGCGTCGAAGCTGCCAAATTCCTTTCGCACAGCCAGGAACGCCTTGGCGTTCTGAACGGCGGCGGCGACCTTGAGCCGGTTGCGCACAATGCCGGCATCGCTTAGCAGGCTTCTGATCTTGCGCGCATCGTAGCCGGCGACCTTGGGGGCATCGAAGTGGTCGAACGCGCGGCGGTAGTTCTCACGCTTCCCCAGGATGGTGGACCAGCTCAGGCCGGCCTGGGCGCCTTCGAGCACGAGAAACTCGAACAGCACGCAGTCGTCATGCTGCGGCACGCCCCATTCCTGGTCATGGTATTGAACATTCAAGGCGGATTCGGCCCACGGGCAACGCTGCAATCGGGTCAAAGGGGCGGTCGCTTGCATATAACCGAGAGACTAAGCTCACAGTCCGGCAACCGCAACTTGACACGTCCTACCCGGATTGCCGAGTATTCTCCACGATGCAAGCATCCTCCGATACCACGGGATTGACTCAACGGGGGCGTGTCCCCACATCCCCGCCGGAGAGCGCCGGTGAGTCCATCACCTTCTATCACTGGCTGGTGGTCTTCTTCGCTTCGTTCGGGTGGTTGTTCGACTGCATGGGGCAGCGAATATTTGTGTTGTCGCGCGGCCCGGCGATGAGGGAACTGCTGGGGGCAACCGCCTCGGATAGCAACGTAAGATACTGGGGCAGCATCGCCACGCTGCTGATGATGGTGGGCTGGGCTACGGGAGGCATCCTTTTCGGCATGATGAGCGACCGGTATGGCCGGGTGAAGGCAATGGTCACCACGCTGCTGGCGTACAGTTTCTTCTCCTGCCTGTCGGGCTTTTCGCAGACGGGAATGCAGTTCCTGGTGTTTCGATTCTTGTTTGGGCTGGGAGTTGGCGGGATGTTCGGAGCGGCCACGACATTAGTGGCGGAGAGTGTGCCGCGGCATTTTCGCACACTGGCACTCGGTTCGATGCAGGCGCTGTCGGCGTGCGGCAATATGGTGGCTTCCGGGTTGAGCTTTGTGATCACCCCCGGCCGCGAGAACTTTTGGGGCCATTACAGCGGCTGGCAGGTATTATCGTTCGTCAGCGTCTTCCCCGCGGTGCTGGCGCTGCCGATGGTGCTGCTGTTAAAGGAGCCCCAGGCGTGGATAAAGGCCAAGGCGGAGGCAGCCACGGGAGGCGCCGCCAAGTCGGTCGGGTCTTTTCAGGACCTTTTCCGCCATCCGCGCTGGCGCCGCAGCACGCTCATCGGCATCTGCCTGGGCGTCGCCGGCATGGTCGGGTTGTGGGGAATCGCGTTCTTCTCGCCTGAGCTGATCACCACCGCCTTCAGAAACCGGCCCCTGCAAGCCGGGGAAATCCTCAAGCCTGCCGAATTGTGCGCCGCCCTGAACTCGCCGCCCAACCCGGCTGTCGCCGATCTCAAGGCCAAACTGTCGCCCGACGTGCTCCGCCAGGTAGCACAAGTTGGGAACGGCCAGCAGCCGCCACCCGCCACACTCCAGGCGCTGGTGGGGGATCTCAACCACCTCATCCAGCAGGGCAACCTGCTCGACGAAACCATCGTTCAGTCCGTGGACCTGAAAAAGCACACCCGGAATCTGATCCTGCTGGTTCAGAAGAATGGTGAGCGGCCGAATATCATCTCGCTCAACCGGCAACTGGTGGAGCAGGTCTTCCCGGGAGACATCCGCGAACTGCAACAGACGATTGATAAGACCCGCAGCCGCGGCACGCTTTTGCAGGACGTCGGCTCGCTGCTGGGGATGTTCGCGTTCACCTTCGCGGCCGCTTATTTCAGCCGCCGCATTGCCTTCCTGGGGTCATTCCTTCTTTGCCTCGTCTCGGTGGCCTACGTGTTCTACGCCCTGAAAACGTCCACGGACGTGCTTTGGATGCTGCCGATCATGGGCTTTGCCACCCTGTCGTGTTTTGCGGGCTACTCTATTTACTTCCCGGAGATCTTCCCGACTCGCTTGCGCGGCACCGGTGTCGGGTTCTGCTACAACACCGTGCGTTATCTGGCAGCCCCATTTCCGCTCTTGTTGGGCTGGCTGAGCACGCTGATGCCCTTCCGGAGCGTTGCGGTCATCATGTCCTCGATTTACCTGGTCGGCATCGTCGCCCTGATCTGGGCGCCCGAAACGAAAGGCCAGCCGCTCCCGGAGGATTGAGCCTCGGCCTATCGCGTAAGCATCTTAGGTTGCAGCGCTTCCGCTGCCCATACCCGCGTCCGGTTTTGCCGTGTCGCTCCCCTGCCGATGGTATAGAGCCAGAGAGGCTCTGGAAGAGGCATAGCGCAACTCCCAGGAGGGTCTTGTAACCTACCGCACTTCAGACAATTACAGAGGAGTTCCTGTACTCCCAACGGTCGTGCTGCAACAGCACTTCCTCCAGGCTCGGCTAGGCGCTGGCACCCGCCTTGGCTTCCTTATCAGGAGCCGGCTTGGTTTCCTTGGCAGGCTTTTCCTCTGCCGCCGCCTCTGCCGCCGCGCCCGCCTCGACCCATTCGAGGATGGCCCGTCTGAGCGGCGTCACCCTGACGGTCATTCAACTGGACGATGCGAGTATAACCGCCGCGGCGGTCCTTTTGCGCGGGGGCGATTTCGTCTAAACAGGATGCGCACCGCGTCCTCCTGGTGAAGGCGCGCGGCAGCCAGGCGGCGGTCGTGGATGGTGCCGCGTTTGCCAAGCGTCACCATCTTCTCGGCGACGGACCGGGCGGCTTTGGCTTTGGCCAGGGTGGTGGTAACGCGCTTGTGGTTGATCAGGCTGCAAACCAGGTTGGCGAGCATCGCATTCCGGTGCGCGCCGGTGCGGCCCAACTTGGCGGTTCGCTTAAGGTGTCGCATAAAGGCTGACTGGTAATCGGTGTCAAGCAGTCGGGACACGGCACGGTTGCCCGCCCGACCACATTATGGTCCGCTAATGGGTCGCCGGCGCGGCCGGTGTCTCGTCCTTCGTCGCTTCCAGCAGGTCCGCTTCGAAGGTCATGCCCAGGGTCAAGCCCAGGCCGGCGAGCTTCTCTTTGATTTCGTTGAGAGATTTCTTGCCGAAGTTGCGATACTTGAGCATCTCCTGCTCGCGTCTTCATCGCGAGCTGGCCGACCGTGGTGATGTTCGCGTTGTTCAGGCAGTTGGCCGCGCGGACGCTGAGCTCGATCTCGTTCACGCTCATGTTGAGCAGCTTCTTGAGCTTGGTCTTCTCCTCGTCCTGCTTGTCCACCACTTCCTCGAACTCGATCGGCGTTCTTGTCGTAGCCGACGAAGACATCGAGGTGATGCTGGAGAATCGCCGAGGCCTGGGTCAGCGCGTCGTCAGGCGAAATGCGGCCATCGGTCCAAATTTCCAGGACGAGGCGGTCGTAGTCGGTGCGCTGGCCGACGCGGGCGTTTTCGACAGCGTAGCGGACGCGGGTCACCGGGGAGAAGAGGGAGTCGATGGCGATGACGCCGATCGGCTTGATTCGGCTTCTTGTTCTCGTCACCGGGCAGGAAGCCGCGGCCGACCTTGACTTCCAGCTCCATCTCGAACTTCTTCTTCTTGTCGAGGGTGCAGATGTGCTGGGAGGGATTAACCAGCTCGATGTTCTGGTTGAGCTGGATGTCGGCGGCGGTGACTTCACCCTCCTTGTTGACGGAGAGCAAGAGGGTCTGGGAATCGCGCGTGTGAGCCTTGAACAGGACCTTCTTCAGATTCAGGACGATGTCGGTGACATCTTCGACGACGCCCTCGATGGTGGCGAACTCGTGCATCGCGCCGTCAATCTTGATGGAGCAGATGGCGGCGCCTTCCAGGGAGGAAAGGAGCACGCGGCGGAGAGAGTTGCCAATGGTATAGCCGTAACCGGTTTCAAAAGGTTCGGCGATGAACTTGGCGTAGGTATCGGTGGCGGTTGCGTCTTCTTTCGTCAACCGCTTGGGCATTTCGAAGCGTCCTAAACGTACTGGCATATGTTCCTTTCAACAATTTTAATCTGACCCCACCGGCCTATTCCCGAATCCGGCGAAATCCGTATAATTGTTGCGGAGCGAGGGGCGAAGCGGATCGTGGAAGACTGGCATACCGGAATCATGGAATACTGATGACTCAGCGCTCCCATACTCCAGCAGTCCGGTGTCCAATTCTCGATCACTCCTGCACTTCATTGTTGTTTCTAGCGGGAATAAAATTCTACGACGGCCTGCTCGTTGGCAATGGGCTGAATCTCATCGCGGGTCGGGATGCGCATCACGACGCCCTTGAGGGCCTCCTTGTCCAACGAGAGCCAGTCCGGCACGGCGCGGCTGGCGGCGCTTTCCAGGTTCTTGGTCGCCAATTGCCGCGAGGCATTGGAATTCTTGACTTCGATGATGTCGTTCACCTTGAGGCCGTAGGAAGGGATATTGACCTTCCGTCCGTTGACTTTCACGTGCCCGTGAGCCACCAACTGCCGGGCGCCGGCGCGGGTGTTGGCAAAGCCCAGATGATAGGCGACGTTGTCCAGGCGCGTCTCCAGGATCTGCAGCATCTGCTCGCCGGTCACGCCGCGCCGCTTGCAGGGCGCGCTCATAGACGCCCCGGAACTGGCGCTCCATCAAGCCGTAGTAATAGCGAAGCTTTTGCTTCTCAATCAGGCCTAGACCGTAATCGGTGTGCTTGCGGCGGGACTTCGGGCCATGCATTCCGGGGCCGTAATTGCGGCGCTCGAGGTATTTCGACGGGCCGAAGATCGGAACGCCGAAGCGGCGGCTGATGCGAACGCGGGGACCAGTATAACGAGCCATGTTTCTAAAGCGGGTAGTTGAACGTTGTCGGTTGAAGGTTAGACGCGGCGCTTCTTGCGCGGGCGGCAGCCATTGTGCGGCACGGGCGTAACATCCTTGATCGTGGTGATTTCCAAGCCGATCGCCTGAAAGGCGCGGATGGCCGACTCGCGGCCGGAGCCGGGGCCCTTGACGCGCACCTCGATCTCGCGCATGCCGTGCGACATCGCCTGGCGGGCGGCGTCCTGGGCAACCTGCTGGGCGGCGTAGGCCGTGCTCTTGCGCGAGCCTTTGAACCCAACGCGTCCGGCGCTGGACCAGCCGATGACATGCCCTTGCATGTCCGTGATGCTGACGATGGTGTTGTTGAAGGTGGCCAGGATGTTGGCGATGCCGCTAACGATATTCTTGGCGCCCTTGGCCTTGATGATCTTCTTGCCCGGCGAGATCATCCGCCAGCAATTCGGCCGCAGTCGGGGCCGCCACCGCAGCCACGGGCGCGGCGCCTTCGGCAGGTTTGGCCGCCTCGGCCACGGGGGCCTGGCCTTCGGGCGGCCGGCGCAGCCGCCTTCTTCGGGGCCTTGGCCGGCGGAGTGTCACCCGCGGGTTTGCCGGCGGCTTTGTCGGCGGCATCTTCCGGCTTTGGTTTCCGGTTTGCCTTCCTTCTTTGGAGCGGGTTTCTTTTTGGTTTCTTCAGCCATGGGCTAGTAAAACGAGGTTGATCGTTGGAGTGAATGCTGGCTGGAAAATCAGTGGATGCCGGTCTTGGCGGTTGGACTGCGCACGACGCCGACGGTCTTGCGCGGCCCCTTGCGGGTGCGGGCGTTGGTCTGGGTGCGCTGGCCGCGAACCGGCAGGCCGCGCAGGTGGCGGATGCCGCGATAACATTTGATGCCTTGCAACCGCTTGAGGTTCATGCCGATCTCGCGCCGGAGATCACCTTCAATGACATATTTGCCGTCCTGAATCGCATGGACGATTTGCGAGAGCTGCTGTTCGGTCAAATCCTTGGCGCGGACGCTGGGATCAATCTTCGCCTTTGCCAGGATGACGTTGGCGTTGCTGGGACCGATGCCGTAGATGTAGCGCAACGCGATGTCAATGCGCTTGTTCGGCGGGACTTCCACACCAATGATACGTGCCATAAATGGGTTAAATCAGTTGAATCAGATGAATGGTTAAATGAGTTGCATGGGCCAGGCAGGCCGCGCTCAGCCTTGGCGCTGCTTGTGACGAGGGTTGGTACAGATCACCCGGATGATCCCTTTGCGGCGAATGATCTTGCAATTCTCGCAAAGCTTCTTAACTGACGCTCGGACTTTCATAATTAAATCGTTTGCTTTTCCACAATAATCCGCCCTACCGACAAATCATAGGGCGACAATTCCAACCGGACTCTGTTTCCCGGCGCCAGCCGGGCAAGGCTTAACCGCGCTTTGCCGGCCACGAAGGCCAGCAACCGATGCCCATTAGCCAGCTCCACTCGATACATCCGGTTCGGCAGAACTTCAACTACGGCACCTTCAACTTCGATGGCACCTTCTCGGGCCATGTCAGAATCTCCGGCTCAGACTCGGTGATCAGCACCGTATGCTCAAAATGAGCGGATAGTGAACCATCCTGGGTGACCACTGTCCAGCCATCATTCAGGATTTTTACCGCCGGCAAGCCGGCATTGACCATCGGCTCAATGGCCAGGGTCATCCCGGGCCGCAGTTTCGGGGACGACTTGCCATCCACGAAATTCGGCACCTGGGGTTCCTCGTGCATCGAGCGCCCCACTCCATGGCCGACGAACTCGCGCACGACGCTAAACCCGTTGCCTTCTACATAATTCTGTATGCCGCGCGAAATATCAACTACCCGGCCACCCGGCACGGCCTGGGCGATGCCCTCGTGCAGCGCTTTCTCCGAGACATCCATCAGTCGCTGCGCCAGCACGTCGCACCCACCTACGGCGACCGTCTTCGCAGTGTCGCCGATGAACCCGTTGTAAATCACGCCGACATCCAGACTCACGATATCGCCAAACCGCAACACCCGGGGTCCCGCCAGACCATGCACAACCTGCTCATTCACCGAGATGCAGATTTGGCACGGATACTTACGATACCCCAAAAACGCGCTCTTGGCGCCAAAATGCTTGATCCGCGACAACGCGAACTCGTCCAGGTCCCTGGTCGTCACCCCGGGCTGAACAAAGGCCGCCACATCATTCAGCACAGTAGCCGCCACCGCACAGGCGGGCCGCATCGCTTCCAGATCCCGGTCGCTCTTCAGAACAATCATCAGAACCGGCCCCGAAGGCGCCCCTTCTTCAGGAAGCCGTCATAATGGCGCATCAGCAAATGCGTTTCCATCTGGCGCATCGTATCCAGCAGTACGCCGACGATGATCAGCATGCTCGTGCCGCCGAAGAACGTAGCGACCGCATAGGGAATCTGCAGCTCCCGATACAGCCAGATCGGAATCAAGGCGATGACCGTCAGGAAGATCGCGCCCGCCAAGGTAATGCGGCTCATGGCGTTGTGCAGATAATCGCTCGTCGCCTGGCCTGGACGGACGCCAGGAATATAGCCGCCGTTCTTCTTCAAATCATCGGCGATCTGCAATTCGTTGAATTGGGTCGCCACCCAGAAATAGGAGAAGAAGAGAATCATCAACCCGTACAAGGCCATGTAGAGAATGGCCCCCTCGCCGAGCGCGCGGGCAATTTCCCCGAAAAACTTCACGTTAAAGCTCTGGCCCAGGAACTGAAGGATCTTCTGCGGGAACATCAGGATGGCCTGGGCAAAAATGATCGGCATGACGCCCGAATAATTGACCCGCAGCGGCATGAAGGAAGTGCCGCCGGAATAGACTTTGCGGCCCACCGCCCGCTGGGCGTATTGGACAGGGACCTTCCGCTGCGCCTGGGTGATGGCGATGACGCCGGCGATCACGCCCGCCAGCAGGAGCACCAGGGCGATGGCGTGTCCGAAATTGAATCTGGCTTCCACCCCGCCGGCCGGGAAAGAACATATCCTTAAGCGCCACCGCCGCTTGTGGCAGGCGCGCCAGAATGCCGATGGTGATGATGAGCGAGACACCGTTGCCGATGCCGCGGTCGGTGATCTGTTCGCCGAGCCACATGAGCAGCATCGTTCCCGTCGTCAGCATCAGGAGCGTTTGGAGGCGGTAGAACCAGATGTGCGCGTCGGAGTAGAGCACCAGGCGCTGCGCCGTGTTCCACTGGGGGAAGAGTTTCTCCGGGATTCTCCCAACCAATCGCCATCACCAGGCCCTGCCCCAGGCAAAGGAGCACAGTCAGGTAGCGGCCGTATTGAATGATCTTGGTGCGGCCGCCTTCCTCGCGCGCCAGCTTGCTCAAGGTGGGAATGACCGCCGTCAGCAATTGCATGATGATCGTCGCGCTGATGTAAGGCATGATGCCCAGGGCGCCGACCGCGCAATGCTCGAGCGCGCCGCCGGTGAACATGCTGTACATGCCCAGCAGCGACCCGCCCGCGGTGCCGGCCTTGCTGGCGAAGTAAGCCTGACAGGACGCCGCCATTCAAGCCCGGGATGCGCACGACCGCCTCGAGGCGGCAGATGGCCAGCACCATCAGGGTGAAGAGAATCCGGGACTTAAGTTCGGGAATCTTGAAGCAATTGCAGAAGGTATTGTAGATGGCGGAAAACATGGCGGTGTCAGCTTCCGAAGCCTGAAGCCCGAACGGTTAAGTTAGGAGTTGCTCTCGAGCGCATGAAGGGATTTACGGCTTGCCAGGCTCAGGTTTTGCCGGCTCCGGCCTCTTCGAGCGCTGACCAGTTCACAGGTCCCTCCTTTGGCTTCGATTTTGGTCTTAGCGGACGCGCTAAAGGCGTGCGCACTGACCGTGAGCTTCCGCGTCAGCTCACCGTCGCCGAGGATCTTGATGCCGGCAGCACGGCCGTTGGCCAGGCCCGCGCCCCGCAACGCCGCCTCGTCCACGCGCGTACCATCCTCGAAACGGTTGAGGGCCTCAAGATTGACTGGCAGGTAACGGATGGTGTGCCGCGCGTTGTTAAAACCGCGCTTGGGAATGCGGCGGATCAAGGGCATCTGGCCGCCTTCAAAACCGATGCGGATCGAACTGCCGGACCGGGCGGTTTGGCCCTTGCCGCCGCGTCCGCTGGTCTTGCCGTGGCCGCTGGCTTCTCCCTGGCCCAACCGTTTGCGACGGTGCTTGGCGCCGGGACGAGGTTTAAGGTCGTGTAATCGCATAGAAAACTAGGCTGTGGGTGGAGTTTCGGGCGAGGGCGGCGCGGGCGAGGGAAGCACCTCTGGGGCCTCCGGCGCCTTCGGGGCCGCCGCTTTCTTGATTTCCAAACCGCGGCCCTGGTAAATGTCTTCGCGCAGGCGCAGGCTCAACAGGCCGTGGAGGGTGGCCTTGACCACGTTGGCGGCGTTCTTGGAACCGAGCGATTTGGTCAGGACGTCCTTCACCCCCGCCGATTCGAGGACGGCGCGCACGGTCTTGCCCGCGATGATTCCCGTGCCGGGCGAAGCCGGGCGGAGCAGCACTTTCGCGCCGCAATAGTGCGAGAAGACTTCGTGCGGAATAGTGGCGTCCTTCAGCGACACGCCGACCATTTGCGAGCGGGCCATTTCACCGCCCTTGCGAATGGCATCGGCCACTTCGCCGGCCTTGCCCAGGCCAACGCCCACACGGCCATGCTTGTCGCCGACGACGATCAGCGCGCTGAAATTGAAACGGCGCCCGCCTTTGACGACTTTGGCGGAGCGGTTGATGAACACGACCTTCTCGGTCAGTTCCTGCCCGGACTGCGCGTCCAAGGTCGGCTCGGGCTCCGGCCGGCAGCGCCGCCCGCGGACCCGGGCCGCGCGACCGCGATCGGCGATTCGCCACCTCGCTGATTTTGGTCGGTTCAGCCACAGTATTTGTTTCCATTATAGCGTTAAAATTGCAGACCTGCTTCGCGCGCCGCGTCGGCCAGGGCTTTCACCTTGCCATGGTAACGCGCGCCGCCGCGGTCGAAAACCACCTGCTTTGATGCCCTTGCCCAGCGCGGCCTGCGCTGCCAGGGTGCCAAGCGTCTTGGCGCTCGGCAGCATTGGCCGCCAGCTTATCCCGGTCCGGCGTCGCCTTGCTGGTGGTCGAAGCCGCAGCCAGCGTCACGCCCGGCGACGTCATCAATGAACTGCACGTGGATGTTCTTGTTGGTGAAGCAAACGCTCATGCGCGGACGGGCCTTGGTGCCGGTGATCTTCTGCCGCACGCGCCAGTGGCGCCGCACGCGCCAGTTTATGTTTCTGTTCGGTTCTCATCTCAATTCGTCACGGATCTGGCCGTGAGCCGTTCGCCTATCAAATTGTCCGATTCTGACCTTTCAAGTTTCACGTTTTACGCCTCGCGCCCTACTGCACCGTCTTGCCTTCCTTGCGGATCACGCGTTCATCCTTGTAACGCACACCCTTGCCCTTGTAAGGCTCGGGCGGGTAGAAGCTGCGCAGTTCGGACGCCACCTGGCCTACCACCTGCCGGTCCGGCCCTTCGATGGTGAGCTTGGTGTTTTCTTCAACCGTCACTTTGATCTGGGCAGGAATCGGATAGACGATGGGGTGCGAGTAGCCCAGGCTCATGTTGACGTTGTTGCCCGCCACCGCGGCCTTAAAGCCGACGCCTTGAATTTCCAGCTTCTTGACGAAACCTTCGCTCACGCCACGGACCATATTGTTCACCAGCGCCCGGCTGAGGCCGTGCAGCGCCTTGGCGCTCGCGTCATCGCCCTCACGGCTGACGACGATGTTGCCATTCTCCACCTTCAGGCTGGTGCGGTGCGGCAGCTCCCAGTTGAGCTTGCCTTTGGGACCTTCGACGGAAACCTTCTGGCCTTTGACCTCCACTTTCACCTTGGGAGGGATGGCTATCGGTTGCTTTCCAATTCGTGACATAAAATCAAACTTTAATGGCGTGCCGAAGCGCTGGTTTGGCAGGCCGCTGCCGGCCGGCCCGGCCCCAACACTCCATTACTCCAATACTGCGTTTCATCGGTTCACCACACGTAACAGACCAGTTCGCCGCCGATGTTCTTCTTGCGCGCCTGCAGGTCGGTCAGCAGCCCCTCCGAGGTCGAGACCACTGCCACGCCCAAGCCGCCGCGCACGCGCGGGATTTCTGTGGCGCCGACGTAGCGGCGCAATCCCGGAGAACTGACCCGTTGCAACCCTTCAATAATGCTCTTCTTGCCTTGATACTTCAGTTTGAGCTTCATCGTCTTGGGCAGCTTGCCCTCGACGGAGTAATCGGCAATGTAACCTTCCCGTTTCAGGATGCCCGCGATGCTCTCCTTAATCCTGGAGTGGGGCATTTCAACGGCCGGGAGCAGCGCGCGGTTGGCGTTGCGAATCCGGGTCAGCATGTCGGCAATCGGATCGTTCATAGGATTACCAACTGGCTTTGGTCACGCCCGGGATGAGGCCGTTGAGAGCAGCCTCGCGGAAGGTCAGACGCGAGCAGCCAAACTTGCGCAGGTAGCCGTGGCGGCGGCCGCTCATCGAGCAGCGGTTGACCACCCGGCGAAGGGCTGGCATCGCGCGGGAGCTTGGCCAGCCCGGCATAGTCGCGCTTGGCCTTCAACTCGGCCCGGATGGCGGCGTACTTCTTCACCGTCTCGGCCTTCCTCTTGTTGCGTTCAATCCATGCTATCTTTGCCATAAGAAATCACTCTGCTTTGGTCTGCTTCACTGCGCCGGTCTGCTGCGCGGCGCTTTCGGTTGTCTTGGTTTGTTTTGCCTCGGCGAACGGCATGCCCATCAGCTTCAACAAATCCAGCGCCTCTTCGTTGGTCGGCGCGCTGGTTACGATCGTGATGTCCATGCCCTGCTGCCGCTTGATCTTGTCCAGGTCAATCTCCGGGAAAATAGTCTGGTCGCCCACGCCCAGCGAATAGTTTCCGCGCCCGTCAAAGGAGCGGGGCGAAAGGCCGCGGAAATCGCGAATTCGCGGCAGGGCCGTGGCGATCAGGCGGTCAAAGAATTCGTACATCGCATCCCGGCGCAAGCGTCACCCGGCAGCCAATCGGCAGCCCCTCGCGCAGCTTGAAGTTGGCGATGTTGTGCCGCGACTTGCTGATCACCGCCTTGCGGCCGGTAATCAACGCCAGGTCTTTGGCGGCGTCGTCCACCGCGCTCTTTTCCAGCGAGGCGCTCACGCCCATGTTCACCACGATCTTCTCCATGCGGGGCACCTGGTGGACATTGGTGTATTTGCGCCTTTCTTTCAGCACCGGCACCACTTCTTTGACGTATTTGTTCGTAAAGTCTGGCTTTCATTTCGCTTCCTCCGGATTTTGCCGGAGCACTGGCTCAAATCGTGAGCTGAATGGTAATCGTGGCATCATGGTTTCTTCAGGCCTGGGCCGGCGCCGCAGTCCCACGCCGGGCCGCCCGCGCGTCGAACTCTTCGCCGTTCATCACATTCGAGATGTGGATCGGTGCCTTCGCGTTCGACAATCTGGCCTTGGGGGTATTGCTGGCTCTTGCGCATGTGCTTCTTGATCATGTGCGCGCCTTCGACAATGACCCGCTGCTTCTTGCGCGATGACGGCGATGATCCGGCCGCGTTTGCCCTTGTCGGCACCCGCAATGATCACCACTTCGTCGCCTCTTCTTACATGAAATGTGCGCATAACTGGTAATGAATGATCAGATGACTTCCGGCGCGAGCGAGACAATCTTCATAAACTTCTTGTCCCGGAGCTCGCGCGCGACCGGGCCAAAAATCCGCGTGCCGCGCGGGTTGAGTTCTTTGTCAATGAGGACAATGGCGTTGCTGTCAAACCGGAGATACGACCCATCGTTGCGGCGAATGACCTGGCGGGTGCGCACGACCACCGCATCCACCACTTCCCCCTTTTTGACAGTGCCATCGGGCGTGGCTTCTTTGATATGGGCTTTGATGATGTCGCCCACGTGCGCGTAACGCTGGTTGCGGCCCAGCACCCCGATCGCGGCGGCCCGTTTCGCGCCGGTGTTGTCCGCCACGTCTAAGATGGAACGTATCTGTAACATAAATCATATGCTGCTGGAGTGATCAGCGCCGGGCTGTCTCAGGCCGCCACCGGTGCCACCCCGGCGCTGCGCTCGCACGATTTCCACCAGGCGCCAGCGCTTCGTTTTGGAGAGCGGGCGGGTTTCTTCCATGCGCACCCGGTCCCCGACTTTGGCCTCGCTCTTCTCATCATGGGCATAGAGCTTCTTGTAGCCGGTGACAACCTTCTTGAATCTCGGGTGCGGAAAGCGCCGCTCGACTCGCACGACGATGGTCTTGGCCATCTTGTTGGAAATGACCGTCGCCCACGCGCTCTTTGCGCTTGCGCGCGGGCCGCTGTCTGACGGTAGTAGTGGTTTCAGCCATACAAACAAGTTTATGCCGCCTTGCCGGCGCAGTTGCGACATGCGGGTCTCGATGCGGGCGATGTCGCGCCGCAGCGTGCGCAGGCGCGCCGGCTTCTCGAGCTGGGCGCTGGCCTGCTGCAAGCGCAGGTTGAAAATCTCCTGCCGCCAGTTCCGGCCATCGGCCATCAGCTCTTCCAGCGTCTTTTCCTGTATCTCTTTCCGTTGCGTCTTCTTCATAACCAGAATCTCTGTTGCTCCGGCTCAACCCATGCGATGCCGCGAGATGAACTTGGTCTTGATCGGCAGCTTGGTCGCCGCCAGGCGCAGCGATTCGCGCGCCACCGCCTCGGTCACGCCGTCCACCTCGAACAGCACGTTGGCCGGGCGGATCACCGCCACCCAGGATTCCAGCGGTCCTTTGCCTTTGCCCATGCGCGTTTCCAGCGGCTTCTTGGTGAAGGACTTCTGCGGGAAGATGCGAATCCACATCTTGCCGTGGCGCTTCATATTGCGGGCGATGGCCACGCGGGCGGCTTCGATCTGCTTGGTGTCCAGCCAGCACCGTTCCAGCGCCATCAATCCATACTCGCCAAAGGCCACCGTGCTGGCCGCGCATCGCCAGGCCGGCGCGGTTGCCGCGGTGCATCTTGCGGTACTTCACTCTCTCGGGGATCAAGGGCATAACAGAATCTTTCTATCCTAATCTCAATTCTGGCCATCGTGCGCAGGCTGTGGCTGCGGCTTTTCGACCTTCGTGTCGCCCTTGCAAATCCAGCACTTGATCCCCAGCTTGCCATAAACCGTGTTGGCCTCGGCAAAACCGTAATCAATGTTCGCGCGCAGGGTATGCAGCGGCACCCGGCCCCAGTGATACTGCTCCACCCGCGCCAGTTCCGCGCCGCCCAAGCGGCCGGCGCAGCGAATCTTGATCCCTTCCGCGCCGAAATCCTTGGCCGTTTGCAGCGCCTTCTTCATCGCCCGGCGGAAGGAAACCCGGCGCTCCAGTTGCAGCGCGACGTTCTCCGCCACAAGCTGCGCGTCGGTCTCCGGCGTCTTGATCTCGATGATGTCCACGTAAATCTCTTTGCCGGTCATCAGGCTCAGCTCCTCCTTGAGCTTGTCAATCTCCGCGCCTTTGCGGCCGATCACGATGCCCGGCCGCGCCGTGAGAATGGTGATGCGGCAGCGGCTGGCGGCCCGCTCGATCAGGATCTGCGGCACCGAGGCCGATTCGAGCTTCTTCTTCAGCAGCTCGCGAATCTCGCGGTCTTCGGTCAGCAGCTTGCCGAATTCCTTCTTGCCGGCATACCACTTCGAGCGCCAGTCGTGGTTGACGGCGATGCGCAGACCGATTGGATTAGTTTTTTGTCCCATACGTTATTCGTCTGACAAGACAATCTTGATATGGCAATTCCGCTTGAGGATCGGGCCGGCCGAGCCGCGCGCCTTGGGGGTGAACCGCCGGAAGCTGGTGGCGGTTTGCGCCAGGGCTTCCTTGACGACCAGGCGGTCCGTCCTCATGCCGTTATATTCCTTCTTGTGCTCCTTAAGGTCCTCGGCGTTGGCGATGGCGGACTTCAGCGTCTTGGCCACGAACCGCGCGCCTTTGCGCGGCACCACCGCCAGGACCGCCTGCGGCGTGCGCCGCGGGCAGGCCCTGAATCTGGCGCACGACTTCGCGCATCTTTTGCGCCGACATGCGCACGTTCTTGGTAATGGCGTGAACTTGCATAGGATTACTTCGCTTCGGCCTTCGCCGTGTGGGCGCCGTGCTTCTTGAACGTGCGCGTCAGCGAGAATTCCCCCAGCCGGTGGCCGACCATGTTTTCCGTCACGAACACCGGGTTGAAGATCTTGCCGTTATGCACGTTGAAGGTCAGGCCGACGAAGTCCGGCGTGATCATCGAGCGCCGCGACCAGGTCTTGATCGGCGTCTTGGACTTGGTCTCTTTGGCCTTCTTGATCTTCTCCAGCAGATGGCCGTCTACGAACGGGCCTTTTTTAATCGAGCGTCCCATAAGCGTAAATAGTTACTTGCGCTTCATCGGCCGGCCATCGCGCCGGACCAGGATAAACCGGTTTGAGTATTTCTTCTTGTTGCGCGTCCGGTAGCCCTTGGCCAGCAAACCCCACGGCGACGTGAGCTGCTGCCAGCCGCCGCCGGATTTCGACTTGCCGGCGCCGCCGCCGTTCGGATGGTCCACCGGGTTGCGGGTCACGCCGCGGTTGATCGGGCCGGATGCCCAGGTGCCGCGAACGGCCCGCCTTGCCGAGCACCACATTCTCGTGCTCGGTATTGCCGACCTGGCCAATGGTCGCGTAGCAGTTCTCGTTGACGTGCCGGATTTCGCCCGAGGGCAGCCGAATCTGCGCATACCCCTCGTCGCGCGACATCAACGTCGCCGAGCCGCCGGCGGTGCGCACCATCTGCGCGCCGCGCCCGGGGATGATCTCGATGTTATGGATCGGCAGGCCGACGGGAACCGTCCGCAGCGGCAGGCTGTTGCCAAGCTCAGGCGGAGCGGTCGGGCCCGCTCATCAGTTTCGCGCCCACCTGCAGTCCGCTCGGGGCAACGATGTAGGTCTTCTCGCCGTCCTTGTATTCCAGCAAGGCCAATCGGGCCGTGCGGCGCGGATCGTACTCGATGGCCTTGACCGTAGCCTCGACCCCGTGCTTATTCCGCTTGAAATCCACCAGGCGAAGTCTTCTGCTTGTGGCCCCCGCCGATACCCCGGGCCGTGACCCGGCCATAAACATTACGCCCGCCGGTACGCTTGCGCGTCTCCACCAGGCTCTTCTCCGGCTTGGTCTTCGTAATGTCGCTGTAGTCCGCATACGCGATGTAGCGCGAGGACGGCGTCAGCGGTCTAAATGTCTTTACTGGCATAAATCAATAACGTTTCCCAAGTCAGCTACTTGGAGAGCGGAGCCATTAATCCTGCCCCCGGACGGGCGGTCAGTTATCGGTTCCGCAGGTTATGCTGTCCGCGCCCACTCGGGGCCAAACGGAGCGCGGAATATAGCAAACCCCAAAAACAGCGCAATAGGTATTTTCAAAAATATTCGTGCCCCGGAAAACCCCTCCGGCCCACCACCGTTCTCACCTTGCGCGGCGGCCCCAATCACCCCATCGCCAGCACCGCCGCGCCAAGCTTTGGACCCTCCTCCGACTGGCGGAGAAACTTTGTCCCGCCCCCCATTCAGCATGTCGTCTTTGCAAACGAGCGGCTCATGGAAATCGGGCTTTTTTGGTCACGCCACTTTGAGTAGGCTCGGCTCCGATGAATGGCGTATCCCGCGAGTCAATCGCTGAGACATGGACGTGGCTGTGTAATTTGGATGACACGGAGACCGACGCGCTGGTGAAAAAATTCATGGCGGAACAGCCGGCGCTGGGCATCTATCTGTTTGCCAATATGGAGGAGATGGAGGGGGGAGCCGAACACACCCGGATCGTCGAACTGGTCGTAGCCGCGTGGCAGGCCATGAGCAAAGCCGCAGGAGAGCCGTTGCCGTCCGCCACACCTGAGGACATCGAACTTGCGGAGAATGCGAACATCCGCCTTCTCGAGAAGCTCGATGAGGGCTCCGAGTTCGAATGGGAGACCTCGGTGCCGACCCTGCTCGAGAATTACAACCAGCGGGAAATACTGGGCTTCGGCCTCGAGATACTGATGGCCGGCAACGAAGATACTCCGGAATTGGCTCCCGAGAGTATCGGGCTGGAAATGGTTTGGCTGAAGACCGTGATTGACGCGTTGGACCGCTAGCGGTCTTGGCCTTCTCAGCGCGCCATTCGCATCCCCGTCCCCAAACCCCTCCTTCACCCCCGATCGTGTTGCCGCTCAAAGCGAAGTTCCGGTGGCTGCGAAACGCGAGGTGCAAGCCGGGAGCGATGAAGGCGGCCCAGTCTTTGGTGAGCGGGAACAACCGCCCTGCTTGCGCTTCAGCATTCTGCTCCGGCTCAATCAGAATGATTGTCCTGGCTCAAGTGTTTTCGGCGCAACTGCTGAGCTCCCTCGGCCGACCGTTCGGGATGGGCTTTCAAATCCAGATACGCCGGCACCGGATGCACGCACCGGGCACCCTCGCGTTCCGCCGCGCCGTCAAACACCCCTTCGTCGTTCGGCACGACCAGCCACAAATTTCCGCTCCGTGGGAAATGGTGAAACTCTAGATTGAACCTCCTCGCAAACGGACTTTTCCTCGATCTGCCCCTGCACACGTAAGTAGTTGGTTAACAGAAATATACACTGCGTCATAAGCCTTCGGAACCAGACACGGATTGCACTGATTTGCACGAACTAGACCACGAGGATTCGCGGGAATCGGTGCAATTCCTGCCGCCTCTCGCGCGGCATCACTTTTGTGGTCGTATATAAACCACTGGTTTAAGCATCGGCGGCTCCCCTGACCCCACTTCTCAGGCGCCCCCGACCAGCACGCACCCATCGCTGCCGCAAGGACCAGGTAGTGACCAGGTAGTGACCACGTAGTCACCAGGTAGTGACCAGGTAGTAAACGCACTACATGGTTACTACCTGGTTACTACCTGGTTACTACCTGGTTACTACCTGGTGACTACCTGGTCACTACCTGGATACAGCGCAAGAGGGAGGAAGGGGTGGCTGAGCACTGGATATCCGGAGGCATCTGGCTGGGGCGAGGTCAGAGCCCCTACTGGGTGAACTGGCCTGTGGCCTGGAGCGTGCCAACCCCTTTGGGCACGGTAACGTTAAACCTGACGGTACCGTTCGTGAGGTTCTGAGGCGCCGTTTGGACAACACGGTCCTGGGTGGCAATGCGCAACTGGACCGTAGCGCCGTCAGGAATGCGTTCCCCGGCTATGGCGCCTTCATGAATCAACGCTGCCCAACCACAGGCGAAGCCTTGGGTGGAGGATTGTCAGCCGACCGGTAATCGTTTACAAGAGGTCACGTATGAGCCAGACCCAAAAGCGGACCCGCCGCAGCGTTGGCCATCGGCATGCATTAACGACGATCAAGGATGTCGCCGCGGCGGCGAGAGTCTCGACCGCCACCGTGTCCCGGGTGATGGCGGGGTTCGACGGGGTCACGAAACCGGTGCGCGAGCGCGTGCTGCGGTCGGTGAACAAGCTCGATTACCATCCTAACCGCCTGGCCCGGCACTTGCGCGCGGGCCGGCGCAAGATCATCGGCGTCATCATCCCGGACTTGCAGAATCCGTTTTTTCCCGGCGTGGTTCATGGCGTCGAAGAGGTTCTTTATACGGCGGGCTACACGTTGATGCTGGGGCATTCCGACGGTCTGGCGGAGCGGGAGCAGCGGCACATGGCGGTGTTGCGCGGCGAGGGAGCGGCGGGGCTGATTCTGATTCCCGACAACGGCCCCGGGGCCAGCTACGAATCACTCGAAAGCTGGGAGGTGCCGGTGGTCGCGGTGGATCGCGCGCCGCGGCATTTACGCGTGGATCTGGTCACCTCGAGCAACCGCGAGGGGGTGCGGGAAGCCGTCGCCCATTTGCTTTCCCACGGCTACAAGGACGTGGCGTTGATTGGGGGTCCGCTCGGGCTCAGCGTATCTCGGGAACGTTCGGCCGGTTATCAAGATGCGTTGCGCGCCGCCGGCCTGCCGTTGCGCGAGAGCCTGGTGGTGGCCGGTGATTTTCGCCAGGAAGGCGGGCGCCTCGCCATGGCGGGCCTTTTGGCATTGTCCAGGCCGCCCCGGGCGGTGCTTAGCGCCAACAACCTGATGACGCTGGGGGCGCTGGAGGCCATTCACGAACGAGGCCTCGACATCCCGGAAGACATCGCGATCGTCGGCTTCGACGATATGTCCTGGGCGGCATCGCTTCGACCGGCCTTGACGGCGGTCGTGCAGCCAGCCGAGGAACTCGGGCGCGCCGCCGCGCACCTGTTGTTGGAGCGGATTAAGCAGCCTAACCGGCTCACTCGTCGCGTAGTCCTGCCAACCCGCCTGACCGTCCGCGCCTCCTGTGGCGCGCACGTTCGCCCAGAGGAAGGCGACTCGGCGAGGCTCCCCTGCCCTGCCAGGCTGCCGTCGGGGGCTTAGCGCCGCTCCGAAGCCCTGGCGATGCACGAAAGAAATGTGTTGCGCCGTTTCTGTAATCGTTTACATTTACAGCCGGTTTGCAGTTGAGAACGAGGCTCATTGCGCCCAGTCCTGTTCTTTGAACCTCCAGGGTGGCGGCCAACCGCGTCACGCCAGCGCGACGGGTTGCCCGCCGAAGAACTCCGAGTCTTATGCGCCCCGGCAAGCCACGGGTCTGAAACAATCCAACAACCAATGCCCTTATGAAAAACGCCGTTGATAAACCCATTCTGTGCCACTTCCTCACCGCCATCTGGGCCGCGATTCTCTGGCTCGCCGCGACGGCTCCGCCCACCGAAGCCGGCGTGGCGTTGAAGCTCGAGTATGACGCCATCACCGGCAACGCCGTTATCAACCTGACCACCAATTCTGTTTTCCCGAACAGCCCGACCTTTTACAGCGTGCTCGCTAGCGGGCTGGAGGAGCCGGTTAATTTTGGAGATAACTTTGGCGCCTGGACGCGGGGCTTTATTGAAGCGCCCCAGACCGGTTCCTACACCTTCTGGATTGCCAGCGACGATGACAGCGAACTGTGGCTGAGCAGCAACGAGCAGCCCGCCAACCTGGTTAAGATAGCGGAGAATGTCGGCGCCGTGGGCCAGTATGCCTACACCGTCAAACCGGCGCAGCAGTCGGCGCCGATAGCACTGGTCGCCGGGCAAAAGTACTACTTCGAGATGTTCCACAAGGAAGGCACCGGCAACGATCATTGCTCGGTTGCCTGGCAGCTTCCCGACGGCACCTACCAGAAGGTCGTGCCCTCCGCGAACCTCTGGCCGTTCCCGGTCAACACCAGCGACCCCAGCTATCCGCCGATCACTGAAGCCCCTTCGATTCTCAACTATTACCTGGGCACACCTGTGGACAGCCTCGACCTTTCAGGCACGACGTACGCCGACGATGGGCGGCCTTTGGACCTGACGATGACGGTTGAGGCCAGCCAACCCGCGTACGTGCAGTGGTTCAGCAACAACGTCGCCATCCCGGGCGCGATCTTCTCCAAGTACCATATCCCGCGAGTGACCATGGCCATGAACGACGCGGTCTATAGCGTCACGGTCACCAACAGCATTGCGCCGGCGGCGACAGCCTCCACGACGCTCTCCGTCACCCCCGACACAACTCCGCCGACACTGATTGACGCGCTCGAACTGGGCAATCCGGCCGGAGATATCGCCGTAGTCTTCTCCGAGGCGGTGGACCCAGTCAGTGCTACGACTGCCGGGAACTACTCGATTGATCACGGCGCCTCGGTCGGCAGCGCCGTCATGAGCAGCGATCCCGCGGTGGCCCTGATTCGCGTCACCGGCATGACCCCCGGAACCACCTACACGTTGACGGTGCAAAACGTGCAGGATCTCGCCTCGACTCCGAACCCCCTTTCGCCCAACCCGAGCATGGTCGTTATCGAACAGGGATTGCACACCTGGTTCCGCATGGATGAAGCGACCGGCACTACTGCGAACGACTCTTCGGGCAATGGCCGCAACGGCACTCTTTCGACGGTGTGCTGCCCGATTACACCGGCAAAGTCCAAGCAGCGATGAAGTTCGACGGCGTCGGCTGGCTATGTTCAGGGTCAGAACTAGCACGGATGACTTCTCCACCAACGGGATTGACGGTGGCCCTGTGGGCATATCCGGTCGACAACCTCGAGAACTGGGCGCGGTTCATTGATTACGGTGTCGGCGCCTTCTCCGACAACATCCTGTTCGCGCGTAACGGCACCAGCTCCGACCTCACCTTCGAGGTCTATAATGGCGACCGCCTCCGGCGGCCAGGTGACGGCCACCGGCGCCATCGCGCTCGAAGCAGTGGCAGCACTTTGCCGTGACCATGGACCCGTTCGGCAATGTGACCCTTTATAAGAACGGCGTCGTCCTCGCCAACGGGACCACCTATGTCCCGAATCCGGTTGTCCGCACCAACAACTTCCTGGGCCGGAGCAACATGGGCGGGTTGGACGGCTATTACTTCGGGAAGATGGACGACGTGCGGCTCTACACCCGGGCGCTGGACCCGGCAGCCATCGCGGCGCTGGCCGCCGGCGGCGGGCCGGATGATTCATCGCTCCCCTCCGTCTCGGTAACGGCCACCGTCCCGACGACGGCGCTCAAGAACTCGCCTCCGGGGGTCTTCACGCTCACGCGCACCGGCAGCGCCGCCGCCCCGCTGACCGTTCTGTATTCGATGAGCGGCACCGCCGGCAACGGCATTGCGTACGCCGCGCTGAGCGGTTCGGCAACTATTCCGGCGGGGACCAACTCAGTGGAGGTCCTCATTACGCCCAACGACTTCTCCTTCACTCAACTTCAGGAAGCGGCCATCCTGACACTGGCGGGCGATCCCAACTACACGATCGCCAACGCCGACTTCGACACGGTAACGATTCAGAACAACGATGTGGCGCCTGCGGCGAGGGTTGCCACGGCGGAGAATGCGATTGGCGGGACGCCGACAAAGGTGAACGTGTGGTTCGGCGCACCCGTAACTCTGCCGTCTGCCACCGACCTGGCCAATTACACGCTGATCAACGCGGGCGGTGCGACGATCACGAACGCGACTCTCACCAGCAACCACAATCTCCGGGTGGTGCTGGGTATCTCCGGCCTGCTGCCCACCAACGCGTTCGTGCGGGTGGTGAACGTGATGGACCAGGGCGGCAACACGGCTTCCAACCAGATCCCCATTCTGCCCAGGGTTGAACCGATCAATATCGTTGCCAACACCTATCACGGGGCGGCGAACGATCGCCAGACGGCCTTCAACTACGTGAGCGATGGCGTGGTGAACAACGTTAACAATGGCGGCACCGGCTTTGACACCTTCAGCGGCCAAGCCAATACCCAGACTCATTTTGGCGGCATGACTTATCCCCACGACGAAGACTTCCAGCTCATCAAGGTAGACCTTGGCCAGCAATTCGCCGACGGCGGCGATTGGCAAGCCCAGCCAAACGTCTATATCCTCAAGAACCCAGTGGACACCGGGTCCACCCGGCCGGAGACCGACACCAACAACTGGGTCCAGGTCCCGGCCGATGCTTATCAGCGGCAGCCAGTTCCAGACCGCCGTTGATCCCAGTCCCTCTCCCAATACGCCCATCGTGTTCGATCTTACGGGCCTGCCGGCAAGTCAACGGCATGGCTACGGCTGGGCGGTGGGCGGCGTTCTGGGCAACGGCACCACGCGCTTCCTGTCGTTCAGCGAGTTGCGCGCCTACGGCTATACGGGCGTGACGAACACCGCCGGGTTCCAACAGCAACCGCAGGATCTGACGGTCACCCAGGGCCAGCGGGGCACCTTCGTTGAAAGGGCCACTAATAGCATGGGCGCCGTCTTCAACTACCAGTGGCAGAAGAACGGCGTGGATATTCCCGGCGCCACGGATGTGAATTACAGCATTCCGCCGGCGGCCTTGGGCGACGATGGGGCCACCTTTGATGTCACGCTGAGCCGCGCGCTGACCAGCCGCTCGGCGACGCTCCACGTGGTCCCCAGAACCACAGCGCCCAATGTCGTCGCCGCCAACCTGGACGCGTTCAACTTCTTCATTGAGGTCTGGTTTGATGAACCTGTGGACGGCAACACGGCGCAGAATGCGGGAAACTACACGTTGAATGATCCGGGCATGAGCGTCTATTTCGCGGTCACCAATGCCAATGGCTACTGCGTCACGCTCTCCTACTCAGGCGCGCCAACCGTGCCCAACCTCACCGTCACGGCCAGCGGCATCCAGGATCTCTTCGGCCATACCCTCGGCTCTCAGGCGACGGCGGTCCTGCCCGAGAATTGGCCGGTTACCACCGTCGTCGCCAACGCGTACCAGCAACCGCGCGCAACGTGCCTGGACGATTCCACTAATGGTGCCATCGTCCATGCGACGGGGGACGCCAATATCTGGCAGACCTTTGAAGGCACGAAGAATCCCAACACCAGCGACTTTGTGGGATTAGTCTATCCGGAGGCGCAGGTGTTTGGTGTCATCAAGGTGGACCTGGGCTATCAATTCGGGGACGGCGGGGATTGGGAGCTGCAGCCGTTGGTCTATATCCTGAAGAATCCGGTTGATACCAACCAGCGATATCCGGAGAGTGATCCATCCGACTGGGTGCAAGTGCCGGCGAACCTGATGAGTGGCAACGTCTTCAATTACGGATTGGACGGGCCCGTGGGGGCTCCGACCAACACGCCGATTGCCTTCGACCTATCGCATCTGCCGCTAAGTCAGCGCACCGGCTATGGCTGGGCCGTCGGCGGTGTGCCGGCCAACCAGGCGGCGCATTTCCTGTCCATCACCGAGTTGCGCGGATTCGGCGCGGCAGCCACCGCATACACTGTCGCGGGCGCGCCGCAGGTCATGCTGGACCTGCCGGCCTCGCTGTCCCAGCCCGCCGGCCTGCCGCTAACGCTGACCGTCTATGCGACCGGCACGCAGCCCATCAGCTATCAGTGGAAACGCAACGGCATTGACGTGACCGACAGCGCCATGATCAGCGGCTCGCATTCCAGCGTGCTGACGCTGGCAGAGGCCTTCGCCAGCGACGCGGGCACTTATCAGTTGGCGATGACCAATACGGACGGTTCGGCGTCGAGCACGGCTTGCGCGGTGAGCCTCACCCGCATCCAGCCCAACAATAGCACCGTTTGGACGCAGAACGGCAACAATGGCAGCAGCACCAGCGTGCCGATGGTCAGCGGCAATACGGTGACGTTGACCGACGGCCTGGGCAACGAGGATGCGAGCATGTTCCTCAATTACCCGCAGTATATCGGGGGTTTTGTCGCCTCGTTCACCTACCAGGATGTGGGCGGGGGCGGAGCGGATGGCGCGGCGTTCGTGTTGCAGAATGACCCACGCGGGCCTACCGCGCTGGGCGCCGGTGGCGGCGGGCTGGGCTATGGCGGCATCACGCCCAGTGCGGCGCTCGAATTCAACCTCTACGGCCCGAACGCCCCGTCCGCCACCAGCTCGGGCATCAACTTCCAGATCAACGGTGCCGTCGGTGTGCCTTACGTGGACAGCACGCCCGTGAACCCGGCCGGCGGCAATCCGATTGACGTCATCGTCAGATATGACGGGACCACGTTGTCGCTGACCCTGACCGATACGGTCGCGCTGGTTTCCTTCAGTACGAACTACGTTGCCGACTTGCCAACCCTGTTGGGCACCAACACGGCTTATGTCGGCATCACCGGCGCCAACGGCGGCGTTGCCTCGACCCAACGCATCAGCAACTTCTACTTCGCGCCCGTGCCGGTGATCGCGTTTACGAACATGAGCCCGGGCGTGCTGCAACTGTCGTGGCCGGCATCGGCCGGCGGCCTGGCCCTCCAGAGCGCTGCGGATTTGCTCTCGGGAAGCTGGACGACGGTCTCCAATGCGGTGACCTTGGTTAACGGACGGAACCAGGTGCAGGTTTCGCCGTTAAGCGGCACCAAGTTCTACCGGCTCGGTTTGCCATGAGAGTTGGCGCTTTATGAAATTGGCTTGGCCACGATTGGTCCCATGAACCTCGCTTCACACGCAGAGGGCCGCCGCTTCCCCCTCTCCCCTTCAGAAGGGAAGAGGGTGGCGGTGGGGGGGCGTTCGTTACAGGGATTCTTGAAACCCCAGGGCTACGGTGCCGCGTGTATCCCGTTCCCCCTCACCCCGGCCCTCTCCCTTGGGGAGAGGAGGAACGCTCGCCAGGGCGACGGCAAATCGGGAGCGCCAGGTATGCCCGCGAGACGGGCTCCGTGGCCCCCTCTCCCCAAGGGAGAGGGCCGGGGTGAGGGGGAACCCGCTGAGCGCCTCGCCAGACAGCTTAAAACACCAAGAAGACTTCGTATCAGGTGTCGGGCGAGAGGTGCATTGGTTGGTACATCCAACATCCAACAGCACATTCGAGCGTTCACGCTGATTGAGTTGCTGGTGGTGATTGCCATCATTGCGATCCTGGCGGCGCTGCTGTTGCCCGCGCTGGCGCGTTCACGATCCAAGGCCGAGCGCACCTACTGCATGAACAACCTGCGGCAGATCAGCATCCACATGCAGCTCTATACCGATGACAACCGGGACTATTTTCCCGCGCACCGGAACCAGAATGTGGACAACGCGGACAGCGTGATCTCACTGACCAATTGGTGGGGCACGACCATCATTGGCTATTCCCAGAATCAGTCCAACCTTTATCATTGCCCGGCCCTGAAAGGCCGGATGGTCGTGCCTTTCAGCTCACCCCCACTCACCTGGACCTGGCGTTTCGACTGCCATAACGTGGGCTACGGCTACAACGGGTGGTTTCTGGGCCGCCACCCGTATGCCCCAGCCAGCCTGACGGTCGGGGGGGTCACTTTCATCTCGAATGTTCGGTTCAAGCGCACCGAAGTAAAGAAGCCGACCGACTGCCTGCTGATCGGGGACAAGAACCCGACACCCGATGGCTTTTGGTCCTCCAGTCTGTGGTGGGAGTCCGCTTGCATGAACCCTAATGCCACTGACCTCCGCCGCGAGGGCATTGATCCGCTCCGCCATTTGGGCACGGGCGTCATTGTGTTCGTGGACGGCCATGCCGAGGCACGCAAGAATGCCAGGATCAACCCCCCGGTGGACCCGGACAGCGGCGACCCGCGCGGCTTGATCAATTCCCATTGGTGGGACCCGCTGCAACATTCGCCGCTGTGATGCTTCCGGAGTCGTCGAAGTCCCTGGCGGAATGGGGGCGGCAAGTCCGAAGGCCGAAGTCCGAAGGCCGAACCAAGGAATTCACAGCGAAGGCGCGAAGACGCGAAGGCTGCAACGCATTGCAATCTCCCTTCTCGCTTCGCGTCTTCCCGTCTTCGCTTTTGAATTCGGCCTTCAGGTTTCGGGTTTCGGGTCTCCTTCGGCCTTCTTTCGGCGTTCGGACTTCGGCCTTCGGATTTCTGCTTCTCCTTCTCCTCGGCGCGCTCTCCGCCTCCAGCCAAACCGTCTCCTATTCCTACACCGACCTGGTCAGCCGACTGACCAACCTCGAATACCTCGCCACGCTGCCGGCCGCAGGTGACCGCTGTGCGCTGTTTTCCAGTTACGACCGCAGCAGCTACTACGACACCAACACCGGCCAATACGTCAATTGGAGCGCTAATAACGACTGCTGCGGCATCATCCGCACGGAGGGCACCGATTCGGTGCTGGCCGAAATGACGGGCCCCGGCTGCATCTGGCGAATCTGGTCGGCTACGCCGTCAAGCGGTCATGTCCGCATCTACCTCGACGGCACCAACGGGCCGCCCGTGGTTGACCTGCCCTTCTCCGCCTACTTTGACGGCCTGCATGCGCCGTTCACCAACTCCGCTATCGTTCATACCACCCCCGCCAACGGTTGGAACAACTACACGCCTATCCCCTACCAGACCTCGTGCAAGATCGTCGCCGACCCGGGCTGGGGCTCTTACTACCAGTTCACCTACGAGACCTTTCCCACGAACACCCAGGTGCCGACCTTTGCGACGCAGTTGTCCCCGGCAGATGCGGCTGCGTTGGCCAACGTAAACCAAGTCCTCAGCCATTGCGGCACCGATCCCGCCGGCACTCGCGCCTGGGCAAACCACGCTCACCAACATGGTGACGCTCAGCGGCGGCTCAACGCAACTCGTCGCACAGGCTAGCGGCCCCGCCGCCATCACGGCCATTCGCGTCAAGCTCAACCTGCCGCCTTCGCCCGACGACTACGATCTGCTCCGCAGCCTCGCCCTCCAGATCAAATGGGACGGGGAAACCAATGCGAGCGTCTGGGCGCCGCTGGGCGATTTCTTCGGCACCGCGCCCGGCGGCAACCTGTATTCGTCACTGCCGCTGGGCCATACCGCCGACGGTTGGTGGTACTGCTACTGGTACATGCCGTTCGCCACGAGCGCCCGCGTCGAGTTGGTGAACGACGGCGCCACGCAGCCACAGGTCACCTGTCAATTGACCACCGCGCCTCTGGATCGGCCCATCGCCGAGCTCACCCGTTTCCACGCCAAGTGGCACCGCGACGCCTTCCTCCCCACCGATCCGGCTCGCGCGATTGATTGGACTATCCTGACCACCACCGGCGCCGGCCGCTATCGTCGGCACGATGCTCCACATCTGGAATCCCCAGGGCGGCTGGTGGGGCGAGGGCGACGACAAGTTCTTCGTGGACGGCGAGAAGTTCCCGTCTTCCTTCGGCACCGGCTCGGAGGATTACTTCGGCTACGCGTGGTCTTCGCCGGTGCTGTTTCAACACGCCTACCATAACCAGACCCACAACGACGGCGGCAGCAAAGGGCATGTGTCCGCCAACCGCTGGCATATTCCTGACGCCGTGCCTTTCCAGCAGTCTCTCCAGGCCTATATCGAGAAGTATTTCCCCAACCAGCGCCCGACGCTGTACGCCGCTATGGCCTACTGGTACCTGGCTGCCGGGGGTGATGATCCCTACCCGGCGGTGCCTTTGACCAATCGCGTGGATTACTGGACACCGCTGGTCCCCTTCAGAGTGCCCGGCGCGCTCGAAGGCGAGAATCTCACCGTGCTGAGCCTCACCGCCGGCACAGCCCAGACGCAGGACATGAGCACTTTCGCCGGCCAATGGAGCAACGACGCCCAGCTTTGGTGGACGGGCGCCCACCCGGGCGACACGCTCAACCTCGCCCTGCCCATTACCAACGCGGGCACCTACAAGCTCAGCGTAGCGCTGACCGAAGCCCGGGACTATGGCATCGTCCAGCTCTACCTGGATGGTGCGGCCCTTGGCCAGCCGATTGACCTCTATAACGCGGCCGTAACGCCCTCGGGGCCTTTGGTCATGGGCACCTATCCCTTGATGGCGGGCCAACACACGCTGTCAGTCCAAATCGTCGGCGCCAATCCGTCCGCGGTTCCTTCCTACATGTTCGGCCTGGATTACGTGAAGCTCGAATCTCCCATCGCGCTTGCTGGATGCGCTGAACCTGGGCAACCCGGGTGGGACGGTTGCGGTCGTGTTCTCCGCCCCGGTGGGTCCTGCCACGGCGACCAATGTCGTCAACTACGCGCTCAACAATGGCGCGAGCATACTTGGCGCACGGATGGGCGCGACACCCGACACCGTGCTGCTCCAAACTGCCGGCCTTGGTCTCGGGACCGCTTACGCGCTCACCGTCACCAATGTCCAGGACCTGTCCTCCCCGCCCAACACCATCCCCGCCGGCAGCGCTATCACCCTCGAACAGAATCTGCACACCTGGTTCCGCATGGACGAATCGGCCGGCACGACCCTTGGCGATGCTTCGGGCAATAACCACTATGCGAACGTGGCCAACGGCGCGCTGCTGGGTTACACAGGGAAGATCCTGCGTGCCGTCAAGTTCGACGGCGTGGGCGGCTACGGCAGCGCCCAGCCTGCTTACGCCGGCTTCTCGACCAACGGCCTGACCGTCGCGCTCTGGGCCTATCCGACCAGCCTCGCTAGCTGGTCTCGCTTCATTGACTACGGCAACGGCGCGGGCTCCGACAACATCCTCTTCGCCCGCAACGGCACGAGCGCTGACCTCACCTTCGAGGTTTATACCGGCAACGCGTCCGGTGGGAAGGTGACCGCCCCCGGCGCCTTGACGCTCAACGAATGGCAGCACCTGGCCGCGGTGATGGACGCCACCGGCCAGGTGATTCTTTACAGGAACGGCATCCCACTCGTCACCAACACCACCGCCGTGCCCAGCGCCATCACCCGGGTGAGCAACGTCCTGGGCCGGAGCAACTGGAGCCAGGACGGCTATTACCAGGGGAAGATGGACGACGTCCGCCTTTACAACCGTCCGCTCAGTGAGGACGCCATCATGGCGCTGGCCGCGGGCAGCGGTCCGGACGACACCAACCCCTCCATCCCCCCCGTCTCGGTCACCGTCCCGACGGCGACAACCGCGTTAAAGAACACTCCGCCAGGCGTGTTCACCATTGCGCGCACCGGAGACACAACCAATCCGCTCACCGTGTTCTATGCGCTCAGCGGCACAGCTACCAACGGGACCGATTACGCTTTGCTGTCCCGCTCGGCCATCATCCCAGCCGGCACGAACGCCGCGCAGGTCCTGGTCACGCCTTACGATCACGCCTTCACTGATCCCCAGCGCACTGTCGTCCTCACCTTGCTGGGCAGCCCCAACTACACGATCGCTGATGCCGACTCCGGCACGGTCACCATCGTGAACAACGAGAGCACCGGGGCCCCGCAGGTGATGCTCGACCTGCCTGCGTCGCTCGCGCAGCCGGTCGGGCTGCCGCTGACGCTCTCAGTCTATGCCGCCGGCAACCAACCCATCAGCTATCAATGGCAGCGCAACGGCGCCAACCTCAGCGACAGCGGCCTGCTCAGCGGCTCGCACTCCAGCTCGCTGACGCTGGCTGCCGCCTGGCCCGGGGACTCCGGCACCTATCAATTGGCCATGACCAATTCGGACGGCTGGGCCGTGAGCAGGCCTTGCGCTGTCACCTTGACGCGTATTCAGCCCAACGACGGCGTCGCCTGGACGCAGAACAACGGCGACGGCAGCAGCACCCACGTGCCGGTGGTCAGCAACAACGCGGTGACGCTGACCAACGGTCTCGGCAACGAGACCGCCAGCCTGTTCCTGAACTACCCGCAGTATATCGGGGCCTTTGTAGCATCGTTCATTTACCAGGATGTGGGCGGCGGCGGGGCTGATGGAGCGGCCTTCGTCTTGCAGAACGATTCGCGGGGAGCCGCGGCGCTCGGCGGTGGCGGCGGCGGTCTGGGCTACAGCGGCATCGCGCCGAGTGTGGCCCTGGAGTTCAATATCTATAGCGCCAACGACCCGGGCATCGCCTTCCGCACCAACGGCATAACCGGCGCGCCCTACGCCCCTACCCTTCCCCTCAATGTGGCCGGCGGCAATCCCATCGGCGTGATGGTGCGATATGATGGGACCAGTCTTTGGCTAACGCTGACCGATGCCGTCGCGCAGGCTTTTTTCAGCACCAACTATACCACCGATCTGCCCAGCCTACTGGGCGCCAACACCGCTTACGTAGGCATCACCGGGGCCGATGGAGGGACAGCCTCCACGCAGAGAATCAGCAGCTTCTTCTTTGCCGGCGTGCCCACCCTTTCCCTCAGGGTCCCGGTACCGGGTGTTTTCCAGCTTTCCTGGCCTGCGTCCGCGGCCGGATTGGTCCTGCAGAACACCTCTGACTTGCGCTCGGGGACCTGGACGACCGTGGCCAACCCAGTGAGCGTGGTTAACGGCCAAAACCGGGTTTCGATCTCGCCGCTGACCGCCGTCCAATTCTACCGGTTGGGTTTGCCCTGAGCCCAATCGCGCTGAAGCGGGGTGTTAATGAGAAGGTTGGAAACCCAGGAACTCCGCACCGTGCGTACCCCCCAAAACTGAGATGCTCCATGCCACACCACAAACACCGCTTTTTAGGGTCGCCGCTAAGGACCAATGAGGCGGTAAAAGTGTTTGTCAGACGCCGGGGAGACCTCCAGTTGGTTCTGGCCGTTGACGACGAACGGACTGGCAGTGACGTTAGTCCAACCGGAGCCGATGGCCCCCTGGCTTTCTTGAAGGGCGAAACCAACCGAGTTAGTCGGCCACAAGACCACGGTGCCAGCGTTTGACGCGACTATGCTCAACTGGGGCGCGATTGCATAGGCGATGTTGTCCAACATCACCACATCGTTTGAAGAGCAAGGCCAGGTCGAGGCGGGATTAGCCGGATCACCCCCGATCGCGAAGGACATCCATGTCGGGGCGTTAGGCGGGTTGCCGGTCAGCGAGGTTGTCGAGAATGAGGAGAGCGGCACCGCGAAGCTCTGAAACGAACCGGCCACGCGAGGTGTGACATCAACTTCCAGGTTCCTGTTGTCAGCCGTTGAGGTTTGGCTGGAATAGTAGAGCTTGAGACGGATCGGGCGCACGGACGAGACCCAGGCGTCAAAACGCAGGAATGTCCGGGCCGGATCGTAGGAATCAGCAAGTTACAGATGAAGCCCATGGCGCCGTGAGCGGCTGATCCCATTCGACGCTCCAGGCCGCGCTGCAGAGAGAGGAATCCACGGACATTCTCATCACGTGACCGCGCGGACTGCCCGCGTCAAAGGTTGCTACCTGCGCGGAGCCTCCGGCGAGGTCTATTGCGGAGTACCCGTATCGGTTCCAACTGGCGCATTCTCGAAATCCATCTGCCAAAGGACCTGGGCGCCCCCACCCTGCACGCCAAAGAAATATACCGAGACTGCGGCAAGGATGATTCGAACGATATTCATTGTGGCTTAGCGCACCCTATCGGCAGGCGGGGAGAGACATCAAGCGTGAAACCCCAAAGCCCCCGTGAGAACGTGAGAGCGGGTATCAGCGACTATCTCAACCTGGCGCCATGTCGGCTCCGATCACGCGCACCGAACCGCGCGCGTTGCGGCGCTTGACAGGCATCGCCCGCTCACCCAGTCTGGGGCAAATGAAGCGAGAGGGCGCATTGAAACACTTCATCCTGGCGTTCTTGCTGGCCGTGCTGGGTTACGTCCTCTTCTACCAAGGCATCGAGCACTGGCGCACCCGCCGAGGACCCTGGCAGGTGACGTTTGCCACGAGTGCCGGAGCCCCGGGTATTGTGATAGCTCAGCCGAGGCTGGGCCTGACAAACGTCGAGATCCGGTTCAGCAGTGAATCTCTCCATAAGCCTCAGGCGCGAGGAGACGACCCCCTCTCCATTTCCCTCACCCCCTCAGAGGGGGAGAGGGTGCCGAAGGCGGGAGAGGGGGCGGTCCATGAATTCAATGCACGAGCCGGCTCGGGGAATTCTCTCCCCGACACTAATGCCGCCGGCGCCCGGGCTACGAACAGCCTCGACATGGGCACGCGAGTTCCCGCCATCCCATCCCCTCCCACAACGCTGACGTTCGGCCAACTGCAACAGGTGCCCTACGAAGTTCCCTTCGGCAAATGCATCTTCCTGGACACGACCTCCCTGCCAGGCACGGTCGTCCTCGACTTGTTCGGCCACGAAATTGAACTACTGCCCCGCGCGCTCATTATTGACCGCCAGGAGCGTCCGTGGCGATCCGATACCACCATTGAGTTGACCCGCAATCCTGCGGGCTCTGCCGCAACCCAACCTCACGCTCAATAGAGGGTAAACCCTGCGGCTCTGAGCCGGAAGGGCGCAGCTTGCTACTGCTACTACGACGCCTTTGGTGTATCCCCCTCTCCCCCTCTGGAGGAGAGGGCGGGGAGAGGAAGCCCACGCTCTAACTCGCTGCGATATCTGCGGATAATCCGGTGAACGAGCCCCTCTCCCTGGCCCCGCAGGCGGGGCTTGTCATTACCCACAAGTCAGACGTGCTCAGATTAGCGCGGCTGTTTGGCAAGCTGGCCTAGAACCCCGTAGGGGGAATGGCGCTTACTTAAGGTTCAGCAAAAGCACAGGCTTTTCAGCGGTTGCTGGGGACAGGTGCGAGAGTGCCCTCGTAGCTTCCAAGCCACTGAGCCGGTACGCCTCGATTCCAGAGCCTGAGCCAAACTCGCTCCCAACTACCCCCAGGTCACCCTCAGGCCCCCTCCAGGCGTATTACTGGCTAACCGGTAGGCAACTGGTAGGCAACCGGTCCGATGTGGATCCGATCCACATCGGACCGGTTGCCTACCAGTTGCCTACCGGTTAGCCACTCCCAGGCTTGGACGCGGCCTGAGCCAGGCCGGCAGCGGGCCTGTGCGGCACTGCCGTCGCGGACGCCAGCGGAGGACAGCCATTTTGCCAGCGAACGGGGTCCTACCCCCGACGCCCCTCGCCCCCGTGAAAGCCGCCATGGAAACCACCGCCCCCGAAACCGCCGTGGAAGCCGCGCCCCGCCGCGGGACTATGAAAGCCACCGCCAGCGAATCCGTGATGAAACTCGCCACCAGCAAAGCCTCTATCGAAGTCATGGTCGGCAAACCCATTATGGAAGCCGCCATGAAATCCTTCGCCGGCAAATCCGTGATGAGACTCCCCACCGGCAAAGCCTCTGTCGAGGTCATGGTCGGCAAACCCATTATCGAAGCCGCCATGACGCCCTTCGCCGGCAAATCCCTGGTGAAACTCGCCACCACCAAAGCCTCTGTCGAGGTCATGGTCGGCAAACCCATTATCGAAGCCGCCATGACGCCCTTCGCCGGCGAATCCGTGATGAAACTCGCCATCACCAAAGCCGCTATGAAAGCGCGGCACCACAAACTCATTATGGAAGCCGCCGCCGGCGAACCCGCCAGGGAACCGGCCGCCAGCAACGCCATTAGGGACCGGGCCCGCGGTCGCGGGACCGGGGAAGGTGTTCTCAACGCCGCCCCTGCCGAATCGTTCATGCGCAATATTATTATCGAATCCAAGTTCGGGGTGCTCCAACAACTCAGCGCCACGCGACCCCGCGCCCGGGGAACCCAGACCATGGTAACGGCCCGTAAACCGGGCCCCGGCAATCGCGGTCGGTTGGTGGAAGAAGTCCTCACGCGCGAACCGGGATACTGTCGGCGACGGACGGGCCGGCGGGCCAAAGAAAGCCGTGTGGCCATGCTGGCCCCGGTGCCACGCCGCGCGGTTGTCCCATCCGTGACCGAAGAAACCGTGGTGGTTCTCGGCGAATTCGTTTCCCTCGAAGTGATGCTCCTGCTCGAAGAACTCGCCTTGATGGAAGTGGTGATGCTCGAAGAACTCATGGTTGTTGAACACCACCACAGGGAATTCCGGGGAGAAGTCAAAGCCGTACCACGACCCGAGCGGTTCCCACCAGCACCAGGGCGCGGGCTCAATCCAACCCGGGCCCCAGCCGTAGTAATAGTCCACATAGTAAGGGGTGGCGGAGACCGCCGACGCGTACTGGTTCGGCGACGCCGGCGCCGCGGTCGCGGCCGGCGGGGCCGTGCCGGTGGCCTGCGCCTGGTAAGCCTCTTTCGCGGTGTCATAAGCTTGGGTGAAAGCCGTGTCTTTCTCGAGCAGGCTGCGAATCCTTGCCAGCCCCGCCCTGGCACTGGCGGGCAACTGCGACTTATTGGCTTCGACATCGTACCAGGCGAGGATCTCGCCGGCGGTGCTTTGCACGAACTTGCTGTTTGGGGCGAATTGGCCGGCTAGGTTAATGGCCGAGACAGCCGAGACCATGTCCGCCCGCCGCGCATCAACGTAGGCGACGACGCCCCAGCCCAACCCGTTGCGCGGTTGGAGGGAGGTCAGGGTTTGAGCCTGATGATAGGCGATTGCGGGCAACCCCAAGTCCACCATGCGTTTGACATAGGCCGCGTAAAGCGCTGGATCATCCCGGTTCAGAGCAAAGCCGTTGGCATAAGCCTCGACCACGGACGAAGGGTCCGGCGCTTGTTCAATCGCATGGATGGCCGCCGTCTCCCCCTTCACGGGCGCCGGCGCGGCCAAAAGGACCTCGACATCCCAACCTCCCATCACTGCTGCCAGCAACAGAACCACTAACATCTTCGATACGCGTCGCATAATCCCAACCCTTCTCGCTATTCGCCACCCCTCAGGGAGTTTATCACCTGCCCTCTTCCCATTAGACGCTGGCCAGGATAATGGAATTCGGTCAGAGACCGGGCCGTGCTCACCACGGACAGAACGGTTTTGCGGTCTGCGGTTGAGCCCTCAACCGCCTGTCGAAGCGGCGCCGGTTCCTCGCAACGGGCCAACTCCTCGTGGTTTCACGCTTAGGAGCTTCCACCTTGACTCGTGCGCGCCGCGGGCTAGCTTCGCTGGCATGAAACTACGCCGGCAACAATGCTCTTTGGCTACTGCCAATGACCCGCTTTCACAAACCGCAACCTCGCTCTCCCGTCGGACCTTCCTCGGAGCCGCGGCAGGCGTGATGGGAGCGGCGTCCCTGGGTTTGGTCGGCGCGGGCGCCCTTGCCGCCGAGGCAGCTCCGGCCGTGAACCGGAGGAAGGAAATGCACGTGGGAATGCTCACCGCGCCCGTGACTGGCCTCACACTCGACGAAGTGCTCGATATGGCCAAGCGGTGCCACATCTCCGCGCTCGAAGTCGTTTCCGGCCCGGGCAACCGGCAGCTCGACCCCATGAACTTCACCCAGGCCGACGCGGACGCGCTCAACCAGAAGCTGGCCGAGCGTCACCTGGAGATCAGCAGCCTCTCCAATTACATGGATGCCGCCGCGCCCGGCAAGACGGAGGAGGTCCAGGCTATCGCGAAGAAGATGATTGATGCCGCTGCCTTATTGGGCGTGCCCACCATTTGCATGATCACGGGACTGCCTCGGGAAGGCATGAACAGGATTGCCATGATCCGGCAGGTCCTACCCGGCATCTTCCGCCCGATCGTGGACCACGCCAAAGCCAAGGGCGTTCAGGTCGCGATCGAGAATTGGTTTGCCACCTGCCTCCAGGGCATTGACACCTTCGATTGCCTGTTCGAGACCATCCCCGACGAGAATTTCGGACTGAACTACGACCCATCCCATCTCGTCCATCAGGAGCTGGATATTGCCATCCCGGTCACCCGCTTCAGCCAGCGCATCTTCCACACCCACGCCAAGGACTGCCTGATTGACATGCCTCGGCGCAACTATGTCGGCATCCTCGGGAACGGCTGGTGGCGTTACGTGATTCCCGGCTATGGCAACATCAAATGGGGCGATTACATCGGCCTGCTTCGTGAGGTTGGTTATCGTGGCGTCCTCAGCATCGAACACGAGGACTCCACGTTCAGCCCGGAAGCAGGTTTCGCCCACGCGGCGCATTTCCTGGACCCATACTGCTGAAGGTGTCCCCGTGCGGGACGCGGGACCTCAGTAAATCAGATACTTCGCGCGGCGCTGCATGAAGGCGTCCAGGTCCTTCTGCCACAGGGCGTGGATTTCACTCAGGGGCTTGTCGGCTTTGATGGCCTCGAGCGTCGGAGGGTGCAGCAAGAGGTGGCTCATCTTGTCGGGGTTGAAGTCGTTGGGGTAGAGGCGGTAGAGCGTTTCCGCGATCTGCAAGCCGACGTCCACCACGTTGCAGTGGTCGCGGTCCGTCAGCAGGATGTAAACGCCCTTGCAGAGCTTGCCCCGGTGGACGCTGGAGGTGGGGGTGAAAGCAATGGGCACGAACGCTACGCCGGGCAAGCCGGCACGGTTTAGTTCTTCCGCCAGTTTCACATCGTCAATGTAGGGGGCGCCAATCTGCTCGAACGGCGTGTCCGTTCCACGGCCCACGGAGACGGCGCTCTCCAGCAGGCCCAGGCCCGGGTAGAGGATCGCTTGCTTCAGGTTGCGCATGTTCGGCGAGGGGTTGGTCCAGGGCAGGCCGGTCTGGTCGAACCACAGGTCACGCCGCCAGTTCTCGACCTGAATGACGGTCAGGTCGGCTTTGAGGTTGCGCTCGGCGTTGCACATGCGCGCCAGCTCGCCAATGGTCATCCCGTAGCGCAGCGGCACCTCGTGGTAGGCCACAAAGCTCTGCTTCCCCATCCGGACCGGGCCGTCAACCGTGACGCCGTTGATGGGATTTACCCGGTCCAGCACGAAATACTTCTTCCCGTTCTCGGCGGCGGCTTCGAGCGTCAGGCCCATCGTCGCCGTGTAGGTGTAGAAGCGGCAGCCGACGTCCTGGATGTCGAAGACCAGCGCATCGAGGTCCTTGAGCTCTTCGGGCGTGGGCTTGGAGCGTTTCCCGTAGAGGCTGTAGATCGGCAGGCCGGTCTGGGCGTCCACGCTGTCGCCGACGCGTTCGTCCACGGCGCCACGAATACCGTGCTCGGGGCTGAAGAGCGCCTTGAGCTCGACACCCGGCGCGTTCTTCAACAGGTCAATCGTGGGATTGCGGTCACGGTCCTCGCCGGTATGGTTGGTGATGAGGCCAATCCGCAGGCCTTTCAGGGGGGCAAACTTGTCCCGCACCAGCACGTCAATACCATTGAGGCTCTTCTGCCAGGCGGCTTTCGGCTTGCTGGGTTCGGCGCGGGAAGGCTGCTCGGTCTCGTCTCGCGCAGGCAGCGCACCGGGCACGTAGGCGAAATTGAAATCCTTGATGGCCTCGGCGGCCAATGTCCCCAGGTGCGCCCGGAGCGGGCCGACGTTTCCCTTCTCAGTCGGATGGTTGCGGTTGGAGAGGAAGATCACGAAGGACTGGGAAAACGGATCAATCCAGATCGAGGTGCCGGTCCAGCCGGTGTGGCCGTAGGAGCCGATCGGGAACAGCCTGCCGCGCGGGCCGCTGTAGCCCGAATCAATGTCCCAGCCCAGCCCGCGCCGGACCGGCAGCGAGGGCGGAGTCTGGACGCTGGTCATCAGCTTGACGGTTTCCGGCTTGAAGATGCGCACGCCGTCGAGCGTGCCCAGGTTCAGCATCATCCGGGCGTAGCGTGCCAGGTCGGCGGCCGTGGTGAACAGCCCGGCGTGGCCGGCGACGCCGCCCATGTGGCGGGCTGTGGGGTCATGCACCACGCCGCGCCAGGGCTTGCCGTTCACTACCTCGGTCGGCGCGATGCGGGAGAGCTTGGACGCGGGCGGCAGGTAGCCCGTGTCCACCATTTTAAGCGGCTGGTAGATCTCATGCTGAACGAAGTCCTGGAGCGGCTGGTGGGTGATGCGCTGGACGATCTCACCCAGCAGGAAGAAATTGATGTCGCTATAGCGGAACCGGGTGCCGGGCGTGCTGAGCAGATGCACGGCGCAGGCCTTCTCGATGGCCGTCGCCTCACCGTGCCAATCGGTCCTCGTCTCGATGTCCCCGGGCAGGCCGGAGGTATGCGTCATCAGTTCGCGCACGGTGATGGCTTCCTTGCCGTCGCCTTTGAACTCCGGGATGTAAGTCTGCACGCGCGCGTTCAGATCCAACTGGCCGCGCTCGACCAGCAGCATTGCCGCCGGGGTGCAGGCGACGACCTTGGTCAGCGACGCGAGGTCGAAAATGGTGTCCTCGGTCATCGGCTCGACGTCGGGCACGAGCGCGCGATTGCCGTAGGCCTTGTGATAGCTGGCGCCGCGATGCTCGAACCACAGAACGCCGCCGGGGCATCGCTTGTCCGCAATAGCGCGGTCTATCGCCGCGTCCATCTCCGCCAGCTTCGCCGGGTAGAACGGGCTCTCGGAGGTGTGCTGGGGCGGCACGCTCTTGCACGCACCCAACCCCAGCAGGAGAAACAAGGCTAAATACCGCACAGGGAGGTTCGAGCGACGCGCATCTTTCATCATAGCCCGCCCATTTAACCGCCCGGCACCCCATTGGACAAACACTTTCTTGGTGAACCGGTGGAATGGGGGTGCATCTGGAGGGCGTTTTCCCTCAAGATTTCGGGTCTAAGGGCCCGAAGCGGGCGCAACTCACGTTATCGGCCCCGGGAGCGCCGGCATCCCTGCCGGCGTGCTCTCACGGGACACTTTGGGGTTTACCTCAAATCGGGCGATGTTGCAAGGTGCCGGCAGGGATGCCGGCGCTCCCAGGGGCCAGGGCCGATAACATGAGTTGCGCCCGCCCGAAGCTTGTCGGTGTCTGCAGACTTCCTCCGAGGGGCCTATTTCGGCAACTTGGGGATTGCGTCCATCGCGTTGCTGGCCGCGCCGGCGGCCTGGCTGGCAGCACCCGCAACGTATTGTTGAACCTGCGCCATCAGGTCCTTGATCGCCTGCTGCTGTTCCGGAGTGAGCTTGGCGTTGTTGGCGAGGTTCTTCAGTTCCGCCAGCGCGCCGGAGTAATCGGCTGACTTGATCGAGGCAACCACCTTGTCCGCGCTGCTCTGCACGGGCGATTCAGCCGACGCAAAGGTCTTTTGGAACGTGCCCGTATCAACGCTACCCTGCTTGTTGCAACCTGCCATCGTCAGGGTGAAGGCCATGATCGCCGTGTGGATCCATTTAGATGTCTTCATTCTCGCACCCTTTCATTATGTGACGCGTTTCTTTGCCTGGTGGTTGAGCCCGTTTGCTTGGCCTTACCGTAACAGGTAAAGAACCGAAGGTCAAGTTCGCGGCGGCCCGGTCGCGGCCCAGCCGGCGCTTACGGGCGCAGCTTGGGGGCCGGTTGCTCAACCCCTGCTCCCGGGACGGAGCGCGCGGTGGTGATTCGGGGTTCTGGCGTCGCGGCCTCCCCTGAACTCGCCGACGAGGAGGTCCGTGATTTGGCCGGCCGATCGGGGGCCGTATTTTGCATTTGCCACCCAGTGCAAGCTGCGGTTGAATGCGGCTCATGCGAGCACCGCGCTTCCTCAGCGACCTGTTTCCTTTCAACCTCCCCGCAGTGTCTCTCGCGCTATGCGGGGCGACGGCGTGCGCGCAGCCAACCACCCTGGACGGGTTGGCACACCTGACGCCAGGCGTAACCAGGGCCGACAACGCGCTCTGGATCGAGAACCCGCTAACGGCCCAGTTCAAGACGACCAGGCACGTCGTGGTGGCGAACCTGAAAGGGCCGGCGGTCATCACGATGATCCACTTTGCCTACGGCGCGAGCCAGATTTCCGGGGCGCACAAACGGCTCAACCGCGACCTGCTGCTCCGCATCTACTGGGACGGCGAACCTTCTCCCAGCGTGGATTGCCCGCTGGTGGACTTCTTCTGCGATCCGGACGGCACGCGCGACGTGGTCAACACGGCGGTGCTCAACGTCCGCCGCGGCTTTAACGAGTACTTCCCCATGCCGTTCAGGAAGTCGGCCAAGGTCGTCCTGGACTATGATGGGCCGCTGCAACCGGGCGACGAGTTGTGGAGCCTGATGCCCTGCTACTCGTATGTGGTCTATCGCTCGCTCGAAGACGTGCCTTCCGACACAGGCTACTTCCACGCGAGCTGGCGGCAGGAGGGCCTGCTGCTCGGGCAGCGGGATTACGTCGCGCTCGAAGCGCGCGGCAAGGGCAAGGTCGTCGGCTGGAACGTCACGGTGCGCAGCCCCGGCCGCAGTAGCTACCCGGTGGACGAGAACGAGAAGTTCTACATTGATGGCGAGACGCGGGCCTCGATCGAATTCCAGGGGCTGGAGGATTCGTTCGGCTTCAGTTGGGGTTTCCCCGAGACGGAGAACATGTTCCCGTTGACTGGCTATTTCCCCTTCCTAAAGGGAGCCGCCGCCTACCGGTTCTTCCTCCAGGATTCCATCAGCTTCGAGAAGTCGCTGCGCGTGGCCATCGGCTTCGGCGCCAACGAGAGCCCGTCGTTCCGGCGCGACTTCTCCAAACCCGGCAGCACGCTGCAATTGTCCAGCACGGTCTATTGGTATCAGACGGAACCGCACGCCGCCTTTCCGATGATGCCGTCTGCCGCCCAGCGTGCTCCCGCGCCGGAGCAACCGTTCTGGCCTGACAAGGAGACCTTGCCGTCCACCGAGAACCTGAAGAGCCGCGGCGTGAAGTTGGAGATGCTCTGCGGCCGACCAGACAAGGAAGTGCTCTATGCCGAGCCGGGCTACGACGCCGTGGCCAAGACCGGCTTCGCCTGGAACGGTTGGAACCTGCCCGTCTATTACGCGCGTGCCGGGAATGACCAGACGGAAATCGAACTCACGGTCCCGAAAGGCGCCGCCGGCACCGTGCGCGTCTATATCATTGATCCCGACGACTTCCAGGGCGGACGGAAGGAGCAGGTGTTCGTTGCCGGCGATGACCTGGGCACCCTGGAGAAGTTCCAGGACGGGAAATGGCTGGAGCATCCCGTGAGTGCCGCCCAAACTGCCGACGGCAAAGTGCTCGTCCGCGCCGTCAACGCCCGCACCGGCTCCAACGCCGTGCTCTCAATCATCGAATGGGTGCAGAAAACACAGTAAGGCAAGTTTGTTGCTACCGTTCCCCCTCACCCCGGCCCTCTCCCTCGGGGAGAGGGAGCCCACTGGCGCGGCTCTCGAGCTATGCCTGGCACTCCGGTTCGGCCGATACAGTGGCGATGGTTCTCCCTCTCCCCAAGGGAGAGGGCCGGGGTGAGGGGGAACGGGTGATGCGAATACGATCCGCTCTCGACAGCCATTCGCAATTGAGCCTCTGAAATCACATAGCCACTAATATGAACAACACTCCCCTTCCCCAACCGATCACCCGCCGCGACTTCCTCAAGACCTCCACCGTCGCCGCCTCCGCCGCCGCCATCGGCACGCTCGACTTGAGCCGCAGCGCCCACGCCGCCGGTAGCGGCACCCTTAAAGTCGGCATGATCGGCTGCGGTGGCCGCTGTGCCGGCGCTGCCGCCGAGGCGCTGACGGCGGACCCCGGCGCGCAGTTGGTGGCGATGGCCGACATCTTCCGGGACCGCATCGAGAGCAAGCTCGCCAGCCTCAAAGCCGCCAAGGGCGCGCAGGTCGCTGTGGACGAAGACCACCGTTTCACCGGGCTCGACGCCTACAAGCGCGTCATCGAGTCGGCGGACGTGGTGCTCATTGCCAACGCCGCCAAGTTCCATCCCTTCCACGCAATGGCGGCGATTCAGGCAGGCAAACACGTCTTCGTCGAGAAGCCGCACGGCATTGATCCGCGGGGCGTCAAGCTGATGCAGCAGGCCTGCGACCTCGCCAAAGAAAAGAAGCTTTGCATCGTCTCCGGCCTGCAAAGCCGTTTCCATACCGGCTACATCGAGACCATCAAGCGCATCCAGGATGGCGCGATCGGTGACATCGTCACCATCGAGGAGAACTTCCTGCGCGCCCCCTACGGCGTGACCGAGCGCAAGCCGGAATACAACGAACTGCAATGGCAGTGCAGCACGCAATACCATTTCCGGTGGCTGTCGGGCGATGACGTGCCGCAATCGTTGGTCCATAACCTGGATCGCACCAGTTGGGTGCTGGGCAATGCCGTGCCGCTCAAGTGCCACGGCCTGGCCGGGCCGGTCCACCATGATCGAGCCCACCTACGGAGATGTGTTCGACCATCATTCGGTGGTGTACGAGTTCGACAAAGGCGTGCGGGTCTATGCCTTCTGCCGCACGACTGCGGGCTGCTACGACGAGAACTCCAGCCTGGTCTCGGGCACCAAGGGCAAGGCCTCTCTCCTGAAGTGCCGCATCTGGGGCGAAACCACCTGGCGCTCGGAAGACCACGGCAATCCTTACCAGATCGAGCACGACAAGCTCTTCGCCGGCATCCGCTCAGGCAACCCGATCAATTGCGGTGCCTACATGGCCCGCAGCACGATGATCACGGTCATGGGCCAGCTTTCCTGTTACACCGGCAAAGAGATCGCCTGGGATGAGGTGATGGCCTCCGACTATTATCACCCGCCCAAACCCGAGGATTGCCGGGATGATATGGAGCCTCCGACGAAGCCAGGAGCGGACGGCAGCTACCCGGTGCCCGCCCCAGGGCGGACCAAGATGACCTGAACGAGGGGAACCGGATTTAACCACAGATGGACACAGATGAACACAGATAAGAAAGGCGGGTATTGTGTGACAGCGAACGCTTTGAAAGCAGGCGTGGCCCGTCCCGCCCCACCCCAACCCGCTCCCTCAGGGAGAGGGAGAAACGCCAGCAGTCGGTCGGCGAATCCGAAAGCTGCGGATGTCTCGCGAGACGGGCATAGCGTCTCCCTCTCCCTGAGCGAGAGGGTTGGGGTGAGGGGGAACCAGACGCGCCGCCGCCCCCGGTTGCCGAAATACCGGCCCCTTGTGGTATTCAGCCTGTCGCCACGCTCGCCATCCTCTTGGGGCCACAGGCGCTGGCTGCCCCGGCGGCTTCCCCTGCCAAGGCGCGTATTCTGTTGGTCACCGGCGAGGATTACCCGGGCCACCATTGGCGGGAGACGGCGCCTGTGCTCGCGGCGGCGCTGCAAAAGGACCCGCGCCTGGAAGTGTTCACCATCGAAGACCCCGACTTCCTGGACTCCTCGGCCATCAACAAATACGACCTCATCCTGCTTCACTTCCAGAACTGGCAGCAGCCCGGGCCGGGCGTAAAGGCGCGCGAGAACTTGCGCCAGTTTGTCGAAGGGGGCAAGGGAGTCGCGCTGGTGCATTTTGCCTGCGGCGCGTGGTTCGGCGAGTGGCCGGAGTTCGCCCAGATCGCCGGCCGCGCGTGGGCCGGGCCGGGACCGGGGGTGCGCCAGCATGATCCGCTGGGAACCTTCCGCGTAGAACTGGTCAGGCCGGACACTCCCATCCTGCGCGGGATGACTGACTTCGAGACGCGGGACGAGCTATACACCTGCCTGGTGGGCGATCATCCCATCGAGGTCCTCGCACAGGCCAAGTCGAAGGTGGACGGGAAGTATTATCCCATGGCCTTCGTGTCGCGCTACGGCAAGGGCCGGACCTTCCATTGCGTGCTCGGCCATGATGTCAAAGCGCTGAGCGTCCCGGAGGTGCAGGAGCTCTATCGTCGCGGCTGCGCCTGGGCGGCCGGCTTGCCGCCGGTGGCGACCCAGTCGGCAGCCCGCCAAAGTAAACGGATGAACGCCGCGCGCAGGCAAATCCGAAGGCCGAAGCCCGAAGGCCGAAATGAAGTCCAAAATCCGAAACCCAAAGCCTGCGCCGATCAACCATTGGCTTCTTGGGCTTCGGATGTCGGATTCTTTGGCCTTCGGTTTTCGGCCTTCGGGTTTTCGCCGCCGCGGCCGTCGCGCCTGGATCTATGAACGGCTGTTTCGCTCCTTGCCTCGCCCTATCCATCGCCCTCGTCTGCACTGCCGCCGCGGCCAGCTCGCCGATGAGCATTGACGCAAAGTCGGACAAGGCACGCTGGAAATTCGCTATCAGGGCCGCAAGCTGCTCGTGTATGCCTTCGCGACGAACCAATTCAAGCCCTATGTGCGCGAGCTTTACACCCTGCGCGGCGAAAACGTCCTGCGCGATGCCCCGCCCGACCACCTGCACCATCACGGCCTGATGTATGCCGTCTGGGTCAATGGCATCAACTTTTGGGAAGAGCGGGGCGCGCCGGGTTTCGAGCAGCACGTCGAGCTGCCGCTGCAGTTCACTACCATAGCCCGCCAACGGCCTGCCGACCGCGCAGTTTGCTGATCTGATCTATTGGGTCGCCCCAACCAACAAGACCACCCCGCCCTCCCTGGACACCGCCCTGCTCATCGAACGGCGCCACATCACGGTCACGGTGGACGAGCCGAACCAGGAAGTCGCCCTGCACTGGGAATCGCAGTTTGAAGTCGGCCCCCGCGCCGGCAAGGTAACCCTGAGCGGCTCCAATTACGACGGCCTCGGCCTGCGCCTGCCCGAGTCGTTCAATCACGTCGCGAAGTTCCAGAACTCCGCCGACCAGCCCTACACCGGCAACAACACGCAAAATGTGATCCCCGCCCGGTGGACCAGCGTCTCCGGCCTGCTAGGCGGCCACGAGGTAATGCTGGTGCTGTTCGGCCGCCCTGACAACCCGCGCGGCGACAGCCTCTTCTTCACCATGCTCGATCCCTTCGCCTACCTCACCGCCACGCAAGGCCTCGACAAGAAGCCGCTGGAATACGCCGCCGGCGACAAGTTCACCCTGCGCTACCTGCTCACCGTCTATTCCGAGCCCAAGCCCCCTGACTTCATCCGCCACCGCTACGACCAGTGGGAAAAGCAGCGCCAGTAAATCTTCCAACATTCCCTCATTCCATCATTCCATCATTCCATCATTCCATCATTCCAACATTCCAACATTCCACCATTCCATCATTCCACCATTCCATCATTCCACCACACCATGAGCAAAATCCATATCGGCATTAACCTCGAATTCGTCCGCCACCACGACAAGCCCTTCGAATGGGGCGTTGAGAAAGCCGCCGAGCTTGGCTACACGCACGTCGAGCCGATGGTCCACTGGGGCCGCGAGCTGCTCAGCGAAGCCGGCTACTTCCACAGCGTCTCGATGCTCGACGACCCGCTTGCGAATCAAGCGCGCCTGCGAGCGGGCCGGCGTGAAGCTCTCCGGCCTGTCCGCCCACACCCCGCTGACCAAGCCGGAGATCGGCACCGAATACCTCAAGCAGGCCATTCGCTTCGCCGCCGAGTGCGGCGCCCCCGTCGTCAACACCGACGAAGGCCCCAAACAGGATTGGACCACCGAAGCCGAGGACTTCGTCCTGATGCGCTATACGCTGATGGAGGCCGCCAAAGTCGCCGAGCCGCGCGGCATCCTCATCGGCCTCGAATGCCACCAGCAATACAGCAAGCGCCCCGACGGCCTGGACCGCATCCAGAAGCTGGTCAAGAGCCCCAGCATCGGCATCAACTTCGACACCGGCAACGCCTTCCTCTGCGGCCAGGACCCTTACCGCTGGCTGAAGCGCGTGGCCAAACGCCTCGTTCACCTGCACGCCAAAGACATCTCCGTCACAGCAATCCGGCTCCGAGCGCGGCAAGGTCACCGGCACCGCTGTCGGCTGCGCCTGCGGCGACGGCGTAATTGACTGGAAGAAGGTCATCCAGATCATCCGCAAGGATTGCCCGCGGGACATTGTTCTCTCCGTCGAGTGCGGCACGGTCGAGCAGGCGGAGCGCTCGATCCAGCACCTGCGGCCGCTGCTCAAGTAGGCGCCGGCGAAGGCCCGCCAGCTTGATCTATTAAAAAACAGCGAGGCCGGGTTACTCACCCGGCCTCGCTGACACATTCTACATTGAGAACAACTTTAAATTCTTAACCGATGCCACACACTAGCATCGTTAACACGCCCACAAGATACCTGAACCCCTGTCCCCTGCCAGTCACCAGTTCTGGGGACAGCCCGGAACGGGATACCCGCAAGCCCAGCCGGCCAGCCGGATACACAGGCCGTAGAGCGAAAAAAAGGCGCGAGAAATAGAGGAACAATAGAGGAACAATAGAGGAATAATAGAGAACCAATAGAGGAACAATAGAGCCCCCTGCGCAGCCAGCTCCAACAGTGCGGGCCAGTTTCGCCGGTCCTGTTTTGCCTTCCCTCCCTGCTTGCCCCGGGTTACGGTCGCTTCGCGTCGGACAGTTGACATGACGATGGATAAACGCGACAAGCCGCCCTCCGCGCCTCCGCCCAGCACAGCGGTCGAGTCTCGGCGCGAAGCCGCGCCGTCGGCGCTGTTGCGCTGGGTGCCGGGGCTGACTCTCTTCCGCGACTATCGGCGGGAATGGCTGCGCCCGGATCTGCTGGCGGGCGTCAGCGTGTGCGTGGTCATGATCCCGTCGGTGATCGCCTATGCCGGCCTCATGGGCTTGCCGCCGCAGCATGGGCTCTACGCGGCGCTGGTGCCGCTGCTGGTGTACCCGTTCTTCGGCAGCTCGCGTCAGATGATCGTAGGGCCGGACATTGCGATTTCACTCCTGATTGCGAGCGCCATTGCGCCGCTGGCGGGCGGTGATCCTGGGCCAGCGGCCGCACTCGCGGCCACGCTCGCCGTGCTCAGCGGGTTGCTGCTCCTGCTCGGCGCCCGCGCCAGGATCGGCGCCATCGCTGATTTCCTCTCCAAGCCCGTGCTCGTGGGTTACATGACCGGCGCGGCGCTGATCCTGATCGCCTCGCAGCTCGACAAGCTGTTCGGCATCCGGCTCGACCACACCGACTTCTTCCCTCGGCTGGCCGAACTCGCCGGCAAATTGAACCAGACTCACGGGCCGACCCTGCTCTTCGGGCTCGGCCTGCTGGCGGTGATCCTGGTGTTGCGCCGATTCGCCCCGAAAATCCCACCGGCCCTCGTGGTGGTGGCCGCGGCCATTGTCGCCTCGCTGGCTATGCGCCTCGAAGGGCGTGGCGTAGCCGTGGTGGGCGCGTTCCCGCGCGGTTTGCCGCGCTTCGCCCTGCCGAGCATGAATTGGCAGGACATCCATACCCTCCTGCCGGCGGCGATAGGCATTGCTCTATTGACGTACACCGAAGGCATCCTGCTGGCGCGCGCGTTCGCCGCGAAAAACGACTACGAAGTTAATCCCAACCGCGAGCTCGCCGCCCTCGGGCTCGCCGACGTGTCCACCGGATTCTTCCAAGGCTTCTCGATCACCGGCAGCCAGGCCCGCACCACCATCAACGATTCGGCCGGCGGCCGGACCCAACTGGCCAGCCTCGCCGCCGCCGCCACGTTGATCCTGTTCCTGCTATTCCTCACGCCACTGATGGCGCGGCTGCCGGTGGTTGCGCTGGCAGTGCTGCTCATTTACGGCGGCTTCACGCTCGTCGAGTTCGACGTAATGGTGCGCATCTACCGGTTCTACCCTCAAAGCGCCCTGTTGGCCGCGCTCACGACCGCAGGCGTGCTGGCGGTCGGCGTCGTGGCCGGCATCCTGGTTGGCGTCGCGCTCTCGCTTCTGAGGCTCATTGACCGCATCTCCAACCCGCCGGACGCCGTTCTCCGCATCGTCCCAGGCGGCGGTTTCCACGACCTGGGCGAGAACGCGCCGGGCGAGACGATCCCCGGCTTTATCGCCTACCGCTTCTATGCTCCCCTGCTCTTCTCCAACGCCAACCATTTCGTAGCCCGCGTGCGCGCCCTGGTCGCCGCCAGCCCCACCCCGGTGCGCTGGTTTCTGGTGGACGCCCAAGCCATCACCGACATTGACATCACGGCCGTAGAAGCGTTGCGCGCCTTGACCAGGGAACTCCACCAACACGGCATCGCCCTCAAGTTCGCGCATACAAACCGTCCCTTGCGCAAAATCCTCGAACGCATCGGCTTCACCAGCGAGATTGGCCGCGAGAGCATCTTCCACGCGGTGCATGAGGCGGCAGCAGCCTTCCAGGCCGAACAGACCATCAAGGGCCGTTGATCCAGCAAAGCGGCCTTTGGGGTCTGGTGGGGCATCCAAGCAGCCTGGCGGTTTCCGTCTCCTATCATGCGTTGAAGCGGGAGTTGCCGGATCTGCTCTACCGCGATATTCCCGCCGAGCAGCTAATCCGGAAGCTGGCCAGGCTCTTCCTGAGCAGCCCGGTGGCAGCGCGCCCCGCGAGGCGGGCGGCGCGGGAACGCATCTGCTTGGAAATCGGCTCCCCGGCATGGTAGAACCCTGGGGCATGAAAGCATTGTCCTGCCCGAGATTCGCCGCGCCCCTGCTTTGTTGGCTATTGGCCATTGCCCCTTCCGGACTCCTGTTTGGGGCCGACACCGCTGGTGAGCGCTTCCCATTCGTCGTGCCCGGGGAGGATGCCACCAAGTCCGCCACGGACTTCTCGGGGCTCTCGGCCAAACCGGCGGGAGCGGATGGCTTCGTTCACATCCAGGCCGGGCATTTCTTCGCCGGCTCGCGCCGTCTGCGAATCTGGGGCGTCAACCTGTGCTTCGGCGCCAATTTCCCCACGCACGGGGACGCTGAAAGGGTCGCCGCGCACCTGGCCAAGCTGGGGATCAATGGCGTGCGGATGCACCACCACGACACCGACTCCGCGCCACGGGGCATCTGGGGCCCGGTCATCAATGGCCGGCGGACCCTGGACCCGGACATGCTCGACCGGCAGGACTATTTCCTGGATCAGCTCAACCGCCACGGCATTTACGCCGACCTGAATCTTCATGTCGGGCGCACCTTCACCGCCGGGGAGGGCTTCGTCACCAAGGACCTTCCGAGCGCGGTGCGTTACAGCAAGTATCTGATCTATTTCGAGCCCCGCATGCGGGAGCTTTTCAAAGAGTTCTGCCGCGATTACCTCATGCACACCAACAAGTATCGCGGCCTGCCGCGCGCGCACGACCCGGGCATTGCGATCATTGAGCTGAGCAACGAGAACTCCTTCAGCAAGCTCGGGCCGGGCATCGCCGCGAGCCTGCCGGAGCCCTACCGGGGCGAGTTCAAGCAGCAATGGAATGCCTGGCTGGCCCGGCACTACGCCTCGACGGAAGCCTTGCGCAATGCCTGGGGCTCAAGCCTCGAACCGCCCGGAGCGTTCCTGCTTCAGGCGGCGAATTGGCAGGAGAACCTTGGGGGCTGGCGGCTGCACCAGAGCGCCGAGTTTCCTGTGAAAGCCCACTTTGATCAGGCCGGCCCGCAGTCAGACCTCCGGGCGCTCCGGCTCGAAATCCAGAAGGCCGCCAATGAGCTGAGCCGACAGGAACTCCAATGCATCAACCTGAACCTCCGGCCAAAGCACACCTACACCTTGTCATTCTGGATCAGGGCGGACGCTTCCCGACCGGTGTATGTGGATGTCTCCAACCAGGGACCGGAGAACTGGCGAGACGTGGGCCTGGCGGAGACGGTCCAGGCCGGGTCGCAGTGGACGCTCGTCAAGCGCGTCTTCCGCAGCGCCGATAAGATTCCCGGCAAGGTGCGCATCTGCTTCAAGTTCGGAGGGGATGCGACTGCGTTTTCGTTGGCCGGGGTGCGGCTGCAGGAGGGCGGCGAATTCATCGTCGTGCCGGCGGGGCAAACCGTCGAGAAGGGTAATGTCGAGATTCCCGTCTCAGGCTGGTGCGAAGCCGCCCGCCGCGATGCCCGCCTCTTTATGGCAGGCACGGAGAAGGGCTTCATTCGCGACATGACCGACTACCTCAAGCAGGACCTCGGCGTCCGGGTGCCGATCACCGCCTCTCAGATCACTTACAATGGCGCCGATATCATCGCCGAGACGTGTGATTACGCTGACATCCACGCCTACTGGGAGCATCCGCACTTCCCCGGCCGGCCCTGGGATTCGCGGAATTGGACCATCCGCAACACGCCGATGGAGCAGGCGCCGGACGCCGACAGTCTCCTCAGCCGCACGCCGTGGCGGCTGCTGGACCGGCCGTTCACCAACTCGGAGTGGAACATCCCGGACCCCAACGACTACGCCGCCAGCACAGTGCCGTTCGCGGCGATGGTGGCCGCCTTGCAGGATTGGGATGGCGTCTTCTTCTTCGACTACCACAGCAGCCAGGACCATTGGGACACCGACCGCATGAACGGTTACTTCTCCTTCAACGGCCAGCCCGTGAAGCTCGCGCTGCTCAGCGCCTGTGCGAACCTCTACCGGCGCGCGGACCTGAAGCCGCTGCCAGATGTCGCCGCGGGCACGCTGAATGACATGCTGCCGGCGACGCTCGGACTCAGCTATCGCATTGGCATTGATCCAAAAGCGACATCCTCAGCGACTCCAGCCACGCCTGAGGGAAGGCGACTCGCGAGCCCCGACGGCCAAGTCGTGTGGGATGCCAGCGACCGGGACCGGGCGCACGTGCTCGTCAACACGCCCAATTCGCGCGCTGTGTGGGGCCTGATCGCCGGGCAAAAGTTCAACCTGGGCGGCATCCAGCTCGTGGTCGGCGCGACCGACCACAACTATGCTGCGCTCGTCTTCACCAGCCTCGACGGCCAACCGCTCGAAGCCTCTCACCGCATCCTGCTGGCCGCCGTGGGCTCCGCCGAAAACCAGGGCATGGAATGGAACGACACCCGCACCTCGGTCGGCAACCATTGGGGCACCGGCCCGACACTCGTCAACGGCATCTCCGCCGACGTGACGCTGCCTTTCCGTATCAAGCGCGTCCAGGCGCTCGATGGCCGCGGCCAACCGCAGGGCGCTGTTCCCGTTCGCGTCGAGGGCACTGCCTGCAACTTTAAGATCGGTCCGGAGCACCGCACCCTCTGGTACGAGATAGAGTGAAGGTGGCGCTGGACGGCGGCCATCGCCCGCGTTTGATTATTCCTGTGATTGCAGCCAAGCCCAGATCCGTGCCCGCCGCCTGGAAGAATCGCCGGTGGACCTTTGACGAACTGGCCGCCGAATTCCCCGAAAGCAACCTGCCCACCGAACTGTGGGACGGAGAGCTTGTTATGTCCCCTGCCCCTCCGTTCCTTCATCAGCAGGTTGTCGTTCGATTGCTTGAAGAACTGGATGAATGGGTCGAGGGCCACCGTCTGGGGAAGACGTCGCACGCGCCGATAGACATGGTGCTAAGCGCCCACCGCGCCGTCCAGCCCGACTTGGTCTTCATCTCCAAAGAGCGTCTGGGCATCATCAAAGAGCGGATCATGGGGGCAGCCGATTTGGTCGCCGAGGTCATCTCTCCCGGCTCCCGGCGCCGCGACCGCATTGACAAACGCGACCTTTACGAGCAGCACGGCGTCAATGAATACTGGCTCATTGACCCCGAAGCCAAGACCGTCGAAGTCCTGCACCTGGAATCCGGCACCTACCATTTGATTGGCCGCTGGCACCCCGGGGAACGGGCCCGCTCGCGCTTGCTCAAAGGTTTCGAGGTCCCTGTCGCCCCGTTGTTCGGCGAGGGCTGAGACACGACGGATAGGAGCCGCCACGGCAGCGAAGTCTTGTGCGACCTCCTCGGAGGGCATTACCGGGCACTGTTCACTCGGGCATGAAGTGATCCGTCACGTCCCCGCCTGCCGGCTTTGGTTGCGAATCGCGCGGAGCGCCCGGTAGCCGACAAGTTTCCGGCGCTGCTCATCCCACAGGCGGAAGGTGAATGACTTGAAGCTGGAGAACAACGTCACCGGCTTGACCGTCTGGAACAGCGGCTCCGCCCGATGACACTTTTCGAGGTGGTAGTTGGGAATCCGCGGGCTCAGGTGGTGGATGTGGTGGAACCCGATGTTGCCCGAAAACCACTGCAGCACCTTGGGCAGCTTGTAGAATGAGCTCCCTTTCAACGCCGCCAGGCTGTAATCCCACCCCTCGCTGCGCTCCCAGTACACCCCCTCGAATTGATGCTGCACATAGAACAGCCAGATGCCGGTTGACCCGGCCACCGCCAGCATGATCAACTGCAGCAGCAGGTACGCTTCGAGACCGAACAGCCAGCTCATCCCGCCGGCCACCGCCACCAGGGCCAGATTCGTAAACCACACCGAGTGCCGCTCCCGCCGCGCGGCCTTGCGGTTGGGGAACCGCTGGTGGATCAGGAACAGGTACCAGGGAGCCAGCCCGAACAGGATGAACGGGTTGCGCGCCAGGCGGTACGCGAAGCGTTTCCAGCGCGAGGCCTCCAGGTATTCCTGAACCGTCAGGGTCCACACGTCGCCCGTGCCGCGCCGGTCCAGGTCGCCCGAACTCGAATGGTGAATGGCGTGTTCCCACCGCCAATGATAATACGGCGTAAAGGTCAGCACACCGGTGATAAAACCCAGCGTGTCGTTGGCTCGCCTGGAGGCAAAAAACGAGCCGTGCCCGCAGTCATGGAAGATGATGAACATCCGGACCAGGAACCCTCCCGCCAGCACGGCCAACGGTACGGCCAGCCACCAGGACACCCTCAGGCTGAAGTAGATCAGGCACCACAGCGCCGCGTAAGGCACCAGGGTGTTGACCACCTGCCAGGTGGCCGCCCACTTCGCGGGCTGCTGGTATTTGGCTACAATGTCCTTCCAGGGGGGAAGCCTGGTTTGCGGTTCAGATTTGGCTAACGCCGGATTCCGGTTCATATGCGATAAAGCTGTTTTGTTAGAAGGACTGCTATTTCGGACCGTTCCCGACCGTCGGGTTTCAAATCATCAGTCACTGGATTCCGGTGAAGATTTACCGAGCCCTGAATGCTCGACAGGCAATCTAAGTACGCCAATATGCCACCGATTGCAAGAAAAGCAACCCTCATCGTCTGTAGAAGCCAGGCTCAGGGAGCAAAGGCGCCAGGCGCGGGGGGCGCTCCGCTCGCGCGCGACCTCCGTCCCAGCCACGCGGCGAGGACGGCCAGCCCGGCCCCCGCCGCCAGGGCCAGCAACGCGCCGGCCGCGATGCCGAGCGCAATGTTGAGCGGTTTATTGGGTCGCACCGGCCTCAGGCTGGGCACGGCTTGGTCCACGATTTCAACCCGCATTTGCCCGACGGCATCCCCGGTCCCGGCCGCAGTGGAGTGCGAACGGTAATCGCGGTAGCTTTCGGCGATGGCGTTGGCCAGGGCCGCCGCTTCGGTGGGCTGGTCGCTGAAAGCGCGGATTTCGATGAGGCTCGTGTTGCGGACGGGGCGGAGCTCGATTCGCGCCTTGAGCAGCTCGAGCGTTTCCGGCGTCCTGAGCCGCTCGCCGCCGGCGTACTTCCTGCCCCAGGTTTGGTTCAGATCGAGTTGGTCAATCACCTTGTCCAGTACCGCGTGAGATTGGAGCACTTCAAGCTCGGTCTGGAGAAGGTAGGGATCGTACGGCCCGAGCGGTGACGGTGAACCGGGCTTCTGCGCGGCCTCGCTCGCAGCCGGCCGGAGCACGAGGCGCGCGGTGCTGGAGTAGGATTCCGGCATGATGAACGTGATGAGCGTGGTCGCGGCCACCACGAGGAAAAACACCAGGGCGAAGACCCCAATGAAGACGACCCACGGCGCAGACCGCGGGCGTAAGAGCGTGCCTATTCGTTCGAGCATGGTTTGCCTTTGTTTGAGCGTTGAGAGGTGTTCCAGAACCGACGTTTTAACCAGGTCCGGCAATACCCGCAGCCACAGCCGGATCAATCCCCACCCGTGTCCGCCGCTCCACGCGTCGCGGCACTGGTCGCGGAAGAGTTGCGCCATCGCCGGGCCGTATTTGCGGCGGTGGGTCTTCGGATAGGCGGCCAGCAGGCGGTGATAAAGCTTCGCGGAAAGCGCCACGGCTTTGCTGCCGGCCTCGGCGGGCGCGCGTTTCACGCGAGACCTCCCAGGTGCGCGGCGTGTGCGGGTTTGCGGATCAGGCGCTTGCGGCGCGCGACTTCGGCTATCTCGGCATAACGCAGCGCCTCGGCGCGGACGGCCCGCTGGCCGAGCGCGGTGAGGCGGTAGTAGCGGCGGCGTTCATCGTCCAGGTCCGGGTCGGGGCGATCATCCGATTCCTCGAGCATGCCAGCCGCCAACAGGCGCTTGATGGTGCCGTATAACGTGCCGGGACCCATTTTGATTCGTCCGCCCGTGCTCTCGGCCACTTCCTGCATGATGGCGTAGCCGTGGCGCTCGCCGTCCGCCAGCGCCAGCAACACGTGAAACACCGCCGGTGTCAGCGGGGGCATGTCGCCCGGGTCAGTTTGCGTTGTCGTCATAGCCGAATACTACCGCTATAGATCTATCCATTGCGGATATATTGCTATGAGGGACGGATTCTGTCAACCGGCATTCTGAGGAAAATTTGGGCCGTGGGGAAAGCCGTGAACTTCTCAGTCACGCCTACCTGCGAGAACGAAGCCGGCCATGCCTCCCGCCACGAAGCAGCCGGCTTGGAATTCGAGACTGGTCAGTCGCTCGTCGCGTTCCCCCTCACCCCGGCCCTCTCCCTGAGGGAGAGGGCCGGGGTGAGGGGGAACAGGGCTCACTGTCGGCAGAGGGCTACATAGGGTTTCCCGTTGGTGTTCACAAAAGGTGAGATGCTCCCGCCTTCGGATTGGGGCGACCCCAAATCCTCGCCTTAGCGAATAGCGACGAAAAAAATGCGAAGCGCTGCGCCCGCACGGCTTTCGCTTTCCGCACGACTGCTCAAAATCCGCGCCCTAACCGTAAAAAACCAGCGTAACTCATTTATTTAGAGACACTTCTTCCATCCCGCATTCTATAGTGCGGGCGAGCAAGACCCTTGGCTGGCGGCCCTCTAACCACCTCGCCTCCCAAGAGCCTTAGCCGAAGTCGCCTGCGTTGGCAGTTCAAACACCCGCCACACCGCCTGCATCCGCTTGAGCGCCTCCAGGTTGTTACACACCCTCAATCCCATCACGCAGTTGTTCCGGTTCATGCGCCCGGCCACATGAACGAGCAAGAGCCGAAACCGCTTCATCCGCGCCGTTCGCTCCTCCCCCTCCAAACACAGCCCCTTGATCGCACTGATTACATTATAGGTCAGCAGCGCGATCTTGAACCACGCCGAGTTGACTCCAAATCGCTGGCTGGGCACGTGACTGCTTCCCAACTCATTCTTCACCTCGTCGTGCGTATGTTCCACCGTCCCGGCCTTCTCCCGATGCCACTCCAATAAGCGCCCCCCCTCGGTCTGCTCGTTAGTAATCACCGCATGAAAGTGCCGGTCGGTGCCGTCCTTGAACAACACCCCCTGCGCCTTGAGCAAGCGCAACCCCACATACCTCAGCGGTTTGCTCTCCTTATGCTCGGTCTTGTCACTGGGCACAAAGTCCACTTCCGCCCACTGCCGCAGCGTGCCGTCCTCTTCGGCTTTGCCGAAGGTCTTCCATTGGGTTTCCCCAACCTTCCTGATCGCTTCACCCAACGGCTCACTCATCACGGCGCTGACGGCAAAACCTATGCGACCGCCCGGTTCCTTTTGCCGGTCCGGATGCTTCAACCACTCCAGCAAGTCATTCTCGTGACAGGCCGAATCGCCCCGGAAATGCCGCCGGGTGACCGTCTCGGGCAACGCGGCAAAGGCCAGTTTGGCGCAAGTTAAGGGGTCCTGCTTGGCCGGCACGTTGCCGTCCCGAAACTCATCGGCCAACACCAGATCGGCCTCGGCCCACACCGCCACCATCGGTTGGTAGCCGCGCCCCTCCTCATAATGCCAATAGGCGGCTTCCTTGTGGCTCTCGATAATCGTCGCATCCTGATCCACAGTGGCCATCCGTTGCGGTTGGCCCGCTTGGTCGTAGAGCTTGGCAATCCGGCGCACCAACCCACTCTGCACCTGCTGCAAAGCGGCCACGGGCGGGCTAGAGGGAAAAATGAAACTCTTCTGGTCTTCTCGTTTGGGCCGCAGCTTCTCCAGTTTCTGGTCGTGGAAACGTTCCAGAAACTCCCGCACGGCGGTGGCTTTGGGCGGGCGGTAGCCCAGGCCCCGTTCCAGGCAGGGGTCCCCCGCCAGCAGATGCATGTCCTCGGGGCATTCCCCCCCGACGGTCTGCAGCAGGGAGATCGCCTCGATCAACTGCGCCTCGGAGAAGCCCCGCTGGCGTTTACGCAGAGACAAATTGGCGGCGACCAGGGCGGGCACGCCCAGGGAGCGGTAAGCGCGAGAGATGCTCAGGAGGCCGGCGTGGGCACTGGTGGCCTCGAACAAAGGCCGCGGGTCCAAGACGAACGGCGTCTTGTGGAGCAGCGGCAAGCGGGCAGACACGGAAATGACCTATAGAAAATCTATAGGCTTTTGTCAACAAAACATGCAAATAAAACGCACCCCGCTTTACTTTTCTTGGAGGAGAAGAGAATTAGGCGAGGATCAGGGCTCCCTTTGGCCGCCGGGGCCAGCCTTCGGGCGCAGGCGCCGCAGTCCGGACCTCTTCGTCCACCCTCGAGCCGATGTCCAGCTCCAGCTCCTGCGGCAGCCGCATGACCACCGGCTTGCCGGCCATCTGGACGGACTTTCGTTTGATTCAGGCGCCGTGCTTCTGGACGTCGAGCTCAGAGGTGTTACTCGAGTCGTTTTCCAGCGGGAGCAACGGGCCGAGCCGCGGACACCTGTAGTAAGCGGAGATGTCGAGATTGCAGGGGCACGAGCCCCAGACGGCCTGGTTTAAAATCACCTCTGCCAGAGGATCTGGCCTGTCTCCAGGGGGATCCTAACGCCGGCGTAATGTGGCACGACCCGCGGCGTGTAGTCCGTGGCTGGCCGATCGGCGGACACGCTCGCTGTATAGACGTAGCCGTTGACCGAGCCCACCAGTTGCCTTTCGCGCTTCATTGGCTGGCGCACCGCGGCGTTGGTGCCGTCGGCATAGAGCTCCACCT
>CAVXLO010000019.1:0-249495 GCA_963762555.1 uncultured Verrucomicrobiae bacterium
CAAGTCGCCTGAGCTCGCGGACGCTGCCACCTGGGAGAAGGCCGTAGCGGCCATCTTCAAGAAAACGGGCGAGGCTGGGCTGGGCTTCATAGACCTACCGGGCCGCCTCGACGGGAAAGAGCCCTGGCGCACGGCGGAGTTCCACCGCGAGCAGTTCCGCAAATACGGCGTGCGCTACGACGTCTTTAGCGAAAACAGCGCCTCTGCCGCGGCGGCGCTCAAGCTCGGCGCCGGACTCCTCAACCCCAGCGCTAAGGACCTTGGCCGAAAAGCCTCCGTGTCGCTGGTTGACCCGGCCTACGTCGAAGCCCAATGCGCCATCCTGCACAAGCTCGGCGCGAAGTTGCGCGGCGAACCCTTCGTCGGCTATTACTACGGCAAGGACGAGCCATCCATCCACATTCCCGAAGGCCCGCCCGACCAGTGGGGGGCTTACGGTCGGACGATGGCGAAAGAAGTAATCGGACAAGACGGGTCTGGCCGCTTTGGCGTCCCGCTGCCCGGCGAGAAGCGCTTCGACAAAGACCCCAACAAGCCGTTCCGCTGGATCGCCTACAATCGCTGGATGAACGACCAGTTCATCGCTTCCCGCTGCCGCCTCAGCGCGGCGTTGCACGAGGCTGACCCGGCCGCCCGCTACAGCCCCGCCGACTACTGGTTCATGAGCGGCTTCCGGCCTTACGACTACTCGCGGCTCGCCGCCTGCAGCGACCTGATGGAGTGCGACCCTTACGCCAGCTCCGCCGAGCGCGAGCGCGGGCGCGGCGTCTTCAACCACGGCTTCGGCGCCAAGTTCATGAGCGACCTGACCGGCAAACCCGTCCGCATCATTGCCCAGGCCTTCCACTACGCCGGCTACCAGATGACCCCCGACGACCTCCGCGAGTGGGTCAGCCAGGCCCTCCGCTTGCGGCGCCTCGGCCATTGATTACTATGAGATGGACAGCCCGCGCTGGACCGACCAGGCCCGCTGGAAGATGATGCTCTACCTCTCCAGCGTCATCACCCGCATGAACCGCATCGCCCTGCCGCAGACCGCCGACACCGCCGTGCTCTACACTCTTTACACCCACATGAGCCAGGGCGCTTCAAGCAGCGGCGACCAGGTCTATGCCGCACACGCGTTGCTCGGCGAACTGGCCGGCTCCTGGTTCAAGTTCGTTTCCGACGCCCAACTCGAACGCGGTGAACGCACGCTCGTCGGCTACAAAGTCGTCTATTTGCCCCTGGCCAAATACATGACGCCCGCAGCGGCAAAGATCATCGAGGACTACGTCCGCGCCGGAGGTGTGCTCGTCTGCGGCGATGCGGAAGCGTTCGGGTTCGATCTCGCCGGCAATGACACCTCGGCCACCCGCGAGCGCATCCTGGGTATCAAGATCGTTGAGCCAAAAGCCAAGGGTGTTAACAGCGAAGACGCGAAGACGCGAAGGTCTTCCGAAGCGCCCGACCGGATTATGCTAAAGTCGGCTCTGTGGGGTCTCCCAGCCGAGAGCAGCCTCCGCTTATTCCCCATCAAGCTCTAGAAGGTGAGACTTCCCCCGGCCACGCCCAGGCAATCGCGCCGGCTGACCCGCAAGCCACCATCCTCGGCACCTACCCCGACGGTACCCCGGCAATCGTCTCCCACCAATCCTCGGCAAAGGCCGGGTCATTACCTTTGCCGCGAACCCCTTTGCCCCGCAGGTCACTGTAGATAAAAGCCTCTGGCCTGCCGCTTTCAAGGGCCTCCAACAGGCCCTCGGCTGCAAAGTGGACGAACCCATCTGGCACTTCGCCATCCCCGCCCCGACACAGTAACCTTACCTCCGCATGTGTCGGAGTTTGCTATGAATAGCACCCCACAACAGTACCACGATGGTAACGATAGAGTAGGTGGCAAGAGAGGCCTGAGCGGGGCGCACGGGCCTCGCGCGCTCGGGGCGAGAGTGTCGAGGGGAGCGGGGGTGAAAGATTATGGTCCCGCCGGATCCAGCGGGCAGGACCAAGAAGCAAAGGCGAGCGGGCGGAACCGGAAAGCCCGTACGCCGACTATCGTGCGCGGTGGCTCAGGCGGTAGGCCTCGGTGGTGGTGTAATACTTGGCCAGCATATCGGGCACTTCCCAGGCGGGCATGTTGCCCTCCGCCAGGAAGCGCAGAAACTTCTCGGTGACCTGCGCGAAGTGCTGTTCGTGGCCCACGCGATATTTCTCGGGAATAATGATTTCCCATGCGGTGCCGCTCGTTTCGGTCCCACGCCGGGCCAGGTGGCGCCCAGCTTGGCCACAGCGACGCAGGGTTCGTCGAACTGGGCAGCGGAGGCGGTCGGACGTTCTCGACGTAGAGCGCGGGCCTGTAGTTCTGCTCCGCGCCTTGCTTGATGAGCAGGTTGGCGCGGGTGCCCCGCACCAGCGCGTAGAGGGTGTCGCCCGCGCCCGGTGGGGCCTCGAAGCGCCACAGGGCGGTCACCTTGGCGTAGACGCCGCGCAGGGTGTAGGGACCTCGCCGTTGGCAAAGACCAGCAGGGCGCCGTCGGGGCCGAGGTCGTTCTTAAGGTAATCGGGGTAATGGTCCAGGCCGGTCGAGCGTTTGAATTGCTCCGGGGTGAGCTTGGTGGGCCAGCGGCGGGCGGCCAGCACTTTGATGTCCTTGCGCCAGTCCAGCGCCTGGTCGGGGAAACACAGCCATTGGACGCCGTCCACCAGGTGAGTGCCGACATCCGGGATGGACTCGCCCTGCTGGCGCACGTCGTAGAACCAGGCGGGGCGGATCAGCGGCTTGCCCGCCACTTCCTTGAAGAAATGGTGGACGCTCTCCATCACGACCGCCGGCTGCTCGGGCGTGCCTTTCTGGAGCGTGCCGAACAGGTCGGGCATGCGGGCCAGTTCGCGCTGGAGCATGCTGGTGATCTCGTAGCGCTCGGTCATGATGTCATAGAGCAGCACCTTTTTGGCGGCGGCGCGTTGAAGGCCTGGCGGAGCAGGTCGAAATTGGCCGGCGTGATGGCCATCGGCTTGTCGGCCAGCACGTTGAGGCCGGCGGAGACGGACCGGTCAATGTATTCGGTCTTGCGGGCGTTGTTGCCGGCGAGCACGACCACATTGCCGGCTTTCTCGCTCAGCATCCGCTCGAGGAAATCGGGGCCGGTATAGACCTTCTCCTCCCAGTGCGTGGGATTATCGGCGCGCGTGTTGAATCCCTCAATGCGCTGGAGGTGTTCCTGCAGGTCCGGGCCGGCGGGCGCATAGACGTGCACGACCGGGCTGACTTGCGGATACATGGACTTCTGGACCAGCCCGGCATGGAAGTGGCCCGGATCAAGGGTGATGAGGCGGACGGTCATTGGTGGCCGGAGCCGCGGAAAGGGTGGCGCACATGGCGAGAAGACAGAGAGGGAAGAAATCCGAAGTCCGAAGTCCGAAGTCCGAAGGAAACCCGAAAGCCAAGCCCGAAGCCGAAGCCGAAGGCGGGGTATCACGTGATGTTAGTGTGGCAATTCAGTCTAGAGGCAGTGGTAGTATCGGTTACTGGTTAACGTTACCTGGTTACATGTCGTGTTGGCCAGGCTGGATGCAGATTAACCATGCAACCGTTGTACTCGCTCAGCTCAGGTTTCACGCATCCGATCACGCATCACGCTCACGCGTCAATGCCGTAAGGGGCGCGCTGCGGACGGGAGAGCATGGCGTTGGCTTCGTCATCGCCAATGAAGACTTCCTTGTCGGGGTCCCAGCGCAGCTTGCGGCCGAGCTTCATGGCGATCCAGCCGAGGATGCAGGCGCTGGTGGAGCGGTGCGCCTGTTCCGGGTTGGTGGCCGCCCGCTGGCGGGTCTGGATGCTGGTCAGCCAGTCGCCGTGATGGTCGGGGCTCATGTGGAGATGGTATTCGTTGGGGCCGATCTTCGAGTTCAGGATCTTGGGGCTGCTGGCCTCGAGGGCTTTGCCGTAGGCGCTGGCCGGGTCGCTGGCGGTGGCCTTGGCGCCGCCGCGGCTGACGAAGATCCAGCCGTCGTCGCCCTCGAAGCGGACGCCATTGGTGAAATGGTCATCAATGATCATGGTCACGCCGTTGGCGTATTTCGTCTCGATGTGGTAGGGCCCATGCACGTTCCAGAGCCCGGTCTTGGGGAACTCGGCGTTGCCTTCCGCTTCGATGGGGCCGGTGTATTCGGTGTCCATGCCCCAATGCGCGATATCCACGTGGTGCGCTCCCCAGCCGGTGATCATGCCCAGGCAATAGGAATCAATGCGCAGCCAGCCGGGCCGGTCGCTGATGCTGTTCTGCGGATGCACGCGGTCCACGGTGTAAGGCACATCGGGCGTGCAGCCCAGCCACATCTCGTAATTCAGGTTGGGCGGCACGGGCATGGGCGTCGGGTTGCCGCCGGACGGGTCCACCGGGAGGCCGATTTTGACGGTGTGCAGCTTGCCGATGCGCCCGTTGCGCACCAGTTCGCACGCGAGGCGGAACTGCGGCCAGGGCGAGTCCGAGCGCTGCTGGCTGCCGATCTGGAAGGCGCGCTTGTGTGGCCGTGACCGTGTCGCTGACCGCCCGGCCCTCGACCAGGGTCATGGCGAGCGGCTTTTGCACATAGATGTCTTTGCCGGCCAGCGCGCCGGCGATGACCGGCTCGGCGTGCCAGTGGTCGGGAGTGCTGATGGCAATGGCATCGACGTCGGCTTCCTTGAGCAGTTCGCGGTAATCGCCGTAGGTTTTGACCTGCACGGCGCTTGTCGCTGCCCGTTTTCTTGGCGTAATGAGCCCTCGACATAGCCCTTGCCGTGCGCGAGCCGCTTCGAGTCCAGGTCGCAGACGGCCACGATGCGCGCGCGAGTCATGTTTGATGATGCCCGGCATATCCATGTCGTGGCCGATGCGTCCGCAGCCGATCTGGCCGATCTGGATCTTGTTGCTGGGCGCGTCCGCGCCGAAGACCGACGAAGGGACGATGGTGGGCACGATAGCCGCCCCGGCGGCGCCGGCCAGGGTAGTTTGAGGAATTGGCGGCGGGAGAGGTGAGGATATTTTTCATAAGATGATGCTTTAGAATTGACGGCCTATTGTGCTTGCGCGTTCAGTGCGGTTTTCATTGTACCTCATTCCCTTCCCCCATGGCCCACAGGATTCCGCCCAGAATGAGCTTGGTAAACATGGGATCGGAGTAATGCTCCGGCTGATGGCCCAGCGCGGTGTACCATTCGCGGCCGCCGTCGAACTCGTGGCGCCAGGCCAGCGGGAACTCATCGCCGAACATCTTGCCCGGATACTTGTCCTTGCCGGGGTCGTCGAGCTTGGTCAGATCGCCCGCCAGCAGCACGTGCAGGCCCTTGGGCATGTGATCCACGTAATAGAACTCGTCGGTCCACTCGAACGTGGCCGGGAAGTGGGCCGTTGAAAGGTCCTTGGGGTCCTTCACGTGGATGGTGAACTTCTGGAGATGGGCATGGCGGCTGAATTTGCCGCCGATCACCGACCAGAACCACGGCCACTTCCGCATCGAGCCGGTGGCCGAGTGGATGCCCACAAACCCGCCGCCGCCGCGGATGTAGCGCTGGAAGGCGGCCTTCTGGTCTTCGTTATCGAAGATTTCGTTGTTAGTGTTGTCGAAGATCAGGGCCTTGTAGCGCTTGAGATTCTGGTCGGTGAACACCGCCGCGTCGTCCGAGACGTCCACTGCGAAGTTGTTCTCCTCGCCGAGCTTCTTGATGGCGGCGACGCTGGCGGGGATATTGTCGTGGACGTAGAGGCCCTTGCCGATCTGGTTCTTGGTATAGACCAGCACCCGGGGTCTCGGGGGACGCGCCGAGACAGGGGCGCGGCGAGGCAGGCGAGCAGAGTGAGAGAGGCGATGGACGTTCGGATGCGGGATGGAGTCAACATGAGCAGTTTCATTGCAACAGGCACAGTTTTATGGTTGAGGGCGCCACAGGCGCCGCCAGCCCGGTGATTATGGCCGATGACGCGAAATGGGCAAGGGAAAGAGACGTGAAAGAAAGGCTGTTCGACATCATCTACGAAGACGATGCGCTGCTGGTGATTAACAAACCGGCGGGGCTGGTGTGTCATCCCACCAAGACCGACGAGTATTCGAGCCTGATCAGCCGCACGCGGTTGCACCTGGGGAAGGGGTCGCACCCGCAATTGGTGAACCGGCTGGACCGCGAGACGAGCGGCGTCACGCTCGTAGCCAAGGACGCGGCGACAGCACGCGAGTTGCGGCGTATCTGGGAGAACCGGCAAGTCGAGAAGGACTATGTGGCCATCGTGCACGGGCACGTGGCGCAGGCGCACGGGACGATCGAGGCGCCGTTGGGCAAGGACCTACAGAGCCGGGTGGCGATTAAGGATTGTGTGCGGGCGGACGGAGCGGCGGCGCGGACAGAGTATTGGGTGCAGAAGCGGTTTTGGCGGGAGGAGGGAAATATCCAACCTCAACCTCCAACATCCAACATCCAATGAAGGGCCCAATGGAGGGAATTGGATGTTCGATGTTGGAGGTTGGAGGTTGGATGTTCCCCCCGGAGAATTCACCCGCTCGGCCTTTCTCGCTGCTGCTGGTGCGCCCTCGGACGGGCCGGAAACACCAGATCCGGATTCACCTGGCCCATCTCGGGCATCCGATTGTTGGGGACAAGCTGTATGGCGGCGATGAAGATCTCTATCTCGCGCTGGTCGAGAACCGCCTGACGCCGGAGCAACGGCGACAGTTGATCTTGCCGCACCACGCCTTGCACGCGCGCGAGGTGCGCTTCGAGTGGCACGGGCGGCAGAGCGTGTTCCACGCTGAACCAGAGCCGTGGTTCACCGAGTGGTGGGAGGGAGGGAGTGGTTAGGTCGCATACCTCGCGTGCTAAGCCGCTGGCCACGGCGCGAGGATTTGCGGGCCGTGTTTCACCACCGCCAGCATGAGCGCGGCGATGTTCAGAGCGTGATCCAGCTCTCCCCGGGCGATCAACTCGGTCACCTTTGCCCGCGGCACCAGGATACGTTCCACGCCGGGCTCGGGCACATAGTCCGCCCCGAGCGGCGTCACTTTGGGGGCCAAATAGCACCAGAGCCGGTTCTCATTGCGCCCCGTGTCGCTGACGAGTGTGCCGAGCAATTCCAGCCGCGGTGCATCGAGGCCGCATTCCTCGGCCAACTCGCGCTGGGCGGATTCGGCTGGTGTTTCCTTGGACTCGACGTGGCCGCTGGGCAATTCGAGGGTGTGGCGTTCGAGCGCCGGGCGATATTGGCGCACCAGCGCCAGCTCATCCCGCTCCGTGAAGGCCACTACGCAAACGTAATCCTGCATCCGCAGGGAATAATACGGCGCAGCTTCACCCGCCACGTTCTTGGCCACCACCTGGAACCAGGGGGTCTCGAATTCGACCTTTCGATCTACAATCTGTGTCATAAACCTTAGCGATACGGCTTCCCTGCTCGGAACTGCTGCAACATCTGCGTCTGGATGGACGTCAGGCCCTCCGCACCACCGGGTTGTAGGTCACATAGGCCGGGTCGTCGAAGTTGACGAACTCGTGCCGGCTCACCTGCCAGAAGACTGCGATAGTTGCAGCCGCCAGCAGCGCCATGATCTGCCAATCGCGTCGCATGTCTAAACGCAGTGTGCCCAATGCCTAATGCGGAATCCAGCCACAAGAATCCCTCGACGCGCTCCTTCACGTTTCACATTTCACGCATCACGCATCACGCATCTTCCTTTACTCTGTAAAACCTCCGCGCCATATCTGGCTGAATGGCTCCCATGTTCAGATTCCCAAGACCATGCAGGCCGTCGTGTATCGCGGGGCGAATGATCTCCGGCTCGAAACCGTGCCCGTACCGCGCATCGGGCCGGGCGAATTGCTTGTCCGCGTGCGCCGCATGCGGCGTCTGCCCGACGGACATCAAGAAGATTCAATACGGCACCGTGCCTCCGCCCCGTATCTTCGGCCACGAAACCGCCGGCACCGTTGTCCGCCTCGGCTCGCGCCTCGGACAATTCCGGGTCGGCGAGCGCGTCGCGCTGCATCACCATGTGCCGTGCCTGGAGTGCCATGCCTGCCGGCATCACGCCTTCGCCCAGTGCGCCCAGTATAAGCGGACGGGCATCACGGCAGGTTTCGAGCCAGCGGGTGGCGGCTACGCCGAATACGTGCGGGTCATGCCATTTGTCCTGCCGGGCGTGGTCAGCATCCCGCCCCGCAATTCGTTTCTCGAAGGCGCCATGCTCGAACCGGTTAACACCGTCCTCAAAGCAATAAAACGCCTCGCGCTGCTGCGCGGTGACATCGTGCTCGTAGCTGGCCAGGGCCCCATCGGCCTGATGTTCACGCGTCTGCTGACTTTGCAGGGAATGCGCGTCTCGCCACGGACCTGCTCCCCACGCGGCTGAAGCTGGCGCGGGAATTCGGAGCTGCCGCCATGTATTGTCCGAATCCCGGAATCCGAAGCCCGAAGGCCGAAAAAGTCCGCAAGGCCGAACTCCAAGTTCACGAATTCCAGCATCACGCATCAAGCATCACGCATCACGCCTCCGCCCTCGGGCCTTCAATCTCGGGTATCGTCCGTCGCCCGAGTGGCCGCGGTCTGGACGCCGCGGTAATTGCGGTGCCATCCGACGCCGTCGTGCGCGAGGCGCAATCGCTGGTTCGCGGCGGCGGACAGGTGTTGCTGTTTTCGCACACGCGGCGTGGAGCCGAGACCTCTCTTGATCTCGCTACCGTGTGCGTGGATGAAAAGGACCTGATCGGCAGCTACTCGGCGGACTTCCGGCTGCAGGCGGAAGTGGCCAGGCTGGTCTTCTCGCGCAAGCTCGACGCCCGCCGCCTCATCACCCACCAATTCCCCCTCGCCCAAACCGCTGACGCCGTCGCGCTGGCCTTCCATCCGACTGCTGAGTCACTTAAGGTTATGGTCACCCAGGTCTAGTCCCGAATGGCGCGTAGCTAAGCTCCTTGATTTTTGGTGGTTTTGCGAGAGCGCAGGTGGGCTTTCCAGCAGTTGCGCACGACCAGTGACAAACTCCTGCGTAACCCCTTGTAGGAGACGACGTAAGGAGTCTCTCACTAAACCCAGTCTGGTCCTTGCGTAAGCTGTTGATCAGAGACTCCTTACGTCGTCTCCTACAACGTTTTGGGCCAGATCCTGATCATAAATGCCAGCGGCTTCGGCCATCATTCCGCGGATCAGGTTGTAGGCGATGAGATGCAGGAGCACTTCGCGGTGGAGCGGGGCCGGGCTCAGACAACGGAGCATGTCCATTTGCAGGGTGGTTTTGATGTGCCGGAAGAACAACTCGACCGACCAGCGCCGCGCGTAGAGTTGGGCCGATTCGGCGGCGGGATAGGCGACCGGATCGAGCAGGGTGGTGACCAAAACGATGTACTTGGGACGAAAACCGGGGATGCAGACCGGATAACGAATCAGGCGCAAGGTGATCTGGGCGGGCAAGGCGTTCCAGAGTCTGCGGGTGGCGGTTTTGCGCTTGCGTTCGGGTTTGTGCCAGGTGACCAGCCGGTCGTAGCGGCCCAAGCGTTTGCCTTGGCGGAAGTCGTGGGTTCGGCTCTCATTGAGGCGCATCAGGCTGGCCACTTTGCGCCGCCACAGCCCGGCGATGGTGACATAGTCGCAAAAGAGCCGGTCGGCCAAGAATAGATCTCCGGCCTTGAGATGGCGCCACAGCCGACGGAAGAGGCCTAACTCCGAGTCGTGCTTGTTGCCCAAGGTAAAGTGGAGCAGCGCGCCGCTGCTCAAGGAGAACAGGGCGACCAGTTTGATTAAGGGGAAACCGCAGCCCGGCTGCTGCTGGGCGGACTGGGGGAAGGCCTTTTGGTTCTTGGGGGTATCGGGGGCCAAGAGGCTGGTGCCGTCGCCGACCTTAACGTCATGGTCGTGGATCTGCCAAGGCTCGCTGGTTTGCCGCCCCTTGCTCCGCCGCGTGGGCCGACGCAAGGTCCGCAAGGGACCCTATTATCTGTGGACGTGCAAGCTGAAGGGCAAAACGGTCTGCGTCGCCCTCTCGCGATCGCAATATCTGCTCCTGGCCCAAGCCATTCGCAACCACCGCCGCACCCAAAAGCTCCTGGAGCGCATGCAGGCGCTGACCCTGAAAACCATCTTGCGCAAGGTGCCCGGCGTCAGGAAACGCAAATGACTGCGCTCACGTATGTTAGGTGCTAACTACGCGCCATTCGGGGATAGTGCCACCAGCGCAGGGAACGCGTCGTTCGCTCGGAGGGCACGCAATATGCCGGCAGGAACACCATCAGGCCATAGACGAAAATCCACAGCCCGAACTCCAGCGGGTTCTTTGATCCGAAGATTGGTTTCCATCGCCGTTCCGGTCAGGCCAAACAGGAGGAACACTGCGAAAGGACTGAAGGCATAACGGGAGAGGATCACCGCCCATCCCACGAACAAAGGCACAAACATGACGACGCTGTGCAGCGCTACCACGTCCAGGTAGTTCGTCGAGGCGGTGATGTAGGCTTCGCCCACCTCTGACGCCGAACAGGGGAGCCAGATTGGTCATGGTGGTCGTGATCGCCTCTTCCGATCAGGGCCAGCAGGGTGGCGAAAAGGACGAACTTCAACCTCCAATCGAGCCGGAATGGTTGACACCGACCTCGCGCACCGGCTCTCGGAAGCGATACATGAGCGCGCCGCCCACCCCAATCCACAGCAGAATCAAGCCCCACGCCATCCCCAGCACGGCCCGCATCTTCGGATTGCCCCAAGTCACGACGGTCACGGCTGATGTCGTCAACACCAGCCAGGCTGCGAGGGCGGTCACGAACGTTACCCGGCCATGCTTCACATCTCCAACGAATCCGCCCCGGCTTTCCGGCGCAAGGCAAATCAAAGGGGGATAGCCCGCCCTAGCTCTCCAGCTTTGCGTCCATCGTGATCTTCGTGTTGAGCAAACGCGAGATGGGGCAATTGGCTTTGGCGGCGTTCGCTGCCGCCTCGAACTTGCCCGGATCGGCGTTGGGCAGCTTCACAGTCACGGCGAGGTGAATCGCCGTGACGGTCCACCCGCTGGCGACGTTCTCCATAGTCAACGTTGCGGTGGTGCGGATGGTTTCCGGAGTTAGCGCGGCCTTGCCCAATTCGGCCGACAGGGCCATCGAGAAGCACCCGGCATGGGCGGCGGCGACCAATTCCTCCGGGTTGGTGCCGGGCTGGCCTTCAAACCGTGTGCGGAACGAATAGGACGACTCCTTGAGCACTCCGCTTTCAGTCGAGACGGTTCCTTTGCCGTCCTTCAACCCACCCTGCCATACTGCTGATGCTGAACGTTGCATAATACCCTTTCGTTAAAGGCGACACCGCGCCGCCAGGTTGTGTTTGGGAATTAACATCGGCGGCGATTCAGCCAAATGCAACCGGCGACTGGGCTGGCCCTCGCGCCAGGCTAGGTCAGCGGACGGCGTCGGCCGGCCCGCATTTCCAGGGTATCGTAAAACGCAGTCGTGCCAGGTGTGCGCGGGGGTTGGCAGGGTGCCGGAGGTTCAACCGCGGATGCGGCCGAGCGCCGCGCTCAGGCGCGCGAACCAAGGGAGAACGTGTTGTCCGCCTTGCGCTCGTGAGTGAGGCGCGGTGGAGCGCGTTCCTGCCAGGAGGCTACTCCGCCGCCGCCGGTGGGAGAAAATCCTTATCCGCGAGCTTCTGGTTCACCACGATATTCTCATGGGTTTCAGTGGAGGTGCTGCCCTGGGGTTGGGATTCTGGCAGCCGACCGGCGAATTCAGGATTGCGTTTGGCGGCCTTGGCCAGCGCCGCCTGCAGCGCTTTGGCACTCGTTACCGTTCGGACTTGGTGAATCAGAAAGTCCGGTTTGCCAATCCAAAGCGTTCTGGTCATGCCGTTCAAGTCGCTGGTCAGGACGTAACAATCCACATTCCCCACTTTCTCGTCGGCTTGTCTTTTTGCGGTCCGCGACAAGCCTCCAAGCTGGTTGCCCCACTTCATCGCAAAGAACGTCCCGGGGATGGTCGCCGCCGCGCCGCCGGAAATGCCGGTGGCACTGGCCAAAGCCATCTCCTGGCTGGATTGCTCTTGGTCGCGGCTGCCCATCCGCAAAAAGTCGCCTTCGCCTGCCGACCAAACCGCGCCTTTGTTGGTATAGCTTGTAGTCACCGGCTGCTCCCATTCGATCAGGTAGTGGTCCGGGCGCGCCAGCTTGATGCTGAATGTGGTGGTAATGGTCATGCCGTTTATGGCGGCTACCGTTCGGCCTTCATCGCTGTAACTGGTCAGCGACGCATATTTCTCCTGCGCTTGTTTGATAATCTCGCCCGGCGCAAGACCTTGGGGCGGCTCCGCCGCTCGAAAGAACTACCGTTGTTGCGGCGCCGACCAGCAGGACCCCCACACCGATACCGAGTGCCAATTTGAGTTTTGTGGATGCCATAATCTTGAGTGTTCCTTTCACCAGGGTGGTTGTTGTTGACGCATGATGAAGACGGCCTGGGTGATTTCCTGCGCGTGGTGCGGGTTGCCGCTGAACCGCAACGCGGCGGAATAGACCAGGCTCACATGCCGCTCGACGAGAGCGGCGAACGCCGCCCCCGAATCGGAGCCGGCGTATTGCGCGAGCAGTTCCTGGTCGTCCACTTCGATCATCTACAGGTAAGATGTCCACAAACCGCAAAACGGGACAGACTATTTCACCGGCTCGACCACGTGCCTTGGGAATTCCACGCCACCGGCTCTCGGGAAGGTCCTCGACTACTCGACCGGGCGGTCCGCCGCGAGGAAATCGTCATCACCCGGCATTAAAAGGCCGTGGCTCGGCTGGTGCCGGAAGGCAGCGCGAACCTGGAGCATACCCGGCAAGCCGTGGCCGATCTCCAGGCAAGCCGCTCGGTGATCGCCAAACGCCGGCGGTTCAAGCCACTGACCGACCGGAATAGTCCCACGGCCTTCCGCTTTTGGGCTTCTACACCCGGATGTTCCGGTCGCTGAGCTGCCTTCAACCGGCTGCTTTCTGCCCGGTTGGCCGGATTCAGGCCCGAATAGCCGTGGCGACCGATTTTGACGCAGCGGGCTGGCAGGCGCGGCAGAGCAGGCGCCCGGCAAAACGCTTCGAGTTAAAGCGGCAAAAGCAAACAACCTTCTGGTCAACCGTTGCGCCACATACTTCGCAGCGGGAAACTCCCCGTTTCTCGACTCGCCCGGGAGCGTCGTGCATGAGCAAGACGTTCGCGGGAGCTGCTTTGGGGGCGTAGCCTTGGCATTTGCGGCAGAGCAGGTCTCCGCCGAACCGGGCTTCGTTTTGCCGGCAATACCTGACCTCAGCGGCGGACAACGGGCCTTTGCACGCGTGGCACAGTACGCCTGGCATGGATTGGGCCGGAAAAGCTTCCGGGGCGCCGGGGTGGGGTGAAGGGAGGCTGACCTTAGCCGCGGACGCCGCCTTGTGATAGGCCGCCATTTTAGTAGCGAAAAGGTGGAGCGTGTCCTGCGAGATAATCTTGAGTACGTCCATCACTGCCGGATCGTCGTCGCGGACTTTCTTCACCAGCGTGTCCAGCCGCCAGATTCGTGCATCGCCCGTGTACTTTCCGATTATCGAGCAGCTTGGTTGGACCACAACAATGTTGTAGAAGGTGGGTCGCATTGACATGCCGAGGCGCGTTGGCGCCAGCTTTAGATCGCTGATCAACTCCTTCAGGACGGCGATATGCCTCTCATTCTGAGCGACCGGGCAGGGAATGCCTTCCCAGTGGTTGAAGTTGAGCCGCTCCCAGCCGCCGTTGGCGTAGCGCACCTTGGTCCGGAAACTCTTGCTTTCCACCACATAGATCTCAAGCATCCGCGAGATAAGCAAATGGTCCATTTGCGCGGTGCGCCCCTTCCACTCGATCCTCAAGTCGTGGATGACCGCCCAGTTGGGGTGGTTGCCGAGGTGGAAGTTGATGTGGTAAGCCGCTTCCTCCTCGCCCTTGAGACCCGCGCGGCGTTGGGCTAATTCCTTTTCTAACCGTCGGCGGTCGCGGTCGGGTAAGGGCTTTTTCAAGGCCAGCTCCAGTTCGCAGAGCTGGCCCTCGATCGGGTCTTTCGCTTTGAAAATCATGATCTTCGTTGGAGGCGACAGGCCGCTTCCATGTCGCAAATGCAGCAATTGCGGTGCCGAAGGCGGCGAGCAGGAAGCTGGTGGGATGAGGAGGCGAGAGGATGGCAAGCCTCAGCGCAAGCGGCGAAGCCTATCCTCGGCAGTCGCGCTGCTGTCCCGGCCTGCTTGACTCAACTCTCTCACAGGCTTTGGCCCTGCGTCCAAATCCCTCTCATTAACACCCTGCTTCATCAGGGTGGGGAGGCGTAGGTTAGAGGTGCGAACCGCTTCAGCGGTTTCGACAGGGCGCTGGAAACCGCTGAAGCGGTTTGATGGCCGAGTCGGCACACTTACACCCCGCTGAAGCAGGGTGTTAATAAGAACGGGGGCGACCCGACTGCTTGCGTCCCCGCCGGTTGACGTCCTCGGGCTTGAGATCGGGATAGTAATCGCGAATAATCGTCTCGGCGGGCATGTCGTCCCGGACCAGTTCCAAAACCGCCTGAACGGGAATTCGCGTGCCTGCCACGCAGGGCTTTCCAAAATGAATTCCCGGGCTCACTTGGATTCGGCTCATGCCGCGAATATGCACCCTCCGACGCTCGCACGGCAAGCGGGCAGGCACTACGCATGGCGAAGGGACGAACCACTACAGGGTCACGCATTGCCCGGCTTCTCAAGGGTGAATTGCCCAAAAGATACCGTTGTGCGCCGTACCACTTTGCCGTGGTTGAACGGGTAGAGGATTAGGCGTGGGGCTCAGGGCGCCGGAACGTAATGTTGGTAATGCAGCATCGTTTGAACTTCTTCCCGCTGCCGCAAGGACAGGGATCGTTGCGTCCTGGTTTGGGGACGCCATGCGGTAGCTGCGCGATACGCGGTCGCTCATGGTCCTCTGCAAGCAATTGCTCCATCGCCGCCTCGTGTTTCCACGGACCTTCTACCCATTGCGCGACCTCAAACGGCTTGGAAGAGTCCCGTTCGTCAATGCCGAGCGTAACAGTCGCGCGCGGCCGGGACCGATAGTGCTCAATACGGGAACGAATCGTTACGTTCTTGAAAAAGTCATCCTTCGCGAGCCCATGGTGCGCAAGCACATTTATGACAACATCGTCCTCGCGCATCGTAGTGCGAAGGATCCGTTGGCCCTCCGCTGGATTACGCTTTAAGTCTTCAAGGGTAGAGGCAAGCCGTTCCAGCGCTGCATGGCTCAAGCCGAGCAGCGCAAAAGCAATCCACCTTGCACCCGGATCGGTGCGGTTACGCAATTCGCCTAATACCAACTGGATTGGTGGCGGAACCTTCAACCCGACGCTGAGCGAAGGAGGCGGCTCTTCATTCCACTCGGCCATGTAGAACGGCTCGAATACTTCATCTCCGCCGTTGAAGAAAATACTGTTCGTGCCCGGGTGCTCGAGGATTGTTTGGAGCCTTTCGTAAACGCTGGGGTGCAGGCGATTGTCCAAGTATTGGCCGAAAATATCCAACTCGTCGCCGTGAAGGACGACAGCTATACTCTGATGCGCGGTGCGACGTTCGATGTAATGGAGGAAGACATCAGGTGAGCCGGAGAAGCGAGTGACCACATCTAGGTCATCAATGCAAACCGACCACGGATAAGCGTTACCTTTAAACAGTCCGAGCCGCTGAGTGACAGCAAGCTGTGTTGGGATGCCGGAAAGATTCTGCAATGTGACAGAGATCGGCATCACACGGCGAAGGTTGTCTTGCTCGACCTGCACTACCCGCCCTGTGGCTTTCTCCTTGAAACAGATCCTGCCGTCACGCTCCAAAATGCGCACAACGCGCTGTGATTGGATGAATGCGTCTTGGATATTCTTGCCGAGCGCTTGTTTCAACTTTAAGCGGCTTCCTCGCAAGGCCTCAGGCGTGACGCGTTTTCCTTTGGCGTCAGCCACAACCAGAAAAGGTCCCCAGACTACAACAACGTCCGCCTCCGTCTCGCCGCCTGGATTATCTGGATCGGGGAAGCAGGCGTTGCGGATGACGGCGGCGGCGGGGAACACGCGTTGAAACTGGTGCTCTGCCTCAAGCTCCATCCATGCGGCGATACGCTGGCCATACTGGTCGCGGAGCGAGGCATCGTTGCGCGCAACGTTGTCGAAGAATCTGAAGATGGCGTCAAAGCAGGCCACGCTGTGAAGGCAAAAGGCGCGATCGGCGTCGAGAAAGAAGACCGGGCGGTCCTGAACGTCCACGACTTTGGATAGGCTAGCACGACTGGTTGGAGTGAGGCCGACCGCACTGGCGAGTGCCGCCCATTCGGTTTCTGATACGCTGCCCAGCCGCGCGGCAACTTGCGCCCGGGTCGGGGACCACTCCCCTTCCATGCCACCCACAATGCGACGCAGTTCCTCGCCATACGCCGTGAGTTGCGCCCTGTCAGCGTTCTGGTCAGAGCGTCCCCTTTGGCAGCGAGGGCGTGGCCTCGAGCGGACACATCTCGGAAGGCATCGCGCATGCCGTTAAGATTCTCTTCCATCTGCTCCGTCAGCGCGCGGATGATCTTGCACGCCCGACATGGCCCGATGCCGACCTGCGCCGTGAATTGGGACTCCAGGTCACGCATCACCCCGTTGATGCGGCGCACTACTTGGATGGGGTACCCAGAACCGCGCACCATGCCCGAGTGGACGCGTAGATGCATCGCTAGGTCGTCGTCAGGCTCATCCGTGGGCAACTCAGGGAACATTTCAGCCAAGCTGAAGGCCGCTTCATGCTCTTCGAGAGCAGTTATAGCCGCCTCGAACTGTTCACCGCCGCGGCTGGTTGAGCGCCCAAACTGTGGATAAAGCAGCCACGCGGCAAGCTCGACCGCGGCCGGGGCAGGACGGGTGTGCTTGGATGGCTTGTCGCCCCCCATCGCAGCTAACCGATAGACCGCATAGCTGGAGAAGAGTGCCGCGGCGTCCACCGATGCCACTGCTGCCAGCACCTTCGCTTCCGCCGCGGCCAAGCTCTGCGCTGCTCTGCGCGCGATCTCGTCCGGCGGTGGTATAGAGGCGGCTGCCATTGATTCTAATCCGGGATTTCCTCATTCAGCGCCCATGGGGAAGCCCGTACCGGTCGGGCGGACTTGCCAAATCCTTGGTGTGCTTTCTCATACTTGGGTGGCGGCAGAGCGGACGCAGTCGTCGGAAAAGAGGATATCGGGCCTGGGCAAGCACGTAGGGATTCCCGGCGAGATCACGGGCTCGCCGCACTCGATTCTACCAGCGACTTGGAGGTTCAGTGCGAGGAGTTGAGCGAGCAAGTCCTTCTTGGCGTTGAAGCCGTAGGCGGCGAGGACGGCGGCGTCCAGGGCAGCGTGGGCGTCTTTGAGGGGGTTGGTGCCGGGGAGCTCCAGAGTGCGGTAGAGGGCACGGAGGCCGCCTTTGATTTTACCCGAAGCTTCTGCTCGCACGCGCCGGACTTCCCGGCCCGCCTCGGCTACCGCCTGCACCTGCGTTGGCACGGGCGACTGCGGCCAAGGGAACGTATCAAAAACGAAATCCGGGGTGTAGCGGAAGTCTGACTTGAGCTTTGAACATTTCGTGATGAACCAGAGCCAGTGCGCGCTCGATTGCAGGATGCCAAAGCTGTAGTCGTCAGCGAGAACGAAGGCTTCCAGAGTGTGGTCAGGCCGGACGTCGGGGGCAACGAAGCAGAAGATTGGGCGCTTTGTGACCTCGCAACACGCCAAGTAGCGCGGTAGCTTCTCGACTGCATCAACCAGCTCCTTACGACAGCGGAAGTGTTGCCACCAGGTCTTGAGCCACTGCTGGTCCTGTCCGGTTTCTTTGCCGGTGTTTTCCTGCTCTTTGGTGACGAGTCCCTGAATGTGTGGGAGCACGTTTGCTTCTACATGGCGGAATGGAGCATCGTAGCGCCTTGCGTCTAACATCCCCATTTTCTGGAAATCAACCACCCACCGCTGCGGTGCGCCATGGGTCAGCATTTCGGCGCCAATGAGGAACGGATGAACGATTTCGCGGTTGGCTGGGTCTTTGGCGATAAGAGCGGTGGCTTCGTCCGGCTGGAGAACAAAGCCCTGGTGCCGTGGGAACTGACCATTGTAAACGCAGGGCGGCTCGGCGTTGCACTTGAGGAATTTGGCCTGGCTAACGTTCGGTCTGATCCGACAGCGCCGAGTTGATGTGGTCGCACTCGCGAAGGTCGAGCTCATACTCTTTTGCGGCGTTTGTTCCCACCTTTCTGGCCCGCGGTTTCCTTGGTGATGCGCTCGGCTGGACTTTGAACCATAGGCGGCGGGTCTCTGGCAGGAGCACGGGGTTCTGCGTCTTTACCCAATTGGCGATAGACACGTGGACGTTCGCTTCACCGGACCACGGCTGATTCTCCACAGCCTCCACTACGGTGCCAGTCGTGGCGATGTAGTCGAGCCCTCCCTCGCGGGAGTTGTTATTCCGGATGTTCTGAGTTCCGACGAGGCCAGCGCGCCCTGTCAACGGATCCTCCGCCGAGCATGGCGACAGGTGGTCGTGCGCTTTGCGGAACCAATAAACACAGTAATCCGCCATGCCGGGGACTTCGGGATAGGCTTTCCGCACTTGTTTTACGTACTCGGTTCCACGTTCAGGCTTCAGCCGTTTCGCGCCCAGGAACGGCGGGTTGCCGATGATAACATCGGCTGTGGGCCATTGGGAGGGCAGGCCGTCGGGGGTGATGAGGGCGTCGGCAGCGATGAAGTTCTGGTCAAGGTTATCCAGCGGCAGGGCGGGCTCGGTGATGTGGAGTTCGTCAATGGCCAGCTTGCGCGCGATCATCATGGTGACTTTGGCGATTTCGACGGCGAAGGGCTGGATGTCGAGGCCGTAGAAGTTCTGGGCGCTGAGGAAGCTTAACATGCGCTGGCCGGGCTCGGCGCGGCTGGGGAATTCCTGCATCCGCTCGATCAGGTGGGCTTCGAGGCGCTTGAGTTCGCGGTAGGCGAGGTAGAGGAAGTTGCCGCAGCCGCAGGCGGGGTCGAGCACGCGGAAATGGTGGAGGCGGTCCCGGAGTTCGATGAGGCGCTTGAGGGTCCGGGCGCCGTCAATCTGCTCGCGCCAGGGCTGGACGATGGTGGGGCCGACAATCTTCATGATGTCGGCGGGGTGGGTGAAGTGGGCGCCGAAGGCGTGGCGTTCTTCGTCACCCATCGAATGCTGGAAGAGGGTGCCGAATATCTCGGGCTGGACCTTGGTCCAGTTGAAATCGGCGGCTTTGCGGAGCAGGACGAGTTCCTGGTCGCCCAGCTCCAGCCGGGCCGGCTCGGCAAAGAGGCCGCCGTTGAAGTAGGGGATGTCCTTGAAACGGCCACCGCGGGCGGCGTCGCGGGAGTTCATCGCGGCGAAGAGGCCGCCGATCAGGTCGTAGGTGTCGGTGGGGCTGTGGCAGTCGCTGAGGAGATTGGTGACGAAATACTTTTCGAGGAGACCGATGTCTTCGGCGAAGAGGGCCACCAGCATTTGGAGGATGAAGCGCTGGGCCATTGGGCGCGGCACGGGCGGCGAGCGGTCGGGCTTGACGAGGCGCCGGAAGCAGTTGGCCAGCGCGTCGGCGGCTTCGCGGGTGACGGCGACGCGGTCGTTGTTGAAGGTGGGTTTGTGGTCGCCGGGGAACAGGAAGGCGAGCGGTCCCCAGCGGGTGGACAGTTCAGTGATGGCCAGCGTGTCCACCGGGGTATCCATCTGCGTCTCGAAGTCATAGACGCGGAACTGGTCGAAGTTGCAGAGGACGACGTAGCGCGGGCGGTTGGGGACGAGGCGGGTCCAGTAATCGAAGGCCTGCCGGTAATGGCGCTGGAGGTCCACGCCGCGCTTCTTCATCTCGAACAGCACGACAGGTTTCCAGACCAGATCGGCAAAGGCGGTGCCGCCGCCGTCCTCGCTGGGCTGCCGGATGCGGAATTCGGGCTGGCCGCCGACGTCGAGGACCCCCGGGTGGCCGAACGCCTGGAACAGGCGGTCCAGGAAAATCTGCGCCTGGCCCTTCTCATCGCCGGTGATGTGTTGCTGTGCCCAGCCGACGAACTCAGCCAGTCTTTCCTCACGCGACATGGACGTTGTTCTACAGGACGGGAAGGGGCGATGTCAGTAACGAAACATCGCCCCCGGGGAAGGGTGAAAGGCGGAATTCGAAATGGAAAAAAGCCACCTCAGCCACCCCGAGGCTACCCCGGGGCTACCCTGAGGCTATCTGGTGGCTAACCGGTAGGCACCCTGAAGCCACCCTGAGGCTACCCTGAGGCTCCACCTAGGCTACCCTGAGGCTCCACCGAGGCTACCCGGAAGCCACTCCCAGGCCACCCCAAAACCCCTGCATGGGCGAGAACGGGGGCGTTGGCAGAGGGTTGCGGGGTGGCCGATGAGGTTTCAGGCCTTCTTGTCCCGATTATGGCCTGGAAGGAAATCTTGAGAAATTTTGCTTGCACCACTTGCGCGGTGAGGAAACCCGGGCTAAAGGATTTTACCGGCACGACGAACCCTGAAGTTCAAAGTTGATGGTTTCGCGTGGCATTCAGAGGGGTCCTGGCCGGGAATTGCCGTGGAACAAATAATGTAGGGTAGTGTCAGCAATTTTCCCAAAGTGGACGAATCGGCTGCCGGTGATGGTCCTCACCGGCGGGCTGTTGACTGCGACCGCCGTGACGGCGGGGATGTGGTATTACTTCACGCCGAAGTATTCGCGCGTGGGGTACCAGCCGATTCAGCCGGTGCCTTTTTCGCACGCGGTGCATGTGGACCAACTGGGCTTTGATTGCCGCTACTGCCATAACGGGGTCGAGAAGTCCTGGTATTCCAATATCCCGGCCAGCTCGACCTGCATGAATTGCCACACCCAGGTGCTCAAGGATGACCCGCGGCTGGCGCTGGTGCGGCAAAGCGCGGAGACGGGGGTGCCGATCCCCTGGGTGCAGATTCACCGCGTGCCGGACTTTGTCTATTTCAACCACTCCGTCCACGTCAACCGTGGCATTAGCTGCGTGGAGTGCCACGGACAGGTCAACAAGATGGACGAGGTGTATGAGGTGAAGCCGCTGAGCATGACATTCTGCCTGGATTGCCACCGGCACCCGGCGGCCAAGCTGCGTCCGCTGGACAAGATCACGGATTTGAACTGGAAATGGAGCGACAACCCGACAGTGAACGCCGAGCTGCAGCGGAAGAACGGCGAGAAGTTCATGCGCGATTGGCGGGTGCAGTCGCTGGAAAACTGCTCCGCCTGCCATAGATGAATATGAATCGTTACTGGCGCAGCCTGGATGAGTTGGCGGACACGCCGGAGTTCCGCGCGTGGGTGGCGAACGAGTTCCCCGCCGGGGCCACGGAGCTGGCGGACCCGGTCACGCGGCGGCACTTCATGAAGATCATGTCCGCCTCGTTCCTGCTGGCGGGCTTCGGCCTGACCGGTTGCCGGCGGCCGGTGACGAACATTCTGCCGTTCAGCAAGCAGCCCGAGGACTACCTGCACGGCGTGCCGAAGTACTACGCGACGGCAATGCCAACGCGCGGCGGGGCGATCCCGCTGGTGGTCAAATCGAACGAGGGCCGGCCCACCAAAGTCGAGGGCAACGCGCTGCACCCGGACAGCAACGGCGCGACGGACCGGTTCGCGCAAGCCTCGGTGCTCGACCTGTACGACCCGGACCGGGCGATGCACTTCAAGCACGCCGGCCAGGTGGTGGACCAGACGGCAGCGCTGGACTTTCTGAGCGGGCTGTCCCGCGAGTTGGCGGGCAAGCAGGGCGAGGGTCTGTGCTTTCTGATGGAGCGCGGCGTATCGCCATCGCGGGCGCGGGTGCAGAAGCTGGTCGCGGGGCGGTTGCCCAAGGCCAAGTGGTTCGTCTATGAACCGGTGGACTTCGACATTCATCGCGAGGCCGCGACGCTGGCTTTCGGCAGGCCGGTGAAGCCTTACTGCCGTCTCGACCAGGCCAAGCGCATTGTGGCGCTGGACTGCGATTTCATCGGGGCCGAGGACGATGCGCCGCGGCTGATACGCGACTTCGCCCGCGGCCGCAAGGTCGAGTCGCCGGACAAGGCGCAGGGGGAGGAGTTGATCAACCGCCTTTACGTGGTGGAGAGCCTGCTGACGCTAACGGGCGCCAACGCGGACCATCGGCTGCGGGTGCCGCCGAGCGCGGTGCTATCCGTGGCGGCGGCCCTGGCGGCGGAGGTCATCCCGCAGGGCGGCGGCCAACTGGCCGCGGCGATGGCGGCGCTAGGCAAGCCCGCGGGCGTGGAACCGAAGTGGATTTCCGAATGCGCGAAGGATCTGCTGGCGCACGCGGGCAATTGTGTGGTGGTGGCCGGGCAGCGGCAGCCGCTGGCGGTGCATCTGCTGGCCCATGCCATGAATGCCGCGCTGGGCAACTTGGGCAAGACGGTCGTGTTCCACGACGCGCCGGCGCCGACCGAGGGAAGCATCGGCGAATTGGCGCGGGCGTTGAACGGCGGGGAAGTTGAGACGCTGGTGATCCTGGGCGGCAACCCCGTCTATAACGCGCCGGCGGAGCTGGATTGGGCGGCGGCCCAGCGCAAGGCCAAGCTGGTCGTGCGCCTGGGCTCATCACGAGGACGAGACTTACGCGCTGAGCGACTGGAGCATTCCCCAGCTTCATTACCTGGAGTCGTGGGGGGATGCGCGCACGACGCGACGGCACGCTGGTGCCGATTCAGCCGCTGATCGCGCCGCTCTTCGAGGGGTTGACGGAGCTGGAGTTGCTGGCGCGGCTGGCGGGGCTGGAGCCGAACGGCAGCATACGAGATCGTGCGGGAGACGTTCCGCGCCGAGACCGGGGGCGGCGAGGAGGATTGGAAGCAGTTCCTGTTCAACGGCTTTCAGGAGGGCTCAGCCGCCAAGCCGGTGGAAGTGGCGCTGGCGTGGGCGGCGGTCAACGGCGCTTTGCAAGCGGCCAAGCCGACGGCGCCGGCGGACGGCCTGGAGGTCGTGTTCCACGGCCACTACTGCGTTGATGATGGCCGCTACAACAATAACGGCTGGCTGCAGGAGTTGCCCGAGCCGATCACCAAGGTGGCTTGGGACAACCTGATCCTGCTCAGCCCGAAGACGTTCGAGAAGCTGGGGCTGGTCAACGAGACGAACGGGCGGCGGGACGACGCACGCTTCGCTGGTCAAGGTGGCGCTTGGACGGGCGGGAGATCGCCGGGCCGGCGTGGCTTCAGCCGGGCATGGCCGACGACACCATCGGCCTGGCGCTCGGCTACGGGCGCGCAGCGCAGTGGCCGGGTCGGGAGCGGCGCCGGGTATGATGCCTACCGGCTGCGCGCGAGCGCGGCGCCGCACTTTGCGACGCGGAGCTTCGCTGACGCCGACGGGCGAGCTTTACCCGGTCGCCACTGTGCAGCATCATTGGTCAATGGAAGGCCGGCGAGCGGTGCGCGAGGCCAATCTCGACCAGTATTACGAGCATCCGACGTTCTCGCAGGGGATGAGGCTGGAGCCGCCACCGACCACGCCAGCCGCTCTACCCGAATCCCTTCGATAAGGCGAAGAAGCGAAGGGGGTCCACCAGTGGGGCATGGCGATTGACCTCAATTCCTGTGTCGGCTGTTCGGTGTGCGTGCTGGCCTGCCAGAGCGAGAACAACATTCCCATCGTCGGCAAGGACCAGGTGTCGCCGCAGCCGCGAGATGCATTGGCTGCGCATTGACCGCTATTACGCCGGCCCGCCGGAGAATCCGCAGGTGGCGGTGCAGGCCCTCCCGTGCCAGCATTGCGAGGCGGCGCCGTGCGAGAACGTCTGCCCCGTCAACGCGACATCCCACGACGACGAGGGCTTGAACGTGATGGTGTATAACCGTTGCGTCGGCACGCGTTACTGCTCGAACAACTGCCCTTACAAGGTGCGGCGGTTCAATTTCTTCGACTACAACAAGCGCCCGTTGGACCAGCTCAAGGGGCCGTTCTACTCGACGCCGCTGACTCCACAGCACGCATGGCGAGTGGGACATGCTCCTCTGGTTGAAGAACCAGGAATACACGATGCGGCCGGCGGAAGCCTGGGAACTGCTGAAGCTGGCGAAGAACCCGGATGTGACCGTGCGGATGCGCGGGGTGATGGAGAAATGCACCTACTGCATCCAGCGCATCCAGCACGCCGAGATCGCGCAGAAGGTCAAGGCGCGTGACAGCGGCGACATCGTGGTGCCGGAGGGGACGTTCAAGACCGCCTGCCAGCAGGCCTGCCCGGCGGAGGCGATTGTGTTCGGCAACCTCAAGGACGAGAACAGCCGCGTGTCTCAACTCAAGCGCCAGCAGCGCAACTACAGTCTGCTGGATTTCCTGGCGACCAAGCCGCGGACCACTTACCTGGCCCGGATCCGCAATCCCAACCCGCAGATGCCGGACTACCATCCGATGCCGTTCACCTGGGAGGAGTACGAGCAGCACAACGGCAACCCGCTGCTGCATTTGGAAGAGGAGAGCGAGTCCAGCACGGAGGGGTCTAACGCGCACGAACGGAAGGGGGCGGGGAAGTGAACGGCGTAACCACACCATCCGTAATCCAGGTCCAGGCGCCGCCTGCCGAGCTGGAGCGCATCCCGCTTGATCGCGAATCAGCGCTCCCCCGGCTGGCTCACCGACAAGGTGGCCGGGATCGTCGAAGGCAAGACGCCGGCCTGGTGGTGGTGGGCGTTCATCCCGAGCGTGTCGTTCCTGCTGCTGATGGTGGCGATGATAGCTTACCAGATTTCCACGGGGGTAGGCGTGTGGGGCCTGGACCATCCGGTCATGTGGGGCTGGGCGATTGTCAACTTTGTCTGGTGGATCGGCATCGGCCATGCCGGGACGCTGATCTCGGCGATTTTGTTCCTGTTGCGCCAGCGCTGGCGCACTTCTATTAACCGCGCGGCCGAGGCTATGACGATCTTTGCCGTGATGTGCGCCGGCATTTTCCCGCTGATTCACATCGGGCGCGTGTGGTACGGCTGGTGGCTGTTCCCTGTGCCCAACTCGAACAGTATCTGGCCGCAGTTCCGCTCGCCGCTGATGTGGGACGTGTTCGCGGTATCCACCTACTTCACCGTCTCCGTGCTCTTTTGGTATGTGGGCCTGGTCCCCGACCTGGCGATCCTGCGCGACCGGGCCAGGACCAAAGTGAGGCAGTTCATTTATGGCCTGCTGGCACTCGGCTGGACCGGGTCCAACCGCCATTGGAGCAATTACGAGAAGGCGTATCTCATCCTGGCCGGGCTGGCGACGCCGCTCGTGTTATCGGTCCACAGCACGGTGTCGCTGGACTTCTCGGTGTCGCAACTGCCCGGCTGGCATACACCAATCTTCCCGCCCTACTTCGTGGCGGGCGCCATTTACTCCGGGTTTGGCATGGTGCTGACGCTGATCGTGCCGTTGCGGAAGCTGCTCCATTTGGAGGAAATCGTGACCATGCGGCACATAGACGTGATGTGCAAGGTGACGCTGGCGACCGGCTCGCATGGTCGGGTATTCCTACTCGATGGAGTATTTCATTGCCTGGTACAGCGGCAACCCTTATGAAGCGTGGACATTCTGGCACCGGATCTTCGGGACCTACTGGTATGGCGGCTGGGCGATGCTGATATTCAATGCCATGGTGCCGCAGCTCTTCTGGTTCAAGAAGATGCGCCAGAACCTGGTGGTCGTGTTCATCGTCTCCATCCTCGCGAACGTGGGCATGTGGTTCGAGCGCTTCATGATTGTAGTGGGCTCGCTCTACCAGGATTTCGTGCCGGGCAACTGGGGTTATTACAAGCCGACGTGGGTGGACGTCTGCACCTACCTGGGCACCTTCGGCCTGTTCTTCACGATGTTCCTGCTGTTCATCCGGTTCCTGCCGCTGATCGCCACCTCGGAAGTCAAAGGCGTCACCCCGCAGGCTGACCCGCATCACCCCTTGGGCGGGGCAAGAGCGAGATGGAGGGCTGCCAACGCCATGAACGCCGCCGCTAAAGCTTACGGGATGATCGCGGAGTTCACCACCGCGGCGGACATCCTGCACGCGGCGCAAAAGGTGCGCGATGCCGGTTATACGCACTGGGACGCGTTCACGCCCTTCCCGGTGCATGGGATGGACAATGCGATGGGGATGCGGAATTCGCGGGTGGGCTGGTTCTCATTCCTGGGCGGGGCCACCGGCTACACCTGCGGGATGTTGATGGTCTGGTACATGAACGCCTATGACTACCCGATCGTCATCGGCGGCAAGCCCATGTTCAGCCCGTTCTTTCCCTTCGTGCCGTGCTTCGAGCTGACCATCCTGCTGGGCTCGTTCGGCGCGGTGCTGGGGATGCTGTTCCTGAACCGGCTGCCGCGGCTGTACCATCCCTTGCTGAAGAACCGACGCTTCTCACAGGTGACGCATGACAAGTTCTTCGTTGTCATCGAGTGCGACGACCCGAGGTATTCTGAGACCGAAACCCGCAAGCTGCTGGAAGAAGCCGGCAGCCGGCACATCGAAATGGTGGAGGAATAATGCGCTACTTCCTTGCCATCTGGGCCGTCTGCGTCCTGGCTACTGTGGGCATCCTCGGCTTCCGTGGCAGCCACTTCCGCAAGCCACCGCTTTATATCTTCCCCGACATGGAGCGCCAGCCCAAGCTGCGGCCGCAGACGGCCAACGCCTTCTTCGACAACGGGATGAGTTCGCGCCTGCCGGTGGCGGGAACGATCGCGCGCAGCGAGCCGATCAAGGTCGGCGACCAAGCTCGTGTATGAATGGGAGGATTCGCCCGTCACCACTGGGCGTGTGACGGGCACCACCAACTTTGTGGAGGTCAATCCGCTGCCCGTCACCGCCGAACTGCTCCAGCGCGGCCAGCAGGTCTTCAACATCAACTGCGCCGCCTGCCACAGCAGACTCGGTGACGGCAATGGCACCCCCAAGCGCATCAATGCCATGGCGGTCGTGGCCAACCTGCACGACAAGCGCATTGTCGAACTGCCCGACGGGGAACTCTTCAACACTGCCAGCTACGGCAAGGGCCTGATGCAAGGCTACGCCGGCAACCTCACCATCCGGGACCGCTGGGCGGCCATCGCGTATTTGCGCGCACTCCAGTTAAGCCAACTCGGCACACTGGACGATGTGCCTGATTCAGAACGCGGCGCACTCAAGAAATAGACTATGAGCGCACTTTCCAATTCTGGCAGCCTGGCGCCCCTGGACTTGTCCCGGTGGCGCAAAGTGCCCGGTTACCTCATCGGCGGCGGGTTGGTGCTCTGCGTGCTGGGCGGCGTGCTGAACCCGAGGGAGTTAGGCTACTCCTGGCTGTTGGCCTTCATGTTTTACCTGAGCCTGGTGCTGGGGGCTGCGTTCCTGGTGATGATGCATCACCTGTTCGACGCCGGTTGGTCGGTGGGCATCCGCCGGTTTTGCGAGCACCTTGCCTGCCTGGTCTTCCCCTGGATGGTCCTGTTGTTCATCCCCATAGCCGTATTGGCGCCGAAGATCTATTCCTGGATGACCGCCGACCCGCGCCTGGAGCATGACTTGGCGGCGAAGCTGCCCTTGTTCACCAAGCCCGGCTTCTATCTGGCGTCAGCGCTTTGCCTCGCGGTTTGGTCACTGCTCGCCCGGCGGCTGCGCTACTGGTCGCTGAAACAGGATGAGGACGGCGCTGCCCAGTGTACGCACCGGATGCGGTTCCACTCGGGGTGGGGGATATTCGCCTTCGGCTGCACGCTGACGCTGGGTTCGATCCTCTGGGTGCAAGCGGTGCAATACCAGTGGTTCTCGACCATGTATGGCGTTTACTACTTCGCGGGGTGTGCCTGGGTGGGGTTTGCGGCAGCCTATGTGATCGCGATGATCCTGGACCGGCAGGGCCTGATCCGCGATACGATGGGCGGCGAGCAGTATTACTATCCTCGGCTCGCTCCTGTTCGCCTTTACGGTCTTCTCCGCTTACATCCATTTCAGCCAGTACTTCGTGATCTGGAACGCCAACATGCCCGAGGAGACCTTCTGGTACGTGCTGCGCGAAAAGGGCACGTGGTGGGCGGTCGGCTTGATCCTCGTCTTCGGTCACTTCCTCGTGCCGTTCCTCTCGCTGCTACGGATTGATGTGAAGCTGGTGTTCCGCTTCATGGTGCCGCTCTGCGCGTGGATTGGCCTGATGCAGTACATTGATCTGGCGTTCAACATCATGCCGGCTGTGCATCCCGATGGAGTCGCCTGGCGGTGGCTCTGGCTCGATGCGGGCTGCGTCGCGTTCATGGGCGGTCTGTTGGCCAAGGCGTTCCTGCGTGATTTGAATCGCTACCCGCCTTACCCGATCAAGGACCCGAGATTGGCTGAGGCAATGGGCCTCCATCCCGAAGTGCTCCGGGCCATACCGGTGGCCGAGCCTGAGCAAACTAACAGCTTGCCCGGTGCGCAGCCGCATCCAGGAGGAGGCGGACGATGAGTCTCGAGCCTCCTCGCGATCGGACCAGCCTGGCCTACCTGGCGGCCATCGTGGGCGCCTTCCTGATTGTCGCCGCCCTGGTTTGGGCCATGCGCCATTACACTCAGCCGCCGCCGCTGGGCCAGGACCGCGTTGCCGTCCGCAAGAAAGCACTGGCTGAACTTCGCCAGACCGAGGCCAGCGAACTCGGCAGCTATGGCTGGGTGGATCAGGCTAAAGGCGTCGTACGGCTGCCCATTTCCGAGGCGATGAAGCTCGCGCTGCGCGAATGGCAAAACCCCGCCGCCGCCCGCTCCAACCTCATTGCCCGCGTGGAGAAGGCCACGGCAGCGCCACCGCCTCCCAAGGCGGCGCCCAACCCATTCGAGTGAGCCGGCGCAGCCCATGAGTGTTACTTCCTCCCCACCGCAGACAACTCCGGCCGTTGCCGGTGCCTCTGCGCCGCCCGCCATTGCGGGCACTGACATTGACGCCTCCTGCCGGCTGCCGCTGGTCGTATTGTTCCTGAGCGCCGCAACGTGGCTGCTGGTCGGCTCGGCGTTTGACCTGATTGCCTCCATCAAGTTTCACGCGCCGGGCTTCCTGGCCGACTCGGCTTGGCTGACTTATGGCCGTGTCCGACCGGCCAGCGCCAATTGCCTGCTCTACGGCTTTTGTATGCAGGCCGGGCTGGGCGTGGCGTTGTGGATGCTCGCGCGCCTGGGCCGCACCGCACTGGCGAGGCCGGCGTTGGTCATCGTCGGCGCCGTGTGCTGGAATTTCGGCGTGACGCTCGGCGTCGGGGGGATTCTGGCTGGCGGCAGCACCGGCTTCGAGAACCTGGAGATGCCGGCCTACGCGGCGCGGTTGCTGTTGTTGGGCTACCTGATGATCTCTCTGTGGGCCGTGCTGACCTTCCATCAACGGCGCGACCGCCAGGCCTATGTCTCGCAATGGTTCATCTTCGCCGCACTGTTCTGGTTCCCGTGGGTCTATTCAACGGCGAACCTCCTCTTGCTCGCCTTTCGCGTGCGGGGCATCGCGCAGGCTGTCATTGCCTGGTGGTATTCGGCCAACCTGCTGGTGGTTTGGTTTGGGCTGGTCGGCCTCGCCGCGGTGTTCTACTTCGTGCCCAAGCTTACCAACCGCGAGCTCCACAGCCGCTATCTCGCGCTGTTGACCTTTTGGATGCTGATCCTCTTCGGAAGCTGGAGCGGCGTTCCGCCTGAATGCGCCCGTGCCCGCGTGGCTGCCTGCCTCGAGCGCGGTCGCTACCATGCTGGGATTCGTGACGATCGTGGCAGTCGCGCTAATCGTGCACGGCACAGTGGCCGGAAGGTATTCCCGTCTCATGTCTCACCCGTCTCTGCAATTCATGGGCTTCGGCACGGTCGCCTTTATCGTCGCGGGCTTGCTCAACGTGGCAAGCGCATTCCCCGAGATCGGGCAGGTGACACAGTTCACCTGGTTCACCCCTGCCACCGCCCTGCTCAACAGTTACGGCTTCTTCGCGATGGTAATGTTCGGCGCAGTTTATTACATCGCGCCACGACTCACGGGCTTGGAGTTTCCGTCACCCGGACTCGTGCGGGTGCATTTCTGGACTGCCGCCGCTGGAGTCGTGTTGTTCGTGGTCCCGCTGGTCATCGGCGGATTCTGCAAGGGCTGAGGCTGCAACACGCGGACATCCCGTTCTCGGACATTGCGAACGGGACCTTGCCCTTTCTCCGAGCGAGCACGACCGGCGATCTGCTGATGGCGTTGGGGCATCTCATGTTCCTGGCAAACCTGGGCGGCCTGGTGGTCCGGTTCTATCGGGCGCGGGCCGTATCGGCGTGGGCGGACGCCACGACGGAAATCAAGATGGCGGAGGCCAGACCATGAACTACGGCCCGCTGGTCTTCCTCGCCGCCTTCTTCGCGCTCGCCAGTTCGTGGTGCGGATTCGTCCTGACACCGCAGTTGCAGATTGGCCGATTGCAGCAGACCAATACCCTCGCGAGCGCCACCGCCGACCTATCCCGCCGCCCCGCCCGGCCTGGCGCGCGAGGGGCTTGAGGTCTATCGCGCCAACGGCTGCGCATACTGCCACAGCCAGCAGGTGGGCCAGACCGGCACCGCCCTGGAGGTCGCGCTGACCGACGCCGGCACCAACCACGCCGCCACGCTCACCGCGCTGCTCGACCTGGCCAACGCCTCCACCGCCGAAGCAGCCTTTCTGAAACCGCTGCCGCCGCTGCAAACAGGCCAGGCAGCCGCGGAAAGCGCAACCTTGCTGGAGGGGCTGCCCAAGGCCTTCTTCCGGGGCTCGAACCCGTGAGGTCGCCAACGCGGCCATCAAAACTCTGGATGCCAACGGCGCCAAGGCCCAACTGTGGATCGTCCCCGACGGTCCCGACATCGCGCGCGGCTGGGGCCGGCGGCGTTCGGTCGCGGAGGATTATCTGTTCGATTCACCCGTCATGCCCGGCTCGCAGCGCGTCGGCCCCGACCTGGCGAACGTCGGCGCGCGCCTGCCTGATGCCAACTGGCACCTGCTGCACCTCTATTCCCCGCAGTTCCAGGTAAAGGGCTCAACCATGCCGCCGTATCGCTTCTTGTTCGAGTGGCGCAAGATCAATCGGCATCCCTCCGCCGATGCGCTGGCCCTGCCAGGTGACCTCGCGCCGCCGCCCGGCTATGAAGTCGTCCCCACGCATGCAGCTCAAGCCCTCGCCGCTTACCTGGTCAGCCTGCGCAGCGACGCCCCGCTCTATAACGCGCCGATGACCGTGGCCACGGCATCCGCGGCCGGCAGTCAGACCAATGCGCCCGCTGCCTCGAGCGTAACCCCCACCAACGCTGCCGCGGCAAATCCTTCCGTCAAATGACCCCCGAGCCGCAACAACCGCTGGCAACGCCCCTGGAAGCAGCCGAACCCCAGGCAAGGCGCACGCCGGTGCCGGTTGCCGTCATCGTTCTTCTTTTCATGCTGCTCTACTGGGGCATGATTTACTTTGACCAGCACAGCGGTTGGTTCAGCCCTGAGGTCTATGCGCCTTACCATTCGGTGGACGAATTGGCCTTGTACCAGCCGCCCACCGGCGGGCCCAATCTCCTGGAGGGGAAGGCGGTTTACGAGAATATCTGCGGCCTGTGCCATAACAACGACGGCACGGGCAAACCGGGCCAGGCGCCGCCGTTCGTTGGTTCGGAATGGGCCTTGGGCACCCCTGACCACATGATCCGCATCCCACTGGTCGGACTGACCGGGCCAGTCGAGGTCGCAGGCAAACAGTATAACCTCTCCATGCCCGCTATGGGCGCCGCGCTCTCGGACGACGACCTGGCAGCCGTCCTCACCTACATCCGCACTAGCTGGGGCAACAAGGCGTCAGTCGTCACGCCCGCCATGGTCAAGGCCATACGGGCCAAGGTCGGCAGCCGGACGCAGCCCTGGACGGCCGCCGAACTGCAGGCCATTCAGTAAACCGAGCGGCGCTGGCTGCTTCGCTGTGTTCAGCGGCCAGCGGCGGCAAGGGCGAAATCCGAAACCCGAAGGCCGAAGCCCGAAAGAAGGCCGAAATCCGAAGTCCGAATTCTCCCAGCACCTCGCCGCTCGGCCGGACAGCCATGCGTTGCAGCCTTGGCTTCGTTGTCCCGCTCAGACGCCGTATTCACGTAGCGCAGGCGAGTCGCTTCGGGTTTCGGGCTTCGGCCTTCTTTCGGCCTTCGGCCTTCGGGTTTCGGATTTGGCGCGCTCACCCCGCTCCCCGCCGGCCGCGGATTTGCTCCATCGCCCACCGCGCATGCTCAGCCACCAGCGGCTCTGGATCCTGCGCCGCGCTCTGCAGGGCCGGCAAGGCCCGCTCGTCGCCGACATTTCCCAGCGCCACGCACACATTGCGCAGCAGTCCGCGCCTCCGCGTGCGCAGCATCGGCGTGCCGGCGAAACGCTGTTTGAACCCAGCCTCGTCCAGCGCCAGTAACTCCAGCAAATCCGGCTGCGCCAGCTCCGGCCGCGCGTGTCCCTTCATCATCTTGCCCTTCGCGGGCAAACCGGTTCCACGGGCAAACCGCCAGGCAATCGTCGCAGCCAAAGATGCGGTTGCCTATCGCAGGCCGTAGCTCAGGGGGAATGCTGCCCCGCAGTTCGATGGTGAGATAGGAGATGCAGCGCCGCGCATCGAGCTGGAACGGGGCGGTGATCGCTGCCGTCGGACAGGCGCTGATGCAGCGCGTGCAGGACCCGCACCGGTTCTTCTCCGGCGCATCGGGCTCCAGTTCGAGCGTGGTAATGATCTCGGCGAGGAAGATCCAGTTGCCAAACCGGCGGCTGATGACATTGGTGTGCTTGCCGATGAACCCCACCCCGGCCCGTTGCGCGAAATCCCGTTCGAGCAGCGGCCCCGTATCCACATACCACAACGACCGCGTGCCTGGCCCACCCCGCTCATCCACAAATGCCGCCAGCTCCTTCAGCCGCTCCCCCAGAATGTCGTGGTAGTCCGTGTAGCGCGCGTAGCGCGCGACCAGGCCGCATCGGCTATCGGCGATTGGCGATTGGCGATTGACATCCCCTCTCCGCGGCGCCGCTTGGCGTGGCTCGGGGATTGTGTCTTTCGAATTGGCAAGGTGGTAACTTGCCGCGAGCACGATAATACTCCGTGCCCCGGGCAGCACTTGCTGCGGATCCACCCGCTTCGGCGCGTTGCGTTCGAGCCAGGCCATTTCTCCGTGGCGGCCCTCCGCCAGCCAGCGTCTGAACTGCGCGGCCGATTCCGGCGCGTTCGCGGTGGTGACACGGCAGTCGTCGAAACCGAGTGCTCGCGCGCGCTGCCGAACGGCATCCTTCATCGGTGCGCCGATTGCGCCATGTGGAACTGATGGATCACGTGCTGGGCGACCTCCCGCACCGAGCGCATCTCCGTGTTCACCAGCACATCGGCCTGGCGGTAATGGGGCTCGCGAGCCGCCAGCAACTCGCGTATCCGGGCCAGCGGATCGGGCTCATTGAGCAGTGGCCGATGGTCATGGCCGCGCACGCGCTCGTAAATGCTCTCGGGCGACGCCCAGAGGCAAACCACCAGCGCATGGGCCTTGAGGCTGGCCAGGTTGTCCGGGTCGGCCGGCAAACCGCCCCCGGTGGCAATCACCGTCCTCTCCCGCCGTGTTAATTCCTCCACAATACGCCGTTCCAACTGTCGAAATGCCGCCTCGCCGTCCTGCGCAAAGATGTCGCTGATGGCCTTCCCCGCGCGCGCCTCGATGACATGGTCCGTATCCAGGAACGTGAAATGCAGCAAATCCGCCGTGAGCCGCCCGACGACAGACTTGCCCGCGCCCATGAATCCAATGAGAGCAAGGTTATGGATAGAGCGCGTCTCAGTCATGCTAATGTGTTACCCTATCCCCGCCGCTTTCGCACGCAGTTTCTCCGGGTAGCAAACCCCGGGCCCCGCCGAACTCCTCCCCGTCGCCGGAAAGGCCTTCGACGCCGTTTGCCCCCGTCCAGGTCTGCGGCCCCTCTCAGGTAATGCCGTAACAGGTGCTACGCGGGTCGCCATCCCCCTGTAATCCCCCTCTAATCCCCCTGTAATCCCCCTGTATCGGCCTCGAATGGCCCAAGAGGACCCCTATGCGGCAAAATTCAGCTCTGCCGGGAGAGAATTCCCCGAGCCGGCTCGTGCTTTGAACCCATGAATGAACCCCTCTCGCGCCTTCGGCACGCTGTCCCCCTCTGAGGCGGAGAAGGAAAGGGAGAGGGGGCCGTCTCCTCATGCTTGGGGTTCGTGGAGAAGGGTAAGAAAAATACGCTCCGCGAACAGCGACGTCGCCGCTCGCGGAGCTCGTCAAATCCCAAGCCCTTGCCTTGAGGACTTCTCTACGCAGCCCTCAGTGACGCGACCTCTAGTTGGCCGCTCGCCCGCCGATGCCCTTGGTGCCGGCGGCGATGGTGCGAGCTGATTCTTTGGGGCGCAACGCGCGGACAGCCTTGCCGGCCTGCCACATCTCTGAGTTGCCGATCGCGGCAAGTTCCTTGCCCAACTGTTTCTGGTAATCAGGCTTGCCGCAGGCTGAGAGCACGCGGGCGCATTCCTTGCCGCTCTTCACCCGCTCATACAGTTCCTTGAAGACAGGCATCACGGCCTTCTTGAACCGCGGCTTCCAGTCCAGCGCGCCGCGCTGAGCCGTCGCCGAGCAGTTCGAATACATCCAATCCATGCCGTTCTCGTCCACCAGCCGGATCAGGCTCTGCGTCAGTTCCTCGACCGTCTCGTTGAAAGCCTCGCTGGGGCTGTGCTTGTGCGCGCGCAACACGTCGTATTGCGCTTCCATGATCCCCGCCAGGGCGCCCATCAAAACACCGCGCTCACCGGTCAAATCGCTGAACACCTCATGCTGGAACGTCGTCGGGAATAGATAGCCCGACCCGATGCCAATGCCAATCGCCATACAGCGTTCCTTGGCCTGCCCGGTCGCGTCCTGCTCGACGGCGAAGCTCGAATTGATCCCCGCGCCGGTCAGGAAATTGCGCCGCACGGAAGTCCCCGAGCCCTTCGGCGCCACCATGATGACATCCACGTCCTTGGGCGGCACCACGCCGGTCAGCTTCCGGTAGGCAATGGAAAAGCCGTGCGAGAAATAGAGCGCGTCGCCGGGCTTCAGGTTCTTCTTCACCATCGGCCAGATGGCGCGCTGGGCGGCGTCCGACACCAGCATCTGGATAATCGTGCCGCGGCGCACGGCTTCATCAATCTCGAACAACGTCTTGCCCGGCACCCAGCCGTCCTTGACCGCGCGATCCCAGTCGCGCTTGAACGCGCTGGCCTGGCCGATGATCACCTTGAAGCCGTTGTCGCGAAGGTTCAGCGACTGGGCCGGCCCCTGCACGCCGTAGCCGATGATCGCGATCGTCTCGCCCTTGAGCACCTTGCGCGCCCGGGCCATCGGGAATTCCTTCCGCGTGATGACTTCTTCCTTCGTTCCGCCGAAATTAATCGTTGCCATAAATGTATTAACCTTTTGTTTGTGTTCTTGTCATGCTAACCGGCTTTCGCCGCCGGTCAAGGCGATTGGCCCCGGCTACTTGCGGGGCAGCGCCACTTTGCCGGTCCGCGTCAACTCCATAATCCCAAAGGACTTCAGCAGATTCAGCAGCTTCTCCACTTTGCTCTCGTCGCCCGTCACCTCGATCGTCAGGCTCTTGGGCTGCACATCCACGATCTTGGCGCGGAAGATATCGGTGATCTGCATCACCTCGGCGCGGGTCTTCGAGTCCACCGCCACCTTCACCAGCGCCAGCTCGCGGTCCACGTATTCGCCCTCGCGAAAGTCCTGCACCTGCATCACGTTCACCAGCTTATTGAGCTGCTTAACGATCTGGTCCACCGTCGCATCGTCCCCGCGCGTCACAATAGTCATGCGTGACGCCGTCGGGTCCTGCGTTGGCGCAACGTTGAGCGAGTCAATGTTGTAACCACGGCCGCTGAACAGCCCGGCCACGCGCGTCAACACGCCGAATTTGTTTTCCACTAGAACTGAGATTGTATGTCGCATAATCCCCCGCTTCAGCGGGACGCGAAAGCTACCAACGCGCACCCGGCAGGGTCAAACCCAAAACGGGCGAAGTTCAGGCGAAGGCCCCGGAGATTGCCAACGCAGCGTCACCGCCTGCGGGTTCTGGCGGCGTCCCCCGGGCCGGTTGCCGCCCAGGGGAGTCTCAGGGAACTGGCATCAATACGGGGATGATCTTGTTGCGATGACGGCGGTAGATGCGGAAATCGGCGTCCAACGTGAAGACTCTCGGTCACTGTTCAGGCAGGATCGCAGCCTTCAGGCTGCAGAAGCCTCGATTAACAGAAGCCTCCGGCATCCCGCCGCGCTGGGGATACCCACCATAGGGCTGACAACTGCTACGTGGTAGCGTTGCCCGGGCAAATTTCGTCTGGCTTTGCACAAATCGGCCTGGGTATGGTGTCTATGGAAGTACGAACTACGTATGATGAAACCAAAGAATTCGGATCGCGACGGACGCAAGCGGACAAAAGGCCGTGCCGGCCCCGGCGCCGGCGCCCGTTCCGCCGCTGTTCCGGAAAATTGACTGGCTGGCGTTGGCGATCACCTTCGGGGTGGTCTGGACGGTGTATCTGCTGCACGCTGGCGCCCGAATTGACGCTGGAGGATTCGGGCGAACTGGTGACCGGCGCCTTTTATGCCGGGATTCCCCATCCGCCCGGTTATCCGGTGTGGACGATTTATAGCTGGCTGTGGACGACGCTGCTGCCCATTGGCAACATGGCCTGGCGGGTGTCGGTGGGCCAGGCGTTCTCGGGCGCCGTGGCTTGCGGGCTTGCTCGCGCTGTTGGTGTCCCGCGGCAGCAGCATGTTCATGGAGGGCATCGAGGAACTCAAGGAAATGACGGGCAAATGGGAAAACGCCATCTGCCTGGTGTCGGCGGTCTCCGCGGGGCTGCTGCTGGGGTTGGACGGGTTCATGTGGCGGGAGTCGGTGCGTGGTTAACCGCATCGCGGTGACCAGCGTGCCGTGGTTTCTGGCGGTGCTGGTCTGCCTGTTGCGGTGGATTTATGCGCCCCACCAGTTGCGCTACGCCTACTGGGCGGCCTTCCTGTTCGGGATTTGCATCACCTCGCATCAAAGTCTCATTGTCGGCGGCGATAGGCATCGAGGTCGCCCTGGCGGCCGGCAATCCGCGGCTGGGCCGCGACGCCTTCCTGGGCAATTTCGTCGTTTATCTGCTGGACTACCTGGTGGTGGCTTTGACGGGCGACCACGTCTTCCACAACATCGGCGCCAAGCCGGGGATGCTGGTCATCTTTAACGCCGTGGGGTGGGGTTCGCTGGCCGCCAGCATCTGGCTGGCCATCCGCACCAAGAGCCTGGGCACTTACTGGAAGCCGGTCCTGATCATGGCCGGCCTCTGGGTGCTGGGCGTTTCGTTCTACCTCTACATGGCGGTTTCGGGCATGACCAATCCGCCGATGGAGTGGGGCTACCCCCGCACGGTGGAAGGGTTTCTTCCACGCCATCAGCCGCGGCCAGTATGAACAGCCCAACCCGACCAACTTGTTCACCGAGCCGGGCCGTTACCTCAGCCAGTTGGGCATGCTCATTGAAGGCGCCGCCAATGAGTTCACCTGGGTGTACCTGTTCATCGCCCTGGTGCCATTCGTGTTCTTCTTCAAGATGCAGAAGCGCGAGCGCGCCTGGATCATCTCCCTCACCGCCATGTAGCTTTGCATCGGCGCGCTGCTGATCATGCTGCTCAATCCCAGCCTGGACAGGGCCTCGGCCGACCTCGTCAAGGTCTTCCTGTGCTCCTCGCATACGATCGTGGCCTGCCTGATCGGCTACGGCCTGGCCCTGACCGCCGCCTTCATGGCGACCCATTACCAGAAATTCCGGCTTTGGGGTCTGGCGGGCGGCATCGGTCGCGGTGGTGCTGGCCGTGTTCTGCCTCTGGAATGCGATAGGCAACATTACTTTGGTCCTGCCGGGGAGGTCAGCTTCTCTGAGTTGCCGCATTGGATCGTCCGGGCCTTTGCTCCGCACCAGTACGGGCTGCCCGTTTACGCCAATCTGCTGCTGGTGGCCATCGCTTTGGCGTTCGTCTTTGCGCTCGTGATCTATCGGCAGCGCGGCCCGCTGCTTATCTGCGCTGGGCCTTTTCGCCGCCATGCCGCTCTATTCCGGGCTGGCTCACTGGTTCGACAGCGATCAGCGCAACCACTGGTTCGGCTACTGGTTCGGCCACGACATGTTCACCCCGCCCTTCAACGGCACGGACGGCAAACCGCTCTACCCCGAGATGGCCAAGGACGCGGTGCTGTTCGGCGGCACCGATCCGGGCCGTTTCTGCCCGACCTACATCATCTTCTGCGAGAGCTTCACGCCGCACGATTGCCAGCCGGTGCTGGACCAGAAGTTCGACCGCCGCGATGTCTATATCATCACCCAGAACGCCCTGGCCGACGGCACCTACCTGTCCTACATCCGCGCGCAATACAACCGCAGCACGCAGATTGATCCGCCGTTCTTCAGCGAGCTGGTCCGCACGGCCTTCAAGGACAAGGATTACCAGACCAACATGCTCGCCCGGGCGGTGTCGCCGCTGGACACGGTTCTTCGACGGCGCTGGGCGACCGGGTGGAAGAAGCGCCGGCGCACCTACACTTCGTGGTTTAGCGATAAGGACTTCACTTGACTTGCCCGCCTTCGCGGCCAAGCTGCGCCCGAGCCCGCAACAGGACCCGCTCTCCAAGTACCTGTATGACAGCCTCAGCCCCAAGACCCAGAAGCCGCTTTCGGCCGCGCCGGTCAATCAGGCGCGCTTGCGCCGCGGCCTGGCCGAGGACTTGAACCGGTTGCTGGAACGCGAGCTCAAGATCAAGCAACGCCTCAAGGCGAAGCAGCAGGAGAAGGACGCGGTGGACCAGGAAATCGCCGATGGCAACACCTCCGACCGTCTGCGCAGGAGAAGGAGCAGCAGCTCGGAGCCGAGATCGCCGAGTTGTCCAAGACCGGCCCGCTCTACGAACCGGAGCGTTTCAAGCAGGTGCAGCTTTCGGAATACCTGACCGATTTCATCAAGCAGAACCCGCAGAGCTGGACCCGCATCCGGCTCAACCGGCTGCTGCTGGAGGCGGCTTACCCGAAGTGACATCGCCAAGAGCCTGGGCGGCGTTTATCCGGACCGCGAAATCTACACGCCGACACCCGAGGATTCGCAGCAATGCTTCCAGGAATACATGGCGGACGCCCAGCGCCGCATGCAGCTTCACCAGTTGAAGCCCGGGTGAAGACGTGAAGATCATTGACAACCGGGTGCAGGTCTCCGGCCAGGTCGCCGTCATGAACATCAACGGCCTGCTGACCAAGGTGATCTTCGACCATAACCCCAAGAACGAGTTCTACGTCGAGGAAAGCTTCCCGCTCGATTGGATGTATCCGTACGAGACGCCCTTTGGGATCATCATGAAGGTCAACCGGCACGCCGCTGCCCACGCTGACCGCAGGATATCCTCGACCGCGACCACCAGTTCTGGGAGCAGTACTCGAAGCGGTTGACCGGCGACATCGTTCACTACGACACCTCGATCAAGAGGATCACCGACTGGATCGAGAAGACCTACCTGCACCATGATTGCAACGGCTTCACCGGCGACCGCAAGTTCATCCACGATGACGACGCCCAGAAGTCCTTCTCCAAGCTGCGCAGCTCCATTGCCGGCGTTTATGCCTGGCGCCTGAATCCCGACCCGCGTATTGCCCGCCGGAGTATCGTCCCAAGACCCCTGAGGAGTATCAGCGCATGCTCAAGGAAGCTGATTTCGCCTTCCGCCAGGCCTTCGCCTTCTGCCCGTACAGCCCGGAAGCCGTCTTCCGCTACGTCCAGTTGCTGCTGCAAACCCGGCGGTTCGACGATGCGCTGCTCATCGCCGAGACCTGCCTGAAGCTGGACCCTTACAATGGCCAGGTGCGGGGGCTTGTGGAGCAACCATCAAGAGTTACCAGAAGCAGCGGCGGAGGTCGAGCAGGCCCAAACGCCCTCCATGCAACTGGAGGATAAGTGCGGAAGAACCCCGCGGACTTTCAGGCGGCTTTCAACCTTGCCGGCGCCTATCTCCAGATGCAGCAAACCGACCATGCTGTCCAGGTGCTCGACGGGGTGCTGAATTCTCCCCAGGCCGACGCGAAGCCTCCCTGCACGGCCTGATTCAGGCCTACTAGCAGCTTCGGCAAAACCAACGAGCTGCAGCGGACGGTGGACAAGCTTGAAGCGTCTGGTGCGACGCCAACCCCGAGGATTTCCAGGCCGTCATTGCGCTTTCTGAGGGATACCGGGATTTGCAGAACACCGAGGCGGCCACGCAGGTGTTGGACAAGGCGTTCAATGATCCGAAGATTGATCCCAATGCCGTCCTCGGCATCGCCCAGGCATACGCCGCACTGGGCAATATGCGCCAAACTGGAGATGACCCTGGAGAAGCTGACCAAAGTCATGCCCCAGAACCCTGAAGCCTGGTACGACCTGGCAGTCCTGAAAACCGGCCTCGGCAAGAGGCGGAAGCGTTGGCCGACCTCAAACAGGCCCTGGATTTGAGCGCCGAGCGCCTCAAGCGCGATCCCAAGGCCCACGATTTGCTTGCCAACGCCAGGAAAGAAGAGCGCTTCGCGCCCCTGCGGCAATTGCCCGAGTTCCAGAAGTTGGTGCCCCCGGGTTAGTTCTCGGGAGGGGGGCCATTGCAGAGCGGCGGAGCCAAAACCGGATTGCGCGAAGCGTTTGGTGCGCGGAGGTTGCTCCGCGCCTTATACGGATCTGGTGCTGGCTGAAGCCCGGCACAATGGGCATCCCGTTCCCCCTCACCCCTACCCTCTCCCCAAGGAGAGGGAGAACACCCGCCAGGGGGTCGGCGATTCCAACACGCTCGAACATTTCGAGAACCGGACCCCCTGGCTCCCTCTCCTTGGGGAGAGGGTAGGGGTGAGGGGGAACGGGCTCACCAACGCATAGAACAAAGCGGAAAAACTACTTTCGCTGGTAGGTGCCCATGAGCCGCGCCTGCGCGAGGATGTGCTTGTCCATCGCCTTCTCCAGGTCCTTCTTGGTCAAGCCGGGCTTCAGGTCCAGCATGGTGTCCAGGGCATACAACTTGAAGAAGTAGCGATGAGGTTTGCCGGGAGGCGGACAGGGCCCTCCATAGCCGAGATGCCGGAAATCGTTGAGGCCCTGCTTAGCCCCGCCAGCGACATATTGGCTCTTGGGCATGTCCTCAGCCAATTCGGTGGTTGTGGCCGGCAAATCGTAGAGCACCCAGTGAACCCAGGTCCCGGACGGCGCGTCCGGGTCGTCCACGATCAAGGCCAGGCTCTTGGCCCCGTCCGGCACCCCCGTCCATTTCAGCGGCGGGGAGACGTTGCTGGAGTCACAGGTATGTTTGGCGGGAATCGCCGCGCCCTCGTTAAACGCAGAACTGGTCAGTTGCATATGATCCTTTCCGGCCTTATCAGCCGCCCCACAGCCTACCACAACCACGCCCAGGAGAAAACACCAGAGCTTCATTCGTGAACCCGCACCAGCGTCTTCACCGCCCGGTTCCCGGAGGCCATAGACCGGAACAGCATGGGCAGCTCGGTTAGCGAACATTCGCCATCCACAAAATCGTCTGAGCGCACCACGCCCGTCTCGATGAACTCCAGGGCGCGCCGAACCGTCCGCGGCGTGTGGTGGAAGCTGGCCAGCAGGGTCAGGTTGGAATAATGGACGAGCGAGGTTTCCAGCGCCACCGTCGTGCCGGACGGGCAGCCGCCGAAGAAATTCACCGTGCCCCCCTTCCGCACCAGCCGCACGGCCGTTTCCCAGGTCTCCGGTTTGCCGACCGCCTCGATAACCGCGTCGAAGATCGAGCCGGCGGGAATCGCGTCCGCCAAGCCACTCTGCTCGCCCACATTGAGGACCTGTTCCGCCCCGAGCCGTTGGGCGGCCTCCAGTCGCTTCTTGCCCCGGCCCGCCACAGTCACATGACAACCCAGGTGCCGAGCCAGCGCGACAAACATCAGGCCGATAGGCCCCGCCCCAATGACCAGCACACGCTGCCCGGCGGCCAGATGCGTATCTTCGACTCCCTGCACCACGCAAGCCAGCGGCTCCACCAGCGCCGCGTCGCGGAAATTGGTCTCGGGCTTGAGCCGCAGCAGGTTCTTCTGCACGATTCGCGCGGGGATCACAATGGATCGGGCGTAGGCGCCGTTCAGAAAGAGCAAGTCGTCACACAGGTTCTCCTGGCGATTGTGGCAGTAGAAGCACGCCCCGCACGGCGCCGAATTGGCCACCGCCACGCGTTCGCCCACGCGCCAGCCCGCGACCTCCGGCGCCAGCTCAGTGATGACTCCCGCGAACTCGTGCCCGAACACCGTAGGGGGAATGAGCATCCGGGCGTGGTATCCGCGCTTGAAGACTTTCAGGTCAGTCCCGCACGTCAGCGCCGCCTCGATCTGAACCCGCGCCTCTCCCGCCCGCAACGCTGGCGGGGTGACGTTTTCGACTCGAATCAGTTCCTTGCCATGCAGAACAGCCGCTCTCATAGCCTGCTTATTTACAACAACCCGCGCGCATAAAGAATAGAAATGTTTCCCCCTGAATCGTGAATCCCCTCACGACCGCCCCGAGCGGGAAAGCAGCCGGTTCACGAGGTAGCTCGCCGCCATCACCACCACCGCTGCCACCACGATCCAGAAGGACCGCCTGGAGTCAGCCGAAGCCGGAGTTGCCACGGCGCGCGACGCGGCGACTGGCGCCGCCGGCCCGCGAGCCTCCCTCATCAGCGGGAGTTTGGACGTGCCGTTCGTGTTGGCGGACAGTTGAGGAATGGGTCTTTCGCCTGTATTCGAGTTTGCCGCCATAGGCGCCTCGCGCTTAACACCCTCCGCGCTCTTGGCCGGCTCCGCGCCCCCAAAAGCCTTCATGGCGGCAAAAGCCAAACACAGGAGAATGCCCACACATCTTCTCATAACTCACGCCCGGCGCTGCCCCCGTGTAACGCCAAGCTGATTCAGCAGCCTCAACTCGCGCCAGACCTGCGAACCGCTGATCCTGCCTTCGAGCAACTGGCGGTAGGCGGCGATCGTCTCGGCGACCTGGCCGGGGGTTTCGTTGAGGAACTCGATCCGGAAATGTCGCACGCCCAACGCCAGCAAGCGCGAGACGTGCTCGGCACCCGTCTGGGCCAGCGCATTGAACACCGTGTTGCGGCAACCGACGTCCGCCTTGACCGGGTGTTCCGCGCCCACCCGGTCGCGCAGTTTCAGGTCGTGCTTGTCGCAGGGCCGTCCGCAGTTGGTGTAATCCGTGCCCTTCGACAGAAATGCGCAGAACACGCAGTGCTCCATGTGAAACATCGGCATGTGCTGGTGGATGGTGATCTCGAACCACTCCGGCGGCGCCGCTCCCAGCAGCGCTTCGAGTTGGGCGTCGTTGAGATCATACGATGCCGTGACCCGTTCCAGGCCGAATCGCTCCTTGAAGTACTCCGCCGCCAGCCGGTTGGCGACGTTGAGCGAATAATCGCCGATGCGCCGGTCGTTGGCGAAGAAGCGCAGGTGGTCGTAATTGCGCACCAGGTAACCGTCCGCCTCGCACGAGCGTACCTGCTTCAGCGTCCACTCCTCGCCCAGCTTAAAGATCCGCGGCGGCGCGACGAATATCTCCACTGGCGCGCCGGTCTCCACCTTGCGGCGCCGCGCCAGCGGCCACCGCCTCCCGATACTTCTTCGGGTCCTCGAACTCGCAGTAAAGCGTCGTCACCCCGCTATTCATGGCCGCTTCGAGTTGAGGGAAAGTGCGGACCAGGACGATCAAGTGCGGAGTCCGGAGTGCGGGATCGGGAGCGGAAGACGGCGCGGCTTCACCTGGCATTCCGCACTCGAGGCTCCATCTCTTAGGCTGTGCGCGCAGTGCTTCCAACTCGCTCACCGCCTCGCGGCGCAACCGGTTCAGGTCGCTGATGGGCAACACCACGCCGCCCTCGAGGCAGTTCTTCAACTCGCCCAGTTTGAAGGGCGTGCCGCCCAGGCGACCGAGCTGTTCCCGCAATCGCTCACTGGTAAGTGGCTGCTTCTCCGCGCGGGCCAGCGCCATCCTCGAATCCCCGCGCACGACGTGCCCCAAGTCGTCGCGGACGATGAGGGTGAGCGGTTTGCCGGCCAGCCCATGCACCTCCATCTGGACCGGGCGCTAAACCTCGGCTGCGTCACCCTCAAAACTCTGCCTCAGCCGCCGCTCAAGCTCTGGGTCGCTAGTCTTCCAAAGCTTATCTCCGGTGTGGATGCGCCTGAAATCAATATCTCCCCGCCCAAACCCCAGTTCCGCCAGCGCACCACTTCGGACTTCGGACTTCGGCCCTCGGACTTCATAAACCCTTCCCCCTTCTTCCTCCCCTTCGGGATGCCCGGCGTCGAAGACCACTCCGTCGCCCGGCTTGAGCGCCGCTTGCAGTTTGAGCCAGACCCGCTCGCCCTCGACGCGCGCCACTTCGCCCAGGAACACCCCGCGCTTCTTGCCGAACCGCCCATGCACCAGCGCCTGGTTATTTGTGCCGCGGAACCAGCCGGTGTAAAGCCCGCGCGAGAACGCCATCTCCATCGCGTAGCGGCCCGCAGCGATCGTAGCAGCCGACGTGAGGCGGCTCTGATTCTCTTCGGACTTCTGCGTCAGAGCCGCCTCACGTCGGCTGCTGCCAACTCCCAGCCGATCCAGCGCCTCCCGGTAAATGCGCGTTATATTGGCAACGTATTCGGGCGACTTAAGCCGGCCCTCGATCTTCAACGACGCCACTCCCAGCCGCACCAACTCCGGCAGCACTTCCAACCCAGCCAGGTCTTGCGGGCTGAGCAGGTATTTCCGGTCTCCGAGAGGAACGAGCTTCCCATCGGCGACCAGCTCATAAGGCATCCGACAGGCCTGCGCGCACTCGCCGCGGTTGGCCGAGCGGCCACCCAGCGCCTCGCTGGTCAGGCATTGGCCCGAGTAAGCGACGCACAGCGCGCCGTGGATAAAGACCTCCAACGGAAGCGTAGGCAGGCCAGGCAGTGATGGACCGCGAGCAGCTTGGGAGGCCTGCAGGGCTGCGATTTCCTTAAGCGAGCATTCTCGGGCCAGGACGACGAGGTTGCAGCCGAGGTCGCGGGCGAACTCCAGCCCGGCGGCGCTGGTGATGGTCATCTGCGTCGAGACATGGATCGGGAAATCGGGCGAGTGCTGGCGAATCAACCGGCACATGCCGACATCCTGCACGATCGCCGCATCCACTCCCGCCGCAATCATCGCCCGCACATATTGCCCGGCGTCGGCCATCTCGTTCTCGAAGACCAGGATGTTGAAGGTGACATAGCCCTTCACGCCGCGCCGGTGCAGGAACTCCATCAGCTTCGGCAAATCGGCCTCGGTGAAATTGTCGGCCCTCATGCGGGCGTTGAACTTCTCCAACCCGAAGTAAATCGCGTCCGCCCCGTTCTCGACCGCCGCCCGTGCGCATTCCCAATCGCCCGCGGGGGCCAGCAACTCGGGCAGGGGATCTGAGCTGCGCATAACGCTCTGCTCCGGCGTGGCCACTCGATTGGTCTGATTACTGTGCATCAGCGAATCAGAACTTAGCCCCCTAACCACCCGGGAACAAAGGGTTATTTGACTGGTGCGTAAAGCTTGTCCGCCTGCGCTCGGCTGATGCCTCCGGCGACGAGCAATTCATCAAGTCTTTTCCGCTCTCTTCGGTACCTGATCGCATCGGGAGGCCGAGGCACGCCAGGTGTGCCCTTGATTCCGAGTCAGACTCGGTTAAAGTTGTGCCGTGATAGCAACGGTGAACAGCGCGCCGCATATTCGCCTCGATGAACAGGGGCGTCCGTGGGTGGATGACACCAACGTTAAAGTCGTCGAGGTGGTGCTTGACCACTTGGCATACGGGTGGAACGCGGAGACGATCCAGGAGAACCATCCTCATCTTTCTTTGGCCCAGGTATATGCCGCACTGGCCTGGTACTACGACCACCAAATCGAGGTGGACGCGGAAATTGAGCAGCAGGATGAGCGCATTCGTGCCATGCGCGCTGCCAACGGACAATCCCCGCTCCAGCGGCGCCTTGCTGCCCAGCGCCGGGGCGGATGAGCCTCGGTCTTTACATGGATGTGCATGCGCCGCGCCCTATCACCGGGGGCTTGCGGCGGCGTGGCGTGGACGTGCTAACGGCCCAAGAGGATGGAGCCGCGCGCGCTCCCGACGCTGAGTTGCTCCGTCGCGCCCGCGAACTGGGCCGGATGCTGTTCAGCCAGGATGAGGACTTGATCGTCGAGGCGGTGAAGTGCCAGCGCGCGGGCGAGCCGTTTGCCACCGTGGTGTTCGCCCGGCAACTGGACCTCTCGATTGGCCGGTGCATCGCCGATTTGGAGGCACTCTCCAAGGCAGCGCTGCCGGAAGACGCTCAGGGCCAGATCATCTTCCTGTGAGATCAAGCCGCGCGGGCAATAAGTCCCCTCTGGGACGGCAGAATGCTTTCGTCCCTGCCGGGACTTACGCGCCCACCCGCCCCCGCACCCACCGATGAATCGGTGGGCTATTTTCTACCGCCCTGCCGGGCTGAGCGAAATTTTGCCACGGACAATGTCCAGACTCCGCTAAACAGTTACTCTCCTTTGGGGAGAGGGAGCCCCGCAGTCCGACTCGCGAGATACCTGGCACTCGCGATTTGCCAACGCCTAGCCGACGGTTCTCCCTCTCCCCAAGGGAGAGGGCAGGGGTGAGGGGGAACAGACCGCCCCATCTCCCACGAGTCAGAGGATTGTTGGAACGGTCAAACCCGTGGAGTCCTCTCGCCAGGCCGGAGAGTTCCCGTTCTTCACGGTTCGGACTCCTGCACCACCGCCGCACACGCCCGCCGCAGATACTCCTCGAATTGCCAGTCGCCGCTGCCACCAGTCTGCCGAGTGACCACCAGGTCGAGGCTCGGCACGAAGGCGATGAGTTGTCCGCCGGAGCCGGGTTTCTCGCGGGCGTCCGCGGGGATACCCTTGCCGCTGCGACCACTGGCGGGCCAGTGCCGCGCGGGCAATTCCCAGCCGGAAGAGAAGACCTGCGGGTTCAGCTTCCAGCGCAGCTCCGGCGTCTTCACGTCCTGGGTCGGCGCGGCGGTTTGCGCGACGAACCATCGCGGGATCACCTGCTGCTCCTGCCATCGGCCATCGTGCAACATGCAGTAGGCGATGCGGGCCAGGTCGCGCGAGGACAGTCCCAGGCCATGCGACGGATGCCGCCCAATGCCCGGCCCGCCCTTGTAATACTGAAACCACCAATGCTCGATGCCGAGCGGTTTGAACAATGCCTCAATGGCGAACCGATCGTAAGGCATGCCGGTGACGTTCTCGCAGACGAGCGCCGCATGGGCGAAAGCGATCGTCGAATAACCGCAAGCCGTCCCCGGATCGAAGGCGAGTTTCGCCGTCCGCTCATCGCCGCTCAGGCCGAGGATGTATTCCCACGTCCCGTCGTTGGGGGCGCCGACCGCCTCGGGACAGATGCCGGAGGTGTGATTGAGCAACTGCTTCACGGTAATCTTCGCCTTGCGCGGATCGCTGAGCGGTTGCGCCCAGGGAATGAACTGGAATGCCAGGTCATCAAAGCTCATCTTCTTCGGCGTCTGGCCGTGCTGGCTGCGCTCGGAGGCAATGGCCAGCACGGTTGCGCAGATGGCTTTGGAAACCGACGCCACGCGGCGAGTGTCGGTCTTGGCGCTGTTGCCACGTTCCACCTCCAGGGCGATGTAGCCGTGGCGAATCACGTCAGCCGCGAACGTGCGGTTGTCCGAATCGAGCAACCACTGTTTTAGTTCAGCCAGCTTGGCGGGGTCCATGCCGGCCAGGCGGCGAATGTCCTCCGGTGCGTCGAGCTTTCGCCAGCCGCCTTTGGACTCCGGGGGCGGGAAATACACGCTGGGGTCCCCGCCGGGGGCGGCTGGGTTATACGCAAGGTGTTTCAATTGGGCATAGACTACGGGGTCATCCGCCGCACCGTCAAAGGTGAACGGAAAGTGCTGGTTCACTTTCTCTTCCATCAATCCCCACGACGCGCCATTCGCGACGCAAAGCTCAGCCGCTTTTGCGCCGGCCTCACCTGTTTTCTCGTCCTCGTTGCAGACGATCGGTTTGCCGTAACGTCTTAAGGAGGCGATACGCGGCGGAATGTCCTCCAACCGGGTCGAGTTGAAGTGGATGAGCAGGAAATCGCTGGCCTTGGCGACGGCTTCGTCCTGCGCGCCGTCCCCTAAACCGCTGGTGGACACGAGCAAGCCGGGCGCGGTTTGCTTCGCCAGCCGAATGAGCGCGACCTGTCCATCGGCAGTCTTCAGCAGCGGATGATCATAACCGCTGTGCCCAAACTCATTGGCGATCTCCAGCACGACGTTCCCAAACCCGCACGCCTGAATCCACTTCACCACGTTGACCACGCCGGCGCGAACCGCCTCGTCATCTTTGAGCACTTGGTCCTGCCGCTGGTAGTAGCACCCAAGGATCACCACCGCGCCGTGCCGGTCGCACGCTTCAATCACCCGCTGGACTCGCTTCAGATACGAAGCGCGCAAGGACCCGTCCGGATTGAACGCCGAGTTTGCCGCCCCTTCATAACCCGGCATGCCACCTTGCAGATTGAGCGTGAAGGCCAGCACACCCTGCGCGACGTAATCGGGAATGTGCGCGATAAACGCGTCCGTGTTCGCCTCGGCGTCGAACGCAGGCCGGTGGGAATCCTCGAACGTGGCGTTGACCATGCGGACGTTCAGCAGCAATCCCTCCGCCCGGGCGCCGCCGTAGGTCAGCTTTCCGTTGATGTGCCAGCGGCCATCCACAATGCTCACTCGCGTGGCCGCAACAAACCTGGACTTCAACTCCGGCTTGTCGCCATCCGGCCCGGCGACCGCGCGCGAGTTATACGCCGCGGAAACCGTCAACAGCAAACAGCCGACAGCAGCCAACATTTTCATTAAGTGTCTCATCATTACTCCTAAATGGTTGTCAGGGCGAGCCTCGTCTTCGCTGGAAACTGATAGCAATTTGCCTCTCGCGCCCCCGCCCGTCCTCCGCGCTGCGCGGTCGAGCAACCGCACCCCACTCCACCCCGACTTTAGACTTTAGACTCAGGACTTTAGACTCAGGACTTTGGACTTTGGCCTACGAGCAGGCTTCCAAAATAAATACGCCCCTCCATATATAGGGGAGCCGTCGGGTGAAAATAGTGTTGGCGGGAAGTGGTTGATGGGCGCACGGTTACGCATACCGTTAACGTTATTGGGCCGCGGGCGGGGGCCGGTTTGGGGGTGAAATTATTTGGCTGAATCGTCGTAAGTCCCTCCAAATCAAGAGGGCTTTTCTTTCACGCGCGGAAGAAACACGCTTGCCGGAACCCGGGTCACTCGCTTCAATGCACCCGTGAGTGTAATCCAGGTCAGCGGTCGCCACCTCCTGCCCTCACCAGTGCCTTGCGCAAAGCCGTCATCAGGCGCGTCAACGACACCGGCCCGCCACCGGCCGGCCAGGGTGCCCCATTCATCCGCACCAGGAACCGCCGACCGGGAAACGGTGGCTCGAACAGCAGGATCTTCAGATTCCTTTTTCTGCGGTAGTCCTTAATAGGAATTCGCAGGGCTGCCTTCATAACCATTTGGAAATACCACTCCTTACAAAAGTCAACCGTGCACGAGCCAATGCACGGTCTTTGTCCCAAACATACTGTTGGGCAGCGTATGAAGATGGTTCGCGACACACCAAGTGAGGAGCTAGCTGCCCGATACAGCCTGATTCTCCCGTTTGCCTCGGTGGTGGTGTGTCTGGTGCTGATGGGGACGGGCCAGCTTGTTTTTCATGAGGTGGAGGCAATAGCGACTTGTCATACGCTTGCGGTCTGTATCTTCTGGCTCATGGTGAGCAACTTGATCACCGGACTTGCTAGCCTGTCCGGCATTCCGCGCTACGGAGTGAGACGGATATTGTGGAGGGCACTCGTTGGCATCGTGTTCAGCGTGCTTGTAGGCTGGGCAGCTTTCTTGTATTTGGCGTTCGAGCACTACAGACAATGAGCCAGCCCAAGCCGGTGCAGGCAACAGCCGTTGCCCCTTGCAGTTTCAGTGGTCTGGGAGAATCGATCCTCCCGGGCTTCGTCTTGGCGCAGGTTCCAGCGGTTGTGCCTGACCTGATTCATTAGTCGCGACTTCCGCACCATGGCGCTCAATTGCTCTCAAGTCGCGATTGGAGATCGCCGGCGACGCGTTTGGCGTATGTGCGCTGGGCTGTTCGTTGTTGGCCTGTTTGTCGCGTCATGGTTCGCATCCGGAACGCAGGTTACACGCGCCCTTTTCGCCTTCGTTGCCGGCGCGTCGTTGGTGTTCGCGGTTGAACTGACCACTGAGGCCAGACAGAGGCTCTCAGGCCGCGAGTGTTGGCGCATTCGGCCGCAGGTTCGCAAGGGCCTGCTACTACCCGCTATTTGGCATGTTCTCTTCAACGCATGCATGGCATCGGCCGCGTTGCTGACGCTTTTGCAAACGCGGCATCCGAGCAGCACCGCGATCGAACTGCTGCGCCTGGCTGCGGGAGTGGCACTCGCTTATGCTGGGGTGCCGCTTTTCTACGAAATACTCGGCCTGTGCTTTCTGGTGGCGGGGCATTCGTGGCCACTGATGCATCGCACGCCGATAGCGGCGCGCAGTGTGGGAGAGTTCTGGGGACAACGCTGGAATAGGATGATGAGTGCGTGGCTTCGCACGTTCATCTTTTGGCCGCTGGCACGCCGCGGTGGTGCCGGCCTCGGGGTTTTAGGTTCGTTCTTCGTGAGTGGCGTTCTCCATGGCTGGCCCATATTGGTTGCGCTCGGCACCTCGGCGGCTTTCAGCATGGTGTTGTTCTTCGTCCTTCAGGGCGTGTTTGTATTGGCCGAAAGCCGGTTGAGCATCCACACCTGGCCCGTGGCGCTGGCACGGACATGGACGCTGGTGACTCTGCTGGCATCGTCACCGTTGTTTATCGTGCCAACCCTGCGTCTTTTTGGCCTTTAGATACGAAGCATTGTCACCGGTCGCCGGACTTTTGCGTGGAACGGACGGGAGGCAGCCGTTCAGTTCACCTAGTGTGCCAACGTCCGTGGCGGCTGCCTCCCGCCGCTCACGCATCGCGTTAGTTGTCCAACAGGAACACTCAACCAAATCCGCCGGTCATTGCGCGCACGGTTCGGTTCTCTCTGAACCGCTGGGACGTTGTACTCTGCCGGTTGTGGGTGATGGCTCACAACGGAAAGCTCATGGCCATACTGCGCCCGATGAGCGCCGGAGTGCCAATCCTAGACTATCAAAGACCTGAAAACGTTCGCTATCCGCTGCTCTATTGTGTCTTTTATTTCGTAATTAAGGGCCATTCAGGACTGACACCTTGCTCTCAGGTTCTTTTACGAAGAACAGCGCATAGAAAAGTTCACAAATTGGTGACGATGTTGGGCGGCTTATAGAAAAGCACCCAGGATGAACTCATCGAGCCCACGTCAATCGTGGCCCGCGCATTGTTCAGATTAAACTTCCGCCAGTCCACGTGACCATCCTCGAACAGGAGGTTGCCTCCCGTTGGAACATCCGCTATGCCTCGATGACTGGCGGTCCGGTAAGTGACCCCGTCCGTCCAGGTCGTTACCCATTTCACACTTCCCTTATTGGCAGGAATGCTCCACGAGCCTACTGACTGCAGCCGGTCACTCATGGTCGGGGCCAGCCGGTAAGGCCCGCCGAATTTGGGCCGGAAGTGCCATCCCTGAAGGCCAGCGGAATCGTAAGGCCAACCGTTAGGAGTGCGGCCCGGGAGGGAAAAATAACCAATGAGTATGGGATCAGTATCCAAGGCGCCCGTTTCAGCAATCCGGTGCCAATCATCCGTCGGGCAATAAAGCACATCGTTGCGGGTGCGCTGAATGACGCTGCCAGCCACCACCTTGCCTTTGTGGTTCGGGTACAGATAGGGCTGGAAGAACGTGGTGTTCAGGCTCAGTGCCATCCAGCTCAAATCGTGCCCGCCCGAATTGTCCGGGAAGTATTCGTGGTTATCCGCCGCGTACATGATCATGGCAATTCCCCACTGTTTGAGATTGCTGGCGCATTGGGACCTGAGCGCAGTGGCCTTCGCTTTGGAGAGCGCGGGCAGAAGCAACGACGCTAGTATCGCAATGATCGCGATCACCACCAGCAATTCAATCAAAGTAAAAGCCCGCGGACCCGGCTCGCGGTGCGCGGCTCCCCCGCGGGGTGTTTTGACTCTCAGATTCATATGGCTGTTCTGTGCTTAAACTGTTTTTCAAGCCTGGGAGGCGAAGGGCCGGCGATGCAGCCGCCGGCCCTCTCACCTCGTAAACTGCATTATTGGCCGTGCAAACGGAAGAACCTTGCGACATTGGTGGTGCCCAGCGTGATTTGATTGTTCGGTGGGTTGGTGGCAATCGGCGACCACGCGCCGAGGGTGAGGTTCGTGCGCCCTTCCAGAACGAAGCCGGCGTAGCCTGCCAGCCAGGAAACCCGAACCGCGTTTGCGCTCGCCATAGCCACATTCAACGTGGGCGGTTCGCTAGATATTTGGGCGGTCGCGACCCCGTACTTCCCGGCCAGATACGAATTGACCAACTGCAATTCGCTGCCTATGAGGGCGTGATCGTAGATGAGCAACTCGCCGATATTTCCCTTAAAATAAAGGTCTAAGGCATCGCGCGTGCCGATGTAGAGCTGCGCCGCGTCGTCAATTGTGCCGTAACCAAATTGGCCCGCACCGCTGACTAAGCCTTGGAGGTATTCGGTGCCCGTTGAGCCCTGGACCGTGAACCCGCATATCGCGTTGGTCCCGGCGGTTAGTGCGGTGGTGCTGGTGATGGTGCTGGTGCCCCGGGCATCGCCGCGGCTCACCACCGTTTGACCGGCAGTGTTGACATAGAAGTTAAAGGGATGCGGCTGAGTTAGAAACCCCTTGTTGCAGAGCATATTGACGGCCGAGAAGTCATCGCAACTGGCCTCACAGAAGAGCGACATGTCGTTGGTAAGCTCCAGGCTGACCGCGTCGGGGACCACCAAATACCGGATGGTGCCGTCAAAGTTCAACACGGGGCGGCCACCGGCATCGCTGGTCAACAGCGGCGAGGGGTAACCGAGCAACATATCCTGGGACGCATTGTTGCCGTTGCCGGACTGATCGGCCCATGTCGCGACGGAGCCGTCGAGGTTGGTGGTAACACCCGCATCAGCTTTCAGCCAGAGGGCGCAACCGGTAACGGGAGGCGCGGCCGGCCCACTGCCCGTAACCGTCACTGCCACGGGCGCCGAATTGCTGACGGCACCCCAGAAATCCGTGGCCCGAACCTGAAGCGTTAGCGTTCCCGGCGTGAGCACTTGGAGCGGAATCTGGTAAGGCGCGGTAGTGCGAGAGGCTGCTACCATTCCGTTGACGAGAAAATCCACCTGCGAGATCGGGGAATCTGGATCAGTCACTTGGGCGACGAAGCTGATCGTGCTTGGGGCAGAGACCGACATTCCGTTGGTTGGCGTCAGGATGACGGGGGTGGGCGGCACATTGGCCAACTGGACGACGCCGATGCCCCATTTGTTGTTGAGATAATTAACTATTTGCAAGCGCTCAGCGTCGGATACCGCATGGTCGTAGATCAGGATTTCGGCGATATCGCCGTTCATTTGCACCCCACCGTCAAACCGGCGGCCAATGCGCAAAGGATAGCCGAAATCCACTGGCGTCTGGGCGATGCTGCCCGATCCGGTGACATTGTAACCGATATACTGGCTGATGGCCGAGCCGCTGGCTTTGAACCCGACCACCGCAAACGACCCCGCCGGCGCAGCCCCGCCGACGACGCTGCCGTAGGTGCCGGCGGCGCCGGCGCCGCGAATCAGGTTAGCCGCGCCCGTCGAGCTGGCAAAATACCAATCGGTCGGCGCCGCGTACTGATTATTGGCGGTCTTGGTCCAAATCGTTCGATACGCCGGCGTCCCGGAGAAGTTATTGAACTTAACGAGCGCAAAGCTCGAGTTATCCCCGGCCGTGAAAGACGTATCGGTTTGCACTTCCAGGAACTGACCCGGGTTGCCGCCAGCGAAGCGCAGGACCGGCTTGCCGTTGACGACATTGTCCACAAGCAAGGGCGCGGTCGCTTCGTTGGGGGCTACTGCGCCGTTGCCATTCAACGATTGGTCGTCCCAAGCGGTCACTGCCCCCGCCGCGTTGGTGGTCACGCCCACGTCGGCGGCCAGCCATACCCGCAGGCCATTAGTTACCGCCGGCACGCTGGCGCTGCCCGTCACGGTGACCACAGCGGAGGTGCTCGTCTGGAAACCCCAATTGTCCAGGGCGACCGCCGTAAACGTGACCAATCCCGGTGTCAGCAGATCCAGCCGAACCTGGTACGGGGCATTGGTGAGAGTGGCATACACCACGCCGTTAGCGGACAGAGTGACGCGCGTGATGGTGCCGCCGGCAGAAGAGGCTGTGGCGGCGAAAGTGACGGCGGAAGGCGCGGGCATCGTTGCCCCGTCGGCGGGGCTGGTAATCGCGAGGGCTGGCGGGGGAGTGGCATTGTAGGGCTGGACCAGATTGTACTTGCCGTACAGGTAAGCGGTCACGTTGGTGCGATCCGCCCCGCTCAAGGCCTGGTCGTAGAGCAGGATTTCCGCGATGTCGCCGTTGAGTTGCGTGCCGCCATCGAACCGGCGTCCGATGCGCAGCGGCAAGCCGGCGTCGGCGGTGTTCGTAAAGGCCGTGCCGGACCCGTTGGTGGCAAATCCCAGGTAATGGGAGACCCCACCATCCAAACCGGTGACGCGCAACCCAAGGACCGAGTATGCTCCCAGCGTCGGGCCGGTCGTCCCGGCGAAATGGGCCCAGTTCGTCGTCCCGTCGCCGCGATAGCAGTCGGGCACGCCGGTTGTCGTGTTGAGCCACCAATCAACCGGGCCGGCCAAACCATTGGTGTTGCATTTGCTCCAAACGTTTTGCCGGAGGGCCGGGTAACTGCCCACAAAACGGGCCAAGGCGAAAGTCGTGAAGTCGTTGGTAACAAAAGCTGTTCCCGCATCAGCCACCTCCAGGTATTGGGCGGAGGGCGCGATGCCATTGAATCGCAACACCGGGTTGCCATTGACCGCATTGGGCACCACCAGCGGCGCAAGCATGTCGTCGGCCTGCACCGCGTCATTCCCATTGCCGGACTGATCGGTCCAAGTCGTGATCCCGCCGCTGAGATTGGTAGTAACGCCGGCATCCGCTTTCAGCCAGACCTTGAGACCCGTGAGCACGGGGCTCGTCGGAACGGAACCGGTGATGTTCACCACCACGGGCGCCGAAGTAGCCGGGTGGCCGGCATTATCCGTAGCCACCGCCGTCAACGTCATAACCCCAGGGTAAGCCGCCGCCACACTGAGCTGGAAAGTGCTGCTGCCATTGGTCCCCACCGCGTTCCCGGTCCCAATAAGGGTCCCGTTGCCATACACCGCCACCCTGGCCGCATAGCCGTCCGGGTCGGAGGTGCTGATGCTCATCGGGATGGCCGTGCCCGCGGCGACCGTTGTGTTGTTGGTCGGAGAGGTAATGTTAACGGTGGAGGGGATATCGAAGACCAGCCCGTACTTGGGTTGGAAGTAGGTCTTGGCGATGTTATAGATGTCGGCATCGGATAGCGCCGGCTGGTAGATCAGGATTTCGGCCACGTTGCCCACGAGTTGAACGGTGCCGTCAAAGCGCCGGCCAATGCGCAGGTTGTTGGGTCCGTTGGCCGTCACCGCTGCGTTGGCGGCGCTGCCGATGTTGAAGTCGTTTAGAAACTGATCCGAGACCCCGTCCTTCCAGCGGAAACCCAGGACATTAAAGACGCCTACGGGAGGCGGGATCGTGCTGAGGGTGGCGGCGCTGGCTGTGCCATTGCCCAAATAGAGTGAAGTCCGGCCGCCGTTGGCGCTGGCATTGCTCCAAAAATCAAAGGGCGACCCGACACCCCCGGTGGTCTTTGACAGCACGCCTCGGTAACCGCTGAGGTTGTCGTACTTGACGACCGTGAGAATGGTCACGTCGTTGAGCAGATTGTCAATGCCGTTGGCGTTGGGCACCTCCATGAACTGAGAGCCGGAGACGCGCAAGGTGGCGTGGCCGTTCAATGAATTAAGGGCGTAGGGTGGGCGAGCTCGTTGTGGTAGGCTGTGTGGCGTTGTTGCCCAGCCCCGATTGGTCGGCCCACGCCGTCACCTGCCCGCTGGCGTTGGTGGTGACACCCACGTCGGCATTTAGCCAGAGCTGCAAGCCGGCGGTGACGGGGAGGGTTTGCGCCTGAAGGCCGGTGTCGGCCAGAGAACGCAGCACCGCACAGGCAGCGGATGAGGGATTGGGTTCTTATTGTTTTCACTTGGGTTGGGCGGGTATGTGTTTGAGTTCGTTGCAGACAGTATTGGTTGGCTACGGATGGCCATCATGCTGTCCCGCCTTGCAAAGTCGCTCCCACGCCAGGTGCACACCTCGGGAATTCCTGCAAGGCGCCTGCACTCGATGGACCATACTAAGTAGTCACTTTAGGCAACGACTCGTAGGTGCAGGGGAAGTTCTGGCCATTCTAGTGGAGATTTTGGCCAGCGTAACCGGTCAGTGATGGCGGTAGGGCGCGTCACTCCGTGCGCGCCGTCATTCTCTGTGGCTGCCCGGCGCGCACGGAGTGACGCGCCCTAGCTCACCTCTTCCAGCATTGTTGCTAGCTCATTTTTCCCTTGCGCTGGCCGTTCGCTGGATGGAACATTGGAGCCGTGCTGGAGCACGCGCCACAAACCTCTTACCGTTACTTCCCGGTAGCCACACGTGATCGGCATTGGGGTCTATTCATCACCACCGTGGGCGAATCGCACCTTGGCCCGGGCACAGCTTACCCTCCGGCGGGCCATCCGAAGGGCTACGCCTTCAATACCCCCAAGGGGCGGCTCCTGGATGAATACCAGGTCATCTACATCTCTTCCGGCAGCGGCTGGTTCAGGTCCGCGGCCTCCGGGCGGGTGAGAGTAAACGCCGGCAGCGTGATGCTGCTTTTTCCCGGCGTGTGGCACAGTTACGGCCCGGCTGCCGCCACTGGTTGGAATGAGCATTGGGTGGGATTCAACGGAGCAGATGGCGCAGCGGTTGGTGCGCCACGGCTTCTTCACCCCCGATCGCCCGGTCCTGCGGGCGGGCGAGGAGAACCAATTGCTGGGCTTGTTCACCAGCCTCATGGAGGCGACGCGCAGCAATCATCCGGCCCTGCAACAAATTATGGCCGGAACCACGGAGTGCGTGCTGGCCTTGCTGTATTCCACCCAGCAATCCACGCTGGCAGGGGATGACCCCGGCTTGCGCGTTATTCACCAGGCGGTCGTTCGCATGCGGGAAGCCGGGGAGAACTCGCCTCAACATGCCGGCTCTGGCCAGCGAACTCAAAGTCGGCTACCGTTGGTTCCGACGGGCCTTCGCGCATCATACCGGGCTGAGCCCGCACCAATATTTCCTGGACATTCGGATGACCCTCGCGCGGGATTTGCTTGCTCAAACTACGCTCTCGATCAAGGACATTGCCTTTCGCCTCGGCTTTGCAGATCCCCAGGTACTTCTGCAAGCTCTTTCATAAGAAGGTCGGTCTAACGGGCGCAACTCACGTTATCGGCCCCTGGGAGCGCCGGCATCCCTGCCGGCGTGCTCTCGCGGGACACTTTGGGGTTTACCTCAAATCGGGCGATGTTGCAAGGTGCCGGCAGGGATGCCGGCGCTCCCAGGGGCCAGGGCCGATAACGTGAGTTGCGCCCCGGTCTAACACCCGGAGTTTGGCGGGCACAAGCGCAGCAGGGTAATCTCGCCCGAGCCGAGGCGAAAGCACCAGGTCTCGCCTCGTCGAATCCGGAACCGCCGGCTTGAACAGGTGAAGACAGAGACTCGCGCCGGCCACCAACTCTAATCAACTGGCCAAAGTGTCCCTGGTTGGCCGGCTACCAGGGCACCTCAACCTTGCCCAGGTATTGGGCGTCCTTCTTATTACCCAGCGCCTGGTCTCCGCCACGAGGAGCGCCGGCCTTTGCGCAAGGTATAGAAACCCCTGTAAAAGGCTGACCGCTGACGCCGGCGGCATTTACCCTCTCCCTCTGAGCTCTCGGACCCAAAGGGCCGCATCAGGCACATCGGCCCAAGCCTGCTCTCCCTTTTCCGCAAACCGGTCCAGAGCCGCTTCGTCGCACGCTGGCTGACCCGTTCTCGGCGACTAGGGTGAGACCGTCCGATAGAATCTCTGGTCGCCACTCATCGGGAAGGTGAATGTCACCGATGCTCCGGTCGCGTTCGTCGTGCTGTCCGTCAGGCGCGTCCACGAGGCGGGGGACAAGCTGGGGGTGCTTTCAAGGTGATACAAGTGCCCCGCCGTGGTTTGGTACGTGAACGTCAGGTTGCCGCCGCTGGCGGTAGCACCCGTGATCGTTCGCTGCGGCGGAGCGACCTGGAGGGTGGTCTCGTTCGCGCCCGGGTCAAACCCATACGCCACGTTGGGGCTGCCATTGGCGGTAATTTTGCCATTGCTGACATAATTGCTGACCGAATTGACGTAATTCCCAGTGATTACCACCGTGCCCGTTCCGGTAATCTCCAGCACCGATTCGCCCTGGATGGAGGCCGTGGGATGCCACTGCCTCAGAATCAATCTCCCGCCATTGGTAATGATGATGCTGCCTTTTCCGCCGTTCCAACCCAAGCCGATCATACCGCCCACCCACACCGTTCCGGCATCAATGATGAGCGTGCCGTCCGCTCCAGGGTTGAAGCCAACCCATAGATGCAAGGCAAAACCGGCCGACCCGCCGTTTTCGACCACCATCAGCGCGTTGCTGTTCCAGCCAATGACGGTCGCATCGCCGCTGCCGCAAGTCAGGGTGCCACCGTTGGTAATGATCAGTGTGCCTCCGGGACCGTTGGTGCCCATGATCACATAACTGGCCATCGCCGAGTCATTCACCGTGCAAGGAATCGCGCCGGGGAAATTGAATATCGCCGCTGTAACGCCGACGGGATGAACGCCGCATGACCAGTTGGCGGGGTCGCTCCACAAACCGGAGCCGGAGGTCGCAATCCAAGTGCAATCCGTCGGAGGCACATAACCACCGGTTGCTTTAAGCGTGGTCTTTCCAGGATTGCTGACGTCGTAGTCAACGGCCACCGTGCCGGTGCCGCCATAGGCGGTGATTTTTCCGGTGCTGGTATAATAGTCAGTCAGCACCGAGGTCTTGTCGCCAGGAACCGTGACCACGCCGCTTCCCGAAATATCCAGGACCGAGCCGGGCTGAATTGATCTCCCCTGGCCATCAATAGTGAACAGGTTGAGGACACTGCCGTCACTGACTTTGATGGTACCAATGCCGCCCGATGGGCTGACGGCGTTAATGGTGCCCAGACCGATCATTCCGTTGTTGTTGTTGGCTCCCGTCATGTTGAGCGTACCGCCATTGGTGAGGATGATGGTGCCGTTGCCATTGGCGCCGCCGCCAACCCAAAGGTGGTGGCTTAGGTTGAGTGTTCCGCCGTCGATCGTCACGACCCCGAATCCCGTGTACCCAACGTGCAGATAGTAAGAGCAATTCACCTCGCCATTCGTGTTCACGGTCATTCGGCCATAGACGTTCTGGGCATAGCCGTTGTAGCCAACCGCGTTTGCCAAACTGCCTACCGCCGAAAGCTCGCCACCACTGGCCACCACCAGGTGGCCGGACTCATCCACGCCCACTTGGAATCCACCCACGATTTCCACCGTCGTCACTGTTACCGTGCAGCCGTTGTTGACGCGGATCAGATCGGCTGGGCCGGGCAGGCTCGTGGCGCCCGGCACGGACGGGTCGTACCAGCCAATTGTCCCTGTGAGGGCGAAAACGTTTGTATAGTCGCCGCAGCCTCGGAACCGCAGGATGGCACCCTGAGCCAGGCCAGCCACCATGACGCCCAGCAGGGTAACAATGAGTATCGCGTTCTCGGTTGTTGTTCTGTTCATTGGTTTGTGCTTCTTTTTTGTGCCTTTGGCTCAGAGGTCCCGCGTCGAACTCCTCGTCCCTCGGGCTGTTGATGGCATACCCTCCTGCGAAGAATGCCAAACCGCCGCGAAACCGTCGCGGGGTTGCAGTGCCAGAATTAGGGGGGAATCGTGCCAAATTGGGCTGCGGTCCCGTAGAAGTTGCCCTCGGCGCCCCGGATCGGCGCGGTCCACAGATAAGCGCCGCGGGGTCCCAGCGGTCCGAAAGAGTGAATTAGGGCAGCTCGACCTCGCCCACGTATTGGCCGTCCTTTTTATTCCCCAGCGCCCGTTTGAAATCGGCGCTGAACTCCACTGAACCGAAACCGGATTCTTTCTCCACCGGGAAGCTCATTTTCAACGTGTCCGCATCAATCAACGCCGCTCGTGCACCTTCAGAATCCTCAATCCGAGGTAGCCCCAGTCTTCCGAGTCCCCGGGCACGACGCCCATCTCGGTGCGCGTCAGTTGGTCAGACCCCGTGCCGTCGGTTTTCGATCCCTTTTGCGGTGATCGTTCGCGCCCGGCAAACAGGATGAGGGTGATTAAGGCTGAAACCCCAATGAGTTCTTTCATAATTTGCTGTCCTCAAGCCTCCGGTCTTTACCTCTTCCCGCGGGCTCCGCTGTGTAGGGTTTGTTACAGGCCACCCTTACCCCACCTTGCCCCCGGATTCTCACCTTTATAAATGCTTGCACCGTCAGCGGCGAGGCGGTATGTTTTTCCCGAGCTGGAGTGGGGCCTGCCCGGCCTCAATACTCTTCCTTCGCGGAAGACCCCAGCTCATTTTTTTGTCCTCAGCTTCCGCAGGGTGAAGTGGTCGTCGCCTTGCCATTGCAGCCGCAGGAAGCCGAACACACGCTTGCCCCGGTGATCCGCTCCCTGGACCTGCACTGGCTTGAGCTTGTTGTAGTAGAAGACGAAGCGTCGGTCATCCACCGCATACTTCCCGAGGATGTGGGCCACGATGTCAGCCAGTTGGAGTCCGGGCCACACATTGGAGACGCCAATCAGGGGGTTTGGAGTGAGCCTGAAATTCTCACGAATGCCCGCCAGGTAGTTGTGAACCGCGACGCTGATTTCCTCCTGAGCCCCAAGCCGTTGATCAAAAACCAATTGGCCGGTCTGGTTGTTGGGAATGTGGGCAAGCACCCGAACGCACAGCTCCCGGAACGGAGTCGACAGCGCTTTCAAATTGGGCGACAGCAGCGGGGGGCGGGAGTCGCCATAGACCGTGATGCCAACGAACCTGATCCCGACGCCACTGACCCATTCCAGGACTTCACGAACAATGGAGAGGTTCTTGGAATACCCCGCCTTTTGGAGTCGAAAACTGTGATTGCTGAAGAGGTCCTTGCCTTTGAGTTCGCTTCGCAGGTCGCGAGCGTTCTCCTCCCCGTAGTACTTCTTCCGGGACTCTGTAAAGCTGCCGCCCGAGCTCCTCGAAGTCGCTCTTTGATCCAATGGCTGCAGCCAGGACGCCGACTTGTTCCTGGTTACCCGGCTGCCAACTCTCGTCCACAAAGCACCACATATTATCCTTCTGATCTTCGGAACCGCTCCGGCAGATTACAACAGAGCGGCATGGGCGCCAGCAAGGATTAACATCGCCTCGCCGGGCTCGGCCGGCTTGCCCGGGGGTGCGGACACCGGCCAAAGTGCGCGCGATGGTTTATCTCGATCACAATGCGACGACGCCTGTCCTGCCCGAGGTCCTCGAGGCGATGCGGCCCTGTCGCTGCCGCCCTATTTCTGCGAGGAATGGGAAACCCGCCCGCTCATCTGCTCGGCGGATTAGTGATGGCTTGTGGCGGAAGCTGAGCCAATCCGTCTCCTCGCTGCGCTTGAACCCCACGAGACCGTACCGCCCGACAAGCCATCCGGAAAATGAGCCCCTTCAGCTCGTGAGCGGTTCGAAGTCGTTTGTGGTCATCGGCTCGTAATCGGGCCAGTGGCCACGGAGTTGGCTCAGGATCTCAAATGCGGCTACTCTCATCCGTTCTGTGTGCTTGGAAGCGGGGGGAGCCCAAGCTCTTTGAGGAACTGATTATGTTTCTCCCTCGCGCTGGAAATCGTACCTTCAAGCTCGACCAGCTTGTTATGCGTCTCGGCGAGATCAATTTCGGGCTCCGCGGTCGCCGTGCTGATGTAGCGGGAAATATTGAGGTTGTAGCCTTCTTCGGCGATTCGCTCCATCGGGATGCGCTTGGAGTAGCGCGGTTCTTCATCCCGTAACTTGTAGGTGTTGACGAGCTTTTCGATGTGCTCGGGGCGAAGGACGTTCTGGCGTTTGCCTTTCTCGAAGTGCTCGGCGGCGTTGATGAAGAGCACGTCGTCCGGCTTTTTGCACTTCTTCAGCACCAGGATGCAGACCGGAATGCCCGTAGAGTAGAAAAGATTCGCGGGCAAGCCGATGACGGTGTCTATATGGCCGTCCTTGAGCAGTTTGGTGCGGATGTGCTCCTCGGCGCCGCCGCGAAAGAGCACGCCATGGGGCAGGATGATGGCCATCACGCCCTGGTCCTTGAGGAAGTGGAAGCCGTGCAGGAGGAAGGCGAAGTCGGCGGCGGATTTGGGCGCTAAACCGTGGTTCTTGAATCGGACGTCGTCGCCCATATCTTCCTTGGGCTCCCAGCGGTAGCTGAAAGGCGGATTGGCGACGACGGCGTCGAATCTCGGCATCTTCGCGGGGTTGGTCTCGCGCAGGAAATCCCAATCGTTGGTGAGGGTGTCGCCGTGGTAGATTTCGAATTCCGTGTCCTTCACCCCGTGCAGCAGCATGTTCATGCGGGCGAGGTTGTAGGTGGTGATGTTCTTTTCCTGGCCGTAGATTTTGCCGATGCCATGCGGACCCATCCGCTTGCGCACGTTGAGCAACAGCGAGCCGGAGCCGCAGGCAAAATCGAGAATGCTGCCGAGGTGCTTTACCGGGCCGGTCTTCGGTTCCTGGCTGTCGAGCGTGACAATGCCGGACAGGATGCTGGAAATCTGCTGCGGCGTGTAAAACTCGCCCGCCTTCTTGCCGGAGCCGGCGGCAAACTGGCCGATCAGATATTCGTAGGCGTCGCCGAGCGCGTCCGTGTCGGTGGAGAATTCCGCGAGCCCCTTGGCGATCTCCTTGATGATGTCGCACAGCTTGGCGTTTTTATCCGCGTGAGTCTTGCCGAGCTTTTCCGAGCCAAGGTTGATCTCGGAGAAGAGCCCCTGAAACGCGCTCTCGAAGGACTCGTTCTCGATATACTTGAAACCGTCCCGCAAGGTATTAAGCAGCTCATCGTTTTGCGTGCGCGCCATGTTCGCGATGCTGGCCCAGAGGTGATCCGGCTTGATGACGTAGTGAACCTTGCGCCGCATTTGCTTCTCGAACTCAACCACGTCATTGGGATTGTTGGCATACCAGATGGCCAGCGGCACACGGTTGTCGTCGGCGGGCAGTTTCGGGCAGTCAGGGCCAAGCTCGCGGCGGGCGGCGGCTTCGTAGTTGTCGGAGAGATAGCGCAGAAAGAGGAAGATTGTGCAGCCAATATGAATGGTCCCCGGCCACGGCAGGTCAATTCACGGGCTTCTCACGTTGGCCATCCGGGATGCCGGCGACAACCTCGACGATGAGCGAGGCGAGCATGGTGCTGTCTTTGCCGCCGCTGAAGCCGACCAGCCAGGGGCGGGGGTCGTCCAGGTAGAGGCTGCGGAGAGAACTTTTGATGTCGTTGTGACTGCTTGCACCCATTGGGGCGAGCATAGTGCCCGGTTGGAGCAGTTCAAGTCTGATTTCTGCCCGTTTCGTCTGGAACCACCACGCACGGGAAGCGGGGCCAACTCTGGCGGGACCAAACCGCCGTGCTTGTGTCGAACCCCTGAGCCGGGAGGGGGAGCGTCCCGGGCTGGTTCGGGAACAGCCGCTCGACACGTTGCTGGTTGGATAAGCCAGTCTGATCAAAAACGGCCTTCGGAGCGTGTTCTATGGTACCAGGGTAACACCAGGGTAACACCAGGGTATCTCCAGACCACCCCGAGGGAGGCGCCGAACCGGGGTTGTATGGGGAACGCTTATGATAAACGCCGAACCTCCCGTCCTCCGTAGCAGGTCCTGCGGAGGCTGGATGAACCTCCCGTCCTCCGTAGCCCGTCCTTCGTACCGGCACTGCGGAGGGTGGATGAACTTCGAACTGCCAGGCAGGCCACCCTCAAGCCCTTGCCATTACCCACAAGTCCGACGCGTTCAGATTAGCGCGGCTGTCTGGCAAGCTGGCCTGCAACCCCGTAAGGGCAATGCTGCCGGATCAAGGCTCAGCAAAAACACGGGCTTTTCAACGGTCGTTGAGGACACGTGCCAGGGCGCCCGCGCAGCTTCCCAGCCATTGAGCCGGAACGCCCCGATTTCCGAGCCTGCGCCAAACTGGCTCCCAACTGCCTCCAGGCCCCCCGCAAGCCCCCTCCAGGCGTATTGCTGGCTAACCAGTAGCCAACTGGTAGGCAACCGGTCCGATGTGGATCGGATCCACATCGGACCGGTTGCCTACCAGTTGCCTACCTCTTAGCCACTCCCAGGCTTGAACCTGGCCTGAGCCAGGCCGACAGCGGGCGTGTGCGGCGTTCCCGTCGCCGACACCAGCGGCGGACAGCCATTTTGCAGCAGTCGGCAACCAATAGCATGGCAGGGACCACCTATTTTCGTTGGGCGCCGGAGGCAGCTTCTTGGAGTTCACGGCCTTACCTGAAAACATGACCACCTCATTAAACCCCCGAACTACAATGCTTTAAGGCTTCCTTAAACCGCAGCGATTGTCAACTTACGCGACCTGGATTGAACTCCGTCTCTCCAGCTTTCCATTCCCACCGCGCACCCCGCACTGCGCACAGCAGAGCCCGCCGTATTATAGGGACGCTGCCGCGCCTGAAGATGTCACGGCGCAGGCTCACCCGCTTCGGCTTTCGCTTTGTGCGGTTGGGGACTAATGTGGCCTCATGCGTGTTTTAATTGTTGGGTGCGGTTACGTGGGGCTGCCGCTCGGGGCGGAATTGGCGAAGCAGGGGCACGAGGTCTTTGGCCTGCGCCGAAGCACGGCGGCTGAGGCTGATTTCATAGCGGCTGGGATTAAGCCGCTGACGGCTGACATCACGAAGGCGGAGCAGTTGGCCCAGTTGCCCGGGGGGTATGACTGGGTGGTCAACTGCGTGTCCGCGTCAGGCGGCGGCGCGGACGAGTATCGGGAGGTCTATTTGCAAGGCACGCGGAACCTGGTCGAGTGGCTGGGGGCCGCGCCGCCGAAGAAGTTCGTTTATACCAGCAGCACCAGCGTTTATGGCCAGGACGACGGTTCGCTGGTGAAGGAGAACAGCTCCACGCAACCGGCGGCGGAGACAGCGCAGGTTCTGGTGGAGACCGAAGGGGTGCTGCTCGCGGCGGCGCGGGAGAGGAAGTTCCCGGCGGTGATCCTGCGCGTGGCGGGCATTTACGGTCCGGACCGCGGTTACTGGCTCAAGCAATATATGAGCAACGAGGCCCGGATCGAAGGCACCGGCGCCCGCATCCTGAACATGATTCATCGCGACGACGTGGCCGGGGCGATCATGGCGGCGCTGAAGAGCGGCCGGGCCGGTGAAGTCTATAACGCGGTGGATGACGAGCCGGTCACCCAGCTTGGCTTCTTCCAGTGGCTATCCGGGCCGCTGGGAAAGGAACTGCCGCCCTCCGCGCCCGAGGATGCGGAGGCCGTGCGCAAACGCGGTGTAACCAACAAGAAAGTCTCCAACCGCCGGCTCAAGATGGAACTGGGCTACCAGTTCAAGTATCCCACCTTTCGCCAGGGTTACACGGCAGAAATCCTGCGGCTCGATCGGTCGGGAGAACTGGAAGCCAAGAACCTGTACTAATTGCTCTTGCCGGCGTATTTCCGCTCCTGGGTATCCACACGGATCATGTCGCCCTTGGCGATAAACAGCGGCACCATGAGCTCGAGACCGGTTTCCAGCTTAGCCGTCTTCCAGGCGGTGTCCACGCCGCCGCGAATCGGGGGTGCCGTTTCCACGACCTGCAAGGCCACCTGCGGGGGCAGGACAATGTCAATGAGGCTGCCTTCCAGAAACAGGGCCTTATATTCCTCGTTCTCCTTGATCAACCAGCGGCGTTCGCCCGCCAGGTCGGCTGGCAGGTTGATCTCCTCGAAGGTCTTTGTGTCCACGAACGCGTAGGTATCGCCTTGTTTGTAACTGAACTGCACCAGGCGGTGCTCCAGTTCGCCAACCGGCACCCGCTCATTCTCGGCAAAGGTGCGTTCAATCACGTTGCCGGTCTTGAGGTTGCGCACGCGGACGTGCAGCTTGTGGCGGGTTTGGGCGGTGCCAGAGGTGTGAGAGTCCTCGATCAAATGCGGGATGTTATCCAGCAGCAGCAGCATCCCACGTTTGAATTCGGCAGGCAGAACAGTTTGCATCGGGCTTTCCTCCGGCCTGGGGCCGGCTTGGTTGAGGCGCACCTCTGCGCGCCAGTTTGCTGCCCTGCTTATAGCTCCAACCGCGCGGTGCGTCAATCATTCAGGAAGCACGCTGACGGACACCAGACGCCAAAGAAGCGGCTCTTTTTCCCGCAGGAGATGAGCCCCCATCACGGGAAAGGAGAACGCTGCGCCGCAGTCCGGCAAATCGAGGCGTTGATTTCCGCTGGCATTAGGCGTTTGATGCTCCCGTTGCATGGCCTTGCTGCCCATCATCGAGCGGGAATTGCGGGTCGCCCTGCGCAAAAGACAGCCGGCGCGCGGCCGCCTCCGGGTGGCGGGCTTCGCCGTGGCCGGCACGCTGGGTTTCCTGTTGCTGGCCACCGTCGGCGGCGACCGGCAGGCGGGCCACAGCCTCCACCAACTCCTGTGCCTCGCCGCTGGTTATTTCATCCTCAAGACGCCCCAGCTCACCGCCGGTGTCTTCGCTGAGGAACGACGCCAGCGGACGCTCGGCCTGCTGTTCCTCAGCGGCTTGAGCGCCACTGAAGTCTTTGCCAGCAAGCTGCTCAGCGCCGCTCTGGTAGCCTTTGGCGATTTGCTGGCCCTGTTCCCCATGCTGGCGATCCCCTTCCTGGTTGGGGGCGTTTCCTTCAAGCTGTTCTTCGCCACCATTTGCGCCGTGCCCAACTGCTTCCTCTTTGTGCTGGCCGTCTGCCTGCTGGCCTCCGTCCTTACCCGCGACGATGGCACGGCCCTCATCCTGGCGAGCGTGTTCCTGTTCCTTTTGTGCGGCGCCGGCCCCTTGATTGACTTCGCGCAGTCGCAGTTTTCGCCGGGCGCGAAGGTTTGGTCCGCGTGGCATCTGTTGAGCCCCGCCTACGGACCTTTCCTCGTGTGGCGGGGCTTCGGCGCGGTGTCCCAGACCGAGTTTTGGCAAAACTACGCGATAACGTTCGGGTGGTCCGTCCTGTGCCTCAGCGTGGCGGCGGTAGTCCTGAAATCGCTCTGGCGGGAACGGGAAGACGAATTCAGCCCTATCGGCTGGCGGGGGCGCTGGCAGCGCTGGTGGCATGGCGAGGCCCGCGACCGGCGCCAGTTGGCGGCGACGTGGCTGGAGGTGAATCCATTTGTCTGGCTGGCTGCGCGTGACCGCCAGCCGGCTGTGTTGGCGTGGCTGGTGGTCGGCGGCATTGGTGCCGGTTGGCTGGGGTGCTGGGCCGCCTGGCCGCACCGCTGGCTCAGCGTCGCGAACTTCTTCCTCACCGCGGTGTTGCTCAACCTGGCATTGGCGTGGCTCATCCGCTACACGGCCGCCCGCAGCCTGGGCGAAGCCCGGCGTGATGGCGCTTACGAGCTGCTGCTCACCACGCCCCTGAATCCGAGTGACATCGTCTGGGGCCAATTCGAGGCCTTGGGCTGGCACTTCCGGCGGGTGGCGCGGACCGTGCTGGGTCTGGAAATCCTCATGATGCTGGCGGGGTTGCTGCTCCGCGGCTGGACCCATTCGTCGCTGCTGGTTTATGGCCTCGTCTGGATGATGTTGCTGCTGTGGGCGTTGGGCCAGGCTTGGCAATGGCGAGGGACCGCGTATGTCCTCTGGATCAGCCTGAACTGCGCCCGCCCCGCTCATGCCGTCTGGCGGGCTACCGGGCTGAGCTTCTGGTCCTGTTTCTGGATATACTTCTTCGTGCCGCTTCTGTTTCGAAAGCTGACCGCCTTCCCGACCGGCTCGACGTTCGAGATCATCCTGGCCTCAGCGTATGGAGGCCTCTTTCTGATCGCTTCGCTGGCCAAATGGGTTGCCCACGTCGGAAAGTCATACAAAGTCGGCGTGAACTGGGAGCGCCGCCTGGTCGCTGAGTTCCGGGAGATCGTCCGCGAGCCCGTGCCCGACCCGCACGACCCGCGTTTCAAGAAGTGGAACCCCCGCGAACGTTTCCCCTGGGGCATGGAACTGGTTCAGCAGCAACTGCATGAGCGGTTGGCCCGGCGCCAGAGTGGTGGCATCCGCTAGCCGGGAGGCGGGCAGGTTCAGCTTGCGATACGGAGAGGGAACTCCAGGCAGAGCCGGGACCGGTTGAGGCGCCTGCGGGGGCCAAAAAACTCAAGGGCCTAGCCGTACGCATAGCGCGCCTTCGCGATGGCCAGGCCACGCACGTCAATCTGCGCCAGGTCCGCTGTGCCCAGGCCGGCTTGCTCGGCCAGCAGTAGGTGGTTGTCGCAATCCTGGAACGGCTTCACCCCGCGGGGGGCGCGGGGGTTCTCATATCCCATCACCGCGGTGGCGACGGCGTCAGTCGAAACCGCATTCAGCCCGGCGATGAGCACTCCGGGCGTCGTCACCTTCAACCGCTCCATCCCGCACCACGGTCCCTCGCCGCCGCTCATGGCCGCGATGCCGTCAATGATCGCCAGGTGAATGGGCCGGGCGGCGCACACGTCCACCGTGACCCGGGGGACGCGCCAGCCCGGATCAGCCGAGAGAGGTCCCTCCTTCAATCCGGGCAGCTTCAGGCTCTCAAATCCCGTCGGATCATGCAGCGGGGCGCGGTGAGCCGTTGCGGTTTCCGTGCCCGCCTTGCTGCCATACAGGGTGTTGGGTGGCAGACCGAAGAGGTTCTTCAAGGACAGGGTAACGCCTGCGGTCGCGTGGTTCTTAAGCTTCGTCAGCGAAACCAGCACGTCGGTCTCCTCGTAAGCGTGGTTAAACTCGAAGGCGGAGAACATATACCCGCCGCCCGGCACCGGGAAATGGGAGTATCGCTTGCCCTGGCCGAGGTTGCGCGTGTTCTCGAACTCGACTTTGCCCAGGGCGCTCAGAGCCGGCACATCCCATCCGGCCTCAGCCAGCGAAGTCTCCAGGCCGTCTCTCTTCTGCGTGGATTCGACAAAGCGCACCCGCCGGGCGCCCGCGTCCAGCAGCAGCGACCCCAGCGCCAGCGCCGTCGTATAATGGGTCATATAGGTTTCACCCACTGGCCGGCCGAGGATGGGCCTGAAGTCGCTGCCGGTCAGGTTCAGCTTCACCGTCACGGTCTTATTCCGGACCAGCGATCCAATGCCGCCCAGCAGATCGAAGCACTTCTCCAGCGCCGGGCGGACTTCGGGGCCGTAAGCATGGCACGAGGCAATGGCCACCTTGGCGCCGGAGCGGTTAGTTCGCAAAGCGGCTTGGCCTGGCTTTAAGGCCGTTTCGGCGGCCAACAGTCGTGAGGCCAAAGGTGCACCGGCGGCTAGCACCAGGCCCCGTTGTATAAACTGTCGGCGACTGACTGCTTTACTCTGCATAAGGAGCGACCAAACCCCGTTCAGATGACGGCCTTACTGTGGCCCGAATTCCCGGCCAGTCAAGGGGGGCTTTGTCCGACTGCCGGGAGGAGCATCTCAATGCCGATCGTGAGCCCCGTTCCCCCGCACCCCGACCCTCTCCCTCAGGGAGAGGGAGCCTCCCAGGCCAACGCTCGAAGATACCGGACGACCCAGATTCGCCGACACGCTGCCGGCCGTTCTCCCTCTCCCTAAGGGAGCGGGTCGGGGTGAGGGGGAACGGGGCTCACGACGTGGCAGGTGCCGTCGCCAAGCAGCCTGCGGTGCACAAAAAATGAGGCGCTCCCATTGCCGGGCTTTGCCCGACTGCACAGTTGACACCCCGCGCATGAGTTGCTATCCGGCTGCCATGCCGCACACACCGTGCATTCAGTATCCCGGGGCGGTTCGTCATGTGATGAATCGCACGAATCAGGACAAGGCTGTCCTCACGGGCAACGCGGACCGCCAGAACCTTCTGTGAGGGTGCCCTTGCCTGAATCTATCGCCATCGCCGGGGCTTGGGGCTATATCGGGCGCAAGGTCCTGGACGCGGCCTTAAGGCGCGGATTGCGAACCTATGTCTTCGACCCCGGGCCGGCGCCGACCGACTTCGATCTTCGGCGCGTGACGCGGGTGGAGAACGAGGCGGAGTTCTATAACCTCAAGGCGGACCTGTTTCATCTCGCGCTGCATCCCGATGCCCGGAGGCCCGCCGTGGCTGCGCTTCTGCGGCGTGCGCAGTCGGAGCCCCTGTTCATCCTGAACGAGAAGCCGATGGTTTCCCCGGAGACACCCGGCGAGGCGCGGCCGCTCATCGCAGCGGTGGACCAGAGCCGGGCGGTGATGTTGTATGATTTCCCCGAGCTGTTCGACCCGCTGACGCAGCGGATCACGGGCTATCTCAGAGGCTTCAGCCGGGTGGACCTCTCTTCCATCGTGGTCGAGCGCTCGAAGGACCGGGAAGACCCTGCGATCAGCCGGAACCGCAAGCGGATGCTCCCAATCCAGTTTCAGGAATCAGTCCACTGCCTGGCCTACGTGATCTATGTACTGGCCACACTCCGCGGCAACCTCGCCGCCGTGATGGGCGAAGGCGCTTCCGTCAGCGCGAAGGCCGAGCCGTATTGCCCGCCCAACCCGGAGGTTTATCCCCACGTCATGGATGGCCGCTGCGAGTTCCAGCTCTCCCTGGGGAAGCTGCACGTGGAGGGGGTGACGAATTTCAAGCGCGGGGCGCCCTGGAGCAAACGCCGCATCCTGCGCGGGCAGGGTGACGGCCGGCCATTTGAGATCGAAGCGGACTACCTGGAGGGAAAGAAGTCTCTAAGGATCAACGGGGTGGACCAGGGTTGGGAGGCGGCGGCAAGTTCCTACGAGGCGATCCTGACGACGCTGGCGCACTGGCGGGACACCGTGCCCGCCGCGACCCTGTTGCACGAGGTGTATCCCAACCCACGGCTGGCCTGGCTCGCTTTTCAGTTGAGCGGCGCCCTGTGGCGGAGCAGCCACGAGGGAAGCCGGATCACGCTGCCCGACGGGAAGGCCTTGGATGATTTCGACAGTGGCTTTGCCGCGGCGCGGCCTCAGCTCCCGCGCTATGCCCGAACCGGCTGCAACCTGGAGACCGGTGACCGTGGACGTTGAAGCCGCCCAACAGCACCTGCTCCGCGAACTGGCCGCCCGCTACGGCACCGCCGCGCCGGCCCGGGTGGTGTTTGCCCCGTACCGCATCTGCCCGTTGGGGGCTCACATTGACCATCAATTGGGACCGGTAACGGCGATGGCCATTGACCGCGGTGTGTTGCTGGCCTACGCACCGTCCAAGGCCCGCGACGTCCGGCTCAGCAGCCTGGAATTCCCCAGCGAGGTGTGCTTCGAGTTCGACCGCCCGGGTTCGCCGCCACCGGGCGATTGGGGCAACTACGCCCGGGGCGCCGTTCAGGCCCTCACCCGGCGGGGCCACTCGCTGAGCCGCGGATTGGTGGGCGTGATGACCGGCCCTTGGAGTGAAGGCGGGCTGAGTTCATCGGCGGCGGTCGGCGTCGCCTGCCTGCTGGCGCTGGAAGATGTCAACGCGCTCCGCGTCGCCCCCGAGGAGAACATCCTGCTGGACCAGGCCATCGAGAACGATTACCTGGGCTTGCAGAACGGCATTCTGGATCAGTCCGGCATCCTGCTTTCCCGGAAGGACCACCTGACGCTTGTGGACTGCGCCACCAACCAGCACAAGCTGGTGCCTGGCGCGCAGCCGGCCGGGACGTGGAGCGTCGTCCTGGCCTTCTCGGGCCTGAAGCAAGCCCTGACCGGCACCGATTACAATCGTCGCGTGACCGAGTGCGCTGCGGCGGCGCGAATTCTCCTGGACGCCGCCGGGCAACCAGAGACCAGGCCTTTGCTCGGCTGCGTTCGTGAAGGGGAATACGCCGAACACAAGCACCGGCTCCCTTCCCCGCTTGATCTCCGCGCCGCACACTTCTTCTCCGAGGTGGAGCGGGTCCGCCAGGGGGTGATAGCCTGGTCGAAAGGCGATCTGTCTGAGTTTGGCCGGCTCATGACCGAGTCTGGCGAGAGCTCAATCCGCAATTACCAGTGCGGGAGTCCGCCGCTGGTGGACCTCTACGAGCTGCTGGTGCAGTGTCCGGGGGTTTACGGGGCGCGGTTCAGCGGCGCGGGTTTCCGCGGATGCTGCGTGGCCCTGGCGAGCGAGCCGGCAGCCCGCCAAATCGCGGAGGCGATCATGCCGGCCTACGCGCGGCGACAGCCTGCCCTGGCGGGCCAGGCCTCCGTCGAGATTTGCCACTCGGGCGACGGCGCTCGTCTCTCGCCACATTCTATCCACACGATACTTGCACACTCCACCCGCCCTGGGACCGCACCGTAGCCTCACCGGGGATAACAATGTTATCTAGAGTAACTCGTTTTCTTAAATACAATAACGTATTTTAACTGGCCATACCGACTGGATAGTGGTATCTTGTCACAGCACGGAAATGTGCGGATAATATGCCACGAAATAGCCCATTTATCGTTCTCACCCAGATGAGGAGCGAGAACTGCGACATGATCGAGCAATATCGTTGCCTTCTTTCAGGTGTTCCGCGCCAGAATCGTCCTTCTGGCCGCCCAAAACCTGCCCAACGACCTCTTGCGCTCGGCTGGACACACGGCGTGAAGTCGTCAGTCAATGGCGCAAACGCTTCTTCTACGAGCGTTTACGCGACTGGAAGAACCGCCTGGCCCGGGTCGCCCCCGGCTTCCAGAACTGGTCGTGCAGGTTAAGGCCTTGGCCTGCGAGTTGCCCAGCCAGTTCGGCTCGCCACTCTCCCGCTGGAGCCTCGCCGAGTTGAACGACAGGTCTGTCAATCCGGGTTGGTGGCCAAAATCAGCGATAGCACTCTCTGGCGCTGGCTGCATGAGGATGCCATCCGACCTTGGTTTCACCGTTGTTGACTTCTCTCGTGACCCGCAGTTCGCTGCCAAAGCCGCACGCTTGCTGGACCTCTACGAGCGCGTCTGGCAGGGCCAACCCTTGCAAGCGCGAGTTCGTCATTTCGGCCGTGAAAAGACCAGCATCCAAGCCCGTGCTCGCATCCATCCTACCCAGGCACCCCAACCCGGCCAACCGATGAAGGTCGAACGCGGACGAGCGGCGCGGAGCGCTTACTTACCTGGCCGCCTTGGATGTTCATCGGGCGAGCTTTTCGGCCACTGCGAACCGCAAAGCGGCATTGTGCTTGTCGCTTGGTCACGGGTACGGATCAGCTTCCTATGCCAGAGCGCCGCGTCGTTCGGATCGTGGACAACGGTTTCATCGGCAACGGCCATCCATCGTCGAACACGCTACCCCCGTTGCATTTGGTCCATGGACCCGTTCACGAGTTGGTCATTAGTGAATTACTTTCTATTAGTGAAAAGTGCTCACGCCAGCTATTGCAATCCCTGATGAGTTGCTACGTCCTTGGCATTGTACTCATTCAAAGGTGCACCCACGGCCCTTCGAGTGGAAGTTTACGCGCGATGTCCTCAATCAACTCCTAACCAAGTTAGCTACCCCAAAACCCACGGAATTAGGGATGGCGGCTTAACAAAAAATGTGGGGATTATGTAGGAAAGGCGCAAAACACTCAGCGGCAGGCCCTTCCATAGGGGCCTCGGGTTCCGGCCTTGGGGCAGCCTTCCCCAGCCCAGCCACTGCCACCGTGCATTGCTGGGCGTTTCCCTCTCCCCGCTCGCGGGGAGAGCGTCAGGGGGAGGGGATCGTGTATGCATTACCGGGGCAGTGGACGTAGCCGGATTCGAACCGCAGGGCAATTCTCTCGTGACATCAGGCAGCGGCTCGGTATTCTGATGCTAGCGAGGTGCGATATGGGATCAGATGTTTCGAGCTTTTGCTGCTGCCGGTTGCCCGCGCGGCTTCGGGCGTTAGTGGCCTGCATTCTCCTCTTTGTCTGCTTTGGGCCGCTCAACCTCCTTCCAGTGTTCGCGGACGGTTGTTTCGTGTTCCAGTGGAACAAGGATATTGACATTAAGGAACCTACGCAGAAGGCGATCATCGTCTATGACGCCGGTCGTGAGGATTTGCTGCTGCAGGTCAAATATGAAGGGCCGCTGGAGGAATTCGGCTGGCTGATCCCGGTGCCAAGCTTGCCCACGGTTGAGAAGGGCTCCATGCAGCCGTTCTACGAACTGAGCCAGTTGACGCAGCGGCAAGGGTTCGGAACACACGCAGGCGTCGCGCTGAGTGCCGGCACAAAGGGGTTGCAGGAGGACGCTGTGAAGGTAATCGAGGTCAAGACGGTCGGCGCTTATGAGGTAGCGGTGCTCTCTACGCGGGATTCCGGCAGCTTGGAACGCTGGCTCAAAAACCATGACTACTCCGTTCCTGAAGGGAAGACGGGAATCATTGACGAGTATGTGCACAAAGGTTGGTACTTTGTCGCCGCTAAGATAGACCTCGGCAGACCAGTAGGGTTCCGGAAGGTATCGAGCGCCGGCTCCCAAAACAAGACCGGTCTGTCCCCAAGACGCAGGGCAATTCGAAAACAGCTTTCCACAGGCGAACTGCACCCCCTGTTAATCAGCTTTGACACGCCGCGCTGCATCTACCCGTTACGGATATCAGCGGTGGGTGGAAAGCCATCGGAGGTTTCGCTCTGCTTGCTGTCGCCTGAGGCGTTGATTGACAAGTTTATCTTCGACCGGGACCTCGGGAATCTGCAGCACCAGCAGGCGGAAGGGAGTGCGACGACCAAGGAACAAGAGGCGAGGAGCCGAAGCTCCCTGGAAGATCTGGAGCAGATACGCGTTGCTTCGAGGATGTATGCTCTGACGGCTGCGAGCGACGAAGCGCGGAGAGGGGTGCGAGGTTTGTCGCGCGAAGAGATCAAGGCCCTGGCCGAGGACACGCTTCCGGAGACTCTGCCGAGCGAATTGGACACCCATTTCCATGCCAGGCCCCACGGGCTGTTCGATCCTCTGCATGTGGCGCCCCAATGGGTCCCTGCCTGCGCCAAGGAACTGCCCCGACTGAAAAAGAGGCTCTGGGACCTGACGAAACAGGTCTATATCTTCCGGCCCGGGGAAATGCACGACCTGGAGTTCCGGGCCGCCACTGCGGTGCTTGAAGAGACGTTGTCCGAGCCGGCGGGTAACGTCGCCGCCAGCATCCTGGCCTCCTGGGACCCGAGAGCCGCCTCCGTGTTGCTGGCCGCCTGTCAGAGCAGCAATGCTCTGCAGCGCATCAATGCCTCCTCTGGCCTCCGCCTGATCCGCAGCCCAGCGGTGGCGGAAACGTTGCTCACGCTCCTCACAGATGATGTGCCCGAAGTACGGCTCAACGCCCTCCTGGCTGTTGACCCGAACTGGGACTCCCGATTTACTGAGCCGCTGATTGCTCTTTTCCGCGATCCGTATCCGCAAATCCGCGAGCAGGCGGTACAATTGCTTTGTCTTAGTGAACCTCCAAGCCGCGTCCCGAGGTATCTGGCCCTGTTGCACGATCCCAATCCGGAGGTTCAAGAATGTGCCCTCGGTGTTCTCTCGCAAATCAGTCTTTCTCCGGTCTCCAGGGCTGAGTTGGTCCGCCTGCTGGGAAGTCCACGGCTCGGGGTTGTGGCTTCGGCTCTTGACTGCCTCCGCCAGGACCGGATAGTGGATTTCCTGGCCCGACGCCGCCTCATGGAGCCTCCCTACCCCGCTTGGAGGGAAACCCATTGGCTTTCTTCCTCCGAAGCCGCGCCGCTCACAACGAACCGACTGGTTACGGCACGTTTGATGGGGCTGAACGTCCTGCGCCAAAACGCCGATGCCCAAGCTGTCGCCTTAGCCTTGCCCCTGCTCCAGGACACCAACTCCCTCGAGGGAAAGCGGGCCTTCGCCCTGCTCCACACAGTGACAGGCCAGGACATCCCGCAATCCGATCCGGCCAAGTGGGAACAATGGTGGGCGGCGAACAAAGACACGTTTGTAGCCCCCAAGCAGACGCAGTAGCCGGGCATGAGGCGGCGGGATGTGGGGCCTCTGTTCCAAATCCGACATCCGAAACAAACTCAAAGCACTAATACGGATTTCCCCTCCAGAGCCGCCGGTCATCTTGCGCGAGCCCCCGCGGTCGGAAGGGCCATTGGGAGGCAGGGCGGCGAAGTCGCCGCGCCTATAGGCATACTACCAGTCTTCGAGAGTGCGCAGGGCCACCGGATGAGGCGCACCCGGTCCCCCACGGCCAGTGACAAACTCCTGCGTAACCCCTTGTAGGAGACGACGTAAGGAGTCTCTCACTAAACCCAGTCTGGTCCTTGCGTAAGCTGTTGATCAGAGACTCCTTACGTCGTCTCCTACAACGTTTTGGGCCAGACTTTGTCACTGGCCGTGCCCGGTCCCCGGCAGTCGGTCCTCGGCAGCTTGCGCCGGCTGTGTTATGCTGTAAATGGGTAGTAGTCGAATGCGAGTTCGCGAACAGTCAATCAAGCGCAAGACCATGGCGGTCATCATGCTGACCAGCGTGGCCGTGCTGGTGCTCACAGCGGTGGCCTTCACGGGCTACGACCTGGTCACCTATCGGCATAATCTGGTGCGCAGTCTGGCGGCTACCGCCGGGATCGTCGCTGATGACAGCGCCCAAGCCCTGGTTCACTGCGGACGAGAAGCAGGCCGAGGCTACCCTGACGTTTCTCCGGGGCGAGCCCCGCATCGTCTCGGCGGCCCTGTACGACGCAGCGGGGAAGGTCTTTGCGCGGTATCCCGCCCAGACGCCGGCCAGCGCCTTTCCGCGGAATCCGGGAAAGGCCGGCTACCGATTCGAGGGGGGGCGCCTGATCCTGTTTGAGCCGGTCATGGCGGGCGGGACGCAATTGGGCACGCTGTATTTGCAGACGGACCTCCACCCTTTGTACATCCGGCTGCGCTTTTACGGCGGGATTGCCTTGCTCGTCCTGTTCGGCTCGGTGCTGGTAGCGCTGGTGATTTCCAACGCGTTGCAGCGGCGGATCACCCGCCCGATCCTCGCGCTGGCGGAAGTGGCAAGGACGGTTTCCGAGCGCGGCGATTATTCGATCCGCGCGCAAAGAGTTAGCGAGGACGAGACCGGCCTGCTAACCGACGCGTTCAACGGGATGCTGGCGCGCATTGAGGACAAACCGAGGCCTTGCGGCAGAACGAGGAAATCCGCTCCTTCCTGGCGGCGATCGTGGACTCTTCGGACGATGCGATTGTCGGGCAAGGATCTGGAGGGCAGAGTCCTCAGTTGGAACGCGGGAGCGGAGCGGATGTTCGGCTATACGGCGGCGGAGATAATCGGGCAGCCCCTGGCTCGTCTGCCGGCGCCGGACCGGCCGGGCGAGGAGGCGAACATTCTGGAGGAGGCCAAGCGCGGCAGAACCCGGAATTATGAAACCGTGCGACTCTGCAAGAATGGCCGTCTCGTCGAAGTGTCGCTGACGGTGTCTCCGATCAAGAACCCACGCGGTGAGATTATCGGCATTTCCTCCATTGCGCGGGACATCACCGAGCGCAAGCGCGCGGAACGCGAGATCCAGGAAAGCCGGGCGCGCTTCTCCGGCATCATTGGGTCGGCCATGGATGCGATCATCAGCGTGGATCAGGACCAGCGGATTACGATTTTCAACCAGGCGGCCGAGCAGATGTTTCGCTGCCCGGCGGGGGAGGCGCTCGGACAACCGGCTCGACCGCTTTATTCCCGAGCGCTTCCGGGAGATCCACCGCCAGCACGTGGCTGAGTTCGGCCGCACGGGCGTGACCAGCCGCGCGATGGGCAATTTGCACCCCCTGTCCGGCCTGCGCTCCAACGGGGAGGAATTCCCCATCGAGGCTTCGATTTCCCACATTGAAGTCGGCGGGCAACAGATTTACACGGTGATTCTGCGCGATATCACCGAACGCAAGCGCGCGGAGGACCAGATTCGGCGGTTGAACACCGAACTGGAGCAGCGCGTCGCCGAGCGCACGATGGAATTGACGGCGGCCAACAAGGAACTGGAGTCGTTCACCTACTCGGTCGCCCACGATCTGCGGGCGCCGTTGCGGCACATAGACGCGTTTTCCAAGCTGCTGCGGGAGGACTACGAGGCGGCGCTCCCGCAGGAGGCCCAGCATTACCTCGGTAATATTCGCAAGAGCACCGAGAAGATGAGCATGCTGGTGGATGATTTGCTCAACCTGGCGCGCGTTGGCCGGCAGGAATTGCGGCGGCAGCCCACGCCGCTGAGCAACCTGCTCGACGAGGTGGTGGCCGACCTCAAACAGGAAACCACCGGCCGCAAGCTGGAATGGCACATCGAACCGCTGCCCGCTGTCGAGTGCGACCCGGGCCTCATGAAGGTAGTCTTTGCCAACTTGCTCTCGAATGCCGTGAAATATACCCGTCCGCGCCCCGTGGGAGTGATCGAGGTCGGCTGGCACAGGACGAACGGAGACACCGCAGTCTTCGTCCGTGACAATGGCGTTGGCTTCAACATGAAGTACGCCGACAAGCTGTTCGGCGTGTTCCAGCGCTTCCATCGGGCGGACGAGTTCGAGGGCACTGGCGTGGGGTTGGCCACCGTGGACCGCATCGTGCGCAAGCATGGCGGGCACATTTGGGCCGAGGCGGCGGTGGACCAGGGCGCGACGTTCTATTTTACCGTGGCCGGTCGGGCACAGCCGGCGACAGCCGCATAACAACAAAGGGCAATATGAACAAGGAAGTGGAACTTCTGCTGGTAGAGGACGATCCAAACGACGTGGAGCTTGACGTTGATAGCGCTGCGCAAACACAAGCTGGCCAACAAGATTCACGTGGTCCGCGACGGAGAGGAAGCGCTGGATTTTCTGTTTTGCCGCGGGGCCTATGGCCAGCGCGATTGCAACGGCCCGCCCAAGGTCATCTTGCTGGACCTGAAACTGCCCAAGGTCAGCGGCCTGGAAGTGTTGAAGGCCATCAAAGACGACCCTCGCACCCGGGCGGTGCCGGTCGTAGTGATGACCTCCTCCCGCGAACAGCGCGACATGGTCGAGGGCTACCGGCTGGGCGTGAACAGCTACATCCAGAAGCCGATAGATTTCGACCAGTTCCAATCCATCATCCGCGACCTCGGTTACTACTGGCTGGTCGTCAACCAGTGCCCGCCGGTGGAGTCGTTTCCGGGGTAGGGCAGCGAGCGGGAGGGCGCAGGGGTTGCAGGAGTTACATGAGTTGCATGGTTACATGGTTGCCTCGGGCCGGCGAAATGGTCGCTTATGCAGCTCGTGTAACGGTGCAACCCATGCAACTCATGTAACCATGCAACTCATGTAACCCTTTCAAGCTTCTTGCCCGCCATGTCCCCATAAAGCTGTGCCATCGTCCGCGCCATTGCCTCCGCGCTGAAGTTCTGGAATACGGCGCGGCGGCCGGCTTCGCCCAGCGCACGCGCTCGTTTCTGATCCAGCAGCAATCCCTCGAGCGCGTCCGCAAGCGCGTGTGGGCTGTCAGCCGCGCAGAGAATCCCCCCGCCCGTTGCCTCGATCAGTTCCGGGAAAGCCGCCACTGCGGGTTGCACCACCGGCACGCCCGCGGCCATCGCCTCGAGCACATAAAGGCCAAAGGCCTCGCCATAACGCGCCGGGACCGAGAAGACAGAGAGCGAACGCAAGAAGGCCAGCTTGGCCGCCCGGTCAACGTTGGGGTGAAACTCCACGTCCTGGAGTGCGCCGCAGGCTCCAGTCGCTCGCGCAGCGTTTTGACGAACAACCCGTCCGCCGGCCCGCAACTGCCGCCCACGCGCAGCTTGAGATTTCCGGCGCGCCCACGCTGCCGCAAAAGGAGGTAAGCCTCGACCAGGGTGTCCAGTCCCTTCTCCGGGCACATCCGCGCAAAGAACCCCAATGCGGGAGTCGTCCTGGCTTTGCGACTTCGGACTTCGGACTTCGGACTTCCGCCGCATAGCCATCGAGGTTGATCCCATTATAGATCACCCGCACGCGTTCGGCGGGCAACGCCGAGCCGTTCGCGCATCAGGTCGGCGAAATAGCGGCTGGGGGCGATGAACAGGTCCACCTCGGCCGCGCGGTCAGCCAGCGTCCGCCAACACGCCGCGCGATGGGGCTCGGGCAACGCGTCCAGGAAGGAGTCCTCGCCCTGCAAGGCGCAGGCGACCGGGGCGCCCAGCTCGGATTTGAGGCGGCGCGCCATGCCGATCAGCAGCGCATTGGACAAACACAGCACGTCCGGCTTCGGCTGGGCCTTGAGCCACTGCGAGCAGCGCTTCGAGTTCGCGCGCCTGGTTGCCAACCTCGCCGCGCAGCATGGAGAGGGTCACCTCGCCCAAATCCGCGGCACGAGTTTCGGCGGCCTTCCCAGCCGCCCATTGCAGCACGCGGCGCGATGCCAGCAAATCGCGCAGCCAGCCCGGCGCGCCGCGAAAGAGCGCGGCTTTCTGCTGGAGATAGACGTTGATGCCGCCGAAGAAGATCGGCATCCCGGCGCTTTGGTCTGTTTCGTCGAGGGTCAGCGGCAGATAAAGTGGGACCATCAGGGCCTGGTGGCCCAACTGGCGCAGTCCGGCGACCAGCGCGTTATCGCGGAGGCAACCGCCGCAATACATGGGGCCGGCGCCGGGAGTTAGATGGTACAGGAGCACGGGGGAAAGGAGTTGCAAGGTACATGGGTTACATGGTTCACTTCGCCGCCAAAACAGTAGACACTGCCCCATCATCAGCACCCGACCACGATCCTCTCCCGTGCCACGGCGGGCGAACTGCCGATCGGCTGGCCCACCTCGTAGGACCAAAGCTGCTTGCCCTTGTCCAGCGACACCACATACAGCCTTCCGTCGTCCGAGCCTACGACAACTTTATTTCCGCAGATTACCGGGGAGCTGTCCACCTTGCCGCGGGTGGCGAAACCCCACAGCGCCTTGCCATCCTGCCGTTTCACACAGTGCAGGAGCTTGTCGCGGCCGCCGAAGACGACGACCTGCGGCGTCACTGCCGGGGAAGACAGATACGGGAAGTCGCGGTCGTGAAAGCTCCACGCCTTCTTGCCAGCCTTCAAATCCACGCAGAGGAACTCATTTTCATACTGGCCGAAATAGGCGTGTCCGTCCGCCAGCGCCACGGAGCCGGGGACATAAGCGCCGGCTTCGACCTCCTTCACTTGCTTGCCGTCCGCCAGCGAGAGCACGTGCAGCAGCCCATCGCACCCGCCAAACACCGTCTGGCCATCGGCGACTGCCGGGAGCCATTGATATAATTACCGGTCTCGTAAACCCAGTTGGTCCGGCCTGTCGCGGCGTCCAAACAATGCAACTTGCAATCGTAGCTGCCGACCAGCACGGAGGTCTTCTCGCCCGACGTCACCCAATTCGGCGCCCCGAGAATCTTGTCGCCGGTCTCGTATTTCCAGGCCAGCTTGCCGGTTTCAGCCTCAAGCGCGTAAAGAACCCCGTCGCTGGCGCCGACAAACACTTTTCCTCCCAGCACCAGCGGCGAGGACTCAACCGCGTCGCCGGCCTTGAACGCCCAGACCTTCTTGCCGTCCGCGAGGGTGAGCGCATAGAGATTGCCGTCGTCGGAGCCGATGAAGACGCGGTCCTGCACGATGGCGGCGGAGGATTTGACCGGGCCACCTGTCTTGAACGTCCAGAGCAGGGCCAAATGATCCGGCAGACTGCCGCCGGCGATGCCCACCAGCGCCGGCCCGCCCCGGAACATCGGCCAATCAATCGAGGGAGCTGCGGCGCCCACGCGCCAGGCCAACGGCAGCAAGAGCCACAACAGGACATACCGGACTGCGCTCATAACAGGGCAAGTATTCAACTGCCGGACGCGGGAGTATCCTTCACGAGAAACCGGGCCGCAAACCAAAACCGAGCCGGCGTGATATGAGCCGACAACGGGAAGAAGTGCCGAGCGGTGGCCAACTCACCTTGGGCGCCGATTCGGGCACTGCGGGCAATACCGCTCCACGGCGATCCTCGGGGCCAATCGCCCAGGATGGGCACGCTCTTTCCTGGCCTTAGGGCGGCTTTGAGGGTCGCATGGGGGTGGCCTGGAGTCGCCACCGCTGGAGCGGGGGTAATGAAAGCGCCTCAAGGGCAACCGATTGAAGGGCAAGCCAAGCCCTCAAAAAATGGGATGCTCACCCGAACCGCAACTGAACCACAACCGCCTTGACCACCGCCGCCTTCCGTTGGCTAATATCCCCCCTTCAGAGTGACGGGTATCCAAGCACTTTGGCCCGTTCGTGAGAACCGGCTCATGCTCGTATGCTGTTTAGCTCGTATATATTCTTATTTGTATTTTTGCCGGTGTGCCTGGTGGGATTCTGTTTGCTGTCCCGCCTGGCCGGACCCAAGCCGGCCAAGCTCTGGCTCACGCTGGGGTCGCTGTTCTTTTACGGGTGGTGGAACCCGGTGTATGTGGTGCTAATCCTGGCCTCGATGCTGTTCAACTTCTGGCTGGGCCGGCGTCTGGGCCGGGTGGTCCGCGGCGGCGGGTCCGGGCGCGCGTGGCTGTTCTTCGGTGTCGCGGCCAACCTGCTGCTGCTGGGGTATTTCAAATACGCGAATTTCTTCGTCCACAACGTCAATGCCGTCTTCGGCGCCGACTGGACGGTGGGTAAGATTATCCTGCCGCTGGGCATTTCATTCTTCACCTTCACCCAGATTGCCTACCTGGCGGATGTGGGCCGGGGCGTGATTTGCGAGTACGACCTGGGCGATTTCCTGCTGTTCATCACGTTCTTCCCGCACCTGATCGCCGGGCCGATCATTCATCACTCGGAGATGATGCCGCAGTTCGCCGAGCCGCGGACCTATCGCTTCGACTGGGAGAACCTGGCGGTGGGGCTGGGCATGTTCGCCATCGGCCTGTTCAAGAAGGTGGTCATCGCCGACTCGCTGAGCGGCCACGTCGCCAAGGTCTTCGGGGCCGCCGCGTCCGGAAGTCCTCTCTACTCGCTGGACGCCTGGGCAGGCGTGCTCTCCTACACCTTCCAGATCTACTTCGACTTCTCCGGCTACACGGACATGGCGATTGGCCTGGCGCGCATGTTCGGCATCACGCTGCCCTTAAACTTCAATTCGCCCTACAAGGCCGTCAACATCATCGAGTTCTGGCGGCGCTGGCACATGACCCTGTCCCGCTTTCTGCGCGATTACCTCTATATCCCCCTGGGCGGCAATCGGCGCGGGAAGTTCCGCCGCTACGTGAACCTGTTGCTGACGATGGCCATTGGCGGGTTGTGGCACGGCGCGGCGTGGACGTTTGTGATTTGGGGCAGTTTCCACGGGCTGTGTCTGGCGGTGAATCATCTCTGGCACGGGCTGTGGCCTTCGCGGCGTCCGGCGCTGCCCTCGCGGTTCAACGGCTGGGCCGGGCGGGTGTTCACCTTCTTCCTGGTGGTGCTCGGTTGGGTCTTCTTCCGCGCCGCGGACCTGCCAACCGCACAGCACATCCTCGGAGCGATGTTTGGCCTGGGCGCAGCTCCCGTTGCTGGCGAGCCGGCGCTGTTGAAGTTGAAGACATGGTATTGGCTGGGCGGCCTGGTGGCGTTTGTGTGGCTGCTGCCCAATACCGCCGAGATGCTGATCGAGCACCAGCCTTACCCGGCGATCCTCAAAGACCCGCGTGCCACTCCGGGCCGATGGTGGCGTTGGCGCGTGAACGCGGCCTGGGCGTGCCTGGCAGCGGTCCTGCTCTCGGTCGCAGTGCTCTCGCTGTCGCGTGCGGGCGAATTCCTCTACTACAACTTCTAGCATGAACCCAGGCGCCCGACGTTTTGTGTTGCTGACGCTCGGCCTGGCCTGGCTGCTGGCGGGCGGCCTGGGCCTGTTCAATTACCTGGTGGACCCCTACAACCGCTTCGGCCACAACCGGCTGGGCGTCTATATCTCCGCCGAACGCGAATCCAAGGCCACCGAGGTGCGGCGCTACCCGCACAACGCCCTTCTGCTGGGCAACAGTCGTCTGGCCATGATCCCCGCGGCGCGGCTCGAGGGGTTCCGCTTTTTCAACGGCGCCTTCGGCGGCGCCAGCGCCGAGGAGCTTTATTACTTTGCCTATCATTTTGCGCGAAAACAGGACCTGGTAGTGCTGGGCATTGATTTGGGAGCCGGCGACCCGCCGGCCTTGAAGGGCGACATCTTCCTGCCGCCAAGCTGGACGTCCGATCTGGACAACCTGTTAAACCTCAGCACAGTGGAGTATTCGGTGCGGACCATCTCCGATCATCTCGCCGGCCAACCGGCCTCGCTGATGCCGGACGGCTCGTTCAATGCCACGCCCTGGTTCGCGCTTTACGACCGCGAGAATCGGCCCCGGCTGGAGTGGCAGTTGGAGGAGCTTAAGAACGAGTTCGAGCACTATGCGGGCACCTCCCCCGCGCGGCTGAGCATTTACGCCAGGCTGGCAGAATGCTTCCGCCAGCGGGGCGTTACCTGTGTGGTTGTGGTGCCCCCGTTGCACGAGGAGGTGGGGCGGTATCTGAAGGGCTCCCCCGCGTGGCCCGGGCTGGTAACCTGGCGCAAAGAACTCAAGGCGCTTTTCCCCTGCGTGGTGGACCTGTCCTACAGCTCCTACGGCGCAGCCGATAATTTCTTCAAGTGCGACCCGGCGCACTTCAAGCCGGAGGCCGGGGTTCGGTTGCTGAACGCGGAGGTCATTCCCGTAGCGCTCCATGTATTCCAGGAGAGGACGAATCGGCTGGTGGCGACGGGGAAGTGACCAGTTGGGTTTTAGTTTTCAACCGCCCGCGCAACCAGTAAGCTCTGCCGAGCATGAAACCAACCACCGCCTCATTTGAGCGCGACGTCGCCCTCGTGGGCGCGGGCTATTGGGGCAAGAACCTGGCCCGCAATTTCAACGCCTTAGGGGTCTTGCACACTCTATGCGACACCAGCCCGGATACCCTCGCGGCATTCGGGGCTGAGTATGCGTCGGTGGCCAAAACCACGGACTTCGCTCGCATGCTGCAGGATCGCGCCATCCGCAAAGTGGTCGTCGCGACCCCGGCGGTGGCGCATCACCAGTTCGCCCGGGCCGCCCTGGAGGCCGGCAAGGATGTCTATGTCGAAAAGCCGTTGTGCGTCATAGCGGCCCACGCCGAAGACCTCGTGAGACTGGCCGAAGCCAACCGTCGAATCCTCATGGTGGGCCACTTGCTCCAATACCACCCCTGCATCGAGCGCCTTCGCCTCATGCTCGGCCAGGGCGACCTGGGCAAGCTCTGTTATATTTCCTCCAACCGCTTGAACCTGGGCAAGATTCGCCGCGAGGAAAACGCCCTCTGGAGCTTTGCCCCGCATGACATCTCGGTGATTCTGGCTTTGGTGAACCACCAGTTCCCCGAGCAGGTCCGGTGCGTGGGCGGGACGTTTTTGACTTCCGGGGTGGCGGATACCACGATGACCACCCTGCGTTTTGCCGGCGGCGTCCGCGCCCACGTTTATGTATCCTGGCTCAACCCTTTCAAGGAGCAGAAGCTGACGGTAGTCGGCTCCGAAGGGATGGCCGTCTTTGATGACACCAAACCCTGGGCCGAGAAGCTGGTGCTGTATCGGGATCATCTCCATTGGAAGGACGGCCAGACGCCCACACCCAACAAGATTACCGGCGAATGCGTGGTGGTTCCCGAAGGCGAGCCGTTGCGCGAGGAATGCAAGCATTTCCTGGAACGTTGTGAGGACCGGCGTCCGCCACGCACCGACGGCCATGAAGGGTTGCGCGTGCTCCAAGTGCTGCAAGCCGCCCAGGAGAGCCTCGAGAAGGAGGGCGAGGCAGTGGCCCTGACGGTTCAAACGGCTTCTCGCTCTCAGGCGCCTCTGCCACCCCAGGCCCCGGCCTCGGCCAAGCTGGATTATTATGCCCACCCAACCGCTACGGTTGACGAGGGGGCGGTAATCGGCGCCGGGACAAAGATTTGGCACTACAGCCATATCCAAAAGAACGCCCGCGTCGGCGCTCACTGCAGCCTCGGCCAGAATGTCAACGTGGATGGCGGCGTCATCGGCAGCCACGTCAAAATCCAGAACAACGTCTCCATTTACACCGGGGTCGTCGTGGAGGACGATGTGTTTCTCGGCCCGTCGTGCGTGCTTACCAACGTCACCAACCCGCGCTCACAGGTGAATCGGCGCGGCCTTTACGAGCGGACCCTCATTCGCCGTGGCGCCACCATTGGGGCCAATGCCACCATCGTGTGCGGCGTCACGGTCGGCCGCTATGCTTTCGTAGCGGCGGGCGCGGTGGTCACAAAGGACGTGCCCGATTATGCGCTGGTGCGTGGCAACCCGGCGCGCCCGGCTGGTTGGATGGGCCGGCACGGAGTGCCTCTGCAGAGTGGCGCTGACGGCGTGTTTACCTGCCCGGAAGCCGGCCTGCGCTACCAGTTGGACACCCAGGGGCAACTCCGCTGTCTGGACCTGGATGAGGAAGCCCCCCTCCCCGCCGCACTGGCCACGGGCGAGACCCCCTACGCTGACTTCAAGAAAGGGCGCGCGGACGGGAAGCGCCCACCCCCGGTTACCGCCCGCCGCAAGCGCAAGGCCTGAGCCGGTCGTTCTTGCTTCTCCCGCGCTCTCGCTATGAAGAAGACGATCCGAATTGACTTCTGCGACTTCTGGCCCTTCCTCGACAAGCACGACAACTTCTTCTTCAAGCTGCTGAGCGAGCGGTTCAACGTGCGGATCTGCGATCAGCCCGATTTCCTGATCTACATGAACAACGGGCACGCGCACCGGCTGCATAACTGCATCAAGATCTTCTACACGCACGAGCCCATTCTCCCGGACTTCCGGGAGTGCGATTACGCCTTCACCGCCTTCCACCTCGACAATCCCCGGCACACGCGCCTGCCTTATTACGTGGTCGAGCACAACTCACCCGAGCCGCTCCTGCGTCAGCCGGAGCGGCCCGAGGCGCTGCTGGCGCAAAAGACAAAGTTCTGCTCCTTCGTGGTCAGTAATCACCATCCCAAGCGCAACCGGAACCGCCTGGAAATCTTCCAGAAGCTCTCCGCCTATAAGCGGGTGGATTCCGGCGGACGCTTCATGAACAACATCGGCGGTGCGCTGCCCGGCGGTTACCCGGGCAAGATCGAGTGGATGCGCCAATTCAAGTTCCACATCGCGTTCGAGAACTCCGCGCTTCCCGGATACACGACCGAGAAACTGTGCCAGGCGCTGATGGCGCGGACGCTGCCGATCTACTGGGGCAATCCCCGGGTGGCGGAGGACTTCAACCCCGGCAGCTTCGTTAACGCGAGCGATTTCCCCAACCTGGATGCACTGGTGGAGCGGGTGATCGAGTTGGACCGCGACGACGCCAAATACTGCGAATACCTGTCCCAGCCGGCGCTGCCCAACAACCAGCCGACGGTATGGTTCGACCGCACCCGCCTGTTGGACCAATTCGAGCGGATATTCGACACTGCCGGGCCTTCGGTCTCAGCCCAGCGCCGACGCAAGCGCGTGTTCTCCTTCGGGCGCTGGATCCTGGTCAAGCGCTACCACCTGCGCTAAGGCACCGTCAGTAAACGAACTTTACAATCCGCGAATTACGCGAATTACCGCGAATTATTTCATTCTTGAGGTGAGCCCGACGGTAGGCGTTCTTTCCGTAAGCTCCCGATTCGCGTCAATTCGCGTAATTCGCGGTTCCCTGTAAATGTGGTTTATTGACGCGGCCTAACCATTGAATCCAAAAGCCCTGCCAGCCGTTTCGCTTGATTGCGGCGGGAGTAGAATTCTATAGCCGCCTCGTTGCGCGGCATCGGGATTTCCCGCGTCTTTGCCCATTGCTCGTACCAGCCTTCCAGCACACGCGCTATCTGCTCGGAAGTATCCGCTGTCACGCCTGCACCCGTGCGAGCCAGCAGATCGGCGACGTCCCCATGATCGTCCGGGGTCGCTAGAATAGGCCGCCGGGCGCCAAGATAATCAAAGAGCTTGCCCGTCAAGACCCCCTTCTCGCCGGCGACGGTCAACAACAGCAGCACCGAGCTAGTTTGCTGGACGGCGACCGCTTGCTTGTGGGGAGCGAATGGAAAGATCCGAACGGGCAGCGACTCCGTCGCCCCGGGAAGAGCCGCATTGATCTGCTCCGCCGAAGGCCCATAGAAAACGACTTCAAGGCCGCCGCGCTGCACGACTCCGCGCCGTAGCAGATCCTCGACTGCCTGCAACACCGGCCTGGGATTCTGCTTCGGTAGCGTCAGGTTGCCGGTGTAAGCGATCGTGAAGACGGACCGCTGCGGGGGCGCGGGGGTGGTAAACAACTGCGGGTCGAACCCGTTCTCGATGACCTCCACGGAGCGGCCCGTGGCCCGGGTCAGCCCCGCCGCTAAATGAGGCGATACGGTCACAATGGTCCGTGCCAGCCGGCAAAGGCGGCGCTCGTGATACGCCCAGATAGGGCGCTTGTACCACGAGCCACGCGGCTGGACGTTGAAGCTGTCGCGAACATCGGCGAGCCAGGGCAGCCGCCATTCCTTCGCCGCCTCCACGGCCAGGCCCAAAGTGACCAGCGGGTCGGTGGTGGCCCAGATCGCGTCGAAAGGCGCCTGCTCCCACAGCTCGCGCATGGTCCGCATCGCGATCTGTCTCCACAGATAAGGAGCCAGGTGCGGACTCCAGTAAGGCAGCAGCTTGCGCAGCACGAACTTCTGCAGCGGCCGGGGATGCGGCGGCGCCGGGATGCGGCGAATCTCTACCTCGGGGGGGATGCCGGTGACGAAATCAGGATCGAAATCACCCCGATCAGCCGGCCAGTCTTCACAGATGACCGTCGGCAACCAGCCATTCTCGGGCAGGTACTTGGCGAAGCAAGCCGTCCGGTAGCCCGCGATGTGGTTGCGCGGCGGGAAGTAAAAAGCGATTAGCAGAACACGTTTCACGCGGGCATTAGGTAGAAACCTTGAACCGCCGCATCCAGGCGCCCAGGCTGATGATCCGCCAGACGGCCGAATCGTAGCCCCTGCGGCCCGCAATAGCGTCCTCCAGCAGCGCCGTGGCCGCCGGCGTCACGCTGCCACGGACCACCTCTAACGCTTCCGCGAGCGCGCGGCGAAACTCGGTGGCGCCTTCCTGCCTGGCCCACACTTCCTCGGGAGTGACGAAGCCCATCTTGTCCCGGCGGGCCAGCACTTCCGGCGGCACTTGCCCTGCCATGCCTTCGCGCAGCACAGCTTTAGTCAGGCCCTGGCGGATCTTGTATTGGTCGGGCAATCCAACGACGAACTCGACGAGGCGGTAATCGAGGAAGGGTACGCGCGATTCGATAGAATGGGCCATCGAGTTGCGGTCCTCCCAGTGGAGCAGCATTTGCAGGTGTGCTCCGCTCAGCAACTCCAGCGACAGTTCGCGGGCCGAGGTATGGTGCTGGAACCGTGCTGCCAGCCGCCCGGGGAACGTCGCCCCCAACGCCGCCGGCACCAGCCAGGGCGGTGGCCGCTGGTTGCGGCGGAATTGGCGGAAGACCCGCTGCAAGGCTACCGGCGTGGCGGTATCAACGGTCGCCCGCCAGAAGCCGCTGAGCGCCCCGCTCCAATGGCCGCGCGCGGCGAGCGCTTCACGCCACACCGTGCCGGCCTGCCCGGAACGGAGCAGCCCGCAGAGAAAGGCGCGGCGGAAGTTGGGATAGCCGAAAAGCAGTTCATCGGCCCCCTGGCCATCCAACATCACCTTGATTTGCGCCTCCGCGGCGAGTTTGAACACGCACCACTGCGCATAGATGCTGGTGCCGGAAAACGGCTCGTCCTGGTGCCAGCTCACGCGGTCGAGTTCAGCAAACAGGTCCTTCAGCGAGGGGAACACGTAATGTGCCTCAACCCCCGTGGCCGCCACTACCTTGCTGATGAACTCCCGCTCATCAAACCGCTTGATCTCCGAGCAGGCGGAAAAGGTCTTGTGAGCGCACCCGGCCCCCTGCTCTCCCAGCAGCCGGTGCGTTGCACAGACGATCGAGGAGGAATCCAGTCCGCCCGACAGGCACGAGCCGACCGGCACATCCGCCCGGAGGCGCAGCCAGACCGAATCGAGCAGCAGCTCACGGAATTGCGCCGCCGCGTCCGCGAAATTGCCGTGGAACGGCTTAGGGCGAAGTTGGTAGCAACGGCGAATCTGCAGCGCCTCCCTGGGAGCGCCGGCATCCCTGCCGGCATGTGTGCAAAGACCTTCAGATGCCGGCAAGGATGCCGGCGCTCCCAGGGAGCCTGCGGCGCGCCACTTGGAACAATCCAGCCGCGCCAGGCAGCCCGGCTCAAGCTGGAAGACGTCGGCAAACATCGTCTCCCGGCTGTGGTCCTGGAGGCCGGAAAGCAGGAAGTCGTGGACTGCCTGTCCGTTGGAGCGCGGGCGCCAGCCAGGTAGGCAAGTGAAGGCCTTGATCTCGGAGGCAAAGGCGAACAGGTCCTGCGATGCCCAATAGTAAAGCGGCTTGATTCCGAACCGGTCTCGCGCCAGCACCAGTTCGTCCTTTTGGGAGTCGTAGATGGCCAGGGCCCACATGCCATTGAACCGCGCAAAGCACTCCGTCCCCCACTCCGCGTAAGCCGCCAGGATAACCTCTGTATCGCAGTGCGATCTGAACCGGTGCCCTGCCGCCTCCAATTCCGGGCGCAGCTCCAGGTAGTTGTACACCTCGCCATTGAAGACGATCCAGTACCGGCCCTGGTAGGACATCGGTTGGTGGCCCAAAGGCGAGAGGTCCAGGATGGACAAGCGCCGATGGCCCAGGGCGAGCCAGGCCTTCGCGGCTCCAGCGTGGTCCTCCAGCTTGCCGGTAGGCCGGAAGGGCAGGTCGGCGCGATAGACCTCTGCCGGCGTCTCCTCTCCCCCCAGGCAAACCGGGCCTTCCGGACCTGCCAGGAGGTAGCCTGCGTCATCCGGCCCGCGGTGGCGCAACAAATCGGTCATCCGGCCAATGGGCAGCGGCCCCTCCGGCGTCCTCCTGACCAGTCCGGCAATCCCACACATTATCAGCCCGCCTCCTCAGCGGGCGGCAGCGAACGCCAGTGCTCGTTGCGGGACAGCGAAGCGGCGGCGGTTGAGCGTTGCCGGGAATGCAGATCCGCATAGATGTCCATCAGTTCACGTGCAAGCCGCCGGGAGTCGTGGTAGGCCTCGACATATTGCCGGCTGCGCACCCCGATGTCATGCCGCCGCTGGCCGTCGGCCAGCAACCCCGCTACGGTTTCCGCAAGTGAGTTCTGGTCCGCCACGACAATCGGCAGGCTGTCCGGGTAGCGCGGTCGCAATGAGGGCTTGATGAAACAAACCACCGGTTTGCCCAGCGCCATGGCTTCCAGGGCCGCCAAACCTTCGGCGCCGATGGTAAACTGGTCCAGGAAAACGTCGCAGGCAGCGACCGTCCGCAGCGCCTCACTCCGGGGCAAGTTGTGCAGGAGCTTGAAGTCAAATCGGTGCGTCCGGGCGAGCCGCTCCACCGCGCTCAAGACCGCTTCCGTTCCCTTCCTCGACTTGTGAGAAGGCGCATGGACCAACAAGGGTTGCGCTGTTTGCGGGTCGGGAAACGCGGGCGTGAAGTCCTCCAACGGCACGCGCTGGCGGGTCTGGTAGTAGCCGTCGAAAACCCCCGGCTCCAGGTAATCGCACAGTTCAACGCCGGGCAGCAGGCACTCGAAGCCGTGCCGCCGGAACAGCCATTGCGTTGGCCTCGACTGGCTTTCCGCCAGCTCCGGGTTCTGCTCATACATGCGAGCCAGGAACACGTTGTCCCGCGAGGCCCTTGCCGGATCACGCACATCGTCCCCCCAAAACTCCACCAATCGCGCCTTGCCGAACCGCGCCGCCAGCCGCAAATCCATCCCTTTCCACGTCGAGCCGCCCCAATGCCAGTGGATCACGTCGGCCCACGCCAACGCGCGCGTCATCTTCCACCGCCACCGGACGCCGCGCCACAATCGGGCAGCCGGATTGGGCCGGCCCACCCAGTCCATCACCTCGATGCCGGCATGGTCCTGGATGGTCGAGATGTTGCGCACCAGGCCCCGGGCCTCGGTGCCCAGCGAGCGCTGCGCCCGAACGGTGGTGGAGACCTGGGAGGAGATATTGAAAGGCAAATGCACCACTTTCATGGGCCGCATGCCACTCGAAGCTTCCGCGCCGGGTTGCCGACCACCACCACCTTTTCGGGCACATCGTGCAACACTACCGACCCGATGCCCGCGAGGCTGAAATCGCCCATCCGCACGCCATTGGTCACGACGCAGTTTGCGCCAAGGTAGCAAGCGGTTCCTATGTGGACGCTACCCGCCAAGCAGGCGCCCGAGGCAAGGCAGGTAAAATCGCCCACTACGACATCGTGGCTGACTACCGCGTTGGGCAGGATCATCACATGGCTGCCGATCCTTGCCCGCGAATTGATGGTCGCATTCTGCAACACCACCGTGCCCGGCCCAAGAGTAGCATACCGGGAAACACTGGCCCGCGGGTGAACAATCGAAACGAAGCTCTCGGGTCCCACACCGGCGGTGGCGACAATAGCGGGCTTGCGCCAATAATTGCGGAAGCTGCCGACGCCATTGACAAAGAGGCAGTCCTTGTGTTTCGGCGCGTCGGATAGCGGCCCGAGCACCCGGCAGCCTTCGACTTCCTTGCCCCACAGCTCATGATTATCATCCAGGAAGCCCCGCACACGATAGCCCGGGGCCGAGCCCGCCTCGTTCAGGGCGAGGATGGCATCAAGGATATCAATGCAGTTCCCGCCTGTGCCAAAGATTAGAATGTCGTTCATCGCGCACCCGAAACGGTTGGAGAGGAGCTGCGGTCTGGTGTTGAGGATGCCGAAGCAACTGCCGAAAGCTGCCGGCACAATGCATCGGCCACTCGGCGGACGTGTTCCTCCGTCATGCCGGCGTGCAGTGGCAGGGCCAGGCCTTGGTGATGCAGCTTCTCCGCCACGGGCAACGCTGCCTGCGGTTGAAAGTGCTGTCCCAGGTGCCCGCCTACAGAGCCGGGTCCAGCCTCGATGCCTTGGACGCCCAGTTCCTGTATGATGGCGCCGCGGTCGGCCCCCTCCGGCAGCACGGGCATGAAGGTCTGCCAGGTGTGCTCAGGTACGTCCGCGGGCAACCGCAGCCTCTCGCCGGATTGCAGCAGCCGGAGGTACTCGCGCACCAGCAATCGCCGTTGCCGCAGGATGCCGTCCAGCTTGGCGAGTTGCACTCGCCCGATGGCCGCCTGGATTTCGGTCATGCGATAATTCAGCCCCGGCAAGGCAAAGTCGCGCCGGCCGTTGACCACCTGTTGACCATGGTTGCGCCACTGGCGACAGCGCTCGGCTAACTCAGCGTCATTGGTAACAATGGCGCCCCCCTCACCCGTCGTAATGGATTTGCGCGGATGGAAGCTGAAAATGCCCAACCTCCCAAAGGTCCCAACTGGCTTCCCGTGATAGGCCGCGCCCAGCGCACAGGCGGCGTCTTCGATCACCACCAGAGAGTAGCGCTCCGCCATCGCCAGCAATTGATCCATATCCGCCGCCAGCCCAAACTCGTGTACCGGCACAAGCGCCCGCGGCTTGCCCCGCCCTTCACGCCGGCATGCCTCAATGCGGCGCTCCAGGTCGTTCGGGTCGAGGTTGCAGGTATCGGGCTGCACATCGGCAAAGACAGGAGTGGCGCCGACGAGCTTGGCCATGTTCGCCGCGGAGGGCCAGGCGAAGCTCGGGATGAAAACCGCATCGCCCGGCCCAATGCCCAGCGCCAAATAGCAGATGTGCAGCGCGGCGGTGCCGGAGGAAACCGCGACACAGTGCCGCGCCTGATGCAACTGCGCAATCGCCGCCTCGAATGCCGCTACCTCCGGCCCCTGCACCACCCAGCCGCTCGCGAGCACCCGCCGGGCAGCCTCGGCCTCCTGCTCGTCGAAAAAGGGACGGGAGAGTGGAATCCTTTGTGCCATTAGGTAAGCTGGCCGCGGTAAAAGTCCGCCGTACGGCGAATGCCTTCCTCGAGGTCCACGTTAGCCTCGAAGCCGATCAGTTCCCGCGCCTTGCGGACGCTGGGCACGCGCAATTCCACATCGGCGTACGACTTGTTGATAAAGCGGATGGCGGATTGGCTGCCCAGGACGCGAACGACCGTTTGGGCCAGGCCGAAGATGGTCACCACCGCCCGCGAGTTGCCGATGTTCAGGCTCTCGCCAATGGCGCGCGGGTGAGTCATCACCAACAGCAACCCCTCGATGAAATCGTCCACGTAGCACCATGCGCGAATTTGGTTGCCGTCGCCGTGAATTTGGATTTCTTCGTGCCTGAGCGCGCGGAGAATGAAGGTGCGCAGGGCACCTTCGCCTACCTGGCCGGGGCCATAGATGTTGAAGGGACGCAAGGTGACTGTGGGCATCCCAAACTCCTGGTGGTAGGCTTTGGCGAGATGCTCGCCGGCCAGTTTGCTCACCGCGTAAGTCCAGCGGGCCTCGCCCACCGCGCCAATCTCGGTGCGGTCGGCTTCATCAGCCCGAAACGCGGAGGTTCCAAATACCTCGCTGGTGGAAAAATCCACGAACCGTTCAAGCCGCGGCAAGTCTTTCGCCGCCTCCAGCACATTGGCCGTGCCGAGCATGTTGATGCGCATGGTTTCGGTGGGCCGCTGGATCACAGTGTCAATGCCGGCTATGGCCGCGCAATGCACGACGATATCCGCCCCCGCCATCGCCTCGCGCAGCGCCGCCAGGTCGAGCACGTCGCCCTTGATCACCCGCAGGCGCGGGTGGCTGGCATAGGGACGCCCGCTGAGCGCATCCCGGCGCAGGTTGTCGTACACCACAATGTCGTTGTCCTCGATCAGCCGCCCGATGAGGGTCGAGCCGATGAAGCCGGCGCCGCCGGTGACAAAGATGCGTTTATGCGTGAGTAGGTTTGTCATGTAGAACTGGGCGCGGGAACATTTGCCCGTGCGCCTGCAAACCGGTGGCTATGCCGCCAATGGCGGAACCGGCGAAAAGGATAACCAAGGAAGACCTTCCGCCACAACAGCATCCGCTCTCCCAGGCTGGTCATCTGGAAAGAAGTCTGCCGGGGCACATACCAGTTGTTCAACTGGGTCCGCTTCACCAGCTTGTAGCCGTGCTGCGTCAGGTGCCGGTGTTTGTCCAGCGAGTTGCCCTTGTCTTCCAGGAGGATCAGACCCGGCTGGTGCCGTTCGAGCGAAAAGCCGCGCAGCACATCCAACTCCGTCCCCTCGGTGTCAATGGATACAAAGTCCACCCTTGAAGGCTTGCCGCCGCGTTCGATCACGTCGTCCAGCGTGATCGCCTCGGTCTTCTCCGTGCGCTCATACTGGACCGAATAATCATCCACGTTAGGCGCCAGCGTGGCGAAGGGATTCAGTTTGTCCGACGGGATGTGCAGATCGGTCCAACCCCGTTTCTCCGGTGCAGTGCAGGCCGCCTGGACGACCACTGAAGCCGGGCGGCTCTTCTGCAGCGCCGGAAACAGCCGGCTCTGCGGCTCGACGAGGATTCCGCGCCACCCATTCTGTTCCAGCAACCACGTTAGCGAGCCGTCTATCGGATCATTGGCGCCTACCTCAATAAAAAAACCCTCCCGCCGGCAGCCAAAGAACTGCCAGACCAGGTTATCTTGAAAAGCGGCGCGACTCACACTCCACCCTAGATCGAGAGCGAAATTGATGGCAAGGGCAATGTTGGAAAGGGTGTCAGAGCCACGGCCAGTGACAAAGTCTGGCCCAAAACGTTGTAGGAGACGACGTAAGGAGTCTCTGATCAACAGCTTACGCAAGGACCAGACTGGGTTTAGTGAGAGACTCCTTACGTCGTCTCCTACAAGGGGTTACGCAGGAGTTTGTCACTGGCCGTGTCAGAGCCCGCCGTAAAGCCGCGCCACCGCTGCCGCCATAGTTTGGAATGAAAATCGCCCCGCTACCAGGCGGTGGAGTTCTTCTGGCTGTGGAGGGGCTGCTGTCCGTCGGCCCTGCTCGCTCATCGCCCCCGCCAGCGCGGCCACGTCCTCGGGCGGCACCAGCCGACCGTAATTGCCAGCCGCAAACGCCTCGGGAATGCCGTCCAGCGCCGACGCCACCACCGGTTTGCCGCAGGCAAGGGCCTCCAGCACCACCCCGGGGAACGCTTCGGTCCCCACCTGCGGGTGAACCAGGCAATCCAGCGCATTCATCGCCGCCGGCATGTCCTGGCAATACGGCGTCAGCCAGGCCTTGCCGCTGAGCCCGAGTTGCGCAATGTCCGCTTCCAGCACCTCTTTGAGATCACCCCGGCCAATAATGAGGAAGCGCGCCTGGGGAATGCTCGCCTGCACCCGCGCCGCAGCCCGCAGAAACTCCCGCTGCCCCTTGCCGCGGGGGCGGCCGTAGCCTCCGACCACCCCAAAGGCGAAGTGCTCCGGCTCCAGGCCCCACGCCTCGCGTTGCGCCGTGGCGGCAAAGGGCCGAAAGCGGTCCGTATCAATGCCCCCGTAGATGACGTGGATTCGTGAGAGGTCGCCTCGCAACGGAGGGCGCGCGCGCCGTTCCGGTTCCGGCGAATCCGGTTCATAGACGCCTTCACTCAGCACCCTGGCTACGAATCGGGACACCGCGATCAGCGCATCGCACTGGCCGAGCAGAAACCGGCGGCTGAACCACGAACTCGGGCTCTTCGCCAGGTGCCGCGTCAGCACCACCTTGGGGGCTCTGCCGGAGAGCCTGGCCGCGAGGATGGTCGGCCAGAGGTCGCGCCCATGATGGCCGTGAACGATCTGGATGCCCTCGCGCCGTATCAACTTCGCCGCGCTCAGGATGAAGCGCGCCTTCAGCGGTCCCTCGGGTGGCGTGGCGTGGAAGGGGACGCCAAGCTCCCGCGCGACGCGAGAGAACTCGCGCCCGTCAGGCCCGGCCAGGCACACCGCGTGGCCCAATTCCCGCAAGCCCACAGCCAGCTTGACGCACTGGTCGTCCGTGCCCCCGCCCGTGAGGCACGAGTTCAGTTGCGCGACTCGCAAGGGTGGGAGGCTTGGGTTCTTCGTCAGGGCGGTTGGCATCCGGTTTTAGCCCTTCTGTGAATTGGGCGCGTCCTTTCCCCTCACGCCTACGCTTGGGGAGAGAATGCCTGGAAACCAAGGCTTCGTGCCTTGAACTCCTGAGCCAGAGGAAAACATCCAACATCCAACATCCAACATCCAACATCCAATAACCGCCAGTCGGGCGGTTCCCATTGGAGGTTGGATGTTGGATGTTGGATGTTGGATGTTACCAGGGTTCATGGGCAGGGAGCGCGCTTGGCCGCGCGCCGACAATTCGAGTCGTCCAAATTCTTCCAGCGGCGCATCGCGGGATTCCCTCTCCTCGGGGAGAGGGTCAGGGTGAGGGGGAACTGCGCTCACGACTCCAACGGTTTCCCCTTGCGCGCCGAGACAATCAGCGTGCGGCCTGTCAGCACCGTCCACGAATTGTGCTCCTGCGCCAAGCCCTCGATCTGGTCCGGCAACCAGAAGTACCGGCGTCGGCGTCGGCGCAGGTTGCGTGCCTGCGAGAAACGCAAGACAGGCTGAAGCAGTGTCGCCCAGAAGACAGAGGAGCGCTGTATCCGGTCCGCTCGCGCCCCGATGTCCGTGAAACCGTTGTCCAGCAGCGCATGGGCGAGATAAAAGAACGGGACCGGAGTAATATGCCGCTGGCCCGCGTAGAACTTCGGCTCGTCTTTCAAAGGCAGCGGGTCAAAGTAGGTAAACAAACCCCGCGTGAAGAACACCCACCGGGATTTGAGCGAGAGGACGTTGGGAGTCGAGACGACGAACAGCCCGCCCGGCTTGAGTGACACGCCCCGCCTCGCGCAACGCGTGCCGGTAGTTCTCCAGGTGCTCGAATACCTCGGTGCAGGTGACCAGGTCAAACCTGCCCTCCGGATAAGGCAGGCTGTCGCGGTTCAGGTCGGCCTGGCCCATCGGCACGTCCTTGAGCGGGAAGACCCCGGGGTTGTAGTCCACGGCGCAGGATTTCAGTCCGGGGTAACGAACACGCAGGCGCTTGATCAGGTCGCCCACCCCGGCCCCCATGTCCAGATGTGCCTCGGGGGGCCGGCCCGCGGTCAGGTCGAAGACGGCCTCCGCCACATAATCTACGATCATCAGGTCACTCATAATCCTATGCCGTTGTCCTGCCGGGAGGAGCGGTCGCGCCACTCAGATGTTGCTCCACACCTTTGGGGCATCGGACCGCGCGCTCCTTGATAGCCGCCGCCAGTAGTTCGTCATTATCCGGCACCGCCGCGCGACTCGCCGGCGGGTGCCACAGGTGGCAACACACCGCCCAACCGCGCGCGTCCAGGCGGCGCACCCCGGAGTTCAATAATCGCACCGCCAGTTCGGAATCCTCGCGGCCCCAGCCGACGAAGGCCTCGTTATAGCCGTTCACCCGCAGGAGGTCATCCCGCCAAAGGCCGAGATTGCAGCCCCGAATGCCCCGCAGGTCCTCGCGCGTGCGCAGCATCGGAAACGGCCAGCGGTAGGCGTGCTTCACGCCTTCCAACTGGCCTCGCCAAAAGGCGCGGCGCCGGTCCTCAGCAAACTCTTTAAGGCCGAACCACGCAGCGGCCTGCTCTTTAACCAGCGCGCGGTGGCCCTGGATAAAGGCGCCCTGTCGCGCCAACCGCCGGTGATCGGCGATGAACTGCGGGTGCGGCACCGTATCGCCGTCCAGGAACACCAAATATTCGCTGCGCGCGCGCGCGATGGCCTCGTTGAGAATCCGCGCCCGGCGGAAGCCCTCGTGCGGCTGCCAGACGTGCTCGGCGCGCACGGAGTGTGCGGCCGACCACTCCGCAAATACGCCCCGGGTCTTTTCGCCCGAGCCGTCATCGGCCAGCAGCACTTCTTCCGGCGCCGAAATCTGCCGCGAGACGGCGCTCAACACTCGCGCCAGGTACTCCGGCTGCTCGTAGGCGTTGATGATGAGGCTGAGGGAAAACATGCGTTCAGGGCCAAACCTAAGGAGAGTAAGCGAGGCTCAGAACTCCTGAGCCGAAGGGCAACATCCAACATCCAAAGACTGACCAAAGCGCGGCCCTGGGAGGTTCGATGTTGGAGGTTGGAGGTTGGATGTTCCCTGGATTCATGCAGAGGGGCGTGGCCGTCATCGCTTCCTGGAGGCCTGTTCCTCCGCCGCGCGCACCAGGGCGTAGCGGGTGAGGGTCGAGAAGGAACTCAGCGCGGCGATGTAGAACCCCTGCCACCCGTCCAGAAAGCCCAGTCGAAAACAATAGGCGCGCAGGAAGCGCCATCCGGGTCGCATCACCAGCTCAAACAGACCCGCGGAGCCGCCACGCGCCACGCGCTGCTCGACGAATCGGTCCTGGTACGGCGCGATCTTGGCAATCTGGCGCGCGATACTCTCGTTGCTCTCGTGCAGCAGATCCGAACGCAGCCGGCCCACGGTCCCGCTGACCTCCAGATGGGCGTGTGGATCCTGGCCCGTCCATCGCGCCGCCCCTCGCCGCCAGAGGCGCAGCACCCGGTCGGGGTACCAATCGCCATGGCGTATCCATCGGCCGCAGTAGAACGTGCACCGCGGGAATTCGTAAGCCGCATGCGGCATGGCCGGGGCGCCGACCACGGCGGCGATTTCCTGCGCCAACGCCGCCGGAACCGTCTCGTCGGCGTCCAGGTTCAGTAACCACGGCTGGGTGGCCTTGTCAGCGACGGACTGCTTCTGGCCGACAAAGCCCTTCCAAGGTTCGCGGAAGACTTTGGCCCCGTGGCGCAGGGCGACTTCCTCTGTCCCGTCGGCCACCTCCTGGTTGAGGACGACGAGGATTTCGCCCGCCCAAGGCGCCACACTTTGCAGCGCCCGGCCGATCCGGTGAGCCTCCGCGCCGGAGACCATGCAAACGGAGACGGGCAGTCGCTTTTGCATCGCCTGCTTCATTTGGGATCAGATAGAGTCATCACCGACTTACTGCCACAGGCTAGTCCAACGAAAAGCGTCACAAAAGCCAATTCTCCGCCGCAGTCAACGCGCGGGCGCAAATCAGATCTTATTTGGGGGAGCGAACCTGGGCCGGCCCTCGGGCGCAACTCAGGGTATCGGCCTCCTGGGAGCGCCGGCATCCCTGCCGGCACCTTGCCTCATCGCCCGATTTCAGATAAATCCCAAAGTGCCCTGCGAGAGCGTGCCGGCAGGGATGCCGGCGCTCCCAGGGGGCCGATACCCTGAGTTGCGCCCCTGGCGTTATCGGCCGAGAGCTTGTGCTTGCCTTTCGGGCGGCTTGACTCAACCTGCACGGCCATGAAAAAGCTGCGACCTTGGGTACAGCAAATAGCAGTCGCGTTATGCGTCTTAGGAGCGCCCTTGGCGGACGCTGCCTCGCAGCCCAACGCTGTGGTGGCGTGGGGCAACAACGCTGATGGGGAAACCAATGTTCCCCCGGCATTGGCGAACGTGGCCGCCATCGCCGGAGGCGACTATCACAGCCTGGTGCTCCAGAGCAACGGCACTGTGGTCGCCTGGGGTCAGAACGGTTACGGCCAGACGACGGTTCCAGCGGGATTGACCAATGTGGCCGCCATCGCCGGCGGTGGCTATCACAGCCTGGCGCTCCAGAGCAACGGCAACGTCGTCGCCTGGGGTTACAACGGTTACGGCCAGACCTCGGTTCCCCTGGGACTGACCAACGTGGCCGCCATCGCCGCGGGTGGCTATCACAGCTTGGCGCTCCAGAGCAACGGCACCGTGGTCGCCTGGGGTCACAACGCTTACGGCCAGACCTCGGTTCCGCCCGGACTGAACAACGTGATCGCTATCGCCGGAGGTGGTTATCACAGCTTGGCGCTCCAGAACAACGGCCTGGTGGTCGCCTGGGGCCACAACGCTTACGGCCAAGTCACGGTCCCGACTGACTTGACCAACGTGACCGCCATCGCCGCCGGTTTCTACCACAGCCTCGCGCTCAAGAGCGACGGCACCGTCGTCGCCTGGGGTTACAACCGATACGGCCAGGCGCTGGTTCCGTCGGGACTGACCAACGTGGTCGCCATCGCCGCGGGCGGCTATCACAACCTGGCGCTCCGGAACGACGGCACCGTGGTCGCCTGGGGTTACAACGATTACGGCGAGACCAATGTGCCAACGGGTTTGAGCAACGTAGTGGCCATCGCCGGCGGCCTCGATCATAGCCTGGCAATTGCGCCCCTGCTATTGGGGCCGCCACCGGTGATTTCACTCGCCTTGGGGGCGGACACCAACCTGAGCGTCACCGCCTGGTTTGGGAGCCCTTTTAGCTCCCAGTGGTCGCTCAACGGCATTCCCCTGGCCGGGGCAATCGGAACCAGTCTTGTGCTCAGCAACTTCGATCTCACGGCAGCCGGGCTTTACTCCGTTGCTATCACAAATCAATTTCGCTCTGCGACCGTGTCCACTGTAGTTCGCCTCACCAACAGCCCTATTGTCCTGGTGGACGGGGTTGACGTCGGTGGCGGGGTGGTCAGCCGCACGAACGCCTCCCGGATTACGATGACCAGCACGTTCGGGCCCGACGCGCAGATCTACTACACGCTCGACGGCAGTGAACCGGACTTTGCCGCCATATCCTACTCCGGCGCGTTCACGCTGACCAACAGCGCGACCATTCGCGCTATTGCCTACAACTTCGCCTACTCGGACTTGGCCGAAGCCGCGCCCATTTCCCTCCAGATCATCCCGTTGTTTCCGCTCTCGGCCGGCAGCCCCGGCGGCGGCAGCATAATCGCTTCGCCGCTGGCTTACGACGGCGGCATTCTCTACGTCAGCAACACCGTGGTCACCCTCACGTCCACGCCTTCCAACGGCTGGTCGTTTGCCTCCTGGACCGGGGACAGCAGCGACACCACCAACGTCACCACGGTCGTGATGGATCAGCCCCGCACGGTGCAGGCCCTGTTCGACACCTCCTTGACCCTCTTGACGAATGGGAGCGGCCAGGTGTTGTTGAATCCGCCAGCCGGGCCTTATCTCTTTGGCTCGACGGTGCAACTGACGGCGTTGCCGTCACCGGGTTACTACTTCTTTGGTTGGGCTAATGCAGCCAGCGGCTTCGCCAATCCTTTGCTGTTCACGGTAACCAACAACACGCCCGGAATTACCGCGTTGTTCGCGGCCTTGAAGCCAAGCCAGGTTTCACTGACGGTATTGCCAAAGGGCAACGGCACAGTGCTCATCAATCCGGCCAGGAATGTTTATACCAATGGTGAGACAGTGACGCTCACAGCCTTGCCCGCAAGCGATTCCCTCTTCACCGGATGGAGCGGAGACGCTGCGGGAGGCTTGAATCCGCTGGTCCTGGCGCTCGACTCAAACAAGTCCATCCTGGCCAACTTCGCTGTGGCGCCGGTGTTCCAATCGGTGGTGCAAAGCGCTGGGACGCTCACCTTTGCCTGGACTGCGGTTACGGGGCAGACCTACCGGGTGCAATACAAGACTAACTTGCTTCAAACCAACTGGAGCAGCCTGGGCAGCCCCAACCTCGCAACCAATGACATCATGAGCGCCTCAGAATCTACGGGGCCAGACCGGCAGCGCTTCTATCGCGTCATTCAATTGCCGTAGGCCTTTGTGCGCAAGGCGGCGCCAAACCGGCTTCGGATTGCCGGTCGAGTGAAATGGCGGCGCATCCGCACGCTAAAGGCCCTTTCCTCTCCAACCTCAACCCAGCCGTTAAATTCCCGCAATATCCCTCAAAAGGGTCCTGCTTGTGCCTGTTCTGAGACACATTCCCCCCCATCAAGCGGCTTGATTCACAAGCCGCCATCCCTTCGCAAGAGATCCCCTGTCCCTTAATGCCAGTCAGGGCTTGAACACATTGACGATGACCGGCACTTCGATCCGGGGCTGTGACGCCACCGAGGTTTCAAATGAAACATTGCCGCTGACGGGACTCGCCGGCACCTCATCCAGTCGGGCAACAAGTTCATACACCTTGCCAGCCTCCTTGGGCACCAGTTCGACCTTGATGGCCTTGATCGAGCTTTGCGGATTCGTCAGCTCGATCGCCTTGCCGTCGGCCGAGCAAATCGCCACCCGCCGCAGGGCCAGCGCCTCCGGACGCTCCGCCGCCGCGTTCGTCGCGTTCGACGTGCTGGGGACGCTCCAATACAGCGCTTCCGGGCTGACGGAGACTTCGCCGCCAATCTGGCCGCAGACGTAAATGCTGGATACGGGTGCGTTCGTCTGCTCGACGGCATAGACCTGGACAAACTCGTTGAAACGGCGCGGGGGTCCATCCCGTTGAATGGCGACGCGAATGCGCGCGGTGGCATCATCCGCTTTGGCGCCCGCCTCCACTTTCGCCGTGATCCAAGGCTTGGAGGTATCGAGCCTCTGGATGCGGAGCGGCTTTCCGTCCGTGCGGGTAATGGTGGTGAATTGCTCAGTATCATTTACGCCAAACGCCAGGTTGGGGGTGAGTATCATCGGGTTGATTTCGTAGAGCGGCGTGTAATCCGCCCTAATGGTGAGCGAGACCTCGGGAGTCTGCGGATCGTTCGACCGGACCGCGATGTGCTTCTCCAGGGTCGTCCGGTAAAGGCCGAGATGCAGAGTGAAGGCCAACTCGCCGCTTGCGCCGGGCGAAAGTGTGTCGGGCTTCAAACTGACAATCGTGCAGCCGCAGGATGGTTTGGGCGGCTCCACTTTGAGGATACCGTCGCCGGCGTTCTTGAACTTGAAGACGCCGGAGACGGTTGCGACCTGCGAGGTCTTGCCGAAGTCGTAAACCGTTTGATCAAACTGGATCTTGGGAGCGCCCGTAGCCAGCGCTGCGACGCAGAATGCGCCCGTCCATATGGCTACTGCAAATAGAGTCTTTCTCATAATAGTGTTGTTTTCCGGTCGTTTTGTAATGTCGCTTTCTTCATTCAACCCTGTCTTTCATTTGTTAAAGCCCAACCGAAGGAGGCGAAACCTCTCCCGCCTTCCTTCGGCTGGCTCCATCATTCGCTAATGCCGGTGTATTACTGCACGATCATGACCCGATAGAAGCGTTGCTTGGTTGATCCCACGGCGTCGTTTTTAGAGGCAGTGTTGCCGCTGGCGGTCACATCGCCAGGGACATTGGTCCAGTTCTGGTAGTCGGATGCACATTGGAGGCGATAAGTGACGCCGGGCTTCGCCGTCCAGGTCACTGTCGCCGTCCCATTGGCTAGAGTTACCGAACTGACGATCAGCGGACCAACCGGCCCGGAACAATTGGCCGTGGCGGTGACGGTGTACCCCTGGCAAATGTCCGTGCCGCTGGCCGTGACGGTGTCGGTTGGCGGGTTGGAGTCGGCCGTGACCGTATAACTGCCGCTGAACACGCTCGTTTCACCCGGTGCCAGTGCCATCGGCGCCAGCACCACTGTGTTGGCGTTGGGCTTGCTGCTAACGACGAAGACATTCGTCAAAACGACATCGCCCGCGTTGCTCACCGACCCGCTATACGCAAACACACTACCCACGGGCACCGGCGACGCCGGGCAGACCCGGGTGACCGTGATGCGCGGCGTGCTTAGCAACGGACATATGGCCGTGGCTGTGGCGGTCACGCGGTTGCTGGCGCAGCGGTCCTGGCCACTCGCGGTGAGGGTATCAATGACTTCGCAACAACTCATCGGCGCGATGTAGCTGCCGCTAAAGTTGACGGAGGCGCCCGGCGCCAGAGTAATCGGGCCAATGACCGGGCCGTTTGTCCGGGTGTAGCAATCGGCCTGGTAGTTGTTTGCTACCATGACATTGATCAACGTGACATTCCCCGGATTGCTGACTGTGCCCGTGAAGGTAAACACGCCGCCCCTGGGGGTGGGTTGTGCCGGGCAGTTCTTCGTAACGGCAATGCGTGGAGTTGTAAGGATCGGGCAGGTCGTCGTCACGCTATTAACCACGGGGGCAAAGGTGCAGGCGTCCAAACCTCGCGCCGTGATCGTATCCGTGCCGCAGAAATCGGGCGGAACGAGGTAAGACGCGTAGTAGCTGACGGATTCACCAGGGGCCAGTGTGATGGGTCCCCACACGGGCGAACCTTCGCCCGGTTGACTGTTCCCGATGGTCACCTCGACCAGAGTGATGTTGCCAGCGTTACTGACGGTGCCGCTGTAAGGCAAGATGTCTCCCGGTTGCACCGCCGTCGGCGGACACACTTTGGTAACGACGATGCCCGGCGTAGTAAGGACCGTGCACGTCGTTGTGTCCGTGTCGGTGACGGTGGTTCCGACGCAGATATCTTGGCCGCTGGCGATGGCTGTGCTCCAAACGACGCAGCAATTGATGGGCACCTCGTAGCTGCCCGAGAAGTTTGCCGAGGCGCCCGGTGCCAGTGAGGCAGCGGTGAAGATCACCGTGTTGGCGGCGGGCCGGTTGTTGATCACGACAACGTTGGTCAGCGTGATATCGCCGGCATTCCGGACGGTACCGCTGTAGGTGAGGATGCTGCCCGCACTCGCCAGGTTCTCCGGGCAGGTCTGCGTCACAGTTATGAGCGGGGCCGTCACCACCGGGCAGGTCGAGGACACATTTGCGGTGACCTGGCTGCCAGTGCAGGTATCGTTGCCGCTGCCGGTCAGCGTACTCGTGATGGCACAACCGCTGTTGGTGGGCACGGTCGCACTGAAGGTAAAGTTGGCGACGGCACCGGGAGCCAGAGTGGCGGCGGTGAAGACCGTGCTGTCCGGGCCGGGCCCCGGGTTGGCCGTCTGGCCGGCCAACAAACCGATTTCGGCGGCACTCAAAGCCCTCTGGTAGAGCCTGACTTCATCTATTACGCCGTTGAAGAGTTGTGAGCCGCCGCCGCCCCGCGCGCCGATTGCCCAGTTCGCGTTCACGGTCGTGGACACCGCGCCGTTGGGCGTCGTGGCCACTGCCACGCCATTCCGGTAGAGAGTCCAGGTCGAACCGTCGTAAACTCCGGCCAGGTGGACAAAAGTCCCAATGTCACCTGCCGGCACAGCCGCCGCGGCCACGAACGCAGTACCCGTCGTTAATCTGCGAGCCCACTTCGTATCGGCCCTGGTAGATATGCATGAATACCGCTTGGATGGGCGAAGCCGAGTAGCCGTGCGACAAGATGTTCTGCGCGGCCACAACGGACTGCGGATTGATCCAGGCGGAGATCGTGACTGCACCGTTGAAGTTCATGCTGGCATTGTTGCCAAGGTCAACATACGCATTTCCGTTGAAGCTTAACGCGCCGCCCGATTCTCCAGGGACGCGAGTGGCGTTGATGATGTTGCCGTTGTTTCCCAAACCGGAACCGTCAGTCGCAACACTCCCGCTCGCTTCGTCGAAGGCCCAATAACCCACCAATCCCGCTGTGCTGACACTCCCTCCACCCCCTCCGCCCGTGCCGGACCCGGACTGGCTGTTGGAAACGACCACGTTGGTCAATGTGATGTTGCCCGTATTGCTGACACTGCCGCTGTAAGTGACCAGCCCCCCCGGACTCGCCGTGCTCGTCGGACAGTTCTGCGCGACGGCAATGCCCGGAGCCGTCACCAACGTGCAGGTCGCCGACGCGCTGTTATTAACCACGGTCTCCGTGCAACTATCGCTGCCACTGGCCGTCACCGCGCTGGTCACAGAACACGCGTTGGCGGGCGCGGTGAAGCTCGCGGTAAAGTTGGCGGACACTCCCGGGGCCAGGCTCGCCACCGTGAACACGGTGCTGGGCGAAGCCTGGTTGTTGACGACCGTCACGTTGTTCAGGGTGACGTTGCCGGAATTCCTGACCGTCCCGCTGTAGGTGATCAAACTGCCAGCGGCGACGGGCACAGCCGGACAAGCCAGTGTGACCGCGATGGCCGGAGCGGTGGAGATCGGGCAGGTCGCCGACGCAAAGTTGGTGACCACGGTTCCAGCGCAGGCATCGCTGCCGCTGGCGGTTACCGTGCTGCTGACGGAGCAGGCGTTGGCGGGCGCAGTGACGTTCGCCGTAAAGTTCGCGGACCCTCCGGGCGCCAGGTTCGGCACGGTTAGCACGGTGCTAGGCGAGGACTGGCTGTCAACGACCACTACATTGTTCAGGGTGACGTTGCCCGGATTGCTGACCGTCCCGTTGTATGTGATCAAGCCACCCGCCGCAGCGTGCACTTCCGGACAGTTCAGCGTGACCGCGATGCGCGGCGCCATCGTGAGCGGGCAAGTAGCCGTGGTTGAATTAGTGACCGCGTTGCCGCTGCAAATGTCGCTGGCGGTGGCGGTGACAACGGCGGTGACGGAACAGACATAACTGCTCGGCACGGTATAGCTGGCGGTGAAGTTGGTGGACGCGCCGGATGCCAGCGTGGCCACGGTGAAGACAACCGTGTTGGCCGCGGGCTGGCTGTTGAGCACGACGATGTTGGTCAGGGTGTTGTTTCCCGCGTTGCTGACGGTGCCGCTGTAGGTGAGCACGCCGCCGGGACTCGCTGGGGTCACTGGGCAGTTTTGTGTGACGACAATGCGTGGCGTGGTGACCAGCGGACAACTAATGCTCGTGCGGGCGTTGACACCCGAACCGGCGCATTGGTCATTGGCGCTGGCGCTGACCGAGGTGACGATCGAACAGGCGTTGCTGCCCGGCACGGTGTAGCTGCCGGTGAAATTGGCCGACGCTCCAGGGGCCAGGCTGGCCGCGCTGAAGACCGTGGTGTTGGGCGCCGGGGCATCCCGCACTACGACCACATTGGTTAAAGTGACACTGCCAGCATTGCTGACGCTGCCGCTGAAGGTTAGCAGCCCGCCCAAAGGTGTCGGCGTGGCCGGGCAGGCTAGCGTTACTGCGATATTGGCGGCGCCCTGCACCGGGCAGGTGGCGGTCGCGTTGGCCGTGACCAGCGCGCCGGTGCATTTGTCGCTCGCATTCGCGGTCAAGGTGGACGTGATGGCGCAACCGCTGTTGGCAGGCACCGTGTAACTGCCGGTGAAGTCGGCGGACGCGCCGGGGGCCAGCGTCGGGACCGTGAACACAGGACCTGGCGCCCGTGAGGTTATCGGTCACCACCACGTTGGTGAGTGTGATGTTGCCCGCATTGCTGACGGTGCCGCTGTAAGTGAGGACGCCGCCGAGGCCGGGCGGGTTCTCCGGACAGTGCTGCGTGACGGCAATGCGCGGAGTCGTCACCAGCGTACAGGTCGCCGACGCGCTGTTGTTGACCATGGCTTCCGAGCAACTATCTCTGCCGCTGGCCGTCACTGCGCTGGTTACGGAGCACGCATCGGCGGGCGCAGTGAAACTCGCGGTAAAGTTCGCGGACGCTCCGGGCGCCAGGTTCGCGACGGTGAGCACGGTGCTGGGCGAAGCCTGGTTGTTTACGACCGTCACATTATTCAAAGTGACGTTGCCGGAATTCCTGACCGTCCCGCTAAAGGTAATCAAACCGCCGGTAGCAACCGGCGTGGCCGGACAGGCCAGCGTGACCGCTATGGCCGGAGCGGTGGTGATTGGGCAGGTGGTTGCTACGGTGTTTGTGACCATGGTGGTGGCGCAAATGTCCTTGCCTCGGCCGCTGAAGGTGGTGGTAACCGAGCAGGCGTCGGCAGGAACGGTAGGACTGCTGGTGAAGTTGGCGGACGCGCCCGGGGCCAGCGAAGCCACCGTAAACACTGTCGTGTTGGGCGCGGGACGATCGCTGACCACCACGATGTCGGTCAGGGTGGTATCGCCAACGTTGCGGACGTTGCCGCTATAGGTCAGCGTGCCGCCGGGCACCGCCGGGGGACTCTGGACACACCACCGCGACGGCGATCTGGGGCCTCGTCAGGATGGGGCAGGTCACACTGGCAGTGCTGCTAACTCCGACGCCGCAGCGGCTGCTTGCGGTGGCGGTCAAGGTGTCCGACACGGAGCAATTGGTCGGGGCCGTGTAACTGCCGGTGAAATTGGCCACCGCGCCGGGCGCCAGAGAAGGCAGTGTAAACACTGTCGTGTTGGCAACCGGTTGGCTGTCAACCACGACGATATTCGTCAAGGTCACGTTGCCGGTATTGCTGACGCTGCCCGAAAAAGTGAGTAGCTGGCCGGGAGGGACCGGCTGTGTGGGACACGCCTTGGTCACTTTGATCCCTGGATTCAGAGTGTTCTGACAGGTGACAGTGGTGAAGCTCGTCACCGTCCGGGGAGTGGACGTGAACTGGTCGGTGGCCAGGACGGTCAGCGTGGCCGTGCTCGGCCCACAGGGATTCGCCGGGACCCAGCTTCCGCTAAACGGGGCAATCTGCCCGATGGCCAGGTTGGTGGGAAACAGCACCGTGAATGATCCATTGTCATTAATATTCGTGACGGTCACGCCAACCAGCGTGTTGTTGCCGCAATTGGTGACCGTGCCGGTGAAGGTAATCGCGCCGTTTTCTCCCGCACTGCCGACGCATTGCGCGGTGATAGCGACGCAGGGGAGATTAACCTCCGTGTTCACTCCCTGGTTGCCGCCGCCGCGGCTGTGGGTGTCGTTTTGCCAAATATCACCTTCGTCAATCGCCGAGGCGCGCACCGTGGCGTCGGGGCGGATATCCTGGGCGCGAACAACATAACTGACGACGTTGTTATAGGCGTCCGAGTCGCCTGGTGCCAGAAATGTTCGCCGCAGGGTGATGTGGTTGGTGACACCATCCGGTGTGACGATGAACGCATAAATCGCGCCCGCGCTCGCCGCATTGGTGTCCCCGGCGTCGCAAGCGGGGAAAGGCGCATTGAACACGTTCACGCTGTAGTTGATCGTGTCGCCGATGTGCACGTCAGGCAGGCTCGTGAAGAGGCTGATCCCCAAGCCGCTCCCGAGGCATCCCGGCGGGCTTCGCTGTGCTAAGGCTGCCGGCGCGCTGAAGAAAAGGAAGAGTAGTCCCGCGAGCAACGCCACCCAAATGAAGGGCGCGCTTGGGCTGCGCAAGGCGCATAATGCCGCTCCCCTCGGGGACGAGTTGCTTAACGGTTGAACGATGCCATTCGGCTCGGGATGTTGGATTGAGGTATTCATGATTGTGGTTTGTTGGCTGTGGTAATATGTCGGGTTTAATTGTGCGAGGGTGGGCAGATCAGGAGGTTTTACAGTTGGCACTCAGAAGGGGCCTTCCCAGACTGATTCTGGATGCGGTTCATGGTCGTGCTCTTCAGAAGAAAATTAGTTTCATGGCGAATCCGGACTTCGGCGCTCGACTCGCGGTTGCCCAGTTTGTCTTCGCCCCAAAAACTCACTGCGATGGTGCGGGCTGGATTGGTTCCGCATCGAGTTTGTGCCTTGGCGGGTTCACCAGCGCGCGAGGTTCTGTGGTTTTTCATGAGACTAAAAGCATATGCTGGGAAACCGTGCGCGCTAGCAGGGGGTTTACCGTGGGGGATTCCCCCCCTCCTATCTGAAGCTCTTCCGGAACACCGGCTGGGCACGTGCGAGTCGTGGCCTAAACGACAAGCGAGAGAGAGAACTGCGATATGGCGTGTTGGGCTGGCCCGTGGATGATAAGAGGTACTACGGCTCCGGGGGGACCCGCGGGGCGGTCGGGTGTAGGATTGGAGCAATGGGGGGGCCAAGGGCGAGCGCCAGGGCATAGTCGAGCGCCTTATCCCTCAGCGTAAAGCCCAGTAACTATTCCATTGGAAAGAGCGATGAACCACAGCCCGCTTCTTTATTGACCGACAGAAGGGACATCAATGAATTCATCACAGCCTTAAACCATCGGCCGACGGTTGGCTTCGCCAGGTTGGCAGCGGCTCGACCCGCTTGGGAGCACTTTCGGTCTCGCAGAACACTCTTTTCACTGTTCCCAACAACTCGTCGGGGGTGAAGGGCTTCCACAATGTGGCGGCCAGTTGCAGCCACGGCATTCGGTTCAACTCTTCGGGCATTGCTCCCGACGCCAGGATGACTGGCAATGCCATCCGAGCGGAACGCAGCATTTTGACCAGCTCAATACCTGTAACCTTCGGCATCCGGTTGTCGGTGATCAGAAGGTTGTAGTTTCCGGTCTGAAGCGCCTCCCAGCCGGATTCGCCATCTTCGGCGGTGTCCACCTGGTAACCGGAGTGAAAGAGCAGATCTGCGCTAAGCAGACGAATATCAATGTCATCATCAACCAGGAGGATGCGCTTGGAAGGGGCAATTCCGGAGCGAGATTGTGCGCCAACTGGCTGTCCAGCGCGCGAGGGTTTGTGTGCTTTCATGGGAGGGCGATCTCAAGGCATTAGACTGTGCGTGCTAGGACGGGATTACCCGAGGGGTATTTCCCCCATAAATGTCTTTCCCGGAATATCGGCAGGCCGCGGATTGGGGCCGGAGCGCGAGAGAACACCACGACACCAAGTGTCGGGCTGGCTGATGACCAATCGGATTCTGGACGGGGAGTTTGAAATCATCATAGGCTCAGACTGTTGGCTGAGGGCTGGCTTCGCCAGTCTCGCTGCGGATCGGACTGCTCCTCGGCACTGTCGGTCGCACGCAAGACGTTTTTCACGGTGTCCAGCAACGCATTAATAGCAAAGGGTTTCGACAGCGTGGCCGCAAGTTGAAGCGACGGGTTTCGGGCCAGCTCGTGCGAGGGCAATCGTCCGGCGGCCATCACGACGGGCACGTCCACGCGAGCGGCGCGTAGCATCTTGATCAGTTCAACCCCGGTCAGGGTAGGCATGTCGTGCTCGGTGATCAGGAGATTATAGCGGTTGGCCTTAAGCGCCTCCCAGGCGGTTGCGCCATCCTCGGCGGCGTCAACGCGGTAACCGAGGCCGGCCAACGCTTCGGCGTAGAGCCGCCGAAGGTCGCTGTCCTCATCAACCACCAGAATGCGGCGGCAGGAACTCGGCGGGCACGGCCGTTGTGCGCCGGCAGGCTCTCCAGCTTGTGATGTCTTGTTGTCCTTCATATGATAATGCATAAACAGTTGGGACTCGTCGGTAGGGGTTGCCGCTTCGCGCAGCACCTTTTTCACCACTCTCAACATCTCCTCGCCGGTATAGGGCTTGAGCAGCGTAGCGGCGGGTTGGAGCCAGGGGTATCGGGCGAACTCCTTCGCTGGAAAGGCTCCGGTGGCCATGATGGCCGGCAGGGCCATGCGGGCGGCACGCATCTTCCTTAGCAACTCCACGCCGGACAACTTCGGCATGGAGTTGTCGGTGATCAGAAGATCATAGATGTCCGTATTGAGTTCCCTCCAGGCGGCTGCGCCATCAGCGGCGGCGTCCACTTCGTAGCCAGAACGCACTAGCACCTGGGTGTTGAGCCGCCGGAAGAAAATGTCGTCCTCCACCACAAGAATGTGGTCGGGCGGATTCGTTTGGAATTGCAGGGGTGTGCGGGGTGGCTCTCCCGCGTGCGAGGTTTCGGCAGCTTTCATGGCACGCTAATCATAAACCGGGAGGCCGTCCACGCTCCAGGGGGGGGTTAACCGGGGGGCGTTTCCCCCATCAAGGATTTCAAACGTCCAGTCCGGCGCAGCATGTCGGGCTGGTCACGGGTGGACTTAGCGAGAGAGAGAACCGCGAGGCCGCGTGTTGCGCTAGCTGATGGTCACCCTGACGTTGCTCTCGATGACCCCCTCGGCGATGGCGTAGCGGGTAAGCCCCGCGACGTCATGGATGTTGAGCTTGCTCATGAGATGCTGCCGATGTTTGTCCACCGTTTTGAAGCTCACCCCCAGTTCCGCGGCGACTTGTTTGTTGGGCTTGCCTTCGGCGATCAACTGGAGCACCTCCACCTCGCGCGAACTCAGGCGGTTGGTCTTCTTCTGCAAGTTCGCTTCTCGATCCACCGGCTTCTGACTGCGAGCCTGCCCGCGCCTGGACACAGATGGACTGAAGAAGGTGTTGCCCTTTTGGACCTCACGAATCGCTGTGGCCAGATCGTGTGAGGAAGTTTGCTTGAGCAAAAATCCCGCCGCGCCTAACACGGCCACCTTTTGGACATAGGCCTCATCACTATGCGCGGAAAGAATGAGCACTTTTGTGTCGGGAAAGTCCTGGCGAATTTGCCGGGTGGCCTCCAATCCATTAAGCAGCGGCATCGCGATGTCCATCACGACCACGGCGGGATGAAGTTTCCGGGTCAGTTGCACGGCCTGGCGGCCCGTCGCCGCTTCGCCGACCACCTCAATATCGTGTTCGTGTTCCAACAACGCTCGAAAGCCCTCTCGAACGACCTGGTGATCTTCCGCCAGCAGGACGGTAATTTGTTTCATAGCCATCAAAGTTTGTTTCTAGCAGTCGGGATTGGCGCGGCATCTCTCCCCCCTGACGCGAGGTCAATCAGCGGAACTTGCGCCAGCACGGTGGTACCCTTGCCCGGCGCGGAGGTGACGGTGAAATTACCGCCGACCATCTCCAATCGTTCTCTCATGCTGAGCAGTCCCAATCGTTTGCCCCGCTTGACATGCACAACGTCTTCTTTCTGAAACCCTTTGCCGTCGTCCGTTATTCTCATGCAAACAGCGGCGTCCACCTTCCGGAGCTTCACGTCCGCCCGGGTAGCTTGCGCATGGCGCGCGATATTGGTGAGCGCTTCCTGGGCGACGCGATAGAGCACGGTTCGTTTGTCACTGTTCAATTGCTCGACGGCCGCAAAGGCCGACAACCTGAGCCGGATACCCGTCTCGGCCTTGAAGTGTTTCATGAACGTGTGCAGGGCGGGAATCAGCCCCAGGTCATCCAATACCGTCGGGCGCAGCTTCCGAGCGAACTGATGCACGATATCCACTGACTGCTGCACCAATCGTTGCGTGCGGGCGATGCTTCGCTCCAGGCCCCGGGCGTCACTCGTGGCGTCCTTTTTCAACGCTGCCAAGCGCACATTGATGCCCGTCAAAGTCTGGGCGATGACATCATGCAATTCGCGGCTGATTCGTTTGCGCTCCTCCTCTTGCGTCGAGAGAACCTGGCGGGACAGAAGCCGTAATTGTTCCTGCATCTGCCGCGACTGCTCCAACAACCGGCTGTAGTGTTCCTCGCTTTTCCGGAGGGATTTCTCCACCTCCTGCCGCCGATCAATCTCCCGCCTCAACTCCCGGTTTGCTTCCGCCACAGCCTCCATGCGGGCTTGCGCTTCCTCCGCCTGCTTCAGGGACGTGATGTCCGAAACCGCCACTCGGCACCATTTCGGTGGACCGCTGAGGGAGATTGCGGAGGTGCCGTGAAAGCTGGCCCACAAAGCTGCGGCGTCCTGTCTTAATAGGGCTGCTTCGCAGACCTGTTTCCCGGTCCCGGCGAAGACTCGTTCCAGGAAGGCCTGAACGACCGGCTGGCTCGTCGAAACCACAAAACGCGGCAAGCGCCGGTTGATGAGCAGGGACCGCTCCACGCCGAGCAGGGCGGCTCCCGACAGGTTCACCTCCAGGATCCGGCCCTGTTCATCCAGGGAGAAATAGCCGACCGGCGCGAAATCGTAGAGGTCCGTATATTTCTCCAGCAGGGCCTCCGTCCGGTCCCGGGCATCCTGGAGCTCCGCGTTCTGCATCTCCAGTTCAACCTGGTGGACCTGCAATTCGTGGAACAGCCGCCTGGGGTCGGCTTCTGCCTTTGGATCGTTGACCCTGGACCATTTTTTGCTCTGCCGCTCACGCAGCCGGGCTTCCGCGTGGCGGCGCAGTTCGGCGGCATTGGCGGGCTCTTTCTGTCGGCGTGCCGGTTTGGATTTCGTCTTCATTATCATGTCAGCTACGCTGGTAGATGCGGGAGGGGACGGCGCCACCCCTCTTCAAAGGGTCGTGTTGGACCGATCGCTTTGCGCTTGCTGATGAATGTCGAGTTCATGCGCGAACTGATTGATCGCCTCGATGGATTCTCGCACCAGCCGTCGCGTCTTGGCGATCTCCTTTTTAAGACTGGCCGTCTTACCCTTGGCCGCCTTCTTCAAGGTCAACAACCGAACGTTGATGCCCAGCAGGGTTTGGGCGATTTCATCCCGCAGATCGTGACTTATCTTCATTCGTTCCGCTTCCTGCGCCGTCAGAATCTGGTGGGTCAGATGTCGCAAATGCTCTTGCAGGGCCAGTGACTCCTCCAATAGGGCTTTGTCGTGTTCCTCGCTTTTCTTGAGGGCTTCCTCCACAGTCTTGCGCTGCGCGATTCCCTGTTTCAAGGACCGGTTGGATGCCGCCAGAAATCGGCCCGACAATGCGCTAGACTTGCGTTTCATGATCTGTCCGAGTTTGCCCGCCGCCCTCAACGCGGCCTGCGGTTGCGGTCGGGCCAACGGAGGTCGTAGTTCTTCCCCTCCGTCGGCCCAACGACCCACGAACCCACAACTATTAGCCGCTAATATCCGCCCTTTGATCCAACCTGTCTATCGGGGAAGTCCCCGACCCCTCCGGACGACATCAAAATGCACGGCTGCCGAGGTCTGCGCGGAATTCACGAAGTTCACTCCCTCCGGTTCATGGTGATTGTGCCAGCCCCCTTCGCGATGCGGTGACGCGCGCTCGCGCGCTGGTTCGCCGCTCAATCAACAGCGGCATAATCGCGCTGCACGCCATCTCCTGAACCAAGCGGGCTGGGCCGCTTTGGTCTCGACTTGTCGTGTCTCTGGCGAATACTTGGCCCAATGCAAACACCTGCAATCCCTGAGCAACCGGCACCTCCGGTTGGTCTCTGGCCGCGAAAGGCGCGTTGCGCGCTGATTGCGGGGGTGCTGCTGTGGGTGGTGCCGATGCTGGTGATCGGGGTGATGGTGGCCTTGCGGCCGACGCACCGGACCGTCACCTTGGACAGCTATCATGTGGCGGCCGGGAACTGGTGGGCGGGCAAGAGCCTTTATGCCGGCCCGCAAGGCATGAATTACCTGCCGCATTTCGCGATCCTGTTCAGCCCGTTTCATGCGGTGCCCCTGTGGCTGGGGGAAGTGTTGTGGCGGTACTGCGCGGCGGCGGCACTCGCGGGCGGGCTCTGGCTGCTGATTCGTACGGTGTTCCGGGCGGAGCCGGAGCGGCCTTTCTTCTGGGCCACGCTGTTGACGATGCCTTTGTGCATGACCTCGTTGCGCAACGGCAACGCCAACGCGATCTTCGGCGGGGTGGTCCTCCTGGCCATCGTGGCGGTGCTGAACCGGCAGTGGTGGCTCGCGCTTGTGTGGATGGCCCTGGCGACTGCCATCAAGCCCCTGGGCATCGTGCTGTTCATGCTGGCGCCCATCTGCTACGGACCGCTGCGCTGGCGGCTGCCGGTGGTGTTGCTCGGTCTGGCCGTGTTCCCCTTCTTGTTCGCCAGCCCCGGCTACGTGTGGGGGCAATACCACGCCGAGTGGACCAACCTTCAGGCCTGCGCGGTGGTGACCGAGCATCGCTTCGCCGACATCAATGGCATCCTGCGGACCTTCGGCACCCCATTACCTCCCGGCGTGTCGAAGGTGGTGCGCGTGCTGGCGGGCGGCTTGACGGCGGTGGTGTGGTGGTGGAGCGCCAGAAAGCTGCGCGAGCCGGTGCTCGGCCTTTGGTTGTATGCGCTGGCGGCGGGCTACTTGATGTTGTTCAACCCGATGAACGAGGAAAACAGCTACGGCATCCTGGCTCCGGCCCTCGGGGCGTGGGCGGCCTTCTTCCTCTTCAGCGCGGAAGGCGGGAAAGCCCGGAGCCTCGGCTGGGCGATCGCGGCGATGGCTTTGAGCATGGGGCTGCTGCCGAACATCGTGCGGCCACTATTCGGTAACCGCTTCGCCTTGTTCTGGCATCCAACCATGACACTGGTCTTCCTGGCATTGCTCGGCTGGTTCGTGTGGCGCGAGCCGGCGGCACGGAATGCCCCTAGCACCGTATGATACCCATGTCCAGAACTACGGCCTGTTCCCCCTCACCCCGGCCCTCTCCCTTGGGGAGAGGGAGAGCTGCCCGAAGTGAGCGCTCCGTTCATTGGTCACCTGGCCGGGAGGAAAACATCCAACATCCAACATCCAACATCCAACATCCAATGGCCTTCGGTTCGGTAATTATTGGATGTTGGATGTTCCCAGAATTCATAGTGAAGGGGAACGGGGAGTCCACACGGCCGGACTCTCGACCCAAAGCAGCGCCTTCGCCGCCGCGCTAGGGATCTATGGCTTCCGGGCAAATAGACTTATCCATTGTCGTCCCTCTCTTCAACGAGCAGGAGAGCATCCTGCCGCTTTACGAAGGGCTGGTGAAAGTCCTGGTCGGGCTGAACCGCCCCTACGAGATCATCTTCATCAACGACGGCAGCGAGGACGACTCCTACGCCGTGCTGTGTCGCCTGGCCGAGAAGGACCGCGCGGTGAAGGTCATCAATCTCCGCCGCAATTTCGGCCAAACCGCCGCCATGGCCGCCGGCTTTGACCATGCCCGGGGCCGCATCATTATCCCGATGGATGGCGACCTGCAGAACGACCCGGTGGACATCCCGCTGCTGCTGGCCAAGCTGGAAGAGGGCTACGACATTGCGAGCGGCTGGCGCAAGGACCGGCAGGACAAGGAAGTCATCCGCAAGGTCATTTCCCGCATCGCCAACTGGCTGATCGGGGTCATCACCGGCGTCAAGCTCCACGACTCGGGCTGCTCGATGAAGGCCTACCGCGCGGAGATACTCAAAGGCACGCGGCTTTACGGCGAGATGCACCGCTTCATCCCGGCGCTGGCCAACCTCATGGGCGCGCGCATCTGCGAGGTGCCGGTCACGCATCACGCACGCCAGTTCGGTCAGAGCAAGTATGGGCTCCGGCGCACGCTCAAGGTGTTGCTGGACCTGATCACCGTGAAGTTCCTGGCTGATTTCTCCACCAAGCCCCTTTACATGTTTGGCGGCATTGGGGCGGTGCTGTTCGCGCTCGCCGTGCTGGCGGGGGTCGAGACCCTGTGGGAGAGAGTCGCCTACGGGACTTACGTCCACAACAACCCCGTCATCCTGATCGCGGTCTTTCTCGCCATCCTGGGCATCAACTTCATCGTCATGGGCCTGCTCGCCGAACTGATCGTACGCACCTACCACGAGTCCCAGGGCAAGCCGATCTACCATATTCGTGAGACGCGCAACTTCGGCCCGCCGGCGGCGGGCATTGCGGAAGCTGGAACCTCGCAGGCCAAAACCCTCGCTTCCAAGCCATGACAGTCCAGACCATTCCTTGCCGGGCCAAAGGGCATCCGGTGCGCCCACGCCGCAACTCTTGCTCGAATCAGTTTGAGTGTGCGGCGAACGCCCTGTTCCCTGGCCAGCTATTCGCCCCCTTCGGGTATGCCGCGCCAATTGCGGCGGTCCGTTCTCCCTCACCCCAACCCTCTCCCTTAGGGAGAGGGAGCACAGTCGCCTGTCAGTGGACGTATCCGAGGCGCTTGGATGGTGCAACGATCGGACCCGGCGACTCCCTCTCCCTAAGGGAGAGGGTTGGGGTGAGGGGGAACGGACCGCCCGCTGTAGCAGAGCCTCCGCCAGTACCCAACGCGTGCAGAGAGCAGGGGCCTGTCTCGGGTGTCGGGTGCGCTGCGCAGGTCCAAAACACGAGCAAGCTGCTGCTCCCTATACGGATTCCCTGGGGTTTGGTATGGGATTTGGATGCATGGCAAGTCCGTTCCCCCTCACCCCTGCCCTCTCCCTCAGGGAGAGGGTGCCACGCCGGCTGGCTCTGGAAGTTTCGGAGCGCGCCAGATTCGCCGGCTGCCGGACGAAGGTTCTCCCTCTCCCTGAGGGAGAGGGCCGGGGTGAGGGGGAACAGGCTGGTACGCGATCCAGCGGGGACGGCCTGGGCAAGAGGCGTGTAAGGAGGAGGGAGAATATCCCGCGTTCCTAACACTTCGCGCCTCGAGTCCCTCGTCCTCCCGTATCTGTGTTCATCCGTGTCCATCTGTGGTTTTCCTGTGGGTGGCCACAGCTAAAGTGTGACCGCGCCGCATGTGTGGCATTACCGGCATTCTGGAAGCAACCGGCCCTGTGGATCGCGAGGCGCTGCGGCGGATGGCCGGGGCTTTGCAACACCGGGGACCGGATGACGAGAGCTATTACTTCAGCGAGCCCCAGGCCGGGCACGTCTCGGCAGGCTTCGGCTTCCGGCGGCTCTCGATCATTGACCTCAGCGGGGGCCGCCAGCCCATGTCGAACGAAGACGGCACGCTGTGGCTGGTCTGCAACGGGGAAATCTACAATTACCAGGACCTGCGCCGCGCGTTGGAGGTGAAAGGCCACCAGTTTCGCACGCACAGCGACGTCGAAGTGCTGCTGCACCTGTACGAGGACACCGGCGCGGAGTGCGTCAACCAGGCCAACGGCATGTTCGCTGTGGCGATCTGGGACACCCGGCGCCAGACATTGTTCCTGGCGCGCGACCGGATGGGGAAGAAGCCCCTGTATTACCGGGAGACACCAACGCAATTCCTGTTCGGCTCCGAGGTCAAAGCCCTCTTGCAGCATCCAGCCTGCCCGCGCGAGCTGGACCCACGCAGCCTGAGCAAGTACCTCGCCTACGAGTATGTGCCCTCGCCGCATTGCATCTTCAAGGGCATCCACAAGCTGCCAGCGGGCCATACGCTGACCTGGCAGCCCGGTCAGACCCGCGTCCAGCGGTATTGGGACCTCAAGTTCCCAGCCAACTCGGATCAGCGCGGCGAAGACGAGATTGCCGAGGAGTTGCGCGAACGGCTCAAAGAGGCGGTGCGCCTCCGGCTCATCAGCGATGTGCCGTTGGGCGTCTTCCTGAGCGGGGGCATTGATTCAAGCACCGTTGTCGCCCTGATGGCCGAGCTCAGACCAGCCGCGCAGATCAAGACCTTTGCCATCGGCTTCGAGGAGAGCTCATTCGACGAATCCCACCACGCGCGCCGGGTCGCGAAGTTCTACGGCACGGATCACCGCGAGGACATCCTCCAACCGCGCGCACTGCTGGATATTCTGCCCGAGGTGGCCGGGTTCCTGGACGAGCCTTTCGCCGACGCCTCGGTCATCCCTACTTACCTGCTTTCCCGGTTCACGCGGCAGCACGTCACGGTGGCGCTGGGCGGCGATGGCGGAGATGAGCTGTTCGCGGGCTACCCGACGTTTGCGGCGCAACGGGCCGCTCGCTTCTACCCGGTGCCGCGGGGCCTGCACGAACGGGTGGTCCAGCCGCTGGCCGAGCTGCTGCCGGTGTCGCACGAGAACTTCAGCCTGGACTTCAAGGTGAAGCGGTTCCTGCGCGGCGCCGCCTGGCGGCCCGAGCTTCGCGACCAGGTGTGGATCGGTTCCTTCACGCCGAACGAGCAGCGCGAACTGCTGGTGAACGATGAAGAGGTGGATGAGTATGAAGACATCCTGAACGCGGAGAAGAACTGCTCGACCACCAACACGATGGAGCGGCTGACCTACCTCTACTGCAAGTTCTACCTCCAGGACGGCATCCTGGTAAAGGTGGACCGGGCGAGCATGGCCTGCGCGTTGGAGGCCCGCGCGCCGTTCCTGGACTACACGTTCGTGGACTTCGTGAACACGATTCCGTTCGACCTCAAGCTGAAGGGCTTGAAGAGCAAATACATTCTCAAGCGGGCCATGGCCGGCAGCCTGCCCCCGGACATCCTGGCCCGCGGCAAGAAGGGCTTCGGCATCCCAGTCGCCAAGTGGTTCCGCGGCGATCTACGAGAACTGCTGCTGGACACGCTCTCGGAGCAGCGCATCCGGCAGCAGGGCCTGTTCAACTGCCAGACCGTTGGGCGGCTGGTGAGCGAGCACTTGCGCGGACTCAAAGACAACCGCAAGCAACTGTGGACCCTCTTTATGTTCCAACTGTGGTATGAGAAATACTTGGGGCGGTGAAATGAGTCGTATCGTGACACGGAGCGCGAAGCGTCTGGGGTGCGCGGAGCTTGCTCTGCACCCGACGCGCTTCTCATTCGGCCCCGGGAGTTGCTTGGGTTGGCAATTGGTCCGTTCCCCCTCACCCCTGCCCTCTCCCTTGGGGAGAGGGAGGACAGTCGCCAGTCAGCGGACGTATCCGACGCGCTTGGATGATTCGAGGGTAGCACCCTGCAACTCCCTCTCCCTAAGGGAGAGGGCAGGGGTGAGGGGGAACCGCGCCAACGTTATGCCAGAGCGATGGCCGGCTCACGGACCGTGTAAGAAGCTGAGCAAGCTGGCCTCACTGCAAACGCTTCGCGCTCTCGGCCTACAGTGGTTGAGCACATAACTGTCCACGATGCTGCGCTATGCCGCCCACAAGACTCATGGACTTTCACACCCGAACCCGCGCGGCCAGGAAGATCCTCGTCGTGGACCTCGGCTTCCTGGGCGACTCGGTCCATCTGGTCCCTGCGCTCTGGGAGATCAAGCGGCACTATCCTGACGCAGAGCTGCACACTCTCTCGGCCCCGGTCGGCGCCGAAGTACTGCAAATGGCCCCGTGCGTGGACCAGCCCCGCGCCTTTCCTTTGGGCTCGCCCAGCCCGCCCTGGTGGCGGCACTGGGACCTGCTTTTGGCGTTACGCCGCGAGCGGTTCGACGTGGCCTTCAACTTCAGCGGTGCGGATCGAACGCTCTTTGTGACGGCCCTGGCGGGCGCACGGTGGAGCATTGCCGTTGCTGGTGGAAGAAGACACTTCTGGAGCCGCTGGCTGGTCCGCGAACAGATCCCTCGCAGCGACCCCGGTTTGCCGGTGTATGAACAACGGCGCCAGGAATTGGCCGCCTGCGGTTTGGATCTGGCTGCCCCTCGCTGGGACCTGCGGCTGCCTGAGGCTGCGGCGCGGTGGGGCGAAGAGCGTGTGCCCGCCGGCGCGGTCCATTTCTCGATCAATGCCAGCACCCCCCTTAAAGAATGGCCGCTGGATCATTGGATAGGGCTGGCCAGGCGGCTGCTGGCCCAGGAGCCGGCTTCGCGGATTATCGCCACCGGGAGCGCGAATCCCCGGGAGCAGGAGCGGTTGAGACTGCTTGCAGCGGGTGTAGGCAACGACCGGCTGAAAGTGCTGCCTTCCGGCCTGACAATCGCCCAACTCGCAGCAGCTCTGCGCCGCTCCCGACTGCACATCGGGGCCGATTCCGGGGTGCTGCACCTGGCGATGGCGCTGGGCGTGCCCACTGTGGCGCTGTTCCGCGACTACGCCGGCACCGCGGAATGGCTCCCCCGAGGTGAGGGGCACAGACACCTGCTCGCCCCGTGCCCGTGCGCCAATCAGAAAGATCCCCGCTGCGCCCGAAGCAACAAAGCGCTGTGTCTCGACCGGATCAGCCCGGACCAGGTATTGCCGTTGCTCCGCTGAGTGCCTCCGATCCCATTAACTGCTCGCTTGCGGGCTGGGCCTGCGCCATAATCACATCCGGCGAATGCGAGACTACCTGTCAAAGGTGCTGACACTCATAAAGCCCTACCGGTTCCGGTTCGGGCTTGGGGTGCTATGCGGCTTTTTGTCCGGCTTGCTGGCCTTCACGTTGCCGCTCTCGCTCAAGCTGGCTCTCGACACGGTCTTCCCGGGTGAGCGAAGCGTCGGCGCTTTCCTGACCGCGGACATCAAGAACCCGCTGGAGTTGGCCCGAAAGCTCACCCTGAAATCCGACCCCGTGTCCGCGCTCCTGAGCGCGAAGCTGGACGCCGCCGCGCGTCAGGCCCTGGCGCAGTTCCAGAACTCGAATGCGGTCCCGGACCAGGTCCAGGCGGCCTTGCTCGGCGCGCTTAACCTGACCGTAGCCGGCCCGCCCATCTATGACCAGGAGCGGTTCCAGGGCGTCAACCTGCGGCCTGAAACCAGGGAACTGCTGGCGCAGAAGCCGGAGGGCAACAAGGTGGCGCGGTTGAACCGCCTGTTGTTGGAAGACGCCTATCCGAAGATACTGGCGTCCCACTCGCTGGGCGCCGGCGCGCAAAAGCTCTCCTTTCTGCCGTCGTCCGCAAGGCGAGTTCTGGAGAAGGTCCTCGGCTGGCTCGGCCCGACGGCACACCCCTCGCCAACGCGGCTGGCGCTGGTGATAGCCTTCATCCCCGCCGCGATGTTGCTGCGGGGGCTGTTGACGTATCTGAACGCCTACATGCTGTGCTGGGTGGGGATTCGCGTCGCCAACGACCTGCGGGTCAGGCTGTTCGAGCACGCCATCAGCTTGCCGATGGGTTTCTTCAACCGGACGAGCACTGGGGATTTGACGACGCGGATTGAGGGGGCGATGGGCGTGGTCAACACCATCAATGGCTCATTTGCGACGATGATCCGCGACCCGATCACCGTCGTGGTGCTGGTGGTCTATCTGGTCAGCATGCAACCGCTCCTGAGCCTGGCGACGCTGGTGGGGTTCCCGATCTGCCTCGTTCCAGTGATCATTTACGGGCGGAAACTCCGGAAGACCCACTCCGGCATCCATCAAAAGTACGCCGGCGCCGCCAATGTCCTCCACGAGTCCCTCACCGGAATTCGCGTCATTAAAGCCTACAACCTTGAGCCCCGGGCTGTGGACCAATTCCGCAATGCGGTGAAGGTGATCACCAGCTTCTTCATGCGCTCGGTCCGCGCCAGCGAGCTGCCCGGGCCGATGATTGAATTCATCGGTTCGCTGGGAGTCGCGCTCGTGTTCGCGTATTTCGCCTTCATCGCCCCCGGCCGCGCCCCGGCGGGCGATTTGCTGGCTTTCTTCATCGCCGTCTTCGGCCTGTACGCGCCCGTAAAAAACCTGAGCCGGCTCCAGAGCCAACTGAGCCTGGCGCGGGGGACGGTCGAGCCGGTCTATGAGTTGCTCGCGGAGAAAACCACGCTGCCCGAACCCGCGCAGCCGAAACCGCTCAAGGCCCAAGGCTCGCCAATCTGTTTCGACAACGTCAGCTTCTCCTACGGTGAGAAAGCCGTGCTCCACGACATCAACCTGACCATCCAGCCCGGCCAACTCGTCGCCCTCGTCGGCCGCACCGGCTCCGGCAAAACCAGCCTCGCCAACCTCCTGCTCCGGTTCTACGATCCCACCCGGGGGGCGATTCTCATCGGCGATACCGACATCCGGCAGGTTTCCTCCCGCGACTTGCGGGCCAACATCGCCGTGGTGACCCAGGAAACCCTTCTCTTCAACGACACCATCCGCAACAACATTGCCGTGGGCCGCCCCGGCGCCACCCACGCGGAGATCGAGCAAGCCGCCCGGCACGCTCACGCGCACGATTTTATCACCAACGACAAGGCGCTGGGTTACGACACACAGGTCGGGGAGCGGGGCGTCAATATTTCCGGCGGCCAGCGCCAGCGCCTGGCCATCGCCCGCGCGATCCTGCGCGACGCGCCGATCCTCATCCTGGACGAGGCCACCAGTTCGCTCGATACCGAGTCAGAGCGCATCGTCCAGACCGCCCTCGAAGAACTCATGCAGGGGCGCACCACCATCTGCATCGCCCATCGGCTCTCCACCATCCAGAGGGCCGATGTCATCGTGGTGTTGGATAAAGGGCGCATCGTCGAGACGGGCACGCACCCCGAGTTGCTCAAAGCGGGACGCATTTACGCCAAGCTTTACGAGCTCCAGTTCGAGCAGGCTCAAAGCTAAGCGGCCAGTGACCAGACTCAGAACTCCTGGCTCGCCTCAGGATCGTGGAGCGGGGTGGAATTTGCCTGAGCCGGTTTTCGAGTCGGGTGGTCGCTTCCCCCTCACCTTGTTTCCAGGGACCAGGCTGTCTGAGACTCCGAGCGACAGCCTTCAGGTCCTGTATCTCCTTGCCTTCTCTTACAACCGCTGTCGCCTCGCGACGTTGATTCGGTGTGTCCGATAATAGGCAGCGGCACGTGCGTATTTCTCCGCCAGCATCTTCAGTTCTGCCCGCTCCTTCGGTGTCAACCTGCGTGCAACCCTGGCCGGTGAGCCGAGCACCAGCGACCCTGCGGGAATTCGCTTGCCGGGAGTCACTAGGGCGCCGGCCCCGATCAGTGATTGCTCACCAATCACCGCGCCATCGAGAATCGCCGAACCCATGCCCACCAACACCTCGTCGCCCACGGTGCAGGCATGAACGATGGCCCCGTGGCCGACCGTGACGTAATTGCCCAGAATGCACGGCAGATCGTCGGCCAAATGCAGCACCGCGTTGTCTTGAATGTTGGTGTGGTGCCCGACGACGATGCGGTTGATGTCGCCCCGTAACACCGCGTTGCACCACACACTGGCGTAGTCACCGAGCGTCACATCCCCCAGCACCACGGCGCCCGGGGCGATATAAACCCCTTTGCCCAGTTTGGGCTTCTTACGCAGGAACCTGTCGAGCTGCTGGTGGACCGCGTCCATCGGCGGATACAAAAAACCCGCCGGCCAAGCAGTCGGCGGGTTCTCAAGCCGTTTCCCCTACCAGCAGCCGCGCCGATAATAGTGCGGACGGCAGCCGCGATAATAGCCGTAGCCGAACCTTGCCGCCGGCCGGGCGACATATACCGGGCGAGGATACACCACCACCGGCGCGGGCGCGGCATAGACCACGGGAGCCGGCGCTGAATAGACAACCGGCGGCGGAGCGGGGGCCGCGTAGGAATAAGCGTAGCCGTAGCCTGGCGCCGCGTAGTAGGCCGGAGCCGGTGCGGTATAATAGACCGGGCGCGGGGCCAGGGCCTGACCGACGACCAACCCGGCGGCCACACCGGTCAGTACCTTTCCCGCGATGCACCATCCGCCGTCGGCCCGGGTGGTCTGAACGCCGGCTGCCACGAACGCCACGACTGTAAGAACCAAAATCATTCTCTTCATAAAGTGCCTTTCCGCTTATAATTTAAGCCACATGCGTACGACGGGCCAATTTGAGTTTTATTCAAAGCAGATTAGCAGTAGGGTTGGTAACGATCTATGACCAAGCGCACCCCGTATCGTCCCGCGCCCGGCCGCCAGCCGCTCCCGCGCTCGTTCAAGGACTTTACGCCGGCGAAGCACTTTAATCCCCGCACCTTCTTCCGCGAGATGGTCTGGAAGGCGTTGCTGACGCGGCGCACCGGCCAGTCCCAGCGCCCGGCCTTCCCGAAACTGAGCGTCGGCCAGGTTGCGATCACCTGGATCGGCCATGCCTCGTTCCTCGTCCAGTTCACCGACCTGAACGTGCTGATTGATCCCAACTTCGCGAACTGGCTGTTCCTGCTCAAGCGGATCAAACGGTCAGGCCTTAAGATCGAGCACTTGCCGCCGATTGATGCCGTGCTGCTCACCCACGCCCATTTCGATCATTTCCACAAACCCACGCTCCGCCGCCTGCCGCATCCCAAAATCGGCATCATGCCCTGGGGCGTCGGCGACCTCGCGTCCAACCTCGGCTTTGGCCGCATCGTCGAGCTGGATTGGTGGGAGAGCTTCTGCCATCACGACTGGAAGGTCACCCTGACCCCCTCCAAGCACTGGGGAGCGCGTGTGCTGCGCGATCATCGGCGGGGTTACGGCGGGTTTGTCCTCGAACACCAGGGACGGCGCATTTATCACGCGGGCGACAGCGCCTATTTCGACGGCTTCAAGGAGATCAGAAAGATCTGCCGCCCGGAAATCGCGCTGCTGCCCATCGGCGCCTACCATCCGGAATCCTTTCGCCGCGTGCACATGGGACCGGACGAGGCCATCAAGGTCTTCAAGGACCTCCACGCCCGTTGGCTGGTGCCGATGCACTATGGCACCTTCCGCCTCTCCTTCGAGGAGTTAGACGAGCCGCCCCGCTGGCTGCGGCAGCTCGCGGCCGAACAAGGCCTCACCCACAAGCTGCGCATGCTCGAAGAGGGCGTGCCGCAGGTGTTCTGAGGGAAAAGGTGAGGGTGATGAGTGATGCGTGATCCGTGATCCGTGATCCGTGATCCGTGAACTGGCCGCCTTCACGCATCACGCATCACGCATCACGCATCACGTTTCACCCTCACCTTTTCCCGTTGACGCCCCTACACTTTGTGTGCTACAAGCCCAGCAGCCACAATTAGCTGTGGTAGTGCCGATATGCGATGTCCCAAGTGCGGCTGTCAGGACGATAAAGTAATAGACTCTCGAGCTTCCCGGGAGGGCGCGACTATTCGCCGTCGTCGGGAGTGCCTTTCATGCGGCTATCGGTTTACAACCTACGAGGAAATCGAGCGGGCGGGCCTGCTGGTGCTCAAACGCGATGGGCGCCGGGAAGAGTTCTCGACGGAGAAGCTCGTATCAGGACTCAAGAAGGCCTGCCAGAAGCGGCCCATCAGCCCGAAGGCCATCGAGGAACTGGTCGAGCGAATCGTCAATGAAATCACCGACAAGTATGAGCGCGAGGTGCCCGCGGAGGTCATCGGGAAACTGGTCATGGACGGCCTGCGGCAGATTGACGACGTAGCTTACGTGCGCTTTGCCAGCGTGTACCGGCGCTTCCAGGAGGCGACCGATTTCGTGCACGAGGTGAATAAACTGGAGGCCAAGCAGTGATCGCGCTCGCCTCCGATTGCCTGCTCTTCGAGTTGGCGTCCGGTGAATGCATCCCTTACCCCGTGGACATGGTGTCCGTGGAGGTGGAGGGGGACGCGGCAGGGTTGTTCGATGCGGAGTTTGTCCGGCACGCCGCCAACGCGGTCTTCCATTACTTCAAACACGAACTGCGCCGGCAAAGTGTGTCCGTCGGCGAGTTCGCGGCGGCGTTGGAGAAGGTGCTGCGCGGCTTCGCGGCCACCGCCCGCCAATCCCCTCACGCCGATTCCCCGCCGCGAGTGCTCGATTCCGACCTGCACCGGCTCGCCCGCGAATCCGGGCAGGGGTGCGAACTGCTGTTCTTTGCGCGTTTGCGCGCCGAGCTGCAGCAGCACCTGCGGGAGGCCCCGCACGTGTTGCGGTTTCGCGGGCTGCGCCGCTGCGTTAAGCAATTGGCCGGCGCCCGCCGCTGGAGCCCGCGCTGCCGCGTCCTGGAAGGAGAAATCGTCGCCTACCTGCGCAAATGCTTGAGCGCCGAGTCCGCGCCCGCTGAATTTGCCTTGGTGGTGGAGTGAGCGGACAATCTGGTCATGAGCAAGACCCTGTTCGAGAAGATTATCGCCCGGGAAGTGGCCGCCACCATCGTCTATGAGGACGACCAGGTGGTCGCGTTCCGGGACATTCAGCCACAAGCCCCCGTCCATATCCTCATCGTCCCCCGCAAGCCGATCCCGCGCATCGCCGAGGCCAGCCCGGAAGACCAGCAAGTCCTGGGCTGCCTCCTGTTGAAAGCCGCTGACGTGGCGAAACAGTTGGGCCTGACGCAATCCGGCTACCGCCTGGTCTTCAACAACGGCCCCGATGCCGGCGAAGCCGTGCCGCACCTGCACTGCCACATCCTGGGTGGCCGCCACATGACTTGGCCTCCGGGCTGAGGAAACCCCGCCCAAAGCCGAGCCTGGCCGCCTGTTCCCCCACTCATAAGCCCGCCTTTCTCTTGCAACCCCACTCAATCTACTCTTGTAACACGATTAGACACCCCAAGTTCCACGCTTGTCCAGCACAAAACCCGCCGGGCGAGGGGCGAGAGGCGCATCCTGGAGGTGCCACCATCCCGGTTCGGCATAAATCCGAAGCCCGAAGTCCGTCCACCCTCCGCAGTGCTGCTACGGAGGACGGGAAACCCGAAGGAAGCCCGAAATCCGAAGCCCGAAAGCACCTCGGCCCCCGCTGAAAAACAAGGATGAAGGAGAGATGGGTGGTCGCGCTTTCTAGAAACAGGCCACCCCCGCGGGGTTTGTAGCCCGCGCCAGTCGCAGCACTGTTTAGCCACCGTCGGGCCATCCCCAGGCCTATTAGTAGCCACCCGGCATGGGCGTAGCAAATGGCGTAGTATGGGTGTACGGAATGGGTGGAACAGAACGGGTGCACACGGCCACCCACGGACCACCCACGGGCCATCCACAGGCCGCCCCCAGGCCACCCACAGGCCACCCGGGGCCGGCTCCCGGGGCCGGACAAAGCTCGGAAACTGGTGGAAATCCGATGGCAGGGGGGCAAACGCGGGGCAGACGGTCGCGAAAACCAGCGACGGGCCACGAATCGCGCGTCAACAGGCTTAGCCCTGGACGAGCCGGGCTCGTTGGCCATGCGCGGGTTGGTGGTTTCGGCCGCCGTGGAACAGCAGCTTGCCGGCCCTTACACCCAGGCTTTGCGGATGAGCCAGGTCTTGATGACCTGGGTCAGGCCGACGTAGCAGAGCAGGGTGGCGAGCAGGAGGAGCCAGTAGAGGGGCGGCAGGGGCACGAAACCGAGGGTGCGAGGCCAGGGGCGAATAGGGCAGATACGCGCCAATGGCCATGATGAGCAGCGTGGTCATGGTGAGCTGCCAACTGGCGCGGGATTGGACGAACGGCAGCAGGTTGGTGCGGATGACGTGGATGATCAGGGTCTGGGTCATCAGGGATTCGACGAACCAGCCGGTGTGGAACAGCGCGGCGGCGTAGGTATGGTTTGGGTCGGCCGTCGGCGGCGAAGCGCGCGGCCAAGTGCCGGCGGCGCCATGAGCCCCAGGTCGTGGCACTTGAAGACGAACCACATGACCGCGTAGGTGGTGTAGTCGAAGATCGAGCTGATCGGGCCGATGAAGACGATGAACTTGGCGATCTCGCCCATGTTCCAGGGCCGGGGCTTGGCGATCTGCTGCGGGCCGACGTTGTCGGTGGGGATGGGCACCTGGGAGAAATCGTAGAGGAGGTTGTTGGTGAGGATCTGGATGGGGGTCATCGGGCACGAACGTCAGCCAGGCGCTGGCGCCAATGACGCTGAACATGTTGCCGAAGTTGGAGCTGGCGCCCATGCGGATGTACTTGAGGATGTTGACGAAGACCTTGCGGCCTTCGAGCACGCCTTCCTCGAGCACCATCAGGCTCTTCTCCAGCAGGATGACATCGGCCGATTCCTTGGCGATATCCACGGCGTTATCCACGGAGATGCCGACATCGGCGGCGCGCAGGGCGGGGGCGTCGTTGATGCCGTCGCCCATGAACCCGACGACGTGGCCTTTGCGCTGCAGGGCCTGGACGATGCGCTGTTTGTGCGCCGGGCGAGAGGCGCGCGAAGACGTCGGTGGTCTCGACCGCCTCGGCCAGTTGCGGGTCGGTCATGGTCTCGACCTGGCTGCCGAGCACGATCTTCTCGGCGTTGATGCCGACCTCGGTGCAGACCTTGCGGGTGACGAGGTCGTTGTCGCCGGTCAGGACCTTGACGGCGACGCCGTGCTGGCGCAGGGCGGTGATGGCGGTGGCGGCGGTGTCCTTGGGCGGGTCAAGGAAGGCGAGGTAGCCGGTCAGGACCAGGTCCGCCTCGTCGGCTTTGGAATAGGCGGCCTGCTTGTCCACTTTCTTCGTGGCGACGGCCAGCACGCGGAAGCCGTCTTCGCTGAGGTCGTTGACCTGCTCGATCAGGTCGCCGACGAGGATGGGCTCCATCGGGAAGATGTCGCCGTCGCTCTCGAAGTGGGTGCACTTGGCGAAGACGGCCTCCGGGGCGCCCTTGGTCAGCAGTTCGCGCTGTGCCATCCGGGCCCTTCGACGACGACGGACATCATGCGGCGGGTGAAGTCGAAGGGGATTTCGTCCACCTTGCTGAACTTGTCCAGGGAGAGTTCGCCGTGCAGTTCCTTGTGATGGAGCACGGCGCGGTCGAGGACGTTCTTCAGGCCGGTCTGGAAGTGGCTGAGGAGGTAGGCATCCTGGAGGACGGTCTCGCTCTCGCTCTTGAAGACGTCGCAATAGAGTTCGAGGATGACGTGGTCCATGGTCAGCGTGCCGGTCTTGTCGGTGCAGAGCACGTCCATGGCGCCGAAGTTCTGGATGGAGTTGAGGCGCTTGACGATGACCTTCTTGCGGGACATCGCCAGGGCGCCCTTGGAGAGGCAGACCGAGACGATCATCGGCAGCATTTCGGGCGTGAGCCCCACCGCCACGGCGAGCGAGAAGAAGAAGGCCATCGTGCCAGTCGTGCTTGGTGAGGCCGTTGATGACGAAGACCAGCGGGACCATCACCAGCATGAAGCGGATCATCAGCCAGGTGAAGCTGGTTGACGCCGCGGTCGAAGGCGGTCTCGACCTGGCGGCCGACGCAGGCTCTTGGCCACCTTGCCGAAGTAGGTCTGCGCGCCGGTGGCGACGATGACGGCGGTCGCGGAGCCGCTCTCGACGCTGGTGCCGAGGAAGCAGGTGTTGGTGCGTTCGATGGAGGAGACGTTGGCGCGCAGGTCGGGCGCGTCGGTCTTTTCGACAGGCATGGATTCGCCGGTCAGCGTGGCCTGGATGACGAACAGGTCTTTCGCCGACAGGAGCCGGACGTCGCCGGGGACCATGTCGCCGGCGGAGAGCTTGACGACGTCGCCGGGCACGAGCTGCTGGAGCGGGATTTCGCGGGGCTGGCCGTCGCGGATGACGGTGGCGGTGACGCTGATCATCGCTTTGAGCTTGGCGGCGGCGGTGTCGGCGCGGGTCTCCTGGACGAAGCGCAGCGAGACGTCCCAGCACGACCATCAGCAGCATGACCATGCCGGCGCGGACATCGCCCTCGGGGGCGACAAAGGAGATCGTGGCCAGGACCAGCAGCAGGATGACCAGCGGGTTGCGGGCGGCGACGTAGAGGCGTTGGAGCCAGCCTTCGTGCTTTTCGCGGCCGACTTCGTTGGGGCCGTACTGTTCGAGGCGCGCGGCGGCTTCTTCCTCCGTCAGGCCGGCGGGCGAGCTGCCGAGCGATTGCAGGACCTCGGCGCTGTCGCGAGTCGCCGCATCGCGGACGAGGTCGGACAGACCGTTCTGGTTCTGCTTAGTCGGTTCGGGCATAAGCTCATTTCAGCGGGTGGGAGCAAAGATTGACTGTCGCCGGGGATTCGTCCACCCGAAAGTCATCGTCTGGCCGCGCCCGGCCAAATCCCCGCTTGAAATCGCCGGATTTGAATCTACTTTCTGGCAGCGAGCACACGGGCCGAGGCAGCGCAACGCCGTCCGGCCTGAGGCAGTGAGTAGAATAGAAGCTGGCCACATTGATGCAAACGAACCGCCGCACCTGGCAATCCTTTGATGAAATGCGCGAAGCCGCCGAGCAGGGTGACGCGGCGGCGCAGTGCTATTTCGGCATTTGCTATCAGACCGGCCAGGGGGTCTCGCAGGACTACGCGGAGGCCATCAGATGGTTCCGCCGCGCCGCGGAGCAGAACGACGAGGCGGCGCAGTGTTATCTGGGGTTTTGCTACCAGTCCGGGCTGGGGGTCCCGCAGGAATTCGGCCAGGCCGCCAAGTGGTTTCGCGAGGCCGCCGAACAGGGCGACCCGGCGGCACAGTTCAACCTGGGAGTGCTTTATGAAACCGGCCAGGGCGTGCCGCAGAACTACGCCGAAGCGGTGAAGTGGTACCATGCGGCCGCCGAGCAGGGGGAGCCCCAGGCGCAGTTCAACCTGGGCGTGTTTTACGAAACCGGCCAGGTCGTCCCGCAGAACTACGAGGAGGCCGTCAAATGGTATCGCGCGTCAGCCGAGCAGGAATGCGCGCCCGCCCAATGCAACCTCGGCCTTTGCTACGAGACCGGGCGCGGCGTGCCGAAGAATGTCCGCGAGGCCGTCAAATGGTTCTGCCGCGCCGCGCGGGCGGGCGACAAGACCGCCCAGCACAACCTGGGGGTCTATTACGCCACGCTGGAGGACGCCGAAAAAGCTACCGCGGAAGGGGAAGCTCCTTCCACCGAGCCGAGCGACGCGGCGGCTTGAGCGCGGGCTGGCGGGGAAAACCTCCAACATCCAACATCGAACATCCAACATCCAAAGACCGCGAGTCACGGCCAGTGACAAAGTGCGGCCCAAAACGTTGTAGGAGACGACGTAAGGAGTCTCTGAGCAACAGCTTACGCAAGGACCAGACTGGATTTAGTGAGAGACTCCTTACGTCGTCTCCTACAAGGGGTTACGCAGGAGTTTGTCACTGGCCGTGGACCGCGAGTTGGGCCGTTCCCATTGGATGCTGGATGTCGGATGTTGGAGGTTCTGGGGGAGCATCTCACCTTTTGTGAGGGCCAACGGGAAGCCCTATGTAGCCCCCTGCCAACCGTGAGCCCCGTTCCCCCTCACCCCGGCCCTCTCCCTTAGTACCCTAATTCATAAGTCCGCGCACGTATTTTTTGTTAAGCCGCCATCCCTAATTCCGTGGGTTTTGGGGTAGCTAACTTGGTTAGGAGTTGATTGAGGTCCTCGCGCGTAAACTTCCACTCGAAGGGCCGTCCGATCGTTTCGAAATGGCGTTCGAATTGCCAAAGGGCGTGGGCGACTTCATCCAGGGATTTGAAATCGTTTGGCGTGAGCACTTTTCGCTGGATGATGGAAAAGTAAACTTCGACCTGATTGAGCCAACTGCCGTGAACGGGTCCATGGACCAAATGCAGACGGGGGTAACGTTGTTGGAGCCGTTGGACACTGGCCGTTCCGCGATGAGAGGAACCATTGTCCACAATCCAGAACACGCGGCGGGCTTGGGCATAGGGAGGCTGATTCATCACCCGGTTGACCAAGCGATCAAAAGCCACAATGCCGCTTTGCGGTTCGCAGTGGCCGAAAAGCTTGGCCCGATGAACATCCAAGGCGGCCAGGTAAGTAAGCGCTCCGCGCCGCTCGTACTCGTGTTCGACCTTCATCGGTTGGCCGGGTTGGGGTGCCTGGGTAGGATGGATGCGAGCACGGGCTTGGATGCTGGTCTTTTCATCGGCCGAAATGACGAACTCGTCTGCTTGCAAGGGTTGGCCCTGCCAGACGCGCTGGTAGAGGTCCAGCAAGCGTGCGGCTTTGGCAGCGAACTGCGGGTCACGGGGAAAAATCCAACAACGGTGAAACCAAGGTCGGATGGCATCTTCATGCAGCCAGCGCCAAAGAGTGCTATCGCTGATTTTGGCCACCAACCCGGATTGACAGACCTGCTCGTTCAACTCGGCGAGGCTCCAGCGGGAGAGTGGCAAGCCGAACTGGCTGGGCAACTCGCAGGCCAAGGCCTTAACCTGCACGACCAGTTCTGGGGGGAAAAGCCCGGGGGCGACCCGGGCGGGGCAGTTCTTCCAGTCCGCGTAAGCGCTCGTAGAAGAAGCGTTTGCGCCATTGACTGACGACTTCACGCCGTGTGTCCAGCCGAGCCGCAATGAGGTCGTTGGGCAGGTTTTGGGCGGCCAGAAGGACGATTCTGGCGCGGAACACCTGAAAGTAAGGCAACGTATATTTGGCTGATCTATGTCGGAGTTCTCGCTCCTCATCTTGGGTGAGAACGATAGAGAATGGGCTATTTAGTGGCATATTATCCGCACATTTCCGTGCTGCGACAAGATACCACTATCCAGTCGGTATGGCCAGTTAAAATACGTTATTGTATTTAAGAAAACAAGTACTAGGGAGAGGGAGAACGGCCGGCAGTGTGTCGGCGAATCCGAGCCGTCCGGTATGTTCGAGCGTTGGCGCAGGTGGCTCCCTCTCCCTGAGGGAGAGGGCCGGGGTGAGGGGGAACGGATCTGACACCGAAACAGGCGCCCTCGCGAAGCAGCCTCCGATGTACAGAAAGTGAGATGCTCCCTTCCTGGGGTTCATGGAGAGGCGGCGTTGCCGCAGGTCAGGAGGCCAGAGCTTTTGCCCCGCGCTTTTGCGCGCGCCGGAGGCGTGCCTGAACCCCGCGGCGCAGGCGGGTCTGCAACTCGGTGAGTTTGCTGTGCGCCACCTCGCGCTGCAGCACGTAGGTGGCGTGTGGCAAGGCCGTGCGGGCGATGTCCTCGGGTGTGGTGTTTTTGAGGTCCACACCCGGCGCGAGATCGAGGCCGGCTTTGCGGAAGAGGTGTTGCACCAGGGCCGAGCAGAACAGCGAGCTTTCGCGCGCCAGCAGGTTCCGCCGGCCGCGCAATTCGGGCCGGTGCAGGGCGATGAATGTGCCGAACAGTTCGCGCAACGAATAGCGGGCGCGGTTCGCCACCAGGTCCAGCCCTTCGCGCAACAGGGAGGCGACTTGCGTTTCCGCCAGGCTGAGGTCGAGCACCGCGAGGCCGGTGTAAAGCTTCTCGTCGAAATACTTGGAGATGCGGTTCTCCTGGACGCCGAGCTGGATGTGCTTGTGGTGCACTTGCAGGTCGGATTCGATCAGCCAATGCTGGCCGTCAAGGCGGGCGCCCTCGAAAATGAACGCGTGCGACCACGCGCCCCACTGGGCACGCTCGTCCAGATGGCGCTGGGCGCGGCAGATCGCCCGGTCAACGAGGCTAACTCCGCCGGAAAGCCCGATGCGCCCCGGCCGGGCATAGCGCTCCAGAAACTCCTGGTTCGACAAACCGGTCACCACAATGGGTTGCGGTTGAACTGCGGTCGGTGGCATGGGCACAGTATTAATGGGGAGGGTAGGAGGAAGCGGGAGACAAGCAAGTTTACTTTCTCGGATTTCAGCTTTAAGAATAGGCGGGAATGCGTTACAGTAGCCCCCAAATTTAGGCCCATGGCCCCATGAACACAGTTCTAATCATTGACGACGACGCCGATTACCGCAAGTTCATGGGGGAACTCCTAAAGCCGCATGGCTGGCAAGTCCTTGAAGCCGAGGATGGCGACGCGGGCATCGCCTTGGCCAAGCTGCACCGGCCGGACGTGGTGCTTTCCGACCTGCTGATGCCTGGTGGCAACGGCTTCCAGGTGTGCCGGGCGTTGCGGAGCAACGAAGAGCTGCGGCAGACGAAAATCGTCGTCGCCTCCGGGCGGCACTTTGAGAAGGACCGCCAGGCGGCCTTCAAAGCCGGCGCGGACGAATACGTCACCAAACCCGTGGACCCCGACCGCCTGGTGCTGCTGCTTTCCCGCATCGCGGCGCGGGCTGGAGGCGGGGAGGAGCGTCCCGTCGCGGCGGTTTCGATTGCGCCGGCGCCGACCCGAGTGAAGTTCTGGGGTGTGCGCGGCTCTATCCCGACGCCCGGCCCCACCACCGTTCACTACGGCGGCAACACCTCCTGCCTCGAAATTCGGGCCGATGGCCAGATCATCATTCTGGACGCCGGCACGGGCCTGCGCCTGCTGGGGGACCAACTGGTCTCAGAATTCGAAGCGAAGGCCCTCGATGTGACCTTGCTGCTGACGCACACGCACTGGGACCACATCCAGGGACTGCCGTTCTTCCTGCCGGTGTATAAGCCCCAGAACCACCTGCACATCCTGGGTTACGAAGGGGCGCGGCACGGCTTGGAAGTGGTGCTGGCCGGCCAAATGGAGAGCCCCTTCTTCCCAATCGGCCTGCGCGAGGTGCCGGCCAACGTGCGCATCGAAGAGCTTAAGGAGATGAACTTCAACATCGGTCCGGTGCGCGTGCAGGCCTCTTTTGCCAATCATCCCGGGATCTGCGTCGGCTACCGGCTGTTTACCTCCGACGGGTCAATCGCGTTCTTCCCCGACAATGAACCCTTTCCCGCGGGCACCCCGCCGCCGCAAGCCGCCAGTGCTCCCGAGAGCCCCAAGCGGGTTTTCGCGCGGAACGAAACCCGGAAGATGACTGATTTCCTGCACGGGGCCGACGTGCTGATCATGGACACGCAGTATGATGCCGCGGAGTACCAAACGCCACACCGGTTGGGGCCACGGCTGCCTGGACGATGTCGTGGCACTGGCCTTGCAAGCGGAGGTAAAGGCGCTGTATCTCTTCCACCATGATCCCAACCATGACGACGCCAAGATCTCCCAGATGCTGACCCACGCGCGGGCGCTCGTCGCCGCTCGGAACGGGCAACTCCAGGTCGAGGCCGCCCGGGAAGGGGTCACCGTCGAATTGCCGGTTCGCAAGCCCGCCTGAGAGGGATCCGAAACCCGAAACCCGAAGTCCCAAAACCCTAATCTGGCGGAATATGTGGGCTAGAACAGCCCACCTTGCTTCTCAAGCGGTCCTTTGAGCCCGAGTTTCTTATAGCTCAACTCGGTGGCGACACGGCCTTGCGGGGTACGCTTGAGGTAGCCTTCCATGATCAGGTAAGGCTCATAAACCTCTTCGAGGGTATCGGGCTCCTCGCCCACGGCCACCGCCAGAGAGCCGAGGCCGACGGGGCCGCCGCCGAACTTGACGATGAGCGTCTCGAGGATGCGCTTGTCCATCTCGTCCAGGCCGTTCTCGTCAATCTCCAGCATGGCGAGCGCTTTGTCCGCGACTTCCGCCGTGATGCGGCCTTCGTGTCTGACCTGGGCGTAATCGCGCACACGGCGCAAGAGGTTGTTGGCGATGCGGGGGGTGCCGCGGCTGCGACGGGCGATTTCCCGGGCGCCCTTTTCCTCAGTCTCGACGTTCAACAGCCGGGCGGAGCGCGTCACGATCTGCTGGAGGTCGTCGGCCTGGTAGTAATCCAGCCGCTCGCGGATGGGGAAGCGGGTGAGCAGCGGCGCGGTGAGCAGGCCGCTGCGCGTGGTGGCGCCGATGAGCGTAAAGCGGGGCAAATTGAGCCGCACGCTGCGGGCATTCGGCCCCTGGTCTATAATGATATCCAGCTTAAAATCCTCCATCGCGGGGTAAAGATACTCCTCGATGGTCTTCTGGAGCCGGTGAATCTCGTCAATGAACAGGACGTCGCCCTCCTCGAGGTTGGTCAGCAGGCCGGCGAGGTCGCCGGCCTTCTCGATGGTGGGGCCGCTGGTGCTCTTGAGACTGGCGCCCATAGACTTGGCGAGGATGTGGGCGAGGGTGGTCTTGCCGAGTCCGGGCGGGCCGCTAAAGAGGATATGGTCAATGGCTTCGTTGCGCTGTTTGGCGGCCGCGACCGTGATTTCGAGCCGCTCCTTGACCTTCAGTTGGCCGGTGAATTCAGAGAACAGGGACGGGCGCAGCGTCATCTCCAACGCGGCATCAGGCTTGGCCAGCACCTCTGAAATCTTCTGTTGAGCCATCGCGTCAAGGATGGGCAAAGAGGCGGAGGGTGCAAGGAGGAAGTCGCTTTCCTGACGCTTCCGGGTGCATCTCATCACTGTCCTTGAATTCGAGGATTATACCGAAATCCCCCAATATTCCGCGGATTCAGCCGTTCAGATAAGGACAGTGCCAAGATGCACCCGACGCTTCCCGGCCCCTCCCGGCTGATAGAGCGGCAATCTCGCCGGAACCCCGTCTAAGAGCTGATCGCGCCCCTGGGGTATTTGCCCCATAAAAAAGAGTTGGCTCTGGGGGGGGTTATCTGTAATAGTCTCGCGCTCAAATTTATGAGAAAAAACAAGTATTGCTACTGGCTGGTTCTGCTGTTCATCACGCTGCTGGCGTCAACGGGTGCTTACGCCAGCGAATCGGACATCGTAATCCCTGACCTGACGACGGTGCATTTCGGCGGGTTGGGCGGCGTCAGCGGCGTGGCGCTGATGTATCTGGGGATTCTGATCTGCTTTATCGGGGCGATCTTCGGTCTCGTGCAATACAAGCAGACCAAGGCGCTGCCGGTGCACGACAGCATGGCGAAGGTCTCCAACACCATTTGGGAGACGTGCAAGACCTATCTTTTCACCCAGGGCAAATTCCTCGCCATCCTCTGGCTGCTGATCGCCGGCTGCCATGATCTATTACTTCAAGATATTGCAGGACAAAAGCATGGGCAATGTCATCATCATCCTGCTCGCCTCCGTCCTGGGCATCCTGGGCTCCTACGGCGTGGCGTGGTTCGGCATCCGCATCAACACCGTGTCCAACTCCCGGACCGCCTTCTCCGCGCTCAAAGGCAATCCGCTGGCCACCCTTGGCATCCCGCTCCGTTCCGGCATGAGCGTGGGCCTGCTGCTCGTGGCAGTGGAACTGTTCTTCATGATCTGCATCCTGGTCTTCCTGAAGGACCTGGCCGGCCCCTGCTTCATTGGGTTTGCCATCGGTGAGTCCCTCGGCGCCAGCGTGCTGCGTATCTGCGGCGGCATCTTCACCAAGATCGCCGACATCGGCTCCGACCTCATGAAGATCGTCTTCAAGCTGCCCGAGGACGATCCCAAGAACCCGGGCGTGATCGCCGACTGCACCGGGGATAATGCCGGCGACTCCGTCGGACCGACGGCCGACGGGTTTGAAACCTACGGTGTCACCGGCGTGGCGCTGATCGCCTTCCTCGCCCTGGCGCTGGCGGCCAGCCCCACGATTGGCGCGACGCTGATCATCTGGATCTTCGTCATGCGCGCGCTGATGATCGTCACCTCGCTGGCGTCCTACTTCCTCAACGAAGCCATCAGCAAGGCCATGTTCGGCGGCAAGAAGGACTTCGACTTCGAAGCCCCGTTGACCCACCTGGTCTGGATCACCTCGGCGGTCTCCATCGTGGTAACCTTCGTCGCCAGCAAGGTGCTGCTGGGCGACTTTATTGACGCCGCCGGTGTTCCCCAACCCGCGCTATGGTGGGTGCTGTCGGTCATTATCAGTTGCGGCACCGTGGCCGGGGCGTTGATTCCCGAGTTCACCAAGATATTCGTCAGCACCACTTCGCGGCACGTCCGCGAGGTCACCAACTGCTCCAAGCACGGCGGCGCCTCGCTGAACATCCTGTCGGGCTTCGTGGCCGGCAACATGTCGGCCTTCTGGATGGGCCTGGTCATTCTCGGTTTGATGTTCGTCAGCTATCTCTTTGCCACTTACCAGGGCTCGCCGGTCCTGGCCCTGTTGCCGGATGCCTTCAAATTCTCCGCGCCGATCTTCGCGTTCGGCCTGGTGGCTTTCGGGTTTCTGGGCATGGGACCCGTGACGATTGCCGTGGACAGCTACGGCCCCGTCACCGACAACGCGCAATCGGTCTATGAACTGAGCCAGATCGAGGGCATCAAGAACGTCAAGCAGCAGATCAAGGCGGACTTTGGCTTCGACGCCGACTTCGAGAACGGCAAGTATCAGCTCGAGAAGGGCGACGGCGCAGGCAACACCTTCAAAGCCACCGCCAAGCCGGTGCTCATCGGCACGGCGGTGGTCGGCGCCACCACGATGGTGTTCGGCATTATCATGATGCTGATCAAGACCTGGACGGGCCGAACACTTCAACCTGGCGGCTGGGGCAGTGCCGACACCCGACCAACTCCAGGCGGGCGTGCAATTCGTGATGAGTTCGCTCAGCGCCCTGCAGCCGTATCTCCTGCTCGGCCTGCTCATGGGCGGCGCGGTCATCTACTGGTTCACCGGCGCCTCCTGCCAGGCGGTGGTGACCGGAGCCTATCGCGCGGTCGTTTACATCAAACAGAACATGAAGCTCGACGCCACGACCGCGTCCGACAAGGACAGCAAGGAAGTCGTGCGCATCTGCACCGAATACGCGCAGAAAGGCATGTGGAACATCTTCATCGTGATCTTCTGCTTCGCGCTGGCGCTGCCGTTCTTTAACCCGTACTTCTTCATCGGCTACCTGATCGCCATCGCCTTCTTCGGCCTCTTCCAGGCCATCTTCATGGCCAACGCCGGCGGCGCGTGGGACAACGCCAAGAAGATCGTCGAGGTGGACCTCCGCCAGAAGGGCACCGAGCTGCACGCGGCGACCGTCGTCGGCGATACGGTGGGCGATCCCTTCAAGGACACCTCCTCCGTGGCGATGAACCCGGTGATTAAGTTCACCACGCTGTTCGGCTTGCTGGCGGTGGAGATCGCCGTGACCATGAAAAACCAGGGCTTGAAGACCGGCATCGGCATTTTCTTCCTCCTGGTGGCGCTGTGCTTCGTCTATCGCTCCTTCTACGGCATGCGCATTCCTGAAGAGGACTCCGCCGGCACGGACGGCAACCTCGTTCCCCCGCACAAAGCCCATCACGAAGAAGTGCTGGCCGACAAGCGGTAAGCGCTCGCTTTAACATCAGCGCCCTCCCGCTGGAAACAGCGGGAGGGCGCTTTGCGTTTCTATGGGCAACCCATTGCGGGAAACGCCGGGAGCGCTCGGAGCCAGAGGACGATGCACCCCTGTGGACCAGAAGCGGCTTGCATGGCGGGGGAGGCAGTGAGAAATTCCTGCCATGAGTGCAACGGTTGTGCGGGAGAAGCGGCAAGTTACTTTGCCCTGGGAAATCGTCCAGGCTGCCGGAATCGAAGTTGACGACCAGGTGGACTGGCGCTTTGAGAACGGCGAAATCCGTGGAAGGAAGCTGGCACCCGAAGCAACGGCGGTTTTGGACCTGGAGGACCTCGATCCAAAGACGCTGGCGCCCAAGAGGGGCAAGGTGACTCGGGAGAGCATCATTAAGGCCGTCAGAGCCGACCGCGAGGGTCAGCGATGAAGGTTTATTGGGATACCTCGGCCATAATATGGTATTTCGCACGTGGCCGGATCGGGGAGATTCGAGGGGTGACGAGGCCGCACACCTTGAGTGAAGCGTTCTCAGCTTTGACCGGCACGGGCTTTGAATTGGTGATGCCCGACGGCACGAGAAAACATCGCCGGCTTTCGCTGCGCGCGGCCTCGGCAGTGGTTTCCCGGTTTCATCCGCAACTCGAATACGTTGAGCTTTCGGCCGATGACATCGTCGCCGCACTTCAGACCGCCAAGGACAAAGGCGCTCAGGGCGGAAGGGTGCATGATCTTATGCATGCGGTCGCCGCCGAGAAGGCGGGGGCGGACGAACTGTGGACAATTGACGAGAACGATTTCGTCGGCCTTGGCAAGGTTCCCCTGAAATACCTTGCTGAGAGTCCGGCTGCGTGACTGCCGGTTGGACGAGCGCTGTGTGAGCGGACTGTGACGGCCCGTAATCGGCAAAGCGCTGCCTCACGAGACTGCTACGACCTGCGGGTGGATCGCTCGGCATCCAGGCAAGGGTCGTGGAGGCTTTCCAACGTCCACGTAGGGAACCGGGCGAATTCCACGCTCCAAACGCCGCACGCTCTTCGGATTAGGCGGGCCGAGTTGGGTTGCGCTCTTTGTGCTCTGCTATAGCCGCCAGGAAGCGGTCGCCAAAATCGCTCGCTCGCCTGGAGCCCACGTGGGGTATCCGGGCAAGCTCCTCTGCGGTGGCCGGATGGCTGCGCGCCATCTGGCGCAGGGCAGAATCGTGCAGAACCATGTAAGCCGGCAAGCCGCGTTCTTCGGCCACTTTCCGGCGCACCGTCCGCAACCGCTCGAATAGCTCCTCATCGTAAGGGCTGGCATCATCGGCGGCGAGCTGCCTTGTCCGCGTCGGGGGCTGGGTCTCCCCCTCGAAGGAGGTCGCCGCAAATATCTGCCGGGGATGCATCTGCAGATGGCCGGCGATTACCGCGAGGAACACCCGGCCAAACTCGCGCAGCTTGCGCTCGCTCATGCCGCTGACCCGCGCCAGCTTGCGCTCGTTGTCCGGGTAGTCGCGCGCCATCTGGCGTAGTGAGACATCGGAGAACAGGATATGCGGGGGCACGCCGCGTTCATCCGCAAGCTGCTTGCGCAACCGCACCAGGCTCTCGAACAGCACCTCGTCGCAGGCGATTTCTCCGACGCGGTGCTCCTTGGGCTCGGGTGCGCTGACGGGCCGGGTCAGCTTGATCGGTTTGCGCTGCTTCAGCACCGCCAGGCCCTCTTCGGTCAGCCCCAGGACCCCAAATTTCTCCGCCGCTGCCTGCCGCACCAGGCCCAACCGGATCAGCTCCCGCCCGATCGCCTTCCATTCGGCCCGGTTGTGTTCGCCGCCGATACCGTAAGTCGAGAGCTTCTCGTGGCCCCACTTGCGGATGCCTTCGGTTTCGGCGCCCGTCAGGACCTCAACGATCTGGTTGAGGCCAAACTCGAACCCGCTGTGCTGCCGGATGCGGTAGATGCAGGACAGAAACTTCTGCGCGACCAGCGTGCCGTCGTAGGTGTCGCGGGGCGAGAGGCAATTGTCGCACCCACCGCAGTTGCCCTCGTTGGACTTCTCGCCGAAATAGCCCAGCAGTTCGGCGCGCCGGCAGCCCGCCGACTCGGCGTAGTGAACCATCTGGCGCAATTGTTCGTGGGCGATATTCCGCTCCTTCGGGTCGGGCTTCTCATCAATGAACCGCCGCTGCTTCACCACGTCCCCGGCGCTGAAGAGCAACACGCACTCGCTGGGCAGGCCGTCGCGGCCCGCGCGCCCGGTCTCCTGGTAATAGCCCTCAATGTTCTTGGGCAGGTCGTAGTGGACCACGAAGCGGACGTTGGGCTTATTGATGCCCATGCCGAAGGCGATGGTGGCGCAGATCACCCGCACCTCATCGCGCAGGAAAAGCTCCTGGTGCCGCGTGCGCTCGGTGGGCGTCAGGCCGGCGTGATACGGCTTGGCCTGCACGCCGGCCTCGCTCAAGCCGTTCGGCGACGCTCTCCGCCGTCTTGCGCGCCTGGCAATAGACGATGCCGCTCTCCTTCGGCCGCTCGCGCAGGAACTCCAGCAACTGCTGGTAGGGCTTGTGCTTGGCCAGCACGCGGTAGTTCAGGTTGGGCCGGTTGAAGCTGGCGACATAGCAGCTCGGCTGGCGCAGCTTGAGGAGCGTAACAATGTCCTTGCGCACGCGCTCGGTCGCCGTAGCGGTCAGGGCCATCATCGGCACCGCGGGAAAGAGTTGGCGCAGATCGGCGAGTTTGCGGTATTCGGGCCGGAAATCATGGCCCCATTCGCTGATGCAATGCGCCTCGTCAACGGCCAGCAGGTTCACCTTCCACCGCTGCAAGTCAGACAGGAACCCGGAGAGCATCAACCGCTCCGGCGCCGCGTAGAGCAGCCGGTATTGGCCCTGTATGCAGCCCGCGCAGCCGCCCCCGCGATTCGCCCGCCGCCAGGGAGGAGTTCAGGAACGTCGCTGGCACGCCGCTGGCCTGCAACGCATCCACCTGGTCCTTCATCAGCGCAATGAGCGGGGAGACGACCACCGTCAGCCCCTCTCGCGCCATCGCCGGCAACTGGAAGCACAACGACTTGCCGCCGCCCGTCGGCAGCAGCGCGAACACGTCCTTGCCCGCCAGCGCGTCGCGGATGATCTCCTCCTGCAAGGGCCGAAAGGAAGTGAAGCCGAAGTATTGCTTCAGCACCGGCAGCAGTTGAGGAACGCTGGATTCCACCAGGAAAGGTTACAGCAGCTTCGGAAGCTAATGCACGCCGCAATTCCGGGCGCTCCCGGGTGCGTGGAGCAGGCAAGCGGGCGCGAGTTGACAGGTGCGCCTGTAAAACATAGTATTACGGCATGATGAAGACCATTGCGAAGGTCGGCAACTCGCAGGGCATTATTTTCGACGCGGCGTTGATGGATCTGGCGCACCTGAAGGTGGGCGATCAGGTGAATGTAACCGTTCATGAAGGGGGTTCCATCGTGCTGACACCCGTGCGGCCCGCTATTGAGCCGAAGCGGGCAGCGACGACCGCCCGCCGGCTGATTCGCAAGAACCGGGAGTTGTTCAAGCGGCTGGCATGAAGACGCCGCTGGCGCATCCCACCGCGTCGGCAGTGAAGGCCATCCACGCCGAGGTAATTGCGGCGCATGGGGGGGCGTCGCGACTGCGGGATGAGGCGCTGCTGGAATCGGCGGTGGCCGCGCCCCAGGCGACGATGATGGGGGAGCCCTTGATCACCGACCCCTTGGAACTTGCGGCGGCCTACCTTTATTACCTTTGCCGGAACCATCCGTTCATGGATGGAAACAAGCGGACAGCACTGGCAACTTGCCTGGTGTTCCTGAGCGAGAACGGCCTGCTGCCGGATGAGGAGCTGGACGCTGACGGATGGGAGCAGTTGACCCTGGACGTGGCTGCCGGCCAACTCGACCGCGAACAAACCACAGTGCGGTTGCGGAAACTGCTCTGACCCGTTAACCGCAGAGAACGCAAAGAACACAGCGCGCTTCTTTTTTGCGCTCTTTGCGTTCTCTGCGGTTAGGTAGCTGCGGGCATCACCAGACTTTGAGTCTGAGGTCTCCCTGGCCCGGGTTCTCGAATGGCCCGGGAGTCGGATTGGTCTTGCTCCGCCGCTTGCCGAAGTAATCGGTGTCAACCTTCAAGGGCGAGCCGTCGGGGTTCTCGTAGGCGAGGCCGGGGATTCTGGCTTTGCCTAGCAGGGCGGTGGTGACGAGCGCGGTATCGGGATTCCGGATGGAGGGGTCCCAAGTCAGTTGCAGATACACGTTCTGGCCGTCCTCCACGATCCTGCGCTTCGGGATTAACTGCCGGCAGGGTGAGGTCTTTGGTTTCCTTAGCATAGGGGCGCGCACCGTTGCAATAGACGTTGCCGCCGGTGAAGCAGCGGGAACTCCCGGGTGTCGTACACCCACAACCCAGAGCCCGCCGCAGCTTCGCCGCCCTTCTTGCTCCCTTGCCGGCGGCGGACTCGCCTTTGCCGACGAAGATGTTGTTATAGAAGCGGTCGTCGCCGCCCTTGATGTCCACCAGGCCGGCGACCGTGGTCGAGTGCGCCGGATGGTAAGGGAGTGACACGGTGCGGCTCGGGACGGCTGATGATTTGCCCGGTGCATCAGGTTGTGCACGTAGGCGCCGCCCTCGGACATGTCCGACAGGCTGGTCGGGGAGAGGAACAGGTTGTTGTCCACGAGGAACGGCCCGTGGTCCACCTCGACGAAGAGGTCGTCGGTGCTGTTGTCGTAGCACAGGTTGCCGGTGATCCGGGTGCCCTGGGCCATCCAGTCCATCCACATGCCCCGGCCGGCGTGGTGGATCCGGTTGTGCTTGATGAGCACGTCAATGGCGGCGTGGATCTTGATGCCGCGCCATTTCGGCGCCGGTGAACAGCCGCTGGACCCAGATGTTGTAGATGTGGTTGCTGATGATCTGGCTGAACACCGCCCCGAGGCTGCCGCAGATGCCGGTCTGCTCGCAGTCGTGGATGGTGTTGTTGCGGACGACGTGGTGGCCGATGGTCTGCTTGTTCCAGCCGTTCTTGCAGGGCGCGCTCGATGGTCTTCACGTAGCCCTCGGCGGTGTTGGCGGACGTGTTGTCCCATTGGTCGCCGTATTTGCCGAGCGTGACGCCCGAGCAGCGGGAGTGGCTGATGTCGTTGTTCTCGATGATCCAGCCTTTGCTCCAATGCGTGCCGATCAGGCCGATCTGCTCGGCGGTGGGGGGCGCCCAGGGGGTGGCGGCGTCGCGCAGGATGAACCCGCGGACGGTGATGTAGTTGATGCCCGTCTTTTCCGGGTAGAAGACCGTGCGGCGGACGTTGATCTCGACCCGCTGCTCGTTGGGGTCGACGCCTTTGAACTGCGCCCAGATCGTCGTGTTGTCCTTGTCCACCTGGCCGAACCAGAGCGGGGTCGCGCCGGCGGGCTTCAGCACGTCGTCCAGCTTCGCCGCCTCCGGCAGCCAGTCGCCGTTGAGATAGACGGCGCCGGTGTGATGCTGGCGGCCTTTGGGGTTGAACCAGTCGCCGTGGATGAGGTCGCTGTAGGGATTGAAGCTGCCGAAGAATGAGTTGGGCAGCGTCGCCTTCCAGACATCTTCCTGAACCTTGACCCAGTTGTGTGACGACTTCGGAACCCGCGATCTCGACCCGTCTCGCCCGGCGCGGCCTGGTAGATGATGCGCTTCTGGTCGGAGGTGCCTCCGCGCGGCGGGGCAATGCGTTCGCGATAGACGCCCTGGTGCACGGTGATGACATCGCCCGGCTGGGCGACTTGGGCGGCGGCGGAAATCGTCCTGAATGGCTTTGCCGCCGTGCCTTTGTTCGCGGTCGTTGCCCGTTGACGGCGACATGAAACTCTTTGGCTGAGGCGAGGCAGGGCACGAGGGCCACCAGCAGAAATGCCACGAGGTGTTTCATAGTTTGAATGAGCTGCGTCCTGGTCTCAATCATCATGTCCACATGGCGTCAGAAGGAGCCCGGCATTTCAAGCGATAATTCTTTGAAGGGGGTTTCTGGTTCCGTTCACAATTGACCCTGAGGCGGAAAAGCGGTTTCCTTTGCGGCGGCCTTTATCTATGAGTTCGCCAAAACCTACGCTGGATGACCTGCGCATCGAGCGAAATCCCGAGACAGAGTCACGCTCCCGATTCTGGCCGGTGGTCATTGCCGTGTTGGTTTTGGCCTTGCTGGCAGGGGTATTCTGGTGGTTGAAGCGCCCGGGAGCCATCCCGGTGCGGACGGTGCTGGTGCGTGAGGCCGCCGGGACCGGCATCATGCGCACGGTGCTAAACGCCTCGGGTTACGTGACAGCAAGGCGCGAGGCCACGGTCTCATCCAAGATCACCGGCAAGGTGACCGAAGTGCTGGTGGAAGAGGGGATGAAGGTCAAGGAAGGCCAGATCCTCGCGCGCCTGGACGATACGAACGTCAAGACCAGCTTGGCGCTGGCCCAGGCGCAATTGGTCTCGGCCAAAGACGCGCTGGCCGAAACACGCGTCCGCATCACGGAGGCGGAGCAGGAGTTGGAGCGCCAGCCGGCCTCTTGAAGAACAAGATCGCCACGCAGGCCGACTACGACCACGCCGAGGCCTCCGCGCTGGCCCTCAAAGCGAGGCTGGAACAGCAGGGGGCCGACGTGACGGTGGCCGAGAAGCAGGTGGCCTACTGGCAGCAGCAGTTGGATGACACGATCATCCGCGCGCCGTTCGCCGGCGTAGTCACCTCGAAGAACGCGCAGCCCGGCGAGATGATTTCGCCCAATCTCCGCCGGCGGCGGCTTCACGCGCACCGGCATCTGCACCATCGTGGACATGGACTCGCTGGAGATCGAGATTGATGTCAACGAGAGCTACATCAACCGCGTCGAGGCGGGCCAAGCGGTCGAGGCGACGCTCGATGCTTACCCCGAGTGGAAGATTCCCTGCAAAGTCATCGCGATCATCCCGACCGCCGACCGCCAGAAGTCCACCGTGAAGGTGCGGGTCGGCTTCGACAAGCTCGACCCGCGCATTCTGCCGGAAATGAGCGTGAAGGTCGCCTTCCGCGAGGCGGGCGGCTCCGGGCCGATGGCGGGGCGCACGGTGATCGTGCCCAAGGCCGCCCTTGCAGCAGCAGGACGGGCGCGACGTGGTGCTGGTGGTGCAAAACGGCCACGCGGAACGCCGGGCCGTGACGGTGAGCCGACGCCCTCGGATGAAGTAGTAGTCAGCGCGGGCGTGGCCGCCGGGGAAAGGGTCATTGTGGATCGCGCCGCAAGGCGCTCAAGGATGGAGCTGCCGTCGCCGAGAAGCGGGTCAAACCCTTAGGAACGCATGGCTGATTCCTCCAACCATGCGCTGGTGAACGTGGACGGGGTGGAGAAGGTCTTCCGCCGCGGGTCGGAGGACATCCACGTGCTAAAGGACCTGCATTTAAAGGTGCCGAGGGGGCGAGTTCCTCGCACTGATGGGGCCGTCGGGTTCGGGCAAGAGCACGTTGCTGAACCTGATTGGCGGGCTGGACCGGCCCACGCGAGGCTCGGTGAGTATCGCCGGCGAGCGCGTGGACGAGTTGTCCGACCGCAGGCTGGCGGCGTGGCGCGCCCGGCACATCGGTTTCGTCTTCCAGCTCTACAACCTGCTGCCCGGTGCTCACCGCGGAGCGCAACGTGGAATTGCCGCTGTTGCTGACGCACCTGTCCCGGGCCCAGCGGAAACGGCACGTCGCGGTCGGCCCTGGCGGTGGTGGGCCTCTCGCAGCGGGCGAAACATTACCCGCGCCAGCTTTCCGGCGGTGAGCAGCAGCGCGTGGGCATTGCCCGGGCGGTGGTGACCGATCCGACCCTGTTGCTCTGCGATGAGCCCACCGGCGACCTTGACCGTAAGGCCGGGGACGAAATCCTGGACCTGCTCCAGGACCTCAACCGTGAACATGGCAAAACCATCATCATGGTCACCCATGACCCGCACGCCTCGGCCCGCGCGTCGCGGACAGTCTATCTCGACAAAGGCCAGCTTAGTGATCAACCTGTAAAGTAACCGGGCGAGTGCCCGGAGCAGCTAAATGCGTTAAATGAGTTCCATCGTTGCAAAGACCGGCGGCGTCGGCTCGGCCATGCAACGCAGGTAACGATTCAATATTGTAACATTAACAGAATCCCAGTGAATCCATCCGCTCCCTCCACTTCAACCCTCAATCCTCAACCTTTGACTCTCCCCACCTCTGTGGCCGCGCCATCGGCTATGCGCCTGCTGCTCATCCGCCACGCGGAGGTCGAGGAGCGCTACCAGGGCGTTTTCGGCGGGCAGATAGATATGGACCTGTCGCCGCGCGGCCACGAACAAGCTGCGGCACTGGCGAGGTATCTTCGGCGCAGGCCGCCGAGTGCGATTTACGCCAGCCCAATGAAGCGCGTTCAGCAAACCCTGGCCCCGCTGCTGGTCAACGGCATCCCCAAACCAGTCATCCTGCGAGACTTACGCGAGGTGGATTTCGGAGACTGGACCGGCCTGGCCTGGGCTGAGGTCGAGAGGAAGTTTGGCATCAGCCCCTTTGCCTGGCTCGAGCAACTGGAATGCAACGGCATCGCCAATGCCGAATGCGCCGACACCTTGCGCGAACGCGTGGAGCCTTGCCTGCAACAAATCCTGCGCGACCATCCCGGCCAGCAGGTGGCCGTGTTTTGCCACGGTGGCATCATCCGGCTATTGTTGGGGCTTCTGTTACGCTGGCCGCTCTCGCGCCTGGGGGCGTTTGAGATTGAATACGCCAGCCTCACTGAGGTCCTGCTGCTGCCGCCCAAGGCCGAGTTGCGATTGCTCAACCTCACCCCGTGGCGTGACATCGCTCTCTGAGCGGGTCAAATGAACCGAAACCGGCTGTGGCGCATTTCCGTGACCACCTCCCCGAGCGCGGAGGACGCTGTCGCGGATTTGCTTCAGCGGGTCTTCGACCAACCCCCCGCGTCGTACACCAGCGTGGAGACCGGGGAAACGGTGGTTTCAGTCTATCTCCAGGTTAGGCCGGACTGGTCTCGGGCCAGGCAAGCCGACCTCAACGCCGGGCTCCAGCGGATCGGCCATAGCGGGCTGGAAATCCACCCCGCCAAGGTCTCGCTAAAGCCAATCCGGCGGGAAGATTGGGCTGAATCGTGGAAACTGCACTTTCAGCCGCTCCAGATCGGCTCCGCGCTGCTGCTCAAGCCGAGTTGGAGCCGGCGCCGCCCCAGGAAAGGCCAGGTCGTGGTCGTGCTCGATCCGGGGTTGAGCTTCGGCACGGGTCACCACCCGACGACAGCCTTTTGTCTGCGCCAACTGGTCGCGCACCGCCGACCGGGCCAGGGGCAGTCCTGCCTGGATGTTGGCACCGGCTCCGGCATTCTCGCGATTGCCGCCGCCAAGCTGGGTTACGAACCGGTAGAGGCTCTTGATTACGACGCCGACGCAGTTGGCATTGCCCGTGCCAACGCGCGCCAGAACGCTGTATCGGCGCGGATTCGCTTTCAGCGGCGGGATTTGGCCAAGTTGCCCCGCCGGAACGCGTCGAAATACTCCCTGGTTTGCGCAAACCTGACTTCGAGCCTCCTTCTGGCCGAGCGTGAACGCATCCTGGCCCGCTTGCGCCCGGACGGGGTGCTGGTGGTAGCGGGCATTCTGAAGCAGGAATTCCATCAAATCCAGGCGGCTTTCACCGGTGCAGGCCTCCGGTTGACCGCCAGCCGAACCGAAAAGGAGTGGCGTTCGGGGGCTTTTGCCCGCACGGCCAGTGACAAAGTCTGGCCCAAAACGTTGTAGGAGACGACGTAAGGAGTCTCTGATCAACAGCTTACGCAAGGACCAGACTGGCTTTAGTGAGAGACTCCTTACGTCGTCTCCTACAAGGGGTTACGCAGGAGTTTGTCACTGGCCGTGCTTTTGCCCGCAGTGCTAAATAATTTGAATGGACTTCTCTGGAAATGGTCGTATAATTGAATCGCTTGAAGCGGCTGATGCCAATTTCAATGCACTGCTGGTCTTTCCAAGGAAGGCCGAGGGGCATCCGTCAAGCATGGCAATACTTGAATAGAGAAATGAATCAAGCTATGACCAAAACGTTAGACGTTATCACGGAAACAATTCGAAATCCCAAACATCCTTTTCGAAAGGTGGATAACCAGCCGAAAAAGCCCCAGAAGCATCGTTACGAACGGAGGAAGATCCGGGAGTACCTGCACCTGGGTGGCTGGGCGGCTGGTGAGGCTACTTAAAGCGACCAAATCTACGATATAAACTGGAAAAGCCACGCGCGAGCGTGGCTTTTTCTTTGCAACCCTTCAAGCAGCGGCGCGGGTCTGTCGCCCGCGCCATTCCCTTCGCTACTTCATCAACAACATCTGGCGGGCGCGCTTGATGACACGACCGAGCCGACGCTGATAGTGAGCGGGCAGACCGGTGTACTTCCGGGGCAGGATGCGCCCCTGATCGGTCACGAACTGCCGCAGCAGGGTGGTGTTCTTGAAATCCAGCGCTTCGTAGGTGAAGTCAATTTTGGGCTTGGGGCGGGGGGTGCGGACTTCGCGATAGGCGGAACGGCCGTGGCCGCCGCGTTTATCCGGTTTGTCGGGGCGAGTTTTGCGAGGCATAGGCGGGGATTACTTAATTTCGCGGTGCAGGGTGTGGCGGCGCAAGGCGGGGTTGTACTTCTTGAGTTCGAGCTTTTCCGTCTTGAGCTTCTTGTTGCGCGTGGTCGTGTAGCGGGAGGGCGATTTGCCTTCCTTGCGCGCCTCGGTGCATTCGATGGTGATAATTTCGCGAGGCATGATTATTCTTTCTCTTTGTGCTTCTCTTCGGCTTCTTCTTCTTCGGGCTCCCCTTCGGTCAGCGCCGATGGCGTCCACGGTGCCGAGCGAACCCAGGCGGCGTTGCCGCAGCGCGCCCTCGCGCTCCAACTGGGCCTGCGCCTGCACGGTAAACCGCGTCCAGGGGATCGCCTCCAGCCGCGTGTGGGGAATCGGCTTGCCCGTCAGTTCACAGACGCCGTAGGTTTCCTTCTCGATCCGCTTGAGCGCTTCCTCGATTTCATAAACCGCGTCCTGATCGGAGGACAGCAGGCTCAGAGCGAAATCGCGGTCAAAGTTGTCGGTGCCCGAGTCGGCCATGTGCAGGCTGTAGCCGGGCATTTCCTGGGCCGATTCCTTGGCCAGGCCATCCATTTGCCGCGTCAGTTGATCACGCAAATCCAGCAGCCGCTGATAGAACCTCAGCCACTGCGGTTTGACTTTCACTCCCCCATCCCTTCTCGCGTTAACGACGGGCTGGCCCAAAATGGCCGCCGCGGTCGCCAGACCATGCGTCTGGGGCCGCGCCTTCGCCTTATTGTTGACTTTCTTTTTCGTCGTATTCACAACTCAAATTACTCAATTCATCCAAACCACTGCTCTTTGCTGCCTCATCGGGAACACCTTTGCCCCGGTTGAGAGCGCGGGAATGTAGCAAACGAACCCAAAAGTTCCACAACAATCTTCACAAATCTTCGCCCCCCGTCAAACGAAGCCCCGCCGGGCTCCCGCCGCCACCCTCAGCTCTTCTCAATGCAGGCGTAGGCGTTATGGTTATGGATGCTCTCCTGGTTTTCCGCCTCCACCTTATACCACGTTACGTCCGGATGAGCGTTGAGCTTCACGGCGACGTTGCGGACCAGGTCCTCCACAAAGACCGGGTTGTCATAAGCCCGTTCCGTGACCGCTTTCTCGTCCTCCCGCTTCAAAAGGGCATAGAGCTCCGCGCTGGCCGAGCCTTCGATAATCGCAATCAAATCCTCGATCCACACCGCCTTGCTCGACCGGATTTGCACCGTCACCTCCCCGCGCTGGTTGTGGGCGCCGTAAGCCGCAATGGCTTTCGAGCACGGACAGAGGGTCGTCACCCTCGCCTTCACGGTCAACAGGAACAGGATTTCCTTGTGGCGCGCCTCCGCGTCGAACCGCGCGATATAGTCCATCACGCTTTCCTTGCCCGTGACGGGCGCCCGTTTCACCATGAAATACGGGAATTCGATCTCCAGGTGGGAGGTTGCGGCCTGAAATCTCGCCTGCAGCGCGCGGAGGATGTCGGTGATGTTCTCCACGTGGATGATGTTGCCGTGGGCATTGAGCACCTCGATGAAGCGGCTCATGTGCGTGCCCTTGAACTCCTTCGGCAGGTCCACGAACATCCCGATGGTCGCCACCGTGTTTTGCACCGCGTAGGCTTTGTCCCGCACCTGGATGGGGAAGCGCAGGCCCCGCACGCCCACCTTGTCCACGCGCAATTCCCGGTGGTCGCGCTCGCTCTGCTTGTCGTGCAGCTTGACCGCCGCAACCGGCGTCGGGCGCCCGCGTTTGGCGCTGGGCCGCACCGACCCGTTAACCGCGCTGAGCAGTTTGTGGCGCGCCTTTTTCCGCACCAACACAGCGGGGCGACGCGAGCGGGCTGATCCATTCTCACTCGGGTTAAACATGCTCGCAACCTAGCAGCGAACCGGCCTTTTGCAAAAGATTTTGCTCCCCCGGCGTGGCGCCGGCCTCCCGGCCCAATGCCACCGACACCTGCGCCCATGACGCGCCCGGGACCGAAATCCCCGTTGACACCGGCCTCAACGCCGCCTATTACCAACCCCATGAAGTCGTTTTCACGCCCCTTCCGGTCCGGACTTATCCTGCTCGCTCTGCTGCTCTGCGCCCGGTTTGCCGCCGCTGAGACCTTTCGCGTTGCCGCCTACAACGTTGAGAACTACCTCGATGAGACCACCCAGACTCGCACAGCCAAATCCCCCGCCGCCAAGGCCAAGATCCGCGAAGGCATCCGCGCCCTCAAACCCGACGTGCTCGCCCTCGAAGAGATGGGCAGCACCAACGCGCTTCTCGAACTGCGCGACTCCCTCAAAGCCGAAGGGCTCGATCTCCCCTACTGGGACCACGTCACCGGCTTTGATACCAACATCCATGTCGCCATCCTCAGCAAGTTCCCGTTCGCCGCCCGCCATCCGCACACGGACGACAGCTATCTCTTGAGTGGCCGCCGGTTCCGCGTCGGGCGCGGCTTTGGCGAAGTGGATATTCAGGTGAATGGGGATTATTCGTTCACGCTCATCGTCGCCCACCTGAAATCCAAGCGTCCCGTCCCGCAGGCCGATGAAGCCGAGATGCGCCTGGAGGAAGCCAAGCTGTTGCGCGAGATCGTTGATACCCGCCTGGCCGCGAATCCCAGTGCCAACCTCGTCGTGGTCGGCGACTTCAACGACACCAAAGACTCCGCGTCCACCAGGGCGGTCATCGGCCGGGGCAAATACAAGCTGGTGGATACCCGCCCCGCCGAGCGCAACGGCGACAACACCCCCAGCCCCAACCCGGCCTGGGAGCCGCGCAACGTCACCTGGACCCACTATTACGGCAAAGAAGACAGTTACTCGCGCATAGATTACATCCTCCTGAGCCCCGGCATGGCGCGCGAATGGCGCGCCGACGAGAGCTACGTGCTGACACTGCCCAACTGGGGCGTCGGCTCCGATCATCGCCCGATCATGGCGACTTTTGAGGCGGAAGATAAGTGAGGGATGCTCTATTGGCGCTTCCACTCATTTGGAGCGGTGGGGAGTGAAGTCCGAAGGCCGAAGTCCGAAGGCCGAAAGAAGGCCGAAACCCGAAACCCGATTTCACGACCTCGCCCGTAGCCGGACGGGATGGCCTGCGGGTGACGGGTCGCTTGGGAACTCGACTCGGATAGGGGCCTTCGAAAGCGCCCTATCGGCCCCTCGCGAGACTGGCTGCTTCGGGTTTCGGGTTTCGGCCTTCTTTCGGACTTCGGCCTTCGGACTTCGGCCTTCGCCCCCGCCTTCCACCAACCCCCATCCCTCCCTTCGTTCCTGCCCCTCCGGGGGCGGCGCTTGCAGGACAAAATTCCCCGAGCGCAGGTGCAGGTCGCGCTGCGGGAAGGGGATCTCGATGTTATTCTCGCGCAGCTTGCGTTCGACCGCGTAGTTCAGCTCGCTCCGGAACCGCCTGGGTTTCGAGGCCATTTCAGACGTCCAGACAGCGAACTCGAAGTTGAGCGAGCTATCGCCAAAGCCGCTGAAGAACACCTCCGGCGCAGGCTGCCGCATGACGTTCGAGTGTTCGGCGGCCACTTCCAGCAGCACGCGCCGCAGCTTCTCCGGGTCCGTGCCGTAGGCGACGCCGACCGGCAGCCGCAGCCGCACCTTGGGATCGCCGTAACTCCAGTTAGTCACTTTGGTGGTGATGAAGTCGGAGTTGGGCACAATGATAGTGATGTTGTCGTTCGTGACAACGATCGTGCTGCGCAAGCTGATCTTCGTGACCAGACCGGCCACGTCCCCCATTTCCACCCGGTCGCCGATGGCAATCGGCCGCTCGGCCAGGATGATCAAGCCGCTGACGAAGTTGCTGATGACGTTCTGCAAGCCGAAGCCGAGACCGACACCAATCGCTCCGACCAGCACGGCCAGTGAACTCAGGTCAATCCCGACCAGTTTGAGCGCGAGGTAGAAGCCGAAGGTAATGAAGAGGTAGCCGACGATTTTGCCGACTGCATACTGCATGGAGGGCTGGAAATGCGTCCGTTGCAGGAACCGGCGCACCAACTCGCGCCGCAGCAGGCGTTCGCAGAAGAACACCAGCACGATAATGCATGCGAACTTGAACAGCCCAGCCAGGGTGAGGTCCGTTTCGCCGAGCTTGATCAGCGGGAAGAACACAATGCGCTGCAAGACGTCGCTGAGTTGTTGAATGTCAACGTGCATAAACCTGGAGAGAAGCTATACCGCCCGGCCCCGGGTGCAAAGGCGCTTCTCCGGATGAAACCGCCCTCACCCCGCCATGCCGATACCCCGCATCCGGCCCCGGCCCCGCCGTTGCCGCTGCCCCCTCTCCCGCCTTCCACTGGCCCCCTGCTGGCTGCCTGCCCTAGCACTGGCATGGCGTACAGATGGCGTACAGATGGCGTACAGATGGTGTACACGTATTATTGGTGGCCAGGCAATGGCTACCCTGCCTACTGGCGACACAGCCGCAAAGGCGGCTGCGGCTCCTGGCACCGAGGCGGATTGAGTGGGGTTATCGGCACGGTAAGCTTGACTCGGATTGCGCCGAAACCTAAGTTGTCAGCCGGTTGGTGGCCGTAGCTCAGCCCGGTTAGAGCCCCAGATTGTGGATCTGGCTGTCGCGGGTTCAAATCCCGTCGGCCACCCCAATGCTTCTCGCATTCAAGGGGTGAATCACCGCATTCGCGGGTTGCTTGCTCCCCGAAGTCTTTGGCATGGTTGGCTGATGCATTTAGCCCGGAGCCGCTTTATTTGCGCCGCCGTCCTGATCGGAGGGCTGGCGGGCAGTTATTCCACCTGCCGCGGACAGGCGGCCCCTGACGCATTATTCGCGACCCGGGAAAAGGTCGGCCAGGTGGGCACGAACCGTTACTACACGCCCGCCAATCAAATCCTCACGCCTGCGGGCATTCAAGTCGCGCTGCCGGGCATGAGACCGCAGGCCATCGCACTGAGCCCCAACGGCCGCCTGCTTGTCACCGCCGGCAAGACTCACGATCTGGTGGTGATTGACCCCGCGACGGGCAAAGTCACGCAGCACGTTCCTTTGCCGGCGGGCAAGGCTTCAGATGTTGCCCCAGACGCCGTTTCCGCGGAAATCCTGAACCCGGACAAGGCAGGCCAACTCAGTTACACCGGCCTGGCTTTCTCGCCGGACGGCACGCGCATCTACCTGGCTAACGTGGATGGCAATATCAAAGTGTTCGGAGTGCAGGGCACGGGAAAGGTCGTGGGGCTGTTCTCTATCCCGCTGCCGCCGGCCAGGGCGCCGCGGCGCAGGGCGGAAATACCGGCCGGGTTGACCGTATCGCCTGACGGCAAACGGCTCTACGTGGCGCTGAACCTTTCCAATCGGCTGGCGGAGTTGGATGCCGCCAGCGGCCGGGTGCTGCGGCTTTGGGACGTCGGCTTCGCGCCTTACACGGTCCGGCTGGCCGGCCAGAAGGCTTATGTGAGCAACTGGGGCGGGCGGCGGCCCGATGATGCGTCCGCGACCGGCCCGGCGGGGCAAGGCACGCTCGTGCGCGTGGACCCGGTGCGATACATCGCCAGCGAGGGGTCGGTGTCGGTTATAGACCTCCGGCAGGGGGAGGGGAAGGCCGAAGGCCGAAGTCCGAAGGCCGAAGTGCTGACCGGGATCCATGCCTGCGCGATGGCGATGTCGCCCAATGGCCGCTGGCTGGTGGTCGCCAATGCGGGGAACGATACGCTGAGTGTTATTGATACGCGGACCGACCAGACCGTCGAGACCATCTGCGCCCGACAGAACCCCGGGGATTTGTTCGGCGCCCAGCCCAACGCGCTCGCTTTTGACAAATCAGGGAAACGGCTCTTTGTGTGCAATGGCACCCAGAACGCCGTGGCTGTGTTCGATTTCAAGCCCGGCAAATCCACCCTGCGCGGGCTGATCCCCGTCGGCTGGTTCCCGGGCGCCATCGCTTACGACCCGGCCCGCAAGACCCTTTGCGTCGCCAATATCAAGGGCATCGGTTCGACCAAAGTCTTCCCGCCCGGCGAGCCGGTGAAGTATAACTCGCATGATTATTTCGGCACGCTGTCGCTGGTGCCGGTCCCCGGCAAGCGGGAGTTGGCGCGCCTGACGCAGACCGCGCTACACAACCTGCGCTACGGCCTGCTGCAAGCGGCGAAGCTGCCCGCGCGCCCGGACCAACCGACCCGGCCCGTCCCCGAGCGCGTCGGCGAGCCAAGCGTTTTCAAGCACGTCATCTACATCATCAAGGAGAACCGCACGTACGATCAGGTGCTCGGCGATATCCCCGAGGGCAATGGCGACCCTTCGCTGTGCGTGTTTGGGGAGAACATCACCCCCAACCTGCATAAGCTGGTGCGGGAGTTTGTCCTGCTCGACAACACTTACTGCTCGGGCATCTGCAGCGCCGACGGGCACCAATGGGCGGACAGCGCCATCGCCACCGATTACATGGAGAGGTCCTTCGCCGGCTTTCCCCGCAGCTATCCCTATGGCGGGACGGTAGGCGCTGTGGACGCGATGGCTTATTCGCCCGCCGGGTTCATTTGGGACAGCGCGATCGCTCACGGCAAGACGCTGCGTGACTACGGCGAGTTCGCCATCACCGAGGCGCATTGGCGGGACACGTCCAGGAAGCCCGCGCCGCGTTTCCTGGATTACTACCGCGACTTCATCAACCACACCGGCGAGATCGCAATCGGCTGCCGCCCCTCCATCGAATCCCTGCGGCCCTATCTGGTCACCAACACCGTGGGCTGGGCGCTGAACATTCCCGACGTCTTCCGCGCGACGCAGTTCATCAAAGAGCTGAGGCAGTTCGAGCAGACGGGGAACTTCCCAGATCTCAGCATCATCAGCCTGCCGAACGATCACACCAGCGGCACCAGGGCCGGTTGCCCTACGCCGGCTGCGATGGCCGCGGATAATGACCTCGCCCTCGGGCGAATCGTCGAGGCCGTGAGCCACAGCCGTTTTTGGAAGGAGACGTGCATCTTCGTCATCGAGGATGATCCGCAGGCCGGCTGGGACCACGTCAGCGGCTACCGGACAACGTGCTACGTCGCCAGCCCCTATACACGGCGGCAAGCCGTGGTGAGCACCCAGTATAATCAGACCAGCCTGCTGCGCACGATGGAATTGATCCTGGGCCTGCCGCCAATGAACCAGATGGATGCCACCGCCACGCCGATGACCGCGTGCTTCACCGATACTCCAAACCTCACCCCGTTCACGGCCCTCACCAACAACGTCCCGCTGGACCAGATGAACCCGGCGCCGAAGAAGCTCTCAGATCGCGTCCTGCGCAAGGACGCCTACGTCTCGGCGCGCCTGCCGCTGGAGGAAGTGGATCAGTGCCCCGAGGACACGCTCAACCGCATCCTCTGGCACGCTCTCAAAGGTCCGCAGGCCCCCTATCCCACTTGGGCCATCACGGCGACCACCGACGACGACTAGTTGTTCCCTACGAGCCCGGCTCAGCGCTGGCATACCCGGCTTCGGGCGCGCGCCAGCCGATAGCCTTCCCGCAAGGTAACCTGGCCACCTCTGTTGCTTTATACTGGGCCATCGGCTCCCAATGGCCGGCGAGGTGCGCCACGGTCGTCTCCTCCGGTTCAATCACCACGGTCATGAGCGCCTGCACTCGGCTGGAGTCGCAACTGATCGCTTCGGCCTCGACCTTATAGGCGCCGGCCGGGAGCGATACCACCGTCGGGGTGCTGTCGTCAGGGCCGCGCGCGTTATGCACGTGGTTGAAGACCTCGCCGTTCTTGCTGTAGATCGTGTAGCTGGTATGAGCCGGTTCATACAGGAAGGGATTCTTCCCGTAGTCATTGTCCCAGCGCCATTCCACCTCGTTCACGTTCACGTCGGCCAGCCTGGGGGCCGAGTAGATCACCAGCGAGCCATCGCCCATGCCTTTCGCGAACTGCGTCGGCACCGGGCCGATCGGTTCGTTCACGACCACGGGCGGCGCCGATGCGCAGCCAACCAACCCAACCAACCCTCCCGCCAATGCCACCGCATATATGTATTTCATAACCTTGTTTCCTCCATTTCAGTCCTGTTATTGCTGCATCCTTGCGTTCCTCTTGTCCTGGTAGTCCGTGGTTCTTTAACTCCAAAGCGCCATCCACGCGCGGGCGGCTTCGACCGCCCGGCCTCGCGCGGCACCACTGGAGAGATCGTCCTTCGCACTGCATTAATCCCGTGCGCAAACCCTATTCACCCATAATGCATGAGAATATTACACATCACCTATTCTTTTGCAAATTGCAGGGGCGGCCTCGCCGGCGGGGTGACCGGAATCGCCGGCCAGAATCCGTTTGACGAGGCGGGTGGGGCTTTGTAGATTGCGCCTCTCTCTGGCGTCCAGAGTAGCTCAATGGTAGAGCAGCCGGCTGTTAACCGGCGGGTTGCAGGTTCGAGCCCTGCCTCTGGAGCCACTTTCGTTATGTTCTGGGCGTACATCCTTCAAAATCCCGCAGGCCGATTCTACATCGGCCACACTGACGATTTGGCTCTTCGGCTTCACTCTCACAACCGCACCGATAAGACCTTGGGCAAATTCACGCGTAAACATGGACCCTGGGAGTTGGTCTGGAGCGAAGAGCACCCCACGCGAACCTGCGCGATGGCACGGGAGCGACAGATTAAGGGCATGAAGTCGGCCCGTTGGATTCGCGAGCACTTGCTCAATGGTAGGGTCCCGACGCCTCGGGATTAACCGGCGGGTTGCCGGTTCTCCCGACCTGTCGGGATGGAGCCACTTTCGTTATGTTTTGGGCGTGGACACTATCGAGGTTCCGTGACTTCCAGGCTCATACGGTGCTACCGCAAGGACCGCAGGCGATGGGAAAGGACGGCCAGGCCTTCAGCGAGATCCTCCTTTTGCACCACCACGCCCGCGGGAACCTGCAAGTTGATGGGAGTAAAGTTCCAAATCCCCTTTAGGCCGGCGCCGACCATGACGTTGGCGGCGTCCTGCGCGGTGTCGGCGGGCACGGTCAGAACGCCCAGGGTGATGCCGAGCCGGTGGACAAAAGGAGGGAGCCTTGCCATTGATTGCACCTGACGGCCCTGGACCCAGGTGCCAATCTTCTTCGGGTCACGATCGAAGGCGCCTGCGATGCGCAAGCCAAGATTCTCGAACCCGCGATAGCCGAGCAGGGCTGTGCCGAGGTTGCCCGCCCCGACCAGGACCGCTTTCGTCTGGTTGTCCCAGCCGACGAACCGTTCGATGGCGGCGATCAGGTCCGGCACTCGGAACCCGCGCCGAGGTATTCCCACTGCGCCGGTCAAAGCCAGGTCCTTGCGGACGATAACCGGCTCCAGGCAATGAGTCGTCGCCAGAACAGTGCCTGACACATACTCGTGACCCTCCCCCTGGAGAATTCGCAACAATTGCAAATACGCCGGCAGGCGCTTCACGCACGCAACTCCCGCGACTCGCACCGCTTCAGGGGAGGGCGTGCCCGCGGGCGTCACCGCCGACTCCACCGCCGGGAGAGGACTGTTTGCCCCTTTCCGCGCGCGCGCGCTGGTGGCCGATTTTGCCTTCATCAGTTGAATGTATGCCAGCCGTCCGGGTTGGGCCAGCCGGCGGCGAGTTGAAGCTAGTCAAGGCGACTGGGCGGGTGCAAGGGAGTTCGAACCGAAATTGCCATACTTCTTACATTTCTTGGCGTCGCCGGCTTCGGCACTAACGTCATCCGAGGCAGAGAAAGCCTGCAAGGACAGGGGTTTCCGCGTGGTACCGGCGGGGCCGCGGGTTCACGAGGCTGGTTCGGGAATGGCCTGACCCCGTTGACAAGCATTCGTGCTTCATGTATCAATAAATAGTTCTCGATATAACTCTATCGAGTAAAGTTGCACGATTTGCACTATGAATGTCGAACTGCCCAGGACGGTGTCGGAGCCAACGCTCAAGCGGCTGCCGCTCTATCACCGTATCTTGAAGGAGCTGCTCCAGCGGGAGCAGGACTCGGTTTCCTGCACGCATATCGGGGAGGAGTTGAAGCTGGACCCCACGCAGGTGCGCAAGGACCTGGAGGCGGCCGGAATCAGCGGCCGTCCGCGAATCGGCTACGCTACCGCGGCGGTGGTGGACGGGATCGAGCGTTTCCTGGGCTGGAAGAAGGTCACCGAGGCGTTTCTCGTGGGAGCCGGGAGCATGGGTTCGGCGCTGCTGGGCTACCGGAAGTTCGAGGAGTGCGGCCTGAAGATCGTGGCGGCCTTTGACAGCGACCCGGCCAAGATTGGCCGGAAGATCCGCGGCAAGCACGTGCTGGCGCTCGACAAGCTGGCCGACCTGACCCAACGGATGCACGTCCTCATCGGCATCATCACCGTTCCGGCGGCGGAAGCGCAGGCCGTGGCGGATACGCTGGTGGCGGGAGGGGTGCGCGCCATCTGGAATTTTGCCCCGATCCGGCTGCGCGTGCCGGAGCACATCATTGTGCATAACGAAGACCTCTATTGTTCGCTCGCATCCCTATCGCAGAAGCTGGCCCAGGCCCTCGAGGCCAACCCTCCCCAGCCTGCGACCGCGCCCGTGCGGAAACTACAAACTGGAACCTTGCATTAACCATTCCTCGGAAGAAGCCACATGCCTATGACAGCCAAACGAAAGCCTGAAAGCACCGGGCGCAAATTCGTCAAAGTGTGCCATATCCTGGACCAGCACGACCATAAACCGTCGCGGCTGGTGCCGATCCTGCAAGCCGTGCAGGAAGAATACCGCTATTTGCCGCAGGAGGTGCTGACCTACGTCGCGACGGCGCTCGGCGTATCGCCCGCGCGGGTCTATGGCGTGGCCACCTTCTACGCGCACTTCACCATCAAGCCCAAAGGCAAGCACCTGGTCCGGCTGTGCGACGGCACGGCTTGCCACGTGAAGGATTCGGTGCCGATCCTGCGCGCGCTGCAGAAGCGGCTCGGAGTGGACGACCGGCGCAAGACGACCGAGGACATGCTGTTCACGGTGGAGACGGTGGCGTGCCTGGGCGCCTGCGGTCTGGCGCCGGTGGTGGTGGTTGACGACCAGGTCCACGGGCAACAAACCCCCGAGAGCGCTGTCAAGCTGGTGGAAGCCATCATCACCCAGGAGGCCCAATGAGCGCGCAGAGTCTGCCCATCACAAACGGGAACAACGGGCATCCAGCGCAACGTCGAGTCATCGTGTGCGCAGGGACCGGTTGCGTAGCCAGCGGATCTTACAAGGTGTACCAAGCCCTCGTGGAACAGGTGCGGGCCGCGGGCATACCGGTGATCACCGAGTTTCGCCCGGAAGAGGAAAGCGGCGCACTTCGCCTGAACAAGAGCGGCTGCCAGGGCTTCTGCCAGATGGGGCCGCTGGTGACCGTGCTGCCCGAGAACCTGCTCTACAACAAGGTGCGCCTGGAAGACGTGGCCGAGATTGTTTCCGAGACGCTGGTCGGCGGGCCGAGCGGTCGAGCGGCTGCTCTACGTGGACCCGGCCACCAAAAAGCGTTGCCGGGGCGTCGCCGAGATCCCGTTTTACCAGCGGCAGCAACGTTTTGTGCTCCGTTCGTGCGGCACGATTGATCCCGAATGCCTCGAGGAATACGTGCACCAGGGCGGCTATGAGGCGGCGAAGAAAGCCTTCCTGCAAATGACGCCGGAACAGATTTGCCAGGAGATCACCCGCTCGGGCCTGCGCGGCCGCGGCGGCGGCGGTTTCCCCACCGGGCGCAAATGGGAGGCGGCCCGGATGCAGCCCGAGGGCAAGAAATACGTGATCTGCAACGCGGACGAGGGAGACCCGGGCGCTTTCATGAATCGCAGCGTGATGGAAGGCAATCCCCACAGCGTGTTGGAAGGACTGATGATCGCCGCGCGCGCGATTGGCGCGGACGAGACGCTGATCTACGTGCGGACGGAGTACCCGCTGGCCGTGCAGCGCATGCGCACTGCCGTCAAGGACGCGGAAGCGCGCGGTTATCCTGGGCGAGAGCGCCTTCGGGTCGGGCCGGCCGCTGCGTTGCGAGGTGATGGAGGGCGCCGGGCGCGTTCGTCTGCGGCGAGGAGACGGCGATGATTGCCTCGATCGAGGGCCAGCGCGGCATGCCGCGTCCCAAGCCGCCGTTCCCGGCGCAGAGCGGCCTTTGGGGCAAGCCGACGATCATCAACAACGTGGAAACGCTCGCGCATGCAGTCCGCATCATCAACGAAGGCGCCGAGCAATTCCGGAAACTGGGCACGGCGGCTTCTCCGGGCACGAAGACCTTCGCGCTGACCGGCCACGTGGCCAACACCGGCCTGGTCGAAGTGCCCTTCGGGGCCACGCTGCGGGAGATCGTGTTCGACATTGGCGGCGGCATCACCGACAGGCGCGGGCAAGGTGACCCGTGACGGTTTCAAGGCGGTGCAGATCGGCGGGCCGTCGGGCGGGTGCCTCACGCGCGACGCACCTTGACCTGCCGCTCGATTACGATTCGCTGCGCGGGGCCGGCGCGATGGTCGGCTCGGGCGGCCTGGTGGCGATGAACAACAAGACCTGCATGGTGAGCCATCGCCCGCTTCTTCATGGACTTCACCCAGCGGGAGAGCTGCGGCAAGTGCGTGCTCTGCCGGGAAGGGACGCGGCAGATGCTGGCGCTGCTGGACGACATCATCGAGGGCCGCGCCACCGGCGAGACGCTGGAACTGCTGCAGAAGCTGGCCTCGGCCGTGCAGAAGGGCTCGCTCTGCGGGCTGGGCAAGACGGCTCCCAACCCGGTCCTGTCCACGCTGCGCCATTTCCGCGCGGAATACGACGCCCACGTGTTTCACAAGCATTGTCCCACCGGCCAATGCAAGGCGCTGGCCAAGCCCAGCATCGACCCGGCCAAATGCAAGGGCTGCACCGCCTGTGCCAGGAAGTGTCCCGTGCACGCCATCACCGGCGAAAGGAAACAGCCGCACACGATTGACCAGGCGCTATGCATCAAGTGCGGCGTCTGCGCCGACACCTGCAAGTTCGAGGCCGTCATTGGCGTATAGACCGCCTGCGACCACCGCATGAAACCGACTGAAACAAAATCATTTGAAGGCAACATGACTACCACCGTAGCTGCGAAGACATTGACTATTGACGGGCGCGAGGTGCCGATCAACGGCGAGCGCAACCTGCTGGAGCTGATTCGGAAAGCGGGCATCGACCTGCCGACGTTCTGCTATCACTCGGACCTGAGCGTCTATGGGGCCTGCCGCCTCTGCCTGGTGGACATCCAGGGCCGCGGCATTCAGGGCGCCTGCTCGACTCCGCCCGAGCCGGGGCTGAAGGTGCGCACGCAAACGGAGGAGATTCGCGAGATTCGGAAGATTGCCATCGAGCTGCTGCTGGCCAACCACGACCAGCAATGCCCCACCTGCCCCAAGAGCAGTTCCTGCCAGCTTCAGGATGTCGCCCGCAAGCTGGGCATCCGCAAGGTCCGCTTCAAACCCGTGCATCAGCCCGAGGAGCTGGACTTCTCGTCGGTCTCGCTGGTGCGCGATCCGAACAAGTGCGTGCTGTGCGGCGATTGCGTGCGCGTCTGCTCGGAGATCCAGGGCGTCGGCGCCATCGACTTCGCCTATCGGGGACACGAGGCGGCCGTGCTGCCGGCCTTCGGGAAAGGATTGGGCGAGGGCGAGTGCATCAACTGCGGCCAATGCGCCGCGGTCTGCCCCACCGGCGCGCTGACGCCGCGGCCCGAAGTGGACGAGGTTTGGCGCGCGCTCAACGATCCGGTCAAGACCGTGGTGGCCCAGATCGCCCCGGCGGTGCGCGTGGCGCTCGGCGAGGCCTTCGGGCTGGCTCCCGGCGTGTCGGCCAGCGGCCAGATCGTCGCGGCGCTCAAACGGCTCGGCTTCGACAAGGTCTACGACACCGCCTTCAGCGCCGACCTGACCGTGGTGGAAGAGGCCAATGAATTCCTGAAGCGGAAGGCCAAAGGCGAGAAGCTGCCGCAGTTCACCAGTTGCTGCCCGGGCTGGGTTAAGTTCGCGGAGCAGTATTTCCCGGACCTGCTGCCGAATCTGTCCACGTGCAAATCGCCGCAGCAGATGCTCGGAGCGGTGTGCAAGGCCACCCTGCCCGGCGAGATTGGGCATTCCGAAAGAGAACCTCGTCATGGTTTCGATCATGCCCTGCACCGCCAAGAAGTTTGAGGCCAAGCGGCCCGAATTCGCCGAAGGCGGGGTGCCGGAAGTGGATCATGTCCTGACGACGCAGGAACTGGCGCGGATGATCGAAGAGGCCGGGTTCCGCTTCAAGGAGCTGGAGCCGGAGTCGTTCGACATGCCGCTCGGCTTCAAGACCGGCGCCGGCGTCATCTTCGGCAACTCGGGCGGCGTGAGCGAGGCCGTCCTGCGATATGCCGCGGAAACGGTCACTGGGAGGAAGCTGGACAACCCGGACTTCCACGCGGTGCGCGGCGAGGACGGAGTCCGCTTTGCCACGGTCGCTCTGGACGGAGTGCAACTCAAGCTGGCGGTGGTTCACGGGCTAAAGAATGCCCGCACGCTGGCCGAGAAAGTGCGCCGGGGCGAATGCGAACTTGACCTCATCGAGGTGATGGCCTGTCCGGGCGGCTGCATCGGCGGCGCCGGCCAGCCGGTGTCGCGCGAGCGCGACGTCAAGCGCCTGCGCACCCGCGGCTTGTATGAGGCGGACAAGCACCTGGATCTGCACAAGTCGCAGGAAAACCACCACGTGACGGAGATGTACCAGAAGTACCTGGGCGAGATCGGCGGGCGCAAGGCGCATCATCTCCTGCACACGCATTATCAGAACCGGCGGCGCATCGCGGATGAGCGGCATGGTGTTCGGCGACGGGCCCGGGGGGGAAAAGCTCAAGGTCAGCGTATGCGCGGGCACCAACTGCTTCCTGAAGGGCTCGCAGGAGGTCATCCGCGACGTGCTCCAAATGCGTCGAGGCCGAGCAACTGCAAGGCCAGGTCGAAGTGAGCGCTTCGTTTTGCTTCGAGAAATGCGACCAGGGCCCGACCGTCCGCGTGGACGGCCAGCAAATCCAGAAATGCACCGGGCAAAAGGCGTGCGCCGCAATGCGCGAACACCTGAAGAACAAACTCGCCCACGAGTGAACGAACCAGGACGAGTCGGAGCGCGGACATTCCTGCCCGCAGCAGCTTCGGAGCACCGAGCGGCAGGCCCCCTGGCCGCAGGCCGAGCGAGCCCCGTTGCAGCGGACAAGAATGTCCGCGCTCCGGCCACGACCACACATCCCTTTATGAAAACGACACGTTCCAATCAACTGGCCACCTTCATCAACGAGGCCGAAGTCTCCGCAACGCTGACCGCCGCGCGAGGCTGCGAATCCCGGCAGGTCCGCGAGGTTCTGGCCAAGGCACGCGAGATGCAGGGTCTGGACGCCTCCGACATGGCGACGTTGATGGAGAACAACGACCCCGAGCTGTTGGAGGAGATGTATGCCGCGGCCAGGCACGTGAAGAACGAGATTTACGGCAACCGACTGGTGCTGTTCGCCCCGCTGTATATCTCGAACTTGTGTAGCAACGAGTGCCTTTATTGCGCGTTTCGCGCGCGCAATAAGGAATTGGTCCGGCGCGCCTTAACCCGGAGGAAATCGCCCGCGAAACGCGCATCCTGATCGAGCAGGGACATAAGCGCGTGTTGTTGGTCTCCGGCGAAAGCTACCCGAAGGAAGGATTTGATTATGTCCTGAAGGCGATCGAGACAGTCTATAACACTCGCAGCGGCCATGGCGAAATTCGGCGCGTCAACGCGAATGTGGCGCCGCTCAGTGTCGAGGACTACCGGCGGCTGAAAGCGGCGAAGATCGGCACCTATCAGTGTTTCCAGGAGACCTATCACCGCGAGACCTACGCCACGGTGCACGTCGGCGGGGTGAAACGGGATTACGACTGGCGGGCGACCTGCTTTGACCGCGCGATGCAGGCGGGCATTGATGACGTGGGGATCGGTGTCCTGTTCGGTCTGTACGACTGGAAGTTCGAAGTGCTCGCGATGAAGCAGCATATTGAGCACCTGGAAGACGCCTTCGGCGTCGGCCCGCACACAATCAGCGTGCCAAGGCTCGAGCCGGCAGTCGGTTCAAAGCTGGCCTATGCGCCGACGCACCCGGTATCGGACAGCGACTTCAAGAAGATCATCGCGCTCCTGCGCCTGGCGGTGCCTTACACCGGCATTATTATGTCCACGCGCGAAAACGCCGCCACGCGCCGGGCGACGTTCGAGCTGGGCGTTTCCCAGATCTCGGCGGGCAGCCGCTGCGACCCGGGCGGCTACGCCGACGTCGGCTAACGGCCATAACGCGGAGCAATTCCAGTTGGGCGACCACCGCTCGCTGGACGAGGTCGTGCGCGACGTGGCGGCACTCGGCTACACGCCCTCCTTCTGCACGGCTTGCTATCGGCTGGGGCGCACCGGGGCGGATTTCATGGACCTGGCCAAGCCTGGCCTGATCAAGCACCACTGTGCCCCCAACGCGCTGTCGAGCTGCATGGAATACCTGCTGGACTACGCGAAGCCAGCGACCCGCAAGGTGGGCGAGAACCTGATCGCCCATGAGTTGGACACGATGGAGCCGTCCGTGCAGAAGATTGGCCGGCGCCTGGTGTCGGAGGTGCAGGCCGACAAACGGGATGTGTTTGTGTGAAGCCCGAAGCCCGAAGACCGAAGGCCTTCGGATTTGGGCTCTGCTATATGAGCGCTTTTCGCATCGAATCCGACCTGTTGGGCGAACTGCCGATCCCGGCGGCTGCCCTGTACGGCATCCACACGGCGCGAGCGCTCGATAACTTTCCCCTCTCGCTGCGCCCTGTGGCCCCGGGACTGTCGCGGGCCTACGGGACAGTGAAGCTGGCTTGCGCCATGACCAACCGCGCATTGGGCGCCTGGGCTCGACGATTCGGCCAAGGCCGACGCGATTGAGCGCGCCTGCCGGGAATTGAGCGAAGGCCTGTTGGACCGGCACATCGTGGTGGACCGCCTGCAGGGCGGGGCGGGGACCAGCACGAACATGAACGTGAACGAGGTGCTGGCCAATCGCGCGCTGGAATTGCTCGGCGAGGCGCCGGGCACCTACGCCCGCGTCTCTCCGCTGGAGGATATCAACCTGCATCAGTCCACGAACGACACCTACCCGACGGCCTTGAAGCTGGCCGCAATCGTTGCCTTGCGCGAACTGGAGCAGACGCGTGGTTGCTTTGCAGGAAGCCTTTCAGGCCGCTGAGAAGCGCTTCGCGCACGTCGTCAAAGTCGGCAGGACCCAATTGCAGGATGCCGTGCTAACGACCCTGGGACGCGAGATGGGGGCGTATGCCGAGGCGATGAACCGTGACCGCTGGCGCATTTACAAATGCGAGGAGCGTTTGCGCGTCGTCAATCTTGGCGGCACCGCCATCGGCACGGGGCTGGCCGCGCCACGGCAGTTTATTTTCCGGGTGACAGACACCTTGCGGGAGCTAACCGGGATTGGCTTCGCCCGCGCGGAGAACCTGGTGGACGCCACACAGAATGCGGACGTGTTTGTGGAGGTCTCCGGCATTCTCAAAGCCCATGCCGTTTCCCTGCTGAAGATCTGCGGTGATCTGCGACTGATGGCTTCGGGGCCCGAAGCCGGGCTGCGCGAAATCCGCTTGCCCGCCCGCCAGGCAGGCTCATCCATCATGCCCGGCAAGGTGAATCCGGTCATTCCGGAGGCGGTCAGCCAGGTGGCCATGCTGGTAATGGGCCACGACGCAACCATCGCCTCCGCCTGCGCCGCCGGCAGTCTGGAATTGAATCCGTTTCTGCCGCTGGTCGCCGCTTGCCTGCTCGAAAGCCTCGAGCTGTTGGCTCGCGCCGACGACATCCTTTGCCGCCATTGCGTCTCGGGCCTGGAAGCCGACGAGGCGCGTTGCCGCGAGCACGTGCTGAATTCGACGGCTGCGGCTACTGCGTTGCTGCCAGCCCTCGGCTATGATCGGGTTTGTGAATTGGCCCGTGTTGAGCGGCCGAAACCGGCCGCACCATCCGCGAGCTTGCGATCACTAAGGGTTGGCTCTCAGCCGCAGAGTTCGACGAGCTTAATCAGCCCCGAAGCCGTTTGCCGGCTCGGCATGCCGGACCGCGCCGCAGGCTGATGGCGGGCGATCTGCAGGCAGGAGGCGAGTCCATGACTGCTCCCGCGCCCAAGGGCCTGCGGCTGCACATTGCGCTGTTCGGAAGGCGCAACGTGGGCAAGTCCAGCTTGCTCAATGCGGTCACGCGTCAGCAGGTTTCCATCGTTTCACCCATCGCGGGCACCACCACTGACCCGGTGGAGAAGCCGATGGAACTGCTGCCTTTGGGACCGGTCCTGTTTGTGGATACGGCTGGAATAGACGATGCAGGGACGCTGGGTGAGTTGCGGATGCAGAAGACGCGCCAGGTGCTTGAGCGCGCCGACCTGGGGGTGGTGGTGGCGGAAGCGGGCCAATGGGGCGAGTTCGAAGAGCAGCTCCTGGCCGAACTCGAAGGCCGGAAGATTCCTGCCGTCGTGGTCTTCAACAAGACCGATGCCGCCGACCCGGATCCCGTGCTGTGGGAGCAGTTGGGCCAACGGCAACTGCGGCGGGTGCGCGTCAGCGCGCTGACAGCGCACCGGCATCGCGGAGTTCCGGCAGGCGCTGCTCGAAGCCGCGCCGGCGGACTTCATTGATCATCCCGCGATTGTCGGAGACCTGGTTGGGCCGGGCGAAATGGCCGTGCTGGTGGTGCCGATTGACAAGGAAGCGCCGCGCGGGCGATTGATTCTGCCGCAGGTGCAAGCGATCCGCGACTTGCTGGACAATGATTCCTTCTGTCTGGTCGTCAAGGAGCGCGAGTTGCGCAGCGCGCTGGAACGGCTCAAAAGCCCTCCGCGACTGGTGGTGACCGATTCGCAGGCCTTCCTGAAGGTGGCGGCGGACACCCCGCGGCAGGTGCCGTTGACCAGCTTCTCGATCCTAATGTCGCGCTTCAAAGGGGATCTGACGGCGCAGGTGCAGGGCGCGCTGGCGATTGAGAATCTGCGCGGCGGGGACCGCGTCCTGATCGCCGAGGCTTGCTCGCACCATCCGATCGGCGAAGACATCGGGCAGGGTGAAGATTCCCCGCTGGCTGACCCAGTTCGTGGGTGGGCAGCTCCACTTCGAGCACGTGCAGGGACATGATTTCCCGCAGGACCTCTCGCCGTACCGCCTGGTGGTGCATTGCGGGGCCTGCATGTGGAATCGTCGCGAGATGCTCGGCCGCATTCTGCGCTGCCAGCAGGCCGGCGTGCCCATTACGAACTACGGATTGGCCATCGCCTACAGCCTGGGCATTTTCGAGCGGGCTTTGGAGCCGTTCCCGGCGGCGCTGGAGCTTTGGCGCAGTGCCGCGCGAAAGCCCGCGAGCCGCCTGCCGGCTGCCGCATCGAGGACCTCGCGAAAGGAGTTTGTTCCCCGCATGAACCTGCCGCTCACATTGAAAGACATCCTCGCCTGGCTCCGCGAGGACAATCCCGAACGGCTTCAGACACTCTGGGCCTGGGCTGATGAAACCCGGCGTCTGAACGTAGGCGACGCGATCCATTTGCGCGGTCTGGTGGAGATCTCGAACCGGTGCGGCCGCCAGTGCGCCTACTGCGGGTTGAGGGCGGGGAATCATTCGCTCACCCGTTACCGCATGAGCCCTGACGAGATCCTGGTGTCGGCGCGCCAGGCCGTGGCATAGCGGTTACGGCACGGTGGTTCTCCAGGCAGGCGAGGATTTCGGGCTTAGCTGCGAGTGGGTCGCGGAAGTTGTCCGGCAAATCAAGTACCAGACGCCGCTGGCGGTCACCCTGAGCCTGGGTGAGCGGACTGAAGCCGAACTGGACGCCTGGCGCAACGCCGGAGCGGATCGCTACCTCCTGCGCTTTGAAACCTCGGACCCGGGGCTGTTCGAACTGATTCACCCGAGCCGGGACCAGCACGCCGCGGGCCGCATCCCTCTGCTCCGCCACCTCAAGCAACTCGGTTACGAAGTGGGCAGCGGGATCATGGTCGGTTTGCCGGGTCAGACCTATGAGAGCGTCGCCCGCGACATTGATCTGTTTCGCGAACTGGACCTGGACATGATTGGCATTGGGCCGTTCATTCCGCATCCGCAGACCCCGCTGGGCACCGGTGAACTCAAGCCCAATGCCGCTCCCGGCCACCAAGTGCCCAATTCGGAATTGATGGTCTATAAGGCGATTGCGCTCACACGACTCGTGCGTCCGGACGCCAATATCCCCAGCACCACGGCCCTGGCCACCATCAACAAGCGCAACGGACGGGAGCTAGGCCTGCAGCGCGGCGCCAATGTGCTCATGCCGAATCTGACGCCGATGAAATACCGGAAGCTTTACGAGATCTATCCGGCCAAAGCCTGCATCGAGGACACCGGGGACGCTTGCAATGGCGGTCTGCGGACGCCGCATTCAGGCGATTGGGCGGCAGATTGGCCGCGGGCCGGGTGGCAGAAAGCGGCGCGCGCCGGAAGTGGAGGTCGTATGTTAGACCCCGGTTCACAATCAGCCCAATGCGCGCCCCGAAATCCGAAGGCCGAGTAAGAAAGCTCCCCAATATGGCCCCTGAACCTCTCAATTCCATCATGATCTGCATGGGCAGCTCGTGCTTTTCGCGCGGCAACAACCGCAACATTGAAGTGATTCAGGAGCACCTCGGCTACGCAAGCGCTGCCGGCAGGGGTCGAACTGACCGGCCACTTATGCGAGGGCCACTGCAAAGCGGGTCCGAACGTCACGATCAACGGCAAGATGTATCACGAGGTGGACCCCATCGTGATCATCGGCCTGCTCAACCATTACAGTCAGCACCGCAGAGAGGATGAACTTCCTGTGAACTTCCTGAATCCCATCTACACGGAAAAGCGCGAATGCCAGGATTGCTACAAGTGCGTTCGCCACTGCCCCGTCAAAGCCATCAAGGTGGAGAGCGGTTACGCCTCGGTGGTGCCGGAGCTGTGCATCTTGTGCGGGCACTGTGTCGAGGTGTGCCCGAACTCGGCCAAACGGGTGCGCGACGATCTGCCGCACGCGCGGCAACTGCTGGCCACGAAACCACGCGTGCGTGGTATCGCTGGCCCCTTCCTACGTCAGTGAGTTTCCTGAGCTGACACCCGGCCAGCTCATCCGCGCGTTCAAACGCCTCGGCTTCTTCGGCGTGTCCGAGACCGCCCTGGGCGCGCAACAGGTCTCGGCCCAGGCCGCCGCGGCCCTGGCGCAGGGAGGCGGGCGGGTGCTTTATTCTTCGGCGTGCCCCACCGTGGTTAGCTACCTGCAGAAGCACCGGCCTGCGGATTCGCAATTCCTCACCGGCTTGCTCTCGCCTTTGCTGACGCACTGCAAGATGTTGCGCGCAGCACTTCGGGCCGGACGTCGGCATCGTGTTCGTCGGGCCTTGCATCGCCAAGAAGCTCGAAGCGGCTCAACACCCGGACTTGCTCGACGTCGCGCTCACCTTCGACGATTTGCGCCGATGGTTTGCCCAGGAGAAGATCACGCCGGAGGCGCTGACCCCCGAGCCCGGCGATGAATTCATCCCCGAGGCCTCCGCGGAAGGCGCCTGGTACCCCGTGGACGGTGGGATGATCGCAGGCATGAAATCCATTTGTGCGGTGAACGACTGTTCCTTCATGGCTTTCTCCGGCATCAGCGCCATCCAGAAGGCCATCGAAGGGCTCGGCAGCCAGCCAGGCGGACGGAAACCTGTTCCTGGAGTTGCTCGCGTGCGAAGGCGGGCTGCGTGAATGGTCCCCGGGCCGCCAAGCGCCACGGCACCGCCGCCAAGCGCCGCCAGGTGCTTCGCCCCGTGGAGGCTCCCGTGCCCGTGCTCCCGCGGCAGTCCAGCCTCGATATCCAGGCCGCATTCGCCGTGGCGCCCCAGCCGCCACCCAAGTATAGCGAAGCGCAAATCCGCGAAGCCCTGCGCGCGGTCGGCAAGTTCACCCGCGATGACGAACTGGACTGCGGCGGCTGCGGTTACAACTCCTGCCGTGAGTTCGCCGGGGCGCTCATCCAGCAAAAGGCGGAGCGCGCGATGTGCGTCACCTACATGCGCAAGCTGGCGCTCAAGAAGGCCAACGCCCTCATCCAGAAGATGCCCTCGGCGGTCGTGATCATCAATGACGCGATGCGCATTATCGAATACAATGCCGCCTTCGCCACCCTGTTCGCCGGCAACGGGGCCCCAGCGGGCTCGCCGCCGACGGGCGCGTCCCTGGAAGGCGTGATGCTCAGCGAGGTCATGCCCTTCGCCAACCTGTTCCACGCCGTGCTCAAGAGCGGCGAGGACATCCTGGATCGGGACCTCCGCTACCAGAAGACCATCCTGCACGCCGGGATCTTCACCATCGAAAAGCATTGCGTCGTGGGCGGCATCCTGCAGGACATTACCGAGCCGGCGGTCCGCAAGGCCGAGGTGATTCGCAAGGCGCAGGAGGTCATCCAGCGCAGCCTCCAGACCACGCAAACCATCGCCTGCCTTTTAGGCGAGAGCGCCGCCGAAACCGAGATCACGCTCAACTCGATCATCGAGTCCTTTTCGCCCGCCAAACTGGAGGAGCCCAAGCATGAGAACGATTGGCGAAAGCTTTATCGACGTTGACTCCTGCCAGCGCGCCAAGGCCGGGCAAATGGTCTCGGGCGATGTCTTCCTGTCGCGCCGGATCAAGCCCGAGGGGCGCATCATCTCGATCCTCTCGGACGGCCTGGGCAGCGGCGTCAAAGCCAGCGTACTGGCCAACCTGACGGCCACGATGGCGCTGCGCTACACCTCGGCCTTTGTGGATGTCCGCAAAAGCGCGGGGACGATCATGGACACTCTGCCGGTCTGCGAGGTCCGCAAGATCAGTTACTCCACCTTCACCATCGTTGACCTGGATGAACGCGGCCACGCCCGGGCGATCGAGCACGGCAACCCCGCCCTCGTCCTGATGCGCGACCAAACGTCGCTGCCGCTGGAGCGGGTGGATATTACCCTGGACAATTGGAAAGACCGCACCATTCGCTACTGCGAATTCGATGTCCAACTGGGCGACCGGATTGTCTGCGCCTCGGACGGCATCAGCCAATCGGGCCTGGGCCGCAAGGGCCTGCCGCTTGGCTGGGGCAGCAACAACCTCGTTCGCTTCCTGTCACAGCAGGTCGGGCGGGAGCCGGAAATCTCCTCGCAGGAGCTGGCCTGTAAAGTCGTGGCCGAGGCGCTGGTCAATGACCGGGCCACTGCGAAAGACGATATGACCTGCGGCGTGGTCTATTACCGCCGCCCGCGCCGGCTCCTGGTGATCACCGGGCCACCGTTTTCCAAAGAGCGCGATGGGGCCCTGGCCGAGCTGGCCGAAACGTTCCCCGGTCGCAAAGCAATTTGCGGCGGCACCACCGCGAACATCGTCTCGCGCCTGCTCAACCGGCCCGTCCGCGCCTGCCTGACCCGGCTGGACCCGGAAATACCTCCGGCGGCGATAATGGAGGGGGTGGACCTGATCACCGAAGGCACCATGACGCTGGCGCGCGTCGCCGAGATGCTGGAGCGCGGAGCCGGGGAATCCTGGCCGGACAACCCCGCCCGAGACCTGATGAACCTGATGCTGCAGAATGACATCGTCGAGTTCGTAGTCGGAACCCGCATCAATGAGGCCCATCAGGACCCGAATGTGCCCGTCGAGCTGGATCTGCGCCGCAATATCGTGCGCAGAATCATCAGCTTGCTGGAGCGCAAATATCTCAAGGAGTGCCTGATACAGTTTGTGTGAAGAATGCGGGCTAACCGCAGACGGCCCCGGAGGAGACGCTCGGGGCTCTCATCGCTCGGCTTCGGCGGCGCGGGCCAGCAGGACCTTCTTGGTCGGCACGTAGTTGGCGACAAACTCGCGGCGGAACTCGGCGAACGTGCCCGCCGCAATCGCCGCGCGCATCTCCGCCATGGTGCGGAGGTACATCCGCGTGTTGTGGACGCTCAACATGCGCAGGCCGAGGATTTCGCCCACGTTGAGCAGGTGGCGCAGATAGGCGCGCGTGAAATGGCGGCAGGCGAAGCAATCGCAGCCCTCCTCGATGGGACGGAAATCCGCTTTGCAGGCGCCCGCTTTGATGCTGACGCTGCCGCTTGCGCGTGAAGGCCGTGCCGTTGCGCGCCACGCGCGTCGGCAGGACGCAGTCGAACATATCCACGCCGCGCGCGACTAGCTCGACCATCTGCGCGGGCGTGCCGAGGCCCATGGCGTAGCGCGGTTGGCTGGCGGGCAGCAAGGGCTCGGTCATCTCGACGGCCCGCATCATCTCCGGCTCGGGCTCGCCGACGCTCACGCCGCCGATGGCGTAGCCGTCGAACTTCAACGCCACCAGGGCCTTCGCGCATTCCTCGCGCAACGCCGCGTTGGTGCCGCCCTGCACGATGCCGAAGACCCTCTGGCCGGGCGCGCGCGGCTGTTCGCGGCATTCCGCCGCCCAGCGCATGGTCCGCTCGACGGCGGCGCGCAGCTCGCGCGGGGTGCTGGTGTGCGGCGGGCAATCGTCGAAGACCATCGCGATGTCCGAGCCGAGCGTCGCCTGGATGGCCATCGCTTCCTTTGGCCCCAGAAACAGCAGCGAGCCGTCCAGGTGCGAGCGGAACTCGACGCCGTGCGCCTGGATCTTGCGAATCGTCGCCAGGCTGAACACCTGGAAGCCGCCGCTGTCGGTGAGGATCGGCGCCGGCCAATTAATAAACCGGTGCAGCCCGCCCGCGGCGCGAATGATGTCCAGGCCGGGGCGGATGTTGAGATGATAGGTATTGCCGAGGATGATCTGGGTGCCCATCTCGCGCAGTTCGCGCGGGTCAACCGCCTTCACGCTGCCCTGCGTGCCGACGGACATGAAGACCGGCGTGTCCACGACGCCGTGCGTCGTGGTCAACCGGCCCAGGCGCGCTTTGGAGGTCGCGTCGGTCTTGAGCAGTTCGAACATGGCGGCGAGGGTTCACTACCTGCCGCAAGGGTTCAACTGGAAAGAGTGAAACGTGATGCGTGAAACGTGAAACGTGAAGCTTGGAAATGCGGTATTTCTGCAATGAGCTATACAGGGGGATTACAGGGGGATTACAGGGGGAGTAGGAGGCGCTGGAGGGACGATTGGCAGCCGTTCCTTGGGCGGGAAGGGCTGTCCGGCGGGCTGGATGGGGTCGGAGGGCCGGGCAAATCTTGGCTGACGGAGGCTAGCGAGGTGGCCCGTCCACGGCACGCCGTTCGTTATGCGAGGTTTGGACTGGCCTCAGCCCATCGTTAAGCTGCAGGCACCGGCGATGGGGCGGAAAACCTCGGCCCGGATGCCCTGCTCCTCCAACGTCTTGACCAGGGCGGAGGTGTGGGCTTTCTGGACCAGCACCATGATACAGCCGCCCAGGCCGGCGCCGGCTAGTTGGGCGCCTTCGACGCCGGGTTGGCGCCGCGCGATGTCCACGATCCGATCCAACTCCGGGAGGCTGCAGCCGTAATCGCCGGACAAACCGGCAATGTCAGCCCCGCGTTTCGGGGTGCGGGCCCACGCCGCCAGCGGGCCGTCGGCGCTGGTGGCCGCGGCCCGGCGCCAGGTGTTGCGCGCGGTTTCGCGGGAGACGCGGTCGCCGTCGTGGGAGATGTTCATCAACCGGCCCAGGCCGGGGGCGTCATTGCGCTTGAGCAGGGCGAGGCACCGTTCGGCGCGCGCCATTTCCGACAGCCCGAAGAGAACCACGCCGCGGACGGCGTAGCCGTTGGCGGGAGCTTCGTGGGTGAGGAACAGGCGTTCGAGCCTGTCCCGGTCGGGGGTCGGCATTTGCCCGAAGGCGGCCTGGACCTTGGTGCGCGTGATGCGGTCGGGCAACTGGCACAGCAGTTTGCCGAAGTCGGCGCGGGTAAGGCCCAGGTTTTCGGCCGTGATGTCCCGCAGGTGCTCGATGCGCGGGGCCAGGTCGGGGCGCAGCATTTTGCACTGGATGCGGCCAATGTGGTAGGCGGTCACTTTCGCATTGAAGGTATTGCGGGCTTCGCGGGATTTGCCGGCATAGACACCCGAGTTGCAGGCGACCAGGTCATGCGCCGGGAAGAAGCGCGCCGAGTCTTCGATACGGAAGGGGAAGAAACCCACGCGCGTCACGCAGCCGCGATGCGAGAGGCGAATGGCGGCATGGTCCGCCGCCCCGCCGCGAGTGCCGACAAACCATTCGCCTTCGCCGCACAAGCTCACCAGCCGCCGCGCGCTGACGGGCAGCCGGTTGAACAGGCGGACCGCCTCGGCCGTCGCCACCACCAGCGCCGAGGACGAGCTTAGCCCCGCGCCCATCGGAATATCGCCGCTGACCATCATGTCGAGGCCGTGCAAGCGGCGGTCGCGGAATAGCTCTTGCAGGCGCAGGATAGCGGCTTTGATATAATTGGCCCAGTCGCCGCGGGCAGCATCGAGCAGGCGCTGAAGGCGCGGGCCGTCAATGACCCGTTGCCAATCGTCCCAGTTCAGGTTGGCTACCAGGTCAGAGATGCGGAAGCTGTCCTCCGAGAACTGGGCGCCTTCGGTATTCGCCAGCGAGACTATGTCGTCCGCGCGCGGGGCGGCCACGACGATGATCTCGCGGTTGACGGCCATGACGTTGACGGTGCCGCCCTGGTGGTCAATATGCCGCCCCATCAGGTTGATCCGGCCAGGCGACCGCACGATGGCCACTTGGCGGTCTGGCCCATAGCGACGCAGGAACGCATCCAGGGCGGAGCGGATTTGCTGCCAGGGAACCTCTTCACCATACCACTGCCGGAACTGCCGGCGTGCGGCCGCCGAGGGGTTCCAGAGCAGGTTGTCCCATTCGCCGGCCGGGGCCAGTGCCTCGCGTCGGGTGGAGACGGTTTCGACCACCACCGGCCCCTGCCGCTGCCGATAGACATCCTCGATGGCCAGCAGCTCCTGCGGGTTATTGAACGCCATCAAATCGCGCAAATCCACCACCTCGCAACCGATGACCCGAGCCGGCTTGGGGCGCTTGGCCAGGATTTCGAACACATCCGTCAGATACTCCTCCTGGCTCGCCCGCGCCGACTTGAGCCGGCTCAGCGCGTCATATAGTACCGGCGCGCGAAACAGGTAGGTGGACATGTTCATCTGGTCGAAGCGATCGAGCATCTGGCTCGCCCGGACTGTCTCCTCGCCCACCCTCAGGCAGCCCAGTCGTTCCTCCTTGGAGAACTGCCGCTCAAACTCCTCCCGGCGCAGCTCGCTGTCCCCCGCCGCCCTGCCGTCAGAGGACGGGCTCGGCGTGGGGGCTCCCCGCCCTTCGGACTTCGGACTTCGGCCTTCGGACTTCGCACTTCCCTTCCCCCAGATTTCCCCTGCAACCGCCCTTGCGGTCTTCTCCCCGCAATGTTCCGCCAGGATGGATTCAACCTTCTCGCGGGGCAGGACCGCCTGCTGGCGGAACGCCTCGTTGATCCTGGCCAGTGCGACCAATCGTCGGCGCTCCGCTTCTTCCAGGATGCCGACGATGTTGCCCCGGGCCGACTTGAGCAGGATGCCGGCACTGGACTTGGGCGGGCGTTTCGCGCGTGGCGAGGGTCACATCCGCGCCGCTTTGCTCGTGCGCGGCCAGCAATTGCCGGATCACCTTCGGGTCAATGACCTTGTCGCCGGCCACCACGAGCACGTTTCCGTCAAAGCGCATCCGTTCAAGCAACTCGGCTCCTTTGCGGGCGGCGTCACCCGTGCCGAGCGGCTGGTCCTGGAAGGCGTAGGGGGTGCCGGGGAAGCGCCGGTTGACGGTCGCCATCACGCTCTCGGCCATGCTGCCGACGACGACCACATTGAGCATCGCGCCGCAGAGGTTGTAGGTCTCCAGCGCGCGGATGATGACCGGCACGCCCAGCACATCGAAGCAGACCTTGTGCGGTCGCTGCTGCCCATGCGCGTGCCCTTGCCGCCGGCGAGAATAATTGTGACAAATGGTTTCTTCATAATCAGCCGCTGCCCCTAACACCGGCCCCGAGCCTAAGACATGACCCGCGACCAAGCCAAGCTCCATTGGGGTGGGGGTGGCGCGTCGCTGACATTCCCGGCACAGGCTTGGAAGCATGGGTGACGAGCCGTCCCCGCCCCCATTCTGGAACCCGCGCTGTTACCGGGGCTGTGAGCATCCCATTGTTTGAGGGCTTGGCTTGCCCTTCAAAGGGTTGCCCTTGAGGCGCTTTCATTAACCCCCCCAGCGGGGGGACGTCAGGCCACCCTGAGGCCACCCTGAGGGCACCCCGAGGCCCTCTTGTGGCCAACCGGTAGGCACCCCGAAGCCACCCTGAGGCTACCCTGAGGCTACCCTGAGGCTACCCTGAGGCTCCCCTCAGGCTACCCGGAGCTAGCCAGGCTGGCGCCGCGCTCCGTCCGGGGCCGCCAGGGTGTGAAATTCCGGGTTCAGCGGTTTATCTGTTCCCGAAAACCGCTGAATGAAGCGGTTAAGAGCCGCTCCCGCATCTCCAACCCCCCTGAAGTGGGGTCCTCATGAGAGCGCGGCCGAGTGCGCACAGAAGATGCATAGAAGATGAGCTGCTCCCATCGGGCCTGAAGTCGCTTCTTTACCGTTGACATCCGGGGCCGTGTTTGATGGACTGCGGCCAGCAACCGATAATGAAGTCCGTCCGCACACCATTAGATTACGCACATAATGGCATGACCATGAAGACAAGCACGCCTATTTATTCGGGTTTAACCGCGCTGGGGCTGGCGCTCGGCTTGAGCATCCAGTCGGCGCTGGGCCTGGTGACGGTCACGGTGCAACCGGCCACCAATGTGGTCTTTGTGGGCAATACCGCGGTCTTCAACGCCCAGGTAAATGCCACGGCCGGAGAAACCATCACCGGCTACACCTGGCTGATGTCCACCAATGGGGAGAACCCGTTCATTACCATTTCCGGCGCGACCACCAGCACGTGTACGGTGCCGAATGTCCAGCTTAGCGACGACGGATATTACTTCGTGAGGGTCACCTTCACTTCCGGGCCCAACGTCGGCCTGACCTCAGTGAGCGCCGCCGTGAGGCTGATCGTGCCGGACCAGGCGCGGATCACGGTGCAGCCGCAGGGGGGACTGGCCCGCCTGCCGGGCACCAGCGCGTCGTTTAGCGTCACCGCGCTGGGGACGCCGCCGCTCGGCTACCGGTGGCGTTTCAACCGGCTGAATCTATCGAATAACAGCCGCATCACCGGCGCCACCAGCCCCAATCTGACGATTAGCGCGCTCGTTACAACGGATTCCGGGAACTATGACGTGGTGGTAACCAATGCCTATTCCTCCACGACGAGCGAGGTGGCAACATTGGGGGTGTACGTGCCGCCGGCCATCAGCGTGCCGCCGTCGAATACCACCGTGATCTCCGGCAGCAATGCCCTGCTCAGTGTCACCGCGACCGGGAGCCAGCCGCTGAGTTACCAGTGGCTGAAGAACGGGACCAATCTCTACAACGGCGGGCGGATCAGCGGGGCGACCAACAACGTGCTGACAATCGCCTCCGCCATACCCAGCGACGCGGGCAACTACAAGGTTGCCGTCACCAACCCCGTCGGCTCGGTGACCAGCTCCGTGGCGAGCCTGACCGTGCTGGTGCCAGCCAACATTCACCAGCCCGACCAACGCAATCGGACGGCAGGGGGCCTTCTTCAGCTTCACAAATACCGCGACCGGCACGACTCCCATCACCTTTGGGGCGGATGCCTTGCCCGCTGGCCTGAGCCTTGATTCGCAGAGCGGGGTGCTTTCCGGGATTCCAGACGTGATGGGCATATTCAACCTCGCCATTTATGCGACCCATGACGCGATGACGACCACGGGCCAATTGGTGCTCACACTGACTACCGGCGTTCCCGGCATTACGAGCGCCCTGGCCGCCAGCGCCAAGCAGGGGGTGGATTTCACCTACACCATTACGGCGAGCAACGACCCGGTTTCATTCAGTACCAGCGTGCTGCCTTCCGGCCTGGTTTTCGATCCCCTAACCGGCGTGATCTCGGGGGCGCCGCTGGTCAACGGCGCCTACCCGATTTCGATCGGCGCCAGCAACCAGTATGGCGCCGACACCCAGGTGCTGACCATGACGGTGTCTTCGTCAGTGCCGGTGATCACGAGCGCGCTTTCCGCCTATGGCAAGCAGGGGCAGGTTTTCCTCTACAGCGCCACCGCCACCGATGCGGCGGTGTTCACCGCCCAGGGCCTGCCCGCCGGCCTGCACATTGACCCCGCCACCGGGCTCATTGCCGGTTCGCCCATCGTGAGCGGGGTTTTCGAGCCCACGCTCCAGGCGGCGAACCAGTTCGGCTCTGACAGCCAGACGTTGACCCTGGTCATCACCTCCTCCGTGCCCGTCATCACCAGCCCCCTGACGGCGAGCTGGACCGAGAACCAGACCAATTTCAGCTACACGATCCAGGCGAGCGATTCGCCGACACGATACGGGGCATCGAACCTGCCGCTGGGGCTGACGGTTGACCCCAACACTGGGATCATCAGCGGCACCCCGTGGCACGGCGGCACTTTCACCGCCCAGATCTGGGCGAATAACGCGTGGGGCACCGGCACCACCAACCTGGTATTCACCATCAGCTACGCCCCCATCACCGGCCTGGCCATAACCGATGTCACCCACACCTGGTCCAAGCCTTACCTGCTGGACTTTACGTTCTCGCTGCGGGACGGGCCTGACCCGACCAACGGACCGGTGGTGCTGCCGGCGAGCGACTTCACGGTGGTATGCATGGAGGACGGGGTGCCGATTTCGAGCGAGGCCCCGCTGATCTTCCAGAACGTCGTGGGCTCGGGCGCCAAGCAGCTCAAGACCTTCCTGGTGCTGGATTACACCTACAGCATGTATGTCGTGCCGGGAGCCATTGACGCGATGGAGGAGGCGGCCGACCTCCTCATCAACGAGGAACCGCCCCACGCGATGTTCGGCGTCATTGAATTCAACGCCGATTACATGGCGCCGCAGTTCGTCACCAACAGCTTGACCACCGCCAGCAACTACTTCATCAGCGACAAAACGGTCCTGACCAGATCGATTGCCGGCATCCGAGCCAACTATGTGCAGGGCAACTACGCGGGAACCCGGTGCTGGGACGCCATGTATGCCGCGCTGAACCAGTTCGGCCCCAACAACGTCGATGAGCAGCGCTACCTGGTCGCGATGACCGACGGCAACGACGATTCGAGCGCTCTGAACACGAATTCTGACCCGAAGACTGCCGTGACGGTGCTGATCGAGCTCGCGCAGGCCAAGCATGTGACGATCTACTGCGTGGGCTTCGGCGACAACATCAACACCAATTCGTTGCAACTGCTCACCTCCCAGACCGGCGGCCAGTACTACCTGGCCGACGACGACCGCCGAACTGGCCTCGCAATTCCAGAGCATCGAAAAGGACGTCAGCGGCCTGTACATGCTGCGTTGGGCGACTTTGCAGCGGGCGGCCGTGCCGGCCTTCCCGAGTCCCGGGCTTCCAGCCATCGTTCCAAATCAGCTACGCCGGCTTTTCGGCCAGTTGGAATACCAACATCGTCATGACCAACGTTACCCATGGTTGACGACACGTCGGATCCGCCGGTCACCAACAGCTTTACGACCAACGCCGTTTATTTCCCTTCAATCCGCCCGACTGGACGGGCGACGTGCGCCGTCGGCTCCCTGCGCCTGGTAGCAGGATGCGAACGTCGGGCTGCAAACGATCCGGCTGCGGGCGACCTACGTCGCCGCGGTTTGTGCGGACCATGCGGCTCAATTACCGCCCGAATTATCCCTGCACCGCGAGCCTGGATTCCACCGGAACGAACCAGATTCTCTCCGGGTGGACCCTGAACGGAGACCAGCCGATACCAACGGCCTGCGAACGCTGACGCTGACCAGCGCGGATACCAACAACCTCCTGACCAGCATCCCGTATGCCGCCTTCGGCGACCTGCTTAGTTTCAATTTCGCGCTACCCGGACGCGCTTGACGTCAACCCAGGCGTTCAGCGTGTTCAGCGTGGATAACAGCATCTACACGAATATGCGCCGCGCTGGCATAAGCTTCACCAACGAGAACTTCGCCAAGCTTCGTCACCTTGTATCCGCCGCCCCGCCGCATGGCACGCCCATCCCGTGGCTGCATGTACTACGGCTTCAAGACCAACTTCGCCGCAGGCGGAGTTAGTGATCCCAACAACAACGGCCTGCCGGTCTGGCAGGAATACCTGGCGGGCTTAAACCCCACGAATGCAAACTCGCGGTTCGATGTCTCGATGGCTTTGGACGCCCGGCCAGACCCCGCAGATTCTCTTCAGCACAGTGGAAGGGCCGCACCTATCGAGTCGAAAGCTCCGCCAGCCTGACCGACTGGGCTGTCTTGCGCGATGGCATCGCCGGGACGGGAGGCTACATCCTGTTCATAGACAACCGGACCCTGAGCGGGGTTGACGCGCTCTTCTATCGGGTGGCGGTCTATTGAGCGCGCGTAACTGTTCCGGTCGGAGCGCAGCCTTCAGGCTGCAGAGGCCTGGACTAAGCAGCGGCGTCGGCCGATTCCAACGCTCCGTTGGAACCTCCTGGCTTCTGCAGCCTGAAGGCTGCGCTCCGACCGGAACAGTTACTCCCGGGGTTGGGGCAGCGTGATCGGCGGCAGGTAGAGCCCCAGTTTCTTGCGGCTCCACCAGGCGCCGGTTTGGCGGCGCGCGGCGAGATCAGTGAAGTGATACTCATAGACCATCGCGCGAATATAGCGCGGCGGGGCGTGGGGGAAGGGATCGTATTTGAGCAGCGCCAGCACCGGACGCGAGCCCTCCAGCAGGCGCAGGCAAAAGTTGACCAGCCAGGGGTTGTGCCGGTAGTCGCTCAGGGCGGCAAACCACATCTGCCAATCCAGGCGGGGCTGGTACGGTGCCACGAACCCCGGACGCCGCTTCACGCTGCCAGGCTTGTATTTGAACTGGTACGGCAGCCACGTGATCCCGTCGTTGCTGCCTTCGATAATGATCTCGCGCCGGGTGGTAGTCATCACGGCGAACAGGCCGTAGCTGTTGAAGCTTCGGAACGGTTCGAGCCAGGTGTAAACCGAGAGAAGGGGGCCAGGCCAGGCAACGCGGATGCGGAATATAGCCGAGAATTGCATGAAGGAGGTGACGAGGGCGATCGCCGCGAGGGGGACGGTGATTTGGATTGGCCAGTGCCATGACCTGCGGGGCGACGGGGTTAGAGCGGGAGCGGAGGCCGCGCCAGATGCTTCGGTGCCTGATTGGGCAGTCTCCGGTGGAGCGGGGGGTTGGTGAAGCGGAGTATCCTGAATCTCTATGGCCGACAGAGCTCCGCGCAGTTTGCGTGGCAGGAGCGCCCTCAACGCCGCATCATCGAGCAGCAGCAGGCAGAGCGCAATCGTCAGCAAGTTGAAGAAGCCGTAGTTGCCGGTGAGGAGAATTAAGACCTGGAACGCGATCAAAATAAAGCAGGCGAGCCGGCGCGGGCGGCGCGGGGCGAAGATCAGGAAGGGCACCAGCAACTCGATGCCAAACATTGCGCCCGCGCAGACCTTTTGCACCGAGCCGGGCAACTGAAAGGCATACCACCCAATCCACGTCGGCAGGGGTTGGGTTTCGTAATGATACCTCAGCGCCGTCAGATTGCGCCAGACCGGGTCGCCGCTGAGCAGCTTCACGCAGCCGGATTGGAACATGAGCTTGAACAGCAGCCACCGGAACAGCCAGAGCACCAGGCGCGAGGGGGCGGGGGCGCGCGACATTCGAGGCCAGAGTTGCAGCGGCGCCAGAAAAATGGCCAGGAAGCCGGCTTCCAACAGCAGGTTGTCCCATTGAAAGCTCAGGAACTCGCGGCAGACTGTCGCCAGCGAAAGATAGATCAGCCAGAGCAGGAACAGGCAGGGTGCCGGGGCAATGCCCATGATGAGAAGGACGGCCAGCGCCACGCCGGCGGCACATTGAAACCGCAGGAACCCGTCAGTCGCCTTGTACCAACACAAGGTGGGCACCAGATGGTAGCGTCCGACCCCCAAATGGTGGGCGTCTGCAGCCTGCCGCATGGCGGTCATGGCCTCCTTTGCCGGCGAAATGCCGTCGCGCCCCACCAGGCCGATGATCTGCACCCAGAGTGACACGAAGGCAATCAGGTAGATGACCCCCAGCGACCGGAGGAAGGCCCACCGTGCCAGCACGTGCGTGGGCCGGTCCACGTTCCGTCCCCACCCCACGCGGGTCAAAAACGAGAAGAGCCCGCGGTGCCTGGCCACCACCCGATAGCCCCATTCGGTGACTGCGGCGAAGGCTGGGGAGTTTTCGTACCAATCAAGCAACCACCCCTCATGCGGGTTGTGGGCTAGAGAGTGGAAAACGGCCTCCGCGCCTCCAAAGACGCTGCCGTCGGTCGCGATCAATTGCACGGCAGTCTCGAACTGACCGCGCGGCACCTCCGGGAAGCGGGCCGCTACCGAAGGATCCTGAAACGGGATGTATTCAAGCTGATCGCCGCTGGTCTGTTGCCAGCGGTGAATCCACAGCGTGCAGAAATTGCAATCGCCGTCATAAACCATTACCGGCTTCGCGGGAGGCAAAGCCACCCTGACAATGGATCTCACACTGGAACCTAACCCGAGTGCCGGTCCTCCGCCACCCGCCGGGCGCGCGCCTTGCCTGAGTTGCGAGGCTCCGGCTTCCCCTCCGTGTGCCCAGCACACGGGAGCATCTCACCTTTTGCGAGGGCCAACGCAAAGCCCCATATAACCCTCTGCCGCCCATGAGCCCTGTTCCCCCTCACCCCAACCCTCTCCCTCGGGGAGAGGGAGAACGGCCGCCAGCGGGTCGGCAAAACTGGGGCGACCGGAATGTTCAAGCGTTGGCATGGGTGGCTCCCTCTCCCCGAGGGAGAGGGTTGGGGTGAGGGGGAACGGGCCTCACGACGAAGCAGGTGCCGTCGTCAATCAGCTTGCAGTGTTCCACAAGTGATCCTCCCCGGCGCCACTGCTGTGGCGCAATTAGATTGAAAGGGGCCAGGCTCTGTTCCTATTATCGAGCTGTGCTCGAAGCATTCACACGCCAGCTCGCCGCCGCGAACGTCCTGACGGACGAGCAAGTCCGCCTGGCGGTCGGGCTGCTGGTTGACGAAGCGATCCCCACTGCGGCCAAAGCCGACTTCCTGACCCACCTGGCCCTCAAAGGCGAGACCGCCGACGAGATCACCGCCTTCGCCCGCGAGTTGCGGAACCGGGCCCTCCAGCCGGCGCTCGATGGCGAAATGCGCGCGGCTGAAATCCTGGACGTGGTTGGCACCGGCGGCGACCACCTGAGCACGTTCAACATCTCCACGACGGTCGCGCTCCTCGCGGCGGCGGCGGGTGTGCGAGTGGCCAAGCACGGCAACCGCGCCAGCACCTCGCCCATCGGCAGCGCGGACGTAATGGAGGCGCTGGGCATCCCGTTTGACCTGGGGCCGGAGGAAGCCGCGCGCTCGCTGCGCGAGCAGGGGTTTGCGTTCTTCTTCGCGCCGAAGTACCACCCGGCCTTCCGGCACATCATCCCGGCGCGCAAACTCTGCGCCTCACGCGGCCAGAGCACCATCTTCAACTTCCTCGGCCCCTTGCTGAACCCGGCGCGCCCTACCGCCGCGCTGATCGGTGTGCCTCGCCCCGCCCTGTGCGAACCGCTGGCCCGCGTCCTCCAGTCGCTGGGCGTGCGCCGGGCGATGGTCGTCTGCGGGTCCGTCCCGGGGGAGGACGGCGCCGTCCGCCATCTGGATGAGCTTTCACCGCTCGGACCGAGCACGATTGCCGAGTTCTACCAGGAACGCGCGATGTCCACCTCTACGCTTTCACCGGAATTGTTTCCGGTGCAACCGGCGACGCTGGCGGACTTGCGCGGCGGCGACCGCGAGGTGAACGCCGCCATCATCCGCCGCATCCTCCACGGCGAGGAGCGCGGCCCCAAGCGTGATGCCGTTCTGCTGAACGCCGCCGCCGCATTGTTCGTCGCTGACCGGACGCGCTCGCTGGCTGAGGGCTGGGAGCTGGCGGCGGAGACCATTGACAGCGGCAAGGCGGGCGCAAAGCTGGCTGAGCTGCAGCGGTGGGTTACAAAGTAGAGCCGTTTTTCAACTTGGCGGCGGCGCGGCGCGGGCGTAAAAGAGAGGCATGTATCGCGTCCTTGGAGCTGATGGCAAAGAATACGGTCCGGTCAATAGTGAGCTGTTGCGCCAATGGATCACCGAAGGCCGGGCTAACGCGCAAACCAAAGTCAAACCCGAGGGGAGCACCGACTGGCAAACGCTGAGCGCGGTGCCGGAGTTTCAAGCGGCGTTTGCCGTCGCGCCGGGCGCCCCGTCGCCCTTGCCGAGCGTCCCGGTCGAAACCAGAACCAGCGGCATGGCCGTCACCTCGGTCGTGCTGGGAGTTCTGGGGCTCTGCGGCGTCACAGCCCTGGTGGGGTTGGTACTGGGAATCGTCAGCCTGGTGAGGATCAACCGGAGCGGCGGACGCCTGTCGGGCCACGGCCTGGCGATTGCCGGCATCTGCGTGTCGGCCTTCATGCTATTCGTCAGCATCTTCTTTATGACCGCGCTGACGCTGCCCGCGCTCGCCCGAGCCAAACAGAAAGCGGAGACCATCCGCTGCGTCAACAATATGAAGCAACTGGCGCTGGCGGTGAAGATCTACGCCCTGGACCACAACGACCAGTTTCCGCCGGCGGCAACCTGGTGCGACGCGATCCAGCGCAACGTCGGCTCATCCAAGGTTTTCCAATGCCCGGCCGACCCGAGCCGCCGGTGCGCCTATGCGTTCAATGCCAAGCTGGACGGCAAAAAGGACGGCGAGATTTCCCCTGAAACGGTCCTGCTATTCGAGAGTGATATTGGCTGGAACGGCTCCGGCGGAGCGGGCGAGTTAAAGCCCCACCGGCACTCGAATCGTTCGGTCATCGTGGCCCTGGCCGACGGCACGATCCGGCAAATCCCCCGTTCGCAGCTTGACACCCTACGCTGGGAGCCATGAGTAACTGCAACTGTTCAGGTAGTAGCGTAAGCCTCCGGCTTGTCGGCTCGCGGTTTACCCGGCAACCCGGAGGGTCGCCGGGACAGCCGCAAGCCGGAGGCTTACGCTACTACCCGAAGAGTCACCAGTAACCTTTACCGCCCTTTTTGTAAGTACAACGGTGGAAAGCGAACACTATGTATCGAATTGTAGGAAAAGACGGCCAGCAATACGGCCCGGTGAGCGCGGAGCAACTGCGGGCCTGGATTGCGGAGAACCGCGCCAACGCCCAAACGCTCGCGCAAGCCGAAGGCCTGCCGGACTGGAAACCCCTGGGCTCATTCCCGGAGTTTGCCGCCGACCTGAAGCCCCCGCCCGCGGCTGCGGTGCCGCCACCGACCCTCTCGCCTCCGCCACCTGCGATCGTGCCGCGTGCTTCGAACAAGATCCCCGCCGGCATTTGCGGCATCCTGCTGGGCGGGCTGGGCGTTCATAAGTTCATTCTCGGCTACACGGGAGCGGGGCTGATCATGCTGCTGGTCACGCTGCTGACCTGCGGAATCGCCTACCCCCTAACGCATGTCATCGGGCTCATCGAAGGCATTATTTACCTGTGCAAGCCAGACGAAGAGTTCGTTCGCGTGTATGTTGACGGGCGAAAAGAATGGTTCTAGCGCATCGTCCGGACACAATGAGCCTATGTACAGGATAATCGGAGCAGACGGCAGAGAGTACGGCCCCGTTACGGCGGACCAGTTGCGCGAGTGGATCGCCGAAGGACGGGCCAACGCACAAACCAGGGCGCTGGCCGAAGGCACGGCGCAATGGAAACCGCTGGTCGAGTATCTGGAGTTCGCCCCCACGCTTGGCCGCGTGGTTCCCCCGCTGGCGGTGCCGGGAACGATCTATCTCCAACCGACGCCCCGGACGAACGGATTGGCCACCGCCAGCCTGATCATGGGGATCCTTTCGATTACCTGCTCGATGTGCTGTTGCTGTTACGGGCTGCCGTTCAATCTGCTGGGCATCATCTTCGCGCTGGTTGCCCTGTCCCAAATCAATAATGACCCGGTCTCCCAGCAAGGCCGGTCCCTGGCGATCGCGGGCCTGGTCCTCTCGCTCTTCAGTATTGCCCTGGCGGTCCTGGGGTTGGTGTTTGGCCTCGCGCTGAGCGCCTCGGACGTCATGCATAATGCGCACAGGTGGTGACATGGCCCTTCCACCTCGCTTGAATCAGCCCCCTCCTCCAGAAGCGGAGAGGGAGCCGCACCAAAGTCGGAAGCTGCCGCTCGGCCTGCTCGTCAGCCTGGGGTCGCTCGCCGCGGCAGCCGCCCTCGTGCTGTTCTTGTTCGACCCCCGACGGTATCACTTCTACCCGGTTTGCTTCTTCCACCGAACCACCGGCCTGCTCTGTCCCGGCTGTGGCGGGCTGCGGGCGGTTTACCAGCTTTTGCATGGCCACCTGGCGATGGCCTTCCGGTTTAATCCGATGCTGGTAGCGTCCCTGCCGTTCCTGTTCGGGCTGGCGGCGCAATATGCCTTGGGGCGAGCCCGCAACAAGCCGGCTCCCATTGGCTTGCGCCCGCTTTGGTGGTGGCTGCTCCTGGCGGCGGTGCTCGTGGTCAGCGTGTTGCGCAACCTGCCCGGCCCGTCCTTTGCGATGCTGCGGCCGTGATAAGGCCAACCGGCGCTTGCACACGGGTCAGCAATCACTTACAACCAAGTCATTCAGAGCCAACGAAACGTAACAACCTATGTATAAGATCATCGGAGCCGATCAAAAGGAATACGGTCCCATCAGTGCCGAGCAGTTGCGCCAATGGATCGCCGAAGGCCGCGTCAACCTCCAGACTCGAGTCCTCCCCGAGGGCGCGACCGAGTGGAAGACGCTCGGCGACCTCCCGGAGTTCGCGGCGACCCCCATTCCTCCCGCCCCGCCCATACCCACCATCCAGGCGCCGGGGCCGGTGGGGATGGATCAGGTCAACGGTCCGGCGATTGGGTTGATAGTGGTGGCGATTCTAGGGGCGCTTGCGCAGATTGCTTCCATTATTTGGGCCCTTGCCGGCCCGGCGCTCCTGGCATCCAGCCGGATGCCGAGAGAAGCCTTGGCCAGTATGTTTTCCGGCACGATCGGTATCGTATTTAGCATCATCGGCCTCTTGTTCAGTCCCGTGATTCTCCTGGGCGCAATCAAGATGAAGAACCTGGAGAACTACGGCTTCGCTATGGCGGCCAGCATTATCGCGATGGTGCCCTGCTTCTCGCCGTGCTGTCTGTTGGGCCTGCCGATTGGCATCTGGGCGGTCGTGGTGTTGTCGAAGCCCGAAGTCAAGAGCGCCTTCCACTGATCTCGTCGGCCATGTACACGATTATCGGCGGAGACCAGAAGGAGTACGGGCCCGTCACCGCCGAGGAGGTGCGGCAATGGATTGCTGAAGGCCGGCTGAACGCGCAGAGCCAGGTCCGGTCGGGGGAAACCGGCCCCTGGCAGCCACTCTCGGCGTTCCCGGAGTTCGCCGATGCGCTGCAGCCACAGGCCGGCCAAGCCAGCCCCGCCCCTCCCCCGCTCCAGCCGCCCGCCGCCTCGAGCGGGCAAGTGCTTACGCGCCAGCCGCAGGTGCAAATCGGCGCGTGCCTCGCCCAGTCCTGGGAACTCCTCCAGGCGAATTTCGGCGTGCTCTTCGGGGCGACGGCCCTGGCGTGGGCCATTGACGTGGGTTGCCAGTTTGTTCCCCTGATCGGGGGAATCATCCACTTGCTGATCCGAGGCGTGTTGTTTGGGGGGCTGTATTTGGTCTTCCTCAACCGCATCCGCGGACAGCCCGCGTCCGCGGGCGATGTCTTCGCCGGCTTCAGCCTGGCGTTCGTGCAACTTATGATGACCGGCCTCCTGACGAGCTTGTTGACGACTATAGGCGTATGCTTCTGCGTGCTGCCGGCGCTGTATCTAATGGTCGCCTGGTGCTTCAGCGTGCCACTCGTGGCCGACCAACGGCTCGAATTCTGGTCGGCGATGGAGCTGAGCCGCAAGACAGTGACCCGGGTTTGGTTCCAGATGTTCGGGCTACTGTTCGTGGCATTCCTACCCGCAATCCTCACCTACCTGTTTGTCCAGATCAGGATCGCCACCGCCGTGTATCCCATTATCGGCCAGTTAACGGCTTCCGGACCTTCTGACATGAGCCACCTGTCCGAGTTGATGGTGAACATCGCCCGGGTCAGCCTTCCGCTCGGCCTGCTGTTCAAGTTCGTTCTCCTGCTCAATTTGCCATTTGGCGTCGGGGCGCTTATGTATGCCTATGAAGCTATCTTTGGCTCTCGGCCCGCGCCGACCGCTTAGCCGCCAGACCGCTTGGGGCTGCCTGATGACGAACCTGACCACGCCCGGGGCCGGCTCGCTGGTGGCAGGCCGGGCCACCGGTTACGCGCAATTGGCCTTAACGATTGGCGGCATGGTGTTAACCTTCGTATTTGGAGCGCGCTTCATCCTGTGGTACGTCGCCAACTGGTCGCGCATCCAGGCGAGCTCAGCCGACCCAATTAGCAACCTGGCCAATATGTGGCACATGGTGCGGTGGGTCGTGCTGGGATTTGGCCTTTTCGCGTTCGGCTGGATATGGGCCCTGATGACGAGCTTTGGCATAGTCCTTTCCGCCAAAACGGCTGAGTCCGCCCCCGTCCCGCCACGTTTGGACCCCAACCAGGCTCCCAACTCAACCCAGAGGACCCCCGCCAACCCCCCACCGAACCGGGAACCCGACCGAATCAAGAGCCGTTAAGACCCACTGCACCCATTAGGCTCCGAGCTAAACGGCGCTAAGTTATGGCGTAGGATCCTTCGGCAACAGGCACTTCTACAGGGGTTACGCAGGAGTTTGTCTCTGGTCGTGCTCCGCCCGACTGGAAAGGCAGGCTTGCCGCTTCGCGCTATACGATGCAGGCTCCCGTCATGACCAAAGCCTGTGTGCTTCTTGTGGCGGCAGCTCTCACGCTGCTCGGGACCGCGTCCACCACCACCGCCGGCCAAAGTCCCGGGCGGATGGGCGTGTATGTTCGCCTTTACGATGAGGCCGCTTCGCCCGAGAGCCTTCGCCAGGCAATGAAGCTCATCAAAGACACCGGCATTGACTTCATCCTTCCTCTCGCCAAGAGCTCGAGCGTGAATTGGGACAGCCGCATCGCCCCCAGGGAGTTGGTCTCAAAGCCGACCTACATGGAGCGCATGGTCCAGTGCGCTCATGCGGAGGGCTTGAAAGTGTATCCCCAGTTCTGTGTAGCCACCGAGGGAGGGGAGAGTGGCCCGGATGCCCTGCTGAAGGAGCACCCCTCGTGGGCCTACTTCTACGACGGCGCCCGCCGCGGCTACATAGACCCCGGCAACACCGACGCCCGCCGCTACGAGGTCTCGCTGGCCACTGAGTTGGTGACCAAGTATGACGTGGACGGCTTGAGCCTGGACTATTGTCGTTGCCCCAGCCGCATCGGCTACACCGACACCGGCCGGGCGGAGTTCCTGAAGAAGTACAACGTGGACCTGGCGAAGATCACCAGCAACCGCCCGGAGACGCTCGATACCGAAGGCGGCAAGAAGGCCGCTCGCTCGGCCTCTGCCTCGGCGCGCTCCAACCCAATCTGGCCCGAGTGGCGCAAGTGGCGCACGGAGCAGATCAACACCCTCGCACGCGAGATTCGCGCCGCGGTGAACAAGGCCCGCCCCGGCCTGCCGATCTCCAGCTACGTCTGGGGCTACAACACCTACACCAGCAACTCCGAAGTCTGCCAGGATTGGATGACGTGGATACATGAGGGCAGCCTCGATTGGATCAACCCCTCGGGCTATCGCTACACCGACGAAGCCTTCCTCCAGGCGGCGCGCGCCAACCGGCAGCATGTCCCCAAAGGTTTCCCCTTCTACATCACCATCGGCGTCAGGACCAGCCACGGCGCACTCAAGGACGCCGCCGCGATCCGGCACCAGATGGAGATGGCCCACGAGTGCGGCGCCGACGGACTGGTCTTCTTCACCTGGGAAGCGCTGCGCCCGTTCGCCAGTGAAGTGGCCGGCGACATCAAGGCATACGGGCGGGCGAAATGAGCCTTGCTGCCCTATGAAAGCGCGCCGTTTGCCTGGTCTAGCCTGGATAGTTCGCTCTCTTGCGGCCGGAGCGCCGGCATGTTGCCGGCTTAGAGCATCCGAACCGCCCAGGCCGCCTGTATGCAGTCGGACATCCTATTCCCCCTCACCCCGACCCTCTCCCAAAGGGAGAGGGAGAAGCTTTCGTCAGTCTCTGGACAGCAACTGGCTCGTGAATCTTCGCCAGATGGCCGGATGGTTCTCCCTCTCCCTGGGGGAGAGGGCCGGGGTGAGGGCGGAACTCCTTTCAAACCGCGTTGTTACGCCTAACCCGGCAACACGCCGGCGCTCCGGCCCGTCGGCACTACGTGCGGCGTTTGGACTGTTCGGGCCGAGCGCTCTGGTCATTGGGTTAACCGCACTCACCGCCTCGGGGGCCGACCTGGTTCTCCTTGACTTCACCCACCGCTACGACGTTTCCAGGATTACCACCACAGATGCGAAGATCTGGGCAGTAGAGTCCGGCCCGGGCGCGGGTTTGCGTGTGGCGACAGGCCACAGTCAGCCCTGGCCGGGCATCACGCTGCCGGCGCCTGGCGGATCATGGGATGTCTCTTCCTGCGGCTACGTGGCGCTTACACTCTCCAACTCAGGCACCAACTCCGTGACGGTCTTCTGCCGGGTGGATAATCCGGGCGCGGATGGCATGGACCATTGCGTCACGCACTCCCTCACGCTCCAGCCGGGGCAACGGGGCGTCTTGCGGGTGCCCTTGAAGCGGACTACGGACGATAACCTCGGGGGCAAGCTCTTTGGAATGCGGGGCTACCCTGCGGGGCCCGGCATCCACGGCTGCGTCAATCCGCGCGACATCACCCAACTGGTCGTCTTCGTCAGCAAGCCCAGCGCCGACCACCTCTTCCAAATCCGCGACATCCGGGCTGCGGGGACCTACGAACCTCCCACGGCGTCGGTTACTGACGCTGATCCCTTCTTCCCCTTCATAGACACCTTCGGCCAGTACCTTCACAAAGACTGGCCGGGCAAGGTCAAATCGGTCGCCGACCTCAAGGCCCGCCGCGAGACAGAAGCCAAAGAACTCGCGCGCCTGCCCGGGCCGAAGAATTGGGACAAGTTCGGCGGCTGGGCTGACGGCCCGAAGCTCCGGGCCTCCGGCTTCTTCCGCACCGAGAAGGTGAAAGGCAAGTGGTGGCTGGTGGACCCGGACGGGCACCTCTTCTTCTCGCAGGGCATAGACTGCGTGCGGATGCTGGACACCACACCGATTGACGAGCGCTCAAGCTGGTTTGCCGACTTCCCGGGCAGCCAACCAGAGTTCGCGGCATTCTTCTCCCATAATTTCGCCCTCAAAGGCCATTATGCGGGGCGCTCGCCGGAGTGCTTCTCCTTCAGCGGCGCGAACCTGCTGCGCAAATACGGCCCGGATTGGCGGACGGTCTATCCGCAGGTCATCCAGCGCCGCCTCCGCAGTTGGGGCCTCAACACCATCGGCAACTGGTCCGACGGCCCCACCTGCCGGCTGCGGCTCAGCCCTTACACCGACACCATCGGCTCCGGCCGTGCCAAACAGATCGAAGGCAGCCAAGGCTATTGGGGCAAGTTCCCCGACCCGTTCGACCCGAGCTTCGCCGCCGGCTTGCGCCGCGCCATGTCCGGCAAGGAAAACAACAGCGCGGGCGACCCTTGGTGCATCGGCTACTTCAGCGACAACGAAATGTCCTGGGGCAACGATGTCTCCCTGGCCCTCGCCGCTCTGCAGTCCCCGCCCGAGCAGGCGGCCAAGAAGGCCTTCATAGCCGACCTCAAAGCCAAATACGCCGACATCCAGAAACTGAACCAGGCCTGGGGCACCGATCACGCCTCCTGGGATGCCCTGCTCCAAAGCGGCCAGGCGCCTGACCAATCCAAAGCCAAAGACGATCTGGGCGCCTTTTATACCCGCCTCGCTGAGCAGTACTTTCGCACCGTGCGCGAGGTCGTCAAAGCCGTCGCTCCCAACCAACTCTACCTCGGTTGCCGCTTCGCCGCGGTTAATGCCCGCGCCGCCGCCGCCGCCGCAAAGTATTGCGACGTCGTCAGTTACAACCTTTACCGCCGCAGCGTCGCCGACTTCAAATTCAACGGCGGGGCTGATGTCCCCCTGATCATTGGGGAATTCCACCTCGGCGCGCTGGATCGTGGCCTCTTCCACCCCGGCCTGGTGCCCGTCGCGGACCAGCAGGCGCGCGCCGCCGCCTACAAGGAGTATGTGCTCAGCGCCCTCCACCATCCCCAGTTTGTCGGCTGCCACTGGTTCCAATACGCCGACGAACCAACCACCGGGCGCGTCTGGGACGAAGAAAACTACCAGATCGGCTTCGTGGACGTCGCCGACACCCCCTACGCCGAAACGAGCGCCGCCAGCCGCGAAGTGGCGGCGGAAATGTATGGGCAACGGGCGGAACGGCCTTAAGGCCCGTTCCGCAGGTTTCAGTGAAAGTCCTGTGTAAACACAAACGAACGCAAAGAACACATAGAGACAGGCCATTCTCAGCCTGCCTCCGCCAAAGCCGTGCCTGGCCGCCTATTCCTGCAATCCCGCACCAAACTGTCCAGCGGCCCCCCGGGAACCGCGCCGTCACCCCGCCGTCACCTCACCGTAGTACCTCTAGCCCAGGGCTAGAGGTACTACGGTGAGGTGACGGCGGGGTGACGGCGCGGTTCCCGGGGGGCGAGATCAAGTGCAAGACCCATGGCTGGGACCCTGGGTTATGCCTGGATGGGTCAGAATTGGCTTGTGAATTGGCCATCGCTGCGAAGTATCTAAAGCCAAGTGCGATATCTTCATCCTCTTGCTATATCACGATGGGCAGGAGCCACGGCTCTGGCCTTGGTGATCGCCGGGGCTACGGCCGGGGCTGCCGCGCAGGCCGGGCGGAACACCTGCTTCGGAGTTGTCCCGACGAATGCCCCGGCCACGGCACTGCGCACGGCAGGGGTTCCGTTCCTGCGCTTTGCTGACCGGGACCTTGCCGAGGGCAAGTCGCGGGAGCTGCGATTGCCTTCGATCACCGCCAGTCGCCTCTTCCTGTTGGGGATGACGAATTCGCCGGACTTGTGTCATCCGGCCTGGGGCGGCGGCGACAGCTTCCGCAACTTCTTCATCGGCGACTCGGCGGGGGACATCATATTGAGCTACGCGTCGGGCCGGCGGGATGTAATCCCGCTAGTCTTCGGCTACACCATCACCTGGCGCAACAACTATGGGATCTCCTCCGCCCCCTTCTCGACCGACCCCGCCGCGCGCTCCCGCCTGGATGCCGCGCTGTGCGTGCTCAATGGCCTGGACGCTTACAAGACCAGGGACCCGCTTTGCCTGTGCATTATCCCGCGCCCGGAGCCGCTGGCCAGTCTGACCATCGTGGATAACCCGGGCAAAGTCGGCTATCCGGTGGTTGACGGGCTGACCATCGAGGCGGCGGTGAACGCGATACCCACCAACGAGACGCTCGTCGCCTTGGGTGAGTTGCGGCTTGGGACGAAGGTCAGCGCCTGGCTGCAATCCCATGCCGTGAAGGCCGCGAAGCCGTTCCCCCGGGACCGGCGCCGCGCGATCGAGCATCTCCGACGCTGGCTTTACACCACGCCGGCCGATCTCACCTTCCGAAAGGTGCGCGAGGCGGCTGCCACCGTTGAAACCACCACGAATGCTCTCCCGGCGATCCGCTTCCGTGGTCCGGTCGAAGCCGAGATCCTGAACCAGGTGTATCGCGAGAACTCGGCGGAACTCCTCACCCGCGTTGACCCGGATGGGATGCTCCATGAATCGAATCCCAAGGCTGACAACTACAACGGATTTGGCGGCTTTACCCCAGGGCTCGGGCCTTTCAAGGACGATTACTACACTCGCAACCGGGCGCCGATTGTCCTCGCCAACTGGGGCCGGTTCGCCGAGGCCTCCGCCGCCCTGGCGTTCTTCGACCATTGGCTGATGTACTTTCCCGAGTCCTTCCCAAAGCTGCAGATGGATGGCAAGCCGGTGCCGGGTCATGCGACGGTCATTTGCAACAAACCGCTCGTCTATTTTGATTCGCTCCGCCTGGGCGGCTGGCCGACCCGCTACACTACCCATGATATGGGGAACCCAGAGACGGATGGCCACGGCTTCATGATGCTCAGCCACTACAACGCCTGGATCAAAGCCGGGCGCTCGGCCGATTGGGTGAAGGAACATTGGCCGGCCCTGCGCGAGGCGGCGGAGTATATCCCCTGGCAGCTCGCCAATCCGAAGCTTTCCTTCAGCGAGCACGGCCTGCTCTACGCCGAAAGCGAAGGCGGGATGAACATGATCAGCTTTTACTGCAATGTTCCCTGCTGGCTCGGGTTGCTGGGCTTCGCAGAGATGGCGGAGGCCATCGGCCAGACCAACAGCGCCGCTCGCTGGCGCGCTTGCGCCGACAAGCTCCAGACGGCCATGGAGGCGTATTTTCCAAAGACGATCCCGCCCTGGGGTGACGTTTGGGACCCGGACAAGACCGCCCAGTGGGGCTATCCGATCCCCGCGCTGGCACCCGTCTTGTTCGGCCTGGACTACTGGGGACTCGATCTCCGTGACCGTATGCCCAAAGGCTGGATTGAGCGCTGCGACCGCACCTGGAAGATGGCCCTCGCCGCGATGAAACCGCAGTGGTGCGCGCCCAAAGGATTTGGCTACGGCCAGGGGTATTACACGCTCTCGTCGCTCCTGCTCGATCAGACCGCTGATAGCGACCACATCGTGGACTGGACGGCGCGGATGATCTTTGCGCCGGGGCAGCCACATCCCTTTCGCGTGCCCGAAGGAGTGATCATCGCCAGCGATGGTTCCGTCTGGCGACGCTGGGGTGACCTGGGGAATCTCTATCAGATGTCCTGCGTGCTGCGGGCTATCCAGGTCATGACCGGGTTCGACGATCTTTCGCCCACCGAATTGCGGCTCATGCCTCGCATTCCGGTCCACTGGAGCGGCGTCTCGGTCGAGGGGCAGCCGGTTAATGCGCTTTCGGAGGGCCGCCACCAAATTGTTCATCTGCGGCTCGACTACACGCGCGAGCGCTCCGGGCGCAAATTCGATGTTGTTCTGGATCCGGATCGCCCGCTTGACCGTGTTCGCATTCGGTTGGGACCCGCCGCGTCCGGAGCTTCCAAGGCCACCCTCGACGGCAGGCCGCTGCCCGTGGAAACCCGCAACGGCGGCGACGCTCGCTGGGTATGGTTAACCCTCGAACACCTGCCGTCCGGCGAGCATCATATCACCGCTTCACTACCAGCGGCATCACGACCCTAATCGGACAGCATGGAACAGGGCGGACCTCAGAGGCTCTAAGTTCGCATTGCGCCGATAGCCAAAAGTTATCAGCGCAGGGCGATTACGCTTAATCCAGTGACAGATTCGCCTGGCTCTCGCCCCGGTAGGCCTCGTCCACTGGTTTGGGGGCCACCAACAGCAGCCGCTCATTGGCGACCTGGCCGTTCTGCGGCAGCCAGTTCTCGACCCAGCGGGCACGCGCATTCATCAGGACACGGTAATCATCTGGGGTCACGTCCGTCTGGCCGGCGAGCAGGGTCTCCATCAATTCCGGGGTGGCCTGCTGCAACGCGAGGCGATCGGCCTTGGGTAAGTGTTTCTCGGCCGGGCTTCTCCGGGCATGTGGGCCGAGGCCGACAAGGGCCAGTGCGCGCTGGTAGAGGGAAAGTTTCGGCTTGGCCGCCGGCCTGGATGTCACGGTGCCGTCAGGTTGATTGGTGGCGGCGAGCGCCAGTTGGTTGGTCTGGAGGATGGCGGCGATATTCGTGCCGAACTTCTCCGCAAAGGCCGCGCGCAGGAGCCGGTCGTAGTCTTCCGGAGAAAGCGCGAAAGCCTCGGCCGACTGAGGAGCCTTGCCCCTGGCGATTGGTGGCGGGCAGGGAGAGCGCCAGGAGTTGGAGCAGGTTCAACTTACCGTTCTTCTGCAACCGGGCGAGGACGGTCGCCTCGGAGACGTTTACCGAGCCGAGCCGGGCCGAGCGTTCCCACCAATTCAGTTCGCCGTCTTGCGCGTCGAAGCCCCTTACGCCCGCCACGGTTTCCCCGGTGCCGGGGTCCTGGAGCCGCATCTGCTCGACATGCACCGAGCCGTTGGTGATCACCAGGTCCATGCCGTTGGTGTCCGCCGCGAAACGGTAGTGGAGTTTGAGGTCGGCGAGGCCATTGGTCAGGACGGCCTTCGTGAAATCCTCGAGGTACGGCTGGTAACGGCTGAGTTGCACTCCGGTGAGTTCGAGGCGGCCCTGGGAGCCGAGCGGCTGGACGGTCAGGTCCCCCGTCCAGGTGATGCTGCGGCCCGCGTCGCTTTCCGCATGGAACGAATACGGCGTGTCTGAATTCGGGCGGGTGCTGAACTGGGTCAGCTCCAGGTTGATGGGGCGGTACTCGGTGCGAAAAGGCGAGCGACGGGTCCGGTCTTCGAGGACGACAAACCCGTTGGTGATTTGGAGGCCGAAGATATTGATGCGAGGGATGCCGCCTTCGTGCGGTGGGGGCGGGGGAGCGGCGTTGGTGGGGGACTCGAACATGTTGGCGAAGTTGAGCCGTCCGTCTTTGAGCAGAATCACCTCGGCGAAGGGTTTGACGAGCCGGATTTCCTTGAACGTCCAAGCCCACCGGAAGAGCGAGGAGGCCTGGAGTCAGGACGAGGGTTATTGCGCCGGGGTAAACGCCCTGCGCGGGGGCTTGCGCCAGCACTCAAAATCCGGCGATCAATGCGCGGACACGCTGCCTTTGGTCGTCGTTCATTCTCAGGAGAGCGACTGTCACGCGTCCAACCGGCATCTTGCCAACGATTCGCGCGCCCTCGACGGCAAAATGTTCAGGCCATTCGTCCCGCCGGTGATGGAAGAGTCTGACGACTCGGTGCGTGCCCGGCTCGATGCCAGTGAGGTTCGGCCCTTTGAACAGGTTGCAGTCGGGACAGGCTAGAGCCAGGTTCTCTACATCATCAAGGCCGCCATGCTGCCGCGGGATGATGTGCTCGACATGAAAGCGCAGTTCGGAAAACTGCTGTGGGAGGTGGCAGTACTCACAACGCCCGCCAGCCCGGCTGTGAACTAACGCGAGCGACGCGGCGTCCATCAGGCCGCCTTGGGCTCTTGCAGGAAAGCGCGCGCTTCGGCCTTCAGGAGGCTGAGGACAGAGTTGGCGCGGACCAGGGATTCCAGCTCGGCCTGTTCTTCGGCACTGAGCGCCGCCTCAGTGTTCTTACCAGCCAGATCGTCGTAACGGGCCTGCACTTCCGGGTCCGCCTTAAGACGCAGCAAGGCATCGGCCAACTCGGCGCTTAGCTCCCGCCGTAGAGGCCGCAGCAAACGCTCCAGGCTATTCATGTCGTTCGCACTGCCCATAGCGGAAGCTTAGGCTGGTTTGGCGCCTAAGCCAAGCCGAATTCCTTCCTGTTCTGCTCGCAGGAGACGAGGACAGGCTTGTCCGCGAGCTTGGCCTTGAGCATGGCCTGCTCGTCGGCGCCGGCGGACAGCGGCAAGGGGATTTGGCCGCCTTCGACGGCGCTGCGCTGCATGGCGAGCATGATCTCGGCGCCCAGGCAGGCGTGCTCGAAGTTGCATTGATGCACCTTCTTCGCGTCGTCCAGCCAGTCGGCCATTTCCTGGATATAGGGCGGCATGTCGTGGTCGTAGTTCATGGCGCCTTCGCCGCTCTGGTAGCCGCCGGACTTGGTGACCGCGCGCCAGCCGCCATTAGTCAGGACCTCGGCAAAGCCTTCGCTGCCCTGGGCGCCGATGCGGTTCTTGCCCCACCACTTGGCGACCTCGGGTTGGTCGGGCGCGCCGGCGCCGCACTCGTAGATGCCGCGCACGCCGTTGGCGAATTGGACGAAGCCGCCGATGTAATCCGGGGAGGGATGATTATCGGCCAGTTTGGCGCGGCCGGCGGCCTGGGCCATGGCCCACGTTGCCGGGGTGTAGTCGTTGAACCAGCAGGTGTAATCAATCAGGTGGGAAAGCATGTGCGTCATCCAGCCGGTGGCGCTGGCATAGACGGTGTGGACGCGGCCCAGCGCGCCGCTGGCGACGATCTCCTTCACCTTCTGGTAGTGCGTTCCGTAGCGGTGCTGGTGGCTGACGACGGCTTTGGCGCCCGCCTGCTTGAGCAGGTCACGGATGGTGAACAACTCGGCGCTGGTCAGGGCGGCGGGTTTCTCGAAGGCGATCAGTTTGGCGCCGCCCTCGATGGCCGCCTTGATCATGGGCGTGCGCAGGTTGGGCAGCGTGCAGAAGCAGAACACGTCCGGCTTGACGGCCTTGGCCAACGCGGCGGCGTCGGAGCCCTTTTGCGGGTTGCCCAGCTTGGCGGCGGCGTCATCGAGGCGCTTGGGGTCAATGTCGCAGATGCCGGTGACCTGGAATTTGGGATTGGCGTTGAAGGCGGTGGCGTGGTGCATGCCGCGCTTGCCCATGCCGACGACGAGGACGGAGTATTTGCTCATGATGCGGGGAACGTGATGCGTGATGCGTGATGCGTGATTACGGGGTTTTGTGAAAACGGGCGCCAGGGGTGGATCCCGTGGCGCCCGGTGATTTGTGATTCGGTTACTTGGAGCAGCAGCAGGTGCCGGCCTGGGCGGGGCCTTTGCCGGCGGGGGCCTGGGAGGCGAATTGCTGGTCCCATTCCTTGACCTTGCTGACGACGTAGTCCGCTTCCTCCGGCTTGAGTTCGGGGAACATCGGGAGGCTGACGCAGCAGGCGGCGTTGGCTTCGGCGTTCGCGAGGCTGCCAACGGTGCGGGCTCCCTTGCCCCACGGGTAGCCGGCTTGCTTGTGGATGGGGATCGAATAATGGGTCTTGGCGTCCACGCCGTTCTTGACCAGGAAGTCCACCAACTGGTCGCGCCACTCGGGCTTCTTGGTCTCGACAACGTAGAGGTGGAAGACATGCCGATAGCCTTCCAGCTCGACCGGCAGATCAATGGTCTTGCAATCTTTGAGGGCGGCGGTGTAACGAGCGGCCCATTGGCGGCGGGCGTCGTTATATTCGTCAATGTGCTTGAGCTTGGCGCTCAGGATGCCGGCGTGCAGGTCGTCCAGGCGGCTGTTAAAGCCGTAGCTGTGGACGTTGCGGGCGGTCGAGCCGTGGTTGCGCAGCCGGCGCACTGCGGCGTCAATGTCGGCATTGTTGGTGACCAGACCGCCGCTGTCACCGAAGGTGCCGAGGTTCTTCTGGATGATGAAGCTGGTGGTGGCGGCGTCGCTGAGCTGGCCGATCTTGAAGTCCGGGCCGCGCGCGCCAATCGCCTGGGCGTTATCCTCGATGATCTTGAGGTTATGCTTGTCGGCAATCTTCTTGATGGCGGTCATATCGGCGCACTGGCCGTACAGGTGGACGGGAATGATCGCCTTCGTCTTGGGCGTGATGGCCTCCTCGATCTTCTCAGGGCATATACACTTGCTGTCCGGGCAGCAATCCACGAGGACCGCCGTGGCGCCCGCGATCCAGATGGCTTCGGCGGTGGCGAAGAAGGTGTTGGCATTGGTGATCACTTCGTCGCCCGGGCCAATGCCCAGCGCCATGAGGCTAAGCCAGATGGCATCAGTGCCGTTGCCGACGCCGACGGCGAACTTGGTGCCGTGGTAGGCGGCCAACTCGGCTTCAAATTTCTTGAGCATCGGGCCCATGACATATTGCCCGCTCTCCAATACGGTCTGGATATTAGCGTCAATTTCCGCTTTAATATTATGGTACTGACGAACGTGGCCGTAGAATTCAACTTTCATGCGGCGGGAAGCTACTCATTTTGTTTGCGGAAACAAGGAAATTTTATCACCGGGAAATTTATTCGCGGGGGAGCAGGGCGGCGATTAAGATACGAGGATGGTTCAAATGGCAACATCAGACCGGGAGATGACGCAGGCCGGCCACCAGGCGGCGCGCGAGGTGTATCGGCGGATTACGGCGAACATTGCCAGGATCATGCAGGGGCAGGCGGGCTCGACGCGCAAGCTGATGGCCGCGTTTGCCAGCGGCGGGCACGTCTTGCTGGAGGATTTCCCCGGCACCGGCAAAACGACGCTGGCCAAGGCCCTGGCGCGTTCGGTGGATGCCGACTTCAAGCGCATCCAGTTTACGCCCGACCTGCTGCCTTCAGACATTCTCGGGGTATCGGTCTTCAGCCAGCGTGACCAGCAGTTCCATTTCCACGAGGGCCCGATCTTCGCCAACATCCTGCTGGCCGATGAGATCAACCGGGCTTCGCCGCGCACCCAATCGGCCCTGCTGGAGGCGATGGGCGAAGCCCAGGTAAGTGTGGACGGCGAGCGGCGGGACTTGGAGGGGCTGTTCTTCGTCATCGCCACCCAGAACCCCGTCGAGTTTCGCGGCACGTACCCGTTGCCCGAGGCGCAGATGGACCGGTTCGCGATGCAGTTTGCGCTCGGTTATGTGCAGTCGGCGGAGGAAGTCGCCATTCTCACCGCGCAGGAACACAACCATCCGCTCCACGACCTGAAGCCGTGCGCCTCGCTGGAGGACGTGATTGGCCTGAAGCGGGCGGTGCAGGAGGTGCGCATGAGCGAGGAACTCAAGCGGTACGCCGTGGATTTGGTGGGAGCGACGCGCTCAGCGCCGGGTGTGCAACTCGGCGCCAGCCCGCGGGCGTCCATTGCGCTGATGAAGGCGGCGCAGGCGCTGGCCCTGTTTGAGGGGCTGGATTTTGTGATGCCCGAGCAAATCCAGGAACTGGCGGTGCCGGTGATTGCGCACCGGGTGATCATGGAGCCGCAGGCGCGGTTTTCCGGTCAGACCGCCCGGGGAGTAGTCGAGGAAGTGGTGAAGAAGATTCGCGTGCCGGCGTGACGCCCTTGTTCAGGATTCTCTACTGGGTTTACCGGCTGGCGTCCGGGCGCTGGTATTGGGCGCGCAGACATTTTACCAAGGCGGGGCTGGCGGTGCTGGGCGCGCTTATCCTCACCGCGTTGCTGGCGCCGGACACGGACAACAACCTCACCTACCAGGCACTCCCGCTGCTGCTGTTTCTCCTGGTCGTTGGGGCTTGCCTGAGCCCGTTTCTCCGGACGCCGTTTGCCGCCACCCGCCGGCTGCCGAGATTCGGAACCGCCGGCAGCCCGCTCGGTTATCGTGTGGCGGTGACGAACCTCTCCCAGCGAGTTCAGGATGGCCTGAGCCTTTTGGAGAACCTGCCGGACCCGCGGCCATCGTTTGAGGACTGGATGGTGGTGCAACGCGCGGAGCAAAAGAGGCTCCGCTCGTTCCGATTCAGCGTCCACCGGCCCCTGAATCCGTTCAAGACCGCGATAGTGAAGGATGCCTCGGTCCCGACCCTGCCGCCGGGCCAGGAGGTCGAAGTGCAAATCCAGCTCAGGCCGCTCCGCCGCGGTGTCCTGCGCCTGACGGGGGTCACACTGGCCCGCACCGATCCGCTCGGCCTGTTCCGCTCGCTGACCACGGTGGCGCTGCCGCAAACGGTGCTGATCCTGCCGAAGCGCTATGCGCTGCCGGCGATTGGCCTGCCGGGCGTCGCGAGGTATCAGGAAGGGGGCGTGGCGCTGGCGGCGAGCGTCGGGCAGAGCGAGGAATACGTCGCTCTGCGGGATTACCGGCATGGGGACCCCTTGCGGCATATTCACTGGCGGAGCTGGGCCCGGGTGGGCCGGCCGGTGGTGAAGGAGTTCGAGGATGAATTCTTCGTCCGGCACGCGCTGGTGCTGGACACCTTCATGGACTTCCCGCACAGCGAGGTATTCGAGGAGGCGGTGTCGGTCGCGGCCTCGTTCGCCTGCTCTCTGCCAACCCAGGAATCGCTGCTCGACCTGCTGTTTGTCGGTCCGCAGTCCTTTTGTTTCACTGCGGGACGGGGGGTTGCGCATGTGGAACAGATGCTGGAGATTCTGGCGTCGGTGCGGACCTGTTCCAACCAGCCTTTCCGCGCGCTGGAGCACCTGGTGCTCAGCCACGTCGAGGTGGTCAGCGGCTGTATTTGTGTGCTGGTGGCGTGGGATGAGGCGCGGCGGGGGTTTGTGGCCAAGCTGAAGGCGCTGGGCGTCCCGGTGCTGGTGCTGGTCATCGTGCCGGCGGGGCAGGGCTCAGAGCTGGAGCCCGGCCCGCTGAGGGACGAACCGGATCGGTTCCTCGTGCTCGAAGCCGGGCAGGTGGAAGCCGGCTTGGCCAGGCTGAAGTAAGCGGATTTGGAATGCAAAGCGAAGCGGAGAATACTGAAGTTGGATTGCTGCCTGTGCGGCAGGAGACGGGTCCCACGATGGCGCTGGTCGCACTTAGCCGTGCCTGGCCGGTTGCGCCGACAGAGTCTGAACCGCCGGAGGCGCCGGCGCCGAATCCCTATCTCCTGACCGATGAGGACGTGCGCCTGTTCCAGGAGGGCACCCACTTTCGCCTATACGAAAAGCTCGGCGCGCACCCGGCGACAGTTGCCGGGGTGCCAGGAGTGCAGTTCGCGGTCTGGGCACCCGGCGCCGAGACGGTCAGCGTGATCGGAGACTTCAACCAATGGGATGCCGCGCGCCACCCCCTGCGGGTACGTGAGAACGCCGGCGTCTGGGAAGGCTTCGTTCCCGAGGCGCAGCCCGGCCAGCTTTACAAATACCGCGTCGTTTCGCGCCACCAGCGGTCTCGTGTGGACAAGGCCGACCCGTTTGCATTCCGCGCTGAGACGCCGCCCAAAAGCGCGTCGGTCGTATGGAGCCTGGACTACAAGTGGGGCGACCGGGCCTGGATGCGCAAACGGGCTCGGCATAACGCCCTCAACCAGCCGATTTCTTTATACGAGGTCCACCTGGGCTCGTGGATGCGCGTGCCGGAGGAGGGCAACCGCTCGCTGACCTACCGCGAGCTGGCGGTGAAGCTGGCGGATTACTGCCGCGAGATGGGGTTCACGCACGTTGAACTGCTGCCGATCACAGAGCATCCGTTCTATGCGTCCTGGGGTTACCAAACCACCGGCTACTTCGCGCCGACAAGCCGTTACGGGACGCCGCAGGATTTCATGTACCTGGTGGATTACCTGCATCAGCAGGGCATCGGCGTCTTCCTGGACTGGGTGCCTTCGCATTTCCCGACGGACGCGCATGGCCTGTCGCGCTTTGACGGCACGCACCTGTTCGAGCATGCCGACCCGCGCCAGGGGTTTCACCCGGAATGGAAGAGCAGCATCTACAACTACGGGCGCCACGAGGTCCGCAGCTTCCTGCTGAGCAGCGCGCTGTTCTGGCTGGACCATTATCACATGGATGGGCTGCGCGTGGATGGCGTGACCTCGATGCTTTACCTGAATTACGCGCGCAAACGCGGGGAATGGATTCCCAACCGGCACGGCGGCCACGAGAACCTCGAAGCGATCGAGTTCCTGCGGTTGCTCAATACGACCATCTACCGCGAGCATCCCGACGTGCAGACCGTCGCCGAGGAATCCAGCGCCTGGCCGCAGGTTTCGCGGCCCGTCCACACCGGGGGCCTCGGCTTCGGGCTCAAGTGGGACATGGGCTGGATGCACGACACGCTGCGGTACTGGAAACGCCCCTGGCACCAGCGCCGGTTCCATCACACTGAGCTGCCGTTCCGCATGATCTATGCGTTCCACGAGAATTTCGTGCTGGCGCTCTCCCACGACGAAGTCGTCCACCGCAAAGGCTCGCTCTATGGCCGGATGCCGGGCGACGAATGGCAGCGCTACGCGAACCTGCGACTGCTCTTCGGCTACATGTATGGAATGCCCGGCAAGAAGCTGCTGTTTATGGGCGGCGAATTCGCCCAGTGGCCGGAGTGGAATCACGACAAGAGCCTGGACTGGCATGTCCTCACCGAGCGGTTCCATGCCGGCATGCAGCGCTGGGTCAAAGACCTCAACCACCTGTATCGGCGCGAGCCGGCGCTCCATGAGCAGGACTGCGTGCCCGAGGGCTTCGAGTGGGTGGATTTCAACGACCGGACCAACACCACCCTTTTCTTCCTGCGCAAGGGGGGCCGCCGGGATGATTTGATCCTCGCGGGATTCAACTTCACTCCCGTGCCGAGGCATAACTACCGCGTCGGCGTCCCCCGCGGCGGCGTGTGGGAGGAAGTGTTGAACAGCGACGGACAAGCCTACGGCGGCGCCGGCGTGGGCAACTGTGGCGGCGTGGAAGCTGCGCCGGTCAGGTGGCACAACCGGCCCTCGTCCATTACGATCACCTTGCCGCCACTGGCGGCCGTGTTCTTCCTGAACCGGGCGAGCACGGCAGAATAACACCGCAACAAGCACCACGGCTGGCGCTTGCTCGTCAGCGTCCCGATGCCTGAGGAGTCTGGTTCGCACAGGGCGTATCAGCCACCCGGATGGAATCGAGGGTAACGCGCCCTCCCTGTCACAATGAAACCGCCTTACCGGCTGGCCACGCTGCTGCATTGCCTTTTTTGCCTCGTCCCCTGTTTGCCGCGCGCCATAACGTGGTAAGCAGCACCCACATACTCGATGCGTATCCTCCGTGCCATCCCCCTCAATCTCGCAACCAATTCCCCGCCCTCGCAGCACTATCAGACCTCAGTGAAAGGCCAGTTTCGCGCCAAAAACATTCGCCAGGAGAACTCCCGTTTTTTGAAGAGGGAACCTGCGGCTCCCACCTGGCCGCCATGGCCCGGAACCGGGAAATGAACCTGCCATAGTCAGTGCCGGAAAAAAGGGGCCCTTCAGCGAGGTCTGAAGCAAGGCCGACAGCCGGCAACAGCATGGAAGCAACGCTGCCCAAGTGCCCAGCAGTCACAGACTTGTGCCATCCATAGGCAAAGTTGTGGAGATAGGCCGTTCTGGTACCCCCCCGGATGTCCGATGCTCAACCCCTCTGGGGCCTGTCTTGCGCTGCGACCAGGTAGTGACCAGGTAGTGACCAGGTAGTGACCAGGTAGTGACCAGGTAGTAGAGCTACTACCTGGTCACTACCTGGTCACTACCTGGTCACTACCTGGTCACTACCTGGTCACAGTGGGATAGAGGGGCGCGTGCCGGTCAGGAGCGTCTGGGAAGAGAATGCCCCGAATCCTCTCCAAAAAACGGGAGACTGCTTGGGATTGCCCCTCCCGATCCCCAATGGATTTCGTCGTGCGCGAAGCGAATCTGTCCTCACGGCCTTGTTCCGCAATCCTGGTTCCGGGTGCGACGGGCTTTCCTGCCCGCTGCCTCTATCCCGCAACCCGCCCCCCGGTTCGTGGGGCAAAGCGTGCTTATCGCGCAATCCCTAACGGCCCCGCGTTTTTCGTCTTGTCCCTGCGGAACTGACCCCTAACCTCAGCTTATGTGAAGCTGATCCGGTCGTTCGCAGCGGCAGGGAGCATCCTGGCAGCCCTGGTAGTCCAGGTCCCGAGGGGCTGGGCCGCCGACGTCACCCCGCCACAACTGCAGGCGGCCTGGGTGGACTACACGCTCACAAACATTCATCTGCAATTCTCCGAGCCGATGGACCCAGCCACGACGCAAGACCCCTTGAATTACACGGTCAGCGGCGGGGTGACTGTGCAGTCGGCGACGCTAGAGGCCGGGGGCCTGGACCTCACGCTGGTCACCACTCCGATGACGCCGGGAGCAACCTACACACTGAGCGTCGCTGGCGTTCTCGATCGCGCCGAGCCTGTCGGCAACCTGCTCTCTCCCAACCCCACCTTGCGGTCTTTCCACCTCGATTATCGCACCCTGGGCTATCTTTACCTTTCGCCGCTGCCCGGGGCCGAGTATGTCTCGGCCCAGACCCGCTTTGTGCTGGTGCGCTTCAAGGATGTGTCCCCCAGTGCCGTGACCAACCTGTCCACCTTCCTTACCGTGACCGGTTCCAGCAGCGGCATTCACAGCGGCCAGACCCATGTCGCGATGGATGGGCGGACGGTCATCTGCCAGATGACGACGGACTTCTCCGTCAACGAGGTCGTCACGGTCAGCCTGGCGCCGCACTCCACCTCCAGTTCTGGTCTGGGTTCCTACGAATACCAGTTCGTGGTTGGCGGCCACACGCCGGATGTGGGCACCAGCACGGCCCGCGGCGACAACCTGGCGGTCGGGCAGGCCAAGCCCGGCCAGGCCACCGCGGCGCCCTCCGAGCTCATTCCGGGAGCCGTCCTCTCTCCCTGGACGGGAGGCGAGTCAGCAGCGGCCCTGAAGGTTGCCAGCCATAAGGGCGCGCGCTTGACCCCTAAATTCGCGATCATGCCCAATGGGGTGTCGGTGCCCAGTGACTTCCCGCAGGTGACTATTACCGCCCGCGGAAACCCCGCGCCGGACTACATCTGGCTCGAAAATGTGGGCCAGAACGCTACGTTCCAGGCCGCAGGTTCTGTTGCCATTGACCCGCGGTCGGTTGCCAGGCTCTCGGATGGCAGCGTCCAGTTTGGAGTGGTGGCGCCCGGTGCGGCGACCGCCACGGTATTGGGCTCGACCGATCTGGTAGCGTGGCAGGTGTTGCAGACCGTGCCGGTCACCAACGGCGCCGCCGTGTTTGCCGACAGCGCGGCGGCTAATTTCCCCCAGCGTTTCTACCGCGTTCGCTTGCCGTGAGCGCCGAATCACCGCCAATAAGAGCGGGGCGGGCCGGCAGGAATCCCCTGATCCTCGCCTAAGCCCGGAATGGCAGCTCTTCGGGGAGCACACGCGCCCCCGCGTGTCGCAGTCGGCGCCCTCGCCGATTGCTTCACCTCAACTCAATATGAACCCTATAGCACCAGCCAGGTGTGGCCGGCGAGGGCGCCGGCCACTACACGCGAGGCGCGTGTGCTCCCCAAGCCTCTGAGTGTGTCGCCTTAGGCGAGGATTTGGGGAATCACGAAGCCATTGCCATAGCGGCGCCGGCCATTCTACCTTGCTGTGAAATGACCTGTTCGGATTATGCCCCCGCTCGGCGCGGGGAAAGGAAAGCGCCTGTGCCTGGTGCCGGGCTGCTGATTTGCCTGGATAGAAACACCGGGAAAGTCCGTTGGCGAAAGGTGGTTGGCGGCGGTGAACGTTGAGGGGCGCTAACTATGGGGCTGCCTTACAAACTGGCGACGCTGCTGTATTGCTTCAACGAGCGGGATGAGGTGTTGCTGCTGGAGCGGGCGCAGGAGCCAAACCTGGGCTTGTGGAGCCCGGCCGGCGGAAAGCTGCATACGGACACGGGAGAATCCCCCTATGCCTGCGCCTGCCGCGAGGCGCAGGAGGAGCTTGGCGTGGCGCTCTCGCCATCTGATCTGCACCTGACGGGACTGGCGAGCGAGCATGGCTACCAGGGGCAGACGCATTGGCTGATGTTCCTCTTCGAGGTGAGGCGGAAGCTGACGGCCCTGCCGCCGGTGCATCGCGAAGGACGCTTCCAGTTCTTCCCGCGGGCGGCCTTGGCGGGGTTGAAGATACCTCAGACCGATCGAGAGAGTATTTGGCCTTGGTTCTGGCAGCATCGCGGTGGCTTTTTCGCCGCGCATTGCCACTGCCATCCCGATGGGCGAAACGAATGGATGCTGGAGGAGTCGAGGGTGGAGGGAGTTACATGAGTTACATAGGTTACATAAGTTACATGAGTTGCATGGGTTACATAAGTTACATGGGTTACATGGGTTACAGGAGTTGCATGGGGGAAAAGGGGCTTGGGTGATGGCGGACGAACCGATTATTGATCTGCAGAGCGACCACTATTTCATGGGCGAGGCGCTGCGCCAGGCGGCGAAGGCTTACGCGGCGGAGGAGGTGCCCGTCGGCGCGGTGGTGGTGCGCGAGGGGCACATTATTGCGCGCTCGTTTAACCAGGTCGAGCTGCTCAAAGACGCCACCGCCCATGCGGAGATGCTGGCGTTAACCCAAGCGGAGGAGGCAGTGGGCGACTGGCGGCTGACGGATTGCACGCTTTACGTCACCAAAGAGCCGTGCCCGATGTGTGCCGGGGCGATTGTGCACGTGCGCCTGGCACGAGTGGTGTATGGGGCGAGCGACCTCAAGGCTGGGGCGGCCGGGAGCGCGTTGAATTTGCTCCAGTTCCCGACCTTGAATCATCGCTGCGAGATTACCGCCGGGGTGCGCGAGCCGGAATGCCGCGCCCTCCTGCAACGGTTCTTCGCCGAGCAGCGCCTGGCGAAGGACTGAAATCCCGCCTCAACTGACGGCGACGAGCGACGCCTTGGCGCCCTCGTGGTCGCGGGCGATCCCCTGCGCTCGCGGATCGAGCACCGGTTTCCCATCCACCACGAAACGGTAATGGTGATGCCCATGACTCAACTGGACCTGGAGGAGCCAGGCGCCATCCGGTTGGCGTTTCATGGGATGGGCCGCTAGATCCCAATCATTGAAATCACCGGCGAGGTGGACCTGTTTGGCTTCGGGAGCTACGCAGACGAAGTTGACCGGTTTGGCCATCTTCTTTGCGGAGTACCGATCGGCTGCGAAGAACGAACGAACTTGCTGCATCGAACGAAATCCTTTTTCTCTAAGCTACTCTGGCAATGGCATATTGCAAAATGTTCGCAGAAAAGACCAGATGCCCCGCTCTCGCGCAAGGGAGAAGTGCGTAGAGAATGAGATTTGGCATGGCTGGGGCGCAAAAGTCGGTTGCGGCAGGGGGCGTTGCCTCATACCCTGTGCCCGTTCCGATGAGCCCGAACGAGTCGAAATACCTGGAGAATAAGAGCTATCTCGCCCACTACCAGCGCGAGTGGACCGAGGCCTTGCAGGAATCGCGGAGCCGGCAGGCGCTGGAGTTTGGCCGGGAGGAGGAATGGCTGCGGTGCGTGAAGGCGGATTTCCCGAAGTACGTCCCGTTCCTGACGCAGAAATGCGGCTTGGAGTTCCGTGGCCGGGTCTTGGAAATCGGGGCCGGCGGGGCATGGCTGAGCGCGGAACTCTCGAAACAGCCCCGCGTGGTTCAAGTCATCGCGACCGACCCGTCTCCCAAGCTGCTGAAGGAACAGGCGCCCAAAGTCTTCAAGCTGCTCGAGGCGAAGACAGCCAAGATCACGCGGATGCCCGCCGACTTTCATCACCTGGATTTCCCCGCCAACCACTTTGATTTTGTGGTCTGCGCGGGCGTGTTGCACCACGCGGCAAACATTGTGCAGGTGTTGCGAGAAGCCAAGCGGGTGTTGAAACCCGGAGGACAATTCGTAGCCATCCGCGAGCCGGTGTGGCCGCTGGTCAAGATCAAGTCACGCTCGAAGATGCTGGCCAAGCTCATTGCCACGGGTGTAAACGACCGCTTTTACACGCTGGCCGACTACAAAGAGTTCTTCAAACAGGCGGCCCTGGCACTCCAGGTGAAACGGGTCAACCTCGCCAGCGGCTTCAAGTATTACGTGAACACCCTGGTCAACGGCCTGACCCACGCGCGTTACGCCTTCGTGGGCCGGAAGCAGGGGCGCAGCGGTTCCGGCTAAACCCGTTCGCGGGCATCCAACTCAGCGAGCGCCTGGTTGCAGGCTTCCTCGACCGCGCCGCTCGTGATGGCAGCCACCGGTTGGCCATTCGGCGGCGTGACCGTCCAGTCCCGGTGCTGAAAGGGGTGGGAACTGCCCGGGCCGGTCGAGCCCATGATCATCACTGCGCGCTTGCCCATCGCCACGGCCAGGTGCAGCAGCCCGGTGTCGCCGCCGATGACCAGCGTGGAAAGCTTCATCAAGCCCGCCGTGACGAGCAAAGAGGCGCCTGCGGAGGTCCTGAACCCAGCCCGCCGCACCGGTTCGAGCGCGGCTTGTTCCGCCGGCCCGCCGCCAAAGAGGACCTGCCAACCGCGACGCTGCCACGTCGAGGCGAGGGCGAGGTAATGGCTTAACGGCCAATCCTTGAACGGCGTGCTCGTGAACGGTTGAATGAATAGTGTTGGCTTGGCGGGATCGAATCCCCACGCCACGAAAAGACGGCGCGCCTCCTCGGCCGGGCCTTCCGGCAGCACGAAACTGATTGCGAACTTGGGCAGGCGGCACGCCACAGGCATAAAGGAGGGACAGGAAGCCGTCGGCCGGTTGGCGAGCCGGGTCCCGCGGCACCCCTTGCGTGTAAGCCCATCGCCGCCCTGCTCGATACACCGTTCCCCAACGTCGCGGCGCGCCACTCCATCGCGTCAGCAGGGCGGTTTCACCGTATCCCTGGAAATCAATGGCCAGGGAGAATTTTCCCCGCCGCAGATGCCGCAGCAAAGAGATCGTTTCCGCAAAGATCAGTCCCGGCCTGGGACGCCGAAAGGCGGCGCGATCAAGCGCGATGACCGTGTCAACGTCGCGGAAGCCTTCCAGTAGCGGGGCGTATTCCTTGGACACCAGGAAGCTGATTCTCGCCCCGGGGAAGGCCGCCCGGACTTGATGGCACGCCGGGAGGGTAAAGAGAATATCCCCAATTGACTTGAAGCGAATCAATAGAATGTTCTCGTTTGCTTCCATTGCACGCGCGGCCGATGCCCTGCTCCTTACACGCGTCTTGCCCAAGCCATAACGTCGGCGTAGCGCACAGGCCGTTCCCCCTCACCCGGGCCCTCTCCCTCAGGGAGAGGGAGACCCTTGGTCCGGCTGCCGGCAAAACTAACGCGTTCGGATGCTTCCAGAGCCAGCCGGCATGGCCCCCTCTCCCTCAGAGTAGGGGTGAGGGGGAACGGACCTGACATGAATCCAAACCGGAGGCCAGATCCCAAGAAATCCGTATGAGGTGCAGGCTGATGCCTTGGCACCCTAAACCAGTTCCTCTGAGCCGAACAACTGCTCATTGGAATGCTGCCCGGCTCAGGCGCTCCTTGAGCGCCTTAAAGCTGATGGATTGGTAACGCACAAGGATGCGCTTTAGTTCGAAAGGCGCGGTCGCGGCGGTATTCACCCCGAACTCGGTGGTGCAGGCGGTTTGGTATCCCGCCGCGATGACCAAATCGCGCACCGCGGGGTTCCAGTCGCCGTAAGGGTAGCAGAAATGCTGGATCGGCACGCCGAAGCGGTCTTCGAGGCTCTTCTTGCTGGCCGAGATTTCATCCTGCGCTTGCCGCGGGCTGAGCCGCGTTAGATAGGGATGCGTGAGGGTATGCGAGCCGATCTCGTGGCCCGCAGCCAGCCAATCCTTGACCTGGGCCTCGTCCATTAAGGGCTGCCGCGCTTCGCCTTCCATCATTTCCCATTCGTTGTCGCGCCCAACCAGGCCGGCCACGAGGAATACCATCGCGCGGAAACCGTGGCGCGCGAGCGGCGCCAGGCCATGCCGCAGCACGTTGGCGAAGCCGTCATCAAACGTCAGCGCGATGAATTCTCCCGGATTCCCCTTCCTGGCTGGCGGGGCTCCGTAAGCGGGGGTGGTGAAGCCAGCCTTTCGCAACTCCGCCAACTGCCGTTCAAACAGCGCGCTGCTGATGTAAAGCCCCTTGAGCCGGACGCCCCGGGGGCGCGGGCCGAGCTTGTGATACATCAGGAATGGCATCCCGTGCGCGAACAATGCCATGAATGGCCGGAGCGACGTGTAATATGGTGGGACGCGGGGGTTCATGCGGTGCGGCACCCTGGCTCTTTGGCTGGGCGCATTCAACGCCGCCGGCTTTGTTGTCTTACCATCACTTCAGTTTGTCCCGAACCTGCTTGCTTTCAAGACATTCTGTCCTAAAAGCCCGCAGCGTCTCAGATGTCACAGGCCTGTCGTGCGGTTTCCTCCAAAGCAGGGCGATTCGCGAGTGCGCTGTGCGCTTCCCCCGCAAGCGCCTGTCTCAGTTGCATTTGGGTCGGAGGCAGGCCGCCAATCCTTCGCCGGGCCGGAGAAACCGCAGACCTCCCGGGGCGGGGGGATTGTCTCCAGCGCCATTCGCTTGGCAACCTTTATGCGAAGAATCGGCCCGATGACGACTATGGAAGCTTTGGTCCGAGTGAAGGGTGCTGCCTTCGTTGCTCTCCTGTGGAGTGCTCTTTTTGCGTTCTCGCCCGTGTGCTCGCTCGAGGCCGGCACGGTCACGCTGGCCTGGGATCCCAGCCCCGGCACCAACGTTATCGTCAACTACAACATCTATTACGGGGTGGAGAGCGCCACCTATACCAACATAGTGGCAGCGGGCACCAACACCACTATCGCCGTTTCCAACCTGGTCGGGGAGCAGACTTACTATTTCGCAGCCACAGCGGTTGATACCTTCGGGCTGGAGAGTGATTACTCTGGAGAAGCCTCCGCGCTGATTCCCGTCAATTCCACGAACCAGCCGCCTACCCTCAACCTCCTGGTCAACATGACCATCAATGAGAATGCGGGCCTCCAGACCATCCACCTCGCCGGCATCAGCGCTGGCGCCACCAACGAAAACCAAACGGTGACCATCACCGCCGCTTCGAGCAACCCCGGGCTTATCCCAACTCCCACCGTCGGTTACACGAGCCCGGACACCACGGGCACACTCACGTTCACCCCCGTCGCCTATGCGTTTGGCTCGGCCACGATCACCGTCACGGTCACTGATGACGGCGCCAGTAATAATGTCGCCACCCGCTCGTTCACCGTTACCGTCAATCCAGTTAACCAAGCGCCGACGCTCGATGCACCGGCTAATGTCGCCATCAACGAGAATGCCGGCCTTCAGACGGTTAATCTTTCCGGCATCACCTCGGGTGCCCCCAATGAAAGCCAGGCGCTGGAGGTCACCGCCTCGTCGAGCAACACGGGCCTCATCCCGAATCCCACGGTCAATTACACCAGCCCCAACGCGACCGGTTCGCTGGCATTCACCCCCGTTCCCAATGCCTTCGGCGCCGCTACGATTACGGTCACCGTGAATGATGGCGGCGTCAGCAACAACATCGTCTCCCGTGCCTTCACGGTCATCGTCAACCCAGTCAATCAAGCGCCGACGCTCGCTGCGCTGGCTAATGTTACCATCAATGAGAACGCCGGGCTCCAAACCGTCAACCTCTCGGGTATCTCCTCCGGCGCGGCCAACGAGTCCCAGACGCTGACCGTGACTGCCTCGTCGAGCAACACCGGCCTCATCCCGAATCCCACGGTCAATTACACCAGTCCGAATGCCACCGGCTCGATCAGCTTCACCCCCGTAGCACTCGCGTCTGGTATCGCTACAATCACTGTCACGGTCAACGACGGCGGCGCCAGCAACAACATTGTCTCCCGTTCGTTCACGGTCACCGTCAACGGTGTAAACCAAGCCCCGACACTGGATGCGCTGGCTAACGTCACCATCAACGAGAACGCCGGCCTCCAAACCGTCAACCTCTCGGGTATCTCCTCCGGCGCAGCCAACGAGTCCCAGACACTGACGGTCACCGCCTCGTCGAGCAACACGGGCCTCATCCCGAATCCCACGGTCAATTACACCAGTCCGAATGCCGCCGGCTCGATCAGCTTCACCCCCGTAGCACTCGCGTCTGGCATCGCTACAATCACTGTCACGGTCAACGACGGCGGCGCCAGCAACAACGTCGTCTCCCGCTCGTTCACGGTCACCGTCAACAGTGTAAACCAAGCGCCGACACTGGATGCGCTGGCTAACGTCACCATCAACGAGAACGCCGGCCTCCAAACCGTCAACCTCTCGGGTATCTCCTCCGGCGCGGCCAACGAGTCCCAAACGCTGACGGTTACTGCTTCGTCGAGCAACACCGGCCTCATCCCGAATCCTGCAGTCAATTACACCAGTCCGAATGCCGCCGGCTCGATTTCGTTCACCCCAGTCGCCCTCGCCTCGGGCACCGCTACGATCACGGTTACCGTCAATGACGGCGGCGCCAGCAACAACGTCGTCTCCCGCACTTTCGTCGTGACGGTTAATGGCGTGAACCAGGCGCCGACGCTCAGCCCGCCGCCCAATCTGGCCATCAATGAGAACGCCGGCCTCCAAACCGTCAATCTCTCAGGCATCTCCTCCGGCGCTGCCAACGAGTCCCAGACGCTCACGGTAACTGCTACCTCCAGCAATCCGGGCCTCATCCCGAGTCCGACGGTCAGCTACACCAGCCCCAGCACCACCTGCTCGATCACTTTCACGCCCGTGGCCTATGCGTTTGGCTCGGCCACCATCACGGTCACAGTGAACGATGGCGGCGCCAGCAACAACATCGTCTCCCACTCCTTCACGGTCACCGTCATCCCGGTCAACCAGGCCCCCACGCTTAACGCCCTGGCGAACATGATCATCAACCAGGATGCCGGCCTCCAGACGGTCAATCTGTCCGGTATTACCTCCGGCGCCACCAACGAATTGCAGACGCTCACCGTCACCACCGCTTCGAGCGACGCCGGGCTAATCCCAACTCCGGCGGTTAACTACACCAGCCCGAATACCGCGGGCTCCATCAGCTTCGCGCCCGCTGCCTCCGCTTATGGCTCGGCCACGATTACCGTCACCGTCAACGACGGCGGGACGAGCAACAACATCGTCTCGCGCTCCTTCCAGGTAACCGTCCTCCAGGTCAGCGCGCGGCCGCCGGCGTGCTCGTATGCGCTCAACTTCGACCCGACCGGGCTCAACGCCAACGCGGCCAGCGGCACGTTCAGCGTGACCACGGACAGCGATTGCGAGTGGACCATTGCCGCCCCAGACTGGGTGTCTCTCAGTGCCACCAACGGCACCGGCGCCTACGCGGGGACATTCGCGGTGGCGGAGAATACCGGGGCAACCCGCACCGGCCTGGTAGTTCTCTCCGGCGGCGAGACCAACGTCAGTTGCACCCTCACCCAGCAGGCCCTGGTGACGGCTTCCGTCGCCCTGCTCACGCCGCTGGACAACGCGACCCTCCAGGAGTCCCGGCCCCAGTTCTCGTGGACGCAGGCCAGCCCGTCCGACACCAACTACTATCTGTGGATCAACCGCGACGGCGCCCAATACCTCGGCCAGTGGACCGACGGAGCGACCCATTGGACCCCCACGACAGATCTTCCGGCCGGCACTTACACCTGGGCCGTGGAGGCCTGGAATGCAGCGGGCGAGGGCCCATGGTCCACGAATTCCACCTTCACGATTTCAGGCACCGCGCCGAGCCAACTCCTGCTGCTCTCCCCTTCAGGCATCGTCGGCACCACGGGAACGCAGCGGTATATGTGGCAGCTCGACCCGGGCGCAACGCGTTACGAGCTGTATATCGAGCTGAATGGCAACTACTTCTTCGACCAGGTGCTTAATCTGACGGACTCAGCCGTGGCCAGCGCGACGGGCAACTTCGCCGTGGATTTGACCGGGGTTGGCCCCGGGACCTACCAATGGTGGGTCCGCGGCTGGAGCCCTGCCGGCTACGGCCCCTGGTCGGCCAGCATGAAAGCCTACCTGTACCGGGCACAATAACCTGCTGTTCGGCCTTCAATCCGGAAGCCATCGGAGCCCAAGCGCCAGGTTTTGAGACGGCGTCGGGGGAGCCTCGGGGGAGCCTCAGGGAAGCCCAGGGTATACTCGGGGTAGCCTCGGGGTGGCTTCGGGGTGCCTACCGGTTAGCCACCAGATGGCCTGGGGGTGGCCTCGGGGTAGCTCGGGGGGGGGGCAGGAATAGCCGATAGCCAATCGCCAATGGCAGATGCGGTTAGCATTCTTCAAGGTCGTCGGAGGGTCTTGTCGCTTCGCGGAGCACGGGCCCGCCCTGGAACATAGGCCAGTCAACGGCAGGAGCTGCCGCGCTCACGCGCCAGGCCAACGGCAGCGAGAACCACAACAGGACATATCGGACTGTGTTCATAACAGGGTCAGCATTCAACTGCCGGGCGCGGAAGTATCCTTCACGAGAAACCGGGCCGCAAACCAAAACCAAACTGCCGTGAGGTGAACCCGGCCGGGGAACGAGTGCTGAGTTGCAGCCGGCCCAGTCCGGGCACCTACCTCGGCACCAGAGGCCCTACCGCGCCGCGGTGGTCTCCGGCGCCAATCACTAGAAAGCGTCATGCTCTCCCCCCGGCTTTGGGGTGGCTTTAGGGTCGCAATCGCTTAGCTATCAGCAGGCTTTGATGTGGCTTTCCCCGGGGGAACTCCGCAGCACCCCTGACTCAAGTCAGTGCGTGTGACTTCGCCGCCCAAGAGTCTGACCGGCCAGACGCTGACAGGTCGCCGAGGCTGCATTCTTATTCCTCGGACGGACCCGTTCCCGATTATGCCCGGGCCGGTTAACAACTTTCGCGAAGTTTGTCCTTGCAAGGTGAAGGTGCTTTCATAGAGTAGGCTGAAATATTGTCACATTATGCTCGCTGCCAAAGTGAAGTTTCTCGGTGGTCGGAGGTTCCCGCGCGCATTCACACTTATCGAACTTTTAGTCGTCATTGCCATCATCGCCATTCTGGCGGCCCTGTTGCTGCCGGCGCTGGCCAAAGCCAAGGCCAAAGCCCAGGCCATTACTTGCTTGAACAACGAGAAGCAGTGGGGACTGGCCGCCCGGATGTACTCCGATGACAACTACGACTACGTCCCCCAGGAAGGCAACACCATCGCTCCGATTAACCGGCAGCCGGACAATGTGGACGCCTGGTACAATGTGGTGGCCGGGTATGTCAAACTGCCCTCGCTGGTGAGCCTTTACACGGCTACTCCGCCCAATCCGCCGCTCCCGTCCAGCAAGTCAATCTACTCCTGTCCGAGCTCCGAGAAGCCGGACTTTGCGCCAACCACGACGAAGGCCTACTTCATGTATGGCGAGAATGGCCGTCTGTGCATCAACAAGTCAACGGTGGGCGGGGGAGGCGGCCAGACCAAGTTCGGCCAGATCGTTTATCCCACCGACACAGTGCTAATGGCGGAAGTGAACGGCAATTCAACCAGCGGGGGCGCCGCCCAGTCCAACGTCACCGGTCAGTATGCCGTCGCCAAGCACAACGGGCGTGGCGAATTCGCCATGTGCGATGGCAGTGCCCGGTCAGCCAAGACCAACGAATTCCTCCGGACCACCTCCGAATCCAACAGCTCGGCGGCGGAATGGGACCCGAAGTTCATGCCCCGCAAGATGTATTGGTACCCCACGGCCACGACCCCAAATTAAGTCGGGTGGGAAGCTGCTGTGGCAACGTTGTCACCGAAACGTAACGAATCTGAAGTTTGAAGATAACCTGGCTGACCCTATAGTTCGACGCATGAGAATCTCGCCGGCATCAAAACCATCAAACCCATTGAAACGCATGAAAAGAACACTCCTCGCCCTCGCGGCATTCGCAGGCCTCGCACTCAGTGCGCACGCCAGTCTCGTCTATAGCAATTCTTTCGGCTATCCGGACGGCGCCCTTGACACTGTATCCGTCGGCTCCCCGGTCGGGGAATGGTACCAGCACAGTGGCACCGCTGGTCAATTGCAGGTCGTCAGCGGCCAAGTTTTGCTCGGCGGGGCCAACTCCGAGGACGTTAGCGCCTACATCACCAACTCGGCCTTTCCCCTGCCGTTTACCGACGGCCCCGGCAACGGCAGCCTCTATGCCAGTTTCACCATCAACATGATTGATTTGCCCACCGGCTCCGGAACCTATTTCTTCCACTTCCGGGACACTGGAACCTTCAATTTCCGGGCCAGAACCTGGGCGACGACCAACGGTGCCGCTCCCGGGACCTACCGCGTCGGCATCAGCGCCGCGGGCAACAGCCCCGTGTATATCCCCCTCAACATCCCCCTCAACGAGACGCACAAACTGGTCGTGCGCTGGAGTTTGGAGCAGACCAACGCCAGCCTGTGGGTGGACCCCATTTCGGAAGACAGCACGGTGAATCGGGCCGACTCTGCTGATACCAGCCTCCCGTCGGGCATATCCATTTATAATGTCTGCCTGCGCGAGGGCAGCGCCAGCACAGGGGCCGGGTTGCTCGATTTCGACGACCTGCTGATCGGCACCGCTTACACGGACGTCGCCACGATTGGGGGCCCGCCGGTGATTGGCGGCATTGGCAACCAGAGTATCCCCATGAACGGCACCACCGGGCCCGTACCGGTTTTTGTGGATAGTGCGTCGTATTCTCCCACCACCTTAGTCTTGAGCGGTACGTCCACCGACACGACCCTTGTGCCCAATGATCCGGCGAACATTGCTTTCGGCGGCAGCGGCCAAAACCGCACGGTTACTGTCACCCCGGCTTCCGGCCAGCAAGGCGAGACCCTGATCTCCGTTGTCGTAACCGACCCGGGCAGCCAGACGGCCACCAACACCTTCCGTGTTACCGTCGGCGCCCCGATCTTCGTCACCACCGTGCCAGACCAATACACGCCGACCAACGTTGCGACGGCTGCCCTTCCGTTCACCATTTGGGACAACGAAACTCCAAACAGCCTTACCGTTACCGCGACCTCCTCCAACCCAACCCTCGTTCAGGATACGGACATCGTCATCGGCGGAACCGGAACCAATCGGACCGTGCGAGTGACACCACAGCCCGACCAAGCCGGCCTCACAGTGATCAGGTTGACAGTCAGTGACGGGTTCACGAGTGTCAGCACTTCTTTCAACCTCACCGTATTTCCGCACTGGGGGCTGCTGCTGGGCGACACTTTTACCTATCCGGACGGCGACATCCCGATCGTCAGCAGCGGATTCTGGCAGGCCCACAGTGCTGTGGATTCGAACGACTGCCTGGTGGTTAATAATCAATTGCAGGTTTCGTCCACCAACGCCCAGGATGTTCACGCGAACTTTACGAACTCCGCCTATGCTCCGGCGGACAGCGGTGTGATTCTTTATTCGAAGTTTACCGTGAACTTCACCAAGCTGCCCTCGGGCAGCGGCGGAGGGTACTTCGCGCACTACAAAGACTTGGGGACCTCCAACTTCCGCGCCCGTGTATTTGCCGAGACCAATGGCGCCGCGGCCGGCAAGTTCCGCATCGGCATCGCCAACGGTGGCTTTACGGTGGCGGCGGTGCCCCGCGACCTTGATCTGGGCACCACCTATACCGTCGTGACCCGGTATGCGGTGAGCACCGCCCAGAGCACCATCTGGGTCAACCCACACTCTGAATCCAGCGAAGGAGCATCTGCCACAGATGGCACCACTCCTATCGAGATTGACAGTTACTGCTTCCGTCAGGACAGCAGCACAAGCTTCGGCACGGTTTTGGTGGATGATCTGCTGGTGGGCACGGCCTTCACGGATGTCGTCCCCACTGTCGTCCCGCCCTCGCCCATTCCGCTCAGACTCATGGTCAACGGAGGCAACGCCGTCCTCACGTGGACCAACGCGGCCTTCAACCTCCAGTCGGCCCCGAGCCTCAATGGTCCCTGGACCACGCTCTGGAACGCAGCGTCGGGGTACTCCACCCCCCTCACACCGGCGCAGCAGTACTTCCGGCTGTTCTATTATCCATAAGCCGAAGGCGAACCGCTTCTCTTCAAAAGGACGGCCCTCGGGCCGTCCTTTCTTTTTGAACTCGTGTCCTCCGCCAGCCCTTTGGATTCTTCAGTTGTATTCAAATTCGGCTTGGCATCGGGCGAAATATTCCCCACTTTGCGCATTGACAATTGAGAGGGTTGGGCCGGCAGTCGCCCGGACGCGGTGAACCGCCAGGTCCTTCCGACTGAATTGCAGTCAAGAAATCAGTAGCTGAACACGTGTAACCCTAATGGCGCCCTCTTGACCCTGAACTGCGGCCAATGGCGGCCAGAATCTATGTCCACCATGAAGAACGCGATCCTCCTGACCCTCACGGCAACCGCTCTCTGCGTGTCATTGGCGAGCGCGCAAGCGGCCACAATCGCCCAGTGGAATTTCAACAGCATCACCCCCGACACCAACGCAGCGTCCGGGATTACCGTGCCATCCGACGGGAACGGTACAGCGTCGCTGGTTGGCGCCACCAAGGCCACGTTTGCCGGAGGCGTGCCGAATAATGACCCAGCCGCCTCGGACAACTCGGGATGGCAAACCACAGGCTACCCTCCAGTGGCTTCACCTGACCGGGGTGGCGTGAGGTTCGATGTGGATACCACGGGTTACGAGAGCATTTCCATAAGCTGGTTCCAGCGCAATAGCGCGACAGCGAGCCGTTATGCGCGCCTGCAATACACGGTGGACGGGATCAACTTCGCGGATGCGGACGTCATTACCATAGCCACCGACAGCGTGTTTACGGCCGAAACGGTAAGCCTCGCCACGATTCCTGCTGTGGCCAACGCCCCGGCCTTTGGGTTCCGAATCGTTGCTGAATGGGAAAGCGCGGCCACGGGTTCGGGCGCCTCGGCTTATGTGGCTACGGGGGCCGATTCGAATTATGGTACGACCGGCACCTGGCGCTTTGACATGGTCACGGTTTCCGGGACCCCAATTGCCGGGGCCAACACAGCCCCGTTCCTGTCCGCCCTGCCCAACCAGACCCTGCACGTCAACCAGTCCAGCGGCGATATCCCATTCACCGTAGGCGACGCAGAAGATTTGCCCGACGCGTTGACCCTGGCCAAGGAATCCTCCGATACCGGGGTCATCCCCACTACCAACATCGCCTTCAGTGGCAGCGGGCCCAATCGGACGGTCAATGTGACTGCTGGAAACCAAACAGGGTCTGCCACGATTACTGTCTATGTAATTGACTCGGGCGCGAGGTCCAACAGGGCCAGTTTTACGGTGACTGTCGTTCCGGCAAACACGGTTCCAGTCATCTCCCCCATTCCCCGCATCAACACGACGGTCAACACCACCACCCCGGCCATCGGCTTCACTATCTCCGACCTCGAAACACCCGCCGGCAAGCTGACTCTCTCAGCCGCCTCGGCCAATCCGGCGTTGGTGCCTGACGACAACATTGTCTTCGCCGGCAGCGACGCCAATCGCGCGGTCATTGTCACCCCCGCCGCTGGCCAAACGGGGGTCGCGCCCATCACCCTTACGGCCAGTGATGGGACGAATAGCGCGAGTTCCGTCTTCGTTGTGATGGTCACGCCCTCAGCCGACGTGCTCTTCTGCGACCCTTTCACCTATGGCAACGGCTCGCTCCTCACGAACTCCGTTTTTCTCTGGGACCATCGTTCCGGGACGACGGTGGGCGAATGCCAGGTGACGAATGGGGCGCTGCAGCTCACTGCGAATCAGACCGAGGATGTGTCCGGCACGCTCGTTGGCGCTCCCTGCCAGAAGAGCAGCAATACTGTCCTTTACGCGGCTTTCAAGCTGACGGTTCTTACCCTCCCCACGGGCACTCCAAACTACTTCGCGCATTTTGCCAGCGGCACCACCTACCGTGGCCGCATCTACCTTGGTGCCCCCACCAACGCCGCGCCTGGAGCCTTGCGCCTCTACGTTTCCAATGCTACCGACACCAACACCGTGCCCGCCGGCGATCTCAACACCAACACCCCTTGCACCGTCGTTCTCCGCTACGACATTGATGCCGCCACCGCCACGCTGTGGCTCAACCCGGCCTCCGAATCGGACCCTGGCGCGACTGCCATTGATCCGACTAACGCTGTTTCCATCTCCGCCTTCAACTTCCGCCAGGACAGCGGCTATGGGGCGACCATGCTGGTTGACGACCTGAAGGTGGGTCTCTCGTTTGCAGCGGTCATTGCCACGAACTCCGTTCCGAGCCCAATCCCATTGGTCGCCCAGCGTGATGGCGACCATCTGATTCTGACCTGGAGCAACCCGGGGTTCAGGTTGCTATCCGCCCCCGCTCCCAACGGCATTTACACAGACGAGCCTGGCGCGACGAGCCCGTTCACCAACACCATCGGCTCTGCTCCGCGGTTCTTCCGGCTGAAAGCCAATTGAATAGGGAAGTCGCTTATTGTCCCGAGCGGGCGTCTGCCCACTGAAAAGGCCGGCACTGGTAGCCGAGGGACTTGATCACTGAGAAGTCGGGGTGCGGGTTCTGATAGACCAGGCTGATGAGGCTGTCGCTGCGGAAGTTGGGCCGCGCGCCGGCCAGTTCGAGGGATTTCAAAGCCAGCCAGACGAACTGCCACGGCACGGGGACGAATGAGGGGCGTTTGCCCAGCGCCCGGGCGATTCGGGAGAGAATCTCCTTCAGTTCCCATCCTTGCTCGTGAGCCGCAGTGATCGGTCGAGTCGCTGCCGGCGCTCGGCTTGCCAGGCAGCCGCGAACGACGTTGGCGAGGTCTTCGTCGTGGACGAGATACTGCGTCTGCCTCCCGCCCCGCAGGATCGGGATGAAGCGCGAATCCTGGACCTGGCGGACCAACCGGCCAAACATCCCCCCGGGTTTGTCGCTATACACCAACCCGGGCCGGATGACCAACGCGCCGGTGGATTGGGCGATGCGCTCGATCTCCATTTTGGCTTTGCCATAGAGCGACCGGCAGCCGGCAAACGCACTGATGGTCGAGATGAACACTACTGCGCCCACCCCGGCCTGGCGGGCGGCCTCCAGGAGTTTCTGCGACCCGGCGACATTAACGGCCGCGATGTCCGCCCAATTCCGCGGACCGAAGTCGTAAGCGCAATGCACCAGCGCTTGCGCGCCTTGGAGCAGGTTGGGATCAACTTCCTGGCCGAGATGGAAGGCGACGGCCCCGCTTCCCGGCGCGGGCTGCCGGGTCCAGGCGATAACCCGCCAATCGTCGTTTTCCAGGTGGAGCCTGAGCCGGCTGCCGACATAACCGTTGGCGCCTGTCAGGACACAGACCTTTTGCGTCACGCCTGGAGGCACGCGCCGACCACTTGTTCGATCTGGCTATCGGTAAGCTCGGGGAACATCGGCAGCGAGATGATCTTCGGCGCCAGGGCCTCGGTGACCGGAAAGCTGCCCTGTTTGTAGCCTAAATCCGCGAAGGCCGGCTGCAAGTGTACAGGAATCGGATAGTGAATCCCGTGGGATACTTTGGCGGCGTCGAAGGCGGTCTGCTGTTGCTTGCGGTCCGGCACCTGCGCGACGTAGAGGTGGAAAACGTGCTTGGCGTAAGGCGCCACCTTGGGCGTCACCAACCCCTTCCCGGCCAGCAGTTTGTCGTACTTGGCTGCTGCGGCGCGGCGCCCTTCGTTCCATTGCTCCAGCCGGCGGAGTTTGATCCGCAAGACAACCGCTTGCAGAGTATCGAGACGGCTATTGATCCCCTTGAGCGTGTGTTCGTACTTCACCTTCTGGCCGTAGTTGCGCAGCAACCAGACCCGCTCGGCCAGGTCCGCCTGCATGGTCGTCACCGCGCCGCCGTCCCCGTAGGCCCCCAGGTTCTTGCCAGGATAAAAGCTGAAAGCCGCGATGTCCCCCATCGTGCCGCAGCGCCGGCCTTTGTATTCCGCCCCGTGCGCCTGGCAGGCGTCTTCGATCACGTAGAGCTTGCGCTGGCGCGCGATCTCCAGGATCGGGTCCATGTCTGCCGGCTGCCCGTAGAGATGCACCGGTATGATCGCCTTGGTGCGCGGGGTGATCGCCCGCTCCACCTGCGCTGGATCAATGGTGTAGTATTGCGGGTCGCAATCCACCAGCACCGCCCGGGCGCCCGTCTCGTGGATCGCCACCACGGTGGCGATGAAGGTGTGAGTCGGGGTGATGACCTCGTCGCCCGGCCCGATGCCGCAGGCAAGCAACGCGAGCTGGAGCGCCTCGGTCCCGTTGGCTACGGTGACGCAGTGTGACGCCTGGCAGAACGCGGCGAACTCCTGCTCGAACAACTTCACATCCTGGCCCAGGATGAAGTCGCCCCGCGCGCACACCTGCGCCATCGCCGCGTCAACCTCCGGTTTGATTTGTTGATATTGGGCCACCAAGTCCACGAACTGTATTCTCCCATTGTTCATATCGTGCGTAATCCTGTTGAAAACGTTGCGTTTGTCAACCCTCATATCGCCGCAAGCCGGCTGAAGGGCGCAGCTCCTTCTAAGGGGTCGGCGGCGGCTGGCAGACGCGTGTTTTTGCACGATGCTTATTGGTCCGAACCCGACGGGCGCCCCATTCCCCCTCACCCCTGCCCTCTCCCCGAGGAGAGGGAGCCCCGCCGCCCGTCGCCGAAAAGGCTCGGATCCTTCGCCTTGGCCTGACGCGGCCGAGGTTTCTCCCTCTCCTTGGGGAGAGGGCAGGGGTGAGGGGGAATGGGCGCACGAATGAGCGGGCATTAGAGATAAACAGCCTGAAGGCGCACAGAAAGACGCGCCCCCCCTGAATTTAGAATTGTTCCAAATATTGACAGACCGCCAAGCCGGGTTACGTTGCCAGTGAGATGGACCGAGCGGTGAACAGAGACAGCAGCAGCGAGCTGGATGAACGGCTGGCGCGGAGCGGTTTTCGTTTTACCCCCCAGCGGGAGCACGTCTATGCTGTGCTCTTGCAGGAACGGGATCACCCGACCGCGGAATTGGTCTTCATCCGGGCCAAGCGGCAGATGCCGGACATTTCGATGGCCACGGTCTATAATTGCCTGGATGCTCTGGTGAAGTGCGGGTTGGTGCGCCAGGTGGCGTTGGACCGGGGCGCGGCCCGCTTCTGCCCGAACATGCAGGATCACGGCCACTTTTATTGTGATTCGTGTGATAGTGTCTTTGACATTGACCTGCCGACCAGGCTGGGCATCGCGCTGCCGCACGGATACAAAGCCGCGCGGTATGACGTGGCGATTCACGGGCGCTGCCCTGCCTGCTCGAAGGCCGGGCAGTGATTGGCCCTAACGAGCCGAATGGATTTCATGGTTTGAGTTTTTCAGAGTCAAGATGAGCACAGCAACAGAGACAATCGAAGGTCTGGTTAAGCAGGAGTACAAGTACGGCTTTGTCACCGACGTCGAAGCCGACTCGGCGCCGCCGGGCCTGAATGAGGACATCGTCCGGCTGATCTCGGCCAAGAAGAATGAGCCGAAGTTCATGCTGGACTGGCGGCTCAAGTCCTTCCGGCATTGGCGGACGATGAAAGAGCCGACCTGGCCGCACGTGCATTATCCGCCGATTGATTACCAGGGCTCGGTCTATTACTCCGCGCCGAAGAAGAAGGGCGAGGGGCCGCGCAGCCTGGACGAGGTGGACCCCAAGCTGCTGGAGACCTACGAGAAGCTCGGCATCCCTCTGAAGGAGCGCGAGCGGTTGGCCGGGGTGGCGGTGGACGCGGTGTTTGATAGCGTGTCCGTGGGGACCACGTTCAAGAAGCAGCTCGCCGAGCGAGGGCATCATCTTCTGCTCGTTCACGGACGCGGTCCAGGAGCATCCGGACCTGGTGAAGAAGTACCTGGGGATGGTGGTGCCCTACACGGACAACTTCTTTGCGGCGCTGAACTCGGCGGTGTTCAGCGACGGGTCGTTCTGCTTCATCCCGAAAGGGGTGCGCTGCCCGATGGAGCTGTCCACCTATTTCCGCATCAACGCCGCCAACACCGGCCAGTTCGAGCGCACGCTGATCGTCGCCGAGGAAGGCGCCTCGGTGAGCTACCTCGAGGGCTGCACCGCGCCGATGCGCGACGAGCACCAGTTGCACGCGGCGGTGGTGGAGTTGATCGCGCTGGACAACGCGCAGATCAAATACTCGACCGTGCAGAACTGGTATCCGGGCGACCAGCAGGGGCGGGGCGGCATCTACAATTTCGTCACCAAGCGCGGGCTGTGCAAAGGGAAGAACTCGAAGATTTCCTGGACGCAGGTGGAGACCGGCTCGGCTATCACGTGGAAATACCCGAGCTGCGTGCTGCTGGGGGATAACGCGGTCGGTGAGTTTTATTCGGTGGCCGTGACGAACAATTACCAGCAGGCGGACACGGGCACCAAAATGGTCCACATCGGCAAGAACACGCGCAGCACGATTGTGTCCAAGGGCATCTCCGCCGGGCGCAGCCAGAACAGCTACCGTGGCCTGGTGAAGGTCCAGAAAGGCGCGGCGCACGCGCGCAATTTCTCGCAGTGCGATTCCTTGCTGCTGGGCGAAAAGTGCGGGGCGCATACGTTCCCGTACATCGAGGTGAAGAACACCAGCGCGCGGGTGGAGCACGAGGCCTCGACCTCGAAGATCGGCGAGGACCAGATCTTCTATTGCAACCAGCGGGGCCTGGCGACGCAGGACGCGGTGAACATGATCGTGAACGGCTTCTGCAAAGAGGTGTTCCGCGAGCTGCCGATGGAATTTGCCGTGGAGGCGCAGAAGCTTCTAGGGGTGAGCCTTGAGGGGAGTGTCGGCTAACATTACATGAAACAACCAATATTGGAGATTCAGGACCTCGCCGGCGGGGTCGAGGGCAAACAGATTCTGAAGGGCATTAACCTGACGATTTCACTGGGTGAAATCCACGCCATCATGGGTCCGAACGGCAGCGGCAAGAGCACGCTGGCGGCGATCCTGGCGGGGCGGGAGGGCTACGAGGTCACCTCGGGCCGCGTCCTTTATGACGGCCAGGATTTGCTGGAGATGGCGCCCGAGGAGCGGGCGCGCGAGGGGGTTTTCCTCGCCTTCCAGTACCCGGTGGAGATTCCAGGCGTGAACAGCACCTACTTCCTGAAAGCGGCGCTGAATGAGATTCGCAAGCACAAAGGCCAGTCCGAGCTGGACGCCATGGAGTTCCTGACCCTGGTGAAGGACAAGATCCAGTTGCTGGAGCTGAACGAGGACCTGCTGCGGCGTTCGGTCAATGAGGGCTTCTCCGGCGGCGAGAAGAAGCGCAACGAGATTTTCCAGATGGCCGTGCTGGAGCCGCGGCTGGCTGTCTTGGACGAGACCGACTCCGGCCTGGACATTGATGCGCTCAGGATCGTGGCTAACGGGGTGAACAAACTGCAGCGGCCCGACAACGCGCAACTGGTCATCACGCATTACCAGCGGCTGCTGAACTATATCGTGCCCGACTTCGTCCACGTGCTGGTGGACGGGCGGATCGTCCGCACTGGCGACAAGAAGCTGGCGTTCGAGCTGGAGGAAAAGGGCTACGACTGGATCATCAAGGAAGAGGAAGTCCCCACGTAAAACGGGCCATTGGACCGGCGCGCTCTGCCAAGCGTCACCGATCTGCGGGTCATTAAACCCGAAATCCGAAACAAGCTCAAAGCACCAAGCCGGAAATGCTCAAGACCACCTCCCACAGGAGGGTCTTGAGCATTTATGTCCCTCGGCTTGACGCTGGTCTCGGAGGATACACACATAAATGTAAAAAACGCTTATGAAAACCCTATGGAGCAACACGTCACTACCCCGCCGGCAAACGGCCACCCAGGCGTTCCCGGGTCCCTCGCCGTGCCGCGTGGGCCAGCCAGAGTGGCGAAGCCCGACCGGCAAACGGCCGGGGCACGATCTCAAAGCGAAGGAAAGAAAGGATTGTGCGCCTTTTCCTCGGCAACGGTCGTCAGCGGGCCGTGGCCTGGGCAGAGCAGTGTCTCGGGCGGGAGGGTGAATATCTGCTCGCGGACTTTCTGGCGGGCCAGCTCCCAGGATTGGTTGCCGCGGCCAATCGAGCCGGCGAACAACGCGTCGCCCACGATCGCCACGTGCGGGGCATCCTCGGGCCAGGTGCCGATGATGTAAGTCGTGCCGTCTTCGGCGTGGCCCGGGGTGTCGCGGTGGGTGATGCGAAGGCTGCCGAGGTGGATGAAATCATTCGCACGGTTGCGCTGGTCCACGGGGGCCAGCTTCGCGCTCGAATGCAGGCGGGCTTTGGGGAACTGCCGGCGCAACTCGTCCAGCGCGGCGATGTGGTCATCGTGGCTGTGGGTGATGAAGATGTGCCGAAGCTGGAGTTGGTGCTCGGTCAGCAGATCGGTTATTGGCAGCGCCTCCCAGCCGGTATCGAACAAGGCCGCCTCGCGCGAGACCTCGTCCCACGCCAAATAGCAATTGACAGCCATGCCGCCCGAGGTAGTCGTGATGCAGCGGAACTCGCGCCACTGGCTCAAGTCCTTTGCCGATGGCACCCAGCCCCTGGCGATGGACTCCAGCTTGCCGGGCTCCAGGCCGGTCAACTTGGCCAGCGCCGCCAGGTTGGGGTTGTTCTGCACCCCGCCGGTTTCCTCCAACTCACTCAGTTCTGCCTCCGTCAGCCCGGCCACCTTGGCGGCGGCGGCGGCGGTGACGTTCGACATCGCGCGCCCCTTGCGGATAATGTCGCCTACGTGATCTTCCAAGTTCATGCCCCTCAACTTAACCGCCCATAAGGCGAGTGCAAGCCGCCGGCGAGGAGCTTGAGGGGCGATGGGAGGATCGCCGAGGCCGGCGGAAACCCGAAGGCCGAAAGAAGGCCGAAGCCCGAGATCCGAATCAACCGCGGAGCCGGCAGCGCGGCAGGAGACGGCTTCAGGCGATTTTCGGGTTTCGGGTTTCGGCCTTCTTTCGGCCTTCGGACTTCGGCCTTCGGATTTCAGTCCGGCCGCGCCAGACCTTCCCGGCACCGCCATCGGCAAGTTTGTAAAGCAACTCTGCCTCGCGCACCGACCTCGCCACCCTCTGCGCCAACCGCTCCAGCCACCGCGCCGGCTGCGCCTGGGCTTGACGCACGCTGGTCAGTTCCGCGAGAGCGCGAGTTTGGACGAAGATATTCTCTTTCCCCGGGTGGAGACTCACCACCCCGGCCAGGCCGATGCAGGGAATGTTCAGCTCCCCGCAGCGCATTGCAACCTGCCCCACACCCTTGCCCATCAGCGTCGAGCGATCAATAGCGCCTTCTCCGGTGATCACCAGGTCCGCCGCACGCAGATGGCGTTCGAGCGCCGCCTGCCGGGCAAACAAAGCAAAGCCCGGCTTCAACTCCGCGCCCAGAAACGCCATCAGTCCGAAGCCCAGCCCGCCCGCGGCCCCGGCGCCCGGCTCACCGGCAAAATCGCGCCCGAACTTCTGTTTGACGACCCGCGCCAGGCGGCCGAGGCACCGCTCGGCCGGCGCAAAATCTCGCCCGCGCAAACCCTTCTGAGGACCATACACCCGAGTCGCCCCTCGCGGCCCCAGCAGGGGATTGCTAACATCTGTCGCCACCAGGCAATGGGCGAACCAGCGGCGACGCCGCGGGGCCTGGATGCGGTCCAACCGCTGCAACCCCGCCCAATCCTCGATCAACTCCCCATGGCGGTCCAGAAACTCCCAACCCAAAGCTCGTGCCAGCCCGAAACCGCCGTCGTTGGTAGCGCTGCCGCCGATGCCCATCAGGCAACGGGTGGCGCCTTGCTTCACCGCCACCCGCACCACGCTCGCCAGGCCCCGCGTGTCGAGTTGGAACGGATGGAACCGCCCCGGCGGCAGCATCGCCAGCCCGATCACCCCCGCCGACTCAATGATCGCCGTCGCGCTTCGCGGCTCCCACCACCACCGGGCCAGGCAGGGCCGATGCGCCGCATCCACCGTCTTGACGCGCTGCCTGCCGGCCCGCAGCAGCGCGCTGGTGACCTCGCCAAACCCGTCCCCGCCATCGCTCATGGGCAGCAGGTCGAGGAAATCCTCCGGCCGTGCCTTGCGCCAACCACGCGCGATCGCCTCGGCGGCGGCCGGAGCCGTCAGGGTGCCTTTGAACTTGTCGGGAATGATGAGCACGCGCAGCGGCATGAGTAAGGCTAAAGGCTAAAGGCTGAAGGCTAAAGTCAAATTTGAACTTCGGCCCGGGTGTGGCAGTGTAGTAGCAGAATTAAATTATGAATAAACCAAATGTTATTGCCTATCTGAAGCCGGCTTGTGGCTGGAGCCAGGGCGTGCGCGCCGTCCTGCGCAAATACGATTTGCCGTTCGAGGACCGGGACATCATCAACGACCCCGCCCAGCGCGAGGAAATGAACCAGAAAAGCGGCCAACCCCTCAGCCCGTGCGTCGAGGTCAACGGCCACATGCTGGCCGACGTGAGCGGTTCGGAAGTGGAAGCCTACCTCCTAGCGCAGAACCTGGTAGAGCCGACCGACCGGCCCCTGGAGGTGCCGATCAACCAACCGTGCGCCGACGCGATGCCCTGAGCGACTGCGAAGGGGAGGGGCGGTTGGGGCCGGTTTGAAGCCCGGCGGTGGCGGACCAGATCCTAAGTCCTAAGTCCGAAGTCCCAAAGAAGGCCGAAACCCGAAATCCGAATTGCCGGCCGCCGTGGTGAGGCAGCGCTCTCACGCACCGGCCCATTTTCGGGTTTCGGGTTTCGGCCTTCCTTCGGCCTTCGGATTTCGGCCTTCGGGTTTCCTCTCTCCTCACGGTCCCCTAATAATATTGATACTTCCTGCCGGCTGCCCCAATTTCGGCGGATGCGAATCATACGGTCGGTGGCGGCCATGCAGCGTCTGGGGCGCACCTGGCAGCGGGCAGGGGCGCGCGTTGGCCTGGTGCCGACGATGGGCTACTTGCACGCGGGCCATTTGAGCCTCGTGCGGCGAGCGCGCCAACGGGTTGGCCGCGGCGGCAAGGTGGTCGTCAGCATTTACGTCAACCCCACGCAGTTCGGCCCCACGGAGGATTTCTCGCGTTATCCGCGCGACCTGACGCGCGACGCCCGATTGTGCCGCGCCGAAGCGGCGTGGATGTGGTCTTCGCTCCGAGCGATGAGCAAATGTATCCGCGCGGCGGAGGGCGCAGCCTTCAGCACGTTCGTCGTCGAGGAGGCGCTTTCGCGCGGCATGGAAGGCAAGTCGCGGCCCACGCATTTCCGCGGCGTCACGACGGTGGTCGCCAAGCTGTTCAACATCGTGCAGCCGGACTTGGCGGTGTTCGGCGCCAAGGATTATCAGCAGGCCGCCATCGTGAAGCGCATGGTGCGCGACCTGAACTTCCCGGTGAAGATCGTCGTGGCGCCCATCTTGCGCGAGGCGGACGGATTGGCGATGAGTTCGCGGAACAAATATCTCGTCGGCGATTTGCGCGCGGCAGGCGCTGGTGCTTTCGCTCTCGCTGGCGCGAGGCGCGGGCGGCGGTGCGCCAGACCGCGCGGCCCATGCCGCGCGGCCCGCCTCAAAGCGGAGCTGAAGCGGTTTATCGAACGCACTCCCGCGGCGCGGCTGGATTACGTGGAGTTCTTCGACCCGGACACGCTGGTCCCGGTGCCGAGTGTTACGCGCGGCACGCAGATGGCGCTGGCGGTGTTCATCGGCAAGACGCGGTTGATTGACAACGCACGGATGTAAATGAAACAGTTCGATTTCCTGGTCTTGGGCAGCGGCATTGCCGGGCTTTCCTTTGCCTTGAAAGTGGCCCCGCACGGGCGCGTGGCCATCATCACCAAGAAAGACCGCGCCGAGTCCAACACCAACTACGCCCAGGGCGGCATCGCCGCCGTGACGAGCAAGGAGGACTCCTTCGAGTTGCACGTGCGCGACACCCTCCAGGCCGGCGCGGGCCTGTGCAAGGAAGCCGCCGTCCGCACCATCGTCGAGGAAGGCCCGGCGCGCATCGCGGAGTTGATCGAGCTGGGCATGCAGTTTACCGAACGCGAAATTCCCGCTCTCCCACGGCGCGCGCGAGCTGGACCTCGGCCGGGAAGGCGGGCATTCCAAGCGCCGCATCCTCCACGCGAAAGACATCACCGGCCGCGAGATCGAGCGGGCCCTGCTGGCCGCGGTGGCCGCGCAGCCGAACATCACGATCTTCGAGAACCACCTGGCCATCAACCTCATCACCAGCCAGAAGCTCGGCTACGTCGGGCGACAACCAGTGCCTCGGCGTCTACGTGCTCGACAAGCAAGCCGGCCAGGTGGAGACCTTCGCCGCGCCCGGTCACGCTGCTGGCCACCGGCGGCTGCGGCAAGGTCTATCTCTACACCACCAACCCGGACATCGCCACCGGCGACGGCGTGGCGATGGCCTAGCGCGCCGGCGCGGCCGTGGCCAACATGGAGTTCATCCAGTTCCATCCCACCTGCCTCTATCATCCCAAGGCCAAATCCTTCCTGATCAGCGAAGCGGTGCGCGGCGAAGGCGCCGTGCTCAAGAGCATCGAGGGCGTCGAGTTCATGGAGAAGGCTCACCCGCTCAAATCGCTGGCGCCGCGCGACATCGTCGCCCGCGCCATCGACAGCGAGATGAAGCAGAGCGGCGCCGACAACGTCCTGCTCGACATCACCCACAAGCCGGCCCGGTTCATCATCGACCGCTTCCCGAACATCTACCAGACCTGCCTGCAGCTACGGCATCGACATCACCAAGGAGCCGATCCCCGTGGTGCCGGCCGCCCATTACCAGTGCGGCGGCGTGCTGACCAACGTGGATGGCGAGACGGAGATTGCCGGCCTTTACGCCGTCGGCGAGGTGTCCTGCACCGGCTTGCACGGCGCCAACCGCCTGGCCAGCAATTCGCTGCTCGAAGCGCTGGTCTGCGCCCATCGCGCCGCCCAACGAGTCGATCGCCGAACAAGCCCAAGCCCGCCGACTTCAAGATCCCTCCCTGGCATTCCGGCAACGCCATAACCCGGATGAAATGGTGGTCGTGTCGCACAACTGGGATGAAATCCGCCGCATCATGTGGGATTACGTCGGCATCGTGCGCACCAACAAGCGCCTGCAGCGCGCGCAGAACCGCATCGCCAACCTGCAGGGCGAGATCCAGGAGTATTACTGGGATTTCATCGTCACCAGCGACCTGCTGGAACTGCGCAACATTGCCACGGTGGCCGAGTTGATTGTCGACAGCGCCCTGCGCCGCCCCGAAAGCCGCGGCCTGCACTACAACCTGGATTATCCCGAACGCCGAACCCCGACTGGGCGCAAAGCTGACAGCGGTCCTGCGCAAAGCGGCCGTAACGGTGGGTCGACTGAAGGCAGAACCACAGATGGACACAGATGAACACAGATAGCCGATGGCCGGCTCCCGTCCACATCTGTGTTCATCTGTGTCCATCTGTGGTTACAGTCCGCGCGTCGCCTGCTTTCCTTTCCAAACTGTACGCCTCCTGACAGGCTCCTGTCATGGGGCTGGGGCTTATTTCTTGTCCATCTGGTCAATCGGATAGCACCCATTGACTATGCTCGAAGTCATGCGGATCCTGGTGGTGGAAGATGACAAGAAGATCGCCACTTTCGTCGTCAAGGGCTTGAAGCAAAGCGGCTACGCGGTGGACCACTCCGCCGACGGCGAGAACGGTCTGATCATGGCGCAGTCCATCGCCTACGACGCCGTGGTGGTGGACCTCATGCTGCCCAAGCTCGACGGCTTGAGCCTCATCCAGCAACTCCGGTGCCAAGGGCAACCACATGCCCGTCCTGATCCTGAGCGCCAAGGCCTCCGTGGACGACCGCGTCAAGGGCCTCCAGGCCGGCGGCGACGATTACCTGACCAAGCCGTTCGCCTTCTCCGAGCTGCTGGCGCGCATCCAGGCCTGATCCGGCGCGCGACCCAGACTACCGAGCCCACCCGCCTGGTCGTGGGCGACCTGACCCTGGACTTGCTCACGCGCGAGGTCGCAGCGCGGCGGCGAGCAAGATCGAGCTGCAGCCGCGCGAGTTCGCCTTGCTCGAATACCTCATGCGCAACGCCAACCGCACGGTCACCAAGACCATGATCCTCGAACACATCTTCGACTACAGCTTCGATCCGCAGACCAACGTCGTGGACGTGCTCGTCCACCGCCTGCGCAGCAAGGTGGACAAGGAGCGGGCGATGCTGCACACCATCCGCGGAGTCGGCTATGTCCTCCGGCCTGCTTGAGTCGCTGCGGCGGAACATCGGGCTCCGGCTCAGCCTGCTCTACGCGCTCATCTTTACCGTAAGCAGCGTCGCGCTGCTCGCGCTCGCCTACTATCTGCTGGCTGCCGCCGTCGGCAGCAAAGACCGCGAGGTGCTCGAGGCCCGCCTCAAGGAAGCCGCGGTGGTCTATGAGGCCGGCGGGGTCAGCGGCGCTGCGCGGTTGGGTGCGCAGCCAGCCCGCCTCCGGTGCAGAACACCATGTTCGTCCACCTGGTCAACCCGACTCAATGGCGCCGACCTGCGTCATCAGCGCGCCGGAGGACTGGGTGGCGTTCCAGGATGTGCCCGGCTGGGAAGGCTTCCTCCAGGCGCCCTATCATCCGCATCCCGCAAGAACGCCGAGCGGGACTACACCCTCGGACAGCGTCGACTCTGCCCGGACGGCTGGGTGCTGCAGATTGGCCGGACCACCAACAGCCGCGAAGCCGTCCTGAACCCCATCCGCCGCAGCTTCCTCCTCGTCGGCAGCGTGACCATCGTCCTCGGCTTCCTCGCCGGCGCGTTCTTTGCCCACCGCGCCATGCGGCCCGTCCGCCAGATCGTCGCCACCGCCCGCTCGCATCATCCGCACCGGCCAGCTTGATGCCCGCGTGCCCGTCCGCCGGTCCGACGACGAATTCGACGAACTGGTGCGCCTCTTCAACACGCTGCTCGATAAGAACCAGGCGCTGATCCGCGCCATGCGCGAATCGCTGGATAACGTCGCCCACGACCTGCGCACGCCCCTGGCCCGCCTGCGCGGCATGGCCGAGGTCGCCCTGCAGCCCGGCGCCGAGCCCGCCGCCGCCCGCGAGGCGCTGGCCGATTGCCTCGAAGAATCCGAGCGCGTGCTCAGCATGCTCAACACCCTCATGGACATCACCGAGGCCGAAGCCGGCATGATGAAGCTCCAGCGTGAGCCGGCGGACCTTTGCCAGCTCGCCCGCGAGGTGGCTGAGCTCTACGAATACGTCGCCGAGGAGAGGAAGGTCACCGTCCAGCACCGAACTGCCCGCCCCGTGCGAAGCCTCGGTGGACCGCACCCGCATGCGGCAGGTCTTCGCCAACCTCCTGGACAACGCCATCAAGTACACCCCCGCCGGCGGCAGCGTGACCGTCTCCGTGCACGACGAGTCCCGGCCGGCCGTGGCGCTCTTCCGCGACACCGGCATCGGCATCCCCGCCGAGGAGCAGGACAAGATCTGGTCGCGCCTCTACCGCGGCGACAAAAGCCGTTCCCAGCGCGGCCTGGGCCTCGGCCTGAGCCTGGTCAAAGCCGTCGTCGAAGCCCACGGCGGCAAAGTCACCGTCTCCAGCCAGGTCAGCCAGGGCTCGGAATTCGCCGTCACCCTGCCGAAGTAGAGCCAAGCCCGGCAAAACCGCTCGATACTAGCCGCACACCGGCTTTTCGAGGTTCGAGGTTCAAGGTTAACGAGAGGCTTGCAGATACAAGAGGCTGGCTGCAGGTGTCTGGCTACTAAAAGGGGAGATGTCCCTGCGCGTGCCCTGGCGCGGGTGCATCTTGGGGGGCGGGTCACGCTGCGGCGTATCGGCGCAGGTATTTCACCGCGACGGTTAAATCCTTCGGCCACGGGGCGGTAATGGCTAGCGGTTGACCGGTGACGGGATGGGGCAGGGTAAGACTCTCGGCGTGGACGGCAGGCTGGGCGATCAGGGGACGCTCGATCTGGTTCGGCTTGAGGTGGTATCCCTGCTTCAGGTTCGAAAGGAGCAGGAGCCGGCCGCCATAGGCGCGGTCGCCCGCGACGGGCAGCCCGGCTTGACGGAGGTGGACCCGAATCTGATGGAGACGCTGGGTCAGGGGCTCACACTGCATGAGGGTGAAGCGGGCGAATCTCTCCCGGACCTCGAAAACCGTCCGCGAACGTTTGCCGTGTTGGGAGTCCACGCGCATAAAGCCGGGCCGCAACGGATGAGGCGCCAGTTTGGCATCCACGGTAAATCGGTCCTGCATGGGCACGCCCTGCACGAGCGCTACGTGGCGGGCGCCCGGCTTCTCGGCGCTGAACCAGTTCGCCAGGGTGACAAGCACCGGCTTGCTTTTGACCAGCAGCAGCACGCCGCTCGTTTCGGCATCCGGGCGGTGCGCGGGCATGAGGCAGGCTCGCCCGCCCTCGACAGCCCAGGGCGCGCCGCGCGCGATAGCGGCGTGCAGCAGTTCCATCAGGCTGGGACGGTCCGACGCGGCAGGATCGGGGGAGGTTAACAGGCCGGCGGGCTTATCGAGCGCCAGCAGGTCCGCGTCCTCGTAGAGGATTGGGATTTCCCAGAACTCGTGCGTGGCGGATGAGGATAACTTGATGGCGGCACTCACGATCGGTTGATGCTACGGGATAAGGCATACCGGCGAGGCATTGCCTGACGCTCCGAGCGGTTTCCCGAGCTACGACTTCTTCGCCCTGGGTGCCGGACGGGTTTCCGGCTGGGCGGCTGGCCGGGCCAGCGGTGTGTCGCGCAGTCCCTGCTCGGCCTGTTTGCGAAACCACTCGTTAAAGGCTTCGTTTTGCCGGCTGCGGCGGACGGCGTTGGCGAAAGCCGGCAGGTTCGCGGCCATTCTCGATTCGTCCAGCGGCAGCTTGGCCTTGACGTAAACGATCAGTCCGCCGTCGCTCGTCGGCCGGAAGTCGCTTACTTTGCCCACCGGCGTGCCAAAGACGATCTGCTTGAACTGATTCAGACTGATATAGTCCTCCACTTCAGGCAGGTCCCGGGTGCTGAGCGAAACAGGCGGCACGCTAAGCGGCTGGAGTTTGGCGGTGACGCATAGGCCCGAAAACGTCTTCCCTTGTGGCAGCCCATTCGTGAGCGTCTGGTAGAAGGCCTCGCCGGCCTTGCGCGCCAGGCTGAGCGCCTGGTTGAAACGATAGTCCCGCACCACCTGATCGCGAATCTTGTCCAGGGGCGGAATCTCACTCGGGATCTTCTTGTCCAGGGCGATAACATAGACGGCGTTCGTGCCCAGGATCGGCCCGGCGAATGGGTAATCCGGTGTCAGCGCAAAGGCTTTTTGGGCGAAGTCTGGTCCCACCCCCAACTCGGTGGGGCCGTCCTGCATGTCAAACGGCGCGGTTTTTCTCACCGTCAGTCCCTTCTCCTTGGCCAGTTTGTCCAGGTTCTCGGCGCGCATCGGCTCCATATCAAAGAGCGGGGTGGCAAAGTCGGCAGCCGTCTTGCGGGCCAGGTGGAATTCGATTTCGGTGCGGGTGGCGTCGCGGTATTTCTGCTTGGCATCCGCGAGCGAGCTGGCCTTTAGCTTTTGGAGCAAATTGGTGCCCTCCCGCCGATAGGCCTCGTCTATTTGGAGGTCCAGGTTGGTCATCTTGGCCAATTCCTGGTTGGCCTCGGCCAGGTAATTCGTCAGCTCGAACTGAACATAGCCGACCTGCACGCGGTCGGGGATGCGGTAGATCGCCTGCCGATTGGTATAGAACTGCATGATCGCGTCCGGCGGCACGGTGACGCCGGCCAGATAGTTGGATGCGGAGAAGAACACGGCTTCAGTGGCGATCTCCTGGTGCTCACGCTTGTAAAGCTCACGAATCTCCTGCGGGGTGACCAGTTTTCCGGGCAGCCCAACGGCAGAGATCAGTTCCTGAACCCCGAGATAATGGCGCACGAAACGCTCGAAATCCGCCACTTGCAGCCCGGCCCGCGGGAGGACCTGGCTGACAAACGAATCGGGGGAAGGAATAACCCCGGCCTGTTGGAGCTGGCCGAGCATCGCCTTGGCGGCCTGGGCAACCAGGTCCGTGCTGATGTGAATACCGAGCTGGTTCTCCTTCTGAATCAGCAACATCCATTGGTAAGTATCCCGGTCCACCTCGCCCCCCTGTTTCCGCGCATCCTCATCCGGCCAACGGCCGCTGAGGCAGAACGAGCGCAAGAGCACCTCGTTCCGGGCGTTGACATAGGTTTCCTCGGTGATGCGCTCGCCATTGATCGAGCCCAAATTAAGGACGCCGCGCTCAGCGCCGCTCATCCGCTGATATGGCGAAAAATACCAGACAAAGCTGACCACGGTGAACCCAATGATAATTATCCAAAGCCAGGTTTGGTGCTTTCGAAGTGTCCCGATCATAATCTCAATTCACTCAAAGAATGCGCAACGTAACCGTCTTTCCGCGGGCGGGTCAAACGCAAAAATCCACCTTTACAACCTCCAGGTGCTTTGCCACGCTGCGCCCGTATGTTTAAGAAATTTCTGCCGGTATTGTTCCTGCCGGTTTTGCTGGTCGGCTGCGCTACCCAGTTGACGAATCTTACGCCGTCGCAGCAGACGCGCAACCCAAACAATCTCTACCGGGTCGAGGCCGCATTCGATACCCGCCAGCAAACGGTCCGGTGGCAAAGCATTCACCCGCAAATCGTGGTCGGCACCGAGTTCTACGATATGCACCCCACCCCGCTCATGACTAACCGCTGGGAGGGATTGATCCCCGTGCCGCCGGGAACCAGCACTGTCCGTTACCACTACAAGTTTGAGTTCCAATACAACAAGATGGGCAAGCCCGGCTCCGACACAGCCGTTTCGCCGGAATACACGCTCCACATCTTGAATCAATAATCACGCGAACCACCTCCGCGCCCGCGGCACAAACAACGCCTCCACGTTCTGCGCCACGTGCGCGCGCTCGACCTTCAAGCTGCCGCGCCAGGCGGGTTCGGCCACTAGTAACAGGGCCTCCAGATGCGGATGAACCCGGATTTCGTGCCGGGCGACCTGGTCGGCGCGGCGGCGGGCGTGCTCGGCCTTGGCGGCAGCCAGGCGGTCGGCGGTCTTGACCTTGGCATTCTGGCTGGCGGTGCGGGCGCCGCGGGCGGTTAGCTCTTGCTCGTAGTTGGCAAAGTATTCCTCGATGCGGTCCAATTCCCGGCGCAGATAGTTCTCCTGTCGCGCGCGCACGGCGGCTAGCTCCGCAGCCAGGTCCGCCTCCAGCGCGTTCCCCAGGAAGGTTTGCCATCGGGCGGGTTCCGGCGCGGGCCATGCCGCACCGGCAGCCAATTCCGGGTCGGCCTGCGCAAAGCTGAAGTCCCGGGCCAGCGAATCGTCCGGCTCGCCGCCGGGCAGAGATACCGCCACGCGATGCAACGACCAGTGCTGGTCAATCGCCTGAACTCTCGCACCGCGCCAGAGCCATCAGGGAGAAGTGCAAATCGTCCTTAAACGGCGCGCCCAGGCGCCACTGCGTCGTATCCGGAAACTGCGCCCGCCATAGTTTTTCCGCCACGGAGGGGTCGGGCGCGGGCGCGCGCGGCGCCGCCAGCGCCACGCGCTCCAGCGGCAGCGGCGCAGGACGCAGAGTCTCCACGAGGCGGAACGTCAACGGGCAGCCGGGGAACACCTCGCGGACCGCATCGCGCGCCGCCTTGGCATCCGCCGGGGCGAAGGTGAGCTCGACTTCGTGCAAGGCGCCGTCGGGGTTCCACGGCTTGGCGGCGCCGCCCTCGGCGACGACCTCCAGGCGGTCATGCCAGGTGCGCTCGCACAGCGCACCCAACGCGCTGAAACCCTCTTCGTAGAAACCCACCAACGCAGCGGGGTCGTAGGCAAGGCGCTCCAGCTTCATAGCGACTCGTAGTCCTTCGCGAAGAGGGTTTCGTCCAGTTGCTTGACCTCGCCGTAGGCCTCGCGCGCGGCGGTCAGTTCATCGCCCAGCCCGGCCAGCGCCTCGGCGACGCGCCCATCGCTCTCGCGCCAGCGGCGCAGCACTTCTTCGGCGAATTCGTCGCTGCTGAAGCGTTCCCCCAGGACCAGCCCGGTTTCACCCACGACCAGCTCAAAGAGGTTGAGCTTCTCCTGGAGGATTTGCAGCAGGTGCTCCTGGAGCGTGCCGGCCTGCACAAAGTTGTAGATGTGGACTGGGTGCTTCTGGCCCAGGCGATGGAGCCGGCCAATGCGCTGCTCGATTTCCATCGGGTTCCACGGCAGGTCGAAATTGGCCAGGCGATGGGAGAACTGCAGGTTGCGTCCTTCGGTGCCGCTGTGGGTGAGCAGCAGCGCGCCGCCCCGCGCGCGGAAATCTTCCGTGATCGGCTGGCGCTCGGGCGGGGGAGTCGCGCCGTTGATGACGAAGGTTTCCACCCCGGCCCCGCGCAGATGCTCGGCCAGCGCGGCCTGGGTCTGTAGAAACTGAGTGAAGATGACCGCCCCGCCCGGCCCGCGCGTGAGCGGCTGGAGCAATTCGCACTTGCGCCGCCAGCTTGCTTCCAGCGGCGCCTGCTCGCGCCCAGGCGCGGGCGGCGGCCCGATCCGGGAACTTCCTCAAGCGCCTCACGCCAAGCCGCGGCGCTGCTGCCGGCGGCCTGTAAAAGGAGCCGGCCCCAGAGGCTGGCCTGGCTGGAACTGAGCTGGGCGAGGCAGGCGCGGAATTCAGTCTCCCACTGTTGCCAGAAAGCCCGTTCGGCCTCGTCCGGCTCGAACAGGACGGTCTCCGCGCGGCGCGGGGGCAGGTTGATGCCGGCATTGGCCCGCGTGTTCCGAATCATCACCTGCCCGAGCAAGCGCCGGAGTTCCTCCGGCTCGCGCGGCTGGCGCGGGCGCTTCGGGTCCAGGAAGCGGGCGCGGAACTCCTTCGGCGTCGGAAGCTGGCCGGGTTGGAGCAGCGTGACCAGGTTGTAGAGTTCTTCAAGGGAGTTCTGGACGGGCGTCGCGGTGAGCAGGAGCAGGAATTGGCGCGGCAGGGCGTTGACGGCTTGCCAGGCCAGCGAGTCGCGGTTGCGCAGGTAATGCGCCTCGTCCACGATCAGGATGTCCCAATGCACCTGCCGGGCGATCTCCAGTTGGGCCGGCTGTTTGAGCGTGTGCAGGCTGGCCACCAGACCCGGGTTCTCGCGCCAGAACTTCTCGGTGTCCCCGCGCGCGGAGGCGTGGTTGGTGGTGACCGTCGTGAGGCCGAACTTGTCGCTGAGTTCCTCCTCCCATTGGTCCACCAGCGACGGGACGGTAAGCACAAGGAATCGCTTCACCATCCCGCGCGTCAGCAGTTCCTTGAGCACCAGGCCGGCCTCGATGGTCTTGCCGAGACCAACCTCGTCGGACAACAGGGCGCGCCCGCGCAACGGCCCGAGCACGCGCAGGGCCGTGCGCAGTTGGTATTCCAGCCGCTCGACACGGCAATAGGGCAGGCAGAGCAGGTCGTCTGATTGGTTGGAAATCCACCATAGCGCCGCCCGCTCCCGCAGCGAGTAGCCGTCCAGGTTCGCCAGGGGGAAGGTCGTCTCCTGAAACTCCAGACGCGGCAGCTCGAGGTGAGTCGGGACCGGCGGCAGCGGCGGGCGCTCGGACGGGGGTCTGGCCTGGCGGGCGAGAGCCTTGATCTGCTCGGCAGCTCGGTTGGCTTCGGCGATCTTGCGCTGGATGGCGGCGCGTTCTTCGCGGCGGCGGCGCTCCTCGGCCAGGCGCGCCATCGTCTCCTGCCGCCGTTGCTCTTCCTCGGCCCGCTTTTGCTCTTTGCGCAGGAAACGCCTTTCCTCACGTTCCATTTCGGCGCGCGTCAGGGGGTCCATGTCGTTCACCAGCTTGCCCAACGGGGAGAACCTGATGCGTGTCGCCGCAGCGATCCCCTGAATGTTTTGCTGGGGCGGGGGGAACAAGCCTGGCTCATCGCCATCGGCTTCCGTTACGCCTGGAATACCGAGCCAAACCGCCGCCAGGCTGCGCGCCGCCGCGGGACCCCGCTGCGGGCTATCACCGCCCATGATCTCCGTGGTTACCTCCAGGAACCGGCCAAACTGATGAACAGCGTGGCCCAGCCATTTCCAAGGGGACTCGCCCGGCGGAAGCGCAATGGTGCGCGCCGCCCCGGGGTTTTCGGAATCGAGTTCGCTGTCGGGCACCACCCGCACCTGCACCGCGTGGTCGGGCACCGGGAAGCGCTTGCGCAGGCGGTTCACAAACGCGGAGGCGGAGGTTCCTCGCGTGCCACATTTGTCCTGCTCAGTTCCCGTGGCGGTTTCCAGCTTCCAGTCAAATACGAATAAGGGATAAAGAAAACCCACCGGCCAGGGAGTCAGGTGACCGTGGGCCACCGGCGTTGGGGACCCGCTCCGATGCCACTCGAAACGGAGGCAGCCGCCGGCAACCTCCAGCGTGACGGTCAATTCGAGCGGTTCAGCCCCCCAGGATGCCTGAGGGGTGTCCGCCGGGGCGGGCAATTCGAATTGCTCTGGAGAAGACGGCGCCGTCATTTCTGCGAGGATCGGCCCAGAAGCTTGCCGAGGCCGGTCCACGCGAGCAAGCCCAGCCCTACGGGCGTGCCGGTAATCGGCGTCGGGATCGCCGCGAGGACTGCCAGGAGTGTGGCGAAGGTGGCTGCCCGGCCTTTGGAATCATTCTTGAGGTGCCGCTGGATCAGGTAGGTAGGAATGAACACCGCCCCAAAACAGGCCGGGATGGCGACGATCCAGACCGGAGGCAGCCAATCGAATATCGCCCACAGGCTGTCCACCGCCACGAGGATCAGTGCGGACAAGGCATGAACCGGTTGCTTATCGGCTGGAGATACCCCCGGCCCGGCCTGTGAAATCAACGGCGGCAGCACTTCGAGCGGCACCTCTTTGGCTGGCCCTTCGCTGATCTTCGGCGGCTTGTCCATGCAGAGTACACCATGACCCCATCGGGCTGGCCTGTCGAGAGGGGACTGGGCGGGTGCGGGGGTTTGGCCACCCTCCAGGCTGGTGGCTCGCCCGAGAACGGAGCCTTCACTGGTTCTTGCCTTGATGCCCGCCGTGGTGCCAGTGTTGCTGTTGCTCGGAACCGATACCCGGCATCGCTTCAAGGAGACCTGACTCTGTAAAAGCGAACAGCGGAATTGGTAATCGTGGAGTCCGTGAAGGAGAACTGACCGGGCGATACCTCGGTGGCTGCCCCCAAGTAAGTCCACGAGCCCAAGGTGGCCGAGCGCAAAACGGAATACCCGACGTTGGTAACCCCGGCAAAGGCCAACTGAACGGCAGGGGGCGGGCCGCTGGTAAAGGAAGCCGTCTGGATAATCGGCTGCGGCAAAATGGCGATGGTGTAGGCCGCAGGCACCCCGTCGAGTTCGGTATCACTGGCCGCAAAAGAAAAGGTATCGTATGGGCTCCCATACTCATCCGGGGCCGGCACAAATATGACGCGGCACGGATAAGGCACCACCGTGCCCGCTGAATAGATCGCCTCGCCTGGGCCATTGGTGGTGTACTGGTAGAGAGTCCCTTTGGCCGGCACTGTGGTGATCCGTATAGCGAAGGGGTCTCCGTTAGGATCATAGGCCAGGAGTGGAAACGTCAAGGTGGTGTTAATGCGGGCTAAACGAGACTGTGGGAAACACACCGGCGGCAAGTCAACCGGTGCCAGACCGGTTCGGTGATAATCGCCGCTGGCGAAGCTCAGGACGTTGGTCAGACCCGGCGGAATGTTCGTGACATCGGCGCCACGTCCCCACCCCACCAGCGTTCCGTTGGCTCTCAACGCCTCCCCATACCCGTAACCGGTCGCTATGCCCACGATGTTGGTCAAGTCGGCCGGCATCGGGAAATCCGTGTAGGGGCCCCCCCAATCCACCACTGTCCCGTCCGCCCGCAACGCGAGGTTGTACCAACCCTCGGTGGCTATAGCGACCACATTGGTCGCCGCCGAAGGCGGAGGCCCACTATCCAGGCCCCAGGTGGCGATTGTCCCATCCGCTTTGAGTGCCAGGGTGTGTGTCGAACCGCACGAAATCGCAACCACGTCTTTCAAACCGTAAGGGACGTTCGTTTGCCCCCGGCTGTTGCCACCCCAGGCGACGACGGTGCCATCCTCCTTGAGGGCGACGCTATGATAATCGCCGCCCGCAATAGCGATGACATTCGTCAGGTTGGCGGGGACATTCACCGGACTGCCACCCGAGTACTTGCCCCAGGCGACGACGGTTTCATCTTCCTTCAGGGCGAGGCTGTGGGAGAAGCCTCCGGCCACGGCTACCACGTTGCTCAACCCGGCCGGGACCTCCGCCTGCCCGTAATCGAAGGCGTAGAAAACGCTGGGACCAACCATCCAGGCTACCACCGTGCCATCGTTCTTTATCGCCAGGGAATGTCCGTGACCGGCGGCCACGGCCACCAGATTGGTCAAACCAGGGGGCACGAGCGGAGGGCCGGCCGAAAAGGAGCCCCAATTCTGCACCCTCATCCCCGTCGTGAAGCCGGCATCAAAGCCGCGCGCGACTCCAGCCGAATTGCTGACCACCAGGCAGCAATGGTAAACACCACCCTCGGTCAGCCCTTCAAGCAGAGTGCTCACCCGCACAACTCGAATCCCGCTTCCAATGTTGGTCGCGAGGGTCGAGTTGCCGTAAGCCCTGTCTGGACCCCAGTCGAACCAGGCCGTCGTGTCGAGGCCTTTGGTAAGGGCCATGCCGTTGAGCTGCGCGGAGACTGCGCGGACTGGACCGGCCGGCTGAGTTCTCGCGACCGGCTGTTGGCCCTCGACCACGCCAGCGCCCGAAAGCCACACGGCCACAAGCAAACTGCCTGGCCAGCGGAGCGCCGGCAGATTGAGCAGGCTTCGAGCGCGGAGCCGCGATGGAGTTGCCACTGAAATCAAAAAACGCCTAAGGGATTGAGGTGTATTCATAATGCCTTCTGAAAAGCTGCCGCACGATTCAGCGCTGTCGCCCATAATTGTGAGGTTGCACGAGGCGCTACTCGCGCTTCCTGACGTGTGCATTTACACTCTCTGCGGCCCAACGGATCAGGTCCACCACTGTAGGGCTTGCCACCGCAATACCGGCACCGTGCACCTTTGAACGCGCCGTCCAAGTTAGGTATGCCCTCCAGGCCGGGAAATGACCGGGCGCAGTCGGCGCACACGTTGATCGTCTTCGAGACGTCACTGCCAGCCCAGTTCTCTGTAATGTGGACCATTGCTTCCTGCTTATTGCATTTCTCGCAAAGCATACTCCTCCATCACAGCATAACGAAAAGCTGAGCCGCAGCCGCCGATGAAGGACCGCGGCCCCGACCTGGCAGAACGACTACCGATAACAGAAGCGCTGGCGGCTGTCGGCTCCGGCGTCAGGTTAGCGGCGGAGCTCTGGCACCTTCGGCTTAGGGCACCCAAACAAACAACCAGTGCGCCCACAACAGACAAGCTCAAGATGCCTGGCTCAGGAACTGGTTGATTGGAAAAGCGAACGTCATCGAATAGAGTGATCCAGTTCACGGCATTAAACCTAAGGTCAACAGTGGAACCCGCAAAAGCCGTCACGTCGCCCGCCAACCGTCCTCCGCTAATGGGCACAAGACTTATGCTCACTCCATTGAGAGTCACGTTCGGTGCGTAAATACCCGCGGCCGACGAAATTGCAAAGCTCATGGATCTTGTACCAGCCGGGAGAAGGGCGATTTGGCTTAGGAAAGTCATTTCTTGAAAATATGCGGAATACTGCAATACCGCCGAATACGAGCCTTGCAAGGAATTGATCCCCAGCCCGTTCGGGAAAAGGGGACCGATCAAATTGACTGCTGGCGAGTCTAGTGTCAGGTTGTTGTAAAGTGTGTACAAGTGATACGCATTGGTGTTGGAGCCCACCGTCCATCCTGGGAACAGAAGTGCTGGCTCAAGCTCGCCGCCGTACCCATTCACAGGCGTTGGAGACACGCTGGCCTGCTCAAAGTCTAGATTCTGAAAGGTGCCTTGTGCTGAAGCACCCGTGTTCATTAGAAGCAAGCTCACAAGGCTTGCCGTCTGAATGAAACGCTGAACGCTTTCTAAGTTGGTTCGCATAGCATGTGCTCGTCGCTAACGCCGAGGTGAGCGATGGCGGCGGACGCCAAGTGCCCGAATCTGCAAACAGGCGCCGCCCGCCGCCATTCGCTCTACCGAAAAGTTAGGCGCTCTTACTGGGGTTGTCATCCTCATCTGACAAGAGGCGCCGTATTTCCTGAGCGCCATACTTGGCCGTAATCTCGATCTGCTCTGTAACAAGGTCGTAGGACTTGCTCCCAACTCCCTTATACTCCTTGTTGAGTTTCGACGTATCTATTGCGCCAGCCTTCACAAGCGCCCTCAGACTGCGGTTGAACCCGTCAGCTATGATCCCCCCAAGAACGCTTGCGATTTGCTTGTCCGTCGGATTCTTCATGTCTTGAAGCGACTAACTATTTATTAACATGGAAAACATTCCTGTTAAGCGGATAATAGTGGACAAACTGGGAATTCATTCCTAGTTTCATTAGCAAAAGTATATGGGGCCTCAGGCCAACGGTCAAGCCCCAAGATCGCACCCTTGGGGACCGGGCGGGCAGGTGCGGTTCGAGTTGATTACCCCCAACCCGAAGCTCAAGTTGCTGGACCAGGTGCGGGAAGTGATGCGGCTCAAGCACTACTCCATTCGCACCGAGCGCAGCTATTGTGACTGGATTCGGCGCTATATCAAATTCCACGGGATGCGCTGCCGGGAAGATCTCAATGGAGGCGAGGCCAAGATCGAGCAGTTTCTCAGCGATCTGGCGGGTAACTACTCAGGTCTAGAATAGACCGGATACTTCCTCGTCGGATTTGTGGGGGCAAGATTTCTTCATTTTGTACGGGACTCCAAAAAATCCTCTTGGTAGTCTGACCGCGTGCCGGATGTTGATATTGTTCAAGGTCGCCAAATCAGCGGCGTCGAGATCGCCGAGATAAAGGCATTGATCGAGGCTAACCCGCGGTGGAGCCGTCGGCGCCTCTCAGAAGTTCT